>QKXI01000035.1 GCA_003367665.1 Leifsonia sp. ku-ls | reverse complement strand
TGGAGTTGATGCGGTTCAAGAAGCCGGAGCTGAATCTGAAGAAGCGTCGGTTGGAGTCGGCGTTGACGATCGAGGACCTGGCGCGGATCGCGAAGCGGCGCACGCCGAAGGCCGCGTTCGACTACACCGAGGGCGCCGCCGAAGGCGAGCTGTCCCTGGCCAGGGCGCGGCAGGCGTTTCAGGATGTGGAGTTCCATCCCTCGATCCTGAACGACGTGTCGACGGTGGACCCCTCGTGTGAGATCTGGGGTGGGCGCTCGGCGTTGCCGTTCGGGATCGCGCCGACCGGGTTCACCCGGTTGATGCAGACCGAGGGCGAGACCGCGGGGGCCGGCGCGGCCGGCGCCGCGGGGATCCCGTTCACCCTGTCCACGTTGGGCACGACCTCGATCGAGGGGGTGAAGGCGGCGAACCCGCACGGCCGGAACTGGTTCCAGTTGTATGTGATGCGGCAGAAGGAGATCAGTTACGGGCTGGTGGAGCGGGCCGCGGCGGCAGGGTTCGACACCCTGTTCTTCACCGTGGACACCCCGGTCGCGGGAGCAAGGCTGCGGGATAAGCGCAACGGGTTCTCCATCCCACCCCAGCTGACCCTTTCCACGATCCTGAACGCGATCCCCCGACCGTGGTGGTGGTACGACTTCCTGACCACCCCGAAACTGGAGTTCGCGTCCCTGTCGGCCACCGGCGGCACCGTCGGCGACCTGCT
>QKXI01000033.1 GCA_003367665.1 Leifsonia sp. ku-ls | reverse complement strand
GTGAGTATTGATCGTTTCTTGAGGGTCCGAGACCAGAGGGGAAACGTACTCCTGTCTCCTGAAGAGGTTAGTGAAACACAGGGAACAGAAAAGCTGACTATAACATATTCATCGTCCATGATGTGGGAGATCAATGGTCCGGAATCAGTGCTAGTTAACACATATCAATGGATCATTAGAAATTGGGAAAATGTAAAGATTCAATGGTCCCAAGATCCTACAATGCTATACAATAAGATGGAATTTGAACCCTTTCAATCCCTAGTGCCTAAAGCTGCCAGAGGCCAATATAGTGGGTTCGTGAGGGTTCTATTCCAACAGATGCGTGACGTACTGGGAACATTTGACACTGTCCAAATAATAAAGCTATTACCATTTGCAGCAGCCCCGCCGGAGCAGAGTAGGATGCAGTTCTCTTCTCTAACTGTGAATGTGAGGGGTTCCGGAATGAGAATAGTTGTGAGAGGCAATTCTCCTGTGTTCAACTACAACAAGGCAACCAAGAGGCTTACGGTGCTTGGAAAGGATGCAGGTGCATTGATGGAAGACCCCGATGAGGGAACAGCAGGAGTGGAATCTGCGGTATTGAGGGGATTTCTGATTCTGGGCAAAGAAGACAAAAGATATGGGCCAGCATTGAGCATCAACGAATTGAGCAATCTTGCGAAAGGAGAGAAGGCTAATGTGTTGATAGGGCAAGGAGACGTTGTGTTGGTGATGAAACGGAAACGGGACTCTAGCATACTTACTGACAGTCAGACAGCGACCAAAAGGATTCGGATGGCCATCAATTAATGTCGAATTGTTTAAAAACRACCTTGTTTCTACTGATCACGCGT
>QKXI01000032.1 GCA_003367665.1 Leifsonia sp. ku-ls | reverse complement strand
ACGCGTGATCAGTAGAAACAAGGGTGTTTTTTATCATTAAATAAGCTGAAACGAGAAAGTTCTTATCTCTTGCTCCACTTCAAGCAATAGTTGTAAGGCTTGCATAAAAGTTATTTGCTCAAAGCTATTCTCCGTAATTTTTAATCTATGTCGTACTTCTTCAATCAACCATCTTATTTCTTCGAACTTCTGGCTTAACTGTTCTCTCCATTTCCCGTTTCTACTTTGTAGAGAGTGGAGATCTCCCATCCTCATCGCTGCTTCTCCAAGCGAATCTCTGTAGAGTTTCAGAGACTCGAACTGTGTTATCATTCCATTCAAATCCTCCGATGAGGATCTCAATTGCATTTTTGACATCCTTGTCAGTATGTCCTGGAAGAGAAGGTAATGGTGAGATTTCGCCTACAATTGCTCCTTCTTCCGTAAAAGCTCTAAGTAGTATCAGGGCTTCAAGCCGATTGAAAATCACACTGAAATTTGCTTTCAATGTGATGTTTTTGTCCACTATTGCTTGGTCCATTCTAATGCATAGGGACCCTGTTATTTTCTGTTTGGGAATGAGCATTAACCAATCTCTTGACATTTCTTCAAGAGTCATGTCAGTTAGATAGCGTGGAGCTGGCACTGAAGCAATACTCATTTTAAATGCTTCATCTGACTCTTCCTCTAAAATCCGCTCCACTATATGCTTTCCTTCACGCGTGGCAGTTCTGATGTCCAGACCAAGAGTGCTGCTTCTTCCTCTCAGGGACTTCTGATCTCGGCGAAGCCGGTCTAGAAATGGGGCATCACCCATTTCTTGGTCTGCAAATCGTTTGCGGACATGCCAAAGAAAGCAGTCTACCTGGAAGCTTGACACAGTATTGGAATCCATTATGTTTTTGTCACCCTGCTTTTGCTGATCACGCGT
>QKXI01000031.1 GCA_003367665.1 Leifsonia sp. ku-ls | reverse complement strand
ACGCGTGATCAGTAGAAACAAGGTAGTTTTTTACTTCAGCTCTATGTTGACAAAATGACCATCGTCAACATCCACAGCATTCTGCTGTTCCTGCCGATATTCTTCCCTCATAGACTCAGGCATTCCTTCCGTAGAAGGCCCTCTTTTCAAACCGTATTTAAAACGACGATAAATGCATTTGAAGAAAAGACGATCAAGAATCCACAATATCAAGTGCAATATCCCAATAATGTTAGCTGCAACGACTAGAGGCTCACTTGAACCGCTGCAGTTGCACTCCCATCCGGTTCTGGTAGGCCTGCAAATTTTCAATAAGATCATCTTTTAGACCTGTACTGGAGTTAGGGTGAGTCCCAACTGTTCTCATAGCCTGCACCATTTGCCTAGCCTGACTTGCAACTTCCATGGCTTCCGCTGCCTGTTCACTTGATCCAGCCATCTGCTCCATAGCCTTAGCCGTAGTGCTGGCTAGTACCATTCTATTCTCATGCCTAATTAGTGGGTTAGTAGTAGTCGCCATCTGCCTGTGGGACCGATGTTGTGCGTCAGCAATCTGCTCACAAGTGGCACATACTAGTCCAAGAGCCCCTTCTGCGGTCACAGTCCCCATTCTGTTGTATATGAGACCCATGCAGCTGGCAAGCGCACCAGTTGAGTAACTGAGTGCAACTTCCTTTGCTCCATGAAATGTCATTTCCCTCTTCAGTTTCTTGTATAATTTAACCGCCTTGTCCATGTTGTTTGGGTCTCCATTCCCATTTAGGGCGTTTTGGACAAACCGTCTACGCTGCAGTCCTCGCTCACTGGGCACGGTGAGCGTGAACACAAACCCTAAAATCCCCTTAGTCAGAGGTGACAGGATTGGTCTTGTCTTTATCCACTCCATGAGAGCCTCGAGATCTGCGTTCTTCCCTGCAAAAACATCCTCAAGTCTCTGTGCGATCTCGGCTTTGAGGGGGCCTGATGGAATGATAGAGAGAACGTACGTTTCGACCTCGGTTAGAAGACTCATCTTTCAATATCTACCTGCTTTTGCTGATCACGCGT
>QKXI01000030.1 GCA_003367665.1 Leifsonia sp. ku-ls | reverse complement strand
TTGAACCCCTCTAGTGGATAGCTGTCCTCTTGGGACCATTCTTGTCCCTCTAATGAAACTTGAGACCCTAAGGTCCTCAAACGCTGCAGAGTGGCATGCCATCCACACTAGTTGGCTCTTATGTGCTGGGTTCTCATTTGGTCTAATGAGACTAAAGACCTGGCTGTTTTGAAGCAGACGGAAAGGATCTATTCCAACCAAGGAGTACCCTTCTCTCTCAAAGTCATATCCACTAGCCACTGCAAGTCCGTACACACAAGCAGGCAAGCAGGATTTATGAGCCACTGATCCTCTCAGGATGAGTGCAGACCTTGCCAGAAAAATGAGATCTTCTATTTCAGCATTCCCAGGATTTCTGCTCTCTCGCACTTGATCCATCATTGCCCTTTGTGCTGCTGTTTGGAATTTCCCTTTGAGGATGTTGCACATTCTCTCATATGCAATTCTTGTCCTTCTTCCATTTTCGCCTCTCCAGAAATTCCGGTCGTTGATCCCTCGTTTTATCATCCGAATCAGTTCCATCACCATTGTCCCTATCCCCTTCACTGCTGCACCTGCAGCTCCAGATCTCCTCGGGAGAGTTGATCCTTGCATCAGAGAGCACATCCGGGGATCCATTCCAGTACGCACGAGAGCTCTCGTTCTCTGATAGGTAGCATCATTCAGGTTGGAATGCCATATCATCAGATGGGTAAGACCAGCAGTTGCATCCTCTCCATTGTTCGCTTGTCGCCAAATTCTCCTGATTTCCTCTTTGTCATACAGGATCAGCTCTCTCACCCATTTTCCGTCTCTTCTCCTGTAAATTGGACCTCCAGTTTTCTTAGGGTCCTTTCCTGCACTGGGGTGCTCTTCCAGGTATCTGTTCCTTCTTTCATCAAATGCAGAGAGTACCATTCTCTCTATTGTTATACTGTTCTGAATCAGCCTCCCTTCATTGTCACTGAGTTTGAGTTCTGTACACATCTGTATGTAGAATCTCCCAATGCCGCTAACCATTCTTCCAACAGATGCCCTGATCTCAGTAGCATTCTGGCGTTCCCCACCAGTTTCCATCTGTTCATAGGATCGTTTGGTGCCTTGAGACGCCATGATGTTGATGTCACTCAGTGAGTGATTA
This sequence comes from Leifsonia sp. ku-ls, assembly GCA_003367665.1. GTDB lineage: Bacteria > Actinomycetota > Actinomycetes > Actinomycetales > Microbacteriaceae > Leifsonia. The sequence continues at coordinate 27 of QKXI01000030.1, read as the reverse complement.
TCTACCCTGCTTTTGCTGATCACGCGT
>QKXI01000004.1 GCA_003367665.1 Leifsonia sp. ku-ls | reverse complement strand
TCGCCTTCGGCGGCGCCCTCGGTGTAGTCGAACGCGGCCTTCGGCGTGCGCCGCTTCGCGATCCGCGCCAGGTCCTCGATCGTCAACGCCGACTCCAACCGACGCTTCTTCAGATTCAGCTCCGGCTTCTTGAACCGCATCAACTCCAGCAACTCCGCCGGGCGCGGAAACTGACGATCAACCATGGACGGGAATCCTCACGGGGGTGTAGCGGACGTTCGGGGTGGTGCGGGCGACCAGGCCGCGCAGCGATTCCAGATCGCCGCTGACCAGGCCCGCGGCGCGCGCCTGCACGAGCACGTTGCCGATCGCGGTCGCCTCGACCGGCCCGGCGACCACGGGCAGGCCGCTGCGGTCGGCGATCGCCTGGCAGAGCAGGGCGTTGCGCGCTCCCCCGCCGACGATGTGGACCGTCTCCACCGGCACGCCGCTCAGCACCGCCGCCGCCTGCACGGCGGAGGCGAACGCGGCCGCCAGGCTCTCGACGATGACGCGCACCATCCCGGCCGGGGACGCCGGGGCGCGCAGCCCGCGCTCGTCGAACCATTCGACGATGCGCGACGGCAGATCACCCGGGGGGAGGAAGCGCGGGTCCTCCGGGTCGAACACGTCGGCCGGTCGCGGCAGCTCGGCCGCCTCGGCCAGGAGCCCGGCCAGGTCGACGTGCAGACCGCGCCGCTGCCACTCCCGGATCGACTCGCTGAGCAGCCACAGCCCCATGACGTTGTGGAGGTACCGGATGCGACCGTCCACCCCGCCCTCGTTGGTGAAGTTGGCCGCCCGGCCCTCCTCCGACACGATCCGGTGCTCGAGCTCGACCCCGACCAGGCCCCAGGTGCCGCACGAGATGTAGGCGGCACGGGAGGCGTCCATCGGCACGGCCACCACCGCGGACGCCGTGTCGTGCGACCCGACCGCGGTCACCGCCGGGCCGCCGCCGGCGAACGGGAGGTCGTGCGCGAGCGCGGGAAGCACACCGCCGACGGTCGTCCCCGCGTCGATCAGGGTCGCGAACACCGACCGCGGCAGGCCGAGCCGCGCGATCAGCGCGTCGTTCCAGGCGCCGTCGGCGGTGAGCAGGCCCGTGGTGGACGCGTTGGTGCGCTCGGCGTGCTCGGCGCCGGTCAGCCAGTAGGCGATCAGGTCGGGGATCAGCAGGAAACGGTCGGCGCCGCCGAGGGAGCCGTCGGCCGCGTCCACGGCCAGCTGGTACAGCGAGTTGAACGGCAGGAACTGCAGGCCGCCCTCGCGGTACAGCAGCTCCGGCGGCACGGCGCTGTCCACCAGCGCCACGCCGCGCCCGCTGCGCTCGTCGCGGTAGTGGTACGGCTCCCGCACCAGACGTCCGCCGCGAAGCAGGCCGTAGTCGACCGCCCAGGCGTCGACGCCGATGCTGCGCAGCGCCGGGTCGGTGCGCGCCACCGCCGCCAGCCCGTCGACGACATTCGCGTAGAGGCCGGTGAGGTCCCAGTGCAGGGCCGCACGATCCCCCTCCCACACCCGCACGGGCGTGTTCGGGAACCGCGCCGCCTCCGTCAGCTCCAACGTCCCCGGGCCGACCCTGGCGTGCATCACCCGACCGCTCGTCGCCCCCAGATCGACCGCGGCGACCGTTCCCGCGCTCATCGCAGGAACGCGGCAGCGACCCCCGCGTCGACCGGGATGTGGAGGCCAGTGGTGTGGTCGAGGTCGGCCGACGTGAGCACGGCGACCGCGTTGGCGACGTTCTCCGGCAGCACCTCGCGCTTGAGCAGGGTGCGTTGCGCGTAGTACGCGCCCAGCTCCTCCTCCGGAACGCCGTAGACCGCGGCGCGCTTGGCGCCCCAGCCGCCGGCGAAGATGCCGGAGCCGCGCACGACCCCGTCGGGGTTGATGCCGTTGACCTTGACGCCGTACTCGCCGAGCTCGGCCGCGAGCAGCCGCACCTGGTGCGCCTGGTCGGCCTTCGTCGCCGAGTAGGCGATGTTGTTCGGGCCCGCGAACACCGAGTTCTTCGAGGAGATGTAGACGATGTCGCCACCCAGCCCCTGCTCGATGAGCACCGCGGCGGCCGCCTTGGAGACCAGGAACGAGCCCTTCGCCATGACGTCGTGCTGCAGGTCCCAGTCCCCCTCTGTCGTCTCCAGCAGCGGCTTCGAGATCGAGAGGCCGGCGTTGTTCACGATCAGGTCGAGGCCGCCGAACTGCAGCAGCGCCTCCTGGATGGCCGCCTGGATGTCGGACTCGCTCGTGACGTTCGCCGCCACGCCGATCGCGACATCCGTGCCGCCGAGCTCCGCCGCGGCGGCCTGCGCCTTCTCCCGGTCGAGGTCGGCGATGACGACGCACGCGCCCTCGGCCGCGAGCCGGGTCGCGATCGCCTTGCCGATCCCCGAGGCGGCACCGGTCACGAGGGCGATGCGGCCGGCGTGCGACTTCGGCGCGGGCATCCGCTGCAGCTTCGCCTCCTCCAGCGCCCAGTACTCGATCCGGAACTTCTCCGACTCCGGGATCGGCGCGTACGACGACAGCGCCTCAGCGCCGCGCATCACGTTGATCGCGTTGACGTAGAACTCGCCGGCCACCCGTGCGGTCTGCTTGTCCTTGCCGTAGGAGAACATGCCGACGCCCGGGATCAGCACGATCGCCGGGTCGGCGCCGCGCATGGCCGGCGAGTCGGGCGTCGCGTGCCGCTCGTAGTACGCCGTGTAGTCGGCGCGGTACTGCTCGTGCAGCTCCTTCAGCCGGGCGATCGAATCCTCGATCGAGGCGTCGGCCGGCAGGTCGAGGATGAGCGGCTTCACCTTGGTGCGCAGAAAGTGGTCAGGGCAGGAGGTGCCGAGGGCGCCCAGCCGCGCGTGCTCCTCCGAGGCGAGGAAGTCGAGCACGACCTCCGCGTCGGTGAACGATCCGACCTGCGGCTTGTCGGTCGACGCCAGCCCGCGCAGGGTCGGCGCGAGCGCGGCGGCCTTCGCCCGGCGCTCGGCCGGGTCCAGCGGCTCGTTCGCGGCGATCCGGGCGCCGAAGGGATCGGGACGGCCGTGCTCGGCGATGTAGTCGGCGGCGGTCCGGATGATCCACAGCGAGTTGGCCTCCGCCTCCTCGCTGGTGGCGCCCCACGCGGTGATGCCGTGGCCGCCCAGGATGGCGCCGATCGCATCCGGGTTGGCCTCCTTCACGCGCGCGATGTCGAGGCCCAGCTGGAACCCCGGACGCCGCCACGGCACCCAGACCACGCGACCGCCGAAGATCTCCGCCGTCAGGCGTTCCCCGTCGGCGGCGGTCGCGATCGCGATGCCGGAGTCGGGGTGAAGGTGGTCGATGTGGGCGGCATCCACCAGCCCGTGCATGGCGGTGTCGATCGACGGCGCCGCGCCGCCCTTGCCGTGCAGGGTGTAGTCGAACGCGGCGACCATCTCGTCCTCGCGCTCGACGCCGGGGTACACGTCCCGCAGCGCGCGGAGGCGGTCCAGGCGCAGCACGGCGAGGCCCTGCGCGGTGAGGGTTCCGAGATCTCCCCCGGACCCCTTCACCCAGAGCAGCTCGACCGGCTCGCCGGTGACCGGGTCGGTCTCGACGCCCTTGGCGGAGGTGTTGCCGCCGGCGTAGTTGGTGTTCGCGGGGTCGGATCCCAGCCGGTTCGAGCGGGCGATCAGCGCCGCCACGGTCTCATTGGTGGAGGCGGTCTCGTTCGTCATGGTCACGCTCCCCACCCGGCTGGGACGCCGCCCACGCGCTCGGCCTCGATCGTCTCCTGGTAGCCGCTGGTCTTGTAGGCGGCCATCGGGTCGGCCGGCAGCCCGCGCGACTCCCGCCAGGCGGCCAGGTCGGCGCGCACGTCGGTGTTGAAGGCGTCCATGAACACCGCGTTGGCCGCGAGCACGTCGTTCGCGCGCTGCGCCGCTTCCAGCGCCGCGGTGTCGACCAGCAGCGCCTTCGCTGTCGCCTCCTGCACATTCAGCACCGAGCGGATCTGGCCCGGGATCTTCGCCTCCAGGTTGTGGCACTGGTCGAGCATGAACGCGACCTCCGGGTTGCCGTAGCCGCCGCCCTGGATCACCTCGAACACGATCCGGAACAGCTGGAACGGGTCGGCCGCGCCCACGATCAGGTCGTCGTCGGCGTAGAACCGGCTGTTGAAGTCGAACGAGCCGAGCTTCCCGAGCCGCAGCAGCTGCATCACGATGAACTCGATGTTCGTGCCCGGCGCGTGGTGGCCGGTGTCCAGGCACACCACCGCCCGGTCGCCCAGGGCCGCCGTCTGCACGTAGCTGGTGCCCCAGTCCGGAACATCCGTGTGATAGAACGCCGGCTCGAAGAACTTGTACTCCAGCACCAGCCGCTGGCCCTCGCCGATCCGCTCGTAGATCTTCTGCAGGGAGTCGGCGAGCCGGTCCTGCCGGGCACGCATCGAGTCCTGCCCCGGGTAATTGGTGCCATCCGCCAGCCAGATCTTCAGGTCCCGAGACCCAGTCTCGTTCATCACATCGATGCACTCGAAGTGGTGGTCGATCGCCTTCTGCCGGATCCGGTCGTCCGAATGCGTCACCGATCCGAACTTGTAGTCGTCGTCCTGGAACGTGTTCGAGTTCACCGTGCCCAACCGCACGCCGTTGTCCTCCGCGTGCTTGCGCAGGTCGCCGTAGTTCTCGACGCGATCCCACGGGATGTGCAGCGCGACCGTCGGCGCCAGGCCGGTGTGCTTGTGCACCTGCGCGGCGTCCGAGACCTTCTCGAACGGGTTCCGGGCCGTGCCGGGGGTGCCGAACACCCGAAACCGGGTGCCCGAGTTGCCGAACGCCCAACTCGGCAGCTCGATCGCCTGCAGCGCGAGCTCCGAACGGATGCGGTCAGTGAGGCTCATGGGATTCGCTTTCTCTCCAGCGGTGGATCGGTGGTGCCTGTTCAGCGCACGGCCACGGCGGCGGCCGGCAGCTCGGCCGTGGCGGTGACCCGCCCCGCGCCGATCGCCCGCTCCTGCCCGTCGGGCAGCCGCAGGACGCCGTCGACGCCCTCCGGCAGCTCCGCCTCGACGGTGAAGGTCTCCCCGTCGAGCGTCCAGCGCACGGACACGCGGCCGTGCGGCGTCTCGAGGGAGGTCTCCGCCTCGGTGAGGCCGCCGCCCGGCTGCGGAGCGACCAGCACGCGGGCGTAGCCGGGCTCGAGCGCCGCCAGACCGCCGACGACGCGGTGCATCCAGTCGGCGACGGCGCCGAGGGCGTAGTGGTTGAAGCTCGTCATCTCGCCCGGGTTGATGGTGCCGTCCGGCAGCATCGAGTCCCAGCGCTCCCACACCGTGGTCGCGCCCATGGTCACCGGGTACAGCCACGAGGGGCACTCCCTCTCCAGCAGGAGTCGGTAGGCGACGTCGGTGTGCCCGGTGCGGGTGAGCGCGTCGGCGATGAACGGCGTTCCCGCGAAGCCGGTGGAGATGCGGTAGCCCGCCTCCGCGGCCAGCTCCGCGAGACGGTCGCCCGCCACCGCCTCGTCGGAGGCCGAGAGCAGCCCGAACACGATGGCCAGCGCGTAGACGGTCGTGCAGTCGCTCTTCACGACCCCGCCGTCCACGTACTCCCGGGCGAAGGCCTCGCGCAGAGCCTCGGCGTGGGCCGCGAACTCGGCCTGCTCCGCGGAACGGCCGAGCACGCCCGCCGTGTCGGACACGATCTTCGCCGACCAGTACGCGCACGCCGTCGCCACGACGCCGGTGTCGGCCTTGGCCTTCGCCGGGTTCTCCGGCGGGGCGTCGGGGTCGAGCCAGTCGCCGAACTGGAAGTTGCCGTCCCACACGCCGGAGGGCGACAGCAGCGACTTCACCCGGCGGACATGCGACGCCATCGAGTCGAACTGCCGCTCCAGCACCGCGGTGTCGCCGTACGCCTGGTACAGATCCCACGGCACCCAGACCGCGGCGTCGCTCCAGATCGCCGTGCTGTCCGGCTTGCCGAAGTCCGCCGGGTGCGGCATGTACTTGAGCACGTCCGGGATGACGAAGCCCACGATGCCGTCGTTGTGTCGCTGCTCCAGGTCGAGGTCGACCAGCCAGTCGGAGAGGAACGCGTCGACGTCGTAGAGGAACGCCGCGGTCGGGGCGAACGCGGCGATGTCGCCGGTCCAGCCGAGCCGCTCGTCGCGCTGCGGGCAGTCCGTCGGGACGTCGACGAAGTTGCCGCGCATGCCCCAGACGACGTTCTCGTGGAACTGGTTCAGCAGCGGGTCGGAGGTGCGGAACTCTCCGATGCGGGTCAGCTCCGAGCCGATCGCGATCGCGGTCAGGTCCTCCGGACGCAGCTCGCCCGGCCATCCGGTGATCTCGGCGTAGCGGAAGCCGTGGAAGGTGAACGTCGGCTCGAACTCGTCCACGCCGCCGCTCAGGATGTAACGGTCGGTCGCCTTCGCCGACCGCAGCGGGCGCACGCCGAGCTCTCCGTGCTCCAGCACCTCGGCGTGACGGATCACGACCTCGGTGCCGGCCGGCCCCTGGACGCGGACCTTGATCCAGCCCACCAGGTTCTGGCCGAAGTCCACCAGCGTCGCACCGGAGGGCGAGGTCGTGATCTCCTGCACGGGCAGCGCTGCCCAGCGGGTGACGGCCGGTCCGATGTAGGGGGTCAGGCGGGAGGTGTCGAACTCCACGGCGCGCACGCCCGCCCAGCCGTCGCCCGCGAATCCGGGCCGGCTCCAGGAGTCGTCGCGGCGGCGGGCGTCGATCGTCTCGCCGTCGTACAGGTCGTTCGCCAGGATCGCGCTCGGGCCGGCGGACCAGTCCTCGTCAGTGACGACCAGCTGGGTCGTGCCGTCGGCGAACTCCAGCTCCAGCTGGGCGAACGCGCCGAGGTCGGAGCCGTACCAGGCGTCGCCGCCGGTCCAGCCGAGCCGCCCGCCGAACCAGCCGCGGCCGAGCGCGATCCCGAGCACGCTGGTCGGGTCGACCAGCTCGGTGACGTCGTAGGTCGCGTAGCGCAGCCTCCACTCGTAGGCGCTCCAGCCGGGCGTGAGGAGGTCCTCCGACACCGGCCGGCCGTTCAGCCAGGCCTCGACGACGCCCTGCGCGGTCAGGGTGAGCGTCGCGCGGGTGAGGGCGCCGTGGCCCTCGTCGAGGCGGAACTCCCTGCGCAGCAGAGGGGCGGAGTCGAGCTCCTGGGCGGGGGCGATCATGCGGGCGTGCCAGTTCATCGTCGTCTGTGCTCCGGTTTCGTGGGTGGTCTCGTGCGCGGTCGTGGTGTCGTCGTGGACGGTCATCTCAGCCCTTCACCGCCCCGCTCGTGATGCCCGCGATGATCTGCCGGTTGAAGAAGATGTAGGCGACGAGCGGCGGGATGGTGATGAGCAGGATGTCCATGAACAGCAGGTTGTAGAAGCTCAGGTTCTGGCCGGAGAACGTGTAGAGCGTGGTCTGCACGGTCGCGTTGTCCGAGCCCGGGAGGAAGTACAGCGGACCCTGGAAGTCGTTGAAGACGAAGACCGACTGCACGACGATCACGGTCACGATCACCGGGCGCAGCAGCGGCAGGATCACCTGGAAGAACAGCCGCACCCGACCGGCGCCGTCGAGCACCGCCGCTTCGTCCAGCTCCTTCGGAACGGTGTTGAAGAAGGCCCGGAAGAGCAGGATGCAGAACGACAGCCCGAAGGTCGTCTCGATGAGGATCATGCCCGGCATGGTCTTGTACAGCCCGGTCCCCTGCAGCACCCAAATGGTCGGGACCACGGCCGGCGGCACGATCAGCCCGGCGAGGACGAAGAAGTTCACGACTGGCCCCCACTTGCTGCGCTTGCGGGCGAGCACGTAGCCGGCCATCGCCGACAGGATCACCAGCAGGGCGACCGATCCGACGGTCAGCACGAACGAGTTGAGGAACGCCCGCCAGATCAGACCGTCGTTGCTCTCCAGGACCGCGATGAGGTTGGGGAAGAACTGCCACTCCTTCGGCCAGCTGAAGGCGAGGGTGGAGGCGTCCTCCGGCGACTTCGACGCCTGCAGCACGACGAACACCAGCGGGACGAGGAAGACGACGGCGGAGACCAGGATGGCGATGACGCCGACGCTCCACGAGCGGATGCGAGCCTGCTTCACAGCTCCACCTGCTTTCTGTTCAGGACGTACGAGAGCGGGACCATGATCACCGTCACGACGAGGAAGAGGATGACGTTGCCGGCGGTCGAGAGACCGTAGAACCCGGCCTGGTACTGCTTGTAGATCACCGACGCGAGCACGTCGCTGGTGAACCCGGGGCCGCCGCCGGTGGTGGCCCAGATGATGTCGAACGAGCGCAGCCCGCCGATGAGCGACAGGATGATGACCGTCGCGACGGCGCCCCGGCTGAGCGGGATCGTGATCTCGCGCAGGATCCGCCAGCTGGAGGCGCCGTCCATCCTGGCCGCCTCGAAGTACTCGTTCGGGATGGCGACGATGCCGGCCATGAAGATCAGGGTGGCGATGCCGATGCCCTTCCAGATGTCGACGCCGGCGATGGAGTACAGGGCCAGGTTGGGGTCGGTGAACCAGCCCGGCTGCGGGAGGCCGAAGAAGCCGAGCACGGCGTTCACCATGCCGTGGAAGGGGTCGAGCAGCGACTTCCAGAGGATGCCGACGCCGATGGTCGACAGCAGCACCGGGAAGAAGACGACCGCCCGCAGGTAGCCCCGCCCCACGATCGGCCCGGTCAGCAGCAGGGCGAGCAGGAAGCCGATCACCACCTTCGCGCCGGAGGTCAGCACCGCGTAGACGAACGTGTGGATGAAGCTCGTGTAGAGCTGGGGGTCCTGGAAGAACTGCACGTAGTTCTCGAACCCGATGAACTGCGAGTCGAACAGCGTCCAGCGGGTGAGCGAGAAGTAGAACGAGAACAGCGTCGGGATGGCGAAGAACACGACGTAGAGCGCGAGCGCCGGGATGAAGAACCAGGTCGGGTACGCGGATCGGATGCGGGATCGTCGCGGTTTCGCCGCTCCGGGGCTCCTGCCCTCCGCGATGATGTCGGCCGCTTGCACTGCGGTCGCCGGGGTGGCCGTCGACATGTGTCTGCTCCTCGTCGAGTCTTCTGTTCGCCGGTGGTGGTGCTTCGTGCCGGTGGCCGCCCGGACCGGCGACGCGGGTCGCCGGTCCGGACGGGGCTCACCAGCCCTTGATTCCCAGCTGCTGGGCCTGGGCCTTGACGTCCTGGTCGTACAGGGCGGCGCCCTGCTGGGCGGTGGAGATGCCGGAGCCCACCTGGATCAGGATCTTCTCCAGGTTCGGGCCCTTGATCGGAGACAGGAACTCCAGCGCCAGGCCGGTCTTCTTGTCCTCCTGGTACTTGAGGACATCCTTGACCAGAGCCGGGGCGTTGTCGGCGACCGTGCAGGCGCTCGTCGCGAAGGGGCCGCCCGGCGTTCCGACCTTGTTCTGCAGGTCGCAGCCGGTGGGCGAGTTGATGAACGCCACGAGCTTCTTCGCCGCGGTCAGCTTGTCGCCGGTGGTCGTCTTCGGGATGTAGGCGCCGTTCGGCTCCCACACCGTCGCGTGCGGCTCTCCGGAGTCCGGCGGAACCGCGAAGTAGCCGATGTCGTTCACCTGGTCGGGGTTCGACTGCACGACGTTGCCGATCACGGCGGAGAGCATGGGGTACTGCGCGCCCTCGCCGGTGGCGAGCATCTTCAGGGCGTTGACGTTGGTGAGGGACGCGAAGTCCTTGTTCATCAGGCCCTTGTCGAAGATCTCCTGCGTGTGGGTGAAGCCCGCCAGCGCCGGCTCCTTCGCGTACTTGGCGTTGGACTTGTTGGCGGTGTAGTCCTTCGCCCAGTTCGGATCCTTCGCGCTGACGTTGGCGAAGTCGGCGAGCACCAGCAGCTGGCTGGTCCAGGTGTCGCCGTAGGACTGGATGACGGGCGCGATGCCCGCGGCCTTGATCTTCTCGCTGTTGCTGATGAACTCGTCCCAGGTCTTCGGGATGCTGAGGCCCAGCTTCTCGTAGACCTTCTTGTTGTAGAGGATGCCGCCGTCGAAGGACGTGCCCCACGGCGCTCCGTAGAGGCCCTTGTCGGTGCTGACCGTCTTCTTGAAGTCGCTGGTGAGGTCCTTGGTCCAGGCCTCGTCGGTGAGCGGCTGGAGCTGGGAGTCGGGACGGAGCGCCTGGAAGAGCGAGCCCGAGTTGTAGAGGAAGACGTCGTTCATCTCGCCCGTGGAGAGGCGGGTCTTGATCAGGTTGTCGCCGTCGGTGCCGCCGGGACGGGTCTCGACCTTGACCGTGATGCTGGGGTTGGCCTTGTGGAACGCCGTGGCGAGGTCGTTCGCGAACTTCGTGCTCACGGGGTCGTTCCCGCCCGCCAGGAGCGAGATCGTGGTGGCTCCTCCGCCGGAGCCGCCACTGGACGAGCAGCCGGCGAGCGCCGCGCCGAGCAGCGCCGCCCCACCGAGTATGGCGGCGACCCTCGTCGCCGTCCTCCGAGTGAACATCCAAATACCTCCTTGTATTTTCAGCGCCGCCTCGCCTCGGGTGTGTTTCGGCGGGTTTTGAAACGCTTCATCGAACCATAGGGGCAGGGAACCGATGCCGTCAAGAAGATTTTCGTAACGATTCAATCCCCGTGATCTTCGTTGCCTTCGCGACATCGGCTGGATAGACTTCGCCGACATCCCGGCCGCGCGGTTGCGTCGATTCAATGACGGGATCGCATAGGATTCGAGGGGAAGGGGGACAGGATGGCCTCGGCAAGCGTGAAGGACGTCGCGGCGCTGGCCCGCGTCTCGGTCGGGACGGTCTCCAACGTCCTCAACCGGCCGGAACTGGTCGCGCCGGAGACCGTCGAACGCGTGACGCAGGCCATGGAGAAGCTCTCCTACGTGCGCAACGAGGCGGCCCGCCAACTGCGCCTCGGCCACAGCCAGGCGCTCGGGCTGATCACGCTCAGCGGCGGCAACCCGTTCTTCACCGATTTGGCGACCGCGGCCGAGGACGCCGCGGCCGACGCCGGCTTCTCGGTCATCGTCGGCAACAGCAACGACCGCAAGGATCGCGAGGCCGGCTACCTCAACCTGTTCGAGGAGCTCCGCGTGCGCGGCGTGCTGCTCTCCCCCGCCGGCGATCCGGCCGCACGGCTGCGCCGCATGCGCGACCGCGGGATCTCGGCCGTCCTCGTGGACACGGTCAGCACGGACAGCTCGTTCAGCTCCGTCTCGGTCGACGACGTCGCCGGCGGCGCCCTCGCCGCGGCCCACCTGATCGGGTCCGGCCGCCGCCGACTGGCGTACGTCGGCGGCCCCATCGGCATCCGCCAGGTGCGCGACCGCCTCGCCGGGGCGCGCCAGGAGGTGGACAAGCACCCCGGCGTGACCCTGGAGGTCGTCGACGTGGCGGCCCTCACCGTGCAGGAGGGACGCGAGGCCGGCGCCGTGATCGCCGCCCGGCCGGTCTCCGAGCGCCCGGACGCGGTCTTCGCCGCGAACGACCTGCTCGCGATCGGCCTGCTCCAGTCGCTCTTCATCAACGGCCGGCTGGCGATCCCGGACGAGATCGCCCTGGTCGGATACGACGACATCCAGTTCGCCAGCGCCTCCGTCGTGCCGCTCACGTCGATCCGCCAGCCGAGCGCCCTCATCGGCCGGACCGGCGTCGAGATCCTCCTGCAGGAGGCGGAGGACCCGGAGCTGCCGCCTCGCCACATCCTCTACCAGCCCGAACTGGTGGTGCGCGAGAGCAGCGCGGGCGGCTGATCCGGCGGGCCGGGATGCGTCGCTGACCGGCGTCCGTCGCACACCGCGGGCCGGCGCCCGTGGCACACCGCTGACCGGCGCCGGTCGCACAGCGCGGGCCGGCGTGCGTCCCGCGCCGCAGGCCGGCGTGCGTCCGGCGCCGCAGGCCGGCCCGCCCTCGCTTCTCCGCGGCCGCCTACACAACGCAGGATCGAATCGATCCGAATCTCCATCCGATCTGACTCCCATCGGAGGTTCGAACGAAATCGCACCGGAATCTCCGACGCAAGCGGCACCGCAGACCCGCTAGCATCGTCAGCAATCGCGACGAAGGGGGACGTCATGGAGTCGAAGCTGCGACCCAAGGTGGTGCTGTGGTGGGGCATCGCCCTCACCCTCGCCGGAGTGCTGTTGACCATCCTCGTGCCGCAGTTCGGCTACGCGGCGATCATCCAGCAGGACTACTCGAGGCCGAACGTCGACCAGGCCCTGTTGGTGCTGCTCGACCTGGTGGTCCGCATCATCGGCCAGGTGCTGACGCCGCTCGGCGTCGCCCTGATCGGCGCGGCCGTGGTGATGGAGTTCGTCGGCCGGCTGCTCGCCGTCCGGAGTCCGGAGTCCGAGGCCGCGCCGGACGAGCTGTGACGGCCATCCTGTTCGGCGGTCTCGCCCTGACGGTCACGCTGGCCGCGGTGGGGCTCTACGCGGTCTACTGGACGGTCCGCCGCGCGGTCGCCGACGGAATCCGGGATGCGTCCCGCCCGCCGGGGGCACCGAACGGGGAGGACCGCCGTGAGGGATGACACCGCGCCGCAGATCGGAGGGTACGACGTCGACCGGGCAGCGCTGGAACTCGACGGTGAGCCCCTCCGGGCGATCCTCGCACGGCTGGGCACGTCGACCGACGCCATCCCTCCGACGACCCCGCCCGACGGTTGGCGGCTCATGGCCGAGGCACCCGTCGGCGAGGGATCGCTTCTGCTGGGCTCTCCGGCCGACGCAGCGCGGCGCCGATGGCACGTGGCCCAGGTGTCCGGCAGCGCGCCCGCGCGGGTGAGCGTCCACCCCGACCCGCAGCCGCTTCGTCAGAGCGTCGCGGAACGCCGTGCCGGGCTCGCCATCCGCTGGCCCGCGATCACCCGCGAGGTGCTCGACCTGGACGCGCTGTCCGTGGACATCGTCAACGACGGCGACGAGCGCTGGTTCCCCGACGGCGACGCGTTCCACGTGTTCGCCTCGCTCGTCCCGTCAGGCGGTGGCGGGGTGGGTTCCTTCTACTACGGCTGGGCCGGCGGCCAGGACCATCCGTTCCCGCTCGACCCCGGGGAGTACGCCCGGGTTCCTGCGCGCATCGACTCGTCGCAGTGGCGGGAGGCTCGGCCCGGACCGTACGTCGTCCACGCCTTCGAGCCGTCGCTCCGGCTCACGACGGACGAGCCGCTCCACGTCGAGCTGACCTCGGAGCTCATCGCCGCCCATCAGCCGGCTTCGAGCAGCGCCCCGCCCTCTGCGGACAGCGAGCGGCGGTCGATCGAGGACCGGCTCGTGCTCGTGCGCGCCTACCTGGCGGCCCGTGAGCGCTTCCCGGAGCTGGCGGCGGCCATCCGTGACGCCCGGGACGACCACGCAGCTCTCGCCCGGATCGCCGACCTGCTCGGGGTGACGGATGACGTGGCGCAAGCGGTCTCCGCGATGCAACTCCGCCGGCTGCGAGCCGGGGCGCCCGATGTGCTCCAGGGCGAGCTGGACAGCTTGGAGCAGCGCCTGCGCGAGCTGCGCTGACCCCGAAGACGCAAAAGGCGCGGTACCCGTCTCGCGACGGGCCCGCGCCTTCCGCTGGGAGCGCTCTGCTCAGCCCTGCTGCTGCTCGGCCTTCGCCTTCAGCTCCTCGTACTGCTTCCGCACCTCGGTCATGTCGAGGCCGCGGATCTGCTGGATGAGGTCCTCCACGGCCTCGCCCGGGAGGGCGCCGGCCTGCGAGAACAGGGGGATGCCGTCGCGGTACGCGACGAGCGTCGGGATGGACTGGATGCCGTACGACGCCGCGAGCGCCTGCTGCGCCTCGGTGTCGATCTTGCCGAACGTGATGTCGGAGTGCTTCTCGGACGCCTTCTCGAAGACGGGCGCGAACATGTGACACGGGCCGCACCAGTCGGCCCAGAAGTCGAGCAGCACGATGCCGTCTGCGACGGTCTGGTCGTGGTTGGTCGAGGTGATCTCGGTGGTTGCCATAGTGGATGAAACAGCGGCGGATCAGGCGGTATTCCGCTCAGCCGCCCCTCCGGCCTGTGAAGACGGTGAATGCCAGCGGCACGACCGAGGCGACAAGGAACACCGTCCCGAGCACCGGGTCCGTCGTGTGGATGATGGCTCCCGCGATCACGACGCCGCCGAAGACGACGCCCGCCACGAGGCGCCGGGCCGCACGCTCCAGCCGTCCCAGCCGTTGCTCCAGCCGGGGTGCGTTCACGGCGATCGAGCCGTCGTCGACGCGCGTGATCAGGTCGTCGAGCCGCTTCGGCAGCCGCCAGGCGATGGCCAGGTTCTCCAGCGCCTGCCTCGCCAGGTCCTGGCCGAGGTTCCCGCGCTCGTCGCGCAGCAGCTGCGCCGCGTACGGCTCGACCGAGTCCCACAGGTTGAAGGACGGGTCGAGCGCGCTGCACACGCCGGAGGTGAGCGACATGGCCCGGATGATGAGCAGGAAGTCCTCCGGCAGCTGGAACGGCAGCGACCGCACCACGTCGCCGAACTCCACCGCGAACTCGCGGAACTCGCGCGGGTCCACCTCGCGCAGCTCGGCGAAGCCCATGCCCCCGAACCGCGCGAACAGGTGCGTCATCGCACGTTCCAGCTCGGCGGTGTCGGCGGTCGGAAGCAGCACGCCCACCTGGCGGGTCGCATCCACGAGTCCCTTGCCGTCACGGGAGGCGGCCGCGATCAGCAGCGCGCGGAGCCCGCTGCGCGTGCCGGGCGGCACCTCGCCCATCATCCCGAAGTCGACGAACGTGAGCCGCCACGGCCGCTCCCCCGGGGCCTCCGGCAGCGGGGTCACGAAGATGTTGCCGGGGTGCGGGTCGGCGTGGAAGAACCCGTTCGTGAACAACTGGTCGAACATCACCTCGGCGAACACCGGCGCCACCTCTGCGGGGTCGATGCCCGCCGCGCGCAGCCCCTCGGCGTCGGTGATCTTGATCGCGGTGACGTCCTGCAGGGTCAGCACTCGCGTCGTCGTGCGCTCCCAGACGACCGACGGGACGGCCACGCGCGCGTCGCCCTCGAACTCCTCCGCGAACCGCTCCGAGTTGCCCGCCTCGTGCAGGTAGTCGATCTCCTGCAGGCTGGTGCGGGCGAACTCCTCCACCAGCGCGGGGGCGTCGACGCGGTCTGACACCAGGCGCACGTGGCTGAGCCAGCGGCCGACACGGCGCAGGGCGGCGAGGTCCACCTCCACGATCGCGTCGATGCCGGGACGCTGCACCTTGAGCACCACGGCGTCCAGCCCGACCTCCGCGGCGAGCTCCGGGAGGAGCCGCCCGCGGTGGGCCTGGCCGAGCGACGCCGCGGCGACCGGCACCTCGTCGATCGAGGCGAACGCCCGGTCGAGCGGCATGCCGAGCTCCGCCTCGGCGAGCTCCCGAATGGCGGGGAACGGCACCGCGGGCACCTCGTCCTGCAGCCCCTCCAGCTCGGACGTGATCTCGGGAGGAAGCACGTCGAGCCGGGACGACATGAACTGCCCGACCTTGATCATCAGTCCGCCGAGGTCGACCGCGAGCGCGTGGAACCGTTGCGCGAAGCGCCGCATGCGCCGTGAGCGCGTGCGGGCGGCGACGGAGGCGAGCCCGATGCGCGGCAGGAACAGCTCGTACCACCAGGTGACGGCGAGGTTCCAGCCGGCGAAGCGCAGGATGCGTCGGTAGCGCGCACGGGTCGCCGGCGTCGCCGCGGGTGCTCGCGTCGCGGCCGGCGCCTGATCCGCCACCCGGTCAGCCCTGGGCGAGGATCGAGTACAGCCGGCGCCGTGCCTCCTCCAGCACGGCCACCGCCTCCTGGACCTGCTCCGCCGTTCCGGTGCGGTGCACCTGCGCGGCCGCCTGCGCCAGTTCGACGCCGGCCTTCGGCAGCGCACCCGGCCCCGCGCTGCGTCGCTGGCCGCCCGCGCCGTCTCCCGCGGTGCCGGAACCGTCGAGCCACGGCGCGGCGCCCTCGGTCGCGGCGACCTCGCGGCCCTCCTCGGTGAGCGCGTACGTCTTGCGGCCGTTCGACTCCTCGGCCGTGATGAGGCCCTCGTCGGCGAGCAGCTGCAGGGTCGGGTAGACGGACCCCGCGCTCGGCTTCCAGGAGCCGACGCTGCGCTCCTCGATCTCGCGGATGATCTGGTAACCGTGCATCGGCTTCTCACTCAGCAGCGAGAGGACGGCCGCGCGCACGTCGCCGCGGCCCATCCGCGAGCCGACCTTCTTCTCGAACGTCGACCGCAGCTGTTCGAACGCCTGCCACATGGCGTCCGGGTCCATGCGGCCGAAGCCGCCGGTGGGGAACGAGGTGGACATGATGACCCTCCGATCGTCAGCGATACCTAACGATATATCGTTGAGAGGTGAAACGGAAGGTGTCGGCCGTGCCCGCTAGCCTTCGGAGCAGATGAGAACCACGCCCCGCCCCTCGCCCGTCCACCGCCCCTTCACCGCCGTCGCCCTCCTCGCCGTCGCTCTGCTCTCGGCGGGCTGCACCAGCACCGCGACCGCCTCCCGCGATGTCCCCATCGCACCGAGCGCCACCGCACCGAGCGCCACCGCCGCGCCGACCTCCACTCCCGCCCCGGCCACCCCCGGGACCGCCCTCGCCCTGCTCGCGACGCTGCCGGTGAAGGGCCGCGCGCCCGCGACCGGCTACCAGCGCACGGAGGACTTCGGCGCGGCGTGGCTGGATGTCGACCGCAACGGCTGCGACACCCGGGACGACATCCTCGCCCGCGACCTCACGGGCACCGTCCGCCAGGGCTCGTGCCGGGTGCTCTCCGGCACGCTGGCCGACCCGTACACCGGGCGCAGCATCGCCTTCGTGCGCGGCGAGCGGACCTCCGCGCTGGTGCAGATCGACCACGTCGTCCCGCTGCAGAACGCCTGGGTCACCGGCGCGCAGCAGCTGAGCCGCGAGGAGCGCATCCGCCTGGCCAACGACCCGCTCAACCTGCTGGCGGTGGACGGCGCCACCAACCAGCGCAAGTCCGCGGGCGACGCGGCCACCTGGCTCCCGGCCAACACGGCGTTCCGCTGCGCGTACGTCGCCAGGCAGGTCTCGGTCAAGGCGGCTTACCGGTTGTGGGTGACGCCGCCGGAGCACGACGCGATCGCGCGCATCCTCTCCGCCTGTCCGGCCCAGCCGGCCGAGCGCTCCGGGCTGCCCGCCGCCGCGGACTGAACCGTCATCGGCCTGTCTCCCCGCCGCAATCGCGCGGTAACACGGCGTGCGTAACGTCTGAGCATGGGCCTGTTCTCTTTCACCGAATGCGCACACTGCGGCGAACAGCAGCCGATCCTCGGCGACGGACGGATCGCCATCCACTTCACGCGCGACGGCAGCCGCTGCGGCGGCTCGGAGCGACGGCAGGACAACGACGGCGTCAGCAGCGAGCAGGCGCGCCGCATCGAGGCGCAGCTCCGCCACGCGCTGCGTCAGGTGATGAGCGCGCGCACGACCTGACGAATCCCTCCCGATAACGCGATCCGCGAGGCGGGTCAACCACCCTTCGGGACCTCGAAGGGTGTCCGCACGAACGGTCCAGACGGGGTCCGTATCGTCGCCGGAGCCCGCGGTCCGATGCGGCCGGCACCCCGGTCGGCCGCAGCGCGGGCACGGAAAGGATCCCATGATTCAGAACAAGAACACCTCCGTTCGGAAGAGCAGCGCCTTCACCGCCAAGCGGGCGGCCGTCGGCGCGGCATCCCTCGTCGCGGCGACCGCGCTGGTCGGGGTGGGAGCCCAGGGAGCGTTCGCGACGACGGTGGACGGCGGCGCCTCCGGCTCCGGCTCGTCCTCCTCGGCGACGGCGCAGGCGCACGTCTCAGCGGACGCCGGCCACGACCTGTTCGCCGGTCACCTGAGCGGCGCGAAGGCCCAGGCTCCGGCGAAGCGCGTCGTCGCCGACAAGGCGCTGTTCGCCCTGCTGCCGGACGCACTGCAGCGCGACGTCACGGCGCTCTCGACGGCCGCGGCGAAGGACCGCACCGCCGACGCGAAGAAGATCGTGAGCACCGCGTTGGACGGCGGCTACGGCAGCGCGATCAAGGACCTCGCCACCCACCTCAAGGACGCCAGGGACGACCGCTCGGGCCTCTCCGGCCTGAGGGGCCTCGTCGACGACCTCCGCTCCGGTGACCTCTCGTCGCCGCAGCTGGGCGACACGGGCGCTGCGGTCGCGGTCGACGTGACCGGCGACGCGCAGCTCGCCGCCAAGCTCCCGGACGCCCTGCGCACCGACCTCGGCCGGCTCGCCTCCGCACCGGCCGCCGAGCGGACGGCCGACGTGCAGCAGATCGCCGCCACGGCGCTCGCGGGCGGCTACGGCGACGGCATCCAGCAGCTGGCCCAGCAGGCCGAGCAGGGAATCGCCGCCGGGCACTGATCCCCGGACCCGGAGCGGCCCCGGCGCCTCCCGCGCCGGGGCCGCTTCTGCGCCTGTCGGCCCTTGCGGCGCCGCGGGCGGATGTGGTGGCCTGGTCGCGTGATGGCCAGCTTCTTCCCTCCGGATCCCTACGGCGATGACGGACAGGGGTTCTCGACGCCCCCGATGGACCCGTGGTGGAGGCCGCCGGAGGACGAGCTGCCGGTCCTGGTGCCGCTCGCCGAGCGGATCGCCGTGACACCCCAGGTCGCGCTGGTCCTCACCAGCGCACGGGTGTTCCGCGAGGGGGTGGAGTTCCGGGTCGACCGGCGGCACCGGCGCGGCGACCTGTCGGAGCGCGACTGGCAGTTGGCGCAGTGGGACTTCCACGGCCCGTGGGCCCGACGAGAGACGGGCCGCCTGCGCTACGGCGTCGCGCTCGGCGATGGGTCGAAGGCGCTCCTCGACGAGCCGGGTCCCGGGTTCGGACTCGAGCGCCCGGCGGGCTATTCTCTGCGCCAGTCGGACAGCAGCGGCTCCGGCAGCGAAGGCTTCTACCTCACGAACGACGGGCTTTGGCTGTGGCCGCTGCCGCCGGAGGGACCGCTGGAGCTGGTCGCGGAGTGGCCGGCGCAGGGCATCCCGGAGACGCGCGTCGTGCTCGACGGCGGCGCGCTGCGCGCGGTCGCCGCGGAGGTGACGCGCGTGTGGGACTGACCGGCCGCCGCCGGGTGCGGTGGGCGACGGCCGCCATCTCCATCGCCGCCGGCTCGATCCTTCTCGCCGGCTGCGCACCGCTGATGCCGGCCTGCGCCGGCGCGGCCGTCCGGCCGCCGCTCATGGAGCTCGACACGCAGGAGTGGCACAGCGCGCATCCCGGCGGCACCGTGCACGCCTGCTACGACGGCGCCTGCGACCGGGCGGACGGCACGACCGGTTCGTTCGAGATCGTGGTGCCGCAGTCCGACGCGGACGGCCGGAAGCACGACCTCGCCGTCACCATGATGGACGCGACCGGCACCGTGGTCACGAGCGTGAGCGTCGCGCTCGTCCGCATCCCCGGCCGGTCCGGCGGCCCGTGCCCGTTCCCCGATCAGTGGAGCCGGGCGGTGCTGGTCCGCCCCGACGGACAGCTGCAGCTCGGGGGCGCCGACGACGGCAGGCTCATCGTCCCGACGCCCTAGCCCATCCGTCCCCTCAGGCAGCGACGAGCGCGGCCTCCTCCTCGGCCGTCGCCACGCGCGTGTCGTCCGCCGCGCGGCTGCGCCGGACCGTGAGCAGGTGCGCGACGCCCATGAGCCCGAGCCCGGCCGTCGCCCACAGGGCCAGCTTCAGCCCGTCGAACCCGAACAGCCGGCCGGGGAAGTAGGTCAGCGCCCGCACCGCGTCGAGCCACGCCGCACCGTCCCAGAAGGTGTTGAGGCCGGCGAAGAAGGGCGGCTGGAGGTCCTGCGGGAAGATGCCGCCGCAGCTGGTGACGTTGAGCATCACGAACAGCAGGGTGAGGGCAGGCGTGGTCCAGCGCCCGAGGAACGGGTGCAGCCCCACCCCGATGACGATGATGCCGAAGGTGTACAGCGCGGCGAGCAGCCAGATGCCCCACTCGTTGCCGTTCAGCACGTGGAAGATCGGTCCGGCGACCACGCAGCCGATGCCCGCCACGACCAGCGCGGTGGCGGCGGAGACGGCGATCCGCCAGCCGATCCCCCGCCGGGCGGTGACCGCGGCCAGGGCGATGGCGCTCGAGTAGCCGCCGACGCTGAGCGCCACCATGAGGAAGAACAGTCCCTGGCCGGTGCCGTCGTCCGCGGGGACGGGACGCACGTCGTCGATGGTCACCGGCAGGTGCTGCTGGTAGGCGATGGGGAGGAACAGCTTCTCGGCCGCGGACGACTGCGTCTCCGACGCCGCGGTGGAGACGTGGATGGTCGCGTGGTCCCCGCTCACCTCGTAGGCGGCCGCCAGCTTCTGGTCGGCGATCTCGCGCTTCGCCTGCGCCGCCGTCGGCACGGTCGTGACGTCGAGCTCGGCGGGAGCCTTGTCGTTCAGCGTCTGCGCGAACACCTGGGCCGCAGGCCCCTGTCCGACGACCGCCACCGGGAGGTCGTGCGGCTGCGGAGCGTGGAACGCGCCGAGGTACGCGAGCGCCATTCCGCCCGCGAGGAACAGCGGGATCAGGATGTGCGAGCCCAGGGCCTTCCAGAAGTCGGCCGGAGGCCAGAAGCGCGGAGGGGCGACGGTCGCCGGGACGGGGGTGATGCGGTGCGCGGACATGCGGGATCGGTCCTCTCGAAAGTTGCTCGATGCAACTTACGGCATACTGTTGCGCTATGCAACTCGCGGTGGACTACACTGCTGCCGATGACCCAGGACGACCGCCGCACCTCCATCGCCCGCGTCCAGCGCGAGCTGACCACGGTCGCCCGGCGGGGCACGGCGCGCATCCGACGCGAGAACCAGACCCTGTCGGAGGTGGACCGCTCGCTGCTCGCCCACATCCAGGCCGAGCCGGGCTGCCGGGCGGTGGAGATCGCCGCCCACTTCCAGCTCAACCGCTCCACCGTCTCCCGCCAACTGGCCACGCTGCAGGAGCACGGCCTGATCGCCCCGCGCCCCGCGGAGGTGGGTCGCGGCGTCGCGCTGGAGCTCACCGCGGAGGGCGAACGCGTGCTCGCGGGCGTCGCGGCGACCATCCAGGACGCGCTGGTCCGCCGGTTCGCGGGCTGGAGCGAGCAGGAGATCGACGAGTTCGCCCGGCTGCTGGAGCGCTTCAACGCGGCGGACGAGAGGCAGGGGCGCGGCTGACGCGGACGACCGGGCTGGCAATCCTCCCCCAGCATGGCCGATCGACCACCGCCCTGCCCTAGGGTCGTGCCATGGTCGACCGAACACCCCGGGAAGCCGCGCGCCACGGCAGGCTGGCTCCCCGGAGCGGCGTGCGCTCCGTGCTCCGGCTCGCTGCCGCCGCCGTATGCGTCCTCGTCCTGTCGGTGGCCGGCGTCGCCGCCTACGGGGTCTGGGACGTCGCGCGCTCCGTCAAGCCGGGCGTCAGCCTGAGCAAGCTCGGCGGCGGGAAGCAGCAGGACATCCCCGACGTCGCCGCACTGAAGGGCGGCGTCAACCTGGTGCTGGTCGGCACGGACAGCCGCGAGGGCTTGGGCGGCCCGTACGACAACCCGGAGGACCAGGCCGAGGGAGGCGCCGGCCACAACGACGTGACGATGCTGCTCCACATCGCAGAGGACCACCGCAGTGCGGCGGTCGTGAGCTTCCCGCGCGACCTGATCACGGACCTCCCGGACTGCTCCGACCCGGCCGGCGGGTCCACGCACCGGGCGCAGTTCAACACCGCGCTCTCCGACGGCGGCCTCTCCTGCGTCGTGCTCGCGGTCTCCAAGCTGACCGGACTCGACATCCCGTTCGGCGCGATCGTCAACTTCGCCGGCGTCACCGCGCTGTCGGACGCGGTCGGCGGCGTGACGGTGTGCCTTGCCTCGCCGATGCGCGACGACCGGACGCATCCTGCCCTCGACCTGGCGGCCGGGGAGCACACCCTCGTCGGCGCCGAAGCCCAGTCCTTCCTGCGCTCCCGTCACGGCGTCGGCGACGCCAGCGACCTGTCCCGCATCAGCAGCCAACAGGTGTTCCTGTCGGCGCTTGCCAGGAAGATCGTGAACGGCGGGGTGCTCGGCGACCCCGTGAAGCTCTACGCGCTCGCGAAGGCCGCAGTGGCGAACATCACGCCGTCCGACACCCTGCGCAACCCGACGACGCTCGTCCAGATCGCCCTCGCCGCCAAGGACACCGGCCTGGAGAACATGGTGTTCGTGCAGTACCCCGTGGTCGACGACCCGGACGACCCCAACCGGGTCGTGCCGGACGAGGCGGCCGCGGCGGCGGTGAGCGCGGCACTCGTGGCGGACCGGCCGCTGAAGCTGAGCGGCGCGCCAGGGCGTGCGGCGGAGCCGCAGGGTGCCCCGACGGCGGGGCCGGGCACGGGCACGCCGGCGACGGGGCAGCCGTCCGGACCGGCGACA
Source organism: Leifsonia sp. ku-ls (assembly GCA_003367665.1). Classification (GTDB taxonomy): domain Bacteria; phylum Actinomycetota; class Actinomycetes; order Actinomycetales; family Microbacteriaceae; genus Leifsonia. The sequence continues at coordinate 297,717 of QKXI01000004.1, read as the reverse complement.
AGCCCGCCGGCGAGCGGGCAGCCGTCGTCCGCGCCACAGGGAACGGACGGGGCGCTTCCGGAGTCGGTGACAGGCCAGACGGCGGCGCAGCAGACGTGCGCGAAGGGGCGGGTGGAGTAGCCCGTCCCCTCGCTCCTCATTGCCGAGTGTCGCCGGACGCGCCTTCTGCTCGTGAGGCGTTGCGGGCATTCCTCAGCGCCCGCACGGACAGCCGTATCCGCAGAACGAGAGCCGTCATGACCCCGATGAACGGCACCGGCGTGACAGCAAGGGCGATCGCGGCGTAGGGCATCGGCGCGAACACGGCCACGCCGAAGAAACACAGCAAGACGACCAAAGACGCCAGCGCGAAGCCCATCAGGTACGGAACGGATGCTCGATTCATCCTCGTCCTCGTGTTAACGCAGGCCATGACACCGGCCTTCTTCGAAAACGTCGGGCTGACAGGATTTGAACCTGCGACCCCTTGACCCCCAGTCAAGTGCGCTACCAAACTGCGCCACAGCCCGTTGCACCGCACCGCTGAGCGGCGAGGCAACTCGACCATCCTACCGTGTCGGCGGATGCCCGGTGTACACCGCGCGAGACCGTGCGGGGACGAACGCACCACCCGAAGGCGCGCCCGTCCCCGTCGGCACTGCGCTCGCGCGCGCCGGCCGAAAAAACGGCGCGCGCGGGCGCCCGGACGTGTCCCACCCCGCAGCGGGGTCCGGGTCGAGTCGGCGACGGGACGCGATGGGGGGAGTCAGCGTCCCGCCGCCGATCCTGGGTCAGCGGCCGGAGCCGCCGAGGATCTGGTCGATCTCGTCCTGCGTGAGCGGCGTCCACGGCGACGAGTCGGGGTCGGCGGACGCCGCCTCGGGGCTGTCGCCCTGCGTCCACCACTTGGCCTCGAAGGGCACGCCGTCGAACAGGACGCGCTGGCCCTTGTCGTACGCGGTGGTGCCGCTCCAGGTCGGGTACGTGCCGGCCGGCAGGGTCGGCTGCGGGATGGGCGTCTCGCCCGGCAGCACGGGGCCGACGAGCTCCCACGGCGTCTCCCACGCGTTCAGCACGGGGTTGTCCGGGACGTCGCCCTTCGTCCACCACTTCGCCTGGTAGACGTTGTGGTGCCAGACCACCTTCGTGCCCTTCAGGTACGAGTTCTTCTCCGCCCAGATCGGGTACGGCGAGGTCTTCGGGTCGTCCTTGGCCGCGGTGGTGGTCGGCTCGGCCGTGGTGACGGCCCCCTCCCCCAGCGCGATGTGGCCGGCGAAGCCCTTCGCCAGGGCTGCGGCGAACGTCTTCTTGCCCTGGTCGACGCCGCTGCAGGCGTCCGAGACGACCGACAGGTCGACGTAGTTCGAGCCGCACGTCTTGTCGCGGTTGGCCGACCACATCGACATCCGGCCCAGGCCGGTGGAGACGGCCCAGCTGTTGAAGTCCGAGGCGTCCTGGAGGGTGAACACTTCGTCCTCCACGTCGTTCTGGCCGATCATCGGGGTTGCGCCGAGCTTGGCCCACAGGCTCGGGTCGCTCTGGTGCAGGCCGGCGCGGTCGTAGAGCACGCCGAGCTGGCGCTGCGCCGCCGAGACGGCCGCCTCCGCGGTCTTCGCCATCGAGGTCTTCGCCTTCTTGGCGTCGCCGAAGTCCATCGTCATCACGTTGACGCCGGCGATGTCGACCTTCGCCTTCAGCATGGCGGCGATCGCGTCGGTCGCATCCGACGTCATGCCGCTGGGCGCGACGGGCAGCGTGAGCCACACGGCGAGGCCCTTGCCGGTGCCGCGGCGCTCCTGCTGAAGGGCGGCGATCGCGGACGCACGGCGCTCGGAGGCGGCGTGGTCGGAGAGGCCGCTGCCCTCCAGGTCGAGGTCGATGGTGCCGACCTTGTAGCGGTCCACTACGGACGCGTACGCCTTCTTCAGCGCGGACGCGTCGGTGCAGCCGACCGCCAGCTCGTCGTTCCGCTGGCCGCCGAACGACACGGCGATCGTCCCGCCCTGCTGCTGTAGCCGCGCGATCCGGCGGTCGAGGTCGAGGGAGCCGCGCGCCTGGTCGAGCGTGTACGCGCCGCCCCAGCTCGGCTCGCACGGCTCGTCCTTCGACGAGACGACGAACGACAGCACGGCGTCCTTCGTGGTGGTGCCGCCGAGGTTCTCGAACGCGAACCGCGGGGTGGCGGTCACGTCCACATAGGACGCGAACCAGGGCTGCACGTCCACGGCCGCCCGCGCGCTCCACCACTGGAAGCCGACGGCGCCGGCCGAGACGACGACCACCGCGACCAGCGCGGCGCCGATGACACGCCACACGGACAGCCGACGGCCGGTGTCCGACTCGGGCGCCTGGGCACGCTCCACGGCGTCCCGCGCCGCGGCCTTCTTCTTCGCGGCCATCAGGCGGCCTGCTTCTCGCCCGCGTCGACCGACTCGTCGCCGCTCGACGACGCCGCGGCCGGCTCCTCGGCGGCCGGCTCGACGACCGCGCCGACGCCCGCCAGGTGCGGCACCTCGCCGCCGGTGTGGCCGTGGTAGAGCACCGAACGCCAGTCGAGCGACTCGGTCACCGGCTCCACCTCGGCGGTGCGCCGCTTGCGCGACGTGGACACGTAGAGCGGCTTCGTCATCCCGAGCCAGATGTCGACGATGGTGTTGCCGACGCCGATGTAGGCGACGATCGCCCAGATCGCCAGCGTCGCGTTGAAGGCGGCGAACGCGGCGTTGCCCCAGTTCTGGGCGTTCACGTCACGCCACAGGGTGAAGAGGGAGAAGGCGACGATCGCGAGCGGCGCGATCACGTACAGCAGCGGCGAGGCGGTGCGGTTCTTCACCTTCGGCGTGCGGGCGAACGGGATCTTCTTGCCGGTCAGCGACTGCTGGATCGACTTGAGCACACCCGCCAGGTTCACCGGGAGCAGGATGAGGTTGAAGCCGTAGATCCGGAAGATGTCGGTGGCCTTGTAGCCGGAGTAGCGGAGGTCGGCCGCCTGGCTGATGAAGTACGGCAGCGCGGCGAGGAGCACCATGGGGCTGAGCAGCCGGCCGTCGTACGGGTACGCCAGCAGGAACACCAGGCCGAAGCTGGCCCAGCAGATCGACGCCATGTAGTTGACGCGCAGCAGCAGCTCGATGCGGGACACGGTCTCGCCGCGGCGCTTGCGCTCCTTCACCTGCCGCCACAGCTTCGGCAGGATCAGCAGGCCGCCGTTCGCCCAGCGTCGCCGCTGCACGATCAGGGAGCCGAAGTCCGGCGGGGTGGCCGAGTAGCTGAGGCGCTCCGGGTAGTTCACCAGCGTCCAGCCGTGCGTGCCGAGGTCGATGCTCGACTCGGTGTCCTCGATGACCGTGCGGTCCTGGATGTAGCGGCGCACCTCGAACCCGCCGACGTACTCGGTCTCGACGATGTCCTCCAGCGCGCGCTTGCGGATGACCGCGTTCGCGCCCACCCAGAACGTGGCGCCGTAGTACGACTTGCCCTGGTGCAGGATGTGCTGGATGTCGGTGGTCGCCCCGGCGAGGCGCTCGATGCGGGTCCCGGCGCCGCGGAACGACGAATACGGGGTCTGGGTGACCGCGACCCGCGCGTTGTCGGGCTGCTGCAGGAAGTAGGTCAGCCGGAGGCAATACTCGCGCAGCAGGATCGAGTCGGCGTCCAGGGTCAGCAGGAAGTCGCTGTCCGGGATCTCGACGTCGCCCGCGCGGCGCTGGCCGGCGGGAACCGGGTTCAGGATGGGGCCGTCCGGCGTCTCCTCGACCCGGTAGGTGCCGCCCATCAGGCCGATGTAGGCGTTCAGGTTCATCGCCTTGTTGGCCTCGTGCGACAGCGACGCCCACTTCTTGCGCTCGAAGACGGCGAGGTCGGCGTCGAAGGTCCAGGCGAGACGGCGGTACAGCTGCGCGACGCGCTTGGAGGTGAGCGAGGCGCCCTCCGCGATGGCCGCCGAGACGGCCTCCCCGGTGAGGGCGAGGTCGTCGCCGAGGGCGCGCAGCACCTGGTCGGCGAAGAAGACGTCGACGTGGTCGCCGAGCGCGTGCTGGTCGGCCTGCGCGTAAAGCCACTCGGCGGCCCAGCGGTAGTGCGCGGCGAGTTCGAGCGCGGCCTCGTCGGTCGCGTACACCCCGCTGTCGCCCAGCTCGTAGCGCAGCAGCGCGTCGGTGAAGCGGAAGCGCGGCTCGGCCAGCATCGCGAGGATGTCGTGAGCGAGGTCGCGGGTGGCCTCCAGCCGGTCGCGCACGGCCGGGTCGGTCGGGTTCGGGTTGTCGTCGAGCAGCAGCACGACGCGCTTCGACGGGAACTCCTGCAGCGCGGCGGAGAGCAGCGTCATCCGGACGACCTCCGGCTCCTCCGCGTAGGAGGGCACCAGCACGGTCATCGACGGCTGGTTGTCGGCGAAGTGCCGGTCGAGCTCGGCGCGCGGCACGCGGACGTGCTTCTGGAAGCGCTGCAGCGCCCCCTGCCGCGCCACCAGGTACATCAGGGCGGAGAAGGTGAGGAAGGTCACGACCACCGTGTAGCCGATGGCCTCCATCGTGAAGCGGAAGTTCTGGCTGCCGCTGTCGATGAACTGGCGGATGATCGTGGTGACCACGTAGATCGCCCAGAACAGCACGGTCAGCACGATGGCGACGCGGCTCCAGGTGATCTTCCGGTCGGACGGCTTCGGGTGGACCGTCGGGAGGGGCTCTGTGCGCTTCTCGGAGCCGAGCTGGCGCTTTCGGGCAGGGGTGTATTCGGCTGTAGAACTCATTGTCGGGTATGCGTCCTTGATCGTCGGGAGCCCGGCCCTCGGGTGGGCACGGTCGGGTAGCTCCCGGTTGTCCACCCTAGTGAGGACAAATCGGGGTACAAATACCCCCTTTGTGGTCGCCCCTCCTTTGGGGGCGCATTCGGGCCTCGTCGGTCGGCCGGCACCGGCGTGTCGCGCTTGCGGGACCGGGCGTCTATGCGTATGCATGAAGCCCCGAAGGATGTCGGAGGCCCCGGACTAGGCTGGCCCCATGCCGTCGCAGCCGTTCCCGCAGCTGTGGCGGGGGCGGACGACGGCGGGCCGCATCGCGCTCGTCATCGACCTGGTGATCGGCGTCCCGGTCGCGCTCGGCCTGGGTCTCGCCCTGCTGGCGCTCGGGATCGTGGGCGGTGTCGTCGCCGTCGTCGGCTGGCTGGCCGTCGTGCTGGCCGCCTGGCTCTGGTTCGCGGTCCAGCGGAGACAGCGCGTCCCGTACCCGTTCGGCGTCCCCGCACCGGTCTCGCGGCGGACGCGTCGGGTGGCGCTCAGCGGCCTGTACCTGTCGCTCGTGCCGCGAGCCGTCGGCGGAGCCGCAGGCGTGGCGGGCTGGCTGCTCGGGCCGGTCGCCCTGCTGGTGTCCCTCGTCGGTCTCGCGCTCCCCCGCTGGCGGGCGCGGCCGTACCTCGCCGTGTTCACCCTCCCGGCGATCCTGCGCAAGGTCGTGGGTCTCGGCCGGAGGCGAGGGCTGCTCCGCGACGGCCACGACGCCGTGCTGGTCCGCTACGACGACTTCCTGGCGCGCGCGTTCCCGCTGATCGCCGACGTGCTCGACTGGTGGAGCGACCTCTCGCGTGGCGACGAGTACGTGCCGACGCCGGGGCTCGTGGACGTGCCGGGCGGCCTGCTCGGGCTGCCGCTCGGCCCCTCCCCCGACCCGCTCGGCCAGCCGGGGATCGCCGCAGGGGCGATGCGTCGGCGCTCCGTCCGCTCGCTGCGCGAGGTGTTCCTCAGCCAGCGCGAGATCGACGACCTCTGCGACCCCGACCTCGACGACCGGGCGGACGTCGCGCTGGTGCGCGTCGTCGAGGTCCGGGCTGCGGGCGAACGGAGGTGGATCGTCCAGTTCGCGAGCACGAAGTCGTGGCATCCCCGGGCCGGCGCGGCGCCGAACGATCTCACGGCCGACCTGCTGATCGGCGCCGGCGAGGTCCCCACCGTCACCCGGGCGGCGCTCCACGCCATGCGGGAGGCGGGCGTGCGGCCCGGCGAGCCCGTGCTGCTCACCGGGTTCAGCCTCGGCGGAATGGTCGCGGCGCAGGTCGCCTCGGCGGCGGTCGCCGAGGGACTGACCGTGACGCACCTGGTGGTGGCCGGGTCGCCGCTCGGCCGCATCGCGGTGCCGGACGGCGTGAACGTCCTGGCGCTCGAGCACGTGCTCGACCCGGTTCCCCGGGTGGAGGGACGCGACAACCCGGTGCGGCTCGACGCCGGGACGGTGTTCCTCACAGTCAAGGCGCGACCGCCCCTGGCGCACGGCTTCCGCCTCGGCGCGCTGCACCAGTCGACGGCGTACGCCGACACGGCGGCGGCGATCGAGTCCGAGCCGCCGGACCCGCGCGTGGCCGCGGTGCTCGCGGAACTGGCGGCGTACTTCACGCCGGAGCAGCGCATCCACGATCACGCCGCGATGCGCGCCGGCGGCCTGCCGCCTCGGGCGTCCGTCCCGCTTTACCTGCACAGCACGGTCGAGGAGGGCATCACGCGCGGGACGCTGCGGCAGACGGTCCGTCGCCTGCCCGGCGTGCTCGCAGTGGACGTCTACCAGTCACGCAGCGGTTTCGCCACGACGATCCTGTGGAACGCCGACCTGCTCGTCCGCGAGCTCGACCCGTGGCTGATCGCCGCGGGACGCAGCGCGGTGTACCGGGGCCTGCTGTCGCTGCTGGCGCGCCGGAGCGCCGTCGGCATCCACCTGCGGCTGCAGGCACGCGAGACGCCCGGGATCACGTGGGAGGCGACCGTGCAGCGCCTCTCGGACGGCCGCTGGCGCGAGTCGATCGACGTCACGGTCGACGACCGGGCCGACCCGACCGCCGTGGCGCGGCTGTTCCCCGAGGGCACCGCGCCGGTGGTGCAGGTGCACCCGCCCGACGCGTTCGGGCCCGTGCTCGACGTCGCCCGTCAGCGCTAGCGCTTGCGCTTCTCGCGCACGCGCATGTTGAGCACGATGGGCGTGCCCTCGAAGCCGTACACCTCGCGCAGCCGCCGGATGATGTACCGGCGGTAGCCCGGGTCGAGGAAGCCGGTCGTGAACACCACGAATGTCGGCGGCCGGCTCGACGCCTGCGTGCCGAACAGGATGCGTGGCTGCTTCCCGCCGCGCACCGGGTGCGGGTGCGCCGCCGTCAGCTCGGCGAGGAACGCGTTGAACTTGCCGGTCGGGATGCGGGTGTCCCACGACTCCAGCGCCAGCTCCAGCGCGGGCACCAGCTTCTCCAGGTGACGGCCGGTGCGCGCGGAGATGTTCACGCGCGGCGCCCACGAGACGTGCGCCAGGTCCTGTTCGATCTCCCGCTCCAGGTAGCGGCGACGGTCGTCGTCGAGCAGGTCCCACTTGTTGAAGGCGAGCACGAGCGCACGGCCCGACTCCAGCACGAGGTCGATGATGCGCACATCCTGCTCGCTGATCGGCTCGCTCACGTCGAGCACGACCACCGCGACCTCCGCCTTCTCCAGCGCGGTGGAGGTGCGCAGAGACGCGTAGAAGTCGGCGCCCTGCTGCAGATGCACCCGGCGGCGGATGCCGGCGGTGTCGACGAACCGCCAGACCTTGCCGCCCAGCTCGACCTGCTCGTCGACCGGGTCGCGCGTCGTGCCGGCGAGCTCGTTGACCACGACGCGCTCCTCGCCCGCGGCCTTGTTGAGCAGCGACGACTTGCCGACGTTCGGCCGACCGACGATCGCCACGCGGCGCGGGCCGCCGACCTCCTGCTTGGCGACGGCCGAGACCTCGGGCAGCACCTCCAGGATCTCGTCCAGCAGGTCGGCGACGCCGCGGCCGTGCAGGGCGGACACGGGATGCGGCTCGCCGAGACCCAGGGACCACAGCTCGGTGGCGTACGGCTCCTGACGGGCGTCGTCCACCTTGTTGGCGGCGAGGAAGACCGGCTTCTTGGTCTTCCGCAGCAGCCGGACGACGTGCTCGTCCGTGGAGGTGGCGCCCACCGTCGCATCCACGACGAACAGCACGGCGTCGGCGAGGTCGATCGCGACCTCCGCCTGCGCCGCGACGGACGCGTCGATGCCGCGGGCGTCGGGCTCCCAGCCGCCGGTGTCGACCAGGGTGAAACGGCGCCCGTTCCACTCGGCCTGGTAGGAGACGCGGTCGCGCGTCACGCCGGGGGTGTCCTCGACGACGGCCTCGCGGCGGCCGAGGATGCGGTTCACCAGCGCCGACTTGCCGACGTTCGGCCGGCCGACGATCGCCAGCACGGGGAGGGCGGGCAGGTACGTGATGCCCTCGACGTCCTCTCCGGCGATCTCGAGCAGGTCGAGGTCGCTCTCGTCGAGCTCGTACTCCTCCAGGCCGCTGCGCAGGGCGTTGGCGCGTTGGACGGCGAGATCCTCGTCGATCTCGGACAGGCGGGCGACGAGGTCGTCGTCGCCGGTGGGCTCGTTCTCGATGTCAGACATGGGCTGCTTTCTGTACGACCTGGATGACCGCGTCGACGGTCTGGTCGAAGTCGAGGTCGGTGGAGTCGACGGTGGTCACACCGTCCGCGGCGTTCATGAAGTCGACGACGCGGGAGTCTGCCGCGTCGCGCCTGCGGAGGGCCTCACCGACGTGGGCGGCGGAATGGCCGGTCAGCTCCGCGGAACGCCTGGCCATTCTAACGGCTTCGTCGGCGGTGAGCAGGATGCGCACCGGCGCATCCGGGCACACCACCGTCGTGATGTCGCGCCCCTCGACCACGATCCCGTCGCGGTCGGTGGTGCGGATGATGTCCCGGAACAGCCCGGTGAGGAACGCGCGAACCTCTGGCACGCGGGCGATCGCGCTGACGACGGCGGTCACCTCCGGCGTCCGGATGGCCTCGGTCACGTCGCGGTCGCCGACGAACACGTGATAGGTGTCGGGATCGGTGCCGATGCGGTAGTCGAAGTCGGGCAGCGAGGCGACGACCGCGGCGGGGTCGGTCGGGTCGAGCTGCCGGGCGACCACGTACCAGCTGAGCGCACGGTAGGCGGCGCCGGTGTCGAGGTACGCCCAGCCGAGGCGGCGCGCTGCCGCCTTGCTCACGCTCGACTTGCCGCTCCCCGCGGGACCGTCGACGGCGACGACGATGGTCTCGGTCATCCGGTGATCCTCCATCCACGTTCGGTCAGGTCGTCCACGGTGCGGTGAACCACCTCGGGCAGCACCGCGATGTCGGCGAGGCCGAACGGCGCGCCGGGCGAGTGCTCCAGCCGCAGGTCCTCCATGTTGACGCCGAGCTCCCCGAGCTCGTGCAGCAGCCGCGCCAGCTCACCGGGACGGTCCTCCACCATCACCACGAAGCGCGAATATTTCCGGTCCTGGCCGTGCTTGCCCGGGAGCCGCGAGACACCGGCGTTGCCGCCCGCGATCTCCTCCGCGATGGTGCGCCGGGCGCCCGCCGCGTCGACGTCGCCGAGGGCGGCGAGCACGCGGTCGAGGTCGTCGCGGTAGGCGCGCAGGATCTCCACGATCGCGGGGGCGTTGGCGCCGAGGATCTGCACCCACAGCTCCGGCTCGCTCGCCGCGATGCGCGTGACGTCGCGCACGCCCTGGCCGGCGAGCGCGAGCGCCGCGTCCGGAGAGTCCGTCAGCCGTTTGGCCATGAGGGAGGACACGATCTGGGGCGCGTGCGAGACGAGGGCGACCGCGGCGTCGTGCTGCGCGGCATCCATCTCGACCGGCGTCGCGCCGAGGTCGAGGATGAGCGCCTCGACCAGGCTCACCGCGGACCGCGGGTTCTCCGGCCGGGCGGCGACCACCCAGGGCCGGCCGATGAACAGGTCGGCGCGCGCCGCCGACGGGCCGCCGCGCTCGCGCCCGGCCAGCGGGTGACCGCCGACGTAGCGGGAGAGGTCGACGCCCGACTCTTCGAGCTCGGCGAGCGGCGCGACCTTCACGCTGGCGACATCGGTCACCACCGATCCGGGATGCGCCGCGAGCTCCTCGGCGACGACCCGCCCGGTGAGGTCGGGCGGCACCGCGACGACGATCAGGGTCGGCTCCGCTGCCCCGTCGTCGAGTCGCCCGGCCCCATAGTCCGCCGCCAGCCGGAGGTGGGCAGGCGAGGCGTCGGCGAGCACAACGTCGACACCGCGGGCGCGCAGCCCGAGTCCGACGGATGCGCCGAGCAGCCCCGCGCCGACGACGCGGACGGGCCCCGTGAGGCGGGCGGCGATCTCAGTCACCCGACAAGCCTATCCAGCGCCCACGACCGCCGTTCGCCGCGCGCTTCATTCGTGCCGAATGTGCGCTCTTCGTCACGAACACCGCCCGTTCGTCACGAATCGCGAGGCGCCGGTCAGCGGGACTCGCGGGAGATCGTGAGCAGCTGGCCCAGCTCGGCCTTGGTGAGGTCGCGCAGCTGGCCGACCTTGAGGGTGCCGAGGTGCAGCGGGCCGAACTGGCGGCGCACGAGTTCGACGACGGGGTGGCCGACCTCGGCCAGCATCCGCCGCACGATGCGGTTGCGCCCGGAGTGCAGCGTGATCTCCACCAGCGACTCACCCTCGCGCTGGTTCGACTGCAGCAGCTTGGCCTTGTCCGCGGCGATGGGGCCGTCCTCCAGCTCGACGCCCTTCGTCAGACGCGAGATCGTCTGCGGCGTCACCACGCCGCGCACGCGCGCGATGTACGTCTTGGTCACGCCGAACGACGGGTGCGCCAGCACGTGCGCCAGCTCGCCGTCGTTGGTGAGGATGAGCAGCCCGGAGGTCTCCGCGTCCAGTCGTCCGACGTTGAACAGCCGCTCGGGATACCCGGCGGTGAACCGAGACAGGTCGGGACGCCCCTGCTCGTCGCGCATCGAGCTCACCACCCCGACGGGCTTGTTGAGCATCACGTAGCGGCGCGACGTGTCGAGCTGCACCGCGGTCCCGTCGACCGCCACCTTGTCCGTCGTGGGGTCGACGCGCGTGCCGAGCTCGCGCACGACCTTCCCGTTGACGGTCACCCGGCCGGCGACGATGAGGTCCTCCGACACCCGCCGTGATGCGACGCCGGCGGCCGCCATCACCTTCTGCAGGCGCTCGCCCTGCGCCCCGGCCTCAGCGGACATCGCCGTCGAACCCGTCGGCGCCGTCGCTGAGCAGCGGCGAGATCTTGGGCAGCTCGTCGATCGAGTTGATGCCGAGCTGGCTGAGCAGCAGGTCGGTCGTGCCGTAGTTGATCGCACCGGTCTCGCTGTCGGTGAACAGCTCCGTGATGAGCCCCCGGCCGAGCAGCGTGCGCACCACCGAGTCCACGTTGACGGCACGGATGGAGGCGATCGCGCCGCGGCTGATCGGCTGCTTGTAGGCGATCACCGCGAGGGTCTCCAGTGCCGCCTGGGAGAGCTTCGTCGGGTTCTGCTGCAGCACGTAGCCGGAGACGACCGCGTCGAACTCCTCGCGCACGTAGATGCGCCAGCCGCCGCCCACCTCGCGCAGCTCGAAGCCGCGGCGCACCCCTCCGTCTTCGCCGTCGTAGTCGGCGACGAGGGCCGCGATCGCGGCGCGCACGCGCTTCACCGGCGCACCGACCGCGGTCGCGAGGGTCACCACGCTCATCGGCTCGTCCGCCACCATCAGGATGGCCTCCAGCGCCCGCTCGATCTGCGCGTCCTCGACCGGCGCCGGCACCTCGGTTGTGTCCGTCACCTCGTCGCCGCGGACCACGGCCTCCTCGACCGCGTCCGCGGTCACGTCCTCAACCGTCATAGTCGGCTCCCAGATTCGACAGGTTCTCCTCGGACCAGTGCTCCGCCGTCCAGCGCAGCGTCAACTCCCCCAGCGGCTCCAGCTGCTCGAAGGCGAGCGCCGCGCGGCGGTACAGCTCCAGCACCGCGAGGAACCGCGCGACCACCACGCCCTTCTGCTCGGCGCCGGCGACCAGCTGGCGGAAGCTCATCGGCTCGCCGTGGCGCAGCATCCCGACCACGATCGCCGCCTGCTCGCGGATGCTGACCAGGGGCGCGTGCAGGTGGTTGAGTCCCACGACGGGTACCTCGCGCGGCGTCATCGCCAGAGTCGCGAGAGCGGCGAAGTCGTCGAGGCTCAGCGTCCAGACCAGCTCCGGCGTGCGCTGGCGGAACTTGTCCTCCAGCCGCACCGCGCGCGCGTGCCGGGCGCCCTCCGCCTCCAGCCGCTGCGCGAACCAGCCCGACGCCTCCTTGAAGGCGCGGTACTGCAGCAGCCGGGCGAAGAGCAGGTCGCGGGCTTCGAGCAGGGCCACGTCCTCGGCGTCCACCAGCTCGCCCTGCGGCAGAAGTCCGGCCACCTTCAGGTCGAGCAGGGTCGCCGCGACGAGGAGGAACTCGCTCGCCTCGTCGAGGCTCTCGTCGGCGTCGAGCTGCCGCAGGTAGGCGATGAACTCGTCGGTGACGCGGCTCAGCGAGATCTCGGTGATGTCGAGCTCGTGCTTGGTGATCAGCGAGAGCAGGAGGTCGAACGGCCCCTCGAAGTCGCCGAGCGACACGCGGAAGCCCGCGGCCTCGGCGGCATCCGGCTCTGTCGTGTCAGGCGACGGCGCCACGGAACACCAGTTCCCGCGCCAGCTGCCGGTACGCCTCCGCCGCCTGGTGCTCCGGCGCGAACTGGGTGATCGGGGTGGCGGCGACCGACGCGTCCGGGAACTTCACCGTGCGCGAGATCACCGTCTCGAGCACCCGGTCGCCGAAGGCGTCGACGACGCGCTCCAGCACCTCGCGCGAGTGCAGCGTGCGCGAGTCGTACATCGTGGCGAGGATGCCGTCCAGCTCGATCGCCGGGTTGAGCCGCTCGCGCACCTTGTCGATCGTCTCGATCAGCAGCGCGACGCCGCGCAGCGCGAAATACTCGCACTCCAGCGGGATGAGGACGCCGTGGCTGGCGGTCAGCGCGTTGACGGTGAGGATGCCGAGCGACGGCTGGCAGTCGATCAGGATGACGTCGTAGTCGTTCGACACCTTGCGCAGCACGCCGGCGAGGATCTGCTCGCGCGCCACCTCGTTGACCAGGTGCACCTCGGCCGCGGACAGGTCGATGTTCGCCGGGATGATGTCGAGGCCGGGGACCGACGTCGTCTGGATGGCCGCCTGCACGTCCGCGTTGCGGTTCAGCAGCAGGTCGTAGATCGTGGTGGCGTCGTGCGTCTGCGCCCCGAGCCCGGCGGAGAGCGCCCCCTGCGGGTCGAAGTCGATGGCGAGCACGCGGCGGCCGTAGTCGGCGAGCGCGGCGCCCAGGTTGATGGAGGTCGTCGTCTTGCCGACGCCTCCCTTCTGGTTGCAGAGGGCGACGATCTTGGCCGGACCGTGCTGCGCGAGCGGCGCGGGCACCGGGAACGCGCGCAGGGGACGACCGGTAGGCCCGGGCTTCGCGGCGATGGATGCGTCATCCATGCCAGGAAGCTGGGTCTCGACCTCGTCGTTGCGCGTCACCTGGGTGTTCCTCGTCCCTCTCATCGCCGGCTCTGTCAAGGGAACAGTCTATGCGCGCCGTGCCCCGCTTGCGGGGCGTGCGCGCGGCGGTTCGGTACGGTGGTCGGGTGCAGCCGATGCCGTCCGCCCTGGAGACCCCGCGCCTGCGTCTGCGCCCGCGCGACGGGCGGGACGCCGAGGGGAGCCTCGCGCTGCTGGCCGAGCACCCGCTGGGCCGCGCGGCCGGGACGGTCGAGGAGGAGCGGGACCGGCTGGACGCGCAGCGCGCCGCCTTCGACGCCGACGGCTTCGGGCTGTACACGATCGAGCTGGCCGAGACGGGCGAGGCGGTCGGGTATTGCGGTCTGATCGTCGGCCGGGCGACCCCGGCGCAGCCGGAGCTCGTCTACGAGCTGCTGCGCGGGCAGGTCGGCCGTGGGTACGCCACGGAGGCGGCGGCCGCGGTCGCGGACGCCGCGTTCGACGCGGGCGTCCCCGTGCTCTGGGCGACGGTCGCCACCTGGAACGCGCCGTCGTTCGGTGTGCTTCGGAAGCTCGGCTTCACCGCGACCCGCCGGGTCGGCTTCGACGGCGGCTCGGTCTTCGTCTGGCTGCGCCGCCGAGCGCCGCAGCGCCGCCACCGCTCGAACCCCTGATCGATTCGTCACGAATCGCCCCCGTTCGTCACGAATCGCGCCCATTCGTCACGAATCGCGCCCATGCCTGACGTCGGGTTGCGGAGCGGATTCGTGACGAATCAGCGCCGTTCGTGAGGAATCGGCGCCGTTCGTGACGAATGGCGCCCGTGCCTGGGGCGAGTCGCGGCAGGGGCGGGGGCTCAGCGCGCGCGGGGGTGGGCGGAGACGTACACGTCGCGGAGCGTGTCGGCGGTGACCAGCGTGTAGATCTGCGTCGTGGCGACCGAGGAGTGGCCGAGCAGCTCCTGCACGACCCGCACGTCCGCTCCCCCGGCCAGCAGGTGCGTCGCGAACGAGTGGCGCAGGGTGTGCGGCGACAGGTGCTCGACGTCAAGCTTCGCGCGCTCGGCGGCGGCGCGGATGATCAGCCAGACGTTCTGCCGCGAGAGGCGTGCGCCGCGCATGCCGAGGAACAGCGCCGGCGTCGCCCGGCCGCGCGCCGACAGCACCGGGCGCGCCCGCACCAGGTACGCCGAGACGGCCGTCTGGGCGTACGAGCCGAGCGGGACGATGCGCTGCTTGCTGCCCTTGCCGGTGAGCCGGACGACGTCGGTGTCGATCACGTCGTCCACGTTCAAGCCGACGGCCTCGCTGACGCGCGCCCCGGTGGCGTACATCAGCTCCAGCAGCGCCTTGTCGCGGAGGGCCGCGACGTCGTCGCCGTCGGTCGCCGCGAGCAGCGCCGACACCTGCTCGACGGTGATCGCCTTCGGCAGTCGGCTCGGCAGCTTGGGCGGCCGCAGGTCGCGGGCCGCGTCGGCCTCCACGCGGCCCTCCTCCAGCAGGAAGCGGTGGAAGCCGCGCACGGTCGACAGCATCCTGGCGAGGGACGACGCGGTCAGCGGCGACTCCTCCCGCGTCCCCAGGTGCACCGCGAACGCGGAGAGGGTCGCCGGCGTCACCGCCCTCACGTCCACGACGCCCTGCTGCTCCAGCCAGGCGGAGTACACGGCCAGGTCGCGCCGGTAGGCGGCCACCGTGTTCGCCGACAGCCCGCGCTCGATGGCGACGTGCCGCAGGAAGGCGTCGACGTCGGCCGCGACGGTCATCTGCTCAGCTTGGGATGGCTCGGCCACGGCTCGTTCGCCGCGCCGAGCGTGCTCCAGCCCTGCTCCCGCGCGGTGCGGGCGGCCAGCAGGGCGATGATCAGCGGGGCGTTGTGGACGCGGCGCTGCATGACCGCCTCCACCGCCTCGTCGAGCGGCGTCCAGCGGAGCTCGATGTCCGCCTCCTCGGCCTCCCGGTCGAACGCGGACCCGGTCGGACGCACGCCGCGCGCCAGGTAGATCCGGATCGACTCGTCGTTGCCGCCGGGGCTGGTGAACACGTCGGTGAGCACGTTCCACTCGTCGGCCTCGAGGTCGGCCTCCTCGCCCAGCTCGCGCTTCGCGGCGGTCAGCGGGTCCTCGCCGTCCTGGTCGAGCAGGCCGGCCGGGATCTCCCAGTCGCGGTGGCGCACCGGATGGCGGTACTGGCGGATGAGCAGCACCTTCCCGTCGTCGTCCATCGCCAGGATGCCGACCGCGCCGGTGTGGTCGACGTACTCGCGCGTGATCTCCTCGCCGTTGTAGCGGAAGACGTCGCGGCGGACGTTCCAGATCTTCCCCTCGAAGGCCGTCTCGGTCGAGACGATCTCCGGGCGGAACGGCTGGTCGTTCAGCTCCGCCGTCATCAGGCCTCGGCCGCCAGCTCGGCCTCTGCCTCGGCGACCTCGAACAGCAGGCTGGCCTTCTGGCGCTCCAGCGCCGCACCGACAAGGCCCGCGAACAGCGGGTGCGCCCGGTTCGGGCGCGAGCGGAGCTCCGGGTGCGCCTGCGTGCCCACGTAGAACGGGTGCACGTCGCGCGGCAGCTCCACGTACTCCACGAGGTGTCCGTCGGGCGACGTGCCGGAGAACCACAGGCCGGCGTCGGCGATCTGCTCGCGGTAGTTGTTGTTCACCTCGTAGCGGTGGCGGTGCCGCTCCGACGCCTCCGGGGCGCCGTACAGCTCGGCCACGAGGGAGCCCTCTGCGAGGTTCGCCGGGTACAGGCCGAGGCGCATGGTGCCGCCGAGGTCGCCTCCCGCGATGATGTCCACCTGCTCCGCCATGGTCGCGATCACCGGGAACTCGGTCTCCGGGTCGAACTCCGACGACGACGCGCCGGCGAGGCCCGCCTCGTGGCGCGCGAACTCGATGACCATGCACTGCAGGCCCAGGCACAGGCCGAGCGCCGGGATGCCGTTCTCGCGCGCGAACCGCAGCGCGCCGACCTTTCCCTCGATGCCGCGGACGCCGAACCCGCCGGGGACGCAGATCGCGTCGACGTCGCTCAGCTGCGCCGCGGCGCCCTCCGGGGTCTGGGCGTCGTCGGACGCGATCCACTTGAGCTTCACCTTGGTGCGGTGGGCGAAGCCGCCGGCGCGCAGCGCCTCGGTGACCGAGAGGTAGGCGTCGGGCAGGTCGATGTACTTGCCGACCAGGCCGATGGTGACCTCGTGCTTGGGGTCGTGCACGGCCTCCAGGAGCCGCGCCCAGCCGTCCCAGTCGACGTCCCCGGCCTTGTCGAGGCCCAGCTGGTCGATGATGTAGGCGTCGAGGCCCTGCTCGTGCAGCATGGTCGGGATGTCGTAGATCGACGGCACGTCGACCGCGTTCACCACGGCCTGCTCGTCGACGTCGCACATGAGCGCGATCTTGCGCTTGTTGCTCTCGGAGACCGGACGGTCGCTGCGCAGCACGAGCGCGTCCGGCTGGATGCCGATGGAGCGCAGGGCGGCGACCGAGTGCTGCGTCGGCTTCGTCTTCTGCTCGCCGGAGGCGTTCATGAACGGCACGAGCGAGACGTGCACGAAGAAGCAGTTCTTGCGGCCCAGCTCGTGGCGCACCTGGCGCGCCGACTCGATGAACGGCTGCGACTCGATGTCGCCGACGGTGCCGCCGATCTCGGTGATGATCACGTCGGGAGCCGGCTCGCCGTCCGGGCCCGGCTGCGCCTGCAGCCGCATCCGGCGCTTGATCTCGTCGGTGATGTGCGGGATGACCTGCACCGTGTCGCCCAGGTACTCGCCGCGCCGCTCCTTGGCGATCACGTTCGAGTAGATCTGGCCCGTGGTGACGTTCGCGGACTGGCCGAGGTTGATGTCGAGGAAGCGCTCGTAGTGGCCGATGTCGAGGTCGGTCTCGGCGCCGTCGTCGGTCACGAAGACCTCGCCGTGCTGGAACGGGTTCATCGTGCCCGGGTCCACGTTGAGGTACGGGTCGAGTTTCTGCATGACCACGCGCAGGCCGCGGGCCGTCAGGAGGTTGCCGAGAGAGGCGGCCGTGAGACCCTTCCCCAACGAAGAAACGACACCACCCGTCACGAAGATGTGCTTGGTAATGCCGTTGTTCGAACCCGCGTCTGAATAATCCACCACGGGCTTGCAGCTTATCACGCGAACCGGGGCGCGCTGACGGAGGGGGTGCCCGCGTGTGCGGTCGAGGAACGCGGCAGCGAACGGGTCAGCGGCGCGCCGCGGCCGCCATCTCGACCAGCTCGCGGGCGTGTGCGAGGCCGCTCTCCGAGTCGGGCAGGCCGGAGAGCAGGCGCGCCATCTCGGCGATGCGCTCGTCGCCGTCCAGGCGGCGGACGCTGGAGGCGGTGACCGCTCCGTCACTGCCCTTCACGACCGTCAGGTGGTTGTTCGCGAAGGCGGCGACCTGGGCCAGGTGGGTGACGACGATCACCTGCGCCGACTCGGCCAGGCGGGCGAGCCTGCGGCCGATCTCGATGGCCGACGCGCCGCCGACCCCCGCATCCACCTCGTCGAAGATGAACGTCGGCACCGGGTCGCTCCCGGCGATGACGACCTCGATCGCGAGCATCACGCGCGACAGCTCGCCGCCGGAGGCTCCCTTGCCGAGCGGTCGCGGCTCGGCGCCGGGATGCGGCTGCAACAGGATCGCGACCTGGTCGCGACCCGACGCGCTGTAGGTGGTCAGGTCGTCGGGGTCGCGCTGCGTCACCTCCACGACGATGCGCGCGTCCGGCATGGCGAGCGCCGACAGCTCCTCGCTGACCGCCTCCGCCAGCCGCTCGGCCGCGGCGGCGCGCTCGGCGCTGAGACCGGAGGCGAGCTCCCGCACCAGCTCGGCGTCGGCCTCGACCTCGCGGGTGAGCTCGTCGATGCGGTCGGCGTCGCCGTCGAGTTCCAGGAGCCGCAGGCTGCCGGTCTCGAGCGTCCGGATGACGTCGTCGAGCGTCGGGCCGTACTTGCGCACGAGCGAGGCGAGCTCGGCCCGGCGCTCCTGCACGACCTCCAGCTCCTGGGCGCCGTCGGCATCGAGCGCCGCCAGGTACGTCGACAGCTGCGCGGCGATGTCGGAGATCAGGTAGTTCGCCTCGGCGACCGACTCGGCGAGCGGCTGCAGGGCGCTGTCGTGCGGGGCGACGCGCTCCAGCTGGCGCCGGGCGTTGTCGAGCAGGCCGAGCGCGTCGACGCCCTCGGACTCCTCCGCGCTGAGCAGCTCGCGCGCAGCCGCCGCGGCCAGCCGCAGCTCCTCCAGGTTGGTGAGGCGCTCGGCACGCTCCGCCAGCTCGTCGTCCTCGCCCGGCTGCGGCGCGACGGCCTCGATCTCGGCCATGGCGATGCGCAGGTCTTCCGCCTCGCGGGCACGGCGGTCCTGATCGGCGATCAGCTCGTCGAGCTCCGCCCGGTTGTCACGCCAGCGGTGGAACACCTGCTCGTAGGTGTCGAGCGCCGCGGCGAACGTGGGACCGGCGAACCGGTCGAGTGCCGCCCGCTGCGCCACGGCGGAGCGGAGGCGGATCTGGTCGGACTGCCCGTGCACGACGACCAGCTGCTCGCCGAGCTCGGTCAGCACGGCGACCGGCGCGCTGCGACCGCCGACGACCGCGCGCGAGCGGCCCTCCGCCGACACCGACCGGCTGAGCACCAGCTCGGACTCGTCGGCGTCGATCGCATCCACGTCTCCCCCGGCGTCACGCACGCGCTCGACCACGTCGCCCGCGGAGGCCACCCGCCAGCGGCCCTCGACCCAGGCCTGCGTGCTGCCCAGCCGCACGGCGCCGGTGTCGGCGCGCTCGCCCAGCAGGAGCCCGAGCGCCGACACCACCATGGTCTTGCCCGCGCCGGTCTCGCCGGTGATCGCCGTGAAGCCCGGGCCCAACGGCAACGAGGCGTCCGCGATGACGCCAAGGTCTCTGATCGAGATCTCCTCGATGCCTCCACGCACGTCAGTCACGCCCGGCCGGCCCCCTCCATCCCGTCACGGGAAGGTCGAACTTGTGCACCAAGCGGTCGGTGAACGGCCCGGGGTGCAGGCGGGCGAGCCGCACGGGGATGGGCGACCGCCGCACCACGACCCGCGCGCCCCGCGGCAGGTCGAACGGACGCCGGCCGTCGCACCAGAGGATGCCGGCGCCGCCCGCCCGGTCGAGCAGTTCGACCGCGAGCGACGAATCGGCGTCGACCACGAGCGGGCGCGAGAACAGCGCGTGTGCGCTCAGCGGCACGAGCAGCAGCGCGGCGACGCCCGGCCAGACCACTGGCCCGCCGGCGGAGAACGAATACGCCGTGGAGCCGGTCGGCGTCGACATGACGACGCCGTCGCAGCCGAAGCTCGACATCGGCCGGCCGTCGACCTCGATCACGACCTCGAGCATGCGCTCGCGACTGGCCTTCTCGACCGTGGCCTCGTTGAGCGCCCAGCTCTCGTACACGACCTCGCGGCCCACCTTGACCCGCGCCGAGAGCGTCATGCGCTCCTCGACCTCGTAGTCTTTGGCGAGCCCGCGGGCGACCGCCGTCTCCAGGTCGTCGCGCTCGCTCTCGGCGAGGAAGCCGACGTGCCCGAGGTTCACGCCGAGCAGCGGGGCCGAGCAGCCGCGCACCAGTTCGGCGGCGCGCAGGATGGTGCCGTCGCCGCCCAACACGATCACCAGCTCCAGCTCGCTCGGCGGCACGTCGTCGCCCAGCACGGCGACCGCCTCGAGCGACGGGTCGGCCTCCAGCAGGTCTCGGCGCTCGTCGGCGCTCAGCACAGGGACGACGCCCGCGTCGAGGAGCTGCCGGGAGACCCGGACGCCCGCGTCGAGCGAGTCTTCACGACCGGTGTGCGCGACGACGAGGATGTACCGCGTCGCTCCACCGATCTGTGTCACGTCGTCTCCTCTCGAAAGCCGTCCTCCCATTCTGTCTGTTTTCGGCTGGGAAACGAGGCCGCGTGCCGGGTTTGTGGAGAACGTTCACCTATCGCGAAAGTCGGAGCACCTCGTCGCGGAGCCCGGACGGGTCCGGCGCGCCCGTCCGGAACCAGCCCAGGTACTCGTGGTTGCCGTGCCCGCCGGCGATGGGCGATGCGATCAGTCCGGCCGTGCCGAGTCCGGCGTCGTGCGCGGCCCAGAGCACGTCGGAGATCGCGTCGGCGCGCAGGCCGGCATCCCGGACCACGCCCTCGCGGATGCCCTGCCTTCCCACCTCGAACTGCGGCTTGATCAGCAGCACGAAGTCGGCGCCGCGTGCCGCGGTGGCCACGAGCGCCGGCAGCACCTGGGTCAACGAGATGAAGGACAGGTCGGCCACGACCAGGTCGGGCCGCACCTCGTCGCCGGTGAGGCCGGCGAGCAGCTCGGGGCTCAGCGAACGCACGTTGACGCCCTCGTACGACTCCAGGCGGTCGGCGCCGTGCAGCACGGGCGACAGCTGGCCGTGCCCGACGTCCACCGCGATCACCCGGGCCGCGCCGCGCTCCAGCAGCACCTGGCTGAAGCCGCCCGTGGAGGCGCCCGCGTCGAGCGCCACCCGGCCGGCCGGATCCACGCCGAACGCGTCGAGCGCGGCGATCAGCTTGTGGGCGCCCCGGCTGACGTAGTGGTCGGCCCCGGCCACCCGCAGCTCCTGCGCCTCGCCCACCTTGGCGGATGCGCGCAGCTCCGGCCGCCCGTCCACGGTGACCAGGCCCTCGGCGATGAGCGTGGCGGCGTGCGAACGCGAACGCGCGAGGCCGCGCTCGGCCAGGGCCACATCCAGCCGGCGGTCAGCCCCGGCCATGGTCGTCGTCGCCCTCCAGCGTGCGGCGGAGCTGCTCGTGCAGATGCGCGTACGCGTCCGCGCGCGCCGCCAACGGCTGCTCCTCGATCACGTCAAGGCGGTCGACGAGGCCGTCCGGCACGGCCTGCTGCTCATCCGACATGGCTCCACCGTACGTCAGAGCCTCACGCGACGAAGACACCCGCGAGCGTCTTCTTGCCGCGTCGCAGCACGACCATGTCGCCGGGCAGCACGTCCTGGCCGATCGGCTGCTCGGCGTCCTCCACCTTCGCGTTGTTGACGTAGACGCCGCCCTGGGCCACCGCGCGACGGGCCTCGCCGAGGCTCGACGTGAGCCCGGTGTCGACGAGGGCCTGGGCCACGGTCGACGACGGCTCGGTCGTCGTCGTGTTGGGCAGCTCGCGCAGCGCGGCCTCGAGCGTCGTCGCGTCCAGCTCGGAGAGCTCGCCCTGGCCGAACAGCGCCTGCGAAGCCGCGATCGCGGCCTCGGTCGCCGCCACGCCGTGCACCAGTGCGGTGACCTCGAAGGCGAGTCGTCGCTGCGCCTCCCGCTTGAACGGCTCGTCGGCGACCTTCTGCGCGTACTCCTCGATCTCGGCCCGCGACAGGAAGGTGAAGACCTTGAGCCGGTCGATCACGTCCGCGTCGTCGGTGTTGAGCCAGAACTGGTAGAAGGCGTACGGGCTGGTGAGCTCCGGGTCGATCCAGATCGCGTTGCCCTCGCTCTTGCCGAACTTGGTGCCGTCGCTGTTCGTGATCAGGGGCGTGCCGATGGCGTGCACGTGCACACCCTCCACCTTGCGGATGAGTTCGGTGCCGCTGGTCAGATTGCCCCACTGGTCGCTTCCGCCGGTCTGCAGAACGCAGTCGTACTGACGGTACAGCTCCAGGAAGTCCAGCCCTTGGAGGATCTGGTAGCTGAACTCGGTGTAGGAGATCCCCTCGTCGGAGTTGAGGCGGGCGGCCACCGCATCCTTCTTCAGCATCGTCCCGATCCGGAAGTGCTTGCCGATCTCGCGCAGGAAATCGATCGCGGAGAGCGGAGCCGTCCAGTCGAGGTTGTTGACAAGGCGCGCGGCGTTGTCGCCCTCGAACGAGAGGTACTTCGACACCTGGGCCTGTAGCGAGCGCACCCATTCCGCGACGGTCTCGCGCGTGTTGAGGGTGCGCTCGGCGGTCGGCCGTGGGTCGCCGATGAGACCGGTCGATCCGCCGACGAGGCCGAGCGGCCGGTGACCCGCGAGCTGCAGCCGGCGAAGCGTCAGCAGCTGGACCAGGTGACCGAGGTGGAGGCTGGCCGCCGTCGGGTCGAAGCCGCAGTAGTACGTGATCGGCTCTCCGGCCAGGAGCTCTTTCAGGGCGGCCTCATCGGTGGAGACGTGGACGAGGCCCCGCCACTTCAGCTCCTCCCAGATGTCGTCGAAGGACGCGTCGATGGTCTGTTCGCTGAGCGTGCGCTCGCGGGAGGGTGCGGTTTCGGACACCCGATCAGGGTACCAGCGGCACGGCCGGCGCTTCAGCCGAGGATCAGGCCTCTGATCCTGATGACTTTGCGATCAGGCCCACAGTCCTGATAGACTCCGGATCAGGCATCCAGACCTGATGAAGGGAGTCGCATGTTCGTCGTCACAGCCGACCAGGTCGACAGCAGGGGGCGCGCCGACATCGTCGCGCCCACCCTCGACGCCCTCCGCGACCGCTTCGCGGACCGTCTCGCCCTCCCGCCCGACCGCAACGCCGGCGACGAGGTGCAGGCCCTCACCGCCGACGCGGCGACCGCCCTCGACCTCGTCCTCGTCCTCACCCGCGAGGGTGCCTGGAGCGTCGGCCTCGGCATCGGCGACGTCCGCCGCCCCTTGCCCGCGAACACGCGGGAGGCGACGGGCGACGCCTTCGTCGCGGCACGAGCGGCCGTCACCCGGGCGAAGCGCGCGCCCGCCCGTTTCGCGGCCGCCGCCGAGGTCGCGCCGGAGCCCGCAGCCGACGTCGAGGCCCTCCTCACCCTGCTGCTGACCCTGCGCGAGGGGCGCACCGCGGCGGGCTGGGAGCTGTACGACCTCGTCGTCGCCGGCCACACGCAGGCCGAGGCCGGCGCACGGCTCGGCATCACGCCGCAGTCGGCGAGCGACCGCGCGCGTGCGGCCGGCCTCCGGGTCGAGCTGGCCGCGCTCCCCGCCCTGACTAGGCTGTTGGCACGTGCCGACGCCGCGCAGGCGACGGCACCGGACGCCGAGGAGGACGCATGACGACCTGGCCGCCGATCACCTCCGCGCTGGCCCCGCTTTGGCCGCACCTGCTGTGGTCGCTCGCGCTGATCCTGCTGGTCGCCGCCCTCGGCTGCGTCGCCGCCACCCTGCGGACACCGCGCCGGCCGCTCGTCTACTGCGCCGCCGGCCTGCTCGCGGCGACCGTCGTCATCGTGCTGATCCCGGCGGAGCATGCGCCGTTCGTCTTCCGGCTCCTGATCGGGGTCGCCGCGCTCGCCCTGGCCGTGCTGGGCGGCGGCCCCGCGGCGCAGCTCGTGCTCGCCCTGGCCACACGGGACACCACCCGGCCGAGTCCGCACGACGGCATCCTGGTCCGGGCTCTCACGCCGGAAGGCGAGACCACGCGTGAGGTGCTGCGCGGCGGGACCACGATCGGCCTGCTGGAGCGTCTCGCGGCAGCCGGGACGATCATGGCCGGCTTCCCCGAAGGTCTCGCGGTGCTCATCGCCATCAAGGGCGTCGGCCGTTTCACCGAGCTGGAGCAGGCGGAGGCCCGCGAGCGCTTCATCATCGGCACGCTCGCCAGCATCGTCTGGGCCTGCGTCTGCGCCGGCGTCTTCCGCATCGTCGCCGGCTGACCCGTCCACTCACCCCGCCCCGCCCCCAGCCATCAGCTGGGCGGGTGCGGTCAGTCGTGGGACTTGGGGTGGCGCTTGTACGGCGAGACGGTCGGGTCGTCAGGCAGCCAGTAGCGCCAGGGGAAGGCGAGGCCGCCGCCGGCGCCGGAGACGCCCGTGCGCGGGCCGGTGACGTACGCGGCCTGTTCGTCGGGCAGCAGCAGGTCGAAGGGCGGAGAGAACAGGTCGGCTCCGTCGTCCGCCAGGCTCAGTCCCGCGGCGACGACGAGCCGCGCCGGTCCCCTGGCGAGATCGCGGTGCGGGATGCGGCGGCCGGTCGCACCGACGCGCCGGCGCTCCGCCAGCTCCTCCCCCTCGACGACCTCCGCCGCGCGCAGCAGCACCGCCGACGCCTCGCCGTCCGGCGAGCAGACGACGTTGGCGCACACGTGCATGCCGTAGGTGAAGTACGTGTAGAGGTGACCGGGTGGCCCGTACATGACCGCATTCCGCTTCGTCCGGCCGCGGAAGGCGTGCGAGCCGGGGTCGAGGCCGTCGCCGATGTACGCCTCCACCTCGGTGATCCGCAGCCCGACCGGCCCGTCCGGCGAGTCGTGCCGCAGCACGGCGCCCAGCAGCCGCGGCGCGACCTCCAGCGAGGACGCGAGGAAGTCCTCCCGCCGCGGCCGGTGCAGCGTCACGTCAGAAGATCCGGCCGCCGGCGACGACCGCCACCACCAGGCCGACCACGATCACGGCCACCGCGACCACGACGATCGCCGGGATGATCCACGGCCGCTTCTTCTCCGGCTCCCAGCGCGCCATCAGACCAGGTCCCTTCGAGAGGCGCGCAGGGCGAGGGCCGCCTTGCGCACGTGCTCGGTGAGGGCGGCGAGCTGCTCCGCGACCCGGTCGGGAGCGGTGCCGCCGACGCCGCCGCGACTCGCGACGGACCCCTCCACCGAGAGCACGGAGCGCACCTCCGGCGTCAGCAGCGGCGAGACCGCCGCCAGCTGCTCGTCCGACACCTCGTGCAGCTCCAGCCCGTTCTCCTCGGCGAAGCGGACCAGGCTGCCGCTCAGCTCGTGCGCGACCCGGAACGGGACGTGCTGCTTCACCAGCCACTCGGCCACGTCGGTGGCGAGCGAGAAGCCCTGCGGCGCGAGCTCGGCCATGCGCTCGGTGTCGAAGCGCAGCGTCGCCACCATCCCGGTGAACGCCGGCAGCAGGACCTCGAGCGTGCGGACCGAGTCGAAGACCGGCTCCTTGTCCTCCTGCAGGTCGCGGTTGTACGCCAGTGGCAGGCCCTTGAGCGTGGCCAGCAGCCCGGTGGCGTTGCCGATCAGCCGGCCCGCCTTGCCGCGGGCGAGCTCGGCGATGTCCGGGTTCTTCTTCTGCGGCATGATCGACGACCCGGTGGAGTAGCCGTCGTCGAGGGTGACGAAGCCGAACTCGCGCGTGTTCCAGAGGATGATCTCCTCGGCGAACCGCGACAGGTCGACGCCGACCTGCGCCGCGACGTACGCGAACTCGGCCACGACGTCCCGCGCCGCGGTGCCGTCGATCGAGTTCTCCGAGCTGCGGGCGAAGCCGAGCTCGCGGGCGACGAGCAGCGGGTCCAGACCGAGGGTCGAGCCGGCCAGCGCGCCCGACCCATACGGCGAGACGTCGGCCCGGGCGTCCCAGTCGGCCAGCCGCTGCAGGTCGCGCACCAGCGGCCAGCAGTGCGCGAGCAGGTGGTGCGCCAGCAACACCGGCTGCGCGTGCTGCAGGTGCGTGCGACCCGGCATGACGGCGGTCGGATGCGCTCCCGCCTGCGACGCGATGGCGTCGACGAGCGCGATCAGCTGCTCGGCGATGACGCCCGCGTGATCGCGCAGGTAGAGGCGGATGAGCGTGGCGATCTGGTCGTTGCGGCTGCGGCCGGCGCGGAGCTTCCCGCCGAGGTCCGCCCCGGCGCGCTCGATCAGGCCGCGCTCCAGGGCGCCGTGCACGTCCTCGTCGGTGTCGGCCGCGACGAACGCGCCGGAGGCGACGTCGGCGTCTAGCCGGTCGAGCGCCGCGAGCATCCCGTCGAGCTCCTCGGGCGTCAGGTAGCCCGCGGCGGCGAGCGCCCTGGCGTGGGCGCGCGAGCCGGCGATGTCGTAGGCGGCCAGCTCCCAGTCGAAGTGCGTCGACTTGCTCAGCGCGGCGAGTTCCGGCGACGGGCCGCCGGCGAAGCGGCCGCCCCAGAGCGAGCCTTCCCCGGTCTTGCCGACGCCCGTTCCGTCCGTGCTCTGCTCGCTCATGCCGCGCTCCCGTTCTTCTCCAGCAGCCAGGCGAGCAGCGCCTTCTGCGCGTGCAGGCGGTTCTCCGCCTCGTCCCAGATGACCGACTGCGGGCCGTCGAGCACGTCCGCACTGACCTCGTAGCCGCGATAGGCCGGCAGGCAGTGCAGGAAGATCGCGCCGGGGTCCGCCAGCCCCATCAGGCGCGAGTCGACGGTGTAGTCGCCGAACACGGCGACGCGCTCGGCCTTCTCGTCCTCCTTGCCCATCGACACCCAGGTGTCCGTCACGAGCACGTCGGCGCCAGCGGCCGCCTCCGCCGGGTCGGTCAGCACGGTCACCGAGCCGCCGGTGCGGGCGGCGATGGCCTCCGCGTCGGCCACGACGGCGGCCGACGGCGCGTACGCGGCCGGAGCGGCGATGCGCACGTGCATGCCCGCGGTCGCGCCGCCGAGCAGGTAGGAGTGCGCCATGTTGTTGGCGCCGTCGCCGAAGTAGCTCATCGTGAGCCCCTCGGTGCGGCCCTTGTGCTCCCGGATGGTGAGCAGGTCGGCGAGGATCTGGCAGGGGTGGAAGTCGTCGGACAGGGCGTTGACGACCGGGACGCGCGTCCCCTCCGCCATCTCCTCCAGCCCGGACTGCGCGTAGGTGCGCCAGACGATCGCCGACACCATGCGCTCGAGCACGCGCGCCGTGTCGGCCAGCGACTCCTTGCCGCCGAGCTGGCTCTCTCCGCTCTGGATGATGAGCGGGCTGCCGCCGAGGTCCGCGATCCCGACGGCGAACGAGACGCGGGTGCGGGTCGAGGTCTTGTCGAAGATCACCGCGACGGTCTGCGGGCCGGCGAGCGGCTTCGCCGAGAAGCGGTCGCGCTTGAGGTCGGCGGCGAGCGCCAGCACCTCCGCCTGCTCTGCGGGGCTCAGGTCGTCGTCGCGGAGGAAGTGCCGGGTCATGCGGTCCGCCTTGTCTGTGGTCGGCTCGGGGGTGGTCAGAGGGAGGCGAGCGCGCGGCCGAAGCGGTCGCGGAACTCGGCGAGCTCGGCGTCGCCGACGATGAGCGGCGGCGCGAGCCGGATGCTGGACTCGTTCGGGGCGTTCACGATGAGCCCGCCTGCGAGCGCCGCGTCGGAGAGCCGGTGCGCCTCGCCGTCGGTCAGGCCGATCCCGATGAGCAGCCCGTGGCCGCGCACGTCGCCGATCAGCGGCGAGTCGAACGAGCGGATGATCTGCTTCAGCTCCTCGCCCCGTCGTGCAGCGTTGCCGACCAGGTCGGAGCGCTCGATCTCCGCCAGCACGGCGTTGCCCGCCGCGGTCGCCAGCGGGTTGCCGCCGAAGGTGGAGCCGTGCTGCCCCTGCGTGAACAGGTCGGACGCCCAGCCGAAGGTGACGAGCGCGCCGATCGGCACGCCGCCGGCCATGCCCTTGGCGACCGTGACCGCGTCCGGCAGGATGCCCTCGTGCTGGTAGGCGAACCAGCGGCCGGTGCGGCCGACGCCGGTCTGGATCTCGTCGATGATGAGCAGCGCGTGGTGCTGCTCGGTCAGCTCGCGGGCGCGCCGGAGGAAACCCTCCGGCAGGTCGAGCACGCCCGCCTCGCCCTTGATCGGCTCGACGAACAGCGCGGCCACGCGGTCGTCGATGGCCGCCTCCAGCGCCTCGATCGTGGAGTCGATGTGCTCGACGCCGCCGGGCAGCGGCTCGAACGCCTCGCGCATCGGCGGCTTGCCGGTCAGGGCCAGCGAGCCCATCGTGCGGCCGTGGAAGGCGTTGTGGAGGGCGAGCACGCGGGTCTTCCTGCCGTGCTGGCCCTTGTTCAGCCGGGCGAGCTTGAAGGCGGCCTCGTTGGCCTCGGCGCCCGAGTTGCCGAACAGCACCCTGCCCCGCTCGCCCGCTCCGGTGATCTCGCGCAGCCGCTGCGCGAGCTGCAGCTGCGACGGCGTGGAGAAGTAGTTGGAGACGTGCGCGAGCGTCGCCACCTGCGCGCTCACCGCCTCCACCAGCGCGGGATGCCCGTGGCCGAGCGCGTTCACCGCGATGCCGGCGAGGAAGTCGAGGTACTCATTGCCGTCGACGTCCCACACCCGGCAGCCTTCGCCGCGCACGAGCATGCGCTTCGGCGTCGCCAGCGTCCGCATGATGGCGTCGCCGAACGGCGCCTTCCAGCCTCCGTCGAGCCAGGCGCCCGCGACCTCGCCGGTCGTGGTCCCGCTCCCGTTCAGCGCCTCGCTCACGCGGGCACCACCTCCGTCCCGATTCCGGACTGCGTGAAGATCTCGAGCAGGATGGAGTGCGCCACCCGCCCGTCGATGATGGCCGCCTTCGCCACTCCCCCGTCGACCGCGTCCAGGCACGCCGCCATCTTGGGGATCATGCCCGACTCGAGCGACGGCAGCAGGGCGCGCAGCTCGTCCGCGCCGATCTTCGAGAGCAGCGAGTCGCGGTTGGGCCAGTCGCTGTAGAGGCCGGCCACGTCGGTGAGGATGACGAGCTTCGCCGCGCCGAGGGCGACGGCGAGCGCGGCGGCCGCGGCGTCGGCGTTCACGTTGAGCGCCTGGCTGGCGTCGTCGACGTCGGGCGCGATCGACGAGACCACCGGGATGCGTCCGGCGGCGAGCTGCGTGAGCACCGCCTCCGGGTCCACCGCCACGACGTCTCCGACGAGGCCCAGGTCGACCTCCTCGCCGTCGATGACGGCCGCGCGCCGACGCCCCTGGAACAGCCCGGCGTCCTCGCCGGAGAGCCCGGCCGCGAGCGGCCCGTGCTTGTTGATGTTGCCCACGATGTCGCGGTTGATCTGGCCGGTGAGCACCATCCGGACGACATCCATCGCCTCCGGCGTGGTCACCCGGTAGCCGCCGCGGAACTCGGACGCGATGCTGAGCCGGTCGAGCATCGCCGAGATCTGCGGTCCGCCGCCGTGCACCACGACCGGGCGCAGGCCCGCGTAGCGCAGGTAGACCATGTCTTCGGCGAAGCTGCGCTGCAGCTCCTCGCTGACCATGGCGTTCCCGCCGAACTTCACCACGATGATCTGGTCGTGGAAGGTCTTCAGCCACGGCAGCGACTCGATCAGCGTCGCGGCCTTCGCCGCGGCCGCCTCGTGGTCCGCCCGCTGTTCGTCGTCCGTCATCGTCATCAGCTGGCGTACGCGCTGTTCTCGTGCACGTAGTCGTGTGTGAGGTCGTTGGTCAGGATGGTCGCCGTCTCCTCGCCCGCGTGCAGGTCGATCAGGATGTGCACCTTCCGCGGCGTGAGGTCGACCAGGTCGCGCGGCTGATCCGGCTCGCCTCCGGTGCAGATCTGGACGCCGTTGATCGCGACGTCGATGCCGTACGGGTCGAACGCGGCGTCGGTGGTGCCGACGGCGGCGAGCACGCGGCCCCAGTTGGGGTCGTTGCCGAAGATCGCCGCCTTGAACAGGTTGCTGCGCGACACCGCGCGGCCGACGGTGACGGCGTCCTCCTCGCTCGCGGCGCCCACGACCTCGATCGCGATGTCGTGCGAGGCGCCCTCGGCGTCGGCCTGGAGCTGCTCGGCCAGATCGCGGCACACCTCGGTGAGCGCGAGGGCGAACGCCACCTCGTCGGGCTCGACGCCGCTCGCGCCGGAGGCCAGCAGCGCCACGGTGTCGTTCGTGGACATGCAGCCGTCGGAGTCGAGGCGGTCGAAGGTGACGCGCGTGGCGGAGCGGAGGGCCGCGTCCAGCTGCTCGGAGCGGAGCACGGCGTCGGTGGTGAGGACGACCAGCATGGTGGCGAGGCCCGGCGCGAGCATCCCGGCGCCCTTGGCCATGCCGCCGATCGTCCAGCCGTCGGTCGAGCGGTGGACGGACTCCTTCGGGCGCGTGTCGGTGGTCATGATGGCCTCCGCGGCCCCGAGCCCGGCGTCGGTCGCGAGCGCCGCGGCGGCGGAGGACACGCCGGCGACCAGCTTGTCGACCGGCAGCTGCTCGCCGATGAGCCCGGTGGAGCAGACCAGCACGTCGCCCGCGGAGACGCCGAGCTGCTCCGCGACCGCCTCGGCCGTCGCGTGCGTGGTCTGGAAGCCCTGCGCCCCGGTGTAGCAGTTCGCCCCGCCGGAGTTGAGCACGATGGCCGAGACGACGCCGTCCTGGATGACGCGCTCGCTCCACAGCACGGGGTTGGCCTTGCAGCGGTTCGTGGTGAACACGGCGGCCGCCGCGCTCAGCGGGCCGAGGTTCTGCACCAGTGCGAGGTCGCGCTTTCCGCTGGCTTTGAGACCGGCGACCACGCCGGACGCGGCGAAGCCGGAGGGGGCGGTGACGCTCACGGTGCGACTCCGTTCACGGTCAGGCCCGCGGTCTCGTCGAGGCCGAGGGCGATGTTGACGGACTGGATGGCGGCGCCCGCCGTGCCCTTGTAGAGGTTGTCCACGGCGAGCACGGTGACGACCCGGCCGGCGGCCTCGTCGAGGGCGACGCCGATCAGGACGGTGTTCGCGCCGAGCACGTCGGAGGTGCGCGGCAGCGCTCCGGCGGGGAGCACGTGCACGAACGGCTCGTCGGCGTAGGCCGCGGTCCAGGCCTCGCGCACCTGCTCGGCCGTCACGCCGGGCTTCACCCGGGCGGTCGAGGTGGCGAGGATGCCCCGCGACATCGGCACCAGCACGGGAGTGAACGACAGCGTCGGAGCGGAGGCCCCGGCCTTCCGGAGGTTCTGCTGGATCTCCGGGATGTGCCGGTGCGTTCCGCCGACCGCGTACGGGTTGGCGGAGCCGAGGATCTCGCTGGCGAGGTACATCGTCTTGAGCGACTTCCCGGCGCCGGAGGGCCCGACGGCGAGCACGGCGACGATGTCCTCGTCGTCGATCAGCCCGGCCTGGATGCCGGGCGCGAGCGCCAGCGACACGGCGCTCGCATTACAGCCAGGGGCCGCGATGCGGCGCGCGCCGGCCAGGTGGTCGCGCTGCTTGCCGACCGTGCCGTCCGCGGCGACGACCGGCAGTTCCGGGACGCCGTACGCCCAGGCCCCGAAGTGCTCCCCGCCGTAGAAGGCCGCCCAGTCGGCCGACTCCTCCAGCCGATGGTCGGCGCCACAGTCGACGACGACGGTGTTTTCCGGCAGCTGCGCGGCGATCTCGCCGGAGGTGCCGTGCGGCAGCGCGAGGAACACCACGTCGTGTCCGGCGAGGTTCTCCGGCGTGGTGTCCTGCAGCGTGAGGTGGGCGAGCGACCGCAGGTGCGGCTGGTGGGCGATCAGCGGGTGGCCCGCGTTGGAGTGCGCGGTGACGGTGCGGACCTCGAGGTCGGGGTGGGCGGCCAGGATGCGCAACAGCTCACCGCCCGCGTATCCGGATGCGCCTGCGACGGCGACCGAGAGAGTCATGCTTCTTCCTTTTCGAGTGGACGACGGGAGTCTCGGCGACGGCGGCGCCCACGTCGATCCACAGCTTCAGGACCGCCCGGAACGCCGCCTAGCTTCGGCGGTCGCGCAGGCGTCGGCGCAGGGCGCGGGCGGCAAGAGCCGCACGCGTCGAAGCGGTGCGCCGGACGGAAAGCATGCGACAACCCTAGCGCGCCCTGCCCGGCCGCCGCCAAATCCGCTTGTCGCTCTGTCGGTCGCGCACCGGACGGCCCCGACACGCCGCGTCGCGCGGCGAAGCAACGGCGTGTCGGGACCATCCGTCGGCCTACTCGCGGATGGTGGCGCCGAACAGGTCGCCGGCACGGGCCGCCCCGGCGAGCTTGGCCTCACTGGCCTCCGCGGCGGTGAGCGTGCGGTCGTCGGCGCGGAACCTCAGGGCGAAGGTGAGGCTCTTGTGCCCCTCCGGAAGGCCGGGACCGCGGTAGTCGTCGACGAGCCGGATGTGCTCGAGCAGCTCGCCCGCGCCCTCGCGCACCGCGCGCAGCACCTCGCCCGCCGGGACGTCGTCGCGGACCACGAGGGAGAGGTCCTGTGTCGCCGCCGGGAAGCCCGCGATCACGCCCGCGACGATGTCGGCCGGCGCGACGGCGATGAGCGCGTCGAGGTCGAGCTCGAACACGGCCACCACGCGCGGCAGGTCGAGCTCGTGCGCCAGCGCGGGCAGCAGCTCGCCGGCGTACCCGACCGGGACGGTCGAGCCGTCGGCGCCGCGCGCCACCAGCTGCGCGGTGCGGCCCGGGTGCAGTGCCTGGTGCGACGACTGGACCACGTCGACCGTCACGCCGACCGCTGCGGCGGTCTGCCGCACCATGTCGAGCGCATCGACCAGCCCCGCCGGCGCGGCCGGCGTGCCCGGCTGCTTCTCGACGGCGTCGCCGACCGCGAGCCCGGCGAGGTGCCGCGGCTGCGCCGGGATGCCGGCGTTCAGCTCCGCGAGGACCTCGGCGCCGGGCAGCGCCGCGCCGGGCGGCAGCGTCTCGCTGCCGATCGAGCCCTCCCCGGGGCGGAACACCGTGCCAAGCTCGTACACGCGCAGGTCGACGAGACCGCGTGCCAGGTTGCGCTTCGCCACGTCGAGCAGACCGGGGAGCAGCGATGTGCGCAGGTACGGGGCCGTCGCGTCAAGCGCGTTGGCCAGCCGCACCGCCGGCACGGCGACGCCGGCCTCCGGGGTGCCGAACAGGGCGTTCTGGGCCTCGCTGACGAACGGAAAGGCCAGCACCTCCGTCGCGCCGTTGTCCGCCAGGATCTGGGCCACGCTGCGGCGCAGGCGCTGCTCACGGGTGAGGCCGCGACCGGGAGGCGCGACGGGAAGCACCGACGGGATGCGGTCGTAGCCCACGATGCGGGCCACCTCCTCAGCCAGGTCGGACTTGTCGCGCAGGTCGGGGCGCCAGGTCGGCGGCGCGACCAGCAGCCCGCCCTCGGTCGGCGTGACCGCCCCGCCGATCTCGGCGAGCGCACCGCGGATCTCGTCCTCGGTGAAGTCGACGCCGACCAGCCCCGCGATGTAGCCGTCGGGCAGGCGGATGGGCTCCGCCGCCACCGAGGCGTCGAGCAGGGAGCCCAGGTCGTCGGCGTGACCGCCGGCGAGCTGCTCGAGCAGTTGCACGACACGCGCCGCCGCCGCGACCGCGACCTGCGGGTCCACCCCGCGCTCGAAGCGCTTCGAGGCCTCGCTCGGGAGCTTGTGACGGCGCGCGGTGCGGGCGATGGACACGGGGTCGAAGTTCGCCGCCTCGATGAGCACGTTGCGGGTCTCCGGGCCGATCTCGGTGGAGGCGCCGCCCATGACGCCGGCCAGGCCGATGGCGCCGGAGTCGTCGGCGATCACCAGGTCTTCGGGGTCGAGCCTCCTGGTCTGGTCGTCGAGGGTGACCAGCGTCTCGCCGGGCGCCGCACGACGCACGACGATGCCGCCGGCGAGCCGGTCGAGGTCGTAGCCGTGGATCGGCTGCCCCAGTTCGAGCATCACGTAGTTGGTGATGTCGACGATGAGCGAGATGGAGCGGATGCCTGCGAGCTTCAGCCGCGCGATCATCCACGCCGGAGTCGGCCGGGAGCCGTCGACGTCGCGCACGACCCGCGTCACGAAGACGCTCGCCCCCACCCGTCCGCGGATGGGCGCCGTGTCGTCGATCGTGACCGCGAAGCCGCTGGCGTGCTCGGCCGCGGCGCTCACCGGCACGGCGTCGGCCGGGTCGCGGAAGGCCGCGCCCGTCGCGTGAGAGTACTCGCGGGCGATGCCGCGGATGGAGAACGCGTAGCCGCGGTCGGGCGTGACGTTGACCTCCACGGCCGCATCGTCGAGTCCGAGCAGCGCGACCGCGTCGGCGCCGACCTCCGGGTCGAGTCCGAGCGTGGTCAGGCGCAGGATGCCGTCGTGGTCCTCACCCAGGCCGAGCTCGCGCGCCGACGCGATCATGCCGTCGGAGACGTGCCCGTAGGTCTTGCGAGCGGCGATGGGGAACGGACCGGGCAGCACGGCGCCCGGCAGGGTCACCACGACCTTGTCGCCCGGGAAGAAGTTGCGCGCACCGCAGACGATCCCGCGCACGTCGGCGCCGCCGTCCGCCGCGGTCCGCCCCTCCGGCGCGACGCGCACCTGGCACCAGCGGATGGTCTTGCCGTTGCTCTGCGGCTCTTCGACGAACTCCAGCACCTGGCCGACGACGATGGGGCCGGACAGGTCGAAGGTGTGGATGTCCTCCTCCTCGAGCCCGACGGACACGAGGGCGGCGTGCACCTCCTCGGGAGTCGTTCCCGGCTCCAGGTCGACGAACTCGCCGAGCCAACTCAGGGGGACGCGCATCAGACCACCATTCCGAACTGCTGGGAGAACCGGACATCGCCCTCGGCCATGTCTCGCATGTCTTTGACGTCGTTGCGGAACATCAGGGCGCGCTCCACGCCCATCCCGAACGCGAAGCCCGAGTACACGTCGGGGTCGATCCCGGCCGCCCGCAGCACGTTGGGGTTGACCATGCCGCAGCCGCCCCACTCGATCCAGCGCGCGCCGCCCTTGAAGGTCGGGTGCCAGAGGTCGAGCTCGGCGCTCGGCTCGGTGAACGGGAAGTAGTTGGGCCGCAGGCGCACGCGCGCCTCCTCGCCGAACAGCGTCTTGACGAAGTGGTCGAGCGTGCCGCGCAGGTGCGCCATGGTCAGGCCCTTGTCGACCGCGATGCCCTCGGTCTGCGTGAACACCGGGAGGTGGGTCGCGTCGAACTCGTCGGTGCGGAACACGCGGCCCGGCGCGATGCGGTACACCGGCGGCTCGTCGGCCAGGAGGGCACGCAGCTGCACCGGCGAGGTGTGCGTGCGCAGCACCAGGTGCGCGTCCGTCGGCTCCACGAAGAAGGTGTCTTGCATGGCCCGCGCCGGGTGGTCGGCGTCGAAGTTGAGGGCGTCGAAGTTGTACCACTCGCTCTCGAGCTCCGGCCCCTCTGCGACCTCCCAGCCCATGCCGACGAAGACGTCGGCGATGCGCTCCTGGAGGAGGCTCAGCGGGTGGCGGGCGCCGGGGGTCCAGCGCGAGGGAAGTGCGGTCACGTCGACCGTCTCCGCGGCGAGCTGCGCCGCCTCCTCCGCCGCCGCGATCTGCGCCTCCTTCGCGGTGAACGCCTGGTTCACACGTGCGCGGGCGCCGCCGACGAGCTTGCCCGCCGCGGCCTTCTGGTCGCCGGGGAGCGACCGGATGCCGGCGTTCAGGCGCGCGAGGGGCGACCCCTCCGCCGTGTGGTCGTGGCGCACCGTCTTGAGCGCCGCCGAGTCGCTCGCGGCGTCGATCGCGGCGAGCGCCGCCGAGACGGCCGCTTCGACCGCGGATTCGGTGATCTCCGTGGTATCTGACACGGTCACCAAGTCTAGTCGGCGCGCAACACGCGGCCCGTCGCGGGCCCGATCTGTGGACGGCGCCGCGGGCTGTGGAGGGATCGGGTCAGGAGCGCTGCGCGAACGCCGACTCGTAGAGGCAGACGGACGCGGCGGTGGCGAGGTTCATCGACTCCGCGCGTCCGTAGATGGGAACCGTGACGACCCGGTCGACCAGCTCGAGCAGCTCGTCGGAGAGTCCGCGCGCCTCGTTGCCGAACACCCACGCGGTGGGTCGCGCCAGCTCGCCGTCGCGCCGGGCGGCGAGGAGGTCCTCGCCCTTGATGTCGGCGGCGAGCACCTGCATCCCGGCCGCATGCGCGCGCCCCACCACGTCGGCCAGGTCGGCGCCGACGGCGACCGGCAGGTGGAACAGCGACCCGGTGGTCGAGCGGACCACCTTCGGGTTGTACAGGTCGACGGTGCGCCCGGTCAGGATGACGGCGTCGGCCCCGGCCGAGTCGGCGGCGCGGATGATCGTGCCGGCGTTTCCGGGGTCGCGCACCTCCTCCAGCACCGCCACGAGCGTCGGGGAGCCGGTGAGGATGTCGCGGATCGACGTCGGGAACTGCCGCGCCACGGCGACGAAGCCCTGCGGCGTGACCGTGTCGGCCATCGCGTCCAGTACGTGCTCCGTAACGAACTCGACCTCGATCCCCGCGTCGGCGGCAGCGCGGGCGATGTCCGGGTGCCGCTCCAGCGCGGTGGGGGTGGCGAAGAGGTCGACGAGCACCTCTGCCCGGTAGCCGAGCGCCTCTTCGACGGCTTGCGGCCCCTCCAGGAGGAAGAGCCCCGTCTCGGCGCGCGCGGGACGCTTGGCGAGCTTGGCGACGGCCCTGACGCGCGGCGAGCGCGGGTTGTCCAGCATGGCACCAGCTTAGGGGCGGTGAACCATCCGGGCGGGCGTCTCGTGATGAACAGGAGACCAGAGGAGGTCGACGGATGAGGACGATGGCGAAGGCGACGTGGATCGCCGGGGGCGCGGCGGTGGCGCTGGCGCTCGGAACGGCGACGGCGGTGGCGGCGACCGGCGGCGGCACGGACGATGGCCCGCGGGTCGTGCAGAGCGGCACGCCGGCCGGAGAGGACCGCGCACCGCGACCCACCCCCAGCGACCAGCCGAGCACGGTCCCGGTCGGCCCCTCCACGCCCGGCGCGGGTGGCCGTGGCGCGGACGACCCCGCCACTCACGACGTCGGCGACGACCACGGCACCGACGACGCGGCCACCCACGATGTCGGCGACGACCACGGCACCGACGACGCCCCCACCCACGACGCCGGCGACGACCACCGCACGGGCGGCCACGGCGCCGACGACTGAGCGCTACTCCCCCGCCGCGAGCCCCCGGACCAGGAGGTCGAGGAGGCGGTCCGCCTGCTCGGGGTCGGCACTCTGCGCGGTCGTCAGGAAGACCCCGATCATCGCGGCCGTGACGTCGTCCGCCGCGGTGCCGGGGCGGAACACGCCCTGCTCGATGCCTGCGGCGAGGATCAGGCCCACCGCCTCGTTGACCCGGCGGCGCGTGTCCGCCGACTCGGCGGCCGAGCGGATCGCCCCGGCGCGGACCGACTCGGCCATGCCACGCTTGGTGGCGATGAATCCGGCGTAGGTCGCGAGGAACGAGTGGAGGGCGACCTGCGGCGGGTTCCGGGAGAGGAGGTCGGGGACGGTCGCGAGCACCGCGTCGAGCTCGCTCGCGTACACCGCCGCGACGAGCTCTTCGCGTGTCGGGAAGTTGCGGTACAGCGTCCCGATGCCGACCCCGGCCGAGCGAGCGATCCCCTCCAGCGACACGTCCTCGCCGGCCGCGGTGAAGGCGCTGCGCGCGGCGGCCAGGATCGCCGCCCGGTTGCGTGCCGCGTCGGCACGGGGACGGCGGGGGGCGCGCGAGACATCGGTCAAAGTGGAGGCTCCTCCGGTTTAATGCTACGGTCGCGATAACGGAGGCACCTCCGCTTCAGCCTCATTCTAGGAGGGGACATGACAGGAATCACCACACGACCCGGCGGGACGGGCCCGCTGGGCAGCCGCACCGTCTCGCGCATCGGCTACGGCGCCATGGCGCTCGAACGCTTCGAGCACGATCCGGAACTCGCCGTCGCGCTCCTGCGCCGCGCCGTCGAGCTCGGGGTGGACCACATCGACACCGCCGACTTCTACGGCCGCAGCGTCTCCAACGACCTCATCCGGCGGGCGATCGGCAGCGACCCCGCGATCACCGTCGTGACGAAGGTCGGCGCCGTCCGGGTCGAGGGCGGCACGATCCCACTCGCGCTCGAACAGCGACCGGAGCAGCTGCGGGCGCAGGTGCAGGCCAACCTGCGTTCGCTCAGCCGAGAGCGCCTGGACGTCGTCAACCTGCGGCGACCCGAGGTCGGACCCGGCATCACCCTCCCCGACGATGAGCTGGTGGACATCGACGACCAGCTGGCCGAGCTGCTCGCGCTGCGCGACGACGGCGTGATCGGTGCGATCGGCCTCAGCGCCGTGCGGCCCGCGACCGTGCAGCGGGCCCTTCCAGCCGGGATCGTGTGCGTGCAGAACGCCTACTCGGTGCTCTCCCGTGGATTCGAGGACACGCTCGCGCTCTGCCGAGCGGAGGGCGTCGCCTGGGTTCCGTACTTCCCGCTCGGCAGCGCGTTCCCGCAGCTGCCGAAGGTCACGGACGACGCCGTCGTCCGGACTGTCGCCGCGGAGGCGGGTGCGACCCCGGCGCAGGTGGGACTGGCATGGCTGCTCGCCCACGCGCCGAACATCCTGCTCATCCCGGGCACCGGCAGCATCCCGCACCTCGAAGAGAACACGTCCGCAGGAGCCGTCACGCTCACGCCGGAGCAGCTGGCGCGCCTGGATGCGATCGCCGCAGCACCCGTCAGCGCCGCGTAGGCACGCGGCGAGAAACGGCAACGGCCCGGTCGACGATCGTCGACCGGGCCGTTCCCGTGAGTGCGTCGCCTACGCGGCGGCGTCCGCCTTCGGGGCGGAGGTGTCGGCCGGCAGCGCCTTCTTGGCGGTCTCGACGAGGGCCGCGAAGGTCGCGGGCTCGGTGACGGCCAGGTCGGCGAGGATGCGGCGGTCCACCTCGACGCCCGCCAGGTTCAGGCCCTGGATGAAGCGGTTGTAGGTGAGGCCGTTCGCACGGGACGCGGCGTTGATCCGCTGGATCCAGAGGCGGCGGAAGTCGCCCTTCTTCTGGCGGCGGTCACGGTACGCGTAGACGAGCGAGTGGGTGACCTGCTCCTTGGCCTTGCGGTAGAGGCGCGACCGCTGGCCGCGGTAGCCCTCGGCGCGCTCGAGGATGACCCGACGCTTCTTGTGGGCGTTGACCGCCCTCTTCACTCTTGCCATTAGTCGATTTCCTTCTTAAGTGCGTGTCGAGTCGTTACTTGCCGAGCATCCGGCGGATGACCTTGGCGTCCACCTCGGGGACGACCTGGTCCTGGTTCAGCCGGCGGGTGCGACGGCTGGACTTGAGCTCCAGGTTGTGGCGCATGCCGGACTGCTGCTTCATCACCTTGCCGCTGCCGGTGAGCTTGAAGCGCTTCTTGGCGCCGGAGTGGGTCTTCTGCTTGGGCATTACTTCTCCTCGTTCGTCGCCTGAGCGGGCGAACTCTCGTCGGACTGAGCAGCGTCGGCTGTCTCAGCAACCGCCTCCTGGTCGCGCCCCTGGGCGCGCGCCTTCGAAGCGGCACGTTGTGCGTTGGCCTCCTGCTTGGCCTCGGACTTGTTCTTGAGCGGGCTGATGATCATCACCATGTTGCGCCCGTCGATCGTGGGGTTCGACTCCACGGTCCCGAGCTCGGCGACGTCCTCCGCGAAGCGCTGCAGCAGACGCACGCCCTGCTCCGGGCGCGACTGCTCGCGTCCGCGGAAGAGGATCATGGCCTTGACCTTGTCGCCGGACTTCAGGAAGCCCTCGGCGCGCTTGCGCTTGGTCTCGTAGTCGTGCTTGTCGATCTTGAGGCGGAAACGGACCTCTTTGAGGATCGTGTTCGCCTGGTTGCGCCTGGCCTCCTTGGCCTTCTGCGCAGCCTCGTACTTGAACTTGCCGTAGTCCATGATCTTGGCGACCGGCGGCTTGGAGTTGGGCGCGACTTCGACCAGGTCGAGGTCGGCCTCCTGCGCGAGTCGCAGTGCGACCTCGATCTTGACGACGCCGACCTGCTCTCCGCTGGGGCCGACGAGTCGAACTTCGGGGACGCGGATACGGTCATTCGTACGGGGTTCGCTGATGTCTGTCTCCTCTGATCGAGCGATCTTCGCAAGCCACGGACCGTCGGTGACGGTCCGGCGAAAGAGGAGGTTCCACGCACCAGCACGGCCTGCGATTTTTCGATCGCAGGCCTGGTACCGCACCCTGACTACCCCCGCGTTCGCACGCGGTGGCGGAGTGCAACGACCCGGTAACCTGTAAAGCGGTCAAGCGCGGGTGGGAGGAATCTCCACTTTCGTACCGAGGCAGATGCCCCGGAGCCTGAAGAATTCTAGCAGAGGAAAGCAGTGAGCGACACATCCTTCACCTTCGACGACTCCGCCGACGACGCCGACGGTGTCGCTGAGGCCACCCGCGACATCGCGGAGGTCCCCGCGGTCGAGGTGATCACCACCACCGCCGTGCACCTGATGAGCGCCGCCGCGGTCAAGACCGGCCTGGCCGACGACCCGGAGACGCAGACCGACCTGGACGAGGCGCGCAAGCTCATCGACGCCCTCGCGGGCCTCGTGACCGCGAGCGCCCCGCACGTGGGCGATCAGCACGCCCGCAGCCTGCGCGACGGCCTGCGTTCGCTCCAGCTCGCCTTCCGCGAGGCGTCGGCGATCCCCGACCCGATCGGCAAGGGACCGGGCGAGAAGTACACCGGCCCGGTCAGCTGAGCCGGCCGGGACCGGCCGCGCCCTCGGGTCCTGCCGCACTCACCAGACGGGCGGGCGCCGCCCCGCCCAGCGCACCCGCCGCTCCAGCTGCGCGGCCAGCGACAGCAGGGTCCGCTCGCCGCCGGGCCGGCCGATCAGCTGGACGCCCATGGGCAGGCCCTCCTCGGTCTGCGACACCGGGAGCACGATCGCCGGGAGCCCCGTCACGTTGAGCATCGAGGTGAACGGCGTGTACTGCACCTGCTGCGCGAAGTTCCGCTCCCCGTCCTCCTGGTCGTACCAGCCGATCGGCCGCGGGGTCATCGCCATGGCGGGCGTGAGCACGGCGTCGAACGACGACAGCTGCCGGAGGAAGGAGCGCTCGTACGCGGTGAGGGCCGAGAGCGCCTCGCTCAGCTCTCGCGCGCTGAGCGACCGCCCCCGCTCGACCAGCCAGGCGGTGAGCGGCTCGAGCAGCGCGAGCCCGTCGCCCTCGGCGGGGATGCGCGCGGCGCCGGCCTGCCAGATGGTGCGGAACGCCGGCGCGTAGGTGTCGTCGGGCTCCAGTGCCGTCTCCTCGACGCCGTGGCCCATCGCCGCGAAGGCGTCGACGGCGGCGGTGAGCGCAGCCATCGCCTCCGGCGCGATCGCGATGTCGTAGGCCCCGTCCCAGGCGGAGGTGGTCATCACCCCGAGCTGGAACCGGCCCTCGCCGCGCACGGCGGTGCCGAGGAAGGGGCCGTCGTCGTCGTACGGCGCCCGCAGCGTGTAGTGGTGGTCGATCGTGCCGTCGGGCCGCTTCGCGATCATCCCGTCGAGCAGGAGCGCCGCGTCTGCGGTGGTGCGGGCGATCGGCCCGTCCACGACGAGGCCGGCGAGCGCGTCGATGCCGCTTCCGGCCGGAACCAGCCCGCGCGACGGCTTCAGCCCGACGAGTCCGCAGGCCGCGGCCGGGATGCGGATGCTGCCGCCGCCGTCCGATCCCGGTGCGAACGGCAGCAGGCCCGCGGCGACCGCCACCGCCGCACCACCGCTCGACCCGCCGGCGCCGAGCCGCGGATCCCACGGGTTGCGTGCGGGCGGCGCGGCCAGCGACTCGGTGTAGGCGGGGAGGCCGAACTCCGGCGCGTTCGTCTTGCCGAGACTGACGGCGCCGGCGTCGTCGAGCGTGCGGACGATCTCGTCGCTCTCCTCGGGCACGAATCCGGCCATCGCCCGCGAACCGAATCCGGTCGGGACGCCGGCGCGCATCCAGAGGTCCTTGTCGCCGGAGGGCAGCCCCCACAGCGGAGCCGTCCTCGGCACGCTCGCCGCGACCTCGTCCGCGCGCTCCAGTGCCCGGTCGCGGGTGACGGTGACGAACGCCCCGAGGTCCGGGTTCAGCCGTTCGATCCGGTCCAGGTAGTGGGCTGCGAGTTCCCGCGGCGACACGCGCCCGGTCTGCAGCTCCTGCCAGAGGTCGAGGGCGGTCAGCTCGTGGAGGTCGGCCATGCCGTCAGGCTAGCCGAGCCGGTCGTCCTCGCGTGCGGCGGAGAGGAACTCGACGATCGCGTCGGTGAAGCCCTGCGGGTCGAGGTTGTACTCCCAGCCGTGCTCCGCCGGCTCCAGCTCGATCAGCCGCACCAGTGCCGGGTTCGCCATCGCGAACAGCACAGACGACGAGAGCGGCACCTGGCGGTCGCCCGCCGAGTGGAGCACCAGGGCCGGCACCGTGAGCCGTTCCGGCCGCGTCCAGTCCAACCGCGCGAAGTCGATCGGCTCGGGAAGCCCGACGCGCCTGCTGCGGTCGTCGGAGAGGACGCGGATCGCCGAGGCGGCGATCCACCCGGGAAGCCGGCGATCGCGCGCGCCCTGCCGGATCGCCGTGCGCGCGTCCGTGACCGGACCGACGAGCACGAGACGGTCGATGAGGTCGCGGTGCGCACTGTGCTCGGTCAGCTGCAGGGCGATCGCGCCGCCGAGCGACCAGCCCACCAGCACGACGTGCTCGGCGCCGCGGTCGCGCGCGTGGCCGATCGCGGCATCCACATCCCTCCATTCGCGCAGCCCCAGAGAGGAGACCCGTCCACCCTCGGCATCCGGACCCTCGCCGTCCCCCCGGTACGAGACGATGAGCGAGGTCATGCCGAGCGCGTCGGCGGCGGCCACTCCCCCCAGCACGCCGACGCGGGTCGAACCGAGCCCGTGGATGTGGATCGCCCAGGTCGCCGAGCGCGCCCGGCCCGCCGGCTCGATCCGCCACGCGGGCGCGACTCCGCCGGCCACCGGCACCTCGACCTCCCGATGCCGTCGCGACAGCGCCTCCGGTCCCGCGTGCACATGCCCGGTCCAGGCGGCGCGGTCGTGGCCGGCGAGCTCA
The DNA here is from genome assembly GCA_003367665.1 of Leifsonia sp. ku-ls. Taxonomy (GTDB): domain Bacteria; phylum Actinomycetota; class Actinomycetes; order Actinomycetales; family Microbacteriaceae; genus Leifsonia. The sequence goes on along the minus strand of QKXI01000004.1, from coordinate 255,089 downwards.
CCCCGCACGGCCAGGAGCTCGCGCGTGACGGTTCCCGCGACCGGGTCGAGGGAGCGCACCTGTCCGACGACCGCGTGCCCGTCGCCTCCGAACCACAGCCCGAACCGCCCATCGTGGGTCGTCCGGCGGTCGGCGTCGAGCGTCACCGTCGTGCAGTCGCAGCGGTGGATGCGCGTCGTCCGTCGCCGCGCGGGCACCACGACGGCCCGCGCCGCCGCGATGGCGACGCGGTCCGCGACCCGCTCCACGAGCACGGCGAGAGCGACGACACTCCCGAGAGCCAACAGCCACCCCATACCCTCCGGACGAGTCGGCGCGGCAGAACATGACGCCGGGGCTTGACACGAACGGCTCTCACCTGGTTGGTTAGTTACATGAGTAATGAACCGGTGAACTTCGGATGATCGACGAAGGCAAGCCGATCTTCGTGCAGATCGCCGAGCAGATCGAAGACGACATCATCGACGGGGTCTACCCCGCCGAGACGCAGGTGCCGTCGACCAACGAGTTCGCCGCGTTCTACCGGATCAACCCCGCGACCGCGGGCAAAGGCGTGAACCTCCTCGTGGACGCGGGGATCCTCTACAAGAAGCGAGGCATCGGCATGTTCGTCTCCGACGGCGCGCGCGAACGGCTCGTCGCCAAACGGCGCGACGCGTTCCGCGACGAGTACGTCCGTCCCCTCCTGGCTGAGGCCGCGAAGCTCGGCATCGGCCCTGACCAGCTCTCCCGGATGATCGCGACGGCCGCAGCGCCCGAGCCGACCACACCCCTGACGAAAGGATTGAGCGCATGAGCGCCGCCCCCGCCCCCGCCTCCATCGCCCCGGCGGTGCAGGTCACGGGCCTGACCAAGCGGTTCGGAGGCTTCACCGCGATCGACGACGTGAGCCTCCGCATCGAGCCCGGGCGCATCCACGGCCTCCTCGGCCGCAACGGCGCGGGCAAGACCACCCTGATGCAGCTGATCACCGGCCAGGACTTCGCCACGGCGGGCGAGATCCGCGTCTTCGGCGAGAAGCCGACCGAGAACGCCCGGGTGCTGCAGGGCATCTGCTTCATCAAGGAGAGCCAGCGCTATCCGGAGGACTTCCAGCCGAAGCACGTGCTGCGCAGCGCGCCCTGGTTCTTCGAGAACTGGGACGCCGAGTTCGCCGAGCAGCTGGTCGACGAGTTCCGCCTCCCGCTGAAACGGCGCATCAAGAAGCTCTCCCGCGGGCAACTCTCGGCCATCGGCGTGATCGTCGGCCTCGCCTCGCGAGCCCCGCTGACCTTCTTCGACGAGCCGTACCTCGGCCTGGACGCGGTCGCCCGGCAGCTGTTCTACGACCGCCTGCTGGAGGACTTCGCCGAGCACCCGCGCACGGTCGTGCTGTCCACACACCTGATCGACGAGGTCGCCAACCTGCTGGAGCGCGTCGTCGTCATCGACCAGGGCCGCATCCTGATGGACGAGGACGCCGAGACCCTGCGCACCTCCGCCACCACGGTCGTCGGCCCGCGCGCCGCCGTCGAGGGGTTCGTCCGCGGCCGCGAGGTCGTGCACCGCGACGGCCTCGGCGGCCTCTCCTCCGTCACCGTCGCCGGGCTCGGTCCCGCCGACCGCGCGGAGGCCGCCGCCGCGGGCCTCGAGCTCGCCCCGGTGTCCCTGCAGCAGTTGATCGTCCGCACCACCGGGGTCCGCTCGCCGGACGCCCACGAGACAGGAATCGAGCAGAGCGCATGACCGCAGCACACCCCGCAGCCTTCCCCGGCCGCACCCCGGCCGCCGCCCCGGGCGCCCCCGCGCGCATCTGGCGCGTGGTCCGGCTGAACGTCGTCAACAAGTGGACGGTGATCTGGCTCCCCGTCATGATCATGTTCTTCATCGGCGTGGTGAACTGGCTGATCTGGTGGATCATCTGGTCGGCCACCAACCCGGCCGACCGCGCCGACGCCATGGACGGCACCCAGTGGACGGGTGCGGCGTTCTACATCTTCGTCTACATGATGGTCGTCGCCATCCAGGTCGTCTCGTCCACCTTCCCGTTCGCGCTGGGCTACAGCGTGACCCGGCGCGACTTCGCCCTCGGCTCCGGGCTGACGTTCCTGCTGCTGTCGGCGGGGTACGCGATCGGGTTCACCGTGCTGGCGGCCGTCGAGGAGTGGACGAACGGCTGGTGGCTCGGCGGCCACCTGTTCACCTCGGTGTACTTCGCCGACGAGACCTTCGCCGGCCGGCTGTTCATGGTGTTCACCGCGATGCTGTTCTTCTTCGCGGTCGGCGCGTTCTCGGCCTCGCTGTTCATGCGCTGGCGGATGAACGGCATCCTGGTCGCCGGCGCAACCCTCGCCCTGCTGCTCGTCGGCGCGATCGCCCTGATCACCTACACGCAGAGCTGGCCCGCCGTCGGCGAGTGGTTCGTGGTCAACGGCCCGATCGGGGTGACGGCGTGGCTGCTGCTCCCAACGGTGCTCGCCGCCGTCGCGGGGTACGCGGTGCTCGGCCGGGCGACGCCCCGCAGCTGAGCGGCACAGGTGTCCGGAGGGGGTCCGGACATGGACGTGGCCGGGAGTCTCGCACTCCCGGCCACGGTTTTCGTGCCATCGGCCTCACTCGGCCGGCGCGGGGTCCGCTCCGTCCGACGATGTCGTCGCCCTCAGGCTAGGGCGCACGGACGACGCGGAACGGAACGTGCAGTGAACTCATAGCGGGAGCAGAGCGGACGTCGGGTCTTTCGCTAGCGTGGCATCCGTGCTGGGCTATCTCTTCCTCGCGGTCGCCATCGCGACCGAGGTCGTCGCCACGACCTTTCTCAAGTTCACCTCCGGCGACAACCCCAAGTGGTGGGCCTTCGTGATCGTCGTCGTGGGCTACCTGGCGTCGTTCTTCGCCCTCTCCCTCGCGCTCGGGCGCGGCGTCCCGCTCGGGGTCGCCTACGCGATCTGGTCGGCGGTGGGCGTCGCGGCGATCGCGATCATCTCCTGGGTGTTCTTCAAGGAGTCGCTCACCTGGGTGCAGATCGCCGGCCTCGTGCTCGTGATCGGCGGCGTCGGGCTGCTCGAGCTGGGCGCGCGGCACCCGGCGTGACGATCGTCGGAAATTCGACGACTGAACAATCGAATCTCCGCCATCAGGCAGTCCGGCAGGAGATTCGAACGTTCGATCGCTCATCGAGCCGGCACCGCTCAGGCGGACCCGACGAACGCCTCCAGCGCCTCGTCGAGCGTGCGCGCGGGCGCCACGAACGGGTACACGGCCCCGACGCCCGCCGGGACGTACTCGCCCTCGGCGGTCACCGTCACCTCGCCGAGCAGCCGGCCGCGGCCGAGCTCCGCATCCTCGTCAGGAAAGGAGTGGTCGTACACGTCGTAGCGGTCGCCGTCCTCGTAGACGGTCAGGTCTTCCAGCAGCGGCATCGTCAGAACCTCCTCGTGAACGGCAGCGGCTTGCGCATCCGGATCAGCAAGAGCAAGGGTACGAGCACGTAGGGCCCGTTGTAGAGCAGGAACCCGACCGGGTTCGGCGTGCGCTGCCCGACCGGGCCGAAGAACTCGACGCCGAAGATCGGGATGGCGGTCAGGCTGATGATCATGGTCGCGTAGATGACGGCGAACAGCTGGATCCAGTTGAACCCCTTCACCAGGCAGATGACGAGCAGCACGTAGAACGGCAGGTAGACGAACGCACTCGTGCCCGTGATGAACCGCAGCCAGAGCGGCTCCTGCATGTACAGCGGGTCGTACTGCGACGAGTACGTGTAGTTCCACTGGGCGAGGATGTTGGTCGTCGTCGCGGTCTGCGGGATCCCCAGCGTCGGGATGGCGTCGCTGATGATGCAGGTCACGATGAACAGCGAGAACATCACGATGAAGAAGATGTCGACGGGACGCTTGCGCAGCGGCAGGTTGGCCGGCGTCGCGGGCACGGCGGGGGCGACCTGTCCGGTTTCGGGGGTCACGGTGCTCACGGGGGTGAGCCTAGCGCCGGTCAGCCGGTGTAGCCCACGTTGACGAGCACCTGCTTCGCCAGAGCCTTTAGCTCGTCGGCGTTCGGGCGGTCGCCGCTGCCGTACACCTGCACCCAGCCGTTGGCGGCGACCACGTTGAGCGCGCCGCGCGGCGTGAGGTAGGCCGACTCCCCGAGGCCGGCGACGTCCGTGGATCCGGCCGGCCGGGCCATCGCCGCGTACTCGGCGCCACCGGGCAGCACCGACACGCTGATCGTGCCGGTGACCGTCTGATCCTCCGAGCCCCAGGTGCACCAGTATCCGCCCACCTGGCGATCGAGGTCGAAGAGCGACGTCGAGTACTCGCCGGCGTCGCTCTTCAGCTCGCTCGCCTGCGGCAGCCCGCCCCGCGTGTCCAGCTGGCTTTCGGTCGCCAGGGAGGCGCAGTCGGCCGCGCCCGTGAGGTTGGGGCTGGGCACCCACAACGTGCTCGGTGCCGGAAGGCCCGAGACCACGCCGTAGACCTGCTGCAGGGCGAGGCTGGCGGCGTCGGCGGGCGGCGTCACGCCGGCTCCCGCGAAGACGTAGCCGGACACCCCGTAGTGCGGAGTCAGGAAGAGGAAGCCGCCCGGGCGACCCTGCATCTCCAGGGTGTACACATCGGGCCCGACGGCGGGAGCCGGCGTGCCGCCGCCCTGTTCACCGTTCAGGAACCCCTCGAAGCCCTGACGCGTCACCTCCGGGCCCACCGTGACCCAGATCTGGAGCCGGTCGTCCCCGTCCGCCCCGTTCGACCAGCGGCATTCTAGAGCGCCCACGCGCGTGTTGGCCCACGAGGTGGCGTACGCCGTGTGGAGATCCGCCTCGGGCGTCAGGCCCGACCCGATCTGCGCGAGCACCGAAGCCGGCATGACGTCGTCGCAGGTCGTCGGAACGCGCAGCGCCTGAGACGTCGGGGCGGGAGAGGAAATAGGGCGGCTGGTGCCCCTGGTGGTGGGAGCCCCGGCCGGAGCGGCGGCACAGCCCGCGAGCACGAGCATCGCTGCGGTGCCGCACACGAGACCCCGGATGACACGACCAGACATGTATTCCCCCCTCGGCATCTGCACCGGTCGGTGCGCCCGAGTGCACGCTAGCGCATCCGGTGAGCCTGGTCCGCCCGCGTCGCCGAAACGTTATTTCAGCGACTTCTGCATCAGCACCGTGCCGAGCCAGCGGTCGAACTTGTAGCCCACCCGGCCCATCCGGCCGATCTCGGTGAAGCCGAAGTTCTCGTGCATCCTGATCGACGCCTCGGCCCCCTTGTCGGCGATGACGGCGATCATCTCCTTGAGGCCGGCCTCCTTCGACTTGTCGATGAGAGCCTGCATGAGCACCGGCCCCAGGCCCTTGCCGGTGGACGCGGCGCCCAGGTAGATCGAGTTCTCGACCGTGAACCGGTAGGCGCGCTTCTGCTTCCACGGCTGCACCAGCGCATAGCCGAGGATCTGGCCGGTCGGCGACTCGGCGACGAGGAACGGCATCCCGAGCTTCGTCAGGTAGGCGTACTTGCTCTTCCACTCGCGCAGCGTCATCGCGTCCTCGTCGAACGTGACGGTGCTGTTGGCGACGTAGTGGTTGTAGATCTCGCGGACGTGCGGGAGGTCCTCCGGGCGGGCGTCGCGGATCGCGTACTCGAACGGCGCCTCCGGGGCCTCCGGCTTGCGCAGGTGACGCGGCAGGACGCGGCGCTCCTGGTATTCCTCTTCCAACACGCCATCAAGCGTACGTCGCGCGCGTTGCGGGCGTATTACGGATGCAGCGTCCAGTCGACCGGCTTCTCCCCCGCCCGTTCGAGCAGCGCGTTCGCGCGCGAGAACGGCTTGGAGCCGAAGAACCCGCGCGACGCCGAGAGCGGGCTCGGGTGCGGCGACTCGATCACCGGGTTGCCGTCGAGCAGCGGCTTCAGCGTGGCGGCGTCCCTCCCCCACAGGATCGACACGAACGGCCGGCCTCGGGCGACGAGCGAGCGGATGGCGTGCTCGGTCACCGCCTCCCAGCCCTTGCCGCGGTGCGAGGCCGGCTCGCCGGGGCGGACGGTGAGGACGCGGTTCAGCAGCATGACCCCGTTGTCGGCCCAGGCGCTCAGGTCGCCGTGCGGCGGTGGCGTCAGGCCGAGGTCGTCACGGAGCTCCCGATAGATGTTCTGCAGGCTCTTCGGCAGGGGACGGACGTGCCGCTCCACCGCGAACGACAGGCCGATGGGGTGGCCGGGCGTCGGGTACGGATCCTGGCCGACGATCAGCACGCGCACGTCGGCGAGCGGCGCGCGGAAGGCACGGAGGACGGCGTCGCCGGCGGGGAGGTACGGCCGCCCGGCCGCGACCTCGGCCCGGAGGAAGTCGCCCATCGTCGCGATGCGGTCCGCGACCGGGGCGAGCGCCTCCGCCCAGCCGGCGTCCATCGAGCCGTCGGCGGCGAGCTCGGCGAGCGTCTTCGGCACGGGGGTCAGTGGGTGGCGGCCGTCACCGGCGGGAGGGCCGACCACGGGAAGGTGATCCAGCGGTCGGTGCGGCGCCAGACGAAGTCGGGCTCGAGCACCGTCCGCGGCTTGGAGTAGAGGCACACCGTGCGCACGTCGGCGCCGGAGGCGGCGATCAGGTCGACGACCATCGCGAGGGTGCGGCCGGAGTCGGAGACGTCGTCGACGAGCAGCACCCGCTTGGCGTTCAGGGCCGCGGAGTCGAGCATCGGCGGGAGCACCACCGGCTCCGGCAGCCGCGTGTCCACCCCGGTGTAGAACTCGACGTTGAGGGCGCCGCACGCCTTGATCCCGAGCGCGTAGGAGATGGCGCCGGCCAGCAGCAGGCCGCCGCGCGCGATGGCGACGACCATGTCGGGCTCGAACCCCGACTCGACGACCTCGCCGGCGAGATGACGGGACGCCTCGCCGAACTCCAGCCAGCCGAGGACCTCCCGTTCCGTCTCCTGGAGGACGTCTGCACCGGAATCGTCGAGTTCGCTGGCCATTGTTCTACCGTACCGGGGGCGCGCCGGTGTTAGCATCCGCGCATGACATCGGAGAGGACGTCGGCCCAGCGCCGGGCCACGGTCGCCATCGGCGCCATGGCGGGGCTCATCGGCTGGCTCGCGCTCGTGGAGCTCACCAGCGGCATCCTGCAGGGCTACTACGTGCCGCTGATCTCCGACATCGTGAAGCACCTGGGCATCCACGACGCCGACTACAACTGGTTCGAGGCGGCCCAGCTGCTGGTGTCGGCACTGGTCCTCCCGGTGCTGGCGAAGCTCGGCGACATGTTCGGGCACAAGCGCATCCTGCTGATCGCCACCGCCCTCACCGCGCTCTCCAGCTGGGCGCTCGCCTTCTCGGGGGACTTCGTCTCGTACCTGCTCGCGTTCGCGCTGCAGGGGTTCTACGTGGTCTGGCTGCCGCTGGAGGTGGCCCTCATCTTCGACCGCGGCCGGCGCACCGGGGCGGCCGCGTCGCGCACGCGCCGCGCCGCGGGGCTGCTCGTCGTGGCACTGGAGGCGGGCGCGATCCTCGGCGCGGTGGGCGCCGGCCTGCTGTTCGAGGCGCTCGGCGGCGACGTGACGCTGACGCTCATGGTGCCGGCCGTCGCGGTGACCCTCGTCTTCTTCGCCATCCTGTTCGGCGTTCCGGAGTCGGAGCCCGTGCCCGGGCGCTCGCTCGACGGCGTCGGCTTCACCCTGCTCGCGCTCGGCCTGCTGCTCATCACCTCCGGCCTGACGTTCCTGCGGCTCAACGGCGTCGGCACCTGGTGGGTCTGGGCGCTCATCGCGCTCGGGCTGCTCTCGTTCGTCCCGTTCGCGCGCTGGGAGCTGCTCCAGAGCGACCCGGCGATCGACCTGCGGGTGCTCCGCAAGCCCACGATGTGGCCCGTGCAGCTCACGGCGGGGCTCATCGGGATCAGCCTGCTCGGCGCGCAGGCCCCGCTGAGCACGTATGCCGGCACCGACCCGGCGAACGGGTACGGGCTCGGGCTCACGGCCGGGCAGCGGAGCATCCTGATCGGCGCCTACCTGATTTCGATGATCGTCGGCGCGCTGCTGTTCCCGCTCGTCTCGTCGTGGCTGACGCCGCGCGTGACGCTCATCGGGGCGTCGTTCCTCGTCGCCGTCGGCTACCTGCTGTTCCTGCCGTTCCACCTCCAGACCTGGGAGGTGTTCACGAACATGGCGATCGCCGGCGTCGGCTCGGGCGCGCTCGTCGGGGCGCTCCCGGCTGCGGCGGCCGCCGCGGCCCCGCGCGGCCAGACCGGCGTCGCCACCGCGCTCACCAACACCACGAAGACCGTCGGGGGCTCGTTCGCCTCGGCGGTCTTCGGCGTCGTGCTGCTCGCCGGCGCCGCCACCGCGACGGCCACCGCGGCCAGCCTGTTCGGCTACATGCTGGTGTGGACGATCTGCGGACTGGGCGCGCTCCTCGCGGCCGTCCTCCTGTTCTTCGTGCCGCGGCTGGCCTTCGCGGACCCCGAACCCGTCGAACCACCCGAACCCGCCATGGAGTGACCATGTCCGAGCAGCTCCCACCCGCCGTCGCCGACGCGCTCACCCGCTTCCTGCTCGAACAGAGACGCCGGGCACCCGGGCTGGTGAGCCGCGCGATCGTCACCGGCTCGGCCGCGGCCGGTGACTGGCATCCGGGGGTGAGCGACATCGACGTGGTCTTCGTCGTCACCCGCGACCCGGTCGACGACCTCCCCGCTCTGGCCGAACTGCACGCCGCCTCCGACCCGCACATCGACGGCGTGTACCTGACGGAGTCGGAGATCGCCCGCGGTCCGGACGTCGTGCAGACGGCACCGCAGGTCGTCGAGGGCGTGCTCGTCTCGTCCCTCGCCGGTGCGCAGCTCAGCTGGGTGACCTGGCGCGAGCTGGAATCCGGGGTGCAGGGGGTCGTGGACGGCGGGGACGTGATCTGGACGCCCGTGTCGGACCGCCACCCCGGCGCCGCGGAGGGCGTCGTCGCCTTCTCCCGGGCCAACCTGCAGGACTACTGGCAGCGCATCGGCGACGGCCTGGCGGCCGAGCTCGCCGGCCGGGACGACGACGACCCGCTGCGCCCGGAGACGGTGCGCTGGGTGGCGCTCGGTCCCATCCGGCTCGTGGCGACGATCGAGACCGGCGAGGTGCTCACCAAGTCCGCGGCCGCGGACTACGCGGCCGAGCGCTGGCCGGAGCATGCGGCGCTGCTGCGGCGGGCGGTGCGCGACCGGGCCGGCGAGCGGCAGGAGTTCACGGTGCGCGACGGGCGGCAGGCGCTCGAGCTGTTGCGGGCGTGCGTCGCGGTCGCGGAGGGCTGACGTGCTCCTCCGCGCCCGTCTCAGGCTCGATCGTGCCGGCCGTCGTCGGGGCCGTCGTGCCGGTCCTCCGGGTGTCCGTCCCGCCGCCGCAGGTGCTGCGTCCGCTCGTTGAGGTAGCTGACGATGGTCGCGCTCGCGGTGCCGACGATGGCGATCCCGCCCATCATGAGGATGATCGCCAGCAGCCGGCCGGGCACCGTGACCGGGTAGTAGTCGCCGTAGCCGACGGTCGCCATCGTGACGCAGGCCCACCAGAGCGCGTCGCCGAAGCTCCTGATGTTGGAGCCGTCGGCGTAGCGCTCCACGCGGAACTCGGCCAGCGCGATCACGTAGATGAACATCAGCACGCTGGCGCCGGCGATGATGAGCACCCGGCGACGCAGGTGGGCCGCCGTGTTCCCCCGGAGGGCCGGGATGCGGCTGAGCCCCGTGAGCAGCCGGAACGGGCGGATGAGCGGCAGGAAGACCGAGAGCAAATCGATCGGGTTCCGGCGGATGAAGTGCAGCCGGTGCTCCGCGAGCACGAGCCGTACGACGTAGTCGATCAGGAAGAACGCCCACACCGCCAGCAGCACGATGACGAGCACCGTGTGCAGGTCGGCGGTTGGCCGCTCGTCGAGGATGTTCCACGAGTAGGCGATGAGGAACACGAACGACGCGCCCATGGCCGGCCACCCGGTGGCCCGCTCCCAGCGCTCGCGCTTCGCGTCGTTCGCGATCCCCATCGCGTCAGCCTTCGGCCTTGACCTTCAGCTCGCCCTTGTGCAGCCGGGACGGCGCGGCCTGGGCCACCGGTTTGACCACGATCAGGTCGAGGTCGACGTGGCGTGGCAGCGTCAGGGCGTGCACGATCGTCTCGGCCACGTCCTCGGCGGACAGCGGCTCGGGGACGTCCTCGTAGACGGCGTCGCGCCGGGCCTTGTCGCCGCCGAAGCGGACGAGCGAGAACTCCTCGGTCGCGACCATCCCCGGGGCGACCTCGACCACGCGGATGGGCTCGCCGTTCAGCTCCAGCCGTAGCACCTCGGTCAGCGCGTGCTCCGCGAACTTGGCCGCGTTGTAGCCGCCGCCGCCCACATAGGTGGTCAGCCCCGCGATGGAGGTCACGACGGCGATGTCGGCGTGACCGGTCTCCCGCGCGCCCTGGCGCAGCAGCGGGAGCAGGGCGGAGATCACCCGCTTGGTGCCGATGACGTTGATCTCGTACATCCACACCCAGTCGTCGACGCTGGACGACTCCACCGAGTCCAGCCCGTGTGCGCCTCCCGCGTTGTTCACCAGCGCGTGGATACCGCCGGTCGCCGCCAGGTGGTCGCGGAGCGCATCCACGTCGTCCTGCTTGGTCAGGTCGGCCACGAAGACATCGGCGCCGGTCTCCGCGGCGAGCGCCTGGAGGCGGTCCTCGCGCCGGGCGACGCCGACCACGTCCCACCCCTGCTCGCGGAACGCGCGGACCGTCGCCGCGCCGATCCCGGAACTCGCACCCGTCACGACCACACGTCTTGCCATGAGGCCATTGTGGCGGGTTACGGCGTGTTTCGGCGGCGTTGCCCCCGCGCGGTCGCACGAATAGCCTTCCTACGACCCGCCCACACGCCTACCCGAAAGAGAGAAGCCATGACCGACGCCGCCGACTGGCAGTTCGAGACGAAGCAGATCCACGCCGGCGCCGCGCCGGACCCGGTGACCAACGCCCGGGCGACCCCGATCTACCAGACCACGTCCTACGTGTTCAACAACGCGGAACACGCCAAGAACCTGTTCGCGCTTGCCGAGTTCGGCAACATCTACACGCGCATCCAGAACCCGACGCAGGCCGTCGTCGAGGAGCGCGTCGCCGCGCTCGAAGGGGGCACGGGCGCCCTCCTCGTCGCCTCCGGCCAGGCGGCGGAGACCTTCGCGGTGCTGAACATCGCGCAGGCGGGCGACCACATCGTCTCCTCCAGCTCGATCTACGGCGGCACGTACAACCTGTTCAAGTACACGCTCGCCAAGCTCGGCATCGAGACCACGTTCGTCGAGAACCAGGACGACGCCGACGAGTGGCGCCGCGCGGTCCGCCCGAACACGAAGCTGTTCTTCGCGGAGACCATCGGCAACCCGAAGATCAACATCCTCGACATCGCGCTGGTCGCCGACGTCGCGCACGAGGCTGGCGTTCCGCTGATCGTCGACAACACGATCGCGACCCCGTACCTGATCCGCCCGTTCGAGCACGGCGCCGACATCGTCGTCCACTCGGCCACCAAGTTCCTCGGCGGCCACGGCACCGTCATCGGCGGCATCATCGTCGACGGCGGGAAGTTCGAGTGGTCGAAGAACGTGGAGAAGTTCCCGGGCCTGACCGAGCCGGACCCGTCGTACCACGGCGCCAGCTACACGGCCGCGGTCGGCGACGGCCTCGCCTACATCATCAAGGCCCGCGTGCAGCTGCTCCGCGACCTTGGCTCCGCGATCGCGCCGGCGAGCGCCTGGCAGCTCATCCAGGGCATCGAGACGCTGTCGCTGCGCGTCGAGCGCCACACCCAGAACGCCCAGGAGATCGCCGAGTTCCTCGAGTCGCACCCCGACGTCGCGTCGGTGAACTACTCGGGCCTCCCCACAAGCCCGTGGTACGCGGCCGCCAACAAGTACGCCCCGAAGGGCGTCGGCGCGGTGCTGTCCTTCGAGCTCAAGGGCGGCGTGGACGCGGGCGCGGCCCTGGTCGACAACCTCTCGCTGTTCAGCCACCTGGCGAACATCGGAGACGTGCGCAGCCTGGTCATCCACCCGGCCTCGACGACGCACTCGCAGCTCACCCCGGAGCAGCAGCTGACCGCGGGCGTGACCCCCGGCCTGGTGCGCCTCTCGGTCGGCCTCGAGAACATCGACGACCTGAAGGCCGACCTGTCCGCCGGCCTCGCCGCCGCACGCTCGGTCGTGGAGGCTGCGCGCGCGTAGCGGGCCCCATCCAGTACACGAAGAGTGCACGCGGAACCCCGGTTCCGCGTGCACTCTTCGTGTACCCGGCGACCGGTGTCTGCTCGCGCCCCGGTCCGCCGCAGCACAATGTGCCCATGACCACACCACGCGGGGCGAGGAAGGTCCGCTCCGAGCTGAAGAACACCGCCTACGAGATCTTCATCGGCCTGCTCTCGATCCTGTCGATCCTGAACCTCGTGCTCATGTACGCGTTCGCCTCCGACCGCTCGCTTCAGCTGATCCTGTCGGCGATGAACGCGCTGTTCAGCGTGATCTTCCTCGGCGACTTCCTGTACCGGCTGCGCACGGCGCCGTCGGCGGCGAGGTACTTCTTCCGTGGATTCGGGTGGGCCGACCTGCTGGCGAGCCTGCCGTTCGCGCAGTTGAAGGTCCTCCGGGTCTTCCGGCTGCTGCGCGTCGTGCGGCTGCTGCGCGGCGTCGGCATCCGCGCGGTGGGGAGGACCCTGGTGCACGACCGCGCGAACAGCGCGCTGATGACGCTGCTGCTGCTGGGCATCCTGGTGCTGCAGTTCGGCAGCCTGTCGATCCTGGCCGTGGAGGAGGACGCGGACGGGGCCAACATCCGGTCGGCCTCCGACGCCCTCTGGTACACCATCGTGACCATCTCCACCGTGGGCTACGGCGACCAGTATCCGGTCACGAACACCGGCCGGCTGATCGGGACGGCGATCATCATCGTCGGCGTCGGCATCTTCGGCACCTTCACCGGGTACCTCGCCAACCTGTTCCTCGGCCCGGGCCGCGGCGGGGAGGCGGAGCAGCCGTCGGCCGCGGATCAGCCGCCGGCCGCGGACGAGACGCACACCGACGGCGAGACGCACACCGACGCGACCGCCGATCGGCTGCGCGCCCTGCTCGCCCAGTCGGAGGCGGCGAGCGCCGAGCTGCGTCGGTTGCTCGCCGAGACCGACCGGTAGCCGTGCGGCCGCCCGGCGACCGCGCCCGGTCGTAACACTGCGCGGGCCGGCCGCGCGCTCCGGAAGAATGGGCGCATGGAGTGGCAGACATCGGCCGACACGGCGCCGTCGAGTTTCATCACGGAGGCGCAGGCACGGACGCTGCTCGGCAAGCCCCCGGCGAGCGGTGCGTGGAAGGAGTCCGACCCGCCGGGAGACCGGCGATTCGCCGGGATCGGCGAGTTCCGCTTCGAGAGTGGCGAGAGCCTCCCGTTCGTCCGGGTCGCCTACGAGACCTGGGGCGAGCTCTCCCCCGCCCGCGACAACGCACTGCTGGTGCTGCACGCCCTCACCGGCGACTCGCACGCCGTCGGACCCGCGGGGCGCGGCCACCGCACCGCGGGCTGGTGGCAGGGCATCATCGGGCCGGGCAAGGCGATCGACACCGAGAAGTGGTTCGTCGTCGCCCCCAACATGCTGGGCGGCTGCCAGGGCACCACCGGGCCCGCCTCCCTGGCGCCGGACGGCGCCGAGTGGGGCGCGCGGTTCCCGTTCACCACCATCCGGGACCAGGTGAACGCCCAGGCGGCGCTGGCCGACGCACTCGGCATCGAGCGCTGGGGCGCGGTCGTCGGCGGGTCGATGGGCGGAATGCAGGCGCTGGAGTGGGCGGTCTCGTTCCCCGATCGGGTCGAGCGTCTCGCGGTGATCGCCGCTCCCCCGTTCTCCACCGCCGATCAGATCGCGCTCAACTCGGTGCAGATCGAGGCGGTGCGGACCGACCCGCTGTTCCGCGGCGGGCAATATTACGACGCGGAGGACGGAGACGGCCCGCACCGCGGCCTCGCCCTCGCTCGCCGGATGGCCCTGCTGAACTACCGCAGCCCGTCGGAGCTGAACGAGCGGTTCGAGCGCGCCTGGCAGAGCGGCATCAGCCCGCTCGGCGGCGGCGGCCGATTCGCGGTCGAGTCGTACCTCGACTTCCACGGCAACAAGTTCACCCGGCGGTTCGACGCGAACAGCTACATCACCCTGGTGGAGGCGATGAACTCCCACGACGTCGGCCGCGGCCGCGGCGGGCTGGCGGCGGCCCTGTCGCGCGTCACCGCGCGCACGCTGGTGGTCGGCATCGACAGCGACCGGCTGTTCCCCGTCGAGGGTCAGGAGCAGATCGCCTACCACGTGCCGGACACGCTGGACGGTAGAGTTCCAGTGGTGATCCGCTCGGACTTCGGCCACGACGGGTTCCTGATCGAGGACGACGCCGTCAGCGCACAGTTGCGGCGGCTCCTGACGGAGTGACGAGGATGGAGGGGCATGTCGCGCATCCAGAAGGAGCGTGATCGTCTCCTCGCCTCCACCGCCCGCAGTGTCGGACTGACCGCCACGGCGACCGCCCTGATCTGCCTGAGCGTCCCCGGCTCGCTCCCGATCCCGCTCTACCTGGCGTCGCTCGTGCTCATCGTCTGTCTCGGCTACGCGCAGTGGCAGCTGGCCTCGCTGCTGCGGCTGACCCTGTGGATGTGGGTCATCGCCGTCGCGGGCGTCGCCCTCATCCTGCTGCACCTCCTGCCCGGGACCCCGCTTGGGCCGTCGGCGATCAGCGCCGTCGGGGTGATCGCCGCCGCGGGCGTGGCGTGCGTGTGCGTCCCGGCCGTCACCTCCCGGTCACGCGTGCTGCTGCTCATCGTGGCCGCGGCCGTCACGGTCGCCGCGCTCGCGGTCACGCTCTGGCTGACCCACTCGCGCATGGTCGAGCCGTTGGTCTTCACGGTCACCGGTTGGATCGCCCTGACCGCGACCGGCGTGTGGTTGTCGCGCACGGTCCCCCGCACGCTGAAGCGGATCTCCACCATGAGCCGGGCGTACCGCGTGGAACGCCAGGCGAGCGAGACGGAGGCGCGGCGGCGCCAGAGCGCGCGGCTGCTGCACGACACCGTGCTCGCCACCCTCACCCTGCTCGCGCATTCTGGTGTCGGCGTCAGCCACAGCGCGCTGCGGGAGCAGGCGGCCGAGGACGCCGCGCTGCTGCGGCAGCTGCGGCTCGGCTTCACGCCCGACCCCGCGCGCTCCGGTGACTACAAGCTGAAGCCCGTGGAGGAGTCCACTCTCGGCAACACGCTGGAGTCGGTCAAACAGCGCTTCCGCCGGATGGGCCTGGAGGTCAACTGGCACGGTGCCGGCCAGGTGCTGCTGCCGAGCGATGTGCTCGACGCCTTCCTGCTGGCGCTCGGCGAGTGCCTGGAGAACGTCCGGAGGCACTCCGGCGTCAACGAGGCGCACGTGACGATCACCGACGACGAGACCAACGTGCGCGCCATGGTCACGGATGCGGGCAAGGGCTTCGACGTGGCGACGATCGACACCGGCCGGCTGGGCTTCACCGAGTCGATCGTGGCGCGCCTGCGCGATGTCGGCGGGAACGCCCGCCTGTTCTCCTCGCCCGGCAGCGGGACGACGGTGGTGCTGGAGGTGCCGAAGTGACCGGAGTGGACGAGCGCACGGTCCCGCGCCGCACGCTCGGCCGCGGGACGGCCGGGGACGAGCGGGATGCGCTCAGCCGCGCCCGGCTCGACCTCGGCTTCAATGTCGCGACGGTGGCGCTCATCGCGTTCCTGCTCATCCTGTTCGCGCTCAACCTGGCGGAGTATCCGCTCCTCGGTCTGACGGTCACCGCCTGGGTGCTGGTCGCGGTCACGCTCGTCGCCGCGCTCGTCCTGCGCTTCCGGCTGCCCGACGAGCTGCCGCTCTGGCTGTACCTCGGCGGGCTCGGCCTGTGGGCCGCGGCCGTCGCCCTGGACATCGCGGGCACCTGGCCGATCGGAGGCGCGGTGGTCCCGCTCACGGCCGCGGCCGCGGTCGGCCCGGCGCTGCTGCTGTGCGTGCCGGTGCGGCCGGCACGCGACCTCGTCATCGCGGCCTCCGTGCTCGGGGTCGTGCTCCTCATCGTGGAGATCGTGCGCTCCATCCCGGACCCGCAGCTGCTCGGGCCCGGGCTGGTGACGGTCGCGATCGCCGTCGCGCCGCCGCTGGTCGGCGTCCAGATCGTGCGGTCGCTGCGGACGCTGGTGCAGCTCGAGCTCGACCTGGTGCAGGTGCAGAGCACGGTCGCCTCCCCCGGCTACGCGATCGGGATGCTCGCGTCGGAGGAGCTGGCGCGCCTCGACCTGGCCGCGGAACGGCTCCTGGACGGCGTCGCCACGGGCCGGACGGCGCTGCCGCTCGACGAGGACACGGCGGACGCGGCGGCGTCGCTCGCGACCGAGCTGCGGCTGCACCTCATCCAGGGTCGCAAGGAGACCTGGCTCTACCACGCGGTCACGGAGTCGGCACTGCTCGGGCCGGCGGTGACCCTGACCGACGTCGACGGCCTCGCCGCGGGCCTCAGCCGGGACCAGCGGGACGGCCTCCTCACCGCGGTCTGGCTGCTCATCAGCGACCCGGTGCGCACGGGCGCGGGCCAGCCGCGGACGCTCACGCTCGACCTCTCCCGGCCCGCCGGCACGTACCCGCGGACGGCCAATCCGGGGGCGACCATGCAGATCGTCATCGAAACCAGCGGTGTGCCGCGAAACGGGGTAGACCCCGCGGCATGGCAAGCTATCCGTAAGGTGGGCCGCTATGTCGAGTCGTTCTCCGGGACGACCCTGCGCATCGAGATCACGACGGTGAGCGACCCCTCAGGTGAGCTGGGCTGAGCCCGGCACGACCGCGACGGAGAAAGGCAGGCCATGAGCGAGGAACCCCCCATTCGCATCGCCATCGTGGACGACCACAAGATGCTGCTCGGCGCCCTGACGGAGTGGATCCGCAACGCGGCGGACGACATCCGGATGGTGGCCGCCGTCGCCAGCTGGCCGGAGCTGCTGACGCACCCCGAGTTCCCGGTGGACGTGGTGCTGCTCGACCTGGACCTCAAGGACAACATCCCGATCTCGCTCAAGCTGTCGACGCTGAAGACGACCGGGGTCGCGACCGTGCTGATGAGCACGTACTCGGAGCCGGCCGTCGTGCGCGAGGCGCTCGCGGCGGGCGCCATGGGCTACCTGGTGAAGAGCGAGGACGCGGAGATGATCGTCGAGGCGATCCGCGCCGCGCAGAAGGGCGAGTCGTTCATCTCGGCCGAACTCGACCTGGCCCTCAACGCCGGCGAGGTCGGCGGCGCCCCGAAGCTGAGCGCGCAGGAGCGACGCGTCATGGCGCTGTACGGCGCCGGCGAGCCGGTGAAGGCGGTCGCCTTCCAGCTGGGCATCTCGGACGAGACGGCGAAGAGCTACCTCAAGCGCATCCGGGAAAAGTATCGCGTCGCCGGCTACGACGTCGGCACGAAGGTGGCCCTGCGGAAGCGCGCCATCCAGGACGGCATCCTGCTGCAGAACGACTGACGCGCCCTCGGGCCTTGCCGGAACGCCCCTGACCTCGTGCCCGAGGTCAGGGGCGTTCTGTTCGGTCGGCACGGTCGCCGGCTGCGAGCGGCCCTCCGCCCGCAGCCGGCGACGACTCAGCCCGCCACGGCGGGAAGGATCTGCCGAGACAGCGGCGTGTCCGCCGCGGACGGCGGCGACTCGAGCGGGGAGCCCACGGGCGGTGTGCCCGTCGCCGTCGCGGTGTTCGCCACATGACCGGCGGAGACGTCGGCCTCCGTCAGCACAAAGCTGGCGGTCGCCGTCGCCGATTCGCCCGGCACGAGCTGCCCCGGGGTTCCCGGCCACACGAAGGTGAGGTCGGACAGCCCCGGCATCCGATCGCTGATCGTCACGCCGCTGATCGTCACGTTCCCGGTGTTGGTCACCTGGAACCGGTACGTCACCGTGTCTCCGGCGCGCGCCGGACTCGGCACGGACGCCGCGTCCACGGACTTGTCCAGCGCCAGTCGGGCGACCACGACGAACGGCGTGTCCACCTCGGCGGGCGGCGAGTCGACCGCCGGTCCCTCCGGCGGCGTCCCGGTCGCCGTCGCCCGGTTGGCGACGTGGCCGGCGTCGAGGTCGGCGCGCGTGAGGGCGTACGTTGCCGTCGCGGTGACGGTCTGGCCCGGGGCGAGCTCGCCCGGCGTGCCGGGCCAGCGGTACTCGAGCGGCGAGAGCCCGGTCAGCGGGTCGTCCACCGACACGGCGGTGACCGTGACGTTGCCCGTGTTGGTCGCCTCGAACCGGTAGGTGACCAGATCACCCGCCCGCGCGGGCGAGGCGACCGCCGACGTGTCTGCGGACTTGACCAGCGACAGCCGGGCGTCCACCGCCAGAGGCGTGTCGACCTCCGACGGCGGTGACCCCACCGACGGACCCGACGGAGGCGTCCCCTCCCCCACGGCCCTGTTCGCGACGTGGCCCGCATCGAGGTCCGCCTGCGTCAGGAGGTAGGTCGCCGTCGCGGTCACGGTCTGACCGGGAGCCAGCTGCCCGGGCTCGCCCGGCCAGGTGTAGGTCAGCGGCGAGAGCCCTGCGAGCGGGTCGGTCACGACCACTCCGGACAGCGTGACACTCCCGGTGTTCGTCGCCTCGAACCGGTAGGTGATCGTGTCCCCCACCCGAGCGGGCGACGCCACGGCCGAGGAGTCGGCCGACTTCTGCAGCGACAGCGTCGCCTCGACCGCGAGCGGAGAGTCCGTGCCGGCCGGCGGCGAGACCGCCGGCGGCCCCGAAGGCGGCGTGCCTTCGGCCGTCGCGGAGTTCGCCACGTGTCCGGCGTCCACATCGGCCTGCGTCAGTGTGTAGCTCGCCGCCGCGGTGACCGTCTCCCCCGGGGAGAGCACCCCGGGAGTGCCGGGCCACGTGTACTCCAGCGCGCCGAGTCCGGGCAGCGGGTCGTTGATCGCCACGCTCGACACCGTGACGGTGCCCGCGTTGCTCGCCGTGAAGTGGTACACGATCGTGTCCCCCACGCGAGCGGGGCTGTTCACCGAGGCGGCATCGGCGGTCTTCACCAACGTCAGCGCGGCGACCGCGTCGAACGACGTGTCGGTGTCCGACGGCGGGGACGTGACCTCCGGACCGGACGGGGGCGTGCCGCCCGCCGTCGCCGTGTTGGCGACATGACCGGCGTCCACATCCGCCTGCGTCAGCTGGTAGGTGGCCGTCGCCGTGGCGGTCTCGCCGGGCGCGAGCTGCCCCGGCGTGCCGGGCCAGGTGTACGTCGGCGCCGAGAGTCCCGGCAGGGCGTCGTCGATGGTGACCTGCGTCACCGTCACGTTGCCGGTGTTGGTCGCTTCGAACCGGAAGGTCAGCGTGTCACCGGCGCGCGCGGGCGACGTCAGGGCGGAGGCGTCCGCCGTCTTCACGAGCGTCAGTCGCGCGTCCGACGGAACCGGAGTGTCCGTGCCCGAGGGCGGGGACACGACGGGCTCTCCCGTGGACGAGGTCCCGCCCGCGGTGGCGACGTTGGACACGTGCCCCGCGTCGAGATCGTCCTGCGTCAGAACGTAGGTCGCCGTCGCCGTCGCGGTCTCCCCCGGCGCGAGCTGTCCGGGGGTTCCGGGCCATGCGTAGACGAGCGCGCCGAGTCCCGCGAGCGGGTCGTCGATGCTCACCTGCGTCACGGTCACGTTCCCGGTGTTCGTCGCCCCGAACCGGTAGGTGATGGTGTCACCGGCGCGGGCCGGCGAGCCCACCGCCGACGTGTCGGCGGCCTTCAGCAGGGAGAGCCGCGCTTGCACGAACAACGGAGTGTCGACCTCGGACGGCGGAGAAACCGCCGGAGGGCCGGACGGTGGATTCCCTCCGGCCGTCGCCGAGTTCGCCACGTGACCGGTGTCGAGGTCGGCCTGCGTCAGGACGTAGGTCGCTGTCGCGGTCACCGCCTCGCCCGGGGCCAGCTGCCCGGGCGTGCCCGGCCAGCGGTAGCTCAGCGCGGAGAGCCCCGGCAGCTGATCCGCGATGGTCACGGAGGTGACTGTGACGGTGCCGTCATTCGTCGCCACGAATCGATAGGTGATCGTGTCGCCCACCGCGGCGGGGGACGCCAGAGCCGAGTCGTCCGCCGTCTTCACCAGGGCGATCGAAGCCCCGACCTCGACGGGCGTGTCCGTGCCCGAGGGCGGTGAGACGATCGCGGGCCCCGAGGGCGGAGTCCCCGTCGCCGTCGCAGAGTTGCTGACGTGGCCGGCATCCAGGTCGTCCTGGGTCAGCCGGTACTCCGCCGTCGCCGTCGCCGTCTCGCCCGGGGCGAGCTGCCCGGGCGCACCCGGCCATCGGTACGTGAGGGCGGAGAGGCCCGGCAGAGGGTCCGTGACCGACACCTCCGTGACCGTCACGGTGCCGGTGTTGGTCACCGCGAACCGGTACACGATGGCGTCCCCGACCTGGGCAGGTGAGGCCAGAGCCGAGTCATCCGCCGTCTTGACGAGCGCGAGGACCGGGTCGACGGTGAACGGCGTGTCCGTTCCGGACGGCGGCGACTCCACCTCCGGCCCGCTCGGCGGCGTGCCAGTTGCGGTGGCGGAGTTGACGACATGGCCGGCGTCGAGGTCGGACTGCGTCAGGGTGTACGTCGCCGAAGCGGTCACCGTCTCACCGGGAGCGAGCTGTCCCGGCGCACCCGGCCAGCTGTAGACCGGGTCGGAGAGGCCGGACAGCGGGTCGTGCACCGTCACGCTCGTGACCGTGACGTTGCCCGTGTTGGTCGCCTCGAACCGGTAGCTCACCGTGTCCCCGACCCGGGCAGGTGACGCCAGGGCCGACGCGTCGGCGGTCTTGACCAGGGACAGTCGTGGGTCCGGGACGAGCCGCAGGTCGGTGCCCGCCGGCGGAGACACCGTCGGCGGACCAGACGGAGGCGTTCCCTCCGCGGTCGCGGTGTTCGCCACGTGACCGGCGTCGAGATCGGCCTGCGTCAACACGTAGGTCGCCGTCGCGGTCACCGTCTCGCCCGGAGCAAGCTCTCCCGGTGTGCCCGGCCAGCTGTAGGTCAGTGCCGACAGTCCGGCGAGCGGGTCCGAGATGGTCACGCTCGTGACGGTGACGTTGCCCTCGTTGGTCGCTTCGAACCGATACGTGACCGTGTCGCCGAGGCGCGCAGGGACGTTCACGGCCGCCGCATCCAGGGACTTCACCAGAGCGATGCGCGCGTCGGTCACGAGCGGCAGATCGGTGCCGGACGGCGGCGAGGTCACGGGCGGTCCCGATGGCGGCGTTCCGCCCGCCGTCGCGGTGTTCGCGACATGGCCGGCGTTCACGTCGTCCTGCGTGAGGGTGTAGTTCGCCGTCGCCGACACCGACTCTCCCGGGGCCAGCTGGCCCGTGACGCCCGGCCAACGATAGGTCAGCTGGGACAGCCCGGGCATCGGGTCCGACACCGTCACGGCGGTCAGCGTGACGTTGCCGGTGTTACGCGCTTCGAACTGGTAGACGATCGTGTCACCGACCCGCGCAGGGTCGCTGACCGCGCCCTGATCGAGCGTCTTGGTCAACTCCAGCCGGGCGTCGGACGCGAGGTTCGTGTCCGTCTCCGCGGGAGGAGATGTCGACGGCGGGCCCGACGGCGGGGTGCCCGTCGCCGTTGCCGCGTTCGCCACGTGCCCGGCGTCCACGTCCGCCTGGGTCAGAACGTACGTCGCCGTCGCGGTGACGCGTTCGCCCGGCGCGAGCTCGCCCGGCGCCCCCGGCCAGGTGTACGTCAGGGCGGACAGTCCCGGCCTCGGGTCGCGCACGGTGACACTGGTCACCGTGACGTTGCCCGTGTTGCTGGCCTCGAACCGGTAGGCGATCGTGTCACCGGCGTGCGCGGGGTTCTTCACCGACGCGGCGTCGACCGTCTTGACGAGCGTCACCTCGGCGTCCGGCGCGAGGGGCAGGTCGGTGCCCGACGGCGGAGACGACACCGGCTGACCCGAGGGAGGGGTTCCGCCGGCCGTGGCGGAGTTCACCACGTGCCCCGCGTCGATGTCGACCTGTCTGAGGTGGTAGGTCGCGGTCGCCGTCACCGTCTCACCGGGCGCCAGACGTCCGGGTGTCCCGGGCCAGGCGTAGGTCAGTCCGGAGAGACCGGGCAGCGGATCTTTGATGGAGACGCTCGTGACGGTCACGGTGCCGGTGTTCGTGGCTTCGAATCGGTACGGGACGGCGTCGCCGACTGCTGCGGGCGCGGGCACCGAGCTCGGATCCACCGACTTGACGAGGGCGAGTTGCGCATCGGTGGCGAGCGGCTGGTCTGCCGCGGACGGCGGGGACACCACCGGCGGCCCGCTCGGCGGGGTTCCCACGGCCGTGGCGGAGTTCGCCACGTGTCCCGCGTCGAGGTCGGACTGGGTCAGGAGGTAGGTCGCGGTGCCGATCGCCTGCTCACCCGGGAGGAGGACGCCCGGCGCCCCCGGCCAGACGTACGCGATCGGGGAGAGACCCTGATGCGGGTCCGTCACCGAGACCGCGGTCATCGTCACGTTGCCGGCGTTGGTCACGACGAACCGATACGAGACCGTGTCTCCGACGCGCGCGGGAGTTCCGGACGTGCTCTCGTCGATCGTCTTCGCGACGACGATGGCGGGTGTCGCCACGAGGACGGTGTCGGTGCCCGACGGTGGCGCCGTGACGGCCGGCCCGGACGGCGGCGTGCCGGTCGCGGTCGCGCTGTTCGCGACATGGCCGGCGTCGATGTCCTTCTGCGTCACCCGGTAGGTCGCCGTTGCGGTGACCGTCTCGCCGGGGGACAGTTGCCCTGCCGCGCCGGGCCATGCGTAGCTCAGCGCGGAGAGCCCGGCCAGCGGATCGGCGATGGTGACGCCGCTCAGCGTGACGTTACCGGTGTTGGAGGCGCGGAACGTGTAGGTGATCGTGTCACCGACGGCGGCCGGAGTGCCCAACGCCGAGGTGTCGGCCGTCTTCTCCAGTTGCAGGCGCGACGTGTTCACGAGAGGCGTGTCGGTCATGGCCGGAGGGGAGGTCACGATGGGGCCCTCGGGCGGCACGCCGGTCGCGGTGGCGGCGTTGGTCAGATGTCCCGAATCGATGTCCTTCTGGGTCAGCGTGTAGCGAGCGGTCGCCGTCACGGTCTGGTTCGGCGCCAGGGTGCCGGCGGCGCCCGGCCACGTGTACGTCAGACCGGACAGCCCGGGAAGCGGGTCCGCCACGGTGACGCCGGTGAGGGTCTCGTTTCCGGTGTTCGTCGCGGAGAAGGCGTACGTCAGCACGTCGCCGGCCACCGCCGGGGAATGCGCCGCCGAGGTGTCGACCTGCTTGGTGAGAGCGAGCGACGGATCCGAGGCCTTCGTCACCGTCTCGCAGCCGTCGGCGGAAGAGCACGTGCCCCCGGGGCTCGAGGGCACGACGGCGTTGGCGAGACGTCGGTCGCCGGTCGCCGGAGAGTTGACGGTGACAGAGTAGGTGATGGTCGTGCTCTTGCCGGCGCCGAGAGCGCCGGACCAGGAGAGCGTGGTGCCGTTGAGCACGGCTCCGCTGGTCGCGTCGTCGTTGTACGTGGCGTCGTCGAGCACCTGGGACAGATCGTCGACGACGGACACGGGCGAGGCGGACGTGTAGTCGACGGTGCCCGTGTTCTCCACGGTCAGCGTGTAGGTCACGCGGTCTCCCAGGCCGACGCTGGACGCGGAGGCCTTCTTCGACACCGTGTAGGACTGGAGGTCGGTGGACGCGGTGGACGAGCAGGAGAGGTAGCAGTTCGGACCGCCGACCACAGTGTTCGTGAGGTGTCCGTCTCCGGTTCCCGGCTCGGCGATCGTGACCGAGTAGGTGATGACGGCCGAGGCTCCGACGGCGAGAGGGCCGGACCAGGACAGCGTGTTGCCCGTGACGGTGGCTCCGCCGCTCGCGTCGCCGTTGTAGGTGGCGTCGTCGAGGACCGCCGACAGGTCATCGCTGAACGAGGCCGGGTCTTGTGCGGTGAACGCACTGTTGCCCGTGTTGGTGACGGTCACGGTGTAGGTGACCTTGTCTCCGGGATGCGTGGTCGTGGCCGACACCGCCTTGTCGACGGTGAACGTGTGCGACATGTTCGTGACCATGCAGCTGTAGTCGTCGATGGCCGAGATGGTGACGGTCCAGGTCGGCGACGTTCCCGAGACAGGAAGGGCGCCTGTCTTGGCTCCGGTGCAGACCAGCACTCCCCGATAGAGCGACGGCGGCGACGTGGAGCCGGCCGTGAGCGTGTCGGTGATGGTGTACGTCGTGCCCGGGCGGACGAACGCCCGCGGACTCGTGCTCGTGGTCGCCGTGCCGGTGGTCGTGACGCTCGTCACGTCGGCGCCGGTGCCGTCCTTGGCCGCCACGACGAACTGGTCTGCTGCGTCGACGCGCCCGTCGACCGTCTTGCCGACCGTCAGCGATGGGCAGAGGGAGACCGACTTGACCTGCGCCAGGAAGCCGATCGCGGACGACGCGCTGCCGATCTGCACCAGAATCGTGTTCCGCCCCGTGACGAAGCCCGAGAGGACCGTGCTCAGCTGGCTGCCCGGCAGGAAGGCCTTGCCGGTGTACGGCGTGGTCACATTGGACGTCTTCAGCGTGTTGTTCACCCAGACGCCACGGACGCTGTTGTCGGCGTACCAGTCCATCGACAGTCGGAAGGACGCCGGGTCGACGATCGGAGCGAGATCGAAGTCGTACTTGAAGTAGAAGTCGCCCCAGCCGGTCGCCTGGTTCTGACCCGTTCCCGGAGTGGCAACGGTCGGCGAGATCCATTGCGCGTTGCTGAACGGACTGTCGAGCCATGCGGCGTTCACCTTGCCGAGGTACGCGCCGGCGTAGCTGGCGTTGCCGGGTGGTAGAGAGGGCGCCTGGTTGGCGGTCGGCGCGAGAGACGGGTCGGCGTTCACATAGTTGAAGCCGTTGTAGCCTCCGGCCGTCGTCCAGCGCTCGTCGAGGGATCCGTTGGCGCCGATCGAGTGCGTGCCTGCTGCGTAGCCCGTGCTGAAGATCTCGGGGTCGGTCGAGCAGTCGACCACCGGCGCCGTCGCGGCGTTGGAGAACCGCTGGGGCACGAGGAAGCCGGCGACGATGACGCCGACGGCCAGCGCCGCTGCCGCCACGGCGCCCGCGCGGAGGCGACGGGACCGGATGGTGCGGCGAGAGGTGTATGACGACGCCATCAGGCGGCGCTCGAGCGCTGCGAGGGACGAACGCCGCGTGCGAGCGGTCGTCGGTGCGGGCTGTGCTGTGTGGTGGATGACATCCTCGAATCCCCTGCTTCCGTGAGTGCTGGACGAAGCGCATGGGCAGGCGCTTCATTGATCAAGACGCACAGAGAGCGGGGATCTTTACGAGAAAAATGTCGTTATTATCGCCGACACGCCGACGATATGCTGAGATTCTTTGGAGCGGCGCCGAGCGTCCGCCCGACTGACGTCTCAGTCGACGGAGACGGGCGCCGGCCGCTGCGCCGGGACGGACCCGGTGACGAACCCGCGCCGGGCGCGCGAACGGTCGATCCCGAACGAGATCGCCGCGATGGCGATGCCGCCGAGCGCCAGGATGCCGCCGACCACGACCGGTGAGAGGTATCCCAGTCCCGCCGCGATGGTCAGGCCGCCGAGGAAGGCGCCCGACGCGTTCGCGATGTTGAGGGCCGAGTGGTTGAGGGCTGCGGCGATCGACTGGCTGTCGCGGGCGACATCCATCAGGCGCGTCTGGATGGTCGGCGAGAGCGCCGCGCAGGCGCCGGAGACGACGAACACCGAGATCAGCAGCCCGGCCACGGTCGACGCCGTCAGCCAGAGCACCGCCAGCCCGACCAGCAGGACGCCGAAGAACAGCAGCATGCTCGTCCGGACGCTGTGGTCGGCCGCGCGGCCGCCGACCACGTTGCCCACCGTCATGCCGAGTCCGGCCAGGACCAGCACCAGGGGCACCGTCGACTCCGGCATCCCCGTGATGGTGGTCACGATCGGGGCGATGTAGGTGTACACCGCGAAGAAGCCGCCGAACCCGACCGCGCCGATCAGCAGCGCCAGCCACACCTGCAGTCGCGTGAACGCCTTCAGCTCGTTCTTCACCGTCGCCTTGGCGTCGCCCGCCTGCCACGGCACCAGGAACGCGACCGCCGCGAACGTGAGCGCGAAGATCGCGGCGACGACCAGGTAGGCGACGCGCCAGCCGCTGTGCTGGCCGACCCAGGTGATGGTGGGGACGCCGATGACGTTCGCGATGGTCAGCCCCGAGAGCACGAACGCCACACCGCGCCCGCGCTTGCCCGGACCCATCAGCGACGCGGCGACGAGCGACGCGATGCCGAAGTAGGCGCCGTGCGGGAGCGCCGACACGAAGCGGGCGAGCATCACGAGCGGGAAGGTGGGAGCGAGAGCGGACGCGACCGTCCCGAGCGTGAACGCCACCAGCAGCCAGAGCAGCAGCTTCTTGCGCGGCCAGCGTGCCGCGAACGCGGCGATGGTCGGCGCGCCCACCACGACCCCGAGGGCGTACGCCGAGATGATCCAGCCCGCCTGGGCGTTCGCGTCCGACGGGGACGCCGCGTACACCTGCGGCAGCAGGTCGTGCGCGATGTTGGGCAGCAGCCCCATCGCGACGAACTCGGTGGAACCGATGCCGAAGCCGCCGAGGGCGAGCGCGAGGAGGGCAAGACGAATACGGGCCGACGACAGCTTCGTCGGCCCGTCGATGAGCGGGGTCACCCGCCCACTCTATATCGAATCGTTTCGACCCGCGCCGACCGCCGCGGCCTGCTCCTCGAAGAAGGCGGCGACGTCGACATCCCGGGCCTCCTCCGGACGGCTCACTCCGGCGCGCACGGCACCGACCGCGGCCACGATGACGCAGCCGAGAAGCGGTCCGCCGACCAGCACCAGGGCGACGACCACGATGGGCCAGTACGTCACCAGGAGCAGCACGGCGAGGGTCCAGAGCGCGTTGAGGTCCACGTCAGTCGCCCTGCTCCAGCGCGGCCTCGAGCCGCTGCACCTTGCCGTCGAGCTCGCCGGTGTAGCCGGGGCGGATGTCGGCCTTCAGCACGAGCGACACGCGCGTTCCGTACCGCCCGACGGCCTCGGTGGCGCGACGGACGACGTCGAACACCTCGTCCCACTCCCCCTCGATGGTCGTGAACATGGCGTCCGTGCGGTTCGGGAGGCCCGACTCGCGCACGACGCGCACGGCCGCGGCCACCGCGTCGTGCACGGACGCGTCCGCCCCCTCGCCACCGCTCGGGGCCACCGAGAACGCCACCAGCATGTGCTCCTCCTCCGATCGCGGGGCTGTCACCGCCCCTCGATCATGTCACCTTCCGTCGGCGCGTGGAGCGGTTCCCACCGGTTCGGGATGCGCTCCCGGCGCGGAGCGGAACGGCCACGCGTGCGCCGGGACCAGGTCGCCGGCTGCCTCCGTCTGATGGCGCCGACGCCACAGCGCCGCGATGGTCCACCCCAGGATCACGAAGTACATCAGGTTGCGCAGCGTCAGCACGGCCACCATCGCCGGCTCCGGCACGAGCAGCGTGTCGTAGAGGAACGGGTAGAAGACCTGGGTGAGCGCCGCCGTGACGAGCACGAGCACGGCGGGCGTGCGGAATCCCCTGCCCTGATAGGCCAGGCCGATGACGACGGGCGCCGCCAGCCACACGACGTACTGCGGCGAGCCCACCTTGTTGAACGCGATGAACGCGGTGACGAACGCCAGCGACAGCTCGGGGAGGATGCGCGTGTAGGGCGTCCCGCGTCGCAGCGCCCGCACGCCGATGAGCAGCACCACCACGGCGGTGAGGCCGAACAGCGGGTTCATCAGCGCCCCCGCCGTGTGCGTGCCGCTCCCGCTGACCTGGAACGTCAGCAGGGCGCGGTCGTAGTAGACCTCCGCGCCCGGCACGTGGAAGGCGGCCTGCCACATCCAGATCGTGCTGATCGGCGCCTCGATCTGCAGCCCCCGGTCGGTCTGCATCGTGATGAAGCTCAGGATGTGCCACCCGGCCCCGAAGATGAGCGGGACGGCGACGATGACCGCGGAGGTGACCGCGGCGACCAGCACGATGTGCCAGCGCGAGCGCAGGGCCGTGACCGCGGCGAGCAGGATCGCCGCGGGCCACACCTTGATCCACGTCGCGACGGTCAGCACGACGACGGCGGCGCGCTCGTGCAGGGTCAGCCAGAGCAGCCCGACGATCGCGAGCGACGCGGAGATCGAGTCGAGCCGGCCGACGGCGATCGGGCCGAGCAGCAGCAGGAACGCGAGCCACCACCACGCGGCGATGAGCCGTCGCGGCTCGCGGCCGACGATGAGCACGGCGAACGCGGCCGCGTTGAGCAGCAGGACCATGTTGAGCCAGGCCCAGACGTAGCCGTCCGCGCCGAACAGCAGGGGCAGCATCACGGGCACGATGGCGCCGAACGGGTACACCCAGTCGGAGTCGACCCCGACGATCTGGGTGCCCTGCGCGGCCAGCTGCGCCCACGGCTTGTACACCAGGAAGACGTCGCCGAGGCCTTTGCCCTGATCGAGGGCGAGACCGCTGATGAAGAGGTGGACGGCGAGGAACGCGATCCACAGCGACAGCGGGCTGTAGGCGATCCTGCGCAGCGTCCCGGGCTCCACGGCGCCGGTCGTGCCTGCGCCGGCCGGAACCGCTTCCATCCCCATGACGCCACATCCTAGGGGATGCGTCGAACGCCTCCCTGAACGCGGTCGGATGCGGTCACCCGGCGGCGCCGATGAGCTCCCGGACCACCGCGGGAAGCGCCCCGACGATGTCGAGCGCGACGATCGGTCCCCCTGCGGCGGCCCGCTCCCCCGCCCGGCCGTGCACCCAGGCCGCGGTGGCGGCGAGCGCCGCGAGCGCCTCGTGGCCGCCCTCGTCGATCTCCCGCGCGTGCGTGGCCACGAGGGCGCCGAGGACCCCGCCGAGCACATCGCCGCTGCCGGCGGTGGCGAGCCACGCGGGCCCGGCCGTCACCGCGTACCGTGGACCGTGCGGTGCGGCCACGTAGGTGGTGTGCCCCTTCAGCAGCACCGTCACGCCGAGGCTGTCGGCGGCGCGCACCGCCCAGCCGGCGGGATCGGCCGCGATGTCGTCGGCCGTGACGGCGTCCGAGTCGTCGTCCGCGACCGCGGCGAGCACGGTCGCCAGCTCGCGGAAGTGCGGGGTCACGACGACCGGCGCCGACGCTCGGCCGACCAGGTCGAGCGCACCAGCGTCGATGACCAGGGGCGTGCCGTCGCGCAGCGCGCTGCGCAGGCGCTGCGCGTCGTCCTCCGGGCGCGACGCCGCGTCCATGCCGGACCCGATGAGCCAGCCCTGGACCCGTCCTGGCGCGGTCACGATCTCCGGCCGGCGGCGCATCACCAGGTCGGCCGGCCGGTCCGCCCCGAGGTAGCGGATCATGCCGACGCCCGTGCGTGACGCGCCCTCGACGCTCAGCACGGCCGCGCCGGGGTACCGTTCCGATCCGGTCACCACCCCGAGCACGCCCCGGGAGTACTTGTCGCTGCCCTCGGTGGGCACGGCGATCCACGCCGCGGCGTCACGCTCGTCCCAGCCCTGCCATCCGCTCACCGGTCACCTCCGAAGTCGTCGTCGCCCCATCGAACCCCCTCCGACCTCACGATAGGTTGTGAGCATGGCGATCAGCATCCCCGGAAAGGTGATCGTGTTCGACTACGGCGAGGTCATCTCGGTGACCCCGACCGAGGAGGACCGCGCAGCGCTCACGGAGCTCGCCGGCGGCGACGCGGAGGTGTTCTGGCCCGCGTACTGGCGGCACCGGGATGCGCTCGACCAGGGCACGCTGAGCATCCAGGCGTACTGGCGCGGCATCGAACGGGAGCTCGGCGAGAGTTGGGGCGACGCGACCATCCATCGCCTGTGGCTGGCCGACTTCCGCAGCTGGCTCAGCATCGACCACGACACGCTCGAGGTGCTCCTCGACCTCAAGGCGGGAGGGACGCGGCTCGCGCTGCTCTCGAACGCCGGCCGCGACTTCGGCTCCTACTTCCGGCACGGCACGCTGGGCGACCTGTTCGAGCAGGTGTTCGTCAGCGGAGAGCTCGGCACGATCAAGCCGAGCGCGGAGATCTTCCAGCACGTGATGGCGGAACTCGGGGTGACGCCCGCCGAGACGGTGTTCATCGACAACAAGGAGGCCAACGTGCGCGGCGCCGAGGCGCTGGGGATCTCCGGCCACGTCTTCACGACCGCTCAGGATCTGCGGGCGTACCTGGAGGGTCTCGCGGCCTAGCCCTGGCCCTGATCCCAGAGCCGCCAGCCCGCCGTCGTGTGGCGGTAGCAGAACGACCACCCCTCCGTCCCGCCCCGGTCGGTGCCGTCGAGCCCGGTGTCGGTGGTGATCGAGTACGCCATGCACTCGCCGTCGTCGCCTGTGCGGGCGACGAACCGGTACGAGAGCAGTCGCGGGCCGTCGCACCAGGCTGTCGTGTGGGAGGTCGTGAGCGCGCGGGTCATCCCGCAGTCGTTGCGCTTCGCGGCCTCCATGTAGGTCTGCGCCGTCGAGGAGAGCGTCGCGTCGACGCCCGGGACCGCGCCGGCCGGGGGCGGATACACGAGCACGTACGTCCCGACGAGCGCCGCCCCCAGTCCGAGGACGACCGCGAGGATGAGCAGAGGAGCCTTCCACCGGGACCGTGCCACACGGCGAACGTAGCGTCTCGACGAGGACTTCCGGGCATATCCGGACGGTGTCGGGGCTTAGATGGAGGTATGCCCTCTCTTTTCGATCCCCTGACGCTCCGCGGCGTCGCCGTCCGCAATCGGATATGGACCTCGCCGATGTGCCAGTACTCGGTGTTCGACGAGTCCGGTGTGCCGAACACGTGGCACCTCGTCCACCTGGGCGGCTTCGCCACGGGCGGCAGCGGCATCGTCTTCAGCGAGGCGACGGCGGTGAGCCCGGAGGGGCGGATCAGCCCGCGCGACACCGGGATCTGGACCGACGAGCAGCGCGACGCCTGGAAGCCGATCACGGCGTTCGTCGAGGAGCAGGGCGCCGTTCCCGGCATCCAGCTCGCGCACGCCGGGCGCAAGGCGTCCACCTGGCCGGCGTGGGGCTTCGAGGGCCGCACCGGGACCGTGCCGGAGTCGGAGGGCGGCTGGCGGGCCGTCGCGCCCTCCGCGGTCGCGTTCCAAGGGTTCGACGTCCCGCAGGAGCTCGACGCCGCCGGGATCGACGCGGTGGTCGACGACTTCCGGGCGGCCGCGCGGCGGTCGTTGGAGGCCGGCTTCCGCGTGCTCGAGATCCACGCGGCGCACGGCTACCTGCTGCACCAGTTCCTGTCCCCGCTGTCGAACACGCGCACGGACGAGTACGGCGGCTCGCTGGAGAACCGCGCCCGGCTGCTGCTGCGCGTGGTCGCGGCGGTCCGCGAGGAGGCGCCGGACGCGCCCCTGTTCGTCCGCTTCTCGGCGAGCGACTGGACCGAGGGCGGCTGGGACGAGGACCAGACCGCGACCGTGGCGGCGTGGGCGGAGCAGGCGGGGGCCGACTTCTTCGACATCTCCAGCGGCGGCATCCAGGCGGGCATCCGCATCCCGGTCGAGCCGGGCTACCAGGTGCCGTTCGCTCACCACGTCCGCAGCGTGTCCGAGGTGGATGTGAGCGCCGTCGGCCTCATCACCACGCCGCAGCAGGCGGCCGAGATCGTGGAGAGCGGACGCGCGGACGCGGTCATGCTGGCGCGCGAACTCCTGCGCGACCCGCACTTCCCGTTGCGGGCCGCCCACGAGCTCGGCGTCGAGATCGACTACTGGCCGCCGCAGTACCTCCGCGCGCGCTGGCGCTGACCGGTCCCGCTCAGGAGGGCTCGGTGAGGCACAGGTAGTTGCCCTCGCTGTCCTGGAACCAGCACGACCGGCCCATCTCGTCGGTCGCGATCCCGTTCTCGGTCTTGAGGCCGGGGAAGTCGTAGTCGGCGAACTCGACACCCCGCTCCCTCAGGTGCGCCATCGTGCCCTCCAGGTCGGACACGAGCCAGCACATCGCGGTGTTCTGCGCGGTGCCGGCGTTCCCGGTCTCGTAGACATAGATCTTCGACGCGGATCCGGTGCCGTACAGCACCCCGCCCTCCGTCGTGCGCTCCGGTTCGAGCTCCAGCTTGTCGCGGTACCAGTCGGTGGCCCGCCGCAGGTCGGAGGCAGGAAGGACGGAGTACGTGACGCTCGACTCCAACATGGTGATTCCTCCTTCATCCGCGCGGGATGCTACGCCGGACGCCGCCACGAGGGGCCACCTGGAATCGCCGGTCTACGGCCCGCCCGCCTGGGAATCCGCCTGAGAACTCCCGCAGCCTCCCCATCCCCGCTGGATATACTGACGGGCAAATGGACGACCCTCCCTCTAGTAGCCCATTCCGTCAGGTGTGCCCGCCTTCGAGCGAGCGGGGTGGTCGCCGTGCTCTATGAGTGGATCATGCTCGCCGTCGGCCTGCTGCTGACGATCGGCACCGGTCTGTTCGTGGCGAGCGAGTTCGCCCTGGTGAACCTCGACCGCGGCGACCTGGAGGCGCGGCGCGAGCGCGGCGAGTCCCGGCTGACGATGACGATCGCCGCCCTGAAGATCACCTCGACGCACCTCTCGAGCGCACAGCTCGGCATCACGCTGACCACCCTCCTCACCGGTTACACGATGGAGCCGGCGATCAGCTCGCTGCTGCGCGGGCCGCTCACCGCGACCGGCCTCCCGGAGGGTGCGGTGACGCCGATCGCCTCGGTGGTCGCGATCGCGGTGGCGACCCTGCTCTCCATGATCCTCGGCGAGCTGGTGCCGAAGAACTTCGCGCTGGCGCTCCCGCTTGCCACGGCACAGCTGGTGATCCCGTTCCAGACGGTGTTCACGACGGTGTTCCGGCCGTTCGTCGCGCTGCTCAACGGCACGGCCAACGGCGTCCTCCGGCTCGTCGGCATCGAGCCGAAGGAGGAACTCTCCGGCGCCCGCACGGCCGACGAGCTGTCCTCCCTGGTGCGGCGCTCCGCGAGCGCCGGCGTGCTGGAGGAGGACACGGCGACGCTGCTGAGCCGCACGCTCGCGTTCTCCAGCCGCACCGCGTCCGACGTGATGACCCCGCGGCCGCGCATCGAGGCCGTGCAGCGCACCGACCCCGCGCAGTCGGTCGCCGAGCTCGCCCGCAAGACGGGGTACTCGCGGTTCCCGGTCATCGGCGACGACATCGACGACGTCCTCGGCGTCGTGCACGTGAAGCAGGCGGTCGCGGTGCCGCGTCGGCGCCGCTCCCGCGTCCCCGCCTCGGCCCTGATGACCGAGCCGTTGCGCGTGCCGGAGACGATGGGCCTGGACACGCTGCTCGGCGAGCTGCGCGCCCGCGGCTACCAGCTGGCGGTCGTGGTGGACGAGTACGGCGGCACGTCGGGCATCGCGACGCTGGAGGACCTGGTCGAGGAGATCGTCGGCGAGGTCGCCGACGAGCACGACCGCACCCGCGCCGGCGTGATCCGCGGCCGCGACTCGATCACGTTCCCCGGCATCCTGCGCCCCGACGAGCTGGAGGAGCGCGCGGGCGTCACGGTGCCGGAGGAGGGGCCGTACGAGACGGTCGCCGGGTTCGTGATGAACGAGCTCGGGAGGCTGCCGAAGGTGGGCGACGAGGTCGTCATCGACGGCGGCACGCTGCGCGTCGAGCGGCTCGACGGTCGCCGGGTTGACCGCATCCGCTACACCCCCGACCCCGTCGCGGTGTCCGAGGCACGGGAGGAGGCCGCCCATGAGTGACTGGGCCGGAATCGCCTGGCTGGTGGTGCTGCTGATCGTGAACGCGTTCTTCGTCGGCGCCGAGTTCGCCGTCATCTCCGCGCGCCGCTCGCAGATCGAGCCGCTGGCGGAGCGCGGCAAGCGCAGCGCCAAGACCGCGCTGTACGCGATGGAGCACGCCACGCTCATGCTGGCCACCACGCAGCTCGGCATCACGGTGTGCTCGCTGCTCATCCTGAACGTGTCGGAGCCCGCCATCCACCACCTGCTGGAGGTGCCGCTGCACGCGACCGGCTGGTCGGAGGAGGTCATCGGCACGATCGCCTTCATCATCGCGCTGGTCGTCGTGTCGTTCCTGCACGTCGTCTTCGGCGAGATGGTGCCGAAGAACATCTCGTTCTCGATGCCGGATCGCGCCGCCCTGCTGCTCGCTCCGCCGCTGGTCGGCATCGGACGCGCCGTCCGGCCGATCATCGTGGCCCTGAATGCGAGCGCGAACGCGGTGCTGCGCCTGTTCCGGGTGGAGCCGAAAGATGAGGCGGCGAGCACCTTCACGCTCGACGAGGTGGCGACCATCGTCTCCCAGTCCACCCGCGAGGGCGTGCTGACCGACCGGACCGGCGCGCTGACCGCCGCCTTCGAGTTCACCGAGAAGAAGGTGCGGGATGTGGCGGTCGCGCTCGACGCGCTGGTCACCCTGCCGCCGTCGCCGACGCCGGCCGACGTGGAGAAGGCGGTCGCCAAGCACGGCTTCTCGCGCTACGTCGTGCCCGATGCCGACGGGGAGCCGACCGGCTACCTCCACCTGAAGGACGTGCTCGACCTGGAGGAGACCGGCTTCGAGCTCCCCGTGCCGGGCAAGCGCATCCGCCGCCTGGTGACGGTGTTCTCCGGGAGCGACCTGGAGGACGCGCTGGCGACGATGCGTCGCTCCGGCAGCCACCTCGCCCGCGTCGTCGACGGGGAAGGCGCGACCGCCGGCGTGCTGTTCCTGGAGGACATCATCGAGGAACTCGTCGGCGAGGTGCAGGACGCGACCAGGAGGTCGTGACGGGACTACCCTGCTGAGCGGTGAGATCACGGGAACGCACGGGTCGCGCGACCGACCGCGAGGGGCTGTCGCCGCGCGGGTGGATGCTGCTCGTCGGCGTGACGGCGGCGGTCGCGATCGCCCTGCTGGTCGTCGGTGTGCAGTCGGTCCTCGGCGCGGCGGGGAAGCCGGGCACGGCCGCCGCGGCGCCGTCCGGCTCCGGGTCGCCGGTCGTCCCGCGAGCAGAGCCGGGTCCGACGCCGCGCGGGTTGCCGCCCCGACCGACCCCGACCCACGTCGCCACCGCGCCCGCGCAGCCGATCGCGTCGCTGGCGCCGGGCGCCTGCCTGCAGACGTACGACTCGAAGTGGGCTCCCGCGTACCCGGTAGTCGACTGCTCGGCGCCGCACATCGCCCAGCTGATCGCCGCCGGCACCCTCCCACAGTCGGCCAGTGCCGCGTTCCCCGGCACCGGAGCGCTGGACACCCAGGTGGGCGACCTGTGCACGCCGTCCCTGAACTGGCACTGGGTCGCGGTGTGGAACGAGGACGTCCAGCTCGACCTCCGCTACCCCGACACCGCGGAGAAGTGGGCGACCGGCGACCGCGCCTACTACTGCATCGTCTACACGTTCTCGCGGCACGAGCTCACCGGCAGCGCGCGCGTGGAGCCGTGAGCGACGGCGTCCGCCGCCCAAGCATCCTCTTGACGCCGATGAAAGAGTGAGTGTACAGTCACTCACATGCCACGAACGCTCTCCACCGCCGACGACCGCCGCGAGGCCGTGCTCGACAGCGCGATCACGGTGTTCGCCGAGCGCGGGTACCTCGGCACCCCGACCTCCGCCATCGCGGCGCAGGCCGAGATCTCGACGGCGTACGTGTTCAAGCTGTTCCCCCGCAAGGAGAGCCTGTTCGTCGCCGCCCTCGACCGCTGCTTCGGCCGGATCGAGGAGGCGCTGGAGCACGGCGCCCGCAGGGCCGACGGTGGCACGCCCGACGAGATCCTCGAGGCGATGGGCGACGCGTACGCCGAACTCATCGCCGACCGGTCGCTGCTCATGCTCCAGGTGCACGCCCAATCGGCCTGCGACATCCCGGAGATCCGGGACGAGCTGCGCCGGGGGCTCGCCCGCATCACCCGGTTCGCCACGGTGCGCTCTGGCGCGGAGCCGGCTGCCATCCAACGCTTCATCGCCTACGGCCAGCTCTGCCACCTGATCGTCACGACCGGCCTCGAGGAGGTCCCGGAGACCTGGGCGCGAGCGCTGACCGACGGCATCCGCCACCCCTGAACCGACACCCTTCCCGACTCACCGCCATCCATCCACCACCAGCTCACTGCCCACGCCATCCCCAAAGAGTGATTGATCGCTCACTCACCTACCACGAAAGGACCCATCGTGAACACCACCCCGCACACCACCACCGCCGTCCCGATTCCGACGGCCGACACCGCTCCCGCGCAGAGCCGCAGCAGCCACCGCTGGTGGGCGCTGGCCGTCCTCGCGCTCGCCCAGTTCCTCGTGGTGCTGGACGCCTCCATCGTCAACATCGCCCTCCCCAGCGTGGGCGCCGCTCTCGGCCTGGACACCGCTGCGCTCGCCTGGGTGGTGACCGCCTACGTGCTGCCCTTCGGCGGCCTGCTCCTGCTCGGCGGGCGGCTCGCGGACCGATTCGGGCACCGGCGCGTCTTCCTCGTCGGCGTCGCCGGCTTCGCGGTCGCCTCCCTCGCCGCCGGGCTCTCCGTCGACGGCACGATGCTGCTCGGCGCCCGGGCGGTCCAGGGCGCGTTCGCCGCGCTGCTCGCCCCGGCGTCGCTCGCGCTGCTGACCCAGCTGTTCCCGGATGCGGCGGCCCGCGGCAAGGCCCTCGGCCTCTGGGGCGCGGTCGCCGGGATGGGAAGCGCCGCCGGCGTGCTGCTCGGCGGCGTCTTGACCGCGAGCTTCGGCTGGCCGGCCGTCTTCTTCGTGAACGTGCCGGTCGGCATCCTCGTGCTCCTCGTCATCCCGCTGCTCGTGACGCGGGACCGCCTGACCCGCGGCCTGCGCATGGACACCGCGGGCGCGGCCACGGTGACGCTCGGCCTCGCCGCCGCCGTCGCGGCCCTCAGCGAGGGAGGCACCCTCGGCTGGACCAGCCCCGTCGTCGTGGGCCTCGCCGTCGCCGCGGTCGTACTGCTGGGCGCCTTCGTCCTGATCGAGCGCCGGAGCACCTCGCCGCTCGTGCCGTTCTCGTTCTTCCGCAACCGCGACGTGCTGGCCGGCGACCTGGTGATGCTGCTCGTCGGCGGCGCGACGGTCGCGCTGTTCTTCGCCCTCTCGGTCTACCTGCAGGAGGTCATGCACCTGGACGCGCTGTCCGCCGGCCTCAGCCAGCTCCCGCTCGCGCTCGCCCTCGTCGGCATCGCCGGAGCCGTGCCGGCGATCGTGTCCCGCGCCGGCCTGCGCGGCACCCTGGCCGGCGCCCAGGCGGTGCTGGCGGCCGGCGTCGTCTGGTTCGCCCTCGCGGGCGGCGCCGGCTTCGTCGCCGGGTTCCTGCTGCCGAGCGTCGTGATCGGCCTCGGACTCGGCGCGACCTTCGTCACCGCCACCCAGCTCGCCGTGCGCGGGGTGCGCGAGGAGGACTCCGGCCTCGCCAGCGGACTGGTCAACACGGCGCAGCAGATCGGAGGCGCGCTCGGCCTCGCAGTGCTCGGCGGCATCGCCTCGGCCCAGACGGCCGCCCTCGCCGCGGCCGGAAGCGGTCGGACAGCGGCCACCGCGGGTGGCTTCCTGCTGCTCTTCCTCGGCGTGGCGGTGCTCGCCGCGATCGGAGCGGCCGTGACCGCCCTCGTGCGCTCCCGCTGACGCCCGCCCGCCGACGACGGCGCCGTCCCGGAACGTCTGCCCGCGCACACCGCGCCGCAGTCGTCCCGGGACGGCGTCGTCGCGCTGCCGGGGCTCACGCGGTCGCGGCGAACGCCTCCAGCTCGACGAGCTGATCGTCGTACCCGAGCACGGTGACCCCGAGGAGCGTGCTCGGGACGTCGTGCCCCTCGAACGCCTCGCGCACGGCCATCCACGCCGCCCGGAGGTCGGAGCGGCTGGACGACGCGACCAGCACGCGCGTGGACACGACATCCGCCAACCCGGCGCCGGCCGCCTCCAACGCGACGATCAGGTTGGCGACGCACTGCCGGGTCTGCCCGGCGACGTCGCCCACCGCGACGGTCCTCCCCGAGGCGTCGAGCGGGCAGGCTCCCGCGAGGAACACGAGCCTCGCCGTCGCGGGGACCGTTGCCGCGTGCGCATACTCGGCCGCGGCCAACCGCTCGGCGCGGACCAGCTCCACGACAGACGCCATCGCGCTCTCCGTCCCCCTCCCGAGTGGTGACGACATGTCACCACTCGACCGGAATGGGCCCGTTTTCTCACCACTCGGGCTCGGCGTCACCAGCTGACGGGGAGGGCCTTGCCCTCCTCGTAGCCGGCGGCGGACTGGATTCCGACCAGAGCGCGCTCGTGGAACTGGGCGAGGGTGCGCGCACCGGCGTAGGTGAACGAACTCCGCACGCCCGTCGTGATCATGTCGAGCAGGTCCTCCACCGACGGGCGCAGCGGGTCGAGGTAGATGCGCGAGCTGGAGATGCCCTCGGCGAAGAGCTCCTTGCGGGCGAGCTCGTAGGCGTCCAGCCGTTCGAAGCGGCCCTTGACCGCCTTGGTGGACGCCATGCCCCAGCTCTCCTTGTACAGCGCGCCGTTCTCGTCCCGGTCGAGCGTGCCGGGCGCCTCGATCGTGCCCGCGAACCAGGAGCCGATCATCACCGACGCCCCGCCCGCGGCGAGCGCGAGCGCCACGTCGCGCGGGTAGCGCACGCCGCCGTCGGCCCAGACGTGGGCTCCGAGCTCGCGCGCCGCCGCGCTCGTCTCCAGCACCGCCGAGAACTGCGGCCGGCCGACCGCCGTCATCATGCGCGTGGTGCACATGGCGCCCGGCCCGACTCCCACCTTCAGGATGTCTGCGCCGACGGACACCAGGTCGCGCACCGCCTGCTCGGTCACGACGTTGCCCGCGACGATCGGGAGCCCGAGGTCGAGTCCCTTCACGGTGCGGATGGCGCGGATCATGCCGTCCTGGTCTCCGTGCGCGGTGTCGATCACGAGCACGTCGACGCCGGCCGCCGCGAGCGCCTTCGCCTTGCCCGCCACGTCGCCGTTGATGCCGACCGCGGCGGCCACACGGAGGCGGCCGTGGGCGTCCAGCGCCGGCGTGTAGATGGTGGACCGGAGGGCGCTGCGCTTCGAGAGCGTCCCCACGACGCGGCCGTGGTCGAGCACGGGAGCGAAGTCGATGCCGGCCGCGTCCATCACCTGGAACGCGGCGCGCCCGTCGGTGAGGTCCTCCGCGTCGAGCGATGTGAGCGCGCCGTGCAGCAGGTCTCCCACCCGCGCGTCGGGCAGGGCGGAACCCAGCTGCACCGCGGCGAGGCACCCGAGGTAGCGGCCGTCCGCGTCGTTCACCACGATCCCGTGCCCCTCGACCGCCGGGATGCGGCGCAGCACGTCGGCGACCGTCTCCTCCGGACCGGCCTCGTACGGGGTGTCGAAGGCGACCGGCTGGGCCTTCACCCAGCGGATCGCCTCGTCGAGGTCCTGCAGGTGCATGTCCTGCGGGAGCACGCCGAGGCCGCCGCGTCGCGCGAGCGTCGCCGCCAGGCGCTTCCCGGTCACCGAGTTCATGTTCGCGGACACGATCGGGATGGTCGCTCCCGTGCCGTCGTTCGGCGCGAGGGAGACGTCGAGGCGGCTGGTGACGTTGGAGCGCGACGGCACGAGGAACACGTCGGAGTACGTGAGGTCGTGGCGCGGCGATGTTCCATAGAACTGCATGGGAATAACGCTATCCCGCGAACCTTCGCGCCCGCACCCGGCCGCCGATGGGATTAGGCTTGATGCTCGGATGGAAGCGGGCGGTCCGAAGCCGCTCGGTCACGAGAAATCAACGGAGAGAGTGGGCGATCGGCTGTGTCGAGCCAATTGACCGGAGTGGGAACCGAGGACGGGTCCTCTGGCGAATTCGGAGCCAACGAGTGGCTCGTGGACGAACTGTACGAGCAGTTCGTCCAGGACAGGAACTCGGTCGACAAGTCGTGGTGGCCGATCCTGGAGAACTACCACCCGGCGGTGAAGGACGAGTCCCTCCCATCGCCGGATGAGACGCCCGCGCCGACCCCCGCGGAGCCGACCGTTCCGACCCCGGCCGAGCCGACCGCGCCGAGCCCGGCGGAGCCCACCGTCCCCAGCCCGTCCGAGCCGACGACACCGGCTCCCCCGGCGGGCGGCGCGCCCGCCCCGCACCCGAACGAGCCGAAGCCCGTCACCACGCCCATCCCGGTGATCGGCCAGCAGCCCGTCGCGCGCACCACCTCTGTCGCGCCGAAGCCGCAGCCGGTCCCGGCCGACGCGCCGGTGACCGCCCCCAACGCGACCGTCGACGCCGCGGAGGAGGACAAGGTCACCCCGCTGCGGGGCATGTCCAAGACGCTCGCCACGAACATGGACGCGTCGCTCACCGTCCCGACGGCGACCAGCGTCCGCACCATCCCGGCGAAGCTGATGATCGACAACCGCATCGTCATCAACAACCACCTGAAGCGCGCCCGCGGCGGCAAGGTCTCGTTCACGCACCTGATCGGCTGGGCGCTGATCCAGGCGCTCAAGGAGTTCCCGAGCCAGAACGTCTACTACGACGAGGTCGACGGCAAGCCCTCGGTGGTCGCGCCCGCGCACATCAACCTCGGCATCGCGATCGACCTGCCGAAGCCCGACGGGACGCGCGCCCTCCTCGTGCCGAGCATCAAGCGCGCCGACACCATGCGCTTCGGCGAGTACCTCGCGGCGTACGAGGAGCTGGTGAGCAAGGCCCGCAACAACAAGCTGGCGGCGAGCGACTTCGCCGGCACCACCATCTCCCTCACCAACCCGGGCGGCATCGGCACCGTGCACTCGGTCCCCCGCCTGATGAAGGGCCAGGGCTGCATCATCGGCGCCGGCGCCCTCGAGTACCCGGCCGAGTTCCAGGGCTCCAGCGAGAAGACGCTCGCCGGGCTCGCCATCGGCAAGACCATCACGCTCACCAGCACGTACGACCACCGCGTCATCCAGGGCGCCGGCTCCGGCGAGTTCCTGAAGATCGTGCACGAGATGCTGATCGGCAAGCGCAACTTCTACGAGGACATCTTCGCCGAGCTGCGCATCCCGTACATGCCGATCCACTGGAACCCGGACATCTCGGTCGACCTCGCGAGCGCCGTCGACAAGACCGCCCGCGTGCAGGAGCTCATCAACTCGTACCGCGTCCGCGGCCACCTGATGGCCGACATCGACCCGCTCGAGTACAAGCAGCGCACCCACCCCGACCTCGAGATCGAGAGCCACGGCCTCACCTTCTGGGACCTCGACCGCGAGTTCGTCACCGGCCAGTTCGGCGGCGACAAGCGCAAGATGAAGCTGCGCGACATCCTCGGCGTGCTGCGCGACTCGTACTGCCGCACGGTCGGCATCGAGTACATGCACATCCAGGACCCGGCCCAGCGCAAGTGGTTCCAGGACAAGCTGGAGCGCCCGTACGAGAAGCCGACGCACGACGAGCAGCTGCGCATCCTCGGCAAGCTCAACGAGGCGGAGGCGTTCGAGACCTTCCTGCAGACCAAGTACGTCGGCCAGAAGCGGTTCAGCCTGGAGGGCGGCGAGTCGACCATCCCGCTGCTCGACGCGATCATCCAGGGCGCGGCGGAGTCCGGCCTCGACGAGGTCGCCATCGGCATGGCGCACCGCGGTCGTCTCAACGTGCTGACGAACATCGCCGGCAAGACGTACGGGCAGATCTTCCGCGAGTTCGAGGGCACGCAGGACCCGAAGACGGTTCAGGGCTCCGGCGACGTGAAGTACCACCTCGGCACCGAGGGCACCTTCAAGGGCGCGGGCGGCGAGGAGATCCCGGTCTACCTCGCGGCGAACCCGTCGCACCTGGAGGCCGTCGACGGCGTGCTGGAGGGCATCGTCCGCGCCAAGCAGGACCGCCGTCCGGCCGGCACGTTCCTGACGCTGCCGATCCTCATCCACGGCGACGCGGCCATGGCCGGCCAGGGCGTCGTCGTCGAGACGATGCAGATGTCGCAGCTGCGGGCGTACCGCACCGGCGGCACCATCCACGTCAACATCAACAACCAGGTCGGGTTCACCACCTCCCCGGGCGAGGCCCGCACGTCGGTGTACTCGACGGATGTGGCCAAGACCATCCAGGCGCCGATCTTCCACGTGAACGGCGACGACCCGGAGGCCGTCGTCCGTGTCGCGGAGCTCGCCTTCGAGTACCGCCAGGAGTTCAAGCGCGACGTCGTGATCGACCTCGTCTGCTACCGCCGCCGCGGTCACAACGAGGGCGACGACCCGTCGATGACGCAGCCGCTGATGTACAGCCTCATTGAGGCGAAGCGCTCCGTCCGCCGCCTCTACACCGAGGCGCTGGTCGGCCGCGGCGACATCACCGAGGAGGAGTACGAGCAGGCGCACCGCGACTTCCAGGACCGCCTGGAGCGCGCGTTCATGGAGACGCACGCGGCGCAGACCAACTCGATGCCGATCCCGACCCAGGAGGCCGGCGACCTCGAGGCGACGCCGCAGGACGACAACGTGGGCGAGCCGGACACCACCGCGGTGAGCGAGCAGGTCATCCACATG
Organism: Leifsonia sp. ku-ls; assembly: GCA_003367665.1. Taxonomy (GTDB): domain Bacteria; phylum Actinomycetota; class Actinomycetes; order Actinomycetales; family Microbacteriaceae; genus Leifsonia. The sequence continues at coordinate 212,600 of QKXI01000004.1, read as the reverse complement.
ATCGGCGACGCGTTCAACAACCCGCCGGCCGGCTTCACGGTGCACCCGAAGCTGCAGCAGCTGCTGACCAAGCGCGGCGACATGAGCCGCAACGGCGCGATCGACTGGGGCTTCGGCGAGCTGCTGGCCCTCGGTTCGCTGCTGGTCGAGGGCACCCCGGTGCGCCTCGCCGGTCAGGACTCGCGCCGCGGCACCTTCGTGCAGCGCCACGCGGTGCTGCACGACCGGGTCAACGGCCAGGAGTGGCTGCCGCTGGCGAACCTGAGCGACAACCAGGCGAAGTTCTGGATCTACGACTCGCTGCTGAGCGAGTACGCCGCGATGGGCTTCGAGTACGGCTACTCGGTCGAGCGCCCCGACGCGCTCGTGCTGTGGGAGGCACAGTTCGGCGACTTCGCCAACGGCGCCCAGATCATCATCGACGAGTTCATCTCCTCGGCGGAGCAGAAGTGGGGCCAGCGTTCATCGCTCGTCCTGCTCCTCCCCCACGGCTACGAGGGCCAGGGCCCGGACCACTCCAGCGCCCGCATCGAGCGCTACCTGCAGCTGTGCGCCGAGAACAACATGACCGTCGCGCGCCCGTCCACCCCGGCGTCGTACTTCCACCTGCTGCGCCGCCAGGCCTACGCCCGGCCGCGGCGCCCGCTCGTCGTCTTCACCCCGAAGGCGATGCTGCGACTCCGTGGCGCGTCGAGCAACGTCGAGGACTTCACCAACGGCCGCTTCGAGCCGGTGATCGACGACGCCCGCGTGCAAGACAAGGGCGCCGTGAAGCGCGTGCTCCTCATGGCCGGCAAGCTCTACTACGACCTGCTGAACGAGCTGGAGAAGAACCCGAACCCGGAGATCGCCCTGGTGCGCGTGGAGCAGTACTACCCGCTGCCCGGAGCCGAGCTGAAGGCCGTGGTCGACTCCTACCCGAACGCGGAGCTGGTCTGGGTGCAGGACGAGCCGGAGAACCAGGGCGCCTGGCCGTACATGATCCTGGAGACCTCGAAGCTGGGCCCGCGCCCGCTCGGCGTCGTGTCCCGTCCGCCGTCGGCGTCGCCCGCCGCCGGCTCGGCGAAGCGGCACGCGCAGGAGCAGCAGGTGCTGATCCAGCGGGCGTTGACGCTGTAGGGCGCGCGACACAACGTGAAGAGCCCCGGTCCGACACGGACCGGGGCTCTTCGTTATTGGCAACCGGATCAGTACCCCCAGCGGCAGGACGTGACGTTCCCCGAACCGTTGACCGCCAGGGCCTGCCAGTTCTCCGTCTGAGAGCCCAGGCCCTTGATCGGCCCCCGCTCGACTCGGACGAGAGCTCGAACGGTTCCGATCGTTCCTGTCTCCTTCCTGATCTCCTTGAAGTCGACGGTCGTCAGCGGCTGGAAGTTGGTGACGACTCGCGCTCGCTGGTTGCGAATCCCGGTGACTTTGCCTCCACCAGTGTCGAAGTCCGCATCCACGCGAGTCTCGGTCACCACCACGCCCAGGAGACTGACGCGCTGCGTGCAGTAGGCGGACCAGGATGCGGTTGCCGCGGCCAGCGACGCGCGTGGACCATCAGAGGAGACGGGCGAAACATGCGTGGAACCGAAATCGGTGACGATCTCGACGCCAGGCACCTGAGCCGGGTCAACGTCACCAGAGGCAAGCGCCTCCAGAGCACGGTCGAACTGCTCATGTTCGCTCTCCGAGAGGTTGTCGTACTCGCGGAGCGCGTCGGGTGCGTCAGGAAGCCCGCGGGTGGCAGCACTCTCCAGCCCCTCACGAAACTCTTCACCGATGCTGGAGGGGTTCTCCGATGCCGCGGCCGGAAGAGCGGCGAGTGAGGAGAAGAGCACGCCGCAAGTGAGCGCGGCAACGGACGCGATGTATGGCTTTCGCATGGAATTTCGCTCCGGAATCATCATCGATTCATCAACTGCTGCGTTGATGTTCGGAGTTTCCCATTAAGAAATTCAGAACGCAAATTCCAATTTTGGAAGGTGTTACCATGGCAGCCATTGAGGCCACGGAAATGTTGGGAGCGACAGCATGAACCCTCTGATCCCGACGCCGCTCGACGTCGTCGTCATCGCGCTTTGCGTCCTCTGCTACCTCGTTCTGGCAGTCGCGGTGCTCACCCTGCTATGGCTTGTCGTTGTGCCGAAGAGACGAACACAAGCCCTGCGACTCTTCTCCGGCTTCAAGGGCTCCCGATAGCGCTGAACAACGTCGAGGACGTCACCAACCGCGAAGTACGCAGTTTCCAGGCGGAAATCGTTGAGCTGGAAAGAGACCCAAAGGTCACACCAGGGACGTTGCGTCCCCGCCGCTCACCCGTCCGCCGCGCAGCGGAAGCCGATGTGCGTCGTCGCCGTGTCCTCCGCCTGCGGCGAGCGCGCCGCCGGGCGGAACCGCAGGCAGTAGTCGGGACTGCACAGGTACGACCCGCCCTTGAGCACGCGGCGGGGGATGCGCGAACCGGGCTCGGCGCTGGTCGGCGCGAACAGGTTCGTGCGCCCACCCGCTTCCGGGGCGCTCGATCCCGGGATGACGTGGCGCGGCGTGTAGTAGTCGCTCGTCCATTCCCAGACGTTGCCGATCATGTCGAACAGGCCGTACCCGTTGGCCGGATACGACCCGACGGGCGCGGTGGTGGCGCCGAAGCGCCCGCGGTTGTCCCACGGGAACCGTCCGATCCACGAGTTGGCCTGCGCCTCCCCGCCGGGGTACGGCTCGTCGCCCCACGCGAATCGGGCGCCGTCGACGCCGCCGCGCGCGGCGTACTCGTGTTCCGCCTCCGTCGGCAGCCGCTTGCCCGCCCAGGCGGCGTAGGCCGTCGCGTCCTCGTACGCCACCTGGACGACCGGACGGTCGCCGCGGTCGTCGATCCCCGAGTCGACACCCTCGGGGTGCCGCCAGCTCGCTCCCGGCTCCCAGCGCCACCACTGCCGCCAGTCGGTGAGGTCGACCGGGCCGGCGGTGGCGGTGAACACCATGGCGCCCGGGCGCAGATCCTCCTCCGGCAGCTCGGGGAACAGGCCGGCGTCGAGCGGGCGCTCGGCCACGGTGACGTAGCCCGTGGCCTCGACGAAGGCGGCGAAGTCGGCGTTCGTCACGGCGTGGCGGTCGATCAGGAAGCCGGCGACCTCCCGTTCGTGCACCGGTTGCTCGTCCGGGTAGAACTCCGCAGAACCCATTCGGAACCGTCCGCCGGGGATGCGCACCATGTCGCCCATGCGCTCACGCTAGCGAGCATGCGCCGGTGGGAACAGCCCGCACGGGTGCTGGCGCGGCGTCGGCGGGGCGGCGTAGGTTGAGCGCATGAGCGTCGTCACGAGTCACCGCCTCGGTGAGCCCTGCTGGGTGGATTACTTCGCCTCCGATGTCCCGCGCGCCCGAGCCTTCTACGAGCAGCTGTTCGGCTGGACGGCCGAGGAGTCGAGCAGCGGCGAGTACGTGACCTTCCGGCGGGACGGCAGGGCGGTCGCCGGCCTCGGCCCCCGTCTCGGCGACGTCGGGGCGGACGCCTGGCTCACCTACCTGCTGGTCGACGACGCCGAGCAGGCGCTGCGGGGCGCGACCGCGGCCGGCGCCGAGGTCCTCGTCCCGGCGCAGGCGGTCGGCTCGGCCGGGACGCTCGCGGTCGTCACCGACCCGGGCGGCGCCGTGATCGGGATGTGGGACCCGGCCGACCACCGCGGCTTCGACCTCGTCGCCGACGTCGGTGCGGCGTCATGGCACGAGCTGTACGCCCGCAGCTACTCGGCGCAGGTCGACTTCTACACGCGCGTCTTCGGCTGGCGCACCCACGTGCTCGGCGACACCGCCGACTTCCGGTACGTCACATTCGGCGAGCCCGAGTCGCCCTCGGGCGGCGTGTACGACGCCGACGGGATGCTGCCGCCGGGCGTCGCATCCCACTGGGTCGTCTACTTCGGCGTCGCCGACGCGGCCGCCGCGTCGCAGCGTGTCGTCGAGCTGGGCGGCACCGTCGTCCGCGACCCGTGGGACAGCGAGTTCGGCCGGTTCGCGCAGGTCACCGATCCCCTGGGCGGCCTGTTCTTCCTCCACGAGGTCGGCTCCGGCAGCGCCGCCTGAGACCCGGCCGCTAGGCTCGGAGGATGGCCGTCGTCATCCGTCCCTCGCTCGGCGCCGCGGAGTACCCCGCGCTGGTGGCGATCTGGCGCAGCGCCGTCGACGCGACCCACGACTTCCTCGACCCGGCCGACCGCGACGGGATCGAGGCGCACCTCCAGCCGGACTACTTCCCCGCCGTCACGCTGGCGGTCGCCGAGAGCGACGGCCGACCGGTCGGCTTCGCCGGCACGCTCGACGGCGGCCTCGAGATGTTGTTCGTGGACGCCGCGCACCGAGGCCGGGGAATCGGGTCAGCGCTTCTCGCCCACGCGATGGCCGAACACGGCGTGACCCAGGTCGACGTCAACGAGCAGAACCCGCAGGCCGCGGGCTTCTACGCCCACCACGGGTTCGAAGTCGCCGGGCGCAGCGAGACCGACGAGGCCGGCCGCCCCTATCCCCTGCTCCACCTGCGCCTCGCGGTCACGCCGCAAGCACGTCCGTGACGGGTCTCCGCTGACCCGTCGCCGTGTGACGGAGGCAGCTCAGTGGACGGTCGCCTGGAAGGACCGGATGCGCATCAGCACCTCGGTGCGCAGCGTCTCGGGCGCGGTCTCCTTGCACGCCCGCTGCACCACCTCGGTGAGCACGACGTTGAGGTGCGCCTCGTCGGAGCATCCGGCGCAGTTCGCCAGGTGCTCGCGCACGTCGGCAGCATCCTCGCTGCACAGCTCGTTGCGCAGGTACTCCTCGAGTTCGGCCTTCGCCTTCTCGCAGCCGCAGTCCGTCATTTCTTGGCTCCCCTGGTCTGCACGGTGCGACCCTCCTGGACGGCGGAAAGACCGCGCTCGTGCGCATAGTCGGTCAGAAGCTCCCGAAGCATGCGACGGCCGCGGTGGAGGCGGCTCATCACGGTGCCGATCGGGGTCTTCATGATGTCGGCGATCTCCTGGTAGGAGAATCCCTCGACATCGGCGAGGTACACGGCCAGCCGGAAGTCCTCCGGGATGGCCTGCAGCGCGTCCTTGACGGCGCTGTCCGGCAGGTGGTCGATCGCCTCGGCCTCGGCCGAGCGGCTCGACGACGAGGACATGGACTCCGCGCCCCCCAGCTGCCAGTCCTCGAGCTCGTCGATCGTCCCCTGGTAGGGCTCGCGCTGCTTCTTGCGATAGGTGTTGATGAACGTGTTCGTGAGGATCCGGTACAGCCAGGCCTTCAGGTTGGTGCCCTGCTGGAACTGGCCGAAGGCGGCGTACGCCTTCACGAAGGTCTCCTGCACGAGGTCCTGCGCGTCGGAAGGGTTCCTGGTCATGCGCAGGGCAGCCGCGTACAGCTGATCCATGAAGGGGAGGGCCTGCTCCTCGAAGAGGCTGCCCACGTCCTCGGTTTCGGTGCTCATCAGCGCCCAGTCTAGTTCCGGCGCCCCATGAACGCCCCCGACGAGGGACCGGGCGCGGACGGCAGGCCGGCGTGGACGGACGCGCGGGGCGTCGAGCACGGCGGTAGCGGCCACAGTCTGATCCTTCCTGGGCGTCGGAACACGGATAATCTTGACAACAATGCTGATCTCGAAATATTCCGCCCCCGACTTCGACCCGTACGGCGACAACCGCACCGACGAGCCGAACACGCTGTGGCCGGCACCCGTCGCATCCGGCCCGGTGCGCGCGACGGTGTCGCTTCCCGGCTCGAAGTCGCTGACCGCGCGCGAGCTGGTGCTCGCCGCGTTGGCGGACGGCCCCTCGCTGCTGCGCTCCCCGCTGCACTCCCGCGACAGCGCGAACATGGTCGAGGCGCTGCGCGCCCTCGGCGTCGGCATCGAGGAGCGCGACGGGTCGGGCGAGTTCGGCGCCGACCTGCTGGTGACGCCGGCCGAGGAGCTGCTCGGCAGCACGACCATCGAGTGCGGGCAGGCCGGGACGGTGATGCGGTTCGTGCCGCCGATCGCGGGCCTCGCGCTCGGCCCGACGATGTTCGACGCCGACGACTCCGCCCGAGGCCGCCCCATGGGCGCCATCATCGGCGCCCTGCGATCGCTCGGCGTCGACGTGAACGACGACGGCCGCGGATCGCTGCCGTTCACCGTGCATGGCACCGGCCGGGTGGCGGGAGGAGCGGTCGAGGTGGATGCGTCCAGCTCCAGCCAGTTCGTCAGCGCCCTCCTGCTCTCGGCCAGCCGCTTCGAGAACGGCCTCGACCTGACGCACTCCGGCGAGCGCCTGCCCAGCCTCCCGCACATCGAGATGACGATCGCCGCGCTCGCGGCGCGCGGGGTGACGGTCGATTCGCCGCAGACCGGCCGCTGGGTCGTCTCCCCCGGCGCCATCGCGGCGCGCGACGTCGACATCGAGCCCGACCTGTCGAACGCGGCGCCGTTCCTCGCCGCCGCCGTCGTCACCGCCGGCACGGTCACGATCACCGGCTGGCCGAACGCGACCACGCAGGTCGGCGCCGACCTCGCCGACCTCCTCCCCCTGTTCGGCGCGACCGTGACCCGCGACGGCGACCGGCTGACCGTCATCGGACCCGAGCGTCCCAACGGCGTCACCCTCGACCTCACCACCGGCGGCGAGCTGGCTCCCGCCCTCGTGGCGATCGCCGCCCTCGCCGACGGCCCGAGCGAGATCACCGGGATCGGCCACATCCGGCACCACGAGACCGACCGTCTCGCGGCGCTGGCGGCCGAGATCAACGGCCTCGGCGGACAGGTCACCGAGCTGGAGGACGGCCTGCGCATCGAGCCGCGACCGCTGCACGGCGGCGTCTGGCGCAGCTACGAGGATCACCGCATGGCCACCGCCGGCGCGATCGTCGGGCTCGTCGTGCCGGGGGTCGAGATCGAGAACGTCGCGACCACCGCCAAGACCCTCCCGCAGTTCACCGAGCTGTGGGCCAGGATGCTGCAGGGCGGTTCCCGCTAGATGTCGTGGTGGGCGGATGACGACGACGAGGACGACAACCTCGACCTGTACGACGAGTCCACCGTCCGCACCCGTCCGAACCCGAAGGGCAACCGCCCGCGCACCAAGACACGGCCGGAGCACGCGGACGCGGAGATCGCCCGCGTGCTCGGCGTCGACCGCGGCCGCTACACCGTGCTGCTCGACGAGGACACGCCCGACGAGCGCCAGGTGACGGCGGCGCGGGCCAGCGAGCTGCGCAGGAACCCGATCGTCACCGGCGACCGGGTCGCGGTCGTGGGCGACACCACCGGCGAAGAGGGGACGCTCGCGCGCATCGTGCGCATCGAGCCGCGCACCACGCTGCTGCGCCGCAGCGCCGACGACACGGACGAGGTGGAGCGCGTCATCGTCGCCAACGCCGACCAGATGCTGATCGTGGTCGCCGCGGCAAACCCGGAACCGCGCACGCGTCTTGTCGATCGCTATCTCGTCGCCGCCTACGACGCCGGGATCGCGCCCATGCTGTGCGTGACCAAGACCGACCTGGCCGACCCGGCGCCGTTCCTGGCGAACTTCGCCGGACTCGACCTGCCGGTCTTCACCAGCAGGCAGGACGACATCCCGCTGTGCGACATCGCCGCCGCTCTGGTCGACCACGACACGGTGGTCGTCGGCCACTCGGGCGTGGGCAAGTCGACCCTGGTGAACGCGCTCGTCCCGGGCGCGCGGCGCGCGACCGGACACGTCAACGAGGTCACTGGCCGCGGCCGGCACACCTCGTCGTCGACGGTGTCGCTGCGGGTGGAGGACGGCTCCGGCCGCCACGGCTGGGTCATCGACACCCCGGGGGTGCGCTCGTTCGGGCTCGGCCACGTGAACACCGACAGCATCCTGAAGGCCTTCACCGACCTCGCGGAGATCGCGGAAGACTGCCCGCGCGGCTGCACGCACCTCCCCGACGCTCCCGACTGCGCGATCATCGAGGCGGTCGAGGAGGGCCGGCTCGGCGAGGCCGGCCGGGCGCGACTCGACTCGCTGCAGCGCCTCCTCGCGACCTTCGAACGCTGAGCATCGGCCGGCCGGCGGGCCCGTTCCCTGCGAGAATGGACCCATGACGGATGTGCGACTGGAGGCGGGCGAACAGGCTCCCGCATTCACCCTGACCGACCAGGACGGCGAGACGGTCTCGCTCGGCGACTTCGCCGGCGAGAACGTGATCGTGTACTTCTACCCGGCGGCGATGACGCCGGGCTGCACCACGGAGGCGTGCGACTTCCGCGACAACCTCAACTCGCTGAAGTCGGCGGGCTACCAGGTGATCGGGATCTCCAAGGACGCGCCGGCGAAGAACAAGGAGTTCCAGGAGCAGGAGGGCCTCAACTTCCCGCTGCTGTCGGACGAAGACCTCGCGGTGCACAAGGCGTACGGCGCCTACGGCGAGAAGAAGCTGTACGGCAAGACCGTGGAGGGCGTCATCCGTTCGACGTTCGTGGTCGACCCCGACGGCTCCCTCCGCCTGCCGCTCTACAACGTGAAGGCGACCGGCCACGTCGCGTCGCTTCGCAAGAAGCTCGGCGTCGACGCGTAGCGACCCTCTCAGGCGGGAAGGCGCGGCACGGAGGCGAGCAGCCGCTGCGTGTAAGGGTCTTTCGGGGCCCCCAGCACATCGGCGGTCGCGCCCTGCTCGACGACACGGCCCGCGCGCAGCACGACCGTGTCGGCGCACAGGGACGCGACGATGCTGAGGTCGTGCGACACCATGACCACGGTCATGCCCTCGCTCCGGGCGAGGTCGCCGAGCAGCTCGATGATCTGGATGCGCGTCGTGACGTCGAGCGCGCTCACCGGCTCGTCGGCGAGCAGCACCCGGGGCCGGGAGACGATCGCGCGCGCGATCGCGATGCGCTGGCGCTGACCGCCGGAGAACTCGTGCGGGTAGCGCCGCGTGGCGTCCGCCGGGAGCGCCACCGCCTCCAGGGCCGCGGCGACGCGTTCCCGCGCCTCCGGGCCGCTTGCGATCCCGAGGGACGCCAACGGCTCGCCGACGATGCGGCCGACGCTCTGCCGAGGGTCGAGCGAGGAGTACGGATCTTGGAACACCGGCTGCACGCTGCGCCGGAACGCGCGCATCCGTTCCCGATCGCGCGGGTCGAGCGGCCGGCCGTCGAACAGCACCGCGCCGCTGGTCGGCCGGGAGAGGCCGAGGAGCAGCGAGAGGGCGGTGGTCTTGCCCGCGCCCGACTCGCCCACGATGCCGAGGCTGCGCCCCTCCTCGACCGCCAGGGAGACGTCGTCGAGCGCCGGAGCGGAGGCGCGACGGTAGCGCAGCCCGGCTTGCTGCAGTTCGAGGATGGCCGTCATCGCACCTCCAGGGCGGCGTCGAGTTCGCGCGCACTGCGCACCAGCTCGGCCGTGTACGGCGCCTGCGGCGCGCTCAGCAGCCGCTGCACCGGACCCTCTTCGATCACCCGGCCGTCGCGCAGCACCAGCGCGTGCTGAGCCATCCGGGACACCACCGCCAGGTCGTGGCTGACGAAGAGCAACGCCATCCCCCGGTCGGCGACCAGTCGCTCGATCAGCGAGAGCACCTCGGCCTGCACCGTCACGTCGAGGGCGGTGGTCGGCTCGTCGGCGATCAGAAGCTTCGGGCGGCACGCCAACGCCGCCGCGATCGCCACGCGCTGCCGCTGGCCGCCGGAGATCTCCCACGAGTAGGCGCGCGCGATCCGCTCCGGCTCCGGGAGCCCGACCTCGTCGAGCGCGTCGAGCACCGCGGACCGCAGCGCGTCTCCCCGCAGCCCGAGATGACGCCGGAGCGGCTCCGCGACCTGCCGGCCGAGCCGCATGAGCGGGTCGAGCGCGGTCATCGGCTCCTGGAACACGGTGGAGGCGACCCGTCCGCGCAGCGGCACCAGGTCGCGCTCCCGCGCGCCCACGGTCTGCACGCCGTCGAGCACGACGCTGCCCGAGGCCGCGAGCCCTTCCGGCAGGAGACCTGTGAGCGCGAACGAGGTGAGCGACTTGCCGGAGCCCGACTCCCCGATCAGACTGAGGCGCTCCCCCGCCGCCAGCGTGAAGGAGACGTCGTGCACCAGCGTCGCCCCGTCGCGGGTCGCCACCGAGAGACCGTCCGCCCGGAGGATCGGCTCCCCGGTCGTCGAGCCACTCATCGCGACCTCCTCCGCGTCGGGTCCGCCACATCCCTCAGGCCGTCGGCGACGAGGTTGACGCCGACCACGAGCACCACGAGCGCGACCCCGGGCGCGATCGCGCCGACCGGAGCCGTGGACACGGTGCCCTGCGCCTCCTGCAGCAGCCGCCCCCATGACGCGTTCGGCGGCGGGGCGCCGAGACCGAGGTACGACAGGCTCGCCTCGGCCAGCACCGCGACGCCGAACTGCAGTGCAAGGTTGACGCTGAGCGTCGGCCAGATGTTGGGCAGGATGTGCCGCCCGACGACCCCGAGCCACGACGTGCCGGAGGTGCGCGCGGCCGTCACGTACTGCTGCGCGAGCACCCGCTTCGCCAGCACGCGGGTGAGTCGGGCGACGACCGCGGACATGGCGAGCCCGATCGCCACGATCGCGGTACCGAGCGACGCGCCCTGCGCCGCGACGATGAGCATGGCGAGAAGCAGCGTCGGGAAGGCGATCAGGATGTCGAGCACCGCCGAGAGCGTGTCGTCGAGCCATTTCGTGGCGAACGCCGCGAGCAACCCCAGCGTCACGCCGACGAGCGCCCCGATCAGCACCGACCCGAGACCCACCGCGAGCGCGATGCGCGCGCCGATCATCAGCTGGGTCAGCAGGTCGCGGCCGAAGCGGTCGGTGCCGAGCCAGTGCGCCGCGCTCGGCTGCTCCAGCCGCGTGCCGGACGTGTCGCCCTGCGCGTAGGGCAGCCACGCGAAGGACACGACGGCCACGATCACGACCAGGCCCACCAGCGTCAGCCCGATGCCGAGGGAGACCGAACGCCGCACGCGCCGACGCGGACGCCCAGCCGGCTCGGGCGACGCCGCCTCGGTCGCCTGCTCCACGATCGCACTCATACGTTCCCCGAGATGCTGCGGCGCAGCCGCGGGTCGACGAGCCGCTGGGCGATGTCGGCCAGGAATCCGACGATCAGCACGAGCAATGTGGACACGAACAGGATCCCCTGGACGTTGGGGTAGTCGTGCTGCTCGATCGCCTTGAGCAGCATGCTGCCAAGGCCCGGAAGCGTGAACACGCTCTCGACCACGACCGCCCCGAGGAACGTCGTGGCCAGTTCGATTCCGAGCACCGAGATGACCGGAACGGCGCCGTTGCGCAGCCCGTGCCGCCACATCGCCCGTCCGAAGCCGGACCCGAGCGCGCGAGCGTTGCGGAGGTATTCGCTGCCGATCACGTCGAGGGTCGCGCTGCGCACGTACCGGGAGATGGACGCGCTCATCACGATCGCGATGGTGACGACCGGCAGCGCGAGCGAGGTGAGCGCCGCGTTCGGATCGGCCCAGTCGTCGCGCGGGAAGCCGCCGGACGGGAACCAGCCCAGCGTGATGGCGAAGACGTCGACGAGGAGGATGCCCACCCAGAACACCGGCACCGCGATGCCGAGCTGCGAGAACACGGACAGCACGACGCCATACCAGCGGTCGGCCTTCCACGCCGCGACGAAGCCGATCGGCAGGGCGAGCACGAGCGCGAGCACGAACGACAGCAGCGTCAGCGGAACGGTCACCGACAGCCGCGCCGCGATCTCGGGCCCGACCGGCAGCGAGCTGATGAACGACTGACCGAGGTCGAACGTGAGCAGGCTGCCGAACCAGGTCACGAACTGCTGCAGTACCGGCTGGTCGCTGCCGACCTGCCGCTGTGCCGCTGCGATCTGCTCCTTCGTCGCCCCGACCGACAGCAGCGCGTTGGACGGATCGCCGGGCAGCACGCGCAACAGGAAGAAGAGCACGACCATGGCGAGCAGCAACGACACCACGAGGAACGCGGTGCGACGCAGGAGGTAGAGAGCCATGGTCTTCTCAGCGTAGATGCTCGGGGAACCGCGTTCGCGGCTCCCCGAGCATCTGTGGACAACTCGCGCTGTGCGCTACTTCTTGACGATGTCGTAGACGAAGAACTGCGAGTTCAGCCCGTTCACCGGGTAGCCCGTCACCGAGCTGTCGGCCACGACGATCTGCGGGTAGAGGTACAGCCAGGCGCTGGCCGCGTCCTTCGCGATCTGCTCGTTGACCAGCTTGAGCTTCGCGGTCTGCTCGGCGGTCGTCTTCGCCTGCTCCGCCTCGTTGACCCAGGTGGTCACCTGCGGGTTGTCGTAGCCCCAGTAGAAGTCGGGGTTGCCGTACCAGACCACGTCACGGTCGTTCACGTGCTCCTGCAGCGTCGCGGTGAAGTCGTGGTTCTTGAACACCTTCGTGTACCACTCGTCCGCCGAGATGGAGTTGATCGTGACGGTCACGCCGACCTTCGCCAGCTCGCTCTTCAGGAACTCCGCCACGGCCGGGTGCGGGTCGTAGGTCGGGGTGTCGAGCGTGAAGCTGAAGCCGTTCGCGAAACCGGCCTCCGCCAGCTCCTTCTTCGCCAGGTTGACGTCGTACGGGTTCACCTTGGTGAGGTCCTCGTACCAGGGGTCGCTCGGCGGCACCATCGAGCCGATCAGCGTGCCGTAGTCGCCCCAGATGGAGTTCAGCAGCTTCTTGGTGTCGATGGCCGAGTAGATCGCCTTCCGCACCTCGACGTTGTTGAACGGCGCCACCTTGTCGTTGAAGGCGAGCAGCTCCTTGGTCGTCGACTTGCCGTTCGAGATCGTGTAATCCTTGTTGCCCTTGAAGGTGCTCAGCGCGTCCGGGCTCTGGATGCTGGTCACGATGTCGACCTGCTTGGTCTGCAGCGCGTTCGACAGCGCCGAGGCGTCGGTGAAGTAGTCGAACTCCACCTCCTTGTTTTTTGCCTGGTCGCCCCAGTAGCCGTTCCAGCGCTCCAGGCTGAGCGAGCTGCCGCGCTTCCAGGTGCCCAGCTTGTAGGGGCCGGTGCCGTCTTCTGCGGTCTTGTAGTTCGAGGTGCCCGGGCCGTAGATCCAGACATAGCTGAGGTTGTACGGAAGCGAGATCGAGCGCGACGACAGCGTGATGGTGACGGTCTTGTCGTCCGGGGTGTCGATGCCCTTGATCACGGCCAGCTGCGACTTGCGCGCCGACTGCGAGTCGGCCGCGGTCACTCGCTCGATGCTGCGCTTCACGTCGGCGCTGGTGAGCGCCTTGCCGGAGTGGAACTTCACGCCGTCGCGCAGCGTGAACGTGTACGTCACGCCGTCCTCGCTCGTGGTGTACTTCGTCGCGAGCAGCGGCTCCACCTTGCCGTCGTCCGTCAGCTTGAACAGGCCCTCGTAGACGTTGCCGTTGAGCGCCTCGGTGACGCCCTGGCCACCGCCCGCGGTGTTGTCCAGGTTGACCGGCTCGTACAGGGAGCCGATCGCGATGCTCGCGTCGCTGCCGCCCGCGGACGACGACGACGCACCCGCGCAGCCGGCGAGCGTCAGGGCCGAGGCCAGTCCGATCGCGAGCGTGGCGAGCAGGGAAGTCTTTCTCAACGTGGTTCTCCAGTGCTGTGGGGGGGGTGGGGGTGACGAGCGGTCGGGTGCGTTCCCGCTCGGAGCTCTCAGTGCCGGGTGCTGCCGAAGACGACGCGCTTCTCGCCGGCGGTGACGGCGACCGGGAAGCGGTTGTTCCGCGGCGGCAGCGGACAGTTGTACTGATCCGAGAAGCCGCAGGGTGGCACGAACGCGCGGTTGAAGTCCAGCACGACGCGGTCGTCGTCCCCGCGCTGCACGAACAGGAAGCGACCGGACGCGTAGGTGCCGTCCTCCCCGTCGGCTCCGTTGGTCGGGTCGCCGAAGACGAGCAGCAGCGTCCCGTCGTCGTCGAAGGCGCTCAGCGTGTACGCCACGCCGTCGCGCTCGAACGCGATGTCGCCCGGCACCACCAGGTCGCGGGTGAGGCCGTTGTCCCGGATGTGCTCGAACGGGATGGTGCGGTCGTCGGCCACCGGAGTGAAGGTGGCCTCGATGACCCAACTGGGGTCGAACGGGAAGACGTCGATCGTCTCGAAGTCGCGGATGGCGGGCGACTGCGCATCCCAGAGCCGGATGCCGCGCTCGGGCTCCCCCGTCTCCAGGCTGGTGCGCGTCAGCTCGGTTGCCGTGACCGTCTCGGGCTGGCCGACGAGCGCCTGCTCCGCGGTGGTCTCGTCGCCGGTGGCCAGCCAGCGCGTCTCGATCAGGGCCAGGTTGCCCGTCGGCCCGGTGACGCTCGCGAGACGGGAGGCGCGCCAGGCGTCCCAGCCGTCTCGTGCGCGCTCGATGGTCTCGGCGGACGCGGATGCGGTGGGGGTGGAGAGATCAGTCACGATGTCGGGCATAACCATCCGAGTCTCCGACTTGTTCCCGGTTCGCGCCTATTCGTGTTGCTCCGTGTTGCGCGCGGTCGCCTGCACGACGGGCCGGGAGAGACACAGGACCGCCGCCACGACCGCCGGCAGGAGCAGCGCCCAGCCCAGGTCCGGACGCGCGAACAGCCCCTGGAAGCAGCCCACCGCGACGGCCAGCTGGAGGATCTGGATCGTCAGGGCGGAGGCGCGCGCCCAGCCGCGACGCCGAAGCAGGCCCACGACCGTCACGACGACCCACACGGCCCCGAGGACGACGAGCACGGTCAGCGCCACGGCCGACGGGTACGACTCGGGCGTCTGGGTCAGCAGCTCGACGACCAGCCAGACGGCGAGGCCGGCCACGAGGACCGCCTCCAGCGCCACGATGACGGTCAGCACGAGGAGGAGGGCGGGACGGGCGGGGGCGCTCTGAGGGGCGGGCACTATAGCATCCTGACGTTTCTGGCTCGTGTTCTCAGCGTTATCCCATACAAAACTATTGATTCGGGATAACCGCTATGGGAGCATATTCAGCGGTCGAGTTAACGCTCACAGGGTCGTGGGCAGGTCTGATTCCCCACGGATCTAAGCACCCTGAAACCCGGCTGCTTACCTGCATTCTATGGCCCTCTCGGGTCAGGAAACCCAGTAAACAAGGAGCACATCTTCATGGATTGGCGCGACAAAGCCGCCTGCCTCACCGCGGACCCCGAGCTGTTCTTCCCGGTCGGCAACACCGGCCCTGCGGTCGACCAGATCGACAAGGCGAAGGCGGTCTGCGCCCGCTGCACCGTCACCGAGATCTGCCTGCAGTACGCCCTCGAGACCGGTCAGGACTCGGGCGTCTGGGGCGGCCTCTCCGAGGACGAGCGCCGTGCCCTGAAGCGCCGCGCCGCCCGCGCGCGTCGCGCCTCCTGACACCCGCTGCACCACCGTCGGCGCGGACCCGAATCTGCGCGCACGACATCGCCGAGGCGGCGCTCACACACCTAGCATCCGAGCGCCCCTCGGCTTCTTCGTTGCCGCGACGGGCTCCGGCCGTCAGAGCTTGGTGAGGTAACGCAGCGGCACCTCGATGGTCACCTCGGTGCCCTGTCCCATCATCGTGTGCCAGTCGATGGCGCCGCCCAGCTCGCCCTGGATGAGCGTGCGGACGATCTGCGTGCCGAGACCGCTGCCGACCTTGCCCTCCGGGAGCCCGGAACCGTTGTCGACGACCTTCACCGTGAGGGAGTCGTCGGAGCGCCGCGCGACGATCTCGACCTCGCCCTCGCGTCCCGCGAGACCGTGCTCCACCGCGTTCGTGACCAGCTCGGTGAGGGCCAGCGCGAGCGGCGTGGCGTACTCCGACGGCAGCTGACCGAACGTGCCCGACTTCTTCGGGTGCACCGTCGTGGTGTGGCTCGCCGCGACCTCCGCCACGAGCAGCAGGACGCGGTCGAAGACGTCGTCGAAGTCGACGATCTGCGCGAGCCCGGTCGAGAGCGTGTCGTGGACCACGGCGATGGCTGCCACGCGCCGCATGGCCTGGCTGAGCGCCTCCCGCGCCTCCTCCGAGTGCGTGCGCCTGGCCTGGATGCGCAACAGCGAGGCCACCGTCTGGAGGTTGTTCTTCACCCGGTGGTGGATCTCGCGGATCGTCGCGTCCTTGGTGATGAGCTCGCGCTCCTGGTGGCGCTGCTCCGACACGTCGCGACAGAGCACGATCGCGCCGACCCGCTCGCCGCGGTTGCGGATCGGGATGGCGCGCAGCGACACCGTGACGCCGCGCGCCTCGATGTCGGTGCGCCAGGGAGCGCGACCGGTGACCACGAGCGGGAGCGACTCGTCCACCGTGATGGTGCCCGCGAGCAGGCCGGTGGTCACGTTCGCGAGAGACTCGCCCTCCAGCTCGCCGGTGAACCCCATCCGGTTGAACGCGCTCAGGGCGTTGGGGCTCGCGAAGGTGGTGACGCCGTCCACGTCGAGCCGGATCAGGCCGTCGGCCGCACGCGGGGCGCCGCGCCGGGGCGCGGCCGGTGCGCCGAGGTCGGGGAAGTCGCCCGTCGCGATCATGTTGAACAGGTCGTTGGCGCACTCGTTGAAGGTGAGCTCCTGGCGGCTGGGCGTGCGCGCCTCGCTCAGGTTGGTGTGCCGGGTGATCACGGCCACCGGCTCGTCCGCCGTCTCCGGCGAGTGGACGGAGAGGCGCCGGATGACCGGGACGGCCCGCACGCGCGTCGGCGTCTCCTCGTACCAGTCCGGCGCGGAGGTGTCGATGATCTGCTTCGACCGGTAGGCGTCGGTCACCTGCTGTCGCCACTCCGGCTTGATGCGCTGCCCGACGAAGTCGCGGTAGAACAGCGTCGCCGCGGAGGACGGGCGCGCGTGCGCCACGGCGACGAAGTCGTCGTCGACGGTGGGCACCCAGAGGACGATGTCGGCGAACGCCAGATCGGCCAGCAGCTGCCAGTCGCCCACGAGCCCGTGCAGCCACTCGACATCGGCCTCGGAGGAACGGCCGTGGGCCTGGACGAGATCACTGAGCGTCGACACCTGACCATCCTAAACGCGGCCGGACTCTCGATGACGCGAGTTATCCACAACGCGTTCGTGCCCTGGACCTCCGCTCGAAGACCCTGCTTGGCTGTGAACTCGCACTACCACACGGTCGATGAACGTCGGTCGACCGACACGCACCACGTTAGGAAAGAACATGCACCACCTCGCCCCCGCACCGGTCCGACCCGCCGCTGTCCACCGTCCGCTGCGCGGGCAACGCACCGCCGCACACCGGGCGATCGCGACTCGCGACCGGGTGGCCCTCGCCTCTCTCGGCCTCGCCGAGGCGGAGGTGGACCTCGTCGACGTCCCGACGGCTCGCGCGCTTGCGCCGAGCCCGCTGGCACCGGTCGGGCCCGACGGTGCCGCCCCGCTGCACGCCGGCGCCGACCTCGCCGACGCGGTGGACCCCAGCCCCTCCATCCTCTGCGCGTCCCTCGCCCGCTGCGTGGTCGAGATCCTCGCGGGCGCCCGGTCCCTCGACCAGCTCGCCCGCTGGGTGACGGACGCCGTGTACGTCCACCTGCTCCGCCGCAACCTCCTCGCCCAGCGGGCACGCCAGGACTCCGCCGACAGCGTCCCGCGACCGAGAGTGCACATCGGTGACCCCAAGCTGAGCTCACCGACGAAAGACGTGATCGAGGCGGTCGTCATGGTGCACCAGCCGGCCCGCTCGCGCGCCGTGGCGATCCGTCTCGAGCGGCACAGGTCGCGCTGGCGGGCGAGCGCAATCAACGTGCTGTGACGGTGGGGGCGGTCGGCGGTGGTGGCCGCGTGCTGTCCGCTAGCCGGGTGAGTGTCGGCTAGCAGAGAAGGACGCCGTCGGTGGCACGTCCATGCCTGCCGGCCGCTCGATGGACGCCACCGTCGCCTTCCGTGAAGGTCACAGCGGGCGGCTGTCCGCTATGGCACGAACCCTTCCGCCGTCGCGGTACGCAGCCGCCTTCCGTTGCCGTTACGACAGGCAGCCGGTGCCATCCCCAGCGGGCGGCACTGGCTGCCTAACGACGCCTCTCCCCCACCGCAGCCCGCGTGGCCACAACAAGCGCGGAACGCCGATCCCAGGTGATTACGCACGCCCCACGCGACCAGGGCACCCGCCCCGAGGGGCCGCAAACTCGCGCAAACGGAAATGGCGGCCCCTCCCGGGACCGCCATTTCCGTGACCGTGCGTCAGTTCAGCGCTTCTTGGCCTGCGCCCGGCGCTCGGCGCGGTTGGCGGCGGGCGCCTGGTCCTCGGCGGGGACGCGCTGGCCGAAGGCGCCGCGCTGGGTGGCCCCCTGTGCCGGCGGTGCGGCGGGCGCCGCGTCCTGCTGCTGGGCGCGCTGGGCGCGGGCGGTGGCCGCCTGCTCGAGCTGGCCGCGCTGGTTGCGGACCTCGACGCCGCCCTGCTCGCCGGGGGCCGAGTAGCTGAGCTTCGCCTCGCCCTCGCCGCGCGTGAGGCCCTTCGCCGCGACCGCGGGCGACTCCACCTCGCCGGGGGCCTGGTTGACCTCGACCTCCAGGTTGAACAGGAAGCCGATGGTCTCCTCCCTGATCGCACCCATCATCTGCTGGAACATCGCGAAGCCCTCGCGCTGGTACTCCACCAGGGGGTCGCGCTGCGCCATGGCGCGCAGGCCGATGCCGTCCTTCAGGTAGTCCATCTCGTAGAGGTGGTCGCGCCAGCGGCGGTCGATCACTGAGAGCACCACGCGGCGCTCCAGCTCGCGCATCGCCGGCGCGCCGAGCGACTCCTCGCGCTTCTGGTAGGCGATGCGGGCGTCGGAGAGGATCTCGCGGCGCATGAACTCGCGGTTGATCTTGCCCTTGTTGCCGGCCTCCGCGATGACCTCGTCGATCGTCACCCCGACCGGGTAGAGCGTCTTCAGCTCGGCCCACAGGGCGTCGAAGTCCCAGTCGTCCCCGCTGCCCTCGCCCGTGTGCTGGTCGAGGATGTCGTCGATCACGTCCGTCAGGAACTGCTGCACGCGCTCGTGCAGGTCGTCGCCCTCGAGGATGTGGCGACGGTCGCTGTAGATCGCCTCGCGCTGGCGGTTCAGGACGTCGTCGTACTTGAGGACGTTCTTGCGGATCTCGGCGTTGCGCGCCTCCACCTGCGACTGGGCGCTGCGGATCGCGCGGCTGACCACCTTCGACTCGATCGCCATGTCGTCCGGGACGCTGCTGCGGCCCATCAGGCTCTCGGCCGCGCCCGAGTTGAACAGGCGCATGAGGTCGTCGGTCAGGGACAGGTAGAACCGGCTCTCGCCCGGGTCGCCCTGTCGGCCGGAGCGGCCGCGCAGCTGGTTGTCGATGCGGCGGGACTCGTGGCGCTCCGTGCCGAGCACGTACAGGCCGCCGGCGGCGATGACCTTCTCGGCCTCCTCCGCCACCTGCGCCTTGACGTTCTCGAAGACCTCCTCCCAGGCGGCCTCGTACTCCTCCGGCGTCTCCACCGGCGACAGGCCGCGGGCGTTCATCTCGGCGACCGCGATGAACTCCGAGTTGCCGCCGAGCATGATGTCGGTGCCTCGACCGGCCATGTTCGTCGCGACGGTGACGGCGCCGAGCCGGCCGGCCTGCGCGACGATCGCGGCCTCACGAGCGTGGTTCTTCGCGTTCAGCACCTCGTGGCGCACGCCCTTCTTGGCGAGCAGGCGCGACAGGTACTCGCTCTTCTCGACCGAGGTCGTGCCGACGAGGACCGGCTGGCCCTTCTCGTGGCGCTTCACGATGTCCTCGACGACCTGGTCGAACTTCGCCTTCTCATTCTTGTAGACGAGGTCGGGCTGGTCGATGCGCTGCATCGGCTTGTTCGTCGGGATGGGCACCACGCCGAGCTTGTAGGTGCTCATGAACTCGGCGGCCTCGGTCTCGGCCGTACCGGTCATCCCGGAGAGCTTCTTGTACAGGCGGAAGTAGTTCTGCAGCGTGACGGTGGCGAGGGTCTGATTCTCGGCCTTGACCTCCACGCCCTCCTTGGCCTCGATCGCCTGGTGGATGCCCTCGTTGTAGCGACGGCCGACCAGGATGCGGCCGGTGTGCTCGTCGACGATCAGCACCTCGCCGTTCATCACGACGTAGTCCTTGTCGCGCTTGAACAGGGCGTTGGCCTTGATCGCGTTGTTCAGGAACGAGATGAGCGGGGTGTTCGCCGACTCGTACAGGTTGTCGATGCCGAGGTAGTCCTCGACCTTCTCGATGCCCGGCTCGAGCACGCCGACGGTGCGCTTCTTCTCGTCCACCTCGTAGTCGACCTCGGGGGTGAGGCGCTTCGCGAGGTTGGCGAACTCGTTGAACCAGCGGTTCGCCTCGCCGGACGACGGACCGGAGATGATGAGCGGCGTGCGGGCCTCGTCGATCAGGATCGAGTCGACCTCGTCCACGATCGCGAAGAAGTGGCCGCGCTGCACCATGTCGCTCGCCTGCCACGCCATGTTGTCGCGCAGGTAGTCGAAGCCGAACTCGTTGTTCGTGCCGTACGTGATGTCGGCCGCGTACTGCTCGCGGCGCTCCTCCGGCGTCTGCCCGGCGAGGATGACGCCGGTCGTCATGCCGAGGGCGCGGTAGACGCGTCCCATCAGCTCCGACTGGTAGCTGGCCAGATAGTCGTTGACGGTGACGACGTGGACGCCGCGGCTCGCGATCGCGTTCAGGTACGCCGCGGTCGTGGCGACGAGGGTCTTTCCCTCACCGGTCTTCATCTCGGCGATGTTGCCGAGGTGCAGGGCCGCGCCTCCCATGATCTGCACGTCGAAGTGCCGCATGCCGAGCGTGCGCTTCGCGGCCTCGCGGACCGCCGCGAACGCCTCCGGCAGCAGGTCGTCGAGGGACTCGCCGTTGCCGTACCGCTCCCGCAGTTCGACCGTCTCGTGGGCGAGTTCCTCGTCGGTGAGTTCGCTGAAATCGTCTTCGAGGGCGTTGACCGCCTTCGCGTACGCCTCCAGTCGACGGAGGGTGCGTCCCTCGCCGACACGGAGGACCTTTTCGAGAACTGAGGCCACTGATGCACTCCACTTATGATCGGTCGGGCCAAGGGCCCGGCGCCCCGGCGGACGCACGCCGGACGGCAGACTCCGCCGACGCTATGGACATGCTACTTGTTCAGCCCCCGCGTTCGGCCCGTGCGTCCTGAGAGGCACCTCAACGTCCCCTCCGAAGGGTCACCCCCAGGCGCGCCGCCGGAGCTCGTCGTGCATCCGGCGGGCGATCCGTCCCATCAGCGCTTCGGCCGCGGGCTGGTGCGCGGCCGCGACGCCCGACTCGGTCAGGGCGACCACGGCGAACGCCGTTCCGTCGTCGTGCTCCACCACGCCCGCCTCGTGTCGGAGGGTCAGCAGCGTCCCGGTCTTCGACCACCAGCGGGACGCGTCCGACGCGAAGTCGGGAGCGAGCCGCGTCCTGTGCACGTTCGCCGCCATCAGCTCCCGCATCCGGCCCGCGACCGGCTCCGGCAGACGCGGCCGCCACAGGTCCTCCAGCCAGTCGGCCACCTCCCGCGGGGAGGCGGTCGTGGAGTCCGTCACGCCCAGCCGGGGCAGCGCGTGGCCGCCGCCGCGCGTGCGACCGGCGATCGCCACCCGGTGGGCGAGGTGGGCGTCGCCGGGCGGCAGCTGTTCCGCGAGGGTGGCCGAGAGGGAGCCCGCACCGTGGCGGATGCGCACCCCCGGCCGGCCGAGCGCGGCGAGGACGGCGGACACCTCCGCGGCGGGCGTCAGCTCGAACAGGGCGTCGGAGGCGGTCCCGTCGCTGAGGGCCACGCTCAGGTAGACGAGGTCCTCCACGGCCACCTCCGCCGCCGCGGCTCCGATCGTGAAGCTGCCGCGGTCGCTGACGCTCACGAACGCACGACAGGCGGCGACGATATCCATGACGCCGGATACTAACCAGACGCGCTCCGAAGGAGCAGACAGCCGGCCGGTCATCCCGTTCCGTCATGGAACAACGCGGAATGTGCTTGGCGGGGCCTGCTGCTCCCGCGGTTTCCTGGGGCTCCGCCGAAGGAAAGGAACACCATGGCATCGATCCGGCTCCGCGCCGCCGCGCTCACGGTCGCGGTCGCCGCGCTGCTCACCGGCTGCGCGACGACGGGCCCCGCAGGACACCCATCACCCTCCGTCACCGCGACTCCCACGGCGGTCGCCGACGCCCGGGTGGCGGGCGCCGTCGCGGCACTCCGCGGCCTGGAGGAGACGTACGACGCGACGCTCGGCGTGTACGCGGTCGACACCTCCACCGGCCGCGCGGTCGGCTACCGCGCGGACGAGCGCTTCGCCTACGCCTCCACCTCGAAGGCGCTGCTGGCCGGCGCGGTGCTCGCGTCGGTCGACGACGCCGACCTGGACGCGACCGTGCGGTACACCGCGGACGACCTCGTGTCGTACTCCCCGGTGACCGAAGGGCACGTCGGCGAGGGGATGCCGCTGCGCGACGTGATCGCCGCCGCGCTGCGGTCGAGCGACAACACCGCCGCCAACCTCCTCTTCCGTCAGCTCGGCGGTCCCGATGGCCTGCAGCGGGCGCTCCGCGCGCTCGGCGACACGACCACCACGGTGGCGCGGGAGGAACCCGACCTGAACGAGGCGACGCCCGGCGACGATCGCGACACGAGCACGCCTCGCGCCCTTGCGGCCGCCCTGCGGTCGTACGCGGTCGGCGACGCGCTCTCTCCCGAGCGGAGGCGACTCCTGCTGGACGACATGACCGGCAACGCGACCGGCGCCGCCCTCATCCGCACCGGCGTTCCGGCGGACTGGACGGTGGCCGACAAGTCCGGAGCCGCCGCCTACGGAACACGGAACGACGTCGCCGTGGTGCAGCCGCCCGGCGGTGCGCCGATCGTCCTGGTCGTCATGTCCCGCAAGCAGGCGAAGGACGCCGCCTACGACAACGCGCTCATCGCCGACGCGGCACGCGCGGTCGCGACCGCGTTCTCCTGAGCGACGGCGGGCGCCGGTGAGGGGCCAGGGACTGGGTCGGCCCGGCGCACCGCTCCCCGGCGCCGATGGCGACCGCCGCCCGGGCGGGCGCCATCGGCGCTGTCGCGGGGTGGCCGTCAGCCGAGCTTGCGCGCGGCGGTGGCGACCTCCTGCAGTTCGTCGGCGTCCTCGTCGAGGGAGATCACGCCGTAGTCCCAGCCCTTCCGGCGGTAGACCACGCTCGGACGCTTGGTCTCCTGGTCGACGAAGAGGTAGAAGTCGTGACCGACGAGCTCCATGTAGTAGAGCGCGTCGTCGACGGTCATGGGCACGGAGGCGAACACCTTCTTGCGGATCACGACCGGGCAGTACTCCTCCTCGGTCTCCGCGGTCTCCTCCGTCTCATCGGACACGGCAGGCAGGCTGCCCGTGCGGACCTGGTCGAGCACGGCGACGGGAGCCGCCGCGAGTCCGACCGCACTGAAGCCGTCGGTGCTCGCCTCGCGCAACGAGGTGGGCCTGTGCTGGCCGCGATGGACCTTCCTGCGATCCTTCGCCCGCCGCACGCGCTCCAGGAGCTTGCCGAGGGCGATGTCGAAGGCCGCGTACTTGTCCGGCCCTGTCGCCTCCGACCGCACGACGGCCTTCGGGCCCACGAGCGTGAGCTCGACACGGTCGTCACCGTTCTGTCCGCCGAGCTTCTCGTTGTGGCGGCTGACCTTGATCTCGAACGAGATCGCCCGTTCGGCCAGGTGCGACACCTTCTCCGATTTCTCGGTGGCGTACTCCCGGAAACGATCAGTGATGCCCAGGTTGCGTCCGATGATGTTGATGTCCATGAAGACCTCCCTGATCTGGCGCGATGTCCGCCCGGGATCAAGAAGGGCGGATCGCTCTCGCCTTTCCGACTACCGTAGTGCCGCCGCAGCCATTAGGAAACCGGAAAACACACGGCATTTCCCGGGCGTCACCTGGGCACCGCCTCTCTGCTCGCCGAGACCCGGCGGGGCGTGCGGGCGATGGCTGCCGCACCGACGACGGACCCTCCCGCGGAGCGGATCGCACGGGCCGCCTCGGCGACCGTCGCGCCGGACGTGACGATGTCGTCGACGATCAGGCAGTCCCGCCCGTCGAGCCGTCGCGAGGCCACCATGCTGCCGCTTCGGTTGCCCGAGCGCTGCTGCACGGACAGGCCCGCCTGGTCGGCTGTTTGCCGGGAGAGGCGCAGCGCTCGCCACAGCGGGGGCACGAGGATGTGCGCCCTCGCCAGCACCGAGCGCGTCGGGTGGTACCCCCGCCGTCGCCAGGCCGCCCGCGTCGAGGGGATCAGCACCGGCAGCAGCGCGGACCGCTCCCCCGCTCGGGCCGGCGCGCGCCGTTGGGCCTCCGCGATCGCGCACCGCAGCACCCGGCCGAGAGCGCGCGCCACATCCACCCGCCCGCCGTCTTTGTAGGCGAGGAGCACCCGGCGCGCGACGCCGTCGTACGGCAGGGCGGAGCACACCGGGACGCCGCGCGCGTCATGGACAGCGGCCGCCGGTCGGAGGGCGCGGCCGCAGTCGTCGCAGAGCGAGCGGTCGGGCCGGCCGCATCCGGCGCACCGCACGGGGAGCACCACAGCGGCGGCATCGAGAAGGGATTCACGGATCAGGGTGTGAGCTGTCATGGTCCGAGCCTCGCCGGTCGGGGACGCGGGTGGGGCCCGAGGGGCGGAACGGTGGAGAACGTCTCCGGACGCCCGGGTTGTGGAGGGATCGCTACGGCTGCCCCTGCTGGACGGCGACCGCTCCCACCTTGTCGGTCTGCGCCTGCCACCCGGTTCCGGTGGGCGCCAGCAGCGTCCCGTCGTCGCTCAGGACCACGTACGGGGCGAGGCCGGACGCTCCGACGATGGTCCGTCCGGCGGCGGGCCCCGCCGTGGTCGTCTGCTCGCCCCCGACGGTCTGCTGGGCGATGACCGTCGCCTGCCCGGCCGTGGTGCTCAGCACGGCGACGGTGAGGTCGCTCGTCCACGCCGCCGACCGCGGTGTGCCGTCCGGCACGGCGAGTTCGATCGGGTCGGTGAGCGACGTGGGCGAACCGTTGCCGCCGCGCACGATGCCCGCCGCCATCAGCGAGTACCCGGTCGGCGTGCGCAGCAGCGCGGCGATGCGCGTGCCGTCGCGGGAGACCGCGAGGGAGAGGATCGACGTCGCGCCCGGCCAGTTGGCGGTCACCGGGTGCGGATCGCCGCCGGTCGGGGTGGCGACCTGGATGGCGCGCGGCGCGTCGGCGGGCACCGACCACACCCAACCGTCCGGGTCGACGGAGGGTCCGATCAGCCCCGGCCGGCCGTCGACGCGGGCGGGCTCCCCGCTCTTGCGGACCGAGTACACCCCGCCCGCCGACAGCACAGCCGCCTGATCGCGTGAGGCGCTCAGCGTGACGGCGATCGGCTGGAGCGCGACGATCTTGTCGCTCATCCCGCTGAGCGCGCTGGCGGTGTCGCCGTTCAGCGGCCCGAAGACATCGCCCCGATAGACGAACGGATGCGAGTCCACCGGCGGGTTCCGCAGCGGCAGGGCCGACGCGCCGAGCGACGGGATCTGCTGCACGTTCCCCTCGATCGAGAGCTGGACGCTCTGCGCCAGGCTGCCGAGCGACTGCTCCAGTTGGTACTGCATCCGTTGGAGCTGCACGGCATCGGCCTGGCCCGCCTCGGAGCTCAGGTCGACCTGCGCGACGCCGCCCGCCGTCGTCACCGACGGCACCGCGAGCTGCGTGCCCTTCGGGAACGAGGTCGCGACCGCGCCCGTCAGCCACGGCGCCGGTCCGGCGAGCAGGGCGCTCGCCACCCGCGTCGCCGCGGAGGCGACGCGGGCGGGGAACCAGCGCGCGTCCGGCACCAGGTACGCCCAGCCCGGGCTGTAGAAGTACAGCGTCTGCTGCGCGTACACGGCGCGGAAGGTGGGATCGTCGATCACCACCCCGTCCGGCGCGACCGAGATGCGCCATTCGCCGTTCTCGCGCACCAGCTGGTAGTTGAGCCCGACCGGCGCCGTGCTCGCAACCGGGTGGAACGATCCCACCGCGTCCACGTTGGCCACGGGCGTCACCTCGACGCGCCACAGCGTGCCCTGGTCGTCGTAGGTGCGGTTGCGGCCGTCGTCGACCGTGACCGACTCGTCAGGGTTCCAGCTCGCGGCCATCGCCTTGGTGAGGTACTCGCGGGCGACCTGGAAGTTGTTCTTCGGGCTGGACGCGGCGTCGATGAAGCCCTGCACGATCCGCTGCTGGCTCGCGCCTCTCTCCGGCGGCGACGGGTTGAAGTCGAGGTCGAGCGGGTCGTTCACCTGGGCCACGGGGGCGCCCTGCCGCACCGGACCGGAGTCCGGGATGCTCGCGCACGCGGCGAGCGCGAGCAGCATGAGCGAGGCGAGCGACGCGACGGCCGCACGCACCGCTTTCCTGGTCGCGCGGGTCATGCGCGCGCCTCGCTTCCCGAACTGGCGGCGTGCGGCATCGCGGCGCCGGCGTCGAGCGGCGGCAGCGGGAGCGGCGACGCGGTGATCTCTTTCCCCGCGACCCGCGGCAGTGTCAGGCGGAAGCACGACCCGGCGCCGGGAGCCGACCACACCTGCAGCCAGCCGGAGTGGAGGGTGGCGTCCTCGAGCGAGATCGCCAGCCCGAGTCCCGTCCCGCCGAGGGTGCGCTTGCGCGACGGGTCGGCGCGCCAGAACCGGTCGAACACGTGGCCGGTGTCCTGCGGGCTCATCCCGATGCCGTAGTCGCGCACCGCGAGGGCGACGGCGCTCTCGTTGCTGTCCACCGTGACGACCACCGGCCGGCCCTCCCCGTGCTCGATCGCGTTCCCGATGAGGTTCCGCACGACGCGCCGGATGCGGCGGGGGTCCATCGGCACGTCGAAGTAGCCGCCCGGCGCGTCCAGCGTGAGCTCCGACCCGTTCTGCTCCGCCAGCGTCCTGAGCTCGTCGACGCAGTCCTCGGCCAGGCGCACCAGGTTCGTCGGCTCGGCGTCGAGGACGACGGAGCCGGCGTCGTATCGGCTGATCTCGAGCAGGTCGGACAGCAGCCGGTCGAAGCGCTCGATCTGGGTGTGCAGCAGCTCCGCGGTGCGGGCGGTCGCCGGGGCGAACCCCTCGCGCTGGTCGTAGATGACGTCGCCCGCCAGCCGGATGGTCGTGAGCGGCGTCCGCAGCTCGTGCGAGACGTCCGAGACGAAGCGCTGCTGCAGCTGAGAGAGCGTCGCGAGCTGGTTGATCTGGCTCTGCAGGCTGTCCGCCATCCCGTTGAAGGAGCGCGCGAGCGAGGCGAACACGTCCTCGCCCTTCTCCGGGATGCGGACCGCGAGGTCGCCCGCGGCCAGCCGCTCGCTGGTCTGCGCGGCCACGCGGATGGGCTCGACGACGAAGCGCACGATGACCCAGGTGATCGCCCCGATGAGGACGACGAGGGCGAGTCCGGCGAGCAGGAGCGTGCTCTGCACGAAGAGCAGCGTGTTCTCGGAGTCGCGCAGGTTGTAGCCGATGTAGAGCTCGTACTTGCCGTACGACGGCAGCGTCAGCTGCGAGCCAACGACGATTCCCGGGTCGGTGTTGCCGCCGGCCGCGGGAAGGGCGACCGACTGGTAGAACTGCTTGGTCCCGCCGTTCTGCACCTTCTCGCGCAGTTCGGGCGAGATCACGGAGTTCATGGCGGGGCTGCCGCGGTCGGGCGGGGCGAGGACGCCGGTGTCCTGCCCGGGGACGCGATAGGCCGCGACCAGGCGGCTCGAGGTGGACGCCTGCACGCTCTGCAGCACGGTGTTCAGCAGGTTCTTGCCGGCGTCGCCGGAGGACACGTCGGAGGCGTTCAGCGTCGACTGGGCCGTCGTCGTCGCGCGGCTGGAGTCGCGCAGGGCCTGGTCGAGACGGGACTGGTACAGGTCGTTGCTGATGCTGAGCGCCATGTACACGCCCGTGGCCAGGATGGCGACGCCGGTGAGCAGCAGCGTGATCGCCACCGTGCGCAACTGCAGGGAGCGGCGCCACAGGTGGGCGATCCGGGTCGGCGCCTGGCGCCACCCGTCCCGCGTCGGCCACCAGCGCATCCCGGTCTCCGCCCGCTACGCGGCCGCGCCGGCGCGGTAGCCCACCCCGCGCACGGTCATGACGATCTTCGGGTTGTCCGGGTCCTGTTCCACCTTGGCGCGCAACCGCTGGACGTGCACGTTCACCAGGCGGGTGTCCGCCTTGTAGTGGTACCCCCACACCTGCTCGAGCAGCATCTCGCGCGTGAACACCTGCTGCGGCTTGGAGGCGAGCGCGAGCAGGAGGTCGAACTCCAGCGGCGTCAGGGCGATGCGGGTGTCTCCGCGGCGCACCTCGTGGCCGGCGACGTCGACCACGAGGTCGCCGACGGTCAGCTCGTCGGAGGGCGGCGCGGCGGGAGCCGGGCGCAACCGGGTGCGGATGCGCGCGACGAGCTCCTTCGGGTTGAAGGGCTTGACCATGTAGTCGTCGGCGCCGGACTCCAGCCCCTTCACCACGTCGGCGGTGTCGGACTTCGCGGTGAGCATGATGATCGGCGTGCCGGACTCGGCGCGGATGCGACTGCACACCTCGATGCCGTCGAGGCCCGGAAGCATGAGGTCGAGGAGGACGAGGTCGGGCTTCGTTGACCGGAAGACGTCCACTGCGAGCGCCCCGTCTTCGCAGAACACGGGGTCGAAGCCCTCGGTGCGCAGGACGATGCCGATCATCTCCGCAAGCGCGGTGTCGTCGTCGACCACCAGGATGCGACTAGTCATGTCGGATGTTCCCCGAACCCCTCTCGTGCGGCCTCGGCCGCGATACGACATGACCAGCGTAATGGAACGGGCTGTCACCGGCTTGTATGTAAGCCCCATGTGCCCTGTGGATGGGGCACCGCGGATCGGAGCGATGTGCCAGCATGGGAGGAACGCGCGGGGACGGGAAGGGCACGGCGTGAGCGACGAGCAGACTTGGCAGGCGCCGGGATCCGACGGGGGCGACCGAGGGCGGCGTGCGCCGCAGGGGCCGTGGGGGCAGCCGGCGCAGCCGCCGTACGGTCAGCAGCCGCAGCCGGGCCAGCCACCGTACGGGCAGCAGCCGCAGCCCGGCCAGCCGCCGTACGGGCAGCAGCCGCAGCCGGGCCAGCCGCCGTACGGGCAGCAGGCACCGCAGTACGGCGCGCAGCAGCCGTACGGCCAGCAGCCACCCGCCTGGCAGCAGCAGCCCGCCTGGCAGCAGCAGCCCGCCTGGCAGCAGCAGCAGCAGCACCAGCAGGGCTACCCGCCACCCGGGGCGCAACCGGGCTGGACGCCGCCGCCGAAGCCGGGCCTCATCCCGTTGCGTCCCCTCACGCTCGGGCCGCTGCTGGCCGCTCCGTTCCAGGCGCTTCGGCGCAACCCCAGGATCACGGTCGGCGCCGCCCTGCTGTTGCAGGGCCTCCCGCAGATCGTGGTGAGCGTCGGGATCGTGGGCGGGGCCGCCTATCTGTTCGACCGCGTGGCCTCCGGCGAGGCGCAGGACCAGCCCGCCCTCCAGGCCGGCGCGATCGGCGGCGGCATCGTCCTCGGTGCTCTCGCTCTCGTCATCTCGACCGTGTTCAGTGGACTGCTGCAGGGCATCATCGTCGGCGAGGTCGCGCGCGAGTCCCTGGGCGAGAAGCTGACGTTCGGCGCGGTCTGGCGGCTGGTCCGCGGCCGGCTGGGCGCCCTGATCGGCTGGACGCTGCTCTTCGCGCTCGCCTGGATCGTCGCCGTCGCGCTCGTGGTCGCCATCGCCTTCGCCCTCTCCACTCTGGGCGGCGTCGCCGGCACGATCGGCACGGTCCTGGTGGCGGTCTTCGGCGCCATCGGGCTCATCGTCGTCGCGTTCTGGGTCAACACCAAGCTGGCGATGGTGCCGAGCGTGATCGTGCTGGAGCGGCTGTCCATGACGGCCGCCGTCGCGCGGTCGTGGCGCCTCACCACCGGGTTCTTCTGGCGCACGCTCGGCATCATCCTGCTCGTCGGCGTGATCGTGTGGGCGATCACGCAGACCGTCGCGACGCCGTTCACCTTCATCGGCGCGCTGATCGGCGGGGTGTTCGCGCCGACCTCCGCCACCTCGTCCGACCCGCTGACGGAGGTCCTGGTCACGCAGCTGACGGTGAACGTGCTGGCCAGCGTGGTCGGCGCCGTCGTCGGCGCGATCGGCAGCGTGATCCAGACCTCTGCCGTCGCACTGCTCTACATCGACCTGCGGATGCGCAAGGAGGGGCTCGACCTGCAGCTCGTCCGCTTCGTCGAGGGCCGTCAGACCGGGCAGGACCTCCCCGACCCGTACCTCCCGCCGGCACGGCCGGCCACCACGCCTCCCGCCGGGTGGCCGGTCGGCTGATCGTGGTGCCCTTCGACATCCCGGTCGACCCGAGCTCGCCGGAGGCGCAGGAGTGGCTGCGCGAGGAGCTGTCGCGCCCGGAATACCAGTCGGCAAAGCCCACCTGGTTCGACCTGGCTGCGAAGGCCGTCCAGGACTGGATCGCGTCGCTGTTCCAGGGGCCTGCCGGCAACGCCCCCTCGGTGATCCTGGTGGCGATCGTCCTCGTCGTCGCCGGTCTCATCGTGGCCGCTTTCCTGATCTACGGTCGGCCGCGACTCAACCGGCGTTCCACCCTCGAGCGACGCTCGCTCTTCGGCTCCGACCTCCGGAGCGCCGCCGAGCTGCGCGAGTCGGCCGAGAGCGCCGCGCGCGCGGGCGACTGGGCCACCGCAATCGAGGAGCGCTTCCGTGCGATCGCCGCCGCGCTGCACGAGCGGACGCTCGTGAGCGTCTCGCCCGGCACCACGGCCACGGAGTTCGCACACCGGGCCGGAGAGGTCTTCACTGCTGAGCGGGAGGCGCTCCGGACGGCGGCCCGCTCCTTCGACCAGGTGCGCTACCTCGACCGGCCTGGCACCGAGTCCGCCTACCAGCAGGCGGTCGCGCTCGACCAGCGTCTCGAGGCCGCCCGCGTCGCCGCACCGGCGGTGCCCGCATGACCGCCCCGTCGCCCGCGCCCCCTCGCGCACAGCCGGGAACGGCCGCACCGGAGACGGCCACCGCGGTCTCCGCGACCGTCCGCCAGACCACCCGGCGTGCCGTCCCCTGGTTGATCCTCGCCGCCATCGCGGTCGCGGTCGCGGTGCTCGGCATCCTGCTGACCGGCGGCCGCGTCTCCCAGGGAACGCCCCTCGACGCCGCGAATGCGGCGCCGACCGGCGCGAAGGCCGTCGCGCAGGTGCTCCGCGCCCACGGGGTGGAGGTGCGGTCGGCCACCACGCTGCAGGCCGCGCGGGAGGCGGCCTCCGACGACGCGACCGTGCTCGTCTACGACCCGCAGGGCGACCTGCCCGCCGACGGCTACCGCGCACTGGCGGGCGCTGGACGCACGCTGGTGCTGGTGGAGCCCGACTTCCGCGCGCTCCAGACGGTGGCACCTGACGTCGCTGCGGCCGGCACCCCCGGCGGACCGGAGCGCGCGGACTGCGGCGTTCGCGCGGCGGAGCGGGCCGAGCGCATCGACCCGCGCGCCGTCTCCGACCAGAGCGCCGGGTACCCGGGGACCTTCCGCGTCTCCGGCGACGGCGTCGCCTGCTTCACCGACCGCGACGGCCGCGCCTCGCTCGTGCGGACGACGTTCGACGGCTCGACCGTCTACCTGCTCGGTTCGGCCGACGTGCTCACGAACGAGGGCGTCGACCGGCTCGGCAACGCGGCGCTCGCCCTCAACCTGCTCGGCGGCCACCGGGCCCTGGTCTGGTACCTTCCGTCGCTCGACGACCGGCCGGTCACCGGGCCGCCGGACATCGCCGCGCTCACTCCGGGCTGGGTCACGCCCGTGATGCTGCTGCTGGTCGCGGTGTTCCTCGCCGCCGCCGTCTGGCGCGGTCGGCGCTTCGGCCCCCTCGTGGTCGAGAAGCTCCCGGTGGTTGTGCGCGCCGGGGAGACGCGCGAGGGCAGGGCGCGGCTCTACCAGCGTTCGTCCGCCCGGCTGCGGGCCGCCGACGCGCTGCGCATCGGCGCGATCGGCCGGCTCGCCGCGACCGTCGGACTTCCCAGCACCGCCACGGCGCAGGAGGTCGCGGACACCGTGGCCGCCCTCACCCGCCGCGACCGGGGCGCGGTCCACGGGCTCCTCCTCGAACGCATCCCCCGGACCGACCGCGACCTGATCGCACTGTCGGACGACCTGGCGGAGCTGGAACGCGCCGCCCGTGCCGCTGTTTCGCCCACCGCGGGCCCGACCGGAAGAATGGACGAATGACCGACGTGACGACGGGGACCACGACCCCCTCCTCCCCCGGCTCCAGCGAGGATGCCGCCCGACTGCGCGGCGCGCTCGGCGCCGTCCGCGCCGAGGTCGGAAAGGCGGTGGTCGGCCAGGACGGCGCCGTCACCGGCCTCATCATCGCCCTGCTGACGCGCGGCCACGTGCTGCTGGAGGGCGTCCCCGGCGTGGCGAAGACCCTGCTGGTGCGTTCGCTGAGCCAGGCACTGAGCCTCGACACCAAGCGTGTGCAGTTCACGCCCGACCTGATGCCGGGCGACGTGACCGGCTCGCTGGTGTACGACGCGCAGACGGGCGGGTTTGTGTTCCGCGAGGGCCCGGTGTTCACCAACATCCTGCTCGCCGACGAGATCAACCGGACGCCCCCGAAGACTCAGTCGGCGCTGTTGGAGGCCATGGAGGAGCGCCAGGTGAGCGTGGACGGGGTGAGCCGCCGGCTGCCCGACCCGTTCATCGTCGCGGCGACCCAGAACCCGATCGAGTACGAGGGCACCTACGCGCTGCCGGAGGCGCAGCTCGACCGCTTCCTGCTCAAGCTGACGCTCGACGTCCCGGAGCGCGACACCGAGGTGGAGGTGCTCCGGCGCCACGCCGCCGGCTTCAACCCGCGCGACCTCACCGCGGCGGGCGTGACCCCGGTGCTCGGCGCCGCAGAGCTCGCCGCCGCGCGCGCGTCGGCCGCCGCCGTCGGCGCCAACGCCGACGTGCTCGCCTACATCGTCGACCTCGCGCGCGCCACGCGCCGCAGCCCGTCGGTGAAGCTCGGCGTCAGCCCGCGCGGCACCACCGCCCTGCTGGGCGCCGCCAAGGCATGGGCGTGGCTCTCGGGCTACGACTCGATCACACCGGACCACGTGCAGGCGATGCTCGTCCCGGTGTGGCGGCACCGCATCCAGCTGCGACCGGAGGCGGAGCTGGAGGGCGTCGGCGCGGACGCGATCCTGCAGTCGATCGTGCAGCAGGTCCAGGTCCCGATCTAGGCACGACTGTGACCGTATCCGGACGTTTCGTCGCCCTGCTCGCCGCGGGCGTCGTGCCCGTCGTGCTGCTCGGCGCGAACACCGCAGCGGCGTACACCGCGCTGGGCGGGTGGGTCCTGCTGTGCCTCCTGCTCGGCCTGGTCGACCTGCTGCTCGCCGCCTCGCCGCGAGCCGTCGTCCTCCAGCGGACGCTGCCCGCGCGGGTGCGGCTCGGCACCGAGGCGCTGGCGGAGCTGTACGTCACGAACACCGGCCGCAGGACGCTCCGCGGCACCGTGCGCGACGCCTGGGAGCCGTCCGCGGCGGCCCGTCCCACGCGGACGCGGGTGGCGATCCCGGCGGGCGAGCGGCGCGTCGTCGCCATTTCGCTCCGGCCCTGGCGGCGGGGCGAGCGGCGCGTCGGCACCGTCACCATCCGCGCCTGGGGCCCGCTGCACCTGTGGGCCCGGCAGGCCACGCTGGAGGCGCCCGGTCGCATCCGCGTGCTCCCGGCCTTCACCGCGCGAAAGCACCTGCCGTCGCGGCTGGCGCGGCTGCGCGAGCTGGAGGGCAGCACGACCGTGCTGCTGCGCGGGCAGGGCACCGAGTTCGACTCGCTCCGCGAGTACGTGCGCGGCGACGACGTCCGCTCGATCGACTGGCGCGCCACAGCCCGCCGGCACGACCCGAGCGGGGGCCGCGGTGCGCGCGTGATGGTGCGCACGTGGCGTCCCGAGCGCGACCGGCGCGTGGTCATCGTGATCGACTCGGCCCGGACCTCCGCCGCCCGGGTCTCCGACGAGCCGCGTCTGGACACCGCCTTCGAGTCGGCGCTGCTGCTCGCGGCGCTGGCCACCCGCGCGGGCGACCGGGTCGACCTCGTCGCGTACGACCGGATGGTGCGCGGCCGGGTCCAGGGCGCCAGCGGCCCCGAGCTGCTCGCCCGCATGGTGGATGCGATGGCGGGCATCGAGCCCGCCATCATCGAGATGGACTGGAGCGCGATCCCGGCGCAGGTCGCCGCGGTCACCTCGCAACGGTCGCTGGTGGTGCTGCTGACGTCGATCGAGTCGCCCGGGGCGTCGCGTGGGCTGCTGTCGGTGCTCCCGCAGCTGATCGAGAAGCACCTCGTGGTCGTCGCGAGCGTCACCGATCCGGACACCCTTGCGGCCACCCACGCGCGGAGCAACCGCGACGACGTCTACCGGGCGGCCGCGGCGGAGCGCGCGTTGCTCGACGTCGACCGCGTGTCGGCCGCGGTGCGCCGCCTGGGCGGCGACGTTGTCACCGGCTCGCCCGCCGACCTC
Organism: Leifsonia sp. ku-ls; assembly: GCA_003367665.1. Taxonomy (GTDB): domain Bacteria; phylum Actinomycetota; class Actinomycetes; order Actinomycetales; family Microbacteriaceae; genus Leifsonia. Next base: position 178,210 of record QKXI01000004.1, on the reverse strand, counting down.
CCGCCGGCGCTGGCCGACCGCTATCTGGCCCTGAAGGCCGCCGGCCGGCTCTGACCGCGGTCAGCCCGCCACGATCCGGCGCGCACCCGCCTCGAACTCGGTGAGGTCGCCGGTTTCGCCCGCGCGGACCGCCCGCCGGCCGAGCACCAGCATGTAGGCGAGGAACGCCGCGAGCGCCAGCGCGCCGATCCCGATCTTGAGCCAGACCGGCAGCGGCGACGGCGTGACGAAGCCCTCGATGAGGCCGGAGACGAACAGGGAGATGGCGCAGCCGACCGCGACCGTGAACAGCGCCCGGCCGTCCTCGGCGAGCGCCTGACCGCGCGTGCGGGCGCCCGGCGCGATCCAGGCCCAGAAGATCCGCAGGCCGGCCGAGGCGGCGACGAAGACGCTCGTCAGCTCCAGGAGGCCGTGCGGCAGGATGTACGAGAACATCACGTCGCCCCGGCCGTACGCGAACATCACGCCGGCGGCCGTGCCGACCCCGATGGCGTTCTGGAGCAGCACGTACGGCACGTAGATACCCGTGATGCCGAACGCGATGCACTGGGCCGCGATCCAGGCGTTGTTCGTCCACACCTGGCCGGAGAACGACGCGGCCGGATTGTTCGAGTAGTAGTCGATGAAGTCGTGCTCGGCGTAGCGGCGCAGGGCGGCGTCCGCGCCGAGGTTGCGCAGCACGTCCGGGTTGCCGGTGATCCACAGCGCGTACAGCGTGGCGACGACGATGGTGGCGAGGGCGACGGCGAGCACGATCCAGCGCAGCCGGTACAGCGCCGCGGGCAGCTGGAGCACGAAGAAGCGCGGCAGCTGCGCGAACAGGTTCGCCCCGGCCCCGGTGAAGCGCAGGCGCGCCGACGACAGAGCCAAGGAGAGGCGGTCGCCCACCGGCGTGGCGCCCGCGCTGGTCTGGATCGCCGAGAGATCGGCCGCGCCGGACTGGTAGAGGTCGATCAGCCGGTCGGCCTCCGGCCCGTCGAGGCGTCGTTTCGCGGCCAGCCGGGAGAGCTCCTCCCAGTCGGCGCTCCGTGCGGCGGTGTAGGCGTCGAGGTCCATCTGCTTAGATGATATCTATGATGCAGGCCGGCCTGGGAAGCACCGCCCCCGCCGACGACGACGTGCTCACGGGCGAGGCCGTCGCCCTCGACGTGAAGCCCGCGAGCTACATCCTGCGCGCGGCCGGGACCATCATCGACTTCGTCCTCTCGCTCGTCGTGATGCTCGGCTGTTTTCTGCTGGTCGCCTACACGGGCGCCGGGCTCGACGAAGCGGCGTCACGCATCCTGCTCGTGCTCATCCCGGTGTTCGGGATGGTGGTGCTGCCGACCACGGTCGAGCTGGCCACGCGGGGCCGCTCGGTCGGGAAGCTGGCCGTCGGCGCCAGGATCGTCCGCGACGACGGCGGCGCGATCGGCTTCCGGCACGCGCTGATCCGCGCACTGGTCGGCGTGATCGAGATCTACTTCACCCTCGGCGCGGTCGCGGCGCTCACCGGTCTGCTCAACCACCGGTCGAAGCGTCTCGGCGACCTCCTGGCCGGGACGTACAGCCAGCTCGTGCGGGTTCCCGCGCCCCAACCGCTCGCGCTGTACCTGCCCCCGCACCTGATCGGGTGGGCGCAGACGGCGGACGTCGCGCGCCTGCCCGACCGCCTGTCCCGCCGGATCGCGCAGTTCGTCCGTCAGGCGCCGGGACTCACGCCCGCGGCGCGCGCGGGCCTCAGCACCGAGCTCGCCCGCGAAGCCGCGCCGTACGTGTCGCCGCTCCCACCCGTCGACGCGGAGACGTTCCTCGTCGCTGTCGCGATCCTGCGCCGAGAACGGGACGCCCGCGGCCTGGCGCTCGAACGACGCCGGCTGGAGCGGCTCGACCCCGTGCTCGACGCGCTGCCGCACGGGTTCCCCGACCGCTGACCCCGCGGGACCGCAATAGCGGCCCGTCCACCGAGCGCCGGCCGTCTGGTCGCGCCCGCTCCCCCTCCCCAGCCTCCGCCGACCACGGCGACACCGCCGACACCCCACACACGGCCGACACCGCCGACCACATCCTCGCCAACACCGATCGGAGCCCACCGTGACCTCCCGCCGCCGCATCGTCGACCTCAGCCACCGCATCCGCGCCGGGCTCGTCACCTACCCCGGTCTTCCCGCACCGACCATCGAGCCGCACCTCACGCGGGAGGCGTCGCGGTCGGTGTACGCGCCGGGCACCGAGTTCGCGATGGACGTCATCACCATGATCGGCAACACCGGCACCTACCTCGACAGCCCCTACCACCGCTACGCCGACGGACCGGACCTGGCCGGCCTCGACCTCGACACCCTCGTCGGGCTCCCCGCCGAGGTGGTGCACCTCGACGACGCCACGGAACGCGGCATCCCCGCGGCCGCCGTGGCGGGCCGGGCCGTGAAGGGCGCCGCCGTGCTGCTGCACACCGGCTGGGACGCGCACTTCGGGACGCCGGCCTACGCGACCGGCGCGCCGTTCCTCACCGAGGAGGGCGCCCGCGCATTGGCCGACGCCGGCGTGGCCCTGGTGGGCATCGACTCGCTGAACATCGACGACACCGAGTCCGGCGGCAGCCGGCCCGCGCACAGCGTCCTGCTGGCGGCCGGCATCCACGTCGTCGAGCACCTGACGCGGCTCGACCGGCTTCCGGAGCACGGCGCGCTGTTCACGGCGGCGCCGCCCGCCGTCGAGGGCTTCGGCACCTTCCCGGTGCGCGCGTACGCGGAGCTCCCGGAGGGCTGAGTCAGTCGTGCAGGATGCGCTGGAACAGCACGTGGTCCTGCCAACGACCCGCGATCTGCAGGTACTTCGGCGCGACACCGATGCGCTCGAATCCGGCGCGGGTGAGCACCGACTGAGACGCGTGGTTGGCGAGCAGCGTCGCGGCCTGGATGCGGTGCAGCCCGTAGCGGTCGCGCGACGCCTCGATGACCGCGGCGAGCGCCTCCGACGCGAGCCCGCGGCCCGTGTGGGCGCGGTCCAGCCAGTAGCCGACCGTCGCCGACTGGAACGCGCCGCGGACGATGCCGCTCAGCGTCATGCCGCCGGCGATGTCCTCGCCGTCCACCAGCACGAGCGGCAGGGCCGCGTCCATCTCCCGGAGGGCGAGGAGCTCGCGCGTCTGCGCGCGCTGGCCCTCCTCGGTGAAGAAGTCTTCCGTCCTGGTCGGGTCCCACGGCGCGAGGTGGCCGCGGTTGCGCTGGTACGCCGCGGCGAGGGCGGCGGAGTCCTGCTCCGTCCGCACCCGGAGGACGATCCCGCCGGGCAGCTCCCGGTCGGCGAACTCGAGCACCATCAGTAGCGGTAGTGGTCGACCTTGTAGGGGCCGTCCACGGGTACGCCGATGTACGCGGCCTGCTCCTCGGTGAGCGTGGTCAGCTCCACGCCGAGCGCGTCGAGGTGCAGGCGGGCGACCTTCTCGTCGAGATGCTTCGGGAGCACGTACACGCCGATCGGGTACTTCTCGGGAGAGACGTAGAGCTCGAGCTGGGCGAGCACCTGGTTGGTGAACGAGTTGCTCATCACGAAGCTGGGGTGCCCGGTGGCGTTGCCCAGGTTCATCAGGCGGCCCTCGGAGAGCACCAGGATGCTGCGGCCGGTCGGCAGCCTCCACTCGTGCACCTGCGGCTTGATCTCGACCTTCTCGGCGCCGGGGAGCGCTTCGAGCGAGGCCATGTCGATCTCGTTGTCGAAGTGGCCGACGTTGGCGACGATCGCGAGGTGCTTGAGGCCGAGCAGGTGGTCGAGCGTGACGACGTTGACGTTGCCCGTTCCCGTGATGAGGATGTCGACCTGGTCGATGACCGACTCCAGCCGCGCCACCTGGTAGCCGTCCATGGCGGCCTGCAGGGCGTTGATCGGGTCGACCTCGCTGACGATCACCCGCGCGCCCTGGCCGCGCAGCGCCTCCGCCGCGCCCTTCCCGACGTCGCCGTAGCCGGCGACGAAGGCGACTTTGCCGCCGATGAGCACGTCGGTGGCGCGGTTGAGGCCGTCCGGGAGGGAGTGGCGGATGCCGTACTTGTTGTCGAACTTGCTCTTGGTGACCGAGTCGTTGACGTTGATCGCCGGGAAGAGCAGTTCTCCGGCCTTCGCCAGCTCGTACAGGCGGTGCACGCCGGTGGTGGTCTCCTCGGTCACGCCGACGATGTCGGCGGCGACCCGAGTCCAGCGGTCCTTCGAGGTGGCGAGCGACTCGCGCAGCGCGGCGAGGATGACGCGGTACTCGTGGCTGTCGCCCTCGGCGTCCTCCGGAACCGCGCCCGCCTGCTCGAACTCGCGGCCCTTGTGGAGGAGCAGCGTCGCGTCGCCGCCGTCGTCGAGGATGAGGTTGGGGCCGGTCCAGTCGGCGCCCGCGTCCGCCGCCTCGGCCGACCAGTCGAAGATCTGCTGGGTGCACCACCAGTACTCCTCCAGTGTCTCGCCCTTCCAGGCGAACACCGGGACGCCGGCCGGCGCCTCCGCGGTGCCGGTCGGCCCGACGGCGATGGCGGCGGCCGCTTCGTCCTGGGTGGAGAAGATGTTGCAGCTCGCCCAGCGCACCTGCGCGCCGAGGGCGACGAGCGTCTCGATGAGCACGGCCGTCTGCACCGTCATGTGCAGCGAGCCGGCGACGCGTGCGCCGGTGAGCGGCTTGCTGGCGCCGAACTCGGCGCGGAGGGCCATCAGGCCGGGCATCTCGTTCTCGGCGAGCCGGATCTGGTGGCGTCCCGCCTCCGCGAGAGAGAGGTCGGCGACCTTGAACGGCAGGGAGGTGGCGGTCGAGCTAGCGGGCATGGTGCCATCCTCTCACGCGCGCTGGAGCTGTGGGCAGCGTGGAGCGATCGCTCGCGCTACTCCCGGATGAGCGCGAGCACCTCGTCGCGGATGCGGGCCATGGTGGGCTGGTCCGCCGCCTCGACGTTCAGACGGAGCAGCGGCTCCGTGTTCGACGGTCGCACCGAGAACCACCAGAACGGCTCGTCCTGGCCGACCTGGCCGGTCACCGTCAGGCCGTCGAGCTCGTCGAAGTCGGCCCGACCGGTGAACGCCTCCACGATCCGGGTGAAGGCGGCGGGGACGTCGTCGACCGTGGAGTTGATCTCCCCCGACATGGCGTACGGCGTGTACCGCGCCGACAGCTCCGAGAGCGGGCGGTCCTGCGAACCGAACTCGGCGAGCAGGTGCATGGCCGCCAGCATCCCGTTGTCGGCGCTCCAGAAGTCGCGGAAGTAGTAGTGGGCCGAGTGCTCGCCGCCGAAGACCGCGCCGGAGCTCCGCATGGCGTCCTTGATCAGGGAGTGTCCGACCCGCGTGCGCAGCGGCACGGCGCCGGCCGCTTCGATCGTCTCCGGCACGATGTTCGAGGTGATCAGGTTGTGGATGACGGTGATCTCGGCGTCCGGCTCCTCCGCCCGCACCCGGGCGATCTCGCGCAGCGCCACGATCGCGGCCACCGCGGACGGCGTCACGGCCGAACCGCGCTCGTCGACCACGAAGCAGCGGTCGGCGTCGCCGTCGAAGGCGAGCCCGAGGTCGGCGCCGTGCTCGACGACCGCGCGCTGCAGGTCGACCAGGTTCTTCGGCTCGAGCGGGTTGGCCTCGTGGTTCGGGAACGTCCCGTCGAGCTCGAAGTAGAGCGGGACGATCGTGATGGGCAGCGCGGGCAGCCCGGCCGCCTCGCCGAGCACGGCGGGCACGGTCAGCCCGCCCATCCCGTTGCCCGCGTCAACGACGACCGTGATCGGCCGGATGCCGGAGAGGTCGACGAGCGAGCGAAGGTAGGCGGCGTAGCGCTCCAGCACGTCCTCCTCGCGGAAGCCTCCCGGTCGCTCGACCGCCGGGATGCCGTCGCGCAGGTAGGCGGAGGCCCGGTCGCGCACCGCGCGCAGCCCGGTGTCCATGCTGAGTCCCTGCGCTCCGGCGCGCGACAGCTTGATGCCGTTGTAGGTCGCCGGGTTGTGGCTCGCGGTGAACATCGCGGCGGGCGCCTGCAGGTAGCCGGACGCGAAGTACGACTCGTCGGTCGAGCACAGGCCGATCGAGACGACGTCGGCGCCGCGGGCCTGCGCTCCCCGTGCGAACGCGGAGGCGAACGACGGCGAGGAGTCGCGCATGTCGTGGCCCACGACGACGTCGCGCCCCGCGGCCTCCACCTCGTCGACGAAGGCGGCGGCGACGGCCTCGACCACGTCCTCCGTGAGGTCGCTTCCGACCAGGCCCCGGATGTCGTAGGTCTTCACAACGGACTGCAGGCGGTTGTCGGCGGCGCTCATGGCCTTAACCTATCGCGCCCGGTCGCGCGGAGCGGCCGGCCTCGGAGGCGGCGCGTCAGCCGTCCGCGACGCCGACGTGCCGGACGATCTGCCAGCCCTGCGGCGCCGAGAGCCTCTCCGCGTGGATGGCGCAGAGGTCGTAGGCGTGCGGTTCGTGCTTCAGGCTGAGCGGGCCGAGGACGGCCATGGAGTCCGCGTAGACGTAGGTGAGCGTCTGGACGGCGTCGCGCGGACACGCGACGCGGGAACAGGGACGGCTCAACATCGGGCTCAGGATACCGGAGCGCCGCAGACGTAGGATGGCGACATGCCCCGCAACCGCCGCACCAGCCGCCAGACCCCGGCCACGAGCCGCTGGCGGAGCAGGCACGGGCGTGGCGCGCGCGGTCCCGTGACCGGCCCGCACCTGCCGATGCTGCAGAACCGGATCGACTTCTTCGACATGACCGTCGCCTCCACCGCCGACTACCTCAAGGGCGTCTGGCCGGAGGAGCTCGCCGACGTGCACTTCGAGGTCGCGGCGACGCCGATCGGCAATTCGGGCGGCGACGGCGTCGATCGCTGGCGGGTGGACGCCGCCAACCGGCGCATCGTGCTGTACCGCGTGCCCATCCAGCGCCTGACCAAGCTGCACCGCGACGACGAGAGCCACCGCCGGATGTACATCGAGGGCTGCGTCTTCCGTGCGGTCGCCGAGTTGCTCGGCAAGGACCCGTGGGACCTGGCGCCGGACCGGTACCGCCACTTCTGACTTCCGGTCCGGTTGCGGTCAGTCGAGTCGCCGGTCCGGGGCCGGATCAGTTCGGGTAGACGGTGATGGGCGCGGCGAGCGGCCCGGGCGGCGCGAGCGCCAACGAGCTGGTCTGCCCGTCGCCGCTGAGGCTGACGCTTCCGCGGAGGTCGTCGGCGCCCGTGATCCGATAGCTGCCGGCGGGCAGCTTGACGTGCGCCCCGCCCTCGGCGGGGACCTTCAGCGCGATGGGTGCGCCGCCCGAGAGCGGTGCGATCGAGAGCGAACGGTCCGCGTCGCCCGCGTTGGCCAGGTGGAGGGCGGCCTGGCCGTCGCCCGGGATCACCGCCAGCGTCTCCTTCTGCAGCGCCTGGGCGGAGGAGAACCACGCGAAGTCACGCGTCTTCGCACCGATCACGGAGGTGCGCACGGCCGCGACCACGGGAACGCTGGAGTTCACCGTCACCGTGTAGCTGCCGTCCTTGAGCCGCTGCAGCGGCACCTCGGCGACCGTCCCGGCCTTGACCGTGGTGGCGTACGAGTCGCCGACGGCCGTTCCGGCCTCGCCGACGGCTCCGATGGTGACCTGGGCGTCCGTGTCGCCCGGCACGGCGAGCCGGACCACGGGGTAGTCGACGCCGACGCCCTCGGCGGACTGGGCCGCCTGGATGGCCGCCATCGAGCCGATGGTGACGCCGGGGACGATCTGCTGGCGCGCGGGGAGGCCGGTCGCGCCGGCGAGCTCCGCACCGCGGGGCTGGATGCCGACCTCGTAGCTCTGCTGCAGGGAGGCGACCACCTCGCCGCCGGCCGTGCGGACCCGGATCACGGGCGCCGCCGCCGAGGGGGCGAGACCCGCGAGGGGCACCACCTTCTGCGACCCGGCCGGCACCAGGATGCTGGCGGCGCCGGGCGCGCTGACCGGGCCGGTCTCGGTGTAGATCGAGAGGTCGACCGTCGCGTCGACCGCGCTGGGGTTCGACAGCAGGATGAGGCTGGTCTGCCCGAGGGCGGTGGAGCCCGCCGCGAGCCAGGTGTCGGCGCTCGGCTCGGCGCACGCGGCGGCCGCGAGGCCCGCGAGGTCGGGGGTCTGGGCGTTCTGGCTCTGCGCGCCGGCGATCAGCGGTGAGGTCTTCGCGCCCTGCGGCGTCGCCACCGAGGCGAGCAGGGGGGCTTCGTCGCGCGACGCGGAGTCCGCATCCGGCTTGAGCGCGCGGGTGCGCACGTCGGCGCCGACGGCGTCCGTCGCGAAGGACGGCGCGCCGATCGAACTCGGACGGGTGGCCGCTCCCGCGTCGGCGGCGAGCTCGAGCAGCGGACCGGGGCAGACCCGCTGCTGGTCGGCTGGCACCGGCGTCACCGTCTGCGACGGGGCGCCGATCGCGAAGTCGGGGAGCGGCAGCAGCGTGGCGCCCGCCACCGCGACCACGGCGACGGCGACGCCGACGAGGCCGCCCGCGGTGCGGAAGCCGATCCGCGCGAGCCCTCTGCGGTCAGCCACGGTCGCCTCCGTCGAAGCTGCGTCGGGGTCGGATGATGGTCTCCTCCAGTCCGTCTTCGAGCGTGGTCGGAGCCGGCGGCGTCGTCACCCGCTCCGCCTCCCGCTCGACGGGGTGGTCGTCTTCGTTCGCGGGCGACGGCTGCGGTGCGGGCTCGTGCTCCTGCGCCGGCACGGCGTCGCGCGGCTCGCCGACGGTGTCGGGTTCGCCGCTCGGCGCCTGCTCGCCGGCCGGCGCGGACTCGGCGGCCGGCGCAGGCTCGGCAACCGGCGCGGCCTCACCGGCCGGCGCGGGCTCCGGCAGGTCGGCCGACTCCACGACCGCCTCGTCCTCGGGTTCCGCCACGTATTCGTCGACGCTCTCGTCCGCGACGCCGTCGGCGGCGACGTCCGGCTCGTCGGGCTCGTCGTCCGGCTCGACCGCCAGCTCGTCGTCCTTCCTGCGGTGCGGGCGCCGCGCCGACAGCTCGGACACCCGGTCCGCGGAGCGGCTGGTCGGGATGGCGATGAGCAGCGTCACCCCGATGACGATGCCCTGCACGAGCAGCACCACGAGGCGCCAGATCCCGCCGGCGTCCGCGGGGATCCGTGCCGCGGCGGGAACCTCCGACGTGCCGCTGTCGAAGGCCCACAGCCGGCCGCTCGCGGTGGTCCCGACCGAGCTGAGCACGGGGTTGGCGTCCATCGCGACGGCGGCCCGCGAGCGCGTCGCCTCGGCGGCGGACGCGTCCGCCTCGCCGAGAGCGGTCTCCGACGGCGCGAGCAGGACGAAGTCGATTCCCAGCTTCTTGAGCTGCGTCGTCGCGTCGTAGCCGCTGCGCGACGCCAGGTTCCCGGCGAGCTGGGCGAGGTCCTCTTGTCCCGCAGTGAGCCGGCGCTCGGTGTCGGCGAGCGTGGACTGCCCGTCGAGGGTGCTGCCGCTTCCGCGCACCAGGTCGGCACGGATGCCGCCGTCGGGCTGCGGGACGATGCGCAGCGTCCCGACCCTCGGCTGCGTCGCCGCTTTCGCCGTGACGACCGCGGGCATGGTGCGTCCGTCGCTCTCCGCGACCACGGCGGTGCCGTTCAGCGAGGCGATGCCGACCGGCACGATGACGACGGCGAGCGTCACGATCGCGACCCAGGCCGGGTAGACGGCGGCGCGGCCGAGGGCCGAGAGCGCGAGCACGGCCGCGCCGACCAGCCCGATCCAGTACAGGCTGAGGGCGCTGCCGGGCCAGATCGGGACGACCGTCCCTCCGGTGACCGCGAGCTGCAGGTGGAGCGCCGCCACGGCCGTCAGGAACCCGGTCAGCGCCACGAGCAGGGCGACGATCGCGCGCACGGTGCCGCGGAGGAACAGCGCGAGGATGGCGAGGATGCCGAGCGGCGCCAGCAAGATCGGCACGACGATGTTGGCGGCGGCCGTCGGCAGCATGAGGCTCGTGGCGACCTGGTGCCACCCGCCGAGCACGCCGTCCGGGAAGCCGAGCGCGAGCTGCCACGCCGGCGTCTGCCGCGCGTCCACCGGCACGCCGGGGTCGGCCAGCACCGAGAGCCAGGCGCCGCGCGTGGCCTGCTGCCACACCAGCGGGGCGAAGAGCACGACCGCGGGCAGCGGGATGAGCACGATCCGCGCGGCGCGCCGGCCGGCGAACACGATTGCGGCGATCCAGGCGATGACGAGGGCGGGGATGAGGATGGGCGCGCACGCGACCGTCGCGGCCGCGAGCAGCCCGGTCGTGGCGCTTGCCGCCCAGGACCGGCGCGCCGCCAGCCCGGCGAAGAACAGCCACGGCAGCAGGATGTGCGCGAGCACCGCGGACGGCCGGCCGCCCTGCAGCGCGACCAGCAGGGTCGGCGCCAGCGCGTACGCCAGGGCGCCGAAGGCGCGGAGCGTCGCCCGCGTCGTCAGGCGAGCGGCGGCGAGCCAGGCGCCGAGGGCCGCGAGGGGGATGGCGAGCAACCAGAGCAGCACGAGCGACTGGGACGGCTGCCAGAAGGTGACGGTCCCGAGCACCGCGAGCACGGCGGAGAACGGGTCGGCGGCGCCCGTGAAGCCGAGGCCGACGTCACGCCAGCCGTAGCCGAGGCCGGCCCACAGCTGCCCGACCGACGAGTTCAGCGGCAGCAGCCCGCCGCCGCCCAGAGCGCCGGAGCCGACGAGCGGGAAGAACAGGGCGACGCCGACCACGAGGGCGGCGAGCACCGTCCAGCCTCCGCCGCTGCCGAAGAAGTCGAGGTCCTGCTTCTCCCCCTGCTGCCGCACGAGCGCGGCCTCCCGCTTGAGCGCCCGGGCGCGCCGCACCTCGGAGAACGGGATGCGCAGCGGCGCGACGGCCGCCCAGCCGACCTCGCGCGCGGAGGCGAGCCGGCGCCGGGCGCTGCCGACGGCCATCCCGGAGAAGGCGACGCGGAACGCCGCAGCGAGCTCCCCGCCGACCGAGCCGGGCTCCTTGCGCAGGAGTCGCAGCAGCCCGCGGAGCACCGCGAGCGGCACGAGGGTCAGCCAGTGCAGTGGAACGGCCCAGCCGGGCGCGTACACCATCCGCCGGTGCAGCTGAGCGCGGCGCCGCTCCCCCGCGAGCCGTCGGCGCACCGTCCATTTCGGCGAGAGGTTGGGGCCGGCGACCCCGTCGCCGCCGAGCGCGACCCGCGCCTGGGCGACCAGCGTCACGCGGAAGCCGGCGAGCCGGGCACGCGTGCAGAAGTCGAGGCCGTCGTCCACCGTCGGGAGGGCCGGGTCGAAGCCGTCGAGACGCTCCCACAGCGACTGCCGCACCAGCATCCCCGCGCTGGACACCGCGAGCACGTCGCTCAGGCCGTCGTGCTGCGCCTGGTCGAGCTCGTTCTCGACCAGCGGCACCGAGGCGCCGAACGGTGTCATGGCCTCGCCGAACTCGCGGATGAAGGCCGGGTCCTCAGCGTCGACGAGCTTCGGACCGACCACGGCGACCGACGGCGACACCTCGAGGGCGGCGAGCAGGGCCTCGAGCGCCTGCGGCTCCGGCGCGGTGTCGTGGGCGAGCAGCCAGAGCAGTTGGTCGGGACCGGAGGCGGGCGGCAGCACGCGCACGGCGGCGGCGACGGCCTGGCCGAACGGCAGCTTCTCGGAGACGGAGATCAGCTGCGTGGGCTGCGCCTCGGACAGCAGCCGGGTGGCGTCGTCGTCCGTCGCGCAGTCGACGGCGATCACGGCGTCCGGTCGACGGGTCTGGTCCGCGAGGGCGTCGAGAGTGCGCTGCAGGCGGGGGCCGCCGCTGTGGGCGACGACGATGGCGGTGACTCTCGGATACATCGGGAGTCAGCCTAGGTTGGGCGCGCGTCGATCGCGTCTTTGGGTCGGGCGCGGCGCGGATCCTGGGAGGGGGCTGCGGGTCTGCTCTGTCCGCGTCAGCCGGCGCGCTTGCGCAGCTTGCGCCGCTCGCGCTCGGAGAGGCCGCCCCAGATGCCGAAGCGCTCGTCGTTGGCGAGCGCGTACTCGAGGCACTGCGCCCGGACTTCGCACGAGGTGCAGATGCGCTTGGCGTCGCGCGTCGATCCGCCCTTCTCCGGGAAGAAGGCCTCGGGGTCGGTCTGCGCGCACAGGGCGTCGGTCTGCCAGGCGAGCGGATTGTCGTCGTCGGCATCCGCGGCCCGAACACCGGGAACCCCGAGCCGGACCGGGTCGATGAACCAGTCGTCGGGTACCCCAGAACGATATTCAGGAACTGGCATATCGGTCTCCCCACCCATCAACTGCTGAAACACGAGATTCTCGTGTTCTCCTAATTACACCGTTGTCATTCGCTCACGTCAAGCCGCGAATCGTAAAGCCTTGACCGCTGGTCGAGAGTTCACGACGCGCCGGAGAACGACAACAATCCCGACACGCCCGGGTCGGACGGGCGGGCCGGGAGCGGTGTCAGGACGCCGCCTGGCGGGCTTCCCAGGCGCTGCGCACCATGTCCTCGAGCGTGTGACGCATCTTCCAGTCGAGATCGCGGGCCGCGAGCTCTCCGGAGGCCACGATCCTCGCCGGATCCCCGGGCCGTCGAGGCCCCACTTCTGGGGTGAAGGCGATATCCGTCACTTCGGCAACGGTGGACATGATCTGACCGACGGAGACGCCGTCCCCGCTTCCCAGGTTGTAGACCGGCTCGATCGACGCGCCCGCATCCAGCCGCTTCGCCGCCGCCACGTGCGACACGGCGAGGTCGGCGACGTGGATGTAGTCGCGGACGCACGTCCCGTCGGGCGTCGGGTAGTCGTCGCCGTTGATGCGCGGGGTGCGTCCCTCGACCAGCGCGTCGAACACCAACGGGAACAGGTTGTGCGGGCTGGTGTCGCGCAGGCTCCGCTCCCCCGACCCGACCACGTTGAAGTAGCGGAGGGAAGTGTGCCGCAGCCCGGCGGCGACGCCCTGGTCGCGCAGCAGCCACTCCCCGATCAGCTTCGACTCGCCGTACGGCGACTCGGGGCTCTTCGGCGTCGCCTCGGTGACGATGTCCACATCCGGGGTGCCGTAGACGGCCGCGGAGGAGCTGAACACGATCGCGTCGACCCCGGCGTCCTGCATCGCCGCCAGCAGCACCGCCGTGCCGGTGACGTTCTGCTCGTACGTGTGCAGCGGCCGCTGCACCGAGACACCGGCGTACTTGAACCCGGCGACGTGCACGACGCCGCTGATCGCGTTCTCGGCGAAGACGGAGGCGAGCAGCTCGCCGTCCAGGAGGGTGCCCCGATAGAACGGCACGCCGGCGGGGACGAACTCCTCATGCCCGCTGGAGAGGTCGTCCACCACGACGACGTCGATCCCCTGCTCCCGGAACGCCCGCACCACGTGCGCCCCGATGTAGCCTGCTCCTCCGGTCACCAACCACGCCACGGGCGGTCCTCCTGCTGCTCGATGGAGCTTCTTACCCTAGCGGGCGCGGGGAGACGTCAGACGAACGCCGCCTGCCCCGTCACCGCGCGGCCCACGATGAGCGTGTTCATCTCGCGCGTGCCCTCGTACGAGTACAGCGCCTCGGCGTCGGCGAAGAAGCGGGCGACGTCGTAGTCGAGCACGATGCCGTTGCCGCCGAGGGCCTCGCGGCACCAGGCGACCGTCTCGCGCATCTTGGAGGTCGCGAACGCCTTCGCGAGGGCCGAGTGCTCGTCGCGCTGCTCGCCGGCGTCCAGCATCTCCGAGACGCGCGTGCACAGGCCGATGGAGGCCGTGATGTTGCCGAGCGACTTCACCAGGAGGTCCTGGATGAGCTGGTGCGCGGCGATCGGCTTGCCGAACTGCACCCGCTCCTTCGTGTAGCGCAGTGCCGCCTCGTACGCCCCGACCGCGACGCCGACGGCCGCCCAGGCGACCTCGGCGCGGGTGAGGCGGAGGACACGGGCCGTGTCCTTGAAGCTGTTGGCGTTCTGCAGGCGCAGCGACTCGGGCACCACCACGTTCTCGAGCGTGATGTCGGCGTTCTGCACCATGCGGAGCGACTGCTTGCCCTCGATCTTCGTGGCCGTGTAGCCCGGCGTGGAGGTGGGGACGATGAAGCCCTTCACCTGTCCGTCCTCTGCGCTCTTGGCCCAGATGACGGTGATGTCACTGAAGGTGGCGTTGCCGATCCAGCGCTTCGAGCCGTTCAGGACCCAGTTGTCGCCGTCGCGCGTCGCGACGGTCTTGAGGCCCTGCGCCGAGTCGGAGCCCGAGGTCGGCTCGGTCAGGCCGAACGCGCCGAGCACCTCGCCGCTCGCCAGCTTCGGCAGCCACTCGGCCCGCTGCTCCTCCGAGCCGCAAACGCCGATGGCGCCGAGCGCCAGGCCGTTCTGCACGCCGACGTACGTGCTGACCGACGCGTCGATCCGTGCCAGCTCCAGCGCGACCCAACCGCGGAACACCGCCGAGTTCTCGAACGGAGCCGTCTCGGCGAAGCCGAGGCCGATGGCGCCGTTCCTGTGCAGGACGTCGATGATCTGGTGCGGGAACTCCGCCTTCTCCCAGTATTCGTTGACGATCGGCTTGACCTCTGACTCCAGCTGCGCGCGGAGGTTCGCGATGAACTCCTTCTCCCGGTCGGTCAGCTGGTTCTCGAAGCCGTAGAAGTCGCCGGCGATGGTCTCGAAGGGCATGTGCGCTCCCGTGCGTCCACAGTGTTGGTCTGGCCGCCCGCCAGCCTAGGGACGCAGCAGGCCGGCGCAAAAGCGATTGGTAGTTTGGTCCAACGGAACGAAAGGGATGAGGACGCATGTTTGTGCCCATCGGCAACACCCCGCGCGACTACGCCTGGGGATCGACGACCGCCATCGCCGGACTCCTCGGCACCGAGCCGAGCGGCGCACCGGAGGCGGAGCTGTGGCTGGGCGCCCACCCCGGCTCGCCGGCGCGCATCCTCGACCCCGCGCTGACCGGCGGCGCCGCGGACCTCTCCGCGTGGCAGCCGACGCACGACCTCCCGTACCTGCTCAAGGTGCTCGCCGCCGACGGGCCGCTCTCCCTGCAGGCCCACCCCTCACCCGAGCAGGCGCGCGCCGGGTTCGAGCGCGAGAACGCGGCAGGGCTCGCGCCGGACTCCCCCGACCGCAACTACAAGGACCCGTTCCACAAGCCGGAGCTGATCTTCGCGCTGAGCGACCCGTTCGAGGCCCTGTGCGGCTTCCGCGACCCGGCCGAGAGCCGGGCGGCGCTGCTCCGCCTGGCCGCCGCCGCGCCCGGCGGCGCCGTGCTCTCCGGCTTCGCCCGCACCCTCGAGGGCGAGCCGGGCGCCGTGCTCCGCCGCGCGACCGAGTGGCTGCTCGGCGGCGACAGCGAGGTCGACCTGCTCGTGGCGGAGGTGGTCGCCGCCGCCCGCGCGCTGCCGGACGACCGCGACGCCGACACGGTCCGGATGCTGCACGACGCGTTCCCCGGCGACCCCGGCATCGTGCTGGCGCTGCTGCTCAACCGGGCGACCCTGCGTCCCGGCCAGGTGCTGTACCTGCCGGCCGGCAACATCCACGCCTACCTCCGCGGCCTCGGCATCGAGCTCATGGCGGCGTCCGACAACGTGCTGCGCGGCGGACTCACCCGCAAGCGCATCGACGTGCCGGAGCTCGTCTCCGTGCTCGACTTCACGCCGATCGAGGCGACCCCGCTCGCCCCGGAGCACCCCGCGCCCGGCGTCGAGGTGTTCCGGCCGGACGTCCCCGACTTCCGGCTGTCCCGGATCGAGGTCGGCGGCGGGGTCGCGTCGGCCGAGCTGCCGCTCGACGGACCGGCGATCGCGCTCTGCACCGACGGGACGCTGGAGCTGCGCGGCCGGTCCGGCGCGCTGACGCTCCACCGCGGCGACTCCGTGCTGGTCACCCCGGACGAGGGCACGCTCCACATCGCCTCCGGCGCCGGGACGCTGTTCGTGGCGACGCCCAACCGGTGAGCTATCCTTCGGGGGTGACGAGCCCGCACCCCGCGCTGAACGACCGCGTCCGCGCCGCGCGCTCCGCCACGGGCACGGGCGAGGCCGTGCTCGCCTCGGTCATCCTCTTCACCCTGTTCGCCGGGGACTTCTGGCGCAACCTGATCAGCTGGCCGGGCTACTTCGTGCTCGCGGGCGTGCTCGCCGTGGCGAGCGCGGTGCTCGTGATCCGCTCGCGCCCGACCTTCCGCTGGCGGAGCACCCCGAAGACCCTCGTGCTGTTCCTGGCTCTGGCGATCGTGTCGATCGCCTGGTCCGCCTATCCCGGCGCGAGCGCCCTCGGTGTGCTCGCGCAGCTGGCGACGACGGCGGGCGG
Organism: Leifsonia sp. ku-ls; assembly: GCA_003367665.1. Taxonomy (GTDB): domain Bacteria; phylum Actinomycetota; class Actinomycetes; order Actinomycetales; family Microbacteriaceae; genus Leifsonia. Next base: position 162,000 of record QKXI01000004.1, on the reverse strand, counting down.
CCTGTTCCTCGGGCTACGGCTCGGCTGGCCGGGGCTGTTGAGCGCGCTGGGCAACGCCTTCCGTTGGATCCTCGGGCTCTCGCTGCTGTTCGAGCTCGTCGTCGCGGTGTTCGTGCGGCAGCCGGTGCTTCCGTTGACGCCGGCACAGCCGGTGCCGAGCGGGAGGCTGCCGCAGGCGTTCTTCTGGAGCCGCGACCTGCTGTTCCACGGCGGCCCGATCCAGGGCATCGTCGGCAACAGCAACCTGCTCGCGATGATCGCGCTGCTCTCACTCGTCGTCTTCGGCATCCAGTTCGCGGACCGCACCGTGCGCCGCGGCTCCGCCCTCGGCTGGCTGGTGGTCGCCGCGCTGACGCTCGCCCTCACCCGCTCCGCCACGGTCATCGCGGCGGCGCTGGTCACCGCCGTCGTGCTCGGCTTCGCCCTCTGGGCCCGCCGTGCCGGCCCCGACCGGCGGACGCCCGTCTACGTCATGGGGCTCGCCGCGGTCGCCGCCGCGATCGTGCTCGTCTCGGTCTTCGCCTCCCGCATCCCGGCCCTCTTCGGCAAGAGCGAAGACCTGACCGGCCGCCTCGACATCTGGAAGGCCGTCACGGCCCTGGCCCAGCAGCGTCCGGCGTTCGGTTGGGGCTGGGTGAGCTATTGGGCGCCGTGGGTGAAGCCGTTCGACGGCCTGGCCACACGCAACGGCGTGGAGTACCTGCAGGCGCACAACGCCTGGCTCGACGTCTGGCTGCAGCTCGGCATCGTGGGCCTGGTCGTGTTCGTGCTGCTGGTGCTGACCACGTTCGGCCGCTCCTGGTTCCTCGCCGTCGACCGTCCGCGGACCACCGTCGCCGACCTCGAGCCGTACCGGGCGATCGCGCTGCTTCCGCTGCTGCTGATGGCCGCCCTGATCGCGCAGAGCTTCGCGGAGAGCCGCATCCTGATCGAAGGCGGATGGGCGCTGCTCGTCGCCCTGTGTGCGGCCAGCAAGCAGACGGCGCCCTGACCGACCCGTAGGCTGTCAGCATGGCAACGCCCCCTCGGACCCTGGTGCCGCCCGCGGTCACCGAGTTCCTGGGCTCCGCCCGCTTCACCTCCACCCTCGCGCTGCTCGCGGTCGTCGTCGGGTTCTCCACGCACGCGATCCGCGCGCTCATCGGCTGGCCCGGGCTGATCGGCGCGCTCGGCGTGCTCGTCGTCCTCGCGGCCCTGTCCTTCGCGGCGCAGTGGAGGCTGATCGAGTGGCACGGGCTCCTGCCGGTGTCCGCCCTCCTGTTCGTCGGCTGGTGCGCGCTCTCCCTGCTCTGGAGCCAGTACCAGTGGGCGACGCTCGGCGGCGTGATCTACCAGCTCATCTTCGCCTTCCTCGCGGTGTACATCGCGCTGGTGCGCGACGCCATCCAGATCGTCCGGGTGGTGGGCGACGCCCTGCGCTTCCTCCTCACCCTCTCGCTGGCGCTGGAGGTGCTCAGCGGTCTGCTGCTCGACGCCCCGATTCGCTTCCTCGGCATCCAGGGCAACATCGCGCTCGGCGGCCCGATCCAGGGCCTGTTCGGCACGCGCAACCAGCTGAGCATCGTCGCGCTGATCGCCTTCGTCACCTTCCTGGTCGAGCTGCGGACGCGGTCGGTGCGTCCCCCCGTCGCCGCGTACTCGATCACGCTCGCCGCGCTGTGCATCCTGTTCGCCCACTCCCCGGTCATCGCCGCGGTCTCGGTCGTGGTGGGGCTGGCCACGCTCGCGCTGTATCTGCTGCGGAAGGTGCCGGCGAACCAGCGGCCGTACTTCCAGTGGGGGCTCGCGATCTTCACCGTGGCCGTGCTCGTCACGGCGTACGTCTACCGGACGCGCGTGATCGACCTGCTCAACGCCCGAGCCGACTTCCAGGTGCGCTACCAGCTGTGGATCCAGATCTGGGAGCTCATTCCGGTGCAGCAGATCATCGGCTGGGGCTGGGTGGGATCCTGGCCCACCGACCTGTACCCGTTCACCGCGATCCAGGCGGCGACCGGCGTCTACCATTCCGACGGCCTGAACGCCTACCTCGACGTCTACCTGCAGGTCGGCATCATCGGCCTGCTCCTGTTCGTGGCCCTCGTGGCCCTGGCGTTCAGCCGCTCCTGGCTGCTCGCCTCCAACCGCCGCAGCGTCGTCTACGCCTGGGCGCCGCTCGTGCTCGTCGCCCTGCTGGTCACGAGCGTCTTCGAGAGCTCGATCCTGGTGGAGTCGGGCTGGATGCTGCTCGTGATCTGCACGGTCAAGGCGTCGCAGGGCATGAGCTGGCGACTGCGGCTGCCGCACCGCGACGCGAGCTGACGCCGGCCGGCCGCTCAGGCCGGCTGCACGAGATCGCGCAGGATGTCGGCCCGTCCGCGGCTCGCGAATCGCCCGTACGCTCCGGTGCGCGCCAGGCGTAGCACCGGCCACAGGCGTCGGGCGCGCGATGCAGGGAAGGCCGCACGACGGGCCTCGAACGCGGCCTTCGCCCGGGCCTTCTCCCGTATGTCAGGGGTGACGGGAAGCGCGTCCAGGCGGTCGGCGAAGAGATGGAACCGCCGCGCCAGCCGCTCGTTCCTGTCGCCGCGCGGCTCGAGGACGCGGGAGAGCTTGTAGCGCAGCGTCGGCGTGACGACGCCGATCTGGTTCGCCCCGTGCAGGCGGTAGTCGATCGTCGGCTCGGCGACCACAGCGACGCCGCCCAGGGCCGCCGCCACGGCCGCGAGCCACTCGTCGTGCACCCACTCCTCCGGGAACGGGAGGGCGGACTCCAGCAGCGACCGGCGGAAGACGACGGTCGCCCCGGTGGCGAGGTTGCGGCGCAGGAAGGCGTCGAAGGCCCGGCCGCTGCGCTCCAGGTCGAGTTCGGCCGGCGTGACCTCGAGCTCCTCGAACAGCGTGCGGCCCACCGGCTCGCCGTCCGCGTCGACCAGCCGCGCGTCGGTGTGGACGAGGAGCACCGAGCCGTCGTCGAACAGCGGCGTCAACCGCCGCAGCCGGTCGCGGTGCCAGACGTCGTCCTGGTCGGAGAGGGCCACCAGGGGTGAGACGACGGCGCTGACGGTCCGCTCGAAGTTCTTGGTGACGCCGAGGCGCCCCGCACCGTCGAGCACCGTGACCGCGGTGCTGCCGTGGTCGGCGGCGCGGACGAGGTCGACCGTGTCATCCGAGGAGCCGTCGTCGCCGACCACGATCTCGGCCGGCGCGGGCGACTGATCCAGGATGCTCCGCAGCTGCTGGGTGACGAAGGCCGCCCCGTTGAAGGTGCACAGCGCCACACCGACGGGCGGGCGAGCCGTCACTTGCCTTCGCCCACCTCGTCGAGGAAGATCGCACCTTCCGGCAGGTGGTCGTAGTCGTCGTCGGAGTGGTTGCGAGCCGACTCCGCGGCGATGCGCCGGCGCAGGATCACGGCGACCAGGGCCGCCGCGCCCGCCGCGAGCACGTCGGCCGCCGTGAACATCGCCCGCGACACCAGGCTCAGCGCGCTGGCCTGCGGCACGGTGAGGAGGAGCGCCATGGCCCCCACCAGCACGGCCTCCCTGACGCCGACGCCGGAGGGGAAGATGAACGCGAACAGGCTGACCGTGAAGCCGAGGGCCATCGCCCCGGTCAGGAGGATCAGCGTCCCGAAGTCGGGGTTCACGAGGGCGTTGACCAGCAGCCACAGGTGCAGGCCGTAGCAGACGTACGCCACCAGCGACCAGCCGACGGCCTTCGCGACCGTGGCGAACGCGACCTCGTGCTCCAGCGGGGGCCGCCGGAACACCTTGAGCACGAGCGAGGCGAGCCACGTCATCACGCGCGGGTGCAGGCACACCAGGCCGACCGGCAGCAGCAGGAAGAGCCAGAGCAGCGCAGGATGCTGGGCCGAGACGAACGGGAGCGCGAACGCGCCGAGGACCAGGGAGGACACGACGCCGATCCCGGCGGCGTACAGCGAGGTCACCAGCACGCGCGGACGCAGGATGCCGTACTGCCGGCCCAGCTCCATCTGCAGCACGTACGACCAGACCGATCCCGGGACGTACTTGCCGAGCTGGCCGACCAGCATGACCTGGGACGCACGGGCGACGGGCACCTTCGGGCCGAGGCCGTTGAGCACGGCCACCCAGCTGAGCGTGCCCGCGAACAGCCCGACCACGACGAGCACGAACGACAGGACGAGGGACTGCCAGGGAATCCGCGCGATGGTGGCGGAGACCGCCGACCACTGCGTCACGAGGTAGAACACGGCGAAGCCGACCACCGCGACGAGCAGAACGTAGCGGAGGACGAGCAGGATGGTGGGCAGCGCCCGCTTCAGCCGGTTCACGCGTCGGCTCCCGCCGCCTGGAACCAGTCGAGGTCGGCATCGAAGCCGTTCGAGAGGTCGTCGGCGGACGCCGTGCCGGTCGAGCCGTAGGCCGCGAGGAGGCGCTCGACGTCCGACGCCGCCATGCCCGCGCGCTCCAGGCCCACCGCGTTGACGCCCCGGACGCCGCACGGGTTGCCGAACGCCTTCACGAAGGGCGGGATGTCCTTGGTCACGACCGAGCCCATCCCCACCATGGCGAAGGCGCCGACCACGCGGCGCTGGTGGACGCTCGCGTTGAGCCCGAGGTTGGCGCCGCGCCCGAGCCGGACATGACCGCCGATGGCGACCCCGGAGGCGATCGTCACGCCGTCGGAGATCTCGCCGTCGTGCGCGATGTAGGAGCGGTTCATGACGAAGACGCCGTGCCCGAGCGTCGTGCGCTTCTTCCAGCCGCCATGCACCTGCACCTCTTCTCTGAAGACATTGCCATCGCCGATGCTAACGCCGCTCCCCGCCGAACCGTCTATCCACTCGCCATCGTGGGGAAAGCCACGCACCTCCGGAGGACAGCCGATCTTGACCCCCGCGCCGAACCAGTTGCCGTCGCCGATCGTCACCTCGCCGCCGATCACGGCGAACGGACCGATCACGTTGCCTTCGCCGAGCGTGACGTTGCGGCCGATGACGGCAGTGGGATGGATGGAGTTCATGGGTGTGGGCCTTCCGGATTGGCGGGCGGTAGGCGCGCCCTGCCGCGCGGTCACGTATCGTCATGGCCTAGGATTGAGCGGGTGTTGCCCCGGCTCCACCGTCCGCGAAAAGCAGAATCAGGATACGTGCCTCCAAAATGATACCGATCACTGTCGTCGAGTTCGGCAAAGAAGAAGAAGACCTCGTTCTGGAGGTCATCCGATCCGGGAACGTGGCGCAGGGGCCCAAGGTCAGCGAATTCGAGACGCGCTTCGCCCAGCTCATCGGCGTGAAGCACGCGATCGCGGTCAACAACGGCACGACGGCGCTGGTCGCCGCGCTCCAGGTGCTCGACCTCGAGCCGGGTGACGAGGTGGTCACCAGTCCGTTCACCTTCGTCGCGACCCTCAATGCGATCCTCGAGGCCGGCGCGACCGCCCGCTTCGCGGACATCTCCGAGGCCGACTACAACGTCACGGCCGAGTCGCTCGCCCAGGCCATCGGTGACCGGACCCGCGTGCTCATGCCGGTCCACCTGTACGGGCAGATCGCCGACATGTCGGCGATCTCGGCTCTGGCGACGGAGCGCGGGCTGGCGCTGGTGGAGGACACGGCCCAGTCGCACGGCTCGCACCAGAACGGGCGCTCGGCGGGGAGCTTCGGCCTCGGGACGTTCTCGTTCTACGCCACCAAGAACCTCACCACCGGCGAGGGCGGGATCATCACGACCGACGACGACGTGCTCGCCGACCGTCTCCGCGTCCTCCGCAACCAGGGCATGCGCGCCCGCTACCAGTACGAGGTCGCCGGTCACAACTACCGGATGACCGACCTGCAGGCGGCGCTCGGCCTTCCCCAGCTCGGCCGCTACGACAGCATCGTCGCGGCGCGCCAGGCCAACGCCGACCGGCTGCGCGCGGGACTTGCCGACATCCGGGGCATCGTCGCGCCGTCGCAGCTCGACGGTCGGCGCCACGTGTGGCACCAGTTCACGATCCGCGTGACGCCGGAGAGCGGCATCACCCGCGAAGAGCTCTCCGCGAAGCTCGCCGAGAGCGGCGTCGGGTCGGGCATCTACTACCCCAAGCTCGTCTTCGACTACGACTGCTACCGCGGTCGCGACGACGTCATCGTCGGCGAGTACCCCGTGGCCGAGCGCATCGTGCAGGAGGTGCTGTCCCTCCCGGTGCACCCCGGCCTGACCGAGGCGGATGTCGACACCATCGTCGACGCGGTGCGGAAGGCGGTCGCGTGACCATGGCCTCCCCTCGCATCCTCCTCGTCGGAGCCGGCTCCATGGGCTCCCTCCACGCCCGCGTGATCAGCTCCTCCGGGAAGGCGGAGCTGGCCACGCTGGTCGACCCCCGCGAGCACGTCGGCAAGGAGGTCGCGGAGCGGTTCGGCACCAGCTGGCGACCCGAGATCGGCGACCTCACCGGGATCGACGGCGTCGTCGTCGCGGCGGCGACGGAGGCGCACCCTCAGCTCGCACGTCAGGTCCTCGAGGCGGGCGTCCCGCTGCTGGTGGAGAAGCCCGTCGCCGACGGGCTCGAGACCACGCTGGAGATCATCGAGCTGTCGGAGCGGCTCGGCGTGCCGATGATGTGCGGGCTGCTTGAGCGCTTCAACCCGGCAGTGCTCACCGCCCAGAAGCTCGTCGAGGAGCCCGTATACGCGACGGCCGTGCGTCACTCGCCGTACGTCCCGCGCATCCGCACCGGCGTCGCGTGGGACCTCCTCGTGCACGACGTCGACCTGGCCATCCGCTTCCTGGGCGAGCCGGTCCGCGTGAGCGGCGCGGTGGAGCAGTTCCACCCCGCCTCGGTCCCGGGCGCGGAGGATGTGGCGGAGGCCGTCCTCGGCTTCGAGGACGGCGGCATCGCGCAGATCTCCGCCAGTCGCATCGGGCAGCGGAAGATCCGCTCGCTCAGCATCCACGACCTCGACCGGCTCGTCGAGATCGACCTGCTCCGCCGTGACGTCACCGTCTACCGGCACGTGTCCGACCAGGCGGCGGACGACGACGGTCGCGGCTACCGCCAGCAGACCGTCATCGAGATCCCGGAGCTGGTCACTTCTGTGGAGCCTCTGGCCGCCCAGCTGGCGCACTTCGTCGGCCTCATCGGGGGCGAGGTGGATGCCGACGCCGAGCGCGCGTCCATCGTCCCCTCGCACCGCGTCGTCGAGCAGCTGAAGACCACGCACCGACGCTGACCCCTCGTACGACGAAGGGCCGCCTCCGATTGAGGCGGCCCTTCGTCGTATGAGGCCGGAGCTGCGCTCAGTCGGCGCGGGACATCTCCGCCAGCACCGCGAGGTGCTTCTGGGCGACACGGTCGATCGTGAAGTGCTCCTCGATGACGGCGCGCGCGTGCTGGGCCACGCGCTCGCGGGCGGCCACGGGATCGCGCAGCACCTCGATGAGCTTCTCGGCCAGGCTGTCGGGATCGGCGCGCTCATCGGTCTCCGAGACGAAGCCGGAGAGGAACAGGTGCTTCTCGTCCTCCAGGACGACCTCGATGAAGTTGTCCGGCCGGATCGCGGCGACGACCGGGATGCCGACAGCCAGCGCCTCCAGGCTCGCCGTGCCGAAGCCCTGGCCGTCGAGCTCGTGCACCTCGAGGTCGGCGGCGGCCAGGTAGTCCGGGATCTCCTTCTGAGGCCGCGCGCCGATCGCCCGGATGGCGTGATCGACGTTCAGGTGCCGTGCGAGCTTGAGGAACTCGTCGTGGTAGACGCCCCCGATCACGACCACGATCAGGTTGGGGAACTCCTTGAGCACCTTCGGGAGGGCCTTCACGAGCGCCACACGCGAGCGCTGCGGAATGACATGGCCCAGCGAGAGGAGGACATGGTTGTCGCCGAGGTCGTGCTCGTCGCGCGCCCGCTTCGCGTCGCCGCCGCGCAGCACCTCCGGGTCGATCCCGACCGGGATGTACGCCTTCCCCCGGAACGCCCGGCGGTAACGCTGATCGATGTAGCGGTCCATCAGGACGTCCATGACCACCAGCCGCGGCCGGTGCAACCGCATCAGCGGCTTGACGAGGATCCCGTCGGCCACCCGGTAGATGAAGTTGTTCACCGCGTTCGGGCTGTACAGGCGGGTGTGGATGCTCAGCAGCGTCGGCACCTTGCGCTTGCGCGCCCACCATCCCGACATCCAGGTCAGGTCGAAGAACTGGCCGTGCTGGTGCACGGCATCGGGCGCGAACTCGTCCAGGATCCGGAACACCTCGCGCTTGGTGCGCGGCGACATGGTGAAGGCGATGTCGAAGTTGGCCGCCAACCGGTTCTTCGGCAGCGTCCACGAGGGGATGCGGATGATCCGCAGGCCGTCGCGCTCCTCGGTCGCCGGCGCGCCGCGGTAGCCGGCCGTCAGCACGAGCACCTCGTGGCCGGCGGCGGCGTACTTCTTGGCCAGGTGGTCGGCCAGGTGCGAGCTGCCGCCGGGACGCGGCGGGAAGAAGTTGTTGACGACGGCGATCCTCATCGGGCGTCCCCCTTCTTCGCGGCGGTCACGGTCGGATTCTCTGGGTCGGCGAGGTCGACGACGCCGATGACCCGGGCGGGCACGCCTCCCACGACCGTCCGGGCAGGCACGTCGTCGTTGACGACGGCTCCCGCGCCGACGATCGCCTCGTCGCCGATCGTGACGCCCATGTTGATCACGGCGTTCGCGCCGATGAACACGCGATCGCCTATCGTGACCGGCGCACGGTCCACCTGCGGGTAGCGCCGCCCGGAGACGCACCTCTTCGCGCTGGAGTGCGTGTAGATGTGAACGCCCGAGGCGATGTCGCAGCCGGCGCCCACCGTGAGACCGCCGGAGCCGTCGATCACGGTGAAGGCACCGATCCAGGTGCCCTCACCGATGACCGGCTCGCCGACGATCCATGCGTGCGGATTGTACGGATTCTCCGGCAGCCCTGCGGCGGTCACGATCAGGAGTTCTGGATGAGCTTGGTCATGCCGTCGCGCACCTCGATGGTCGGCTCGAACCCGAGGACCTCCTTGGCGCGCGTGGTGTCGGCCGCGCGGCGCGACACGAGCACGGGGCGCGGGTTGAACTGCGGCTCGACATCCACGCCGACGGCGTCGATGAGGATGCGGGCGAGCTCCGCCACGGTGGTGTCGATGCCGGTGCCGACGTTGATCGGCATGTTGGCCTGCTCGGAGGTGAGCGCCAGGACGACCGCGCGGGCGATGTCCTTGACGTGGATGAAGTCCATCGACTGCTTGCCCTCGCCGTCGATGACGGGGGCCTCGCCGTTCTTGAGGCGGTTGACGAAGTGGTTGATCACCGACGTGTAGTACGCGGTGGTCTTCTGGCCCTCGCCGTAGACGTTGAAGAAGCGCAGGGCGATCCAGGAGAGGCCGGCGCGGCGCTGGTAGTAGCCGAGCAGGTCCTCGCCGGTGCGCTTGGAGATGCAGTAGGGCGTCAGCGGGTTGAGGCGGTCGTCCTCGTGCATCGGCAGCTTCTCTGGGTCGCCGTAGACCGACGCGCTCGACGCGAACACGACCCGCTTGACGCCGTGGTCCGCCGCGGCGGCGAAGACGTTGTGCGCGCCGATCGTGTTGATGTCCATCGACTCGTAGGGGTCGGCGTTGCTCTTGTTGATCGAGACGGCCGCGAGGTGGATGACGTAGTCGGCACCCTTCATCGCGGCGTGCACGGCCCCGCCGTACCGCACGTCCTGGTCGATGAGCTCCACGCGCCCGCCGGCGATCAGCTTGTTCACGGCGTCACGGTCGCCGCGGAACATGTTGTCGAAGATGCGGACGTTGTAGCCCTGCTCGAGCAGCTGGTCGACGACGTGCAGGCCGATGAAGCCGGCACCTCCGGTGATGAAGACGGTTTCGGTCACGGATATTCGCTTTCTGTGTGTTCTTTTCGGTTTCCGGTTCAGCGGGCGGCCGCGACCGCGTCGCGCAGGGTGTCGGCGACGATGTCGACGTCCTCGACGCTCAGGTTGGCGTGCATCGGGATCGCGAGGTGACGACGGAAGAGGTCGGCGGACACCGGGAGGCTGCCCTCGAACCCGTAGACGGGCTGGACGTGCGAGGCGTACGTGCCGAAGTTGCACTGCACGCCGTTCGCCTTGAGGTGGGCGGCGACGACCCCGCGGTCGACCTCGGGTTCGAGGGTGACGACGTACGACTGCCACGGGTGGACGCGGTCGTCCAGCGCCACAGGGGCCGTCACGCCCTCGATCTCGGCCAGACGCTCCGCGTAGCGGTCGGCGATACGGCCGCGGGCGGCGACGAGGCCATCCAGACGGTCGAGTTGCGCCAGCATGATGCCCGCGGCGACGTCGGAGAGGCGGTAGTTGTAGCCGAGCTCGTCGAAGGAGGGCACCGGCAGATCGGTGCTGTTCTCGCGGCTGAGCGCAGGAGCGATGCCGTAGGTGTGGAGCTTGCGCGCGTGGTCGGCCAGGTCGGCTCGGTCGGTGGTCAGCGCACCGCCCTCGCCCGCGGTGATGCCCTTGCGGCCGTGGAAGCTGAACGTGGCCACGTCGGCCAGGCTGCCGGCGGGCCGGCCCTTGTAGCTCGCGCCGGCGGAGCAGGCCGCGTCCTCCATCAGCCAGAGACCGTGCTTGTCCGCGATCGCGCGGAGCTCGTCGTAGTCGGCCGGCTGCCCGAAGACGTCGACGGCCAGGATGCCGACCGTGCGCGGGGTGATCGCCGCTTCGACGGCTGCGGGGTCGACGCTCCAGATGTCGGGGCGGATGTCGGCGAAGACGGGCTTCGCGCCGGTCCACGCGACGGCGTGCCCGGTCGCGGGGAAGGTGTAGTCGCCGACGATGACTTCGTCGCCCTGTCCAGCGCCGAGCACCTTCAGTCCGAGGTGGAGGGCCGCGCCGCAGTTGTTGGTCGCGAGCGCGTGCGAGACCCCGGCGGACGCGGCGAACCGCTCCTCGAAGGCGGCACAGGTGGGGCCGGCGCCCGAGAGCCAGTTCGACGCGAAGACTTTCGCGATCGCCTCCAGCTCCTCGTCACCGACAGTGGGCTGACCGAGTGCGATTGTCTTCGACAAAGAGATGTGACCTTCCTGCTCCGTTGGCGTCGATCGGGCGCACAACGGCCTCCAGCATACCGGAGTCGCGCGGACACACCCGTTCGCACGGTAGGCTTGTCCCTTGCTTTCTTTCCACCCGGTCGAGAGGAGATCCGTGGCTTCCCCTGACGTCATCATCATCGGCGGCGGCATCGTCGGACTCGCGACGGCGGAACGTCTCAGCCGCGAAGGCCGCAGCGTGACGCTCCTCGAGAAGGAGAGCACCTGGGCCGCGCACCAGACCGGGCACAACTCCGGCGTGATCCACGCCGGGCCGTACTACAAGCCCGGCTCGCTCAAGGCGACGATGTGCACGGCGGGCAACCGCTCGATGGTCGAGTTCGCTCGCGAGCACGGCATCGCGCACGAGGTGTGCGGCAAGCTGATCGTCGCGACGGAGGAGAAGGAGCTCCCAAGGCTTCAGACGCTGTTCGAGCGCGCGACGGCGAACGGCGCGCCCTCCCGTCTGCTCGACGCCGCGGAGGCGCGCGAGTACGAGCCGCACGTGCACACCGTCGGCGCTCTGCGGGTGGAGTCCACCGGGATCATCGACTACGCGGCGGTCAGCAGGAAGCTGGCGGAGCTGGCACAGAGCAACGGCGCGGAGCTCGTGCTCGGGGCCGAGGTGTCGGCGATCGAGTCCCGGCCGGACGAGGTGGTCGTCACGCACACGCACGGCGAGACGCGGGGCGCCTGGCTGATCAACTGCGCGGGGCTGCAGAGCGACCGCGTCGCGACCATGGCGGGCGTCACGCCGGAAGCGCGCATCGTGCCGTTCCGGGGCGAGTACTACGAGCTGGTGCCGGAGCGCCGCGAGTTGGTGAAGGGCCTGATCTACCCGGTGCCCGACCCCGATCTTCCGTTCCTCGGCGTGCACCTGACCCGCATGATCGATGGCAGCGTCCACGCCGGCCCGAACGCCGTCATGGCGCTCGCGCGCGAGGGCTACCGCTGGACCGACATCAACGTCGCCGACACGGCGTCCACGCTGGTCTACCCCGGCTTCCTCCGCCTCGCCTCGCGCAACGTCGTGACGGGTGCCAAGGAGATCCTGCGCTCGTTCTCGCAGCGGCTGTTCGCGGACTCGCTGGCGCGGCTGGTGCCCGAGGTGTCGACGAAGGACATCGTGCGGGCGGGCTCCGGCGTGCGCGCTCAGGCGATCCTGCGCGACGGGACGCTCGCCGACGACTTCATCATCCAGCGCGCGCCGCGGCAGGTGCACGTCCTGAACGCACCGTCGCCGGCGGCCACCAGCTCTCTGGAGATCGCGAAGCACATCGCGGCGACCGTCGCGGCCTGATCGGGCCTTTCGCCTACTTCGCCACGTCGTACGTGTAGAGCGTCGACGGCCCCTCGCGGAACACCTTCTCGTCGTCCAGGCACGGCTGGTCGAGCTTGGCGTCCGAGAGCACGTGGGTGACGTACCGCTGCGCGAACGCCGAGCAGGAGTCGAACGTCAGCTTGATCTGGTCCGGTGCGGGGTTCGAGGCGACGACCGGCCCGGTCGCCGCGCGCCAGGACACATTGGCGAGCCGGTTCCACTGGAACTCGTACTTCTTGGCGGGATCGATCTGACGCCACATCTGGGGCGACGGTGCGCTCTGGAAGCCGTTGTAGCCCGGCAGCCCCGACTGGACCAGGATCGCGTTGGGGAGCGGACCGTCGCCGACGCCGACCCAGCGTCCCGGCTCCGCCTTCTCCTCCGTCTTCATCGACTTGACGATGTCGGTCTGGTTGAGGTCGTAGACCCCTCGGTACAACGGGTTCGCGCCCGCCGACCCGATGATGGAGAACACCAGGAAGAGGATGCCCCCGGTCGTCCCCCACCCGCGACCGTAGGACAGCACGCACAGGCCGTAGAGGACGGTGACCACGATCCACGCCTTGCCACCGAGGATCGGGGCGTGCAGATAGCCGAGGTACGCCGTCAGCGCCCAGACGGTCGCGGCGAACAGTGCGAACGACGACCACGCCGCCCACCACGGCACGCGCACGCCCTCCTCCTCGCGCAGCCGGTCGGAGCGCAGCACCATGAGGGCCATCGCGACGATGGACAGGATGCCGAGAGCCATCCGGATGCGGTTCGAGGTGGTCCGGTCCAGCAGGGTCAGGTGGGCGATGATGTCCCAGCCGGGGACGAACAGGTAGGCGAGCACGACGAGTCCGGCGACGATGCTGAGCAGCGTCATCCAATCGGTCGGCTGCTTGCGCCGGCGGTCCCGGATCAGGAACCAGGCGAGCGGCACGATCAGGAAGAGCCCGACGAAGAAGAACGTGGCCGCCTCGGAGGTGTTGCTCGACAGCGGCTGGCCCCCGACCGCGGCGAGGCCGCTGGTGACGGGGGCGCCGAGGAGCGCGAACAGCGACTGCTTCGTCATTCCCCCCGTCGCGTGCAGCCGCTGCCCGGGGTAGACGGTGCCGAGGAACAGCTCGATCGTCCCGAAGCGGGTCAGGATCCACACGCCGAGCACCGCGACGGCGGCGACACCGCCGACGATCAGCGGCAGCAGTGCGAGGAGGCGACGGCCGAAGCCCACGATCTCGGAGGTCCACCTCGTGAGCGCGAGACCGATCACGAAGGCGAGGACGACCAGGGCGGCGGCGATGATGAACGGCACGTAGATCCCCATGCCGACGGTCACCGTGACATACCCGACGACCGCCGCCCAGGTGATCCGGGTCGACCATTTCCGGGATCGCAACAGCCACACCGCCCCGGCCATCACCAGGAAGGCCCATGCTGCCGGCCAGAAGGTGATCGAGAGGTACCACCACTGGAAGAAGGGTGCGAAGAAGAACCCGACCGACACTGCTGCGGCCATGATCGGCCGCCGCGGCAGCAGTGCGACGAGGAACAGGTAGCAGGCGACGATCATCGCGAAGCCCGGCAGCCACCACTTCAGGGCCATGGCGTTGTCGAGCGGCAGGAAGAGGAAGCCGAGCAGGTGCGGGCGGAACGCGACGGACCAGTCGGTCGAGGGGAGGTCATGCTGGACGGTGGCGTCCATGCCGCCGGGGAAGACGTGGTTCCGGATCGGGAGGCCCTGTTCGACCTGCGAGACCGTCCAGCTGGTCTGCACGAACCACTCGTCGCTGCGGATCGGCTCCGGCTGCCCCGCGACCAGCTCCGGATCGCTCGAGGTGCTCAGGTAGGAGTGGAGCACACCCGTGGAGGAGCCGGTGAGCCCCAGGCCGACGAAGGCGATGAGGACCACCAGCACGGCGGCCGGGAAGAACACGACGACGCGCCAGTTGGGGAGCCCGGAAGGGGCCGGCTGCACCCACCCGCGGTAGCGTTCGACGATGCGGTCACGTGTCACTCGGACACCGCGCTCGCGGATCGGGGCACGGGCGGGTTCGGGCACAGAAGTCCTCACGCTTCGTTAACGGGTCAAGGGATGCTATCAGGCCGGGGCTCTGCGGCCTCTGGGTGGCGCGACGCTCACGGCAGGAGGACGCCCCCGCCCGTCTGGGTCCACGACACTGTTCCCCCGGTGAACTTCTGCGTGCACGTGCCGCCGGAGCAGGACATGGCGGCGGCGGGCCACCCGACCACGCCGGCCGCGCCCCCCTTCGAGAAGTAGAAGGTGCGGATGCCGCCGGTCACCGCATAGGTGCCGGCAGCGCTCGAGAAGATCGAGCCTCCGTCGAACACCTGGCCGCTTCCGCCGCCGTTGCCGGCGATGGGCAGCATGCCGGAGGTCGGCAGGCCCAACGTCCCCGTCGTCCCGCCTGCGGCGATGAGCGCCTGCGTGTAGGCGCCGGTCACGGTGAAGTATCCCGTGCTGGCACGGCCGGCGATGATCGACGTGTACTGGAACGGCTGCGAGCACCCGCCTCCGCTGAAGCCGCAGACCGCCTGCCCCATCGGCCAGCCGAGCGGGCCGGCAGAGCCGGACACGCCGAAGTACGCGGTCCGGATCCCGCCGCTGACGGGGTAGGCCCCGGAGGCGACGGACCAGTAGATCGACCCGTTCGCGTACGCCTTGCCGAGGCCGCCGCCGTTCTGCGGGATCCAGATCAGGTCGCTCAGCGACGCTCCGAGCGAGCCGGTCGGACCGCCCGCGGCGGCGTAGGCCGCGTCGATCTGGGGAGCGGTCAGGACCGCCCCGGCGGCCTTCGTCCAGCTGACGGTGCCTCCGGTGAAGAGCTGGCTGCAGGTCGAGCCGTCGGCACTGCACGACTGGGCTCCGGCCGGCCACCCGAGCGTTCCCGTCGCCCCGCCCTTGCTGAAGTAGTAGTCGCGGATCGCGCCGGTGACGAGGTACGCCGCCGATCCGTCCTTCGCATAGGCCGATCCGCCGACGAAGACCTGCCCGACGCCGTTCCCGCTGGACGATGCGATCGGGATCGGGTTGCCCGCCGGGTAGCCCCAGGAGCCCGCGGGACCGCCGGCGGCCGCGTGCGCCGTCGCCACGGACCCCAGCACGGAGTACGCCGACCCGGCCGGGTTGGTGTAGATCCTGCCCTGCTGGAACGGCTGCACGCAGCCGCCGCCCGTCAGGGAGCAGTCCCGCGCCGCCGTCGGCCAGCCGAGGTCTCCGGCGGCACCGGCTCGTGCGAAGTACGCCAGGCGGGTCGATCCGCTGACCAGGTACGACCCGGCCGGCGACGAGTACACACCTCCGGCGCTGAAGGCCTGCTGATATCCGCCGCCGTTCGCGGTCAGCCGCTCCGTGTCGCTCAGCGGCCAGCCGTACGATCCGGCAGCGCCGCCGTTCGCGAAGTACAGGTCGCGGAGGCCGCCCGCCAGCACGACGTGAGCGCCGGCGTTGATGTTCCAGTAGATGGAGCCGTTCGCGTACGCCTGACCCAGACCGCCGCCGTTCTCCGCGATCGACATGACCGGGCTGGCGACGCCGCCGAGCACGCCGGAGGCTCCGCCGTACGCCGCGTACTTCTGCGCGATCAGGAGAGGGCCCTGCGACACACTGCTGCCGAACCAGGTGTTGAAGTACACCCAGAAGTTGCGGTTGCCGTAGGCGGAGCAGCTGTTGCCGACACCGGAGAGATTGGCGAGCGCCGCCGCGTTCGGCTGGTACGGCGTGTAGTTGTAGAGATTGGCGGTGGCCTGGTTCTGGATGTTCACCGCCGAGGAGCCGCAGGCGGGATTCGGGTTGTACGGGACGTTGACGACGCCCGGTCGGAAGTTCCAGTCGGAGGGCGACCGGGTGTACGTGCGGAACTGCCAGGCGGCCTTGTAGACCTGGTTGTAGAAGCCGTAGAACTGGCTGTCGCAGGGAGCGGTGTCCGGGCAGCCGTAGCCCATGGCGGAACGGTACTGACCGGCGGTCGGCGCCGTGTTGGTGACGAGGCCCTGCTCCTTCTGGAGCGTGGCGAGGATCACCTGCGGGTTGAGCTGGCAGGCCTGGGAGACCCGCCAAATGATGGTGCTCGCGAGTTCCGCGTTCGCGCCGTCGTAGGCCGTGCAGCGGTTCGGCCCGGCGTCGGGGCGGCTCCACGTGTTCTCACGGTAGTCCTTGAGGCACGGCATGCCGTTGGCGGCGGTGCAGCCGAACTCCTTCGAGACCAGGAAGGCCTGGATCTGATCCGCGGTCATCGACTGCGCGTTGAAGAAGACGTCGTCGCTGATGATGTTGCCGGGATCGAAGTCGGAACCGCTGAGGGCCTGCGAGGGCGGTGACGCGGTCAGCGCGAGGGCCGCGACGGCGATCGCCGCGCACACGGCGGCGACGGCACGCGCGTACGCCTTCACCCTCACGATGGCATCCTTCCCCGACGCGCGCGGCGAGCTCCACGGTGGGCCGGTGATGTTGTGGACGGCGAGGCCGTCGGTCCTCCTTCGAGCTTAGAGGCCCGTGCGGCCCGGTTCCGCAAGGGAAGCCACCCCCGAATGGGGTGGATTCGGATCACGAACGTCCGCGCCGCTCGACGATCTTGGACCACACCGCTCGGGGGCCGCCGTGGCGCAGGTAGTAAGCGGCGCGTTCCAGGTCGCGCCGGAGACCCGTACGGCGCGGACGCCGTACGGAGCCCCGCGCGGTCGGGGAGACGCCGGCCGCCTTGTCCGCGGCCACGCGGGGAGCGCGGCAGAACTCGACCAGCGGCGCGAGCGTCCTGCTCCACCGGAACTCCTCGCGGACGACCGCGACCTGCTCGCGGGCCCGCGCCACCGCCTCCTCGTCGTAGAGGTAGCGCTCGATGGCGTCGGCGAGCGCCTCGACGTCCTGCTCCGGCACCGCCGCTCCCAGCCCGCGCTCTGCGACCAGCTGACCGAAGGAGTCGCCGTCGGTGGTGACGATGGGGAGCCCGGCCCACAGGTAGTCCAGAATTCTGGTGCGGAACGAGAAGGTGGTCTCGATGTGCTGGAAGTGCGTGGAGACGCCCAGGTCGGCGTCGAGCAGGTAGTTCTGCCGGTCGTCCAGGTCGACCCACTGCTCGTTGAAGAACACGTGCTTCCCTGTGAGCCCGAGCTGGGCGGCCAGCTCCCGGGACTGCGCGACGACGGTCATCTCCGGCACGTGCGGGTTCGGGTGCTTCACCCCGAGGAAGAACAGGCGGATGTCGTCATGCCGCTCGGCGAGCACGCCGATCGCCTTGATCAGGGTGCGGGGATCGAACCAGTTGTAGATGCCACCGCCCCAGATCACCACCTTGTCGTCCGGGCCGATGCCGTCCACGCTCCCGCGGATCGCATGCCGGGACTGCACGGGGTCGACGCTGTCGAAGCCGAACGGCACGACGTCGATCAACGTGCGGAGGTCTTCGTCCCGCGAGTAGGTGTAGGCGTTCACGCGACCCTGGCCGGCGAGCTGGCCGAGCCAGAAGTGGCGCTGTCGCTCGCTCGCCGCGAGGAAGAAGTCGCCCAGCTGGATCTGGTGGTTCAGCAGGTCGGTGGTCTCCAGGATCTGCTGGTTCCACTGCTGGAACGACGCCGCGCGGCCCTGCTCCAGCTGCTCGAGGTGCATGGGGTCGTACAGGTCGACGACGAGCACCGTGCCCGAACGCTGCAGGGCCGGGAAGAGCGCGAGCCCGTGGCCCTGCACCACGACGACGTCCGCCCACGCGACGTGCGCGTCGATCGAGCTCGGCCGGTGGTACGAGACCTCCTCGACCGCGAAGTCCGGAGAGCTGACGCTGACGGCTCCACTGCTCAGCAGGCGCACCTCGTTGTCGCGCGCCAGCTCCGTGGCGATGTTCCAGGCGCGGATGCCGGGGCCCGCCATCTTGTCGCCGAGCGGGTCGCCGGTCAGCACGACGACGCGGGTGCGGCGCTCGCGCGGCAGGACGTCGAGCGCGCCGACGATGCTCTCGTAGCCGCGCTGGTAGTCCGCCATCGGGTACGCCGGCTCGTCGAGCTCGCCGAACAGGGCGAGCAGCTCGGTGTCGGTGCGCCGCCGGGTGGCCTGCACGGCGCGCCGGCGCTCCTCCAGGGCCGGCAGCGTCTCGACGAAGCGGTCGAGCGCGAACACGGCGGCCATCGTGGACTTCGGGACGGCGACATCCTCCTGCGCGTCGTCCTGCGGCCGGCGCAGGTCGAGCGACTCGGAGTCGAGGCGGCCGCGGGAGACGCCGCGGCGGATCGCGAGCAGGAGCGCCCCCGGGAGGACGCGCTCCAGCGACTCGTCGTCCAGGTTCTTGTAGAGCGTGGCGAGGGCGTTGCGCTCGAGCAGGTACTCCTCGCGGAACGACCCGAAGGAGGCCATCGAGGCGTGGTGCTTGTGGAAGGCGAGCGACTTCGGCTGGAAACGGAAGCGGTAGCCGAGGAGGTTGAGCCGCCACCCGAAGTCGACGTCCTCGTAGAACATGAAGTAGTCCTCGTCGAAGCCGCCGAGCTCGTCGAACACCGAGCGGCGCACGAACATCGCGGCGCCCGTCCCGAACAGGACGTCGCGTTCGACGCTCCACTCCGGCCGGTCCTGCTCGCCGGTGTGCGGCTTGTAGCCCATGCCGTACCAGGTCACGGACGCCGCGACGAAGTCGACCCGCTCGCCTTCCCAGTCGAGCACCTTGCTGGCGACCGCGCCGATGTCGGGCCGGCCCTCGAAGGTGGCGACGG
Source organism: Leifsonia sp. ku-ls (assembly GCA_003367665.1). Lineage (GTDB taxonomy): Bacteria > Actinomycetota > Actinomycetes > Actinomycetales > Microbacteriaceae > Leifsonia. The sequence goes on along the minus strand of QKXI01000004.1, from coordinate 142,956 downwards.
CTTCGGCGATCCACCGCCGATCCGGACGGGCGTCGTTGTTGAGGAACGCGACGAACTCCCCGCTCGAGCGGGAGACGCCCAGGTTGCACCCGCCGGCGAAGCCCGTGTTCTCCGAGGACGGGACCACCACGACGCGCGGGTCGTCGATGGCGTTCAGCTTCTCCAGGCTGTCGTCGCCGGAGGCGTTGTCCACCACGACGATCTCGAGCAGGTCGGCCGGCCAGTCCGAGGCGAGCAGCTCGCGGACAGCGGTGACGGTGTCGTCGGCGCCGCGGTAGTTGACCAGCACGACGGACACGCGTCCGGCGACGGATTTGCTCATGGAGTGCACCTCGAGGCGGTTCGGCGATCTTCGTCCGGCAGTCTACCGGCTGGTCACACGGGCACCCGGGCGATGCTGCGCAGCACATCCGGGAGCTCGGCGGCGGCGAGCTGCGCCGCCCGGACCGCGCTGCGGCGCCCGTTCCGAGCCAACTCGGCCCTGACCTCCGCGTCGCCGAGGACGTCGTCCAGCGCGCGCCCGATCGCCTCGTCCGAGTGACGATCCACGAGCAGGGCGTTGTAGCCGTCGAGCACCTCCCACGAGGTGCGCGGATTCGGGGTCCCGATATAGGCCGCGCCCGCCGCCATCAGGGCGAGGGGCACCAGGCTGTTGGGGTACTCGTCCAGGGTGAGGACAGCGGCCGGGCGGAGCTCACGGACCTGCTCCAGGAGATCCGCCGCGTCCGCGTCCGCGATGTGGTGGACGCGCGCCTCCCTGCCGTAGACCAGCGCGTCGATGCGCGCCCGGTCCGCCTCGCCGAGTCCCACCGCGACGACGAGCGCGACGCCGGGCTGCCGCTCCACGTCGCCATCGGCGTCCTCGGTCACGGCGAGCGCCGGGACGACGCGGTGACGGACCTCCCAGGCCGCTTCCGCACGCAGCTGGTCGGCGCCCCACCGGTTGGCCGCGATGTAGTCGAACTCCGGCCGGTAGCCCGCGACGATGCGGGACTGGAGGGCCGGGTCCTCCGGGTGCAGGCCGCTCTCGACCGTCGGGAGCAGGTACACCGGCTTGCCCGCGTGCAGCGTCGCCAACCAGACGGTCTCGGCCGCACCCCAATCGCCGCACACCACCAGAGACGCGTCCGCCAGCTCGTCGACGAGCGCCTCGTCCTTCCCCGGCGCGTCCTGCAGGTGGACGGTCGCAGGGATCCCCGCCGCCGTCAGCGCCTCGGCCTGCTGCTCGATGTAGCGGCGCCACACCGGCGTGGACTCGGGGCTGATCACGAAATCGGCGCGCAGCGGCTCCGGGAGGGTGCGTTCGAGGAAGAGCGGACGCCAGCGTTCCCAGAAGTGACGCATGGAGGCGAGCTCGCGCTTGCCCTGGCTGTAGCCGCGCGACGCGGACTCGTGGTGGATCAGGAGGGACTGCGGCTCGTACCAGCAGCGGATCCCCTTCTGCCACGCCTGCAGCCCGTAGTCGACGTCCTCGAAGCCGAGCCAGTAGCTCTCGTCCAGGCCGCCCAGCACCTCGTATGCCTCGCGGCGGAGGTAGACGCAGGCGCCGGAGATGGACCGGTTGTATCCCGGCACGTTCGCGACCGGACGCGTCGCAGGGCTCCCGACGTAGAAATGGCCGAACCACTGCGGGGCGAGCACGCGCGCGTAGTACGTCCCGCCGTACTGGATGCGGCCGTCCGGGTACACGAGCTTGGGGCTGACCAGGCCGATCCGCTCATCTCTGGCGTATGCGGCGTACTGAAGGGCCTCGAGCCACCCGTCCTGCGCGACGATGTCGGAGTTGAGCAGCACGATGTCGTGGGCGGCCGCCGCCATGCCCACGTTGACCGAGACCGCGAAGCCCTGGCGCCGCTCCTTGAAGATGACCTGAACCCGACCGCCTTCGAGCGCCCGCAGACGCTCGCTGTTCTCCGGCTGGCAGTAGTCGTCGACCACGATCACCTCGTAGTCGAACGCAGAGCAGGTCCGCTCGATACTGGCAAGGCACTCGGTCAGGAGGGCGATGTCGTTGTAGCTCGGGATGACGATGCTGACCGGGCGACGGTGCGTCGATGCCCACTCGAGCACCTCAGGACGGACGCCGAGCCCACGCGTATTAAGCTGAAAGAGGCGATGAGCGAGCGGGCCGCGGACGCGGTCGACGACGTTCGACGGCATGCGGCGAGCGAGTGATCGTGCGGCTGCGGTGAGAATGCGGTTCATGACGTCCAAGCGATGCTGATGAGAGAGAGACGAATGTCCATGCTACAGACCGCGCCTTTCCGCCCCGGCGTCCCGCGCCTCCTGATCGTCGCGGGCGATGTGGTGGGCAAGCGGATGGCCGGCCCTGGCATTCGCGCCGTCTCCATCGCCAAGGCCCTTGCACCATCGATGCCGGTCACGCTCGCGCTCGGGGTGGCCGGGAGCGAGCCGGTCGAGCTGGACGCCCACGGCGTCACCGTGACCGCCTACAGCAGTCGTCAGGAGCTCGAACTCCTCGTCGCGGCCTCCGACGTGGTGTTCTGCCAGTTCATCGACACCAACGTCGCGCGCATCGCGGTCGAGCGCAACGTGCGTCTGGTCTTCGACCTGTACAACGCGCTCCCGGTCGAGACGGTGGGCGCCGAGGTCATCAGCGGCTTCCGCGGCGCCGAGGACAAGGACAGGGAGTTCCTGGAGCTCCTCAAATACTTCCGTTTCTGTGCCCAGGCCGGCTCCTACTTCGTCGCATCGAACGAGCGGCAGCGCGACTACTGGCTCGGCTACATCATGGCGGCGGCGGGACTCCTGCCCAGCACGCTGGAGCACCGCTCGCTCGACGACGTCATCGGTCTCGCGCCCTTCGGCATGGAGGAACGGGAGCCGGAGCGCCACGAGGACGGGCTGCGCGGCAAGCACGGCATCGGCGAGGACGACATCGTCGTGCTCTGGGCGGGCGGCATCTGGGACTGGTTCGACGCCGAGACCCCGATCCGGGCGATCGCGGAGCTGAGCCGTGAGGATCCGCGATACAAGCTCGTCTTCTACGGGACGGTGCACCCGAACTCGGTGATCGGGAAGCCGCCTGCCGTCCAACGGGCTCAGGACGTCGCGGCGGAGCTGGGCGTGCTCGGAACGGCGGTCGTCTTCCTCGACGAGTGGGTGCCCGCGGACGAGCGGGCGGACTATCTGCTGGACGCCGACCTGGCGATCTCCGCCCACAAGGACTCGCTCGAGACCCACTTCTCGTTCCGCACACGCATCCTCGACCACTTCTGGGCGACGCTGCCGAGCGTGGTCTCGGAGGGCGACTGGTTCGCCGACTACATCGACAGGAACGGCCTCGGCGTCGCGACGCCCATCGGCGACGTCGCGGCGACCGCTGCGGCCATCCGGTCGATCGCCGAGGACGAGGGAATCGCGGAGGCGATGCGCGAACGGATCGCCCTCATCCGCGACGATTGGCGGTGGAGCGCCACGACGGCGCAGCTGCGTGACGTCATCCTCGGGCCGTTGCGGCAGAGGCCGGAGCCGACGATCGCCCGCACGCCGGATGCGGCCGCGCTTCCGGAGCCCGCCCCGGCCGCGCCGCGGTTCGCCCGGCTGCGGCGGACGACCGTCTGGCGCCGTGCGGCGGCGGTCAAGCGGAGGCTCCTGGCCTGAGCTCAGGCCACCCCGGCGTAGTACTCCGCAATGCGGTCGAGGACCACCGGCCACGCGTAGTCCTCCGCCGTGCGGAGTCCCGCCGCGCTGAGCCGTGCACGGAGCTCCTGGTCGCCGAGCAGCCGGGTGATCGCCTCGGCGAGTGGCTGCGGGTCGTCGGAGGGCACGACGATGCAGTTGACGCCGTCGACGCAGAAGTCGCGGTTGCCGTGCGAATCCGTCGTGATGACGGGGCAACCGGCGGCCATCGCCTCGATGAGCGGGAGCCCGAACCCCTCGTGCAACGAGGTCAGCACGAAGGCGGACGCCTCGTTGTAGAGCTCGTTCACCCGGCGATGCGACGGGCGCATCTCGTAGTTCACGCGCTCGTCCACCAGGATGTCCGGCTCATAGCCGAAGAGGACCAGCTCGGGGCGGTCGTCGCCGAGGGACCGCCAGGCCTCCGCGGTGAGACGGAAGTTCTTCTGGAAGAAGGAGCGCCCGACCGCGAGCAGCGTGCCCTCCTTCCGTTCCACACGATCGAGGGGGAAGAAGAGCCGAGGGTCGTAGCCGACCGGCACGATCGTCGAGTCGATCCCGAGGGCGCCGAGCTCCGCGGCCTGGTAGCTGCCGGTGGTCAGGGTGTCGAACTCGCGGCGGGCGCTGGAGGCGACGGCCGCCCGGGAGACCGGCTGCGTCGGGTAGAACCAGGCTTCGAACTCCTGCGCGAAGCTGACCGGGATCCCCGTCGTGACGCTGGCCAGCCACACCACCTGCTGCGTCTCCCACCAGGTCGCGACCTTGATCGCCTCCTCCTTCCGGAGGGCGACCAGCATGTCGAAATAGGAACGGAAGGTCGTCACAGGGATGGCGAGGTCCGTCCAGTCCGGCTGCCCCTGGAGCGACCAGATCTCCACGTCGAACCCGCGGACGGCGAGCCCCTCCGCCTCCTCGAACACGACGCGGATGCCGCCGGAGATCGAGGTCGCATTGAGGACGAAGATGATGCGCCGCGCACCTTCGGCGTTCGTCACCCTTCGGTCGGTGAGCCACGCCGTGTGCCAGGGCGTCACCGGCGGCACGGGCAGGTCGTGGCGTGCGAGCACGACCGTGGGGTACGAGAGCGTGCGGACGCCCTGGTGCCAGGCGCGGCCGACGAACAGCGAGATGTCTTCGTCCAGCGTGGTCGCGAGTTCGCCGTCGCTGCTGGGCCGGAGCACACGGTCGACCGCGTCGGCGCGGACGAGCGTGCCGTGCGCGAGCGCCGTCAGCACGAAGCGCGGCATCGAGTCCTGGCCGTAATCGGGCGCGGCCCCTCCGACGCTCACGAACGCGCCGCGGCGACGGTCGTAGTCGAAGCCCGCGTGGAAGCCCCCGTCGACCCGGTGTCCCGGCGTCACGATCCCGGTCTCGTCGTCGACGTCGTAGGCGTGGGCGGCATGCTGCAGCCGGAGCAGGTCCTGCGCCCGCGGGAGCGACTGGTCCGCGTCGACGAAGAGGAGGTCGCATCGTCGCCAGTGCTGGTGAACCCACCGCAGCACGGGTTCCAGCCGCGTCCTGGCCGCATCCTGCACGAACCCGCAGGGAGTGAACCACTCCGCCGGGACCGACAGCGACTCCGCCGAGGCGGCGGGAACCAGGAAGTGGACGGGGAACTCGGCGCGCAGCTCCCGGAACCACGCGTCGTGTCCCGCCCCGACTCCGCCGTACACGATCACGACGAGCGGCATGGAGGTGTGCCGCTTCCAGAGCTCGGCGGCGGACAGCGGCAGCTCGCTCGAGAGCCCGTTCGCGTAGCGGTGAGTCGGCTCCGCCGGGACGGGCTCGTGCCGCACCCGCAGGGCCGACGGGTCGATCCCCGCGCGTTCGAGCATCCGTCTCGCGACCTTCTTCGCCAGTCTCTTCGGCTTTCCCACCACGCTCACTGCTGTATCCCTCACTCGCTGGCTGCTGCGCTCCCCCCGAGCGCATCCCGAATCTTACCCAGGGCACATCCGGGCCAGGACACGGTTCTCCGATGTGCTGTGGCTACAATGACGTTCTGTTAATCCGCAGGCGCCTCGACCACCCGCCCGCGTCGCCACGAAAGACGGACACCGAATCCATGAGCACCAGCGCAGCCGAGACCCGTATGCTCGCTCTTCAGCAGCAACCGTTCCAGACGGTGAGCGAGCGGCAAGGCTTCTTCCGCGGCAGCGGACGTTCGATCGCCGAGATCTGGTCGCACCGCGAACTGCTCTGGCTGCTCGTCAAGCGTGAGATCAAGGCACGCTACAAGGACAGCACCCTCGGTCTGGTCTGGAGCCTCGCCCGGCCCCTCATCCAGCTGCTGATCTACTACTTCGCGATCGGCCAGATCCTCGGCGCCGCCAGGAACACGCCGGACTTCGCCATCTTCGTCTTCACCGGCCTCACCACCTGGGGTCTCTTCAGCGAGATCGTGTCGGGGGCGACCGGATCGATCCTCGGCAACGGTGGCCTGGTCAAGAAGGTCTACCTCCCCCGGGAGATCTTCCCGCTGAGCACGGTCGGCGGCGCCATCTTCAACTTCCTGGTGCAGCTCGTCGTGCTGCTGATCGCGATCGTGGTTCTCGCCCACTTCCCGGTCGGGATCTCTCTGCTGCTCGCGCCGCTCTCCATCGTGATGCTCGTCATCTTCGCCACCGCGATCGGGCTCACCCTGTCGGCGATCAACGTCTACCTTCGCGACACGCAGCACTTCGTGGAGATCGCCCTGCTGGTGCTGTTCTGGGCCTCCCCGATCGTCTACCCCTTCACCTTCGTGAACCAGCAGCTGCACGGCAACTGGCTGGAGCAGCTCTACCTCGCGAACCCGGTCACCATCGCGATCATCGGCATGCAGAAGGCGCTGTGGGCCGGAGGTCTCGAGGGCACCGGCGCAACGGCGCAGGTCTGGCCTGACCATTTGACGCTCCGACTCTGCATCATGCTCGTCGTGAGCATCATCCTGCTGTGGATCTCGCAGCGCATCTTCTCCCGCCTGCAGGGCAATTTCGCTCAGGAGATCTGACGCATGACTGACACCCCTCTCATCAAGGTCACGGACGTGTCCAAGCGGTTCGTGATGCACAAAGAGAAGTCGCTCAAGGAGCGCGTCCTCAACTTCTCCGCCTCGCGCAAGCACCGCGACGACTTCTGGGCTCTCCGCAACATCGACCTCGACATCGACGCGGGAAGCACCGTCGGGCTGGTCGGCCACAACGGCTCGGGCAAGAGCACGCTGCTGAAGGTGATCGGCGGCATCATCGAGCCGACCACCGGGACCGTGGCCCGGCGCGGGCGGATGGCCGCTCTCCTGGAGCTGGGGGCCGGGTTCCACCCCGACCTCACCGGCCGCGAGAACGTCTACCTGAACGCCGCCATCCTCGGTCTCTCGCGGAAGCAGACGGATCAGTATTTCGACGGGATCGTCGACTTCTCCGGGATCGAGGACTTCATCGACACCCAGGTGAAGTTCTACAGCTCCGGCATGTACGTCCGCCTGGCCTTCGCCGTCGCGGTGCACGTCGACCCTGACCTGCTGCTGGTGGACGAGGTCCTCGCCGTGGGCGACGAGCCGTTCCAGCGCAAGTGCATGGACAAGATCGAGGAGTTCCAGCGCGATGGCCGGACCATCGTGTTGGTCAGCCACTCGGCCGAGCAGGTCGGGCGGCTGTGCGACCGCGTCGTGGTGCTCAACCACGGCGAGCTCATCCACGACGGCAACGTCGCCGACGGTCTCCGTGTCCTGCGCCGTGGATTCGAGCAGGAGCGGATCGAGCACGAGGAGAGCCACCAGACGGTCGAGGTGCCGAAGACGGCCGTCATCGACAGCATCGTCGCCCTGCCGCGGGTCAACGGCGAGGTCGACGTCACCCGGGAGCCGAAGGACAAGTCCGAGAGCATCCTCCTGGAGCCGGGCTCGGACATCGTGGTGCGGTACCGCTACCGGCTGACCGCCCCGCAGGCACCGATCGCCGCCGGCATCGCCATCGAGACCGTGACGGGCCTCGGGGTCTACGGGCTCAACACCAAGATGCTCAAGACGACCATCCCCGCGGAGCCCGGATTCCACGAGGTCGACTTCGTCATCGACCGGAACGCGCTCGGCGCCGGCCAGTACTCCGTCCGGGGAAGCCTGGAGGAGGTCTCCGGCGCCTCGCTGGACCGCATGACGCCGGCCTCGACGTTCGAGATCGCACCATACGAGGTCGGCTCCGGCATCGTGCGCCTCGACGCGTCGGCGGTCGTCGTCGACCGGGAGTCGGCCGCGACGGGCGCGCCGATCAGCTGATCCAGCTCCACTGCCGCGCGAGGCCCTCCTCCAGCCCGACGGCGGGCGTCCAGCCGAGAGCCTCTCTGGCAAGGGAGCTGTCGCCTCCGGTGCGGAAGACGTCGCCGCGCACCGGGTCGAGCCGGCGGATGTCGAGTTCCCGGCCGGTCACACGTCCGATGGTGTCGAGCACCTCGTTGACCGACACGCTCGAGCCGCCCGAGAGGTTCATCACCCGCGGCAGCGTCGTAGCGGTGTCGAGGCCCGCGATCAGGGCGGCGACGATGTCGCCGACGAAGGTGAAGTCCCGGATCTGCTCGCCCGTCCCGTAGACGGTGATCGGTGCGCCGTCGCGCGCCGCCGTCAGGAAGCGCGTGAAGGCCATGTCGGGCCGCTGTCTCGGTCCGTACACCGTGAAGAACCGGAACGCGGCCGCCCGCAGGCCGAAGTTCTCCGCGTAGAGGTTGGTGAGGTGCTCGCCGGCCAGTTTCGTCACGCCGTACGGCGACAGCGGCCGCGGAAGCATGTCCTCCGTGGTCGGGTAGGTCTCCGCCTGACCGTAGACGGACGAGGAGGATGCATAGAGCACTCGGGCCTCCGGCGCATGCCGGGCCACCGCCTCGAGGAGACGCTGGGTCGCATCCACGTTCGCGCGGGTGTACGTCAGGAAGTCGTCGCCCCAGGACTTGCGCACCCCCGGCTGCCCGGCGAGATGGACGATGCCGTCCGCGCCGCTCACGACGGGGGCGAGGTCCAGCTCGTTGAGGTCGCCCTCGACCACGTTGAGCCGCGGTCCGGCCACCCCCGCGAGCGCTCCCCGCTTGAGCTCCGGATCGTAGTACGGCGCGAAGGAGTCGACGACGACGACATCGTCGCCTCGATCGAGAAGCGCCGCGACGAGGGTGGAGCCGATGAAACCGGCCCCGCCGGTGACGATGACCCTAATGTCCCGACCCCCTGTGGCGTACCCGTCGCACGGACGACGCGGCCCAGCGGATCGGCGCCGACGCCTTCCACGACGTGCTGTTGAGGAGGCCGCCCACCTCGGCCCTCCACTCGCCTTCGATCCGCGCCTGCTCGCGTGCGGACGCCTGGCGGGTCTCCTCGAGCTCACGGCGGACGGCGTCCACCTCGCCGCGGAGGTCCGCAAGAGCCCGCTGATCGTCCGCCGCGCTCTCCAGCTGCCGGGTGAGATCGGCGACCTCTCGTTTCAGGCGGGCGACTTCGGCGAGCAGGGGCCCGGCGTTCCGTCGATTGTTCTTGCCCAGGTGGATCTTTCTGGCGACCTCGACCGGCCAGCTGTGCAGCTCGGAGTCGAAGTTGTCGAGCTCGACGGCGTTGACGCGCAGCCCGGACAGGCCGAGGGCGACATTGGCCGACAGCTGGTCGCGGCGCGAATAGCGGAGGACGTGGTCGAACCAGCGAGCCATCGCGGCGTCCACCGTCGCGGTGCGCCGGCGGGCGATCATGCCGTTCCAGTACGGGTGCTGGTGGATCAGATCCGGGTAGAGGTCGGCGTAGTGCAGCAGCTGTTCCTGCACGCGTGCCGCGTCGTCGTAATTGAGCGCGACGACCTCGTCGAACTCGTCGATCACGCGCTCGCGGTAGCTGTGCAGCGACACCGCGTAGTCGGCGTCGGCGAGCCAGTCGTCGAGGATCGCGTCCGGCGTCACCTTCAACAGGATCGAGTTGTCGATGTAGAGCGTCTCCTCGTACCCGGCCACCTCTTCGTGTCCCCGGATCTTGTAGTCGCGCTGGCTGCGCACGAGGTCGAGGGGTAGCATCGGCTCGACCAGCACGATGCGCCAGGTCTCGCTTGTCAGCTCCGGGTCGTCCGTGAAGCAGATGAACGGGATGTCCGTCTGCTGCGCGACCGGCTGCTCGAGCAGCTCTTCGTATCCCCCCAGAAGTGCCGTGTACACGGCGCGACTCCTGGTCATTTTTCGGCGGGCTCCTTCGGGTGGGCGTGAACCCAAACGACCTTAGCATCTGCGGTCCGAGTACTGTTTTTCGCATGCATTACATGCCTTCCCTGGTGTTCGTGTACGCCGAACAGTTCCGGGAGGCAGGTTCGACCGTCATGCGCGGTTTCCAGCTCGCCGAACTCGCGCGGGACGGCCTGCCCGGCCACCGGGTGCGGATCGCGCCGCTCGGATCGGCGATCCGCAACTCGTCGCTGTTCCTCACGAAGGGCGCCCTCAAGGTCGCGGAGCCACAGCAGCTGTCCGACCTTCGGAGAGCAGGCAACCGACTCCTCTTCGACCCGGTGGACGAGGTGCCGCCGCCGACCACGGCGCGCTTCGCCGACGTGCTGGTGGCCAGCTCGCTCACGGCATTCGACTACTTCTCGCGTGCGTATCCCGCCACCCGGGTGGCGCTGGTCAATCACCACGTCGACCCGCGGCTCGACCGCGTGACGCCCCGGCCCGACGCCTTCCGTGTCGGGTACTTCGGCGAGACGGTCAACGCCGTCCTCACGGACGCCATCGAAGAGCGCGTCGACGTCGTCCCGGTGGACACCTCGCGCGAGCACGCCGACTGGCTCGCGCGCGTCCCGCAGTACACGATGCACTACGCCGTGCGGCGGGAGCGGGCGCTCGACCACTTCAAACCGTTCCTGAAGGGATTCACGGCCGCGCACAGCGACGCGCCCGTCCTCATCCAGCGCGACCAGGCCGAGGCGCTGCGCTGGTTGGGCGAGGACTACCCCTATCTCGTCGACGCACCGGTCGACGAAGCGGTGATCCTCGACGCCCTCGCGCGCGCCGAGCGCGAGTACGGAGGACCGCGCTGGGCCCGCGCACGCGAGATCATGGCCGGCATCCGTGCGCGGACCACGCCCACGCGCATCGTCGCAGAGCTGCGCGCGGCGCTGGCCTGACCGTCCGCCTATGCTTGTTGACGATGTCCTCCCCCTCGCCCGCCTCGACCGTCGTCGTCACCGTCAGTTACAACTCCAGCGGTGAGCTGGGCGGCTTCCTCGAATCGGTCGCCCGGGGGGAGCTGGCGCCGCACACATACATCGTCGACAACGCGTCGGCGGACATCGACGCGACGCGGGAGATCGCATCGCACTACGACGCGACGGTCGTCGCCCTCGCGGACAACAGAGGCTACGGCGGGGCCATCAACGCCGCCGTGGCCGAGCTCGCGGAGTCGGTCGAGTTCATCCTGATCTCCAACCCGGATGTGCGGCTCTCCCCCGACGCGGTGGCGGCCCTTGTCGCGACCCTGCGGGAACGCGAGGACGCCGGCGCGGTCGGACCGCGTGTCCTCAATGAGGATGGAACGCCGTACCCCTCCGCCCGCTCCTTCCCGTCGCTGCGCACCGGGGTGGGCCATGCCGTCTTCTTCACGATCTGGCCAGGCAACCCCTGGAGCAAGCGGTACCTCGCGAACCGTGAGCAGGTGGACGAGCCGCGGCCCGTCGACTGGCTGTCAGGCTCCTGCCTGCTTGTCCGGCGCTCGGCCTTCGACGCCATCGGGGGCTTCGACGAGGGCTACTTCATGTACTTCGAAGACGTCGACCTGGGGTACCGGCTCGCCAAGGCCGGATGGAAGCGGCTCTTCGTCCCCACCACGAGCGTCGTGCATTCGGGGGCGCACTCGACGACCACCGAGTCCGCGAGGATGATCCGGGCGCACCACGACAGCGCGTACCGGTACCTCAGCAAGAAGTACAGCGGACCGCTTCTCGCGCCGATCCGGTGGGTGCTCCGGCTCGGTCTCGCGGTGCGCGCCCGCTACCTGACGCGCCGCGGGCTCTAGCCCTCGAGCAGGCGCTTGAGGTATTCGCCGTAGCCGCTCTTCACCAGCGGCGTGGCCAGCTCCGCGAGAGCGGCGTCGTCGATCCACCCGGCACGCCAGGCGACCTCCTCGATGCAGCCGACCTTGAAGCCCTGCCGGTCCTCGATGACGCGCACGTACTCCGAGGCCTGCATCATCGACTCGAACGTCCCGGTGTCGAGCCACGCGGTGCCGCGGTCGAGCACCTGCACCTGCAGCGTCCCCGCCTGGAGGTACCGCTCGTTGACCGTCGAGATCTCGAGCTCGCCTCGCGCGCTCGGCTCGATCGTCTTGGCGATCTCCACGACCGAGTTGTCGTAGAAGTACAGGCCGGGGACGGCGTACTTGCTCTTCGGACGTGCCGGCTTCTCCTCGATCGAGAGCGCCTTGAAGTCGTCGTCGAACTCGACGACGCCGTACGCGGTGGGATCGCTGACCTGGTACGCGAAGATCAGGGCGCCGTCGATGTCGGTATGGTTGCGCAGCGAGGAGCCGAGTCCGGTGCCGTGGAAGATGTTGTCGCCGAGCACCAGGGCGACGGACTGGTCGCCGATGAACTCCTCACCGATGATGAACGCCTGTGCGAGCCCGTCGGGAGACGGCTGGACCGCGTACTCCAGACGGATGCCGAGCTGCGAACCGTCGCCGAGGAGCGCCTTGAACTGCTCGTTGTACTCCGGCGTCGTGATGATGAGGATCTCGTCGATCCCGGCCATCATGAGCGTCGACAGCGGGTAGTAGATCATCGGCTTGTCGTAGATCGGCATCAGCTGCTTCGAGATGCCCTTGGTGATGGGCCACAGCCGGGTGCCGGACCCGCCGGCCAGAATGATTCCGCGCATGGGTCGAACGATTCCTTACTTCTTGTCCAGGGATGCGTAGAAGGCTCGCGCCGCGTCCCAGGTGGGGAGCAGGCCGCCCGCCTGGGCCTCGGCGAGGCCCGGGGCGTCGGTGTCCTTCGGGGAGAGCAGGAGCTCGTCGGCCGGGATGGGGAACTCGAGCCCGATCTCCGCGTCGAGCGGGTTGATGCCGTGTTCGCGGGTGGGGTTGTACACGTCCGTGACCAGGTAGCTCACGGTCGCGTCGTCGGTGAGCGCGACGAAGCAGTGTCCGACGCCCTCCGCGACGTAGATCGCGCGCCGGTCCTTGTCGTCGAGGAGGACGGAGTCCCACTTCCCGAACGTGGGCGAGCCGACGCGGATGTCGATGACGAAGTCGAGCACGGCGCCGTGAGGAGCCATCACGTACTTGGCCTGGCTCGGCGGGATGTCGGCGAAGTGGATGCCGCGCACCGAGCCGCGGCGCGAGACCGAGGTGTTGCCCTGCTTCAGGTCGAGGGAGTGGCCGACGGCTTCCTCCAGCCGGTCGAACCGATAGAACTCGAAGAACAGCCCACGGTCGTCGGGGTGCTGCCGAGGGGTGATCTCGTAGGTGTCGGGGATCGAAAGCTCGCGGATCTGCACCACGGGAGTCTACCAATCGGCGACCTGTAGACTCTCAGGCGGTTTCCCGACAGAAAAGAGCCTGGACTCCTCATGAAGATTCTCGTCACTGGTGGCGCCGGTTTCATCGGCTCCAACTTCGTCCGCCGCACCCTGCAGGACGCGTACCCCGGCCTCGAGGGCGCCGAGGTGGTCGTGCTCGACGCCCTGACCTACTCCGGCAACCTGGCGAACCTCGCCCCGGTCGCCGACTCGCCGCGCTACACGTTCGTCAAGGGCGACATCCGCGACGGCGGGCTCCTCGACGAGCTCTTCCCGACCGTGGACGCGGTGGTCCACTTCGCCGCGGAATCGCACGTCGACCGCTCGGTGCGCGACGCCTCGATCTTCGTGGAGACCAACGTGCTCGGCACCCAGCAGCTGCTCGACGCGGCGCTGCGGAACAACCTGAAGCGCTTCGTCCACGTCTCCACCGACGAGGTCTACGGCTCCATCGCCGAGGGCTCGTGGGCGGAGGACCGCCCGCTCGAGCCCAACTCCCCCTACTCGGCGTCGAAGGCCGGGAGCGACCTGCTCGCCCGCAGCTACTTCCGCACCCACGGCCTGAACCTCTCGATCACGCGCTGCTCCAACAACTACGGCCCGTACCACTTCCCCGAGAAGGTCATCCCGCTCTTCGTCACCAACCTGATCGACGACAAGCACGTCCCGCTGTACGGGGAGGGCAACAACGTCCGCGACTGGCTGCACGTCGACGACCACACGCGCGGCATCGCGATGGTGCTCGTGAACGGCCGCGCCGGCGAGATCTACAACATCGGCGGCGGCACCGAGCTGACGAACAAGGAGCTCACCCAGCTGCTGCTCGACGCCACCGGGAAGGACTGGTCGTACGTCGACCGCGTCGCCGACCGGCTCGGCCACGACCTCCGCTACTCGGTGGACATCTCCAAGATCCGGTCGGAACTCGGCTACGAGCCACTGGTGCCGTTCCAGCAGGGCCTGGCCGACGTCGTGCAGTGGTACCGCGACAACCGCGCCTGGTGGGAGCCCCTGAAGGCCCGCGCGGCGCTCGACAACTGATGGCCCGCTACCTGATCGCCGGCGCGGCGGGCATGCTGGGCCAGGACCTCCAGAAGGCACTGGCCGGACGCGAGGTGACCGCGCTCTCCCGCGCGGAGCTCGACGTGACCGACCGCGACGCCGTGCTCGCGGCGGTCGCCGGCCACGACGTCGTGATCAACGCGTCCGCCTACACCAAGGTGGACGACGCGGAGACCCACGAGGACGACGCCTACGCCATCAACGCGCTCGGGACCGAGAACCTCGCCGTCGCGTCCGCTCGGCACGGCGCGCGGTTCGTGACCGTGTCGACCGACTACGTCTTCGAGGGCAACGCGACGACGCCGTACGCCGAGGACACCCCGCGCGACCCGATCAACGCCTACGGCCGCACGAAGGCCGCGGGCGAGGAGCTCGCGATCGCCGCGCATCCCGACGGCACCTTCGTCGTGCGCACGGCCTGGCTGTACGGCGCCGGCGGCGCCAACTTCGCCAAGACGATGGTGAAGCTGGCGAGCAGCCACGAGACCGTCAGCGTCGTGGACGACCAGCTGGGCCAGCCGACGTGGACGGGCGACCTCGCCGCGCAGATCGTCGCGCTGCTCGACGCCGACGCCCCGGCAGGCGTCTACCACGGCACCAACGCCGGCCAGACCAGCTGGTACGGCTTCGCGCGCGCGGTGTTCGCCCAGGCCGGCCTCGACCCGGAGCGGGTCAGGCCGACCGACAGCTCGACCTTCGTGCGGCCCGCGCCGCGTCCCTCCTATTCGGTGCTCGGCCACGACGGCTGGGCGCGCGCCGGCCTCGCCCCGATGCGGCCGTGGGAGGACGCCCTCGCGGCGGCGACCGCGGAGGGGCTGTTCGCGGAATGATCACCCTGCGCGTCGTCGTCGACGAGCTCGTCTCGGACGAGCCCGGCGGCGCGCGCCGGTACACCGAGGAGCTCACCCGGCAGCTCATCGCGACGGCCCCGCCCGGCTGCGAGGTCGAGGCGATCGTCTCCAACGTGGGCGACGAGCAGCTCGACGAGGTGCGCAGACTCCTTCCCGGCGTCGCGACGGTCACCCGACTCCCGCTCGCACGACGCGAGCTGACGCTGGCCTGGCAGTCCGGCATCGCGGTCGGCGGCGCCCCCGGGATGCTGCACGCGCCCACGCTGCTCGCCCCGCTGCGCAAGCACGACCGGCTGGAGCAGCAGCAGGTCGCGGTGACCATCCACGACACGCTGGCGTGGACGCATCCGGAGTCTCTCGGGCCGGCGGCCACGCTGTGGACGAAGACGATGGCGAAGCGGGCACGCAAGCACGCGGACGCGATCGTCGTGCCGACGCACGCGGTGGCCGACCGGCTGGCGGAGTTCATCGACTTCGGCGACCGCATCCGCGTCATCGGTGGGGCGCCGGCCACCACTCTGCGGCTGCCCGCCGACGCCGACGAGCGGGCGGCACGCCTCGGCCTGCCCGAGCGGTACGCCTTCACGCTCGGCACGGTCGAGCCGCGAAAGGGCCTGGCGCCCCTGATCCGGGCGGTGGCGCGGCCCGAGGCCCAGGACATCCCGCTGCTCGTCGCCGGGCCCGACCGGGTCGGCGAGCGCTCCGCCACGGGCGTCGCCGCGGCCGCCGGCCTGCCGGAGGACCGGGTCCGCCCGCTCGGCCGACTGGACGACGCCGACCTCGCCGTCGCGCTCGACCGCGCGACCCTGTTCGTCTACCCGAGCCTGGCGGAGGGCTTCGGCCTCCCGATCGTGGAGGCGTTCAAGTTCGGCCTCCCCGTCATCCACTCCGACGACCCGGCACTCGTCGAGGTCGCCGCCGGCGCGGGCGTCGTGGTGGCGCGTCCGGAGACGGCCGACGACGACGCCGCGTACAGCGAGCGTCTGGCGGCCGCGATCGCCCGCGTGCTCTCCGACGGCGAGCTACGCTCCCGGCTCGGCGTTCTCGCGTCGGACCGGGCGAAGGCGTTCAGCTGGCGCGACTCGGCCGAGCGGGTCTGGCAGCTTCACGCCGACCTCTGAGTCGCCTCCTGCGGTCGACGGTCGTGCGCGGCCTCCTCGGCCTGCTCCTCCTCGCGGCCGAACCAGGTGCGGTAGCGGTCCGACGCCCAGGCGCCGACCGATTTCGACCAGCCGTGGCTGCGCTTCTCGATCAGCCAGGTGAAGCCGACCGCGACGAGCACGGCGACGGGGATGCCGAACAGGAACGGGCCGACGAACCAGGCCGCGTCCGCGAACAGGTAGGTGCTGAAGATGAGGATCGGCACGTGCACCAGGTACAGGCTGAACGAGATCGTGCCGGAGAACTGCACCGGGCGGGACTCGAACAGGGCGCGCAGCGGCTTCCAGCCGAGCACGACCACCACGAGGCCGGCGGCGGCGAGCGGCACCATTCCCTTCAGGATCGGGTCGAGCTCGGTGATGTCGCCGACGTTCGGGCCGACCAGCCACGGGGCGATCAGGAGGAGCAGGCTGCCGATGGTGAGGCCCGCCCACAGCGGGTGCCGGTACCAGTGCATGTTGATCCGGTCGGCGACGTTCCGGACGGCGTCGAGCCGGACCGCGAGCACGGCGCCGACGAAGAACGCCGGGAGGTACTGCAGCTCTCCGGAGCCCGCGTGGACGCCGAGGTAGGTGAGGGCGCACGCGCCGAGGAGGCCGCCGATCCACCACTTCCGCACCGCGAGCGCGAGCACGGCGAAGATCGGCAGCGCGAGCGAGAAGACGAGCTCCCAGCGCAGCGACCACAGGGGGTTGTTGATCTGGCCGTCGCCGCCGAGCAGGTCCCAGGCCTTCACGATGTACTCCCAGCCGAAGTCCGGGGTCGAGGAGTTGCTCAGCCACGTGCCCTTCGGCTGCGTGGAGACCTGCGGGATCGCCATGACCCACACCGCCGCGAGGAGCACCGAGGCCATCACCGGCACCAGCAGCCGCACCGCGCGGCGCGGGAAGTAGGCGACCCAGTCGAACCCCCGCTTCCGGATCACCGGAAGGGTCACGACCAGGCCGGAGAGCACGAAGAACACGACGACGGCCTCGACGCCCGCCGTGAACAGCTTCAGCGGCGTGTAGCTGATCCACCACATCGGTGACCCGGTCGGCGCCGTGCCGCCCCCGGGCGCGCCCGGGAAGTCGGGGTTCGTGTACATGGCGTGGTGCAGCAGGACGACCACCGCGGCGACGCCGCGCAGACCGTCGAGTGCGGCCAGGCGGCCGCCCGTGGCGTGTCTCGTCTTCTCTCCCACGTTTCCAGCAGTACCCGTCATAGGCGGGCGACGCTACGGGCTTGCCCTGGGCAGTTCCTGTGACCTGTTCAGGGGACAGCTGGGTGTGCTCCGCGTGGCGGCGCGGTCGGGCGGCGGGCTCCACCTAGCATGTTCGCTATGCCCGAGAACACGTCACCGCTGGTCTCCGTCGTCATGGGGTCCGACTCCGACTGGTCGGTCATGCAGGAGGCGTCGCGCGTGCTCACCGAGTTCGGCGTCGCCCACGAGGTCGAGGTCGTCTCGGCCCACCGGACGCCCGAGAAGATGATCCGCTTCGGCGCGGAGGCCGCCGGTCGCGGCATCCGCGTGATCGTCGCCGGCGCCGGCGGCGCCGCCCACCTCCCCGGCATGCTCGCCGCGGTGACCACGCTTCCCGTGGTCGGCGTGCCCGTCCCGCTCGCCCGCCTGGACGGGTTGGACTCGCTGCTCTCGATCGTGCAGATGCCGGCCGGCGTGCCGGTCGCCACGGTGTCCATCGGGGGCGCACGCAACGCCGGACTCCTCGCCATCAAGATCCTCGCCACGTCCGACCCCGCCCTGAGCGAGGCGCTCGCCCGGTTCTCCGCCGACCTCGAGGCGAGCGTGGAGCAGAAGAACCAGGCCCTCAAGTCCCAGCTGTGAGCCGCACCCCCATGACCACCGCAACGCCGCTCCGCCACCCCGACGCCACCTCGTCGCACACGATGACGAAGCGCGGATGGTGGCTGGTCACGATGAACATCCTGCTCCCGGGCTCCGCCCAACTGGTGGCGGGCAACCGCATCCTCGGTCGCATCGGCGTGCTCTCGACCGTGTTGCTGTGGCTGCTCGCGATCGTGACGCTTCTCGTCTACCTGGTCTCGCCGTCGTCCATCTACACGATGTTCACGCAGGCGGGGAGCCTGACCCTCGTTCAGACGCTGCTCATCGTCTACGCGGTGCTCTGGGTCGTGCTCACGCTCGACACGCTCCGGCTCGTCCGGCTCGTGCGCACCAGCCGCAACTCGCGCGGCTGGATCGCCGCCTTCGCCGTGCTCGTGCTGGTGGGGCTCACCGGGACCGCCGGCTACGCGTCCGTCGTCGCCGGCTCCGCCCGCGGCGCGCTCGGCGACATCTTCTCGGCCGGACCGTCGCAGCCCCCGGTCGACGGCCGCTACAACATCATGCTGCTCGGCGGGGACGCCGGCCCCGACCGCGAGGGGCTGCGCCCCGACAGCATGTCGATCGTCAGCATCGACGCGAACACCGGCCAGGCCGTGACCGTCGGCCTCCCCCGCGACCTCGACCCGGTCCCGTTCCCGGCGAAGTCGCCGCTGCACGAGCTCTATCCGGACGGCTACGGCTACGACGGCCGCTGCGACGTCGACGTCTGCCAGCTCAACTCCATCTACACCGAGGTTGAGCTCTACAAGCCCGACCTGTACCCGAACGCGAAGAAGAACGGGAGCGAGCCTGGCATCGAGGCCATGCGCGACGCGCTGGAGGGCGCGACCGGCCTCACCATCCAATACTACGTGCTCATCGACATGCAGGGCTTCGCCGACCTGGTGGACGCGCTCGGCGGCGTCGACATCACGGTCAAGGACCGCATCCCGATCGGCGGCGACGAGAACCTCAACGGCGTCGTGGAGTGGATCGAGCCGGGCAAGCGTCACCTCGACGGCTACCACGCCCAGTGGTACGCGCGTGCCCGCCACGGCTCGAGCGACTACGACCGCATGGCGCGTCAGCGCGAGCTGCAGGACGCCATCCTCAAGCAGGTGAACCCGGTCAATGTGGTGTCGAAGTTCCAGGACATCGCCCACGCCGGCGCCCAGGTGATGAAGACCGACATCCCGCAGTCGATGCTCGGCTACTTCGTCGACCTCGGGATGAAGACGCGCAAGCTCCCGGTGAAGCAGCTGGAGCTGGTGCCCCCGACGATCGACCCGGAGAACCCGGACTACACCCAGATCCGGCAGCTGGTGCAGCAGGCGCTGACGCCGGCGACGGCGAAACCGAAAAACGGGTGACGGCGGGCGGGATGCGCGACGACGCCCCGAGCGACGTGCTGTTCATCGGCGGCCGGTCCGGCGTCGGCAAGACCTCGGTCGCGGCCGAGGCCTCGCGGCTGCTGGCCGGCGCCCGGGTCCGGCATGCGGTGATCGAGGGCGACAACCTCGACCAGGCGTGGCCGGAGCCGTGGCGTGACGGGTTCGACCTCGCCGAGCGCAACCTCGCCGCGATGTGGCGCAATTACCGCGCGCTCGGGTACTCCCGGCTGATCTACACCAACACGGTCAGCGTGCTGCAGCTGCCGGCGCTGACCGCCGCCCTCGGCGGCGAGGTCCGTGCCGTCCCCGTCCTCTTGACCGCGTCCGACGCGACGGCCGCCGAGCGTCTCGGCCGCCGGGAGGTCGGATCGGCGCTCGCGGAGCACCTCGAGCGCAGCGCCGCGGCGGCCGCCCGCTTGGACGAGAGGGCGGGCGCGCTCCGGATCGCCACCGACGGCCGGTCCGTCACGGACATCGCGACCGAGCTGCTCGCAGCCGCCGGCTGGCTGCCGGCACGGAGCTAGCGGCTCAGCCCTCGAAGAACGCCGCCGCCGCGCGCGCCCGGTACACCACGTCGTCCAGGTCCTCGCCGCCGACCACCGTCACGTGACCGACCTTGCGACCCGGCCGCGGCGCCTTTCCGTAGCCGTGGAACTTCGCCTCGGGATGCGCGGCAAGCGCGGCCGGGTAGCGGTCCTGCAGGGTGCCCTCGCTCGGGCCGCCCAGGATGTTCACCATCACCGACCAGTCCGCGCGCGGCTGCGTCGAGCCCAGCGGCAGGTCGAGCACGGCGCGCAGGTGCTGCTCGAACTGGCTGGTCACCGCACCCTCGATCGACCAGTGGCCGCTGTTGTGGGGGCGCATGGCCAGCTCGTTGACGAGCACACGCCCGTCGGTGGTCTCGAACAGCTCGACCGCGAGCACGCCCGTCACGCCCAGTCCCTCCGCGATGCGGTGGGCGATGTCCGCGGCAGCCTCGGCCACGCGTCCCGCCGCGCCCGGGGCCGGCGCGAGCACCTCGGCGCAGACGCCGTCGCGCTGCACGGTCTCCACCACCGGCCATGCGGCGATCTCCCCTGAGGGGCGGCGGGCGACGAGCTGCGCCAGCTCCCGGCGGAACGGCACCAGCTCCTCCACCAGGAGCGCGCCGCCTCGGCCGTCCTCGGCGAGCGCCAGGAACCAGTCGTCCGCGCCACTCGCGTCCGACACCACACGCACGCCCTTGCCGTCGTATCCGCCCCGCGCGGTCTTCACCACCGCGCGGCCGCCGTGGTCGGCGAGGAACGCACCCAGCTCCTCCGCGGACTCCACCGCCGCCCAGTCCGGCACCGGCAGGCCGAGCTCGGTCAGCTTGGCGCGCATCTGCAGCTTGTCCTGCGCGTAGAGCAGCGCGTCCGGCCCCGGGTGCACGGGGATGCCGCGCGACACCAGCTCGCGCAGGATCGCCTGCGGCACGTGCTCGTGGTCGAAGGTGATCACGTCGACGGTCTCCGCGAAGGCCAGCACGGTGTCCAGGTCGCGGTAGTCGCCGACACCGGTGGCGGCGATGTCGGCGCTCATCCCCTCCGCCTCCTCCAGCACGTGGATGTCGACGCCCAGCTCGATCGCCGGGGGGATCATCATCCTGGCCAGCTGGCCTCCACCGATCACTCCGACGTTGTGACTAGCCATGGGCCACTCGCTCCTCTGATACTTTTCATGCTGGCCGGGGGTGATTCACAGGAACGCGAAACCTGGTCCGCGTACTGTGACGAACGCATTGACCATCTTTCCGTATCTTCTGGCGGGGGCATGACGATAGAGACACGAACACCGGCGCGCAAGGCGCGGCTCCTCCCCCAGCTGATCAAGTTCGGGGCGGTCGGAGCGGTCGGCTTCGTGGTCAACCTCCTCGTCTTCAACCTGATGCTGCTCGTCGTCCTGCGGGGCGTGCCGCACGCGACCATCTACTCGACCATCATCGCGACGGTCATCGCCATCCTCACCAACTGGATCGGCAACCGGTACTGGGCGTTCTCTGGCCAGCGCCAGAACAACGCCGCCCGGGAGGGCGTGGAGTTCTTCGTCGTGAGCCTCGCGACCGGAACGGGCATCCCCCTGCTCTGCGTCTGGGTGTCGCACTACCTGCTCGGGATGCAGAACCCCGTCGCCGACAACATCTCCGCCAACATCGTGGGTCTCGCCATCGGGATGCTCCTGCGGTTCGCGCTGTACCGCTGGTGGGTGTTCTCGCCCCACCGGCTCGAGCGACCGGGCCGCACGACCACCGCGGAGCGGACGACCCGCGGCGAGGTGCCCGTCATCACCGGATCGACGCTAGCGGGCGCCCCAGACGGTCGTCTCGTCGGTGACTGACTCCGACTGCTGGCGCCTCACCGCCACGACGGTCTGCGAGTGGTCCATCAGCTCGCTCAGCGCGCGCTGAACCTGATCCGCCTTCGGCACGTCCTTGAGCACCACCGGGTGCTCGAGACCGGAGTTGATCAGCACGTCGCCGGAGCGGAACGCGCTCTGCAGCCAGGTGCGGCGGACGCGCACGTCGTAGCCGCGGCTGTGCAGCAGCTCCTGCCGCACCCGCACGAAGAAGCCGTGGCGGATGATCAGCCGGCGCGTGGTGATCGTGTACCGGCGGCTCAGCCACGCGGCCAGCGGGAGCAGGAACAGCAGCAGCACCACCGCGGCCGCCGCCGACCACAGCAGCACGATCTGCCACACTTCGTGCACCTGGCCCACGAAGTAGCCGACGGCGCCGGCGGCGGCGATGAGCGCCAGGCTCGGCCAGAACAGCCGGCGGGCGTTCGAGCGCAGCCGGGCGATCACGCGCTCCGGCGGCTGGGCGGGCTGCGCTGCGGTCCCGTCCATGCTGCTGGTCATGCTCAATTAATACCGCAGGTGGGTCACGTCGCCGGCTGCGACCGCGGTGCGGCCCGCATCCGACTCCACGATCAGCCGGCCGTCCTCGTCGATGCCGACCGCAGTGCCGAGCAGGTCGTCGCCCGACGGCAGCTGGACGCGCACCGACCGGCCAACGGTGTGGCAGGCCTCCACCACCTCGTCGCGCAGCGCGCTGCGGACGGGGTCGCCGCCGGCCGACAGGAAGTCGCGGTACAGCGTCGACAGCTGGATGAGGTAGGCCGAGAGCACGGCGTCGGCGTCCACGTCCTGCGCGCCCGCGATCGCGAGCGAGGTCGAGGTGGTCGTCGGGAGCTGCTCGCGCGTCTGGGAGAGGTTCACGCCGGCGCCGATCACCAGGCCCGACATCCCCGGGAGCAGCTCGGCGAGGATGCCGCACACCTTGTCCCCCTCGATCAGGACGTCATTGGGCCACTTGACCTGCACCCCGCCGGGCACGAGCGGCCCGAGGGCACGGCTCATCGCGAGGCCCGCCAGCAGCGGGAACCAGCCGAAGGAGGCCGCAGGGAGCCCCACCGGCTTGAGCAGCACCGAGATCGCGAGAGCGGTGCCCGGCGGCGTCACCCACTCCCTGCCGAGCCGGCCGCGCCCCCCGGTCTGGTTGTCGGTGACCAGCACGGCGAGGTCGGGCAGGTCGCCCGCGCGGGCGCTCAGGACGTCGTTGGTCGAGCCCGCCTCTGGCAGGACCTCGAGCACGGGGACGATGGCACGGCTGCGTCGGAACTCCACACGCCCAGTCTCCCGCACTGGGCCACTCCGCCAGTGCAGCAACGTGGATTTGTAGGAATTCCTCAAAGGCATGCCCATTCGACTGGCCGGTAGAGTGAACGGCGTGACCGACACCGAACCACGTCAGACCGAACAGCTCCCCGACCTGACCACCACCGCCGGCAAGCTCGCCGACCTGAAGGACCGGTTCCACGAGGCCGTGACCGCGAGCGGACAGGCGGCCATCGAGAAGCAGCACGCCAAGGGCAAGCTGACCGCTCGGGAGCGCATCGACCTCCTCCTCGACCAGGGCTCCTTCGTCGAGTTCGACGAGTTCGTGCGCCACCGCACGCACGCCTTCGGCATGGAGGCGAAGCGGCCGTACGGCGACGCCGTCGTCACGGGCGTCGGCACCATCCACGGCCGCAACGTCGCGGTGTTCAGCCAGGACTTCACCATCTTCGGCGGCTCGCTCGGCGAGGTCGCCGGCGAGAAGATCATCAAGGTCATGGACCATGCGCTCAAGACCGGCGTGCCGATGATCGGCATCCTCGACTCCGGCGGCGCGCGCATCCAGGAGGGCGTCGTCGCGCTCGGCAAGTACGGCGAGATCTTCCGCCGCAACACGGCGGCCTCCGGCGTCATTCCGCAGATCTCCATCGTCATGGGCCCGGCGGCCGGCGGCGCGGTGTACTCCCCCGCGCTCACCGACTTCGTGATCATGGTCGACAAGTCGAGCCACATGTTCGTGACCGGCCCCGACGTCATCAAGACGGTGACGGGAGAGGACGTCGGCTTCGAGGAGCTCGGCGGCGCGCTCACCCACAACAAGGTGTCCGGTGTCTCGCACTACCTCGCCAGCGACGAGGAGGACGCGCTCGACTACGCGCGCACGCTGCTCAGCTACCTGCCGCAGAACAACCTGGCCGAGCTGCCGACGTTCCAAGCGGAGCCGGAGCTCGAGATCACGGATGCCGACCGTCGCCTCAACACGGTGATCCCCGACTCGCCGAACCAGCCCTACGACGTGAAGACGATCATCGAGGGCATCGTCGACGACGGCGAGTTCCTGGAGATCCAGCCGCTGTTCGCGCCGAACATCGTCATCGGCTTCGCGCGCGTCGAGGGCCGCTCGGTCGGCATCGTGGCGAACCAGCCCAGCTCCATGGCCGGAACCCTCAACATCGACGCCGGCGAGAAGGCCTCGCGCTTCGTCCGCTTCTGCGACGCGTTCAGCATCCCGATCCTCACCCTGGTGGACGTGCCCGGCTACCTGCCCGGCACCGACCAGGAGTGGACCGGCGTCATCCGCCGCGGCGCGAAGCTGCTGTACGCGTACGCGGAGGCGACCGTCCCGCTGGTCACGATCATCACGCGCAAGGCGTACGGCGGCGCGTACATCGTCATGGGCTCGAAGCAGCTGGGCGCCGACATCAACCTCGCCTGGCCGACCGCGGAGATCGCCGTCATGGGCGGTCAGGGCGCCGTCAACATCCTGTACCGCGGCGAGATCAAGCGCGCGGAGGAGGCCGGCGAGGACGTCGCGGCCGTCCGCACGAAGCTGGCGAACGAGTACACGTACAACGTGGCGAGCCCGTTCCTCGCGGCGGAGCGCGGCGAGCTGGACGGCGTGATCGAGCCGGCCGCGACGCGCGTCTCCGTGATCAAGGCGCTGCGGGCGCTGCGCACGAAGCGCGCGACCCTTCCGCCGAAGAAGCACGGGAACATCCCGCTGTGAGCGCGCACGAGGCCTCGGGCGGGGGCGCCGCGGGCGCTCTCGACCCGTCGCAGCTGCGGTTCGTCACGCGCGGCGTGACGCCGGAGGAGGTGGCCGCCGTCACCGCCGTACTCGCCGCCGCCGCCGCGGAGCAGGCGGCCGCAGCGAAGGAGGCCCAGGCCGAGCGCGGACCCGACGCCTGGGCACGGAGCCAGCGCGCCCTGCGCTCGGAGCTGCGGCCGGGTCCCGGCGCGTGGCGCGGCTTCTCGGCCTGAGCCCGAAACCGGCCCGATGTACCCCGATCGCCGTGTCCCCCGCGTGCGGGACACGCGGAAAATTCGGGATGCACCTCAAACGGGGGTCGTGAGATGTCCCCCGCTGTCCTCCAAAATGACGACTATGTAATTGCTGGGAGTGCCGTCAATATTGTTATTGCTAGGTGTCTCTCCTCGTGAGTCACACCGCCAATCACTCGCCGACTAGGGTAAGCGGGCGAGTGCTTTGGGGGCGAGTCAGGGCGATATTCGGGTTGTCGCCCTGACTCGGGGTTTGAAAAGGGGCCGACAATTCGGGTGTCGGCCCCTTTCTCCTCGTCAAGGGCATCGTTCGCGCCGGTCGGCGCGCGATGGGTCAGGAGACGGGACGCGGGATCTCCAGCCAGAGGTCGACCTCGTCGTCCTCCGAGTCCGCCCCGAGGGCGTTCGCGGCGCCGTCGTCCGACATGCGCAGGCCGACGACCGTGACGGCCGTCTTCGATGAGCGCGGGACGGTGCGGACGATCAGCTTGTCCGTCGTCGTGCCGCGGATGGCCTCGGCCAGGCGGCGGAGCACGGTCTCGAGACCACGCTGGTCCAGGTCGTCGATGCCGCCCTCGTCGAGCAGGCTCACCACGACCCCGCGCCGGCGCGCGTCCATCACCTCGCGGCGCACGTCGTCGTTGAGCAGCCTCCTGCCGCGGATCTCGTCGCGGATCGCGCCCTCCAGGTAGCGGCACTCACGCCGCTCGGCCTCCGTCAGGTCGCCGCCCCGGCGGACGATCTCCGCGAGCATCGGCGCCGCCACCCGGTACGTCTGCCGCAGCCGCAGCTGCCGCTCCATGACGTGCGCCTCCTGCGCCGCCTGCCACTCGGTCGCCTCGCGCTCGGCACGAGCGAACTGCAGCGCGTCCCGCCCGGCCTTCGCCAGGGAGCCGGAGATCACGACGGCGACCCCGACCCACACCACGGAGCCGATCACCCCGAGCCCGGCGAGCGCGCCGAGGCCCGCCCAGACCACCGTCTGGACGGCGAGGAAGCCCACGCCGACCCAGGCGACCAACTGCTGCCGGCGGACGGCGCAGATCGTCATCAGCGTGCCGACGGCCGCGACATACCAGGTGGCGTAGCCGTTGTCCCTTGCCGGGTCGAGCTGGCTGGTGACCAGGATCGGGATGACGACGCACACGGCCAGATCGAACGCCGCCAGCCACAGCGGCATCTTCGTCGGGCTCGTCGGCCACAGACTGAGGATGGTGGCGATGGAGTACAGCACCATCGCGACGACCGCCGGGCCCGGCGACCGGGGCGTCGACAGCGACGACAGGCCGAGGAACAGGTGATACGCCGAGAACAGCGCTCCGAGGCTCAGGAAGAGGACGCGGTTGAGCGTGATCACTCCGCGACCTCCTGCCGTGCGGGCGGGACCGGTTCGTGTAGCGCCGCCACCCCCGCCGCCGGGTGCGCCGCGGCCGGCCACAGAATGGTCACGGTCGTCCCTTCGCCGGGCGCGGAGCCGATATCGGCGCTCCCGCCGACCTTGGCGATGCGGTCGCGGATGCTGATCCGCAGCCCGAGCCGCTCCGCCGGGACGTCCGCCTCGCTGAAGCCGCGGCCGTCGTCCCGCACCACGACCTCCACGGTCGCCGCCGGGCCGCCGCCCCGGATCGAGACACGCCGGGCGGTGTCGGGCCCACCCGCGTGCTGGATGCTGTTCACCATCGCCTGAACGGCCGCGGAGTAGATCGCGTCCGCGACGTTGACCGGGAGGGTGTGCACCTCGGTGTCGCGCACCTCCACCTCGAACGGCGAGGAGAACGCGTTCGCCGCCGTGACGAGCCGGTCCGAGAGGGTGTCGAGGCCGACGAGGGTCTGGTCCTCCGGGGGTGCCGCCTCGGCCGCGTGCAGGTGGCCGATCGCATCGGCGGCCATGGCCGCGGCCAGCTCCTTCTGCTCCGGCGTGCGCGCGGAGGCGGCCGAGAGCAGCGTCGTCAGCACGCTGTCGTGCACGATGGCGTCGACCTGCACGCGCTCGACCTCGGTGGCGTGCTGCCGGACCGCGGTCGCGTAGCGCGCGAGCGCCTGGCTCTGCGCCGTGTCGACCGCACTGGACGCCTGCCGCATCATCGCGATGATCGCCAGGATGACCCCGCCCAGGATGATGGCGTAGATGGTGTCGAGCGCCGCCAGCTCGAAGCCCACTCCCCCGCCCGCGGGAAGCGCACGCACGATGCCGTAGGCGATCGGGGCGACGAAGGTGTAGGCGATGGCCAGCCAGAGCGGGTAGGCGACCGCGGCGAAGGCCGTGAACACCGAGCAGAGGAACCACACCCACGGTTTGTCGGAGTCGAAGGCGCTCGGATGGGCGACCATGAGCGGCCAGGTCACGATCGCCGCCAGGTAGACCACGGCGAGGATGCCCATGGCGAGCTTCACCCCGCGCTGCACGATCGCGAGCACGACGGTCAGGGCGAGGCCGCCGAACACGGCCCCCAGCCACACCAGACCCCACGGCTCGCGCAGGTCGTTCAGCTGCCCGAGCGCCGTCGGGAGGGTCTGCAGGCCGAAGACGAGGCCGAAGGCCGAGACGGTGCGATCGGCGATGCGCTCGATCCGCGCCCGGCTGAGGGGGTTGCGGGGCTTCGCCGCCTCCGGCGGAACGCCCGGGCGCGCCCCGCTAGGGACGCTCATTGCCCGTCTCGGGATCGAGCCCGGGGAGGATGCCGTCCTCCACCGCCCGCCGGAGGAGGTCCACCTTGGTCGGGGCGGGCCGGCCCACCTCCACGTACTTGACGCGGATGCGGTCGAGGTATTCGCGCGCGGTCGAGTTCGCGATGCCCAGCTGCGCGGCGACGGCCTTCAACGGGAGCCCGGACGCGTAGAGGTGGAGCACGTCGCGCTCGCGCCGGCCGAGCTGCGCCTTGGCGAAGTCGCTGTCGGCGTCGATCGCGGTCGCCCACTCCAGGTTGTTGAGCACGTCGCCCCGCGCCACGGTCGCGATGGCACTGATCACGGTGGTGGTGGGCGACGACTTCGGGATGACGCCGGCCGCGCCCGCGGCGAGCGCCTCACGGACGCTGGCGACCCGGTCGGCGATGCTGTGCACCAGCACCGCCGCGCCCGTGGCCTGCGCGCGCTTGACATTGTCGGTCACCTTCGAGCCGTCGCCGAGCGACAGGTCGAGCACGACCACGTCGCACTCCTGTGAGCCCAGCTGGGCGACGAAGTCGTCGACGGTGGGCGCGGTGACGACCACCTCGTACCCCGCGTCCTGACAGGCCGCTTTCAGCCCCAGGCGCACCGACTCGTGATCGTCGACGATTGCCACCCGCACCATGGTGACCATCGTAGGGGGTGAACGCACCGCGCCGTGCGGACCGCTCAGCGCGTCAGCGTGGCGACCGCCTCGACGTGGTGCGTGTTGGGGAACAGGTCGAAGGCGCGCATCCCGCGCAGGGCGTAGCCGTGGCCCGAGAAGAACGCCAGGTCGCGGGCGAGGGCGACGGGGTCGCAGGCGACGTAGACGACCTGCGCCGGGTCCAAGGACGCGATCGCGTCGACGACCTCGCGGCCGGCGCCGGAGCGCGGCGGGTCGAGGACGACGGTCGCGGCGCGCAGGCGGGCGCGCTCGGTGGCGGAGGCGTCCGCCGCGAGCCGGGCGACGAAACGCTCCACCCGGTCTGTGATCGCGCCGGCGCCCACCCAGTCGGCCAGGTTCTCCGCGGCGTCGTCGGTGGCGACCTCGCTGCTCTCGACGGAGGTGATGCGCAGCGTGGAGCCGAAACGGTCGCCGAGCGCCGCCGCGAGCAGCCCGACGCCGCCGTACAGGTCGAGGTTGGCGGCGCGCGGGTCGAACAGCGCCTCGTCGACGGCGGACGCGACAGCGGAGGTCAAGGTCTGCGCCGCACCGCGGTGCACCTGCCAGAAGCCGCGCGCGTCGAGGCGGAACTCGCGGTCGCCGACGCGCTCGCGGATGGGAACGGGCGTGCGGCGCGGGCGCACGGTGCGCCGGCCGGAGCGGACGGGAGGGTCGTTCACGAGCACGTGCGAGGAGCCGAGCCCGGTGGCCACCACATCCACCGACTCCGCCCCGGGGAAGCGCCGGCCGAACGGCGTGGCCTCCTGCACCAGCGGGGTCGCGAGGGGCAGGTCCTCGACCGGGATGACGGTGTGCGAGCGCGGCGCGAACGGGCCGATCCGGCCGTCGGCGCCGACCTGCAGGCGGACGCGGGTGCGCCATCCTGTGCCGTCCGGCGTCTCGCCCTCGACCGGCTCGACCTCCACGCGGCCGCCGTCGACGCCCGCCGCCGCGATCGCCTCGGCGGGGAGCTTCGCGGTGCGCTGCAGGGCGTCCTCGATCACCCGGCGCTTGAGCTCGCGCTGGTGCTCCAGGCGGATGTGACCGAACTCGGCGCCGCCGGCCCGCTCGCCGGGCGCACGCTCGATCGAGGCCGCGGACCAGACGTGCGGCTGCCGTTCGGATGACGGCTCGACGACCTCCACCACCTCGCCGCGCCAGAAGCGGTCGTGGCTGGTGTCCGCGATGCGGGCGCGCACCCGCTCCCCCGGCATCGTGTCGGGCACGAAGACGACGCGGCCCTCGTGGCGGGCGACGAACACGCCGCCGTGGGCGACGTTGGTAATGTCGAGCTCGACCTCGTCCTTCTGGGGCATCCTTCGAGCATCCCACAGGTGACCATGCGCCTCTACCTCGCCTCCACCTCCCCTGCCCGCCTCGCCCTGCTGCGTGCTGCGGGCATCGAGCCGATCGTCGTGCCGTCGCACGTCGACGAGCCGGCCGCGGTCGCGGCGGCGGAGGCCGAGCACGGGCCGCTCGACGCGAGCGCGATGGTGCAGCTGCTCGCCAGGCTCAAGGCGGAGGCCGTGCGCGGCACCCTCGACGGCGAGCCCATCGACGGCCTCATCCTCGGCGGCGACTCGGCGTTCGCGATCGACGGGGCCATCCACGGCAAGCCGCACCTGCCCGAGGTGGCCCGGGAGCGCTGGCGGCAGCAGCGCGGACGCACCGGCGTGCTGCACTCCGGCCACTGGCTGATCGACC
Organism: Leifsonia sp. ku-ls; assembly: GCA_003367665.1. Classification (GTDB taxonomy): domain Bacteria; phylum Actinomycetota; class Actinomycetes; order Actinomycetales; family Microbacteriaceae; genus Leifsonia. The sequence continues at coordinate 112,866 of QKXI01000004.1, read as the reverse complement.
ACAGGGACGGCCGCGAGAACGCCGCCGCGGGCCGCACCGCCACGGCCTCCGTGACCTTCGCCGACGTGACGGATGCCGAGGTCGACGCCTACGTCGCGAGCGGGGAGCCGCTGGAGGTGGCCGGCGCGTTCACCATCGACAGCCTCGGCGGCCCCTTCATCACGGCGGTGGAGGGCGACCCGAGCACGGTGGTCGGACTGTCGCTCTCGACGCTGCGCGAGCTGGTGCGGGAGCTCGGGGTCGAGTGGACCTCGCTCTGGAATCGTGACCGCTGAGCCGACGCGCGATCGCGGCGCGTTGTAGGCTGCATGAGCTTCGGGTGACCGATTTTTGTCGGGTTCGCCCAAATCCCCTCTGATATCGAGCAATAGGCTAGGGAACTGTGCCACGTATCACCAAGGTTTTGATCGCCAACCGCGGCGAGATCGCCGTCCGTGTCATCCGTGCGGCCAAGGACAGCGGGATCGCGTCCGTCGCCGTCTACGCCGACCAGGATCGCGACGCCCTCCACGTCCGGCTCGCCGACGAGGCCTACGCGCTGGACGGGACGACGAGCGCCGAGACGTACCTCGTCATCGACAAGCTGCTCTCGGTGGCCCGCCGGTCCGGAGCGGACGCCGTGCATCCCGGCTACGGCTTCCTGGCCGAGAACGCCGACTTCGCGCGTGCGGTCATCGGCGCGGGACTGACCTGGATCGGCCCGTCGCCGGAGGCCATCGAGCGCCTGGGCGACAAGGTCTCGGCGCGGCACGTCGCCGAGAAGGTCGGCGCACCGCTCGCGCCGGGAACACTCAACCCGGTGGCCGACGCGGCCGAGGTGCTCGACTTCGTCGACGTCTACGGCCTCCCGGTCGCGATCAAGGCGGCGTTCGGCGGCGGCGGCCGCGGCCTCAAGGTCGCCCGCACCCGCGAGGAGGTCGCGGAGCTGTTCGACTCGGCCACCCGCGAGGCGATCGCGGCGTTCGGCCGTGGCGAGTGCTTCGTCGAGAAGTACCTCGACCAGCCGCGCCACGTGGAGACCCAGTGCCTCGCCGACGCGTACGGCAACGTCGTGGTCGTGTCGACCCGCGACTGCTCGCTGCAGCGCCGCCACCAGAAGCTGGTCGAGGAGGCGCCCGCGCCGTTCCTCACTCCGGAGCAGACCGAGAAGCTGTACACGTCGTCGAAGGCCATCCTCAAGGAGGTCGGCTACCAGGGCGCCGGCACCTGCGAGTTCCTCATCGGCAAGGACGGCACCGTCTCGTTCCTCGAGGTCAACACGCGACTCCAGGTCGAGCACTGCGTCTCGGAGGAGGTCACCGGGATCGACCTGGTGCGCGAGCAGTTCCGGCTCGCCGAGGGCGGCGAGCTCGACTACGACGACCCCGCCCCGCGCGGTCACTCCTTCGAGTTCCGCATCAACGGCGAGGACGCCGGCCGCAACTTCATCCCCTCGCCCGGTCCGGTGCACGTGTTCAAGGCTCCGGGCGGCCCCGGCGTGCGCGTCGACAGCGGCATCCAGGCGGGCGACGTCATCAGCGGCTCCTTCGACTCCATGCTCGCCAAGCTGATTGTGACCGGCAGCAGCCGCGAGGAGGCGCTCGAGCGCTCCCGCCGCGCCCTCGACGAGTTCGAGGTCGCCGGTCTGCCGACGGTGATCCCGTTCCACCGCGCGATCGTGCGCGACCCGGCGTTCGCGCCGCAGGACGGCGAGCCGTTCTCCGTCTACACCCGCTGGATCGAGACCGAGTGGGTCAACGACATCGAGCCGTGGTCGGGAGAGCTGGGCGACCAGCCCGCCGCCGAGCGCCGCAGCAACGTCGTCGTCGAGGTCGAGGGCAAGCGGATCGAGGTCTCGCTTCCCGCCAAGCTGCTCAGCGGTGGCGGCGCCGGCGAGCCCGCGGCCGCTCCGGCCCCGCGCCGTCGTGGCGGCTCCAGTTCGGTCGACACGGCCACCGGCGACTCGGTGACCGCGCCGATGCAGGCGACCGTCGTCAAGGTCGCGGTCTCCGACGGCGACCCGGTCGTCAAGGGCGACCTCGTGCTCGTGCTCGAGGCGATGAAGATGGAGCAGCCCCTCACCGCCCACAAGGACGGCACGGTGTCCGGCATCAACGCCTCGGTCGGCGAGACGGTCTCGTCGGGCCACCTGCTGCTCAACATCGTCTGACGGACGACCGGCGGTCAGCCGGTCGCCTCGGACGGGTCACCCTTGAGGTCGATGCTGATCTCGTCGGCGTCGAGGTTGCTCAGGGCGCCGGCGAGCACGTCGGCGCTGAACGTGCCGTCGTCGCGCGCATCGAGCAGGGCTTCGCGCTGGGCCCGGATCCGGGCCAGGCGGGCGGCCTTGTGCGCGGCGAACGCCTCGGGCGTCCGTTCGGTCGTCGCCGGCAGCGGGACGGTCTTGCCCGCCTCGTAGAGCAGCTCCATGAGCCGGTGGCGTTCGTCGCGTTCGGCCTGCGGGTCGGCCGCGGCCGGCTTGACCAGCCGCAGCACGAGGCCGAGCGTTCCGCCCTGCAGCAGCAGCGAGCCGGCGGCGACCAGGAACGCGATCAGGACCAGCACAGAACGGCCGGGCGTCTCCTCCTGCGGCAGGGACTGCGCCGCGGCGACGGTGACCGCGCCGCGCATCCCGGCCCAGACCACGATCGTGCCCTCCCGCCAGCCGAGCGGCGCGTCCGTGAAGTAGTCGATGTCGGCCAGGACCCGGCGAAGGCGCGTGCCGAAGCGGGAGAGGCTCTCCGCCGTCGGCACGCCGCGCCGCGCCAGCCTGCGGCGGCGGCGCTCGGCCTGCTTGGGCGAGATCGGTCGGGGACGGTCGGAGCGTGGGTCGGGGAAGATGCCGCTGACGACACCGTCGGCCACACCGTGCGGGTCCTCCACGCCCGCCGCGGGCGTGGCCGCCGCGGCGCCCGCGTCTGCGCCGGCCGTCAGGGCCCGCCCCTCCGGCGGTGCGATCCGCTGCGCGATCCCGCGCTGGAGCGACTCGGGGTCGGAGAGGTGCTCCTGCAGCTGCTGCAGGCGCGGTCGCATCCGCTCGCCCCGTCGGTGCCGCCGGGCGAGCAGCGCGAGCAGCGGCGCCACGAACGCGGCACGCACAAGGATGGTCAGCAGGAGGGCGCCCGCCGCGATGCCGACGGCCGGGAGGACGCCGGAGTGGTCCTGCTGCACGTTCTGCAGGATGCCGAACAGCTCGAGGCCCATGGTGAGGAAGATGAGGCCCTCGAGGATGAGCTCGACCGTGCGCCAGTTCTGCGCATCGGAGAGCCGGTGCTCGGGCGACAGCATCCGCGGCGCGCGGCTGCCGGTCACGAGCCCCGCGACGACCGCGGCGACCAGACCCGAGGCGCCGAGCGCCTCCGCCGGGATGGACGCCAGGAACGGCACCGTGAACGAGATCACCGTGTTGACCGTCGCGTCCTTCACGCGCGACCGGACGCGGAGATTGAGCCAGCCGACGACGCCGCCGAAGACCACGGCGACCAGCACCGAGTACACGAACGACAGCGTGACCTCGCCGACGGTGAACGTGGCGACGGCGGCCGCGGCGATCGCGGCCCGCAGCAGCACGAGCGCCGTCGCGTCGTTGAGGAGGCTCTCGCCCTCGAGGATCGCGACGACCCGCGGCGAGATGCCCGCACGCTTGACGATGCCCGTCGCCACCGCGTCCGTCGGGCTGACGATGGCGCCGAGCGCGATGCCCCAGCCGAGCCCGAGGCCGGGGATGAGCCAGGCGAAGAACAGGCCGAGCAGAACCGAGCTGACGATGACCAGCAGCACCGAGAGGCCGCCGATGGCGCCGAACTCGCGCCGGAAGTTCATCGCAGGCATCGACACCGACGCCGAGTAGAGCAGCGGCGGCAGCACGCCGGCGATGATCCACTCCGGCTCGATCGTGACCGCGGGGACGAACGGCAGCAGACTGACCAGAATGCCGACCACCACGAGGATCAGCGGAGACGCGACCCCGAACTTCGGCCCGATCGTGGTCGCCGCGGCGATCGTGAGCACCGCGAGCACTCCGATGACGAGTGCGACCTCCATCCCCCGGCTCCTCCCGTCAGAGCACGATGTGCATGGCGCGGGCGGCGTCGGTGATCGAGCCGGAGAGCGAGGGGTAGACCGTGAACGCCCGGGCGACCTGGTCGACCGTGAGCCGCTGCTCGACGGCGAGCGCCAGCGGGAAGATGAGCTCGGAGGCACGCGGCGCGACGATGACACCGCCGATCACCGTGCCCGACCCGGTGCGCGCGAACAGCTTCACGAAGCCGTCGCGGATGCCGAGCATCTTGGCGCGCGGGTTGGACTTGAGCGGCAGCTTGTAGATGTCGCCCTGGGCGATGCCCTCCTCGATCTGCTTCTGGCTCCAGCCGACGGTCGCGATCTCGGGCTGGGTGAAGATGTTGGAGCTGACGTTGCGCAGCTCGATCGGGTTGACCGCGTCGCCCATCGCGTGGAACACCGCCGTGCGGCCCTGCATCGAGGCGACCGAGGCCAGCGGCAGGGAGTCGGAGCAGTCGCCGGCGGCGTAGATGTTGGGGATGGACGTGCGCGCGACCCGGTTGACCCGGATGTGCCCGCTCTTGGTCAGCTGGACCCCGGCCTCCTCCAGCCCGATCCCGGCCGTGTTCGGGATGGAGCCGACCGCCATCAGGCAGTGCGACCCCTCGATCGTGCGCCCGTCGGTGAGGGTGGCGACCACGCCCTCCTCCGTGCGCACCACGGACTCGGCACGCGACTTGGAGAGCACCTGCATGCCGTTGCGCCGGAAGACGTTCTCGATGACGCCGGCCGCGTCGGCGTCTTCGCCCGGCAGCACCTGGTCGCGCGAGGAGATGAGGGTGACCTTCGAACCGAGGGCGGTGTAGGCCGAGGCGAACTCGGCGCCGGTGACGCCCGAGCCGACCACGATGAGGTGCGACGGGACCGCCTGCAGGTCGTAGAGCTGCGTCCAGGTGAGGATGCGCTCCCCGTCGGGCACCGCCGACGGCAGGATGCGCGGACTCGCTCCGACGGCCACGACGATGGTGTCGGCCTCCACCCGGTCGAAGTCGGTTCCCGTGTCGCCCTTCGAGGTCGAGACGATGACCCCGCTCGCCCCGTCAAGCCTGCCCTCTCCGGTCACGATGCGGACGCCGGCGCGCACCAGCTCGGCCCGCATGTCTTCCGACTGCTGCCGCGCGAGACCGACGAGACGCTTGTTCACGGCGGCGAGGTTCACCGCGATCTCGGGTCGGACCGGCTTGCCCGTCTCGCCGCGGGAGAAGAACTGCACGCCGAGGTCGGCCGCCTCGCCGAGGGCGTTGGTCGCCTCGGCCGTGGCGATGAGGCTCTTGGACGGAACGACGTCGGTGATGACGGCCGAGCCACCGACACCGGAGCGCTCGACGATCGTCACGTCCGCTCCGAGCTGGGCGCCCGCCAGGGCCGCCTCGTAGCCGCCCGGGCCGCCGCCGAGGACGGCGATGCGCTGCTTCCGCTCGAATTCATACGCCATGCCCCCATTCTTCCGTATGGGCTGCGCCGATGCGCACCCGGCCGCCGGCCCTGTGGAAAGCGGCCCGTCAGTAGAGTTGGCTCATGCTGGAATCCATCACCAACCCGCTCGACGACCCCGCCGCCGACCCGTTCGAGGTGGCACGCGAGGCGGCCGCTCAGCTCGCCGAGAAGACGGGCGTCGAGCGTCACGACATCGCCCTCACCCTCGGCAGCGGCTGGGGCAAGGCCGCCGACCTCATCGGAGAGACCGTCGCGACCGTCCCCGCCACCGAGATCCTCGGCTTCAGCAAGCCGGCCCTGGAGGGCCACGTCGGGACGCTGCGCTCGATCCGCCTCGCCAACGGCAAGCGCGCCCTGGTCATCGGCGCACGCACGCACTACTACGAGGGGCACGGCGTCCGCCGCGTCGTCCACAGCGTCCGCACGGCGGCAGCCGCGGGCGCGACCACGATGGTCCTGACCAACGGCGCCGGGGGCATCAAGGAGCACTGGAAGCCGGGCACGCCCGTCCTGATCAGCGACCACATCAACCTGACCGCCGACTCGCCGCTCGAGGGCGCGACCTTCATCGACCTCACCGATCTGTACTCCAAGCGGCTGCGCGACCTGGCCCGCACGATCGACCCGTCGCTCGACGAGGGCGTCTACACGCAGTTCCGCGGCCCGCACTACGAGACCCCGGCCGAGGTGCAGATGGCCAAGGCCGTCGGCGGCCACATCGTCGGGATGTCGACCGCGCTCGAGGCGATCGCCGCTCGGCAGGCCGGCATGGAGATCCTGGGCATGTCGCTCATCACCAACCTGGCCGCCGGCATCCAGAAGACGCCGCTCAGCCACCAGGAGGTCATCGACGCCGGTCGTGCTGCCGAGCCGGTGATCAGCGCCCTCCTCGCCCAGATCGTGGAGTCGCTGTGACCGGGAAGGACACGCCGCAGCTCCTCGCCGACGCCCGCGCCTGGCTCGCCCAGGACCCCGACCCGGAGACGCGCGACGAGCTGGAGACGCTGATCGTCGCGGCCGAGGCCGGCTCGCAAGAGGCGGCCGCCGACCTGCACTCGCGCTTCGACGAGCGCCTCGCCTTCGGCACCGCCGGTCTGCGCGGCGCCATCGCGGCCGGACCGAACCGGATGAACCGGGTGCTGGTCGCGCAGGCCGCCGCCGGCTTCGCCCGCTGGCTGCTGGAGCACGCAGAGGGATCCACGCCGTCGGTCGTGATCGGCTACGACGGGCGCAAGAACTCCGACGTGTTCGCCCGCGACACGGCGGAGCTCATGGCCGGCGCCGGCGTCCGCGCCATCCTCCTCCCGCGCCTGCTCCCGACCCCGGTGCTCGCGTTCGCCGTCCGGCACCTGGACGTCAGCGCCGGCGTCATGGTGACCGCCAGCCACAACCCGCCGAACGACAACGGCTACAAGGTGTACCTGGGCGGCGAGAACCACGGCTCGCAGATCGTGTCGCCGGTCGACACGGAGATCGCCGCGCACATCCTGGAGGTGGCGCAGGGCAGCGTCGCCGACCTGCCGCGTTCCGACCGCTACGAGGTGGCCTCCGACGACGTCGAGCAGGCGTACATCGACGCCACCGTGGCCGTCGCGTCCACCGGGTCACCGCGGCACGCCGTGTCGTTCGCCTACACCGCCATGCACGGCGTCGGCTGGCGGACCGCCCGCGAGGTCTTCTCCCGCGCCGGTTTCGCCGAGCCGGTTCCCGTGACCGCTCAGATCGAGCCGGACCCGGCGTTCCCGACGGTCGCCTTCCCGAACCCGGAGGAGCCGGGCGCGATGGACCTGGCCTTCGAGACCGCACGGACCGCGGGAGCCGACCTGGTCATCGCCAACGACCCGGATGCGGACCGGCTGGCCGTCGCCATCCCCGACTCGTCGACGGCCGACGGCTACCGACGCCTCTCGGGCAACGAGGTCGGCGCGCTGCTGGGCTGGCGTGCCGCCGAGTTGGCGTCGGCCGCCGCGGACGAGCGGGGTCCGTCCGGGACGCTGGCGTGCTCCATCGTGTCCTCCCCCGCCCTGTCCGCCGTGGCCCGGGCCTACCGGCTCGACTTCGCCGACACCCTGACCGGCTTCAAGTGGGTGTCCCGCGCTCCCGGCCTGATCTACGGCTACGAGGAGGCGCTCGGCTACCTGGTGAACCCGGACACCGTCCGCGACAAGGACGGCATCTCCGCCGCCGTGGCGTTCCTCGACCTCGCCAACGCCCTCGCGGCGGACGGCGTGACGGTGGCGCAGCAGCTCGACCGCTTCGCGGAGCGCTTCGGCTTCTTCGCGAGCGACCAGATCTCGCTCCGGGTGACCGACCTCTCGCGCATCGGCGAGATCATGGCGGCGCTCCGGGCGACGCCGCCCAGCCACCTGGGCGAGGTGCGCGTGACCCGGATCGACGACCTGCGCGACGGGTTCGGCGGCCTCCCGCCGAGCGACGTGCTGCGCATCCTGCTGGAGGACGGCTCGCGCGTCATGGTCCGGCCCAGCGGGACGGAGCCGAAGCTCAAGATCTACATCGACGCCTCCAGCGACGAGGGCAGCGTGGACGAGCGACGAGCGACCGCGACCGCCCGCGTCGCCGCCCTCGCCGAGGCGATGCGGCTGCTGACGGCGTAGCTCAGACCGTCACGGCACGCGGCGCTCGCGCCCGGTATCCCACCAGGAACACCGTGAGCGCCGCCACCGTGACGACCGCGCCGGCCAGGGGAACGGCCACCGGGCCCCCGGCGGTCAGCGCCAGCGTTCCGATCGGCGGGGCGATGGCGATGCCGACGTACATCGCCGTCGAGTACCAGGACAGGGCCAGCGCCGCGCTCTCCGGCTCGACGTGGACCAGGCGGTGCTGCACCGGGATGGCGATCGCGAACGCCGCGACGCCCCAGAGAGCGAAGACCACCAGGGAGGCCACGAACGAGGTCTCCGCGAACGCGAGCACGACCAGCGTGAGCGCCTGACCCGCGAGCGCGAGGACCGCCACCGGCCGGCTGCCGAAGCGGTCGGTCAGCGGGCCGGCCACCGTGTTGCCGGCGACCCCCGCCGCTCCGTACGCGAGAAGCAGCACGGCGAGCAGTGCCCCCGATCCGCCCGTGGAGGCGTGCGTCACGGCGGCCGAGAAGATGTAGACGATGTTGAACCCGGCCACCATCAGCAGGGTCGTGCCGAGCGGCGCGACGATGCGCAGGTCGCCGAGGGGCGCCAGGCGACGTCGGAGGGTCACGGCGGGAGGAACGGGAACGCCGCGCACCGCCACGGGGATGGCGACCACCAGCACGGCCGCGATGCCGACGATGCACCAGAGCGCGAACCGCCAGCCGGCCACGCCGCCCAGCGCGGTGCCGAGCGGCGAGCCGACCGCCGTCGCGAACGTGAAGCCGGCGCCGACGATCGCCAGCGCCTGGCCGCGCTTCTCCGGCCGGGCCAGGGACGCGGCCGCCGCGGTCGCGGTCGGCACCAGCGCAGCGCCGCCAAGGCCGGAGAAGGTGCGGCCGGCGATGAACCAGCCGAGGTCGGACGCGAGCGCGGACGCCGCGGTGCCGAGGGCGAAGACGGCCAGTCCCGCGGCCATGAGCGTCGCGCGCGGCACGCGCGGGAGCAGGATGGAGACGGCGGGCGCCGCGACCGCGACCACGAGCGAGTAGCTCGTGATCGACCAGCTGACCTGGGTCGCGGTGGCGCCGAGGCCCGCGGCGACCTGCGGGAGCAGCCCCGCGATGACGAAGGCGTTGGTGCCGACCACGAAGAGCGAGAGGGCAAGCACCAGGAGGGCGGGAAGCGTTCTGCGGTACGATTGTTCGACGAACGTCATACCGTTACGGTACGGCGATTGTTCGATGTTTGTCAAACAATTCTGGTGACATGACCGACTACCCCACTCCCGACATGGCCGATGTGCAGCTCGTCGACGTGCTGCGGGCCGTCGCCGACCCCATCCGGCTACAGATCGTCCGCGTCCTCGCCGACGGCCGGCCGCACCCCAAGGCGATGACCGAGTGGGGCGTCGATGTGCAGAAGTCGACCATGGCGCACCACTTCAAGACCCTCCGCGAGGCGGGCGTGACCCGCACCATCGTCAGCGGGCGGACGCACGAGATCCAGCTGCGCCGGGACGAGTTGGATGCGCGCTTCCCGGGGCTGGTGGACGCGCTGCTGGAAGGCTGAGGCTTTCACAGAGCCCTTTCTTATGAAAGGTTATGGAGCCAACCTTTCATAAGAGGAAAGGTTGCGAAAGCATGTCGACGGCACCCCGGGTGTCCTCGACGCGCTGACCGCCTTCGCGGACCGCGCCGGCCGCCGCGTGCGCGGCTGACCCGCTACCCCAGCGCCTCGTCGAGCTTCTGCTCCAGCTCTTCCAGGTCGAAGTAGTTGTTCACCACGATCACGTCGGCGTTCGTCTTGCCGATGCGGTCGACGAGCTCCGGCGAGGTGAGGACGATCTGCGCGTTCGCGGCCGCCTGCTCGATGCTCGCGACGTCGGACGCCGTGACGTCGGCGTCGATGCCGAGCCGGTCGAGCACGCGCTCGGCGTTGACCTTCAGGATGCCGGAGGTGCCGACGCCGACGCCGCAGATGGCGACGATCTTCACCGCTGCGCCTCCTCCTCGGTCAGCGTCAGGATGCGCTGCACGTCGGCCACGTCGGTCGCGGCCGCGAGAGCCGGGATCGACTCCGGATCGTTGAACACGTTCGCCAGCTCGGCGACGCTCGTCACGTGCGCCTCCGGCGTCGACACGGCCAGGCCGATCACCACCGACACCGGGTCGTTGTGCGGGTGGCCGAACACGACCGGCTGGTCGAGCGTGACGACCGACAGACCGTCGGAGTTCACGTCGGGGCCCGGCCGCGCGTGCGCGAGCGCCAGGCCGGGGGCGATCACGATGTAGGCGCCGAACTCCTCGATCACCTGGATCATCCGCTGGGCGTAGCCCTGCTCCGTGGCCCCGGAGCGCGCGAGCGCCTCCCCCGCCAGTTCCACCGCCTGGCGCCAGTCGGCGGCGTGGGCGCCGACGGTGATGGCCGAATCAGGCAGCGGTGGCAGTGGCATGACTTCAGACTAACGCCCGGCCGCTCAGGAACCCTCGAAACCTGCTGTGATGATCTCGGCCAACTCCTCACGCTCCTCGAGCGGGAGGAAGGCGCCGGCCGCGGCGTTCAGCTGGAAGATCTCGAGGTCGGTGCGGTCGTACGCGAAGGCGTCCGCGAGGAGGCTCAGCTCGCGTGTGAGCGTGGTGCCGCTCATCAGGCGGTTGTCGGTGTTCACGGTCACCCGGAAGCCCAGCTGGTACAGCAGATCGAACGGGTGGTCGAGGATGTCGTCGCCCCAGGCCGCGATCGCTCCGGTCTGCAGGTTCGAGGTCGGGCTCGTCTCGAGCGCGATCTCGCGATCCTTCACCCACTGCGAGAGCGTGCCGAGCGTGACGTACGTGTTCTCGTCGTCCTGCCGCTCGATCGTGATGTCCTCGGCCAGTCGCACGCCGTGCCCGAGACGCAGGGCGCGACCGTCGAGCAGGGCGCTCCGGATGCTCTCCAGGCCGTCCGCCTCGCCGGCGTGCACGGTCGATGGGAAGAACTCGGACGCCAGGTAATCGAACGCGGCACGGTGGTTCGAGGCCGGGAAGCCCGCCTCGGGACCGGCGATGTCGAAGCCGACGACGCCGCGGTCGCGGTGGCGCACCGCCAGCTCCGCGATCTCGAGGCCGCGGTCGTTGTGGCGCATCGCCGTCACCAGCTGGCCCACGCGGATGCGGCCGCCGGCGGCGCGCACGTCGGCGACGCCCTCCTCGATGCCCTCCTGCACGGCGTCCACGGTCTCATCGAGCGACAGCCCGCCGCCGAGGTGCTGCTCGGGGGCCCAGCGGACCTCGCCGTACACGACGCCGTCCTCGCCTAGGTCCTGCACGAATTCGCGCGCGACGCGACGCAGCCCCTCGCGGGTCTGCATGACGGCGGTCGTCAGGTCGAAGGTCTTGAGGTACTCGACCAGCGAGCCCGAGTTGGACTTCTCGGCGAACCAGCGGCCGAGCTCTCCGGCGTCCCGCGCGGGCAGCTCGAGCCCGATCTCCTCGCCCAGCTCGAGCACCGTCGCGGGGCGCAGGCCGCCGTCGAGGTGGTCGTGCAGGGAGACCTTCGGAAGCGGCCGGATCTCCGTGCCGTCGGCCAGCGTGTACTCGTTCCAGGCGTCGCTCATGGCCTCAACCCTAGGCGATGCGGTCGGCGATCAGCGGGCCGCGCTCGAACGGGGTGCCGAGCGGCGCCAGCCGGTACGCGCCCTCCAGGGCCTCCAGCGCACGCTCGAAGCGGGCGGGCTCGTCGGCGGAGAGCGTGAACAGCGGCTGCCCCTTCTTCACCTCGTCGCCGGGCTTCGCGTGCAGGTCGATGCCCGCGGCGTGCTGCACCGGGTCCTGTTTGCGGGCGCGGCCGGCGCCGAGGCGCCAGGCGGCGATCCCGAAAGGCAGCGCCTGCTGCTCGACCAGGATGCCGTCCTCCTCCGCGACCACCGTGTGCGTCTCCTTCGCCACAGGGAGCGCGGCGTCCGGGTCGCCGCCCTGCGCGCGGATGACCTCGCGCCACTTGTCCATCGCGCGGCCGTCCTTCAGCGCCGCCTCGACGTCCTCGTCCGGCCGGCCGGCGAGGGCGAGCATCTCCCGGGCGAGCGCGACGGTCAGCTCGACGATGTCGGCCGGTCCGCCGCCGGCGAGCACCTCGACGGACTCGCGCACCTCGTTGGCGTTGCCGATGGCGAGGCCGAGCGGCACGTTCATGTCCGTCAGCAGCGCCGACGTGGCCACCCCGGCGTCGCGGCCGAGCTCCACCATGGTGCGCGCCAGCTCGCGCGAGCGCTCGATGTCCTTCAGGAACGCGCCGGAGCCGAACTTGACGTCGAGCACGAGCGCGCCGGTGCCCTCCGCGATCTTCTTCGACATGATCGAGGACGCGATCAGCGGGATGGCCTCGACCGTCCCGGTGATGTCGCGCAGCGCGTACAGCTTGCCGTCGGCGGGAGCCAGGCCCGAGCCGGCCGCGCAGATGACGCCGCCCTCGTTCCGCAGCTGGGCGAACATCTCCTCGTTGCTGAGGTTGGCGCGCCAGCCGGGGATGCTCTCCAGCTTGTCGAGCGTGCCGCCCGTGTGGCCCAGCCCGCGCCCGGAGAGCTGCGGGACCGCCACGCCGAACGTCGCCACGAGCGGCATGAGCGGCAGCGTGATCTTGTCGCCGACGCCGCCGGTGGAGTGCTTGTCGGCCGTCGGCTTTCCGAGCCCCGAGAAGTCCATCCGCTCGCCCGAGGCGATCATGGCGAGCGTGAGGTCCTTGATCTCGCGGCGGGTCATCCCGTTGAGGAAGATCGCCATCGTCATCGCGGACATCTGCTCGTCGGCCACATAGCCGCGCGTGTACGCGTCCACCAGCCACTGGATCTCGGCGGTGCTGAGCTCGCCCCGGTCGCGCTTGGTCCTGATGAGGTCGACGGCGTCGAACGCCTCGACCGCTCCTGCAAAGTCGGTCACGGATGTGTTCCTGTTCAGTCGTTCTCGTGCTCGGCCGCGTAGGCGGCGAGCTGGCGCGGCCCGAACGCGTCGGGCAGCACCTCGTCGATGGTGCGGATGCCGGAGACGGTCTCCAGCAGCATCCCCTCGGCCGAGTGCTCGTACAGCAGCTGGCGGCAGCGACCGCACGGCATGAGCACATCGCCGTCGCCGTTCACGCAGGTGAACGCCACCAGGTGACCGCCGCCGGTCATGGCGAGCGACGACACGAGGCCGCACTCGGCGCACAGGGTCACGCCGTAACTGGCGTTCTCGACGTTGCAGCCGCTGACGATCCGGCCGTCGTCGACAAGCGCCGCGGCGCCCACCGGGAACTTCGAGTAGGGCACGTACGCGTGCGTCCGCGCCTCGTTGGCGGCGGCGCGCAGCGCCTCCCAGTCGATGGTGCTCATGATTTGATGTACGGCTTTCCGTCGGCGGCCGGCGCCCGGGAGAGGCCCACCAGGCCGGCGACCGCGAGGATGGTCACGACGTACGGCAGCATCAGCATGAACTCGCTCGGCACCGGGGAGCCGATCGTGCTCAGCACGTTCTGCAGGTTGGTCGCGAAGCCGAACAGGAGCGCCGCGAGCGTCGCCTTGATCGGATCCCAGCGGCCGAAGATCACCGCCGCGAGGGCGATGAAGCCCTGGCCCGCGGTCATCTCCTTGGAGAACGCGCCGACGGAGCCGAGCGTGTAGTACGCGCCGCCGAGTCCGGCGATCGCGCCGGCCAGCGCCACGTTCCAGAACCGCGTGCTGTTCACGTTGATTCCGACGGTGTCCGCCGCCTCCGGGTGCTCGCCGACCGAGCGCAGCCGCAGGCCCCAGCGGGTCTTGAACAGGCCGAACCAGACCAGGAACACCGCGATGTACATCAGGTACTCGATGATCGACTGGTCGAAGAGCACCTTGCCGATGATCGGGATGTCGCTGAGCACGGGGATCGGCCAGCTCGGCAGTCGGGGCGGGTGGTTGAGCAGCTGCGGGTTGCCGGCGAGCAGCTTCGAGTAGAGGAAGCTGGTCAGGCCGATGACGAGCACGTTCAGCACGACGCCGACGATCACCTGGTCGACCAGGTACTTGATCCCGAACGCGCCGAGCAGGAACGACACCAGCACGCCGGCGACCATGGCCGCGATCAGGCCGACGACCCAGCTGCCGGTGAGCGAGGCCGTCATCGCGGAGACGAACGCTCCCGCGAGCAGCTGACCCTCGATGGCGACGTTGACCACGCCGCCGCGCTCCGACACGACGCCGCCCAGGGCGCCGAAGACCAGGGGAACGGCAAGGCTGATCGTGCCGAGCAGCAGGCCGGTGACCGGGACCGGATACGGGCTGCCGGAGTCCGCCCACGCCAGGAACGCGAACATGAACAGCAGCGAGAAGACGATGACCATCCACAGCGGTGTGCGGCGCGCACGATAGGAGAGGTACGCGCTCCACGCGGTGAGGACGAGCAGCAGGATCGTGACCACCGTGGTGGCCAGGAAGCTGTCGACCGTGACGGTCGGCAGCGCGATCGCGTCCGATTTCTCCGACAGCCGGAAGGTGCTCTCCCCGTGCCGGGAGAACCCGAAGAACAGGATGATGCTGATCAGCACGAACACGCCGAAGGCGATCGGCGCCTTCCAGGAGCGGATCTCGGCCTTCTCGAGGACGATCGGCGAGGAGTCGGGGACGACGGGGGCGGTGGTGCTCACTTGGCCTCCACCTCCTTCGTGACGATGGGACGCGGTCTCCGGGGCGTGCTGCCCGGCGTCGGCAGGCGGAAGATCGCCCGCACCAGCGGCGGCGCCGCGACGAACAGCACGATCAGCGACTGCAGGATGAGCACGATGTCGATCGGGATGTCGTTCGCCGCCTGGATCGTGTAGCCGCCGGCCTTGAGCGCGCCGAACAGCAGTCCGGCGATGAACACGCCCCACGGCCGCGAGCGCCCGAGCAGCGCGACCGTGATCGCGTCGAAGCCGATGCCGGCGTCCACGCCGGAGCTGATGCCCTGCGGGAAGACGCCGAGCGCCTGGCTGGCGCCGGCGATCCCGACCAGACCACCGGCGATGAGCATGGCGTACACGTAGACGTTCTTGACGTTGATGCCGGCCACGCGCGCGGCGTTGGGGTTCTCGCCGACGGCGCGGAACCGGAAGCCGAGGCTCGATCGGTTGATCAGCCACCACACGAAGACGGTCGCGGCGATGATGACGACGAAGGCCCAGGTGAGGTTGTACTGATCGCCGAACAGCGGCGGGAACACCGCGTTGGCGTGCACCGCCGGAGCCTTCGGGTTGTTCGATCCCGGGGCCTGCAGGAGCCCCTGCGTGCGGAGCATGTACGAGATCAGATAGAAGGCGATGTAGTTGAGCATGATCGTCACGATCACCTCGTGCGCGCCCGTCCTCGCCTTGAGCAGGCCGACGATGCCCGCCCAGATCGCGCCGCCCACGACACCGGCGACGACCGCCAGCACCAGGTGCACCACCGGGGGAAGGTCGAACGAGAAGCCCACCCAGGCCGACGCGGCGGCGGCGATGAGGAGCTGTCCCTGGCCACCGATGTTGAACAGGCCGACGCGGAACGCCAGCGCCACGCCGAGACCGCTGACGATCAGCGGGGTGGCGAAGGTCAGCGTCTCGGTGAGCGGGCGGATGCCCGCCGCGAACGACGGGCGGCGGAAGTTGTAGATCGCGCCCTGGAACATCGAGACGTACGCGTTCGACACCGAGTTCCAGATGGCGGCGAAGGTGTCGCCGGGCCGGGCGAAGAAGTAGCCGGACGCACGCTGCACCTCCGGGTCGGTGATCGCGATGAGGATGGCGCCGACGATGAGGGCGAGGACGACCGCGAGGATCGAGATGACGACGGGGCCGCCCATGATCTCGCGCACCGCCTGGTTCCAGCGGGACTGGTCGTCCCGCTCCGACGAGGGCGCCGGCTTCCCCGGCTCGGCCGGCTGCGCCGGCGCCACGGGCTGGCCGGACGTGGGGGTCCCGGTCATGCTGCTGCTCCTGCCTGCTCCGGCGACTCGCCGGCCATCATGAGGCCGAGCACGTCGCGAGACGTGTCACCCGGCACGATTCCTACGATCCCCCCGCGGTACATCACGGCGATCCGGTCGGCCAAGGCGGCGACCTCGTCGAGTTCGGTCGAGACGACGATGACGGGGACGCCCGCGTCGCGCGTCGCCACGATGCGCTTGTGCACGAACTCGATCGATCCGACGTCGAGGCCGCGGGTCGGCTGCGCCGCCACGAACAGCCGCAGGTCGCGGCTGAGCTCGCGCGCCAGGACCACCTTCTGCGCGTTTCCGCCCGAGAGCCGGCCGACCTTGGTGTCGATGGACTGTGTGCGCACGTCGAACTCGCGCACCTTCTCCTCCGCGAAGTCCTTCAGGTACGAGAACTGGATGTTGCCGCCCTTGACGAACGGGTCGCCCGTCGAGCGGTCGAGCATCAGGTTCTCCTGGATGCTGAACTCGCCGACCAGCCCGTCCTCGTTGCGGTCCTCCGGCACGAAGCCGACGCCGGCGTCGAGCACCTTCCGCACGCTGTGCCCCTGGATCGGCTTGCCGTCGAGCAGGATCTCGCCCTGGACGCGCGGCTGCAGGCCGATGATGGCCTCCGTCAGCTCGGTCTGGCCGTTGCCCTGCACGCCGGCGATGGCGAGGATCTCTCCGGCGCGGACCTCGAAGCTCACGTTGTTGACCACGATCTGGCCGATCGGGTCGATCACCGAGAGGTCCTTCACGACGAGAGCCGGCTCGCCCGGGGTGGCGGGCTCCTTCTCCACGGCGAGCGTGACCGCGCGGCCGACCATCATCGACGCCAGCTCGACGTTGGTGGCGGTGGGCTCGGCCTCGCCGATCACCTTGCCGAGGCGGATGACGGTGATGCGGTCCGCGACCTCGCGCACCTCGCGCAGCTTGTGCGTGATGAAGATGATCGCCGTGCCCTGCTCCTTGAGCTGGCGCATGATGGCCATGAGCTCGTCGGTCTCCTGCGGGGTCAGCACGGCGGTGGGCTCGTCGAAGACGAGAACCTTCGCGTTCTGCGACAGCGCCTTGATGATCTCGACGCGCTGCTGGACGCCGACGGGCAGGTCTTCGACCAGAGCGTCCGGGTCGACGTCGAAGCCGAACCGGGCCGAGATCTCGCGCACCTTCGCGCGAGCGGCGTTGAGGTCGAGGCGGCCGCCGAACTTGGTCTGCTCGTGGCCGAGCATCACGTTCTCGGCGACCGTGAAGACGGGGATCAGCATGAAGTGCTGGTGGACCATCCCGATGCCGGCCTTCATGGCGTCGCCGGGGCCGGAGAAGTGCTGGACGACGTCGTCGAGCAGGATCTCGCCCTCGTCGGCCTGGTAGAAGCCGTAGAGCACGTTCATCAGGGTGGACTTGCCTGCACCGTTCTCGCCGAGCAGGCAGTGGATCTCGCCGGGTTCGACGGTGAGGTCGATGTGGTCGTTGGCGACCAGGGCACCGAACCGTTTGGTGATGCCGCGGAGTTCGAGCTTCATTCGGGTGGGTTTCCTTCAGGAGAGGGCACGCGGAATCGGCTGGTGGCCTCGACGCGCGTGTTCACATTACCTGGCTGCGCATATGTCAGTGTGTGCGCAGATGAGCAGCAGAGGTGAGGGGGAACGCAACGGGGAGGCCAGCCACGGCTGACCTCCCCGTCGAGCGTTCTCGTCGCTCGTTACTGCTTCGGCGACGAAGGCGAGGTGACCTTGATCGAGCCGTCGATGATGCCGGCCTTGATCTTGTCGAGCTCGCCCTGCAGACCCGAGTCGACCTTCGACTCGAAGTCGTGGAACGGAGCGAGGCCCACGCCGTCGTTCTTCAGCGTGCCGACGTACGGCGTGCTGTCGAACTTGCCCTTCGCGGCCTGCGTGACGACGTCGTTGGTCGCCGGCTTCATGCCCTTCATGACCGAGGTGAGGAGCAGGCTCTTCACGTTCGGGTCCGACTGGTAGACGTCGGCGTCCACGCCGATCATCGCGATCGGCTTGCCGGAATCCTTGATCGCCTGCGCGGCCGACTGGTAGATCGGGCCACCGACCGGCAGAATCACGTCGGCGTTCTGGTCGATGATGCCCTGGGCGGTGTTCTTCGCGGTCTCGTTGGCGTCGAAGCCACCGGTGAAGAGACCGTTCTGCTTGTCGACGTCCCAGCCGACGACCTTGACCGACTTGCCCTTCTGGTCGTTGAAGTACTTCACGCCGTCGGCGAAGCCGTCCATGAAGATGGTGACCGTCGGGATCTGCATGCCGCCGAAGGTGCCGACGATGCCGGTCTTCGAGTAGCTCGCGGCCGCGTAGCCGGCGAGGAACG
The DNA here is from genome assembly GCA_003367665.1 of Leifsonia sp. ku-ls. GTDB lineage: Bacteria > Actinomycetota > Actinomycetes > Actinomycetales > Microbacteriaceae > Leifsonia. The sequence goes on along the minus strand of QKXI01000004.1, from coordinate 94,541 downwards.
CCGCCTGCGCGGTGTCGAAGATGATCGGCTTGACGTTCTTCGCCTGGATCTCGTTGTCGTCGATGATCGCGAAGTCGACGTCGGGGTTCGCCTTCGCGGCCTTCTCCGTCGCGTCCTTGAGAAGGAAGCCCACCGTGACGACGAGGTTGCAGTTCTGGTCGACCATCTGCTGGATGTTCGGAGCGAAGTCGTTCTCGCTCTTCGACTCCGCCTGCTTGTACTTCACGTTCAGCGACTTGGCGGCCTGCTGCAGGCCCTCGTAGCCGAGCTGGTTGAACGAGTGGTCGTCGAATCCACCGGAGTCGGAGACCATGCAGGGCAGGAAGTCGCTCTTCGCCGCGCCACCGGACGAGTTGTCCGACGGAGCAGCCGAACAGGCGGCGAGCAGCGACATGACGCCGACCGCCGCCAGGCCGAGGAGACCGGCCTTACGGGCTGTGATTGACAAGGTTGTTCCTCCAAGATGCGTAAGCCTGCGCGGGTGCTCGCAGGCTTGTGCGGTTCACGTTACCGAATGTGACGAACGGCTCCGTCCGAAAATCCGGCTTCTTCATGCAAGCGTTACAAACGCTCACGCGATTGGCACGCGCTCATTTGAGCAGGGAAGCAGGCGCGTCACGGTTCCGGTGACACCTCTGAATGAAAGTGATTTCAGCCATGTGCGCTCTTTTCGAGTGCCATTGTCGGCAATACCTTCAATGAACCATGTCAACATTTCATACCGAAAGGGAAAAGATGCCGTTCCGAAAGAACCTCAAGAAGACCTTCGTCGGCGTTTCCGTAGCGTCATTGGTCACCGTGGGAGCCATTGCTGTGGGTGCCACCCCGGCGCAGGCCTACCCCCAGTGCAGTACGGGCTCAAGCGGCAGGACGGGCACAGCGACGTGCGTGGCGAATGGCACGCCCTACCTGTTCCAGGTTGCGGTGAAGTGCGAGAGGACCGCCTTCCTCTCGGGAACGACGACCAAGCAGATCTATGGCCCGCAGCGTGCTGGGGGCCAGAGTTCCAGCGCCACCTGCGAGGAGTACTCGACGGTCGTGTGGGTCGGGGTCATCGTCCAAGGCGGTTAGCCCCCTTCGGGCCCCGGCGAGAGCCGGGGCCCGGCCTGCCCCGTTACAGAACGTCCGTCGACCCGGTCAGCTTCAGCGCGTCGACCACCGACTTGACCCGCTGCGCGTTCTCGCTCGTGGTCACGAGGAGGGCGTCCGGGGTGTCGACCACGACGATGTCCTTGACGCCGATGAGGCTGATGACGCGCTTGCTCTGGCTGACCACGATGCCGCTGGACGCGTCGGAGAGCACGCGGGCGTTCTCGCCGAGGATGGCCAGATCCGACTTGCGGCCGCCGGAGTTGAGCTTGGCGAGCGACGCGAAGTCGCCGACGTCGTCCCAGTCGAAGTAGCCGGGGATGACCGCGAGCCGCCCGGCCGCCGCCGCGGGCTCCGCGACGGTGTAGTCGATGGCGATCTTCTCCAGCTTCGGCCAGATCCGGTCCACCGCCGGCCCTCTCGTCGCCGGGTCGTCCCACGCCGTGGCCAGCTCGAGCAGGCCCTCCAGCAGCCGGGGACGGTTGCGGCCGATCTCCTCCAGCAGCAGGTCGGCCCGCGTGATGAACATGCTGGCGTTCCAGAGGTAGTCGCCGCTCGCCAGATACCGCTCCGCCGTCTCCAGGTCGGGCTTCTCCTTGAAGGAGTCGACGGCGAGCGCGCTCGGCGCACCCGGCACGTCCAACCGCTCGCCGAAGTGGATGTACCCGAAGCCGACCGCCGGCTCGGTCGGCCGGATGCCGACAGTGGTGATGTAGCCGGCCTCCGCCGCGGCGACGGCCTCGCGCACCGCCGACTGGAAGGCGGGGAGGTTGTGGATGACGTGGTCGGCGGCGAAGGAGCCGATGACGACGCCGGGTTCGCGGCGCTCCAGGATGGCCGCGGCGAGGCCGATCGCGGCGGTCGAGTCGCGGGGCTCGGACTCCAGCACGACGTTCGGGTCGGCGAGCGCCGGGAGCTGCGCCTCGACGGCGGCGCGGTGCGCGCGCCCCGTCACCACCATGATCCGCTGCTCGCCCGACAGCGGGACCAGGCGGTCCCAGGTGTCGCGCAGCAGCGTCTGGCCCGACCCGGTGAGGTCGTGCAGGAACTTCGGCGCGTCGGCCCGGGAGAGCGGCCACAGGCGGGACCCGATGCCGCCGGCCGGGATGACGCTGTAGAAGCGGTCGATCGGTCGGCCGGTGCTGATCCTGCGCTGCTGAGTCATGCCGAAAGGATACCGAGCGGTGCAGGACACCCGGCGTTCACGGTGCCGACACCGGGCGCTCCTAGCGTGAGGTCATGCGGGTCGCGGTCGTCAGCGAGAGCTTCCTCCCCACGGTGAACGGGGTCACGACGAGCGTCCTGCGGGTGCTCGACCATCTGGCGGAGCACGGTCACGAGGCGATCGTGATCTGCCCGGACGCGGGGGCGCCGGCCGAGTACGCCGGGTTCCGCATCCACCAGGTGCCCTCGATCGCGTACCGGCAGTTCCCGGTGGGGCTGCCGAGCCCGCAGGTGCAGCGCATCCTGGCCGCCTTCGCGCCGGACGTGCTGCACGCCGCCTCCCCCTTCTTCCTCGGCGCCCAGGCGATCGCCGCCGCGAACCGCCTCGGCGTCCCCTCCGTCGCGATCTACCAGACGGATGTGGCGGGCTTCGCGCGGCGCAACGGCCTCGGCGTCACCTCGGCCATCGCCTGGAAGTACGTGCGCTGGGTGCACGAGGGAGCCGACCTCACGCTGGCGCCGTCCGCGGCGAGCGAGTACGACCTGCGCACCGCGGGGGTGTCCCGGCTGGGCCGCTGGGGCCGCGGCGTCGACCTCGAGCGGTACCACCCCAACAAACGCAGGACGGCCGCCGCGGCCGCCCTGCGGGAGCAGCTCTCGCCGGACGGCGAGACGGTCATCGGCTACGTCGGCCGGATCGCCCCGGAGAAGCAGGTGGAGCGGCTGCGGTCGCTCCGCGGCCTCAGCGGCGTCTCGCTCGCGATCGTCGGAGACGGGCCGTCGCGCGACGCCGTGGCCCGCGAGCTGCGCGGGATGCCGGTCACCTGGCTGGGCCGTCGTGGCGGAGAAGAGCTCGCCGCCGCCTACGCCGCCTTCGACGTCTTCGTGCACACGGGCTCGGAGGAGACCTTCGGCCAGACCGTGCAGGAGGCGCACGCCTCGGGCCTTCCGGTCGTCGCGCCGCGGGCGGGCGGACCGATCGACCTGGTCGAGCACGGCGTCGACGGGCTGCTCTTCCCGCCGTCGGACGACCGCGCGCTCCGCGCCGCCGTCTCGCTGCTGGTCTCCGACGCGGCGGAGCGGAGGCGGATGGGCGAGGCCGGCCGCCGCGCCGTGCTCGGCCGCAGCTGGGATGTGCTCTGCGGCGAGCTCATCGGCCACTACGAGCGCGTCATCCTGAGCGCCATCGCCGACGTGGCGGCGCGCGACGTCCAGCCCTCCGCGGGTTCACGAGCGTACAGTTAGGTGGCCCCAGCGGGCCGGTCCCTTTTCCGCTCTACCCCGTCCTCGTGACAACGGAGGTGACCCATGGCCAACCTGAACCGACGCGGCATCCCGATGCCCTTCGTCAGTCGCGCCCGCCGGATCGACCCTCCGTCTCCCGTGGCGCCGCAGGCGCCCGTGGGAGAGCAGACCGGCCGGCGCACCAGCATGGTCGACAGCGCCATCTATGCGGGCGGCGTCCGCGTCGCCTCGCCGACCACGCTGGCCGAGACCTACGGCGCGCTCGACCGCACCCCGGGCGGTGTCGCCTGGATCGGGCTGTACCGGCCCACCGAGCAGGAGCTGATGTCGCTCGCGGAGGAGTTCAGCCTCCACCCGCTCGCGATCGAGGACGCCATCGTCGCCCACCAGCGCCCGAAGCTGGAGCGGTACGACACGGTGCTGTTCGTGGTCCTGAAGGCCGCGAACTACCTCGACGTGCCGGAGGAGGTCGACTTCGGCGAGCTGCACCTCTTCGTCGGCCCGAACTTCGTCATCACGGTGCGCCACAGCGAGTCGCCCGATCTGTCGCACGTGCGCCAGAGGATGGAGGGCGAGCCGGAGCTGCTCGCCCTCGGCCCGCAGGCCATCCTGTACGCGATCATCGACGCCGTCGTGGACGCCTACAGCCCGGTCGTCGCCGGTCTCGCCAACGACATCGACGAGATCGAGACGCAGGTGTTCGGCGGCGACGCCCTGGTCTCCCGCCGCATCTACGAGCTGTCGCGCGAGGTGATCGACTTCCAGCGGGCGACGCATCCCCTGTCGGCCGTGATGCTGGCGCTCGAACGCGGCTCGGCCAAGTATGGGGTGACGCAGGAGCTGGAGCGCCGTCTCCGCGACGTCGCCGACCACCTCACGCAGGTCAACGAGCGCATCGACGGCTTCCGCTACCTGCTGCGCGACATCCTGACCGTCAACTCGACCCTGGTGTCCGAACGCCAGAACGAGGAGATGACGCGGCTGGCCCACTCCAGCAACCGCCAGGGCGAAGAGGTGAAGAAGATCTCCTCCTGGGCGGCGATCCTCTTCGCCCCCAGCCTGACCGCGGGCGTCTACGGCATGAACTTCACGCACATGCCGGAGCTGCAGTGGCCCCTGGGGTACCCGCTCGCGGTGCTGGCGATGCTCGGGCTGAGCGGGCTGCTCTACGGCATCTTCAAGCGGCGCGGGTGGCTCTAGTCCCGACCGTTCCTGACATAGGCCAGGTGTCGGGCGAACTCCTCCTCCGACACCACCACCCCGGTCTCGTCGAACCGCTGCCGCAGCAGCCGTTCGACGTCCTCCGAGTCGCGCAGCGCGGCGTCGGCGCGCACCTGCTCGACGACGCCGGCGACCTTCTCGTCGCGGCCGGCCTCGGTGCTGCCGTCCATGATCGGCTCGTCCTGTGTCATGGCCTGGACGGTACGCCGGGGCCGGTCGCGCGTCGAGGGTCGGTTATCTCGACATCGAGATAACCAAGGCGACCCTAAGAGGCGTGAGGCGCACCCGCGGCATAGACTGGCGCTGCGCTCACCGCGCCCTATCAGCGATCAGCAACCAGGGAGGGTTGTCCGTGTCAGACCAAGCGGCAGGGACGCTGCAGCCGGCCAAGACCCGGCCGGGCGGCACTCTGTACCGTGGCCGCGAAGGGATGTGGTCGTGGGTCCTCCACCGCATCACCGGCGTCGCCATCTTCTTCTTCCTTCTCGTCCACATCCTGGACACCTCGCTCATCCGCGTGAGCCCCGAGGCGTACAACGCCGTGATCGGCACCTACAAGAACCCGATCATGGGGCTCGGCGAGATCGCGCTGGTCGCGGCCATCGTCTTCCACGCCTTCAACGGCCTGCGCATCATCCTGATCGACTTCTGGAGCAAGGGCGTCAAGTACCAGAAGGTCATGTTCTGGATCGTCATCGCGCTCTGGGTGATCCTCATGGCCGGCTTCGTGCCGGTGCAGCTGGTGCACATCTTCTCGGAGGTGAACTGACGTGACGACCATCGAGGCGCCGCGCACCCCCGCCGCCCGCAGCTCCCGCGGCAAGAACTGGGAGAAGTGGGGCTGGATCTACATGCGGTTCTCGGGCCTCCTGCTCGTGATCCTCATCTTCGGCCACCTGCTGATCAACCTCGTCCTCGGCGACGGCGTCAAGCAGATCGACTTCGCCTTCGTCGCGGGCAAGTACGCCACGCCGTTCTGGCAGGTCTGGGACCTGCTGATGCTGTGGCTCGCCCTCATCCACGGCGGCAACGGGATGCGGACGCTGATCAACGACTACGCCTACAACCGGGTGGTCAACCGCATCCTGAAGTGGGCCGTCCTCGCCGCGGTCGTGGTGCTCATCGTGCTCGGCACGCTCGTGATCTTCACGTTCGACCCGTGCCCCGCCGGCGCCGCGGCCTCCGACCTGCCGTCCTTCTGCCCGGCACGCTGATCCTTCGACAACGGAAGACCTGTGACAACAGAAGCTACTGAATCCACCGTCATCGACGGCGTCCACTACCACGAGTTCGACATCGTGATCGTGGGCGCCGGCGGCGCCGGCATGCGCGCGGCCATCGAGGCCGGGCCGCACGCCCGCACCGCCGTCATCTCGAAGCTCTACCCCACCCGCTCCCACACCGGCGCGGCGCAGGGCGGCATGGCCGCCGCGCTCGCCAACGTGGAGGAGGACAGCTGGGAGTGGCACACCTTCGACACGGTCAAGGGCGGCGACTACCTGGTCGACCAGGACGCGGCGGAGATCCTCGCGAAGGAGGCCATCGACGCGGTCATCGACCTCGAGAACATGGGCCTGCCGTTCAACCGCACGCCCGAGGGCAAGATCGACCAGCGGCGCTTCGGCGGCCACACCCGCGACCACGGCAAGGCTCCGGTGCGCCGCGCCTGCTACGCGGCTGACCGCACCGGCCACATGATCCTGCAGACGCTGTTCCAGAACTGCGTGAAGCTGGGCATCAACTTCTTCAACGAGTTCTATGTGCTCGACGTGATCATGAACGAGGTCGACGGCGTCCCGCAGCCGGCCGGCGTCGTCGCGTACGAGCTGGCCACCGGCGAGCTGCACGTCTTCCACTCGAAGGCGATCATCTTCGCCACCGGCGGCTTCGGCAAGATCTTCAAGACCACCTCCAACGCCCACACCCTCACCGGCGACGGCGTCGGCATCATCTGGCGCAAGGGCCTGCCGCTGGAGGACATGGAGTTCTTCCAGTTCCACCCGACCGGCCTCGCGGGGCTCGGCATCCTGCTCACCGAGGGCGCGCGAGGCGAGGGCGCGATCCTGCGCAACGCGTCGGGCGAGCGGTTCATGGAGCGCTACGCGCCGACCATCAAAGACCTCGCGCCGCGCGACATCGTCGCCCGCTGCATGGTGCAGGAGGTCGCAGAGGGACGCGGCGCCGGCCCGCACAAGGACTACGTGCTGCTCGACTGCACGCACCTGGGCGCCGAGGTGCTCGAGACCAAGCTCCCCGACATCACCGAGTTCGCCCGCACCTACCTCGGCGTCGACCCGGTCGTCGAGCCGGTGCCCGTGATGCCGACGGCGCACTACGCCATGGGCGGCATCCCGACCAACACCGCGGCGGAGGTGCTGCGCGACAACACCACCGTCGTGCCCGGCCTGTACGCCGCCGGCGAGTGCGCCTGCGTCTCGGTGCACGGCTCCAACCGCCTCGGCACCAACTCGCTGCTCGACATCAACGTCTTCGGCAAGCGCGCCGGCAACAACGCGGTCGAGTACGTCAAGACCGCCGAGTTCGTCCCGCTGCCGGAGGACCCGGCCGCCGGCGTCCGCGGCATGATCGAGGGCCTGCGCACCTCCACCGGCACCGAGCGCATCGCGGCCATCCGCAAGGAGCTGCAGGACGAGATGGACAGGAACGCCCAGGTGTTCCGCACCGACGAGTCCCTCGCGAAGGTCACCGAGACCATCCACGAGCTGCGCGAGCGCTACCGCAACGTGCAGGTGCAGGACAAGGGCAAGCGCTACAACACCGACCTGCTGGAGGCCGTCGAGCTCGGCTTCCTGCTCGACCTCGCCGAGGTCGTCGTCTACTCCGCGCGCAACCGCAAGGAGTCCCGAGGCGGCCACATGCGCGACGACTTCCCGAAGCGCGACGACGAGAACTACATGAAGCACACGATGGCCTACCTCACCGGCGACCCGCACTCGTCCGACGCGGCAGACCACATCACGCTCGACTGGAAGCCCGTCGTCGTGACCCGCTACCAGCCGATGGAGAGGAAGTACTGATGTCGAACGCCGTGCTCGAGACTCCCCCGGCCCCCGAGGCCCCGGTCGAGTCCTTCACCGTGACCCTGATCATCCGCCGCTTCGACCCGGATGTGGACACGGAGCCGCGCTGGCAGGACTTCGACGTCGAGCTCTACCCGACCGACCGCATCCTCGACGCGCTGCACAAGATCAAGTGGGAGCAGGACGGCTCGCTGACCTTCCGTCGCTCGTGCGCCCACGGCATCTGCGGCTCCGACGCGATGCGCATCAACGGCCGCAACCGCCTCGCCTGCAAGACGCTGATCAAGGACCTCGACATCTCGAAGCCGATCTACGTCGAGGCGATCAAGGGCCTTCCGCTGGAGAAGGACCTCATCGTCGACATGGAGCCGTTCTTCGAGTCGTACCGCGAGGTGCAGCCGTTCCTGGTCGCCAACTCCAAGCCGGAGAAGGGCAAGGAGCGCGTGCAGTCGGTCGCCGACCGCGCCCGCTTCGACGACACCACCAAGTGCATCCTGTGCGCCGCGTGCACGTCGTCCTGCCCGGTGTTCTGGACCGACGGCCAGTACTTCGGCCCGGCCGCGATCGTGAACGCGCACCGCTTCATCTTCGACTCGCGCGACGACAACTCAGCTGTGCGCCTCGACATCCTCAACGACAAGGAGGGCGTCTGGCGCTGCCGCACGACCTTCAACTGCACCGACGCGTGCCCGCGCGGCATCCAGGTCACGCAGGCGATCGCCGAGGTCAAGCAGGCGATCATGCGCGGCCGCCGCTGACGGCACCGGTTTCCCGGACGGCCCGTCCTGCCATCGGCAGGGCGGGCCGTTCTGCGTCTCCCCGTGCGGCCGGCGCTCGCTATCCTGACGGCGTGGCCAAGAAGACCAGGCATCCTCCGGTGGAGCCCGACCCGGCGGTGCAGCGCGCCGAGGGGACGGTGGAGCCGGAGGAGTCGCTGAAGGAGCGTCTCCTGGAGCACGCCGACCCGCTGCGCCGGCGGCTGGAGAAGCCGGTGGAGCGCGTCTCCCGGTTGGCCAAGTGGGTGGAGGCCCTCCGGCCGTACCGGGTGTACATCAACTACTCGCACTCGGACGGCAACCTCCGCGCGGCGGGCATGGGCTACCAGTCGCTGTTCGCGATCTTCGCGGCGATCTGGGTCGGCTTCTCGATCTCGAGTGTGTGGCTCTCGGGGAACGAGGAGGTCTTCAACGCGATCGTGAAGCTGATCAACCGCGCCGTGCCCGGGCTGGTGTCGACCTCGACCACGCCGGGCGTCATCCCGGCGGAGCAGCTGCAGACGGCGACGTCGTTCGGCTGGACCGGCATCGTCGCGGCCGTCGGCCTGATCTGGACCGCCATCGGCTGGCTGTACTACACGCGCCAAGCGGTGCGCGCGGTGTTCGGGCTCAGCCGCGACACCACGAACTACGTGCTGCAGAAGATCCGCGATTTCGGCCTCGCGCTGATCTTCGGCGTCCTCTTCGTGGCCTCCGCGCTGGTCAGCATCGTGAGCACCCAGACGCTGACCTTCCTGCTCGATCTGCTCGGTCTGAGCTCCGACTCCTTCTGGACCAACGCGGTCGCGCGCTTCTCTGGGCTCGTCGTGTCCGTCGCGCTCAACATCGCGACCCTCGGCGCGATGTTCCGGGTGATGTCGCGGGTCGCCATCCCCTGGCGCAACCTGTTCTTCGGCGTGCTGCTCGGCTCGCTCGTGCTCGCCGGGCTGAGCGTGCTGAGCGGTCTGCTGTTCGCCAACCAGAAGAACCCGCTGCTCGCCACCTTCGCCGTCTTCATCGGCCTGCTGCTGTGGTTCAACCTGATCTCGCGCGTCATCCTGCTGTCGGCGTCGTGGATCGCGGTCGGGATGTTCGACCACGGGATCTCGCCCCGCGCGATCTCGCCGGAGCAGGCCGCCGCGGAGCAGGCCGCCGCCGAGCACCAGGCGCGGGTGCTCGTCGCCCGGGCCGAGTTGCAGCACGCACAGGAGGAGCTGGCGTCGGCGCGCTGGTTCTCCCGGCTGCCGGCGCAGCGGCGGGTGGAGCGGGCCGCGCACCGGCTCGACGACCTGCTGGACGGCGTCCCCGAGGGCAAGGCCGCTGTCGGCGCCCCCCGCTAGGCTGGAGCCATGCCCTCGAGTCGCCTGCGTATCGCCACGATCAACGCCAACGGCATCCGCGCCGCCTTCCGCAAGGGCATGGGCGCCTGGCTCGGCGGGCGCGACGTCGACATCCTGGCGATCCAGGAGGTGCGCGCGTCCACCGAAGACCTGCAGGAGCTGCTGGGCGACGACTGGGACATCGTGCACGACCCCGCCTCGGCGAAGGGCCGTGCCGGCGTGGCGATCGCCAGCCGGCACCGGGCCGCCATCCACCGGGTCGAGTTGGGGCCGACGGAGTTCGACAGCGCCGGGCGCTGGTTGGAGGCCGACTACGAGGTGGGCGACACGATCGTCACGGTTGTGAGCGCCTACGTGCACTCGGGCGAGGCCGGCACCGACAAGCAGGTCGAGAAGTACAAGTTCCTCGACGCGATGGAGGCGCGCCTGCCCGAGCTCCAGAAGCACAACGAGCTCGCGGTGGTCATGGGCGACCTCAACGTCGGCCACCGCACGCTCGACATCCGCAACTGGAAGGGCAACGTGAAGCGCGCCGGCTTCCTGCCGGAGGAGCGCGCCTACTTCGACCGCATCCTGGGCGCGGAGGACGACCCGGAGTACAACGCCGGGGCCGGGCTCGGCTGGGTGGATGTCGTCCGCCGTCACGCCGGCGAGGTCGAGGGCCCGTACACCTGGTGGTCGTGGCGCGGCAAGGCGTTCGACAACGACACCGGCTGGCGCATCGACTACCAGCTGGCCACCCCCGCGCTCGCGGCGCGGGTGCAGGACGTCGCGGTGGACCGCGCGGCCGCCTACGACGAGCGATGGTCGGACCACACGCCCGTGGTCGTCGACTACGCCGTCTGACCGCACAGCCCGCACCCCATCCGAAGACTTCGAAAGCAGAACCATGACAACGCTTCCCCGCCTCTACTCCGGCATGCAGCCCTCCGCGGACTCGCTGCACCTCGGCAACTACATCGGCGCGCTGCTGCAGTGGAAGGAGCTGCAGAGCACGCACGACGCCTTCTTCTCTGTGGTCGACCTGCACGCCATCACCGTCCAGCAGGACCCGGCCGAGCTGCGCGAGAAGACCCGCCGCACGGCCGCGCAGTACATCGCCGCGGGCATCGACCCGTCGGCGTCGACCCTGTACGTGCAGTCGCACGTGCCGGCGCACGCCCAGCTGGCTTGGGTGCTCAACACCATCACCGGCTTCGGCGAGGCGTCGCGCATGACGCAGTTCAAGGACAAGTCGCAGAAGCAGGGCGCCGAGGCCACCTCGGTCGGCCTGTTCGCCTACCCGGTGCTGATGGCCGCCGACATCCTCCTCTACGACACGACGGTGGTGCCGGTCGGCGACGACCAGCGCCAGCACGTCGAGCTGACGCGCGACCTGGCCGAGCGCTTCAACAGCCGCTTCGGCGAGACGTTCGTGGTGCCGCAGGCGATGATCCTGAAGGAGAGCGCCCGCATCTACGACCTGCAGAACCCGGAGTCGAAGATGTCGAAGTCGGCGGAGTCGGGCGCCGGGATCATCTGGCTGCTCGACGAGCCCGACGTCACGCGCAAGAAGATCATGCGCGCGGTGACCGACACCGACGGCGTCGTGTCGTTCGACCGCGAGGGCAAGCCTGGCATCTCGAACCTGCTGAGCATCTACTCCGCGCTGAGCGGCCGCTCCATCGAGTCCATCGAGCTGGAGTACGAGGGCAAGGGATACGGCGACTTCAAGAAGGGCCTGGTCGAGGTCGTGGTCGACGAGTTCTCGCCGGTGCGGCAGCGCGCGCTCGACCTGCTGGCCGACCCGGCCGAGCTCGACCGCATCCTGGCCGTCAACGCCGACCGCGCGAGCGAGGTGGCGGAGGCGACGCTGGCCAAGGCGTACGAGCGCGTGGGCTTCCTCCGCAAGGCGCGCTGATGCCGTATCCGGTCGTGCTGTCGGGTGAGCGGGTGACGCTCGACCAGCCTGCCGAGTCCGACATCGACCGGATCGCCGAGGTCTGCGCGGACCCGGAGATCGCCCGCTGGACTGCCGTCCCGTCGCCCTACCGCCGGGAGCACGCCGTCGGCTTCGTGACCGGCGTCGTCCCCGACGGCTGGGCCAGCGACCGGGTGTGCACGTGGAGCGTGCGCGTCGGCGGCGCGCTCGTCGGCATGGTGAGCATCGGCGACATCCGCCAGCACCAGGGCGAGATCGGCTACTGGCTCGCCCCGGAGGCGCGCGGACACGGCATCATGTCGGAGGCCACGGCGCTCGTGCTGGCCTACGGCTTCGCGCCGGCGCCCGACGGGCTCGCGCTGCGGCGCATCCTGTGGCGGGCCCTTGCCGGCAACGCCGCGAGCGCCGCGGTCGCGCGCCGTGCCGGCTTCCGCTGGGACGGTTCGGTCCCCGGGGGCGCCGAGCAGCGCGGCGAGCGCCGCGACGAGTGGCGCGGAGTGCTGCTCCCCGACGACCCGCGGGCGCCGGCGAGCGACTGGCCGGACGCCACCTACCTGCAGGCGCCGTCGTGACCGCGCCCCGCGTGGTCCTGTTCGACCTCGACGACACGCTGTTCGCGCATCGCGCGGCCGTCGAGACCGGCATCCTGCGCTACGCCGAGACGCTCGGCGCGCCCTACGGCGCCCTGGAGGCCGACGAGCTGACGCGCCTCTGGCACGACCTCGAGGAGGAGCACTACCACTCCTACCTCGCCGGCCGGCTCGACTTCGAGGGCCAGCGCCAGGCCCGGGCGCGCGACTTCGCTGCCCGGCACGGCGTGCAGCTGGACGACGCCCAGGCGAGCGCCTGGTTCGCCGACTACTTCGAGCACTACGTGGCGGCCTGGACCCTGCACGACGACGCCCTCCCCACGCTCGACGAGCTGGAGCACCGCATCCCCGGCATCCGGTTCGGGCTCATCACGAACGGCGACCTGGCCTTCCAGAGCCGGAAGGTGCAGGCGGTCGGCCTCGACGCGCGCATGGACCACCTCATCGCGTCCGGCGAGGTCGGTGTCGCGAAGCCGGAGCCCGGCATCTTCCTGTTCGCCTGCGACGCTTTCGGCGTCGCCCCGGCGGAGGCGGCCTACGTCGGCGACCGGCTGCGCACGGACGCGATCGGCGCCGCGCTGGCGGGCCTCTCCGGGGTCTGGCTCAACCGCCGGGACGCGGTCCCCTCCCCCGACGACGAGCGCGACGCCGAGCGTGCCGGCGTGCGCACCATCCACTCGCTCGCGGAGCTCCCGGGGCTGCTCGGCTGATCCAACCAACCAAAGGTAGTGTCTTCACGACACTAGGTGCTACGCTCAGGAAACCGTTTCGAAGGAGAACCGAGCATGAGCGAGCCCGACACCGTCCACCCTCTCGACCGGCACCGTGAGGCGCTGCGGAATCCGCCGATCGAGTTCCGCCCGGAACTGCGGTGGTGGCTCGCGGAGGGGCTGCACACCGACCGCACGCTCCGCTTCGAGATCGATGCGGCCCACCGGCTCGGATTTGGCGGGATGGAGTTCCTCGCCATGGACGAGCAGGCGATCGACCATGCGCGCTACGGCTGGGGATCGGAGGAGTGGGTGCACGACTCGCAGATCGTGGTGGAGGAGACGACCGCACGCGGGATGTCGGTGAGCTTCACCTCCGGCACCAACTGGTCGAACGCCAACCTGCCGACGATCGATCCCGACCATCCGGCGGCGGCGCGGGAGCTGAACGTCGTGGTGGAGGACGTGGCCGGCGCGGGTCGCTCGGGAGCGCTTCCCCGCATCGTGCTCGACGCGCAGCGCGCCGAGAGCCTGCTCCCCGGCCACCGCGTCGCACCCCGCAGCCAGGAGTTCGTCGCCGCGGTCGCCGCTCCGGTGGTGTCCGAGGGCGACGGCGACACTGCTCCCGCGCTCGACGCCGACGGGATCCTCGACCTGACCGCGCGCGTGGCAGACGGCGCCCTCGACTGGGCCCCGGATGCCGGGGACGACCGCGCCTGGAAGCTGTTCGTGTTCTGGTCGCACGGCACCGGCCAGACGGCCTCCCCCTCGGCGAGCGTCAACTACACCGTGAACTACCTCGACCGCGCGGGCGTGGACGCCGTCATCGACTACTGGAGCTCCACCGTCCTGACGCCCGAGCTGCGGGCGCTCCTCGCGCGCAACCCGCGCGCGCAGATGTACATGGACTCGCTGGAGCTGACCACCTGGGGCGACGGCGGCCTGTTCTGGGGTGCCTCGGTCGCGCGGGAGTTCCGTGAGCGGCGGGGCTACGACATCACCCCGTGGCTGCCGTTCCTGACCCGGAGCGTGCTGCTGATGGCCTCCGCGACCACCTACCACTACCAGCCGACCGACGCCCAGCGCCCCATCGTCGAGAAGGTGCGCCACGATTACGTCGCGACGCTGACCGACCTCTACATCGAGAACATGCTGCGGCCGTTCGCTGCCTTCCTGCACGACAACGGCATCCTGCTGCGCTCGGAGATCAGCTACGGCCTCCCGTTCGAGCTGACGCGGCCCGGGCCCGAGGTCGACGGCATCGAGACCGAGTCGCTCGAGTTCGGCTCGCAGATCGACGCCTACCGGCTGCTCGCGGGGCCCGCCCACCTGTTCGGCAAGCAGTACTCGTCGGAGACGGGCGCCACGACCCGCAACCACATGCTGGATCACCGGTTCTACGACCAGATCATCGCGACCCAGCTGGCCGCCGGCGTCACCAAGACGGTGCTGCACGGCTGGGCCAGCACCGCGGGGGCCGAGGGCGCGACGGAGTGGCCAGGGCACGAGGGGATGTGGCCCGCGTTCTCCGAGCGCTTCGACCTGCGCCAGCCGGCCAGCGAGTTCTACCCGCACTGGAACGCCGCGATCGGGCGTGCGCAGTACCTGCTGCGGCAGGGCCGGCCACGGATCGACGTGGGCATCCTGCGCACCGACCACTTCGTCGACAACATGTCCGGGATGACCTTCCTCGACGCCGACGACCGCCGCATCCCCGACGAGGTCGCCTACGGCACCCGGTGGATGCGCGCCCGGGAGAACCACTGGTGGCAAGACCTGGGGATGCAGGACGCCGGCTGGAGCTACGACTTCTTCGACGGCTCCTTGCTGCTGCGCGACGACGTCGCGTTCGCGGACGGGCTGGTGCAGCCCGACGGTCCCGGCTACCAGGCGCTCATCGTGTACCAGGAGGCGCTCGACGCGGCGGTGGCCCGGCTGCTGCTGGATCGCGCCAGGGCCGGGCTTCGGGTCCTGATCGTGAACGGCGCCCGCGAGCTCAAGCTCCTGCTGACCGGGGAGCACATTGTGAACGCACGCGCGGCCTCTCGCACCCCCGGACTCGACGGACGGGACGCCGAGCTCGCCGAGACGATGGCCGCGCTGCGTGCGGAGCCGACGGTGGCCGAGATCCACGACCCGGCCGACACCGTCGCGGCGCTGCGCGGGCTGAGCGTTGTCGGACGCGCCGAGTTCGTCGCAGACAACCGTTCCGTGCTCGGCTACCTGCGCGAGGACGGCGAGCTGCTGCACGTGTACCTATACCACTTTCTCTACGAGACGGGCGAGGACACCGTGGTGGAGGTCGCGCTGCCCGGCACGGGCACGCCGTACCGGGTGGACCTCTGGAGCGGGGAGGTCGCCGAGCACCGCGGAGTGCGGCTGGAGGGCGGCCGCACGGTGGTGTCCGTCGCGCTCGCTCCCGGCGAGATCGCGGTGCTCACGGTGGACCGCTCGCAGCGGCCCGCGGAGTCCCGGCCGGCCGAGCGGGACACGCTGCTCCGGATCGACGACTGGAGCATCGCCGTCGAGAGCTGGGATGCGGGAGAGGACGAGCTGATCGTCGAGGACCGCGGCCTCGGCTACCAGACCAGGGAGGTGCGGCCGACGACGGCCGTCACGACCCTCCCCGTCGACGACTCCGAGCTGCGGCCGTGGACCGACCTGCCGGGCGTCGGGCCGGAGGTCTCGGGCGTCGCGGAGTACCGCGCCGAGTTCGTGCTCGACCGCGCCGCGCGGCCCGGCGAGCGGCTCCTGCTCGACCTCGGCTCGACGGCGGGCGGCCTGGGCGCCGTGACCCTGAACGACGGAGAGGCGCGCGGCTTCGACACCTCGCGACCGGTCGTCGATGTCACGGACGTCGCCGTGGAGGGACGCAACACGGTCACGGTCCGGGTCTCCAGCTCGCTGAACAACCGTCTGATCGCGCGCGGGTACTACGAGCGCATCCCGGACATGGCCATGCTGCTGCTCGGGCGCGAGGCCGTCCACGAGACGCAGGTGCGGCCGCACGGCCTGCTCGGGCCGGTGACGATCGTGCAGGAACGCTGAGCCGGGCGCCCCGCCCCGGCGTCCGGCTGCTGGGATACTGGCAGGACGCCGAACAGAGGAGGTGCCAGCGTGTCGGACGACCCCGACCTCTCGCCGGTCATCGAGCAGGACCCGTTCGACTTGCGGCTGTCGATCGCCTCCATCGTGCACTGGGCCGACAGCCGCGACGTGCGCCTGCGGGTGATGGAGCAGATCGCGTTCCCGGTCGACGACATCCCGATGTTCGTGGTGGTCAACCAGCTCGCCTACCGCGGCGCGCTGCGGCCGACCGACCTGGCGGCGACGCTCGGCACCGGCAAGGCGAACATCTCCAAGATCGTGCGCCGGCTGGAGGAGATCGGGCTGGTGGAGCGGGTCCCGTCCCCGCGCGACGAGCGGAGCGTGCTCGTCGCGCTCACCCGGGAGGGCAGAAGGCTCGGCGAGCGCATCATGGCGGTCGCGCAGGCGCAGCTCGACGAGGTCACGCTCGGGTGGGATCCGCAGGAGGTGGAGACACTGCGCCGCGCCGTCGCGCGGTTCGCCCGGCAGGCGTTCGCCGGCCTGTCGATGACGCAGGGCCTGCGGGAGCGGTGAGCGGCGTCAGTCGCCCTTCGTGCAGGTCTGCTGGTCGGCGGTCTGCCCGGTCACGTCTGACGGGAGGCTCACGCCAGAGCCGGACGGGGTCGGTGTAGGCGTGGCGGCGGGGCCGGGCGACGCGGTCGACGACGGCGTGGGCGTCGACGTCGGCGTCGCCACGGGCGCGGGCGTCGCGGCCACCGTCCCCTCGCCCGTCGTCCCGGTGAGCACCACGGGCACGTCGGCGGCAAGCGCCTGCTTCAGCGCCGCCACGCCCGTCGGCTCGGGCACCACGCGGTTCGGGTCGTCCGGATCCGTCATGGCCGGGTACTGGAGGAACACGAAGCGGCTCAACGGGACGTTCTTCAGGGCCAGTGCGATCGACACGAGCGTCGTGGGCGACGCGAGCGTGTCGGACAGCTGCAGGTTGGAGCTGGCCGCCTTCGCCAGCGAGTAGAGCGTCAGTGGGTTGCCGAGGGTGCCCGCGCTGGTCGCCTTGCGGAGCAGCGCGGAGAGGAAGAGCTGCTGGTTGCTGATGCGGCCGAGGTCGCTGCCGTCGCCGATCCCGTGCCGGCTGCGCACGAACGCCAGCGCCTGCTCGCCGACGAGCGTCTGCTGCCCGGCCGGCAGGTCGAGCCCGACGTAGGGGTCGGTGACGGGCGACGCCAGGCACACCGTCACACCGCCGATGGCGTTCGACATCGCGATCACGCCGTCGAAGGTGATCTCCGCGGCGTACGGGATGCTCAGCCCGGTCAGCGCCTCGGCCGTCAGCACCACGCAGGAGAGCCCGCCGGTGGACAGTGTCGTGTTGAATTGCGCGCTCGACTGCGCCGGCGTCGACCCGTCGGAGGTGGGGCACGCCGGGACGGGCACCATGAGGTCGCGCGGGATGCTGATGACCGTCGCGTGGGTGTGGTCGGCGGAGAGATGCAGCACCATCGTCACGTCGTTGCTCCCCGCGCCCGAGCTGCCGGCGAGCTCGTCGGCGGTCGAGAACTGGCCTCCCTGACCGGTGCGGGTGTCCGTCCCTGCGAGCAGGATGTTCACCGCGCCGGACTCCGCCCCGACCGTCGGCGGCGCCGCGACGGACCTGCCCGACGCCGAGACGAGGTGGATGGACGGCTTGAGCGACGACACGGTGTCCTCCACCGCGTAGGCGGTCACCGCGCCCGCGGAGATCGCGGCGACGGCCAGCACGGAGGCGATCAGACGCGCGACCGGGCCCCGCGCCGTGCGGACGGGGAGCCGGCCGTGACGCACCGCGGTGGAGCGGTGAGCGGAATGCCTCATGCGCCGACCGTAGAAGACCGGGCTGAGCGGGTCCTTTCGGCTCGATGAGGACCCTCAGAGGAGCGCACGGGCGCGGAACGACGGAACGCCGCCCGGCAGCAGCCGGACGGCGTTCCGTCGTGGGGGCGGGTCAGGCGTTGCGGACGTCGTCGTCGACCCAGTCGAAGGTCTTCGTGACGGCCTTCTTCCAGAGGCGCAGCTGGCGCTCGCGCTCGGACTCGTCCATCTGCGGCTCCCAGCGGCGGTCCTCCTGCCAGTTCTTGCGGAGGTCGTCCAGGTTCTCCCAGAAGCCCACCGCGAGGCCGGCCGCGTAGGCGGCGCCGAGAGCGGTCGTCTCGGCGACCACCGGGCGCACCACGGGGACGCCGATGATGTCCGCCTGGAACTGCATCAGCAGGTTGTTGGCGATCATGCCGCCGTCGACCTTCAGCTCCGTCAGGTCCACACCGGAGTCGGCGTTGACCGCGTCGAGCACCTCGCGGGTCTGGAAGGCCGTGGCCTCCAGCACCGCGCGGGCGATGTGGCCCTTGTTGACGTACCGGGTGAGGCCGACGAGCGCGCCGCGCGCGTCCGCCCGCCAGTACGGCGCGAACAGGCCGGAGAACGCCGGCACGAAGTACGCGCCGCCGTTGTCGTCGACCGTCTTGGCGAGCTCCTCGATCTCCGGCGCGCTGGAGATGATCCCGAGGTTGTCGCGGAGCCACTGCACCAGCGAGCCGGTGACGGCGATGGAGCCCTCCAGCGCGTAGTGCGGGGCGGCGTCGCCGAGCTTGTAGCCCAGCGTCGTCAGCAGGCCGTTCTTGGAGTGGACGATCTCCTCACCCGTGTTGAAGATGAGGAAGTTGCCCGTGCCGTAGGTGTTCTTCGACTCGCCCGGATCGAACGCCGCCTGGCCGAAGGTCGCCGCCTGCTGGTCGCCGAGGATGCCCGCGACGGGCACCTCGCGCAGCAGGCTGGACGACTCGACCTGGCCGTAGACCTCGGACGAGCTCTTGATCTCCGGGAGCATCGACTTCGGCACGCCGAACACCTCGAGGATGTCGTCGCGCCAGCTGAGCGTCTCCAGGTCCATGAAGAGCGTGCGGGAGGCGTTGGTCACGTCGGTGGCGTGCACGCCGCCGTCCGGGCCGCCGGTCAGGTTCCAGAGCACCCAGGTGTCGGTCGTGCCGAAGAGCAGGTCGCCCGCCTCCGCACGCTCGCGAGCGCCCTCCACGTTCTCCAGGATCCAGACGATCTTGGTGCCGGAGAAGTAGGTCGCCAGCGGCAGGCCGACGATCTGCTTGAAGCGCTCGGTGCCGCCGTCGGCCGCCAGGCGGTCGACGATGGGCTGGGTGCGGGTGTCCTGCCAGACGATGGCGTTGTAGACGGGCTCGCCGGTGTTCTTGTCCCAGACCACCGCGGTCTCGCGCTGGTTGGTGATGCCGACGGCCGCGATGTCGTGACGGGTCAGGTCGGCCTTCGACAGGGCCTGGCCGATGACCTCACGCGTGTTGTTCCAGATCTCGATCGGGTTGTGCTCGACCCAGCCGGCCCGCGGGAAGATCTGCTCGTGCTCGAGCTGTCCGGTCGACACGATCGAACCGGACTTGTCGAAGATGATCGCCCGGGTGCTGGTCGTGCCCTGGTCGATGGCGACGACGTAGTCGGCCATAGGTAACTCCTTTGTTCTTTGGGGGTGGAACGGGACGGGGCCGGCGGGATGACTCCCGGCCGGCCCCGTGTGTCACTTGAGGACCGGCAGCAGCAGCAGGGCGAGCCAGCCGGCGAGCAGACCGCCGATGATCGGCCCGACCACCGGGACCCACGAGTACGCCCAGTCGCTGGAGCCCTTGCCGCGGATCGGCAGGATGGCGTGCACGATGCGCGGTCCCAGGTCACGTGCCGGGTTGATGGCGTATCCCGTCGGACCACCGAGGCTGGCGCCGATGCCGAGCACCAGCAGGGCGACAGGGAGTGCTCCGAGGGCGGCGAGACCGGCGGCCGTTCCCGGCTGGTGGCCGAAGGCGATGACCACGAACACCAGCACGAAGGTGCCGATGATCTCGGTGATCAGGTTCCAGCCGTAGCTGCGGATGGCAGGACCGGTCGAGAAGACGCCCAGTTTGTTGGCCGGGTCCGGCTCCTCGTCGAAGTGCTGCTTGTAGGCGAGCCAGGTGAGCACGGCGCCGATCATCGCACCGATGAGCTGGGCGAGGATGTACAGCACCACCGTCGCGAAGTTCACCGGCACCAGGGTGTGCGCCGCGGCCGAACCGAACGTCTTGGCTCCGTTCGCGACGAGACCCAGCGTCACGGCCGGGTTGAGGTGCGCGCCCGAGTTGTAGGCGACCACCACACCGGCGAACACACCGATGCCCCAACCGAAGTTGACCATCAGGAACCCGCCGTTGAAGCCCTTGTTCCTGATCAGGGCGACGTTCGCCACGACACCGGTACCGAGGAGGAGCAGCAGCGCCGTGCCCACCAGCTCGGACAGGAAATCTACACCGATATTGTCCACGTTGACCTTCCAGTTGTTCAGTTGACCCGCACCCTGTTGTGCGTTCTGGTGTGGCTCCAGTCAGGGTGGGCATCTGAACGCTATTGCGGTCGCGCCCACCGTGACAAGAACCGTGTCATGCACGTTCGTGCATTTATCGAACAGCCGCGGCTTCGCTCCCGTCCCCCGACTTCAGCTGCATCCGGTGGGCGTCGGCGAGGTCCGCTACGAACGAATCTTCCTCCTCGGTGCGGCGGTTTGGCGACCATCCGAGGGCGTTTGCCGCGATTTCGCCGATCTCGTGTACGAGCGCCGGGGTGATGGAGCCGGTGAAGGCCAGGCTCGTACGGCGCAGGAACACGTCCGACAGGTGCACGACATGCTCCGTGCGCACGAGATGGTCGATCTCCGCGCGCGAGTAGGTCGGCGCCGCGGCCAGCGGGGCGTCGTCGCCGTCCCAGCCGGCGATCGCGTCGATGACGAAGCTCGCCTTGGTGCCGTAGCGGTGCAGCAGCGTCGCGGCGCGCTCCGCGCCGACGTCGGCGCCGTAGCGCGCGATCCAGTCGCGCTCGGCCTGCGGCGTGGTCGGGAAGCCCGCGCCGCCGCCGATCGGCAGGCCGAGGGTCTGCACGGTGCGGGTCGCGCCGAGCGCCTTCAGCGTCTCGTTGGCGAGGTGCTCGCTCAGGGCGCGGAACGTCGTCCACTTGCCGCCGACGAGGCTCAGCACGGTGGTGTCGCCGAGACCCGCGATCGTGCCGGGCACGATGCGGTAGTCGCGCGACACGAAGCCCGGGGCGGTGTCGTCGTGGTGCGGAAGCGGGCGGACCCCGGAGAAGGTGTAGACGATCTGTTCACGGGTGACCGGGATCGTTGGGAAAACGTGCGCGACCAGCTCGATGAAGTAGTCGATCTCGTCCTCGGTGATCACGGCGCGCTCGCTCATGTCGGCGTCGATGTCGGTCGTGCCGACCATGACCCGGCCCTTGAGCGGGTAGATGAGCACGATCCGGCCGTCGTTGTTCTCGAAGAACATCTCCCGGCCCTTGCAGGCCTCCAGCAGCTCCGGGTTGTCGAGCACGATGTGGGAGCCCTTGGTGCCGCCCATGTAGCGGGTCGCCTGGCCGAGCGCCTCGTTGGTGAGGTCCGTCCAGGGGCCAGAGGCGTTGACGACGACGTCCGCGGTGATGACGAACTCCTCGCCGCTCTCGCGGTCGCGCACCAGCACGCCGCCGTCGCGGGTGCCGACGGCCTCCACGTAGTTGACCGCGCGGGCGTGCGGTCCGGCGGCCAGGCCGTCGGCGAGCACGTCGAGCGCGAGCCGCTCCGGGTCGTGCACCGACGCGTCGAAGTACGTGGCCGTGTACTTGAGGCCGGGATTCAGCGCCGGGAGGGTCTCCAGCGACTTCTTGCGCCCGTGGAAGCTGTGCCGCGGCACCGTCCCGCCGTCGCGCGAGAACGAGTCGTAGATGGTGAGCCCGGTCTTGATCAGGAAGGCGCCGCGCTCCTTCGGCTTGCCCTGCTTGTGGGTGAGGAAGCGCAGGGGCGCCGCGAGGATGCCGGAGAAGGTGGAGAAGATCGGGATGGTGGTCTCGAGCGGCTTGACGTAGTGCGGCGCGATCTTGAGCAGTCCGTTGCGCTCGGTGACCGACTCCTTCACGAGCCGGAACTCGCCGTTCTCCAGGTAGCGGATGCCGCCGTGGATCATGTGGCTGGAGGCCGCGGACGCGCCGGACACGAAGTCGTTGCGCTCGACGAGGACGACGTCGACGCCCTGCAGCGCGAGGTCGCGGAAGGTGCCGAGGCCGTTGATGCCGCCGCCGACGACGAGCACCTGTGCTCGCGGTCGCTCGATGAGGCGCTGGACCTCGCTGCGTGTGCTCGACTTCGTCGTCACGGTTCTCTCCTGGTTCTGCTGCGTACGGGTGGTGCTGCGGCTATAGTCTTCGGTGCGGCACAACTTCGATCAAGCTCGCTGCACATACGTGCAGGGCTCGTTCGCCCGAGGAGGAACGGCCGCCGGAGGAGAAGAGGCCCCGAATGCCCCAGCCCGACACCGAGCACCTGCCCGACAAGGTCCGCGACGCTCTCAAGGCCGGCCACCTGTACTACATGCAGGACCTGACGATGGAGGCGATCGCGCACGAGATGCACACGTCTCGCTCCAGCGTCTCCCGGCTGCTGAGCTACGCCCGCTCGTCCGGGCTGGTGACCATCCAGATCGCCGAGCCGCACGAGGGCGCGACGCGGATCCAGCAGTCGATCCACGAGCGGTACGGCATCGCGGCGCACATCGTCCCGATGCCGAGCGCGATCAGCGACGTCGACCGGTTGGAGCGCGTCGCGATCTCCGCTGCACGAATTCTCGACCGCTTCATCGACTCCAACCAGACCGTCGGCATCGCCTGGGGCTCGACGATGAGCGCGCTCAGCAGGCACCTCATCCCGAAGGAGCTGCACAACGTGGAGTTCGTGCAGCTCAACGGCGCGGGCAACACCTACACGACGGGCGTGCTCTACGCGTCGGAGATCCTCCGCCGGTTCGGCGACACCTACTCGGGCACGATCCAGGAGTTCCCGGTGCCCGCGCTGTTCGACGACCCGCAGACGAAGGTCGCCATGTGGCGCGAGCGGAGCACGCGGCGCATCCTCGACATCCAGGAGCGGATGGACGTCGCGATCTTCGGCCTCGGCTCCCCCTTCTCCGAGGTGCGGTCGCACGTCTACGCCGGCGGCTACCTCGACCAGGCCGACTACGCGTCGCTGGACGCGTCCGGCGTCGTCGGCGATGTGGCGACGGTGTTCTTCCGGGAAGACGGCAGCCACCACGGCATCCCGCTGAACGAGCGGGCGAGCGGCCCCGACATCGACCTGATCAAGCGCGTCCCGCGCCGGGTGTGCGTCGTCTCCGGCCCGTCGAAGGTGCACAGCCTTCGAGGCGCCCTCGCCGCCGGCCTGATCACCGACCTGATCGTCGACGAGGGAACCGCCCGCGCGCTCGTGCAGAGCGCGCAGGAGGCGACGGCGGCCGAGGCGGCCTAGCCCGCGGGCGCGCCCCCGCCGCCGGTGTGCGACGACGGGGACGCGAAGGCGTCAGGGACGCGACGGCGTCAGGGACGCACGGGACGGCGCCGGAGCACCAGGACCAGTCCGCCGAGGGCGGCGAGGGCG
Organism: Leifsonia sp. ku-ls; assembly: GCA_003367665.1. Lineage (GTDB taxonomy): Bacteria > Actinomycetota > Actinomycetes > Actinomycetales > Microbacteriaceae > Leifsonia. Next base: position 70,922 of record QKXI01000004.1, on the reverse strand, counting down.
ACCGCGGCGGCGAGGGCCGGGCCGGCGTCGACGCCGGTGCTGGCGAGCGACGTGGTGTCGGCGTTCGCGGCGCGCGTGCCGGCGACGCCGCTTCCCGCGCTGGGCGCGCCGGACGGGCCGACGGGCCCGCCGGAACCGCCGGAGCCGGAGCCGGAGCCGGAGCCGGAGCCTCCGGACCCGGAGCCCGTGGATCCTCCCCCGCCGCCGGACCCGGAACCGCCGGAACCGCCCGTGCCACCCGTGCCACTCCCGCCGTCACCCGGCGGGTTGCTGGTGGGGGCAGGGTCGGGCGTGGCCACGGACAGGACCCGCGCATCCGCTGCTCCGGAGTTGACGCCGTCCGGGAAGCGCGTGAGGAGCCGCTCTCCGGGGGACGGATCGACGAAGATGCTCGTCAGTTCCGCCGTGTTGACGACGTAGTCCTCCCCCTCGACGCCCGACGTCGTGCACACGATCGACACCGACGCGCCCACGGGCAGATCGGCCGCGACGAGCTGGCCGGCGCATCCGTTGCCGGAAGCCGTCCCGCCGGTCAGATCATCCCGGCCGACCGTGACGTTCTTCAACGGCACGTTGCCGAGGTTGGTGGCCGTGAGCCGCCACAGCACATCGCTTCCGGCCGTCGCCGACGACTCGGCGCCCCAGCCGGAGTCGCTTCCCGCCTGACACTCGTTCAGTGTGCAGACCTCTTTGGTCAGCTGCAGTCGTGGATCGAGGACGTGGAGGAAGACGGTGGTCGCCGTCGAGACCCTGTCCAGCCCGTTGGGCGACCGGACCTGTTGGTTGTTGCCGAACACCACACTCGCGTTGTCGTCCGCCGCGGTCAGCGTGGTGGTCAGGCTCGACGTGGTCGGAACCGCGCCGCGCCCCGCCTGCACGATGCTGCCCGGTCCCAGGTCGGTGGCCTGGTCCCCGCGCGTCACCGTCCAATCCACTTCGTCGGCGGTGAAGCCCCACCCGGACTGGTCGTCCGGCGTGAGGGCCCACTGGCACGCTTTCGCCAGCCCGACGAGTTGGACCGTGTCGCCGGCCAGCGCGTAGACGTTCTTCACGAAGCCGTCGACGGATTGGATCTTCGAGACGGCGACGGCATTGGTGCCATCGCACGGAGTCGACGACAGGTCGTCGTACGGCGCGGGCACGGTCAGCGAGACGGGAGCGGGGCCTTCGGGCGGCGTGCTCACCGTGGCCGCCGATGCGACGGAGGCCGCGACCAGGCCGAGAGCGGCGCCGCCGACGACGGCGCCGAGTGCAATATTTCGGATATGGATACTTTGTATGAATCTAGGGTAATTCATTTAAAGCATGCTATCGATGCCCACGGGCAAAGAAAACCGCGTGCCCACGACTCGGAGGGGATTTTCACCTGGCCGGGAATAGGCGCCCGCCGCCCGCGTTGATCTACACTCGACAACGAAATACGTGCTCCGGGGTCGGTGAGAGTCCGAACCGGCGGTGACAGTCCGCGAGCGAGACGCAGCTGCGTCCTGCTGAGCCGGTGGAATTCCGGCACCGACGGTAATGCGTCAGGCGAGAGCCTGCCGCTCAGTCCGGATGGGAGGAAGCACGGTGGGCGGTCCCTGGGGACCGATGCCCGCGCGACCCCGGCGACACGTCTCGACGCGAGAGACAGGATGGCAACGGGATGACGTGGGAAGCCCCCATGCGCACGGCGCTGCAACTCGCCGCGAACGGTCCCGCCACGGGCGTGAACCCGCGGGTCGGGTGTGTCCTCCTCGATGCCGACGGAAACGTCCTGGCCGAGGGCTGGCACCGCGGCGTCGGGACTCCGCACGCCGAGGTCGACGCGCTGAGCAAGCTGCCCGAGGGTGGCGCCCGCGGCGCCACCGCCGTCGTGACGCTCGAGCCGTGCAACCACTGGGGGCACACCGGGCCGTGCTCCGAGGCCCTCATCGCGGCCGGCGTCGCCCGTGTCGTGTACGCCGCCGACGATCCAGGCCACCACTCGGGCGGAGGGGCGGAGCGCCTGCGCGACGCCGGTGTGGACGTGGTCCCCGGCGTGCTGCGGGACGAGGTCGAGCGCTTCCTCGGCGATTGGCTGACGGCGGCGCGCCTCGGTCGGCCGTACATCGTGGTGAAGTGGGCGAGCAGCCTCGACGGGAGGGCCGCGGCCGCCGACGGCACGAGCAAGTGGATCACCGGCGCGGCCGCCCGCCAGCGCGTGCACGAGCAGCGCGAGGCCTCCGACGCGATCGTCGTCGGCACCGGCACCGTGCTCGCCGACGACCCCAGCCTGACCGCCCGCGGCGACGCAGGAGAGCTGCTCGGCACCCAGCCCACGCCCGTCGTCGTCGGCACCAGCGCCATCCCGAACGACGCCGCGGTGTTCCGCCACCCCAACCCGGTCGTCTTCGAGGGGACGCACGATCTGCACGCGGTCGTGGCCGACCTCCACCAGCGCGGCTTCCGCCGGGTCTACGTCGAGGGCGGGCCGACGATCGCCAGCGCGTTCGTCGCCGCCGGGCTGGTCGACGAGTTCGCCATCTACCTGGCGCCCAGTCTGATCGGCGGCCCGCGCCTGGCGCTGGGCGACATCGGCGTCGAGACCATCGGCGACCAGAGGAGGCTGCGCATCCTCGACGTCGAGCGGCTCGGCGGCGACCTGCTCATCCGGGCCGTCCCCGTCACGGCGGGCGCTCCCCGTGCGGCCGACAGCGATCCCGTCGACGTGGCGGGCGCCGACATCTTTCCCGAGACCGAGGAGGTCTGACACCGTGTTCACCGGAATCATCGAAGAGCTGGGCGAGGTCACCGCCGTCGACCGCACCGCCGACGCGGCCCGCGTCACCGTGCGCGGGCCGCTCGCCGTCAGCGACGCGCGGCACGGCGACTCCATCTCGGTCAGCGGGGTCTGCCTCACCGTCATCGAGAAAGACGGCGAGAGCTTCACCGCCGACGTCATGGCCGAGACCCTCGCCATGAGCACGCTCGACGCGGTCCGGCCCGGACGCCGGGTCAACCTGGAGCGCGCGGCGCAGGTCGGCGACCGACTGGGCGGCCACATCGTCCAGGGCCACATCGACGGCACTTCGACCGTGCTGTCCGTGACCGACGGCAGCGCCTGGCGGGTCGTGCGCTTCACCCTCGACCCGCAGCACGCCCCGCTCGTCGCCCGGAAGGGCTCGATCGCGATCGACGGCGTCTCGCTCACGGTGAGCGACGTCGGCGGCGGCCGGGAGGACGGCTGGTTCGAGGTGTCGCTCATCCCCGAGACCCTCACCGCCACGACCCTCGGCGCCCTCACCGCGGGCGACCGCGTCAACATCGAGACGGACATCCTCGCCCGTCACGTGGAGCGCATGCTCGCGCTCGAACCCCGGCTGACCGAACGGAGCGCGTCATGAGCCTGGCCACCATCCCCGAGGCGCTGACGGAGCTGCGCGCCGGCCGCCCCGTCATCGTCGTCGACAACGAGAGCCGGGAGAACGAGGGCGACGTCGTGCTCGCGGCCGAGCTCGCCAGCCAGGAGTGGATCGCCTGGACGGTGAAGCACTCCTCCGGCTTCATCTGCGCCCCGATGACGAACGAGATCGCCGACCGGCTCGAGCTGCCGGTGATGGTCGCGCACAACGAGGACGCCCGCGGCACCAACTACACCGTGAGCGTCGACGCGGCCGACCGACTCTCCACCGGCATCAGCGCCGCCGACCGGGCGCACACGCTGCGCGTGCTGGCGAACCTGGAATCGACGCCGTCGAGCCTGCACCGGCCGGGCCACATCCTCCCGCTGCGGGCAGCGGACGGCGGCGTGCGCGAGCGCGACGGCCACACCGAGGCCGCGGTCGACCTGCTCAAGCTGGCCGGGATGACCCCGGTCGGCGCGATCGCCGAGATCGTGGCGGACGACGGCGAGATGATGCGCCTTCCCGGCCTGATCGAGCTGGGCCAGCGGGAGGGCGTGCTCGTCGTCACGATCGAGGCGCTCATCGACTACCTGCAGGAGTTCCACTGCGACCAGCCGCTGGAGACGGTGACGCCCATCCCGGAGACCTCGCGGGTGATCTTCGAGGTGGAGACCACGGTGCCGACGACGCACGGACCGTTCCGGATGCGCGCCTACCGCGACCGCATGACCGGCGCCGACCACGTGGCCATCGTCTCCGGAACGCCGAAGGCCGACGGCACGCTCGTACGCGTCCACTCGGAGTGCCTGACCGGCGAGGCGTTCGGCTCGCTGAAGTGCGAGTGCGGCCCGCAGCTCGACGCCGCGATGGACACCATCCAGCGCGAGGGAGGCGTCGTCGTCTACCTGCGCGGCCACGAGGGACGCGGCATCGGCCTCATCAACAAGCTGCGCGCCTACAAGCTGCAGGAGGAGGGCCTCGACACGCTCGACGCGAACCTCGCCCTCGGCCTGCCGATCGACGCGCGGGACTACGGCGCGGCGACGGCCATCCTGCAGGACCTGGGCATCGAGTCCGTGCGCCTGCTCACCAACAACCCCGAGAAGGTTCGTCAGCTGGAGGAGCACGGCATCGAGGTGGAGGAGCGCGTTCCGCTCGTCGTCGGCGTCGGCGCCTTCAACGAGGGCTACCTGGAGACCAAGCGCGACCGCATGGGTCACGCGATCGGCGACATCGAGACGGCCGCGGACCTCGCGGCGGAGAGGACCACACGATGAGCGGTGCGGGAGCGCCAAGCACGCAGGAGCGGATCGACGGGAGCGGCCTGAAGGTCGTCATCGTCGCGGGCAGCTGGCACGAGACCATCAGCGACGGCCTCATCGCCGGCGCGACGCGCACGCTCGACGACGCCGGCGCGACGTACTCGCTGGTCCGCGTGCCCGGCAGCTTCGAGCTGCCGGTCGTCAGTAAGGCGGCGCTGGAGGCCGGGGCGGACGCGGTCGTGGCGCTCGGCGTCATCATCCGCGGCGGCACCCCGCACTTCGAGTACGTCTCGGCTGCGGCCACCGACGGCCTCACCCGGGTCGCGCTCGACACCGGGAAGCCGGTCGGCTTCGGCGTGCTCACTCTCGACGACGAGGCGCAGGGCATCGACCGCGCCGGCCTCCCGGGCTCGAAGGAGGACAAGGGCGCCGAGGCGGCGCACGCCGCCCTCGCCACCGCCGTCGCCCTGCGGGAGCTGCGGGCACGCACCGACCTCGCCCTGTAGCGGGAGGGCACGCCGCGGCGTGCCCTCCCTTCCGGTCACGGCACCTCGTACGTGATGTGGGTCGCGTAGGGCGTGACGACGACGGAGCGCTGGACGAGCTCCCGCCGTGCGGCGCCCTCGAAGAGCGGCGTGCCCCCGCCCAGGATGAGCGGCGAGACGTGCAGCGAGAAGACGTCGACCAGGCCGGCCGAGACGGCGGAGCCGATCAGCGCGCCACCGCCCATCAGCACGACGTCGACATCGCGGCCCGACGCGGCGGACGCCGCCTCGGCCTTCTCGCGGGCCTGGTCGATCGCGTCGGCGAGGCCTGTGGTGACGAACGTCCAGTCGAGGCCCGAGAGCCGGACCTCCGCGGGCGGGGTGCTGGTCACGACGAAGAACGGCGGCCGGCCGACCTCGTGCGCGCCGTAGCCCAGGTCGTCGCTCCAGCCGTCCGGTGCGTCAATGACGTCGAACAGCGAACGGCCCATGATGACCGCGCCCGACCTCTCCGTGCCGTCCTTGAGGATGCGGTCGTCCTCCGGGTCGCCCGCGAAGACCCAGCGGTGCAGGGCCTCTCCCCCGTCGCCCAGCCCGTTGCCCGGGCCGGCGTTCGGACCGGTGACGAAACCGTCGAGCGACATGGTGATGTCGGCGACGATGCGGGTCATGGCTCAGCCCTCCCCGAGCAGTTCGTCGAGCTTCTCGTAGCCCTCGCGCACGCCGTACTCCATGCCGCTCGCGATCATCGCCTCCAGGGCCTCGCGCGAGGTCATGACCGACCGGCCGACCAGGCGGGAGCGGCCGCCCGGCAGCGACTCGAACCGCATCCGGTCGAGGCTGACCTCTCCGGGCGCGCCCTCGTACTCGAAGGTCTGGATCAGCAGCTCGTTCTCGACGACCGTGTGGATGACTCCCCGGAAGGCGTAGACCGAGCCGTCCTCGTCGCGCTGCTCGAAGGCGTAGCGTCCGCCGGTGCGGAAGTCCCAGTCGGTGATGGTGGTGACCAGGCGACGCGGGCCGACCCACCTGGCGTAGAGCTCCGGGTCGGCGTGGGCGCGGAAGACGGCCTCGACCGGCGCGTCGAACTCGCGGGTGATGTCGGCGTACGAGGTGCCCTCGACCGCCTCGATGGTGACGGGATTGCTCATGATGTCCTCTCCCTGTTCTTCGTGATGTTCTGCTGTGCGCCCTCCGCGAGCAGGCCGTCGAGGCGCCGGTAGCGCGCCTCCGCCTCGAGCCGGTAGCGGTCGATCCAGGAGGTGAGCCGCTCGAGTGCGGCGGCGTCCAGGTGGACGGGCCGGCGCTGCGCCTCGCGGGTGCGCCAGACGAGCCCGGCGGCCTCCAGCACGCCGATGTGCTTCGACACCGCCTGGAGGGTGATGGCGAACGGCTCGGCGAGCTCGTTCACGGTCGCCGGCCCCCGGCTGAGGCGCGCGACGATCGCCCGCCGCACCGGGTCGGCCAGAGCCGCGAAGGCCCGGTCGAGGGGGTCGTCATCCACCATTGCTCAACTCCCGATTTGATCAACCAATCTGTTTAATACAATATAAAGCGAAGCGCCGCCCAGGTCAAGACCCGAACGGCGCTGTCGGCTTACGGCTTCCAGACCATCAGCACGACGACCGCCAGCAGCAGCAGGCTGGCGACGCCGGAGCCCGCGGCGATGGCCGGGTAGCGCGACGCCGTGCCGTCGCGCAGCGCCTCGGCCGCGCGGCGCATGGTCGGGACCACCACGAACAGCGTCAGCGCGAGGGCGACCACGTACAGGATGATCGACCACAGGATCCACGGCGTCGTCACGCTCAGGCCGTACTTCTTGTCGGCCAGCCCCATCACGCCGAACCCGAACAGCACCACGAGCAGGGACAGCAGCGACAGCAGGTTCGTCGACTTCGCGAGCGTCTCGACCTGGCGGGCGTCGCCCGCGCGGACGGCGCGCATCGCGGTCATGGGGAGGATGGCCATGGGCCCGACGATGAAGACGGCGGTGACCACATGCAGTACGGCGAAGAGCGTTTCCATGTCCCCAGGTTACCGATCGGGCCGATTCGGCGTCCTCCCCGCGCCCGCATAGGGTAGAAGGTGCGCCAAAAGCGCTTTCCGACCTCCCGCCCCGCGCGCTTCCGCCCGACCGACGCCGCGCACGCCGTGCGATCACTCTCGTATCTCCGGAAGCTCTCCACACGCATGTCTACGACGGCCCCCGTCACCACGCCCGCCCCCGCGAACACTCGCGGCCGCGTCATCCTCGCCAGCCTCATCGGCACCTCGATCGAGTTCTACGACTTCTACGTCTACGCGACCGCGGCCGTCCTGGTCTTCCCCGCGCTGTTCTTCACCAGCGAGGACCCGACCACCGCGCTCCTCTCCTCCTTCGCCGTGTTCGGCGTCGCGTTCATCGCGCGGCCCGTCGGCTCCATCCTGTTCGGCCACTTCGGCGACCGGATCGGCCGGAAGGGCACGCTCGTCGGCTCGCTGCTCACCATGGGCATCGCGACGGTGCTGATCGGCTGCCTGCCCACGGCACAGGTCCCCGGCTGGGAGTTCTGGGCGCCGTTCCTGCTCGTCGTCATGCGCTTCTGCCAGGGCCTCGGGCTCGGCGGCGAGTGGAGCGGCGCCGCGCTGCTCGCGACGGAGAACGCCCCGGCCGGCAAGCGTGCGATCTACGGCACCTTCCCGCAGCTGGGCGCGCCGATCGGCTTCATCGTCGCGAACGTGCTGTTCCTCATCCTGAGCCTGACCATCGCCCCGGAGGCGTTCGCGGCCTGGGGCTGGCGCATCCCGTTCCTGCTCAGCGCGGTGCTGGTGATCGTCGGCCTGTACGTGCGGCTCAAGCTGGTCGAGACGCCGGCCTTCCAGAAGGTGGTCGACACCGGCGAGGTGGCCAAGCTGCCGCTCGCGCGCGTCTTCCGCACCAGCTGGTGGCAGATCGTGCTCGGCACGTTCATCATGCTGGCCACCTACGTGCTGTTCTACCTGATGACCGCGTTCACGCTGACCTACGGCACCACTGCCGCGACCACCGCGCAGGCTCAGGCCGCCGCGGAGAAGGCCGGCAAGACGTTCTCGGCGGCGGGCTTCGTGCCGGGGCTCGGCTACAGCCGCAACGACTTCCTGATCATGCTCATCGTCGGCGTGGTGTTCTTCGGCGTGTTCACCCTGGTCGCCGGCCCTCTGGCCGAGCGGTACGGACGCCGCAAGACGCTGATCTGGGTCACCATCGGCATCATCGTCTTCGGCCTGCTGTTCGTGCCGCTGTTCGCCGGCGGGACGGTCGGCACCATGGCGCTGCTCATCATCGGCTTCACGCTCATGGGCCTCACCTTCGGACCGATGGGCGCCGAACTGCCGGAGCTGTTCCCGACCAACGTCCGGTACACCGGCTCGGCCATCTCCTACAACCTGTCCAGCGTGCTCGGCGCCGCGGTCGCGCCGACCATCGCGGTCTGGCTGTGGACGCTCGGCCACGGCAGCACCTTCTGGGTGGGCGTCTACCTGTCCGCCGCCGGTGTGCTCACGCTCATCGCGCTCCTGCTCTCCAAGGAGACGCGCGACGTCGACTTCACCGAGAACGTCAGCTGACCCGGTCCGCCCGCTGCGCGCTCAGTCCAGGAACAGGGCGCGCAGCCGGCGGGTGGTCAGGATGAGGCCGAGCACGATCATCACGACGAAGTACAGCACGTGCCAGAGCATCCCGGCGTCGACCTGGCCCGTGGTCAGACCCCGCACGAGCTCCACGCCCTGCCACAGCGGCAGCGCCTTGATGACGACCTGCAGCGGCTCGGGGTAGACCGTGATCGGGTAGAACGTCGCCGAGAGCAGGAACATCGGCAGCAGGATGAAGTTGATCCAGTCCATCTGCTGGAACGTCTTCATGTAGCTCGTGATGCCCATCCCGAAGCTCGCGAACCCGAAGGCGATCAGCAGCACGGCGGGGAGGGCGAGCAGCGCCCACCACGACAGGTTCAGCCCGAGCGCCTGCATGACCAGCATGAAGCCGAGCGCGTAGAGCGCGCCGCGCAACAGTGCCAGCAGGATCTCGCCGAGCGCGACGTCGAGCGGCCCGAGCGACGTGGCCAGCATCCCCTCGTAGAGCTTGGCGAAGTGCATCTTGAAGAACACGTTCCAGGTCGAGTCGTACACCGCGCCGTTCATGGCCGCCGTCGCGAGCAGCGCCGGCGCGACGAAGGCGGCGTACGGCACCAGCTGCCCCGACGAGGTCTGCACATCGCCGACCAGGGCGCCGAAGCCGATCCCGAGCGACAGCAGGTAGAAGATCGGCTCGAAGAAGCCGGAGACGATGACCAGCCAGTTGGTGGAGCGCGTGGCCGACCAGCCGCGCTGCATGACCGACCGGGCGTTGCCGGCGTACAACGCGCGCAGCGGACGGGATCGCGGCGTCTCCGCGGTCCGGCGCTCGTCGGTGGCCGTCACTTGTTGAGCCTCTTTCCCGCGATGCGGCGCGTCCACCGCCAGAACACGACGAAGAGTGCGGCCAGGTAGAGCACGTGCACGACCGACAGCCACAGCGGTTCGCTCATCCCGTAGGTGAAGACCCGCGAGAGCTCGGTGGAGTGCCAGAGGGGCGAGATCCAGCCGATCCACTGCAGGTACGGCGGCATGGTGGCGAGCGGGAAGAAGGTGCCGGAGAAGAGCGTCATCGGCAGCAGCACGAACCGCATCAGCATCGCGATCTGCCCGGTGTCCTGCTCCAGGGTCGCGACGTAGGCCATGATCGGCGCGCCGAAGGCCAGGCCGCCGAGCGTGCCGACGAGGATGCTGAGCCAGCCCCACGGGCTCGGCACCGCACCGAACAGCAGCATGAACGCGAAGTAGACCACGGTCGTGCCGAGCAGTCGGGCGAGGACGGCGATGACCACGCCGTCGATGATCTGGCCGGGCGAGATCGGCGAGGCGTTGATGCCGTAGAAGGTGGGGTTCCACTTGAACCCGAGCATGATCGGGTAGGTGAACTCCTCGCTCGCGACCGTCACGGCCGCCGTGCAGAGCAGCGCCGGCGCGACGAACGCCAAGTAGCTGACGCCATCGACCGCGTGCGGCCCGAGGTTCGCGCTGACCAGGCTGCCCAGACCGAAGCCCATCGCGAGCAGGTAGAGCAGTGGATTGCCGAAGCCGGTCACGAGCACCGTCTGGAGGTACGAGCGCATCACGCGGAAGCGGTGCTCCGCCACGTACCAGGCGCCGAACCGCCGCGGCCGCACGGCCCCGGCGAGCGCGTCGTGCGTCTCGACGGTCATTCGATCAGGCTCCGTCCGGTGAGTCGGAGGAAGACGTCCTCCAGGCTGGAGCGGCGCACCAGGCTGGTGAGCGGGTGGAGTCCCCGCTGCGCGATCCGCGCCAGCTCGGCCTCGCCGTCGTCGCTGTAGACGAGGATGCGGTCGGGCAGCACCTCGACGCGGTCGCCGATGCCCTGCAGCTGCTCGGCGACCTCGGCGTTGCGGTCGGAGCCGAAGCGCACCTCCAGCACCTCGCGCGTCGAGTACCGCCGGATGAGGGCCGCCGGGGACCCCTCCGCCATGATCGTACCCTTGTCGACCACCACGAGGCGGTCGCACAGCTGCTCCGCCTCGTCCATGTAGTGCGTGGTCAGCACGAGCGTCGTGCCCTGCTCCTTGAGCCGGAACAGCCGGTCCCAGAGGATGTGCCGCGCCTGCGGGTCGAGGCCCGTGGTCGGCTCGTCGAGCAGCAGGATGCGCGGGTCGTTGATGAGCGCCCTGGCGATGGTCAGCCGCCGCTTCATGCCGCCGGAGAGGTCGTCGACCTTGGCCTTCGCCTTGTCCTCCAGCTGCGCGAAGGCCAGCAGTTCGTCGGCGCGCGCGCGGACGCGCGCCGCCGGCAGGCCGAAGTAGCGGCCGTAGACGATGAGGTTGTCGCGCACGCGGAGCTCGGTGTCGAGGTTGTCGGCCTGCGGCACGACGCCGAGGCGGCTGCGGATCTCCGGCCCGTAGCGGTCGGGGTCGAGGCCGAGGATGCTGAGTTCGCCGCCCGTGCGGGTCGAGACCGCGCCGATCATCCGCATGGTGGTCGACTTGCCTGCGCCGTTCGGACCGAGCAGCCCGAACGACTCCCCCGGCTCGACCTCGAAGCTGATCCCGTCGACGGCGGCGACGTCTTTGTACTTCTTGACCAGGTCGCGGGCGGCGATGACGGGCGTCGGCATAGTTCAGCACTGTAGCCGCGACCGGCGACATTCGCCGGGGGTGCGTCAATCCAGGTTGACACCTCTAGCGCGGTCAACTATGGTTGACGGCATGGATCGCTCCACCCTCCACACCCTCGCCGGCGACGCCGACTCAGACGACCCGATCGTCGCGCTGCGCGCCATCGCCCGCATGCACCGCGAGCTCGACCGCGTGGAGGCCGTCGCCGTCCGGCGCGCCCGCAACGCCAACGCGACCTGGCAGCTCATCGCCCTCGCGCTCGGTGTCAGCAAACAGGCAGTCCACAAGAAGTACGGTCGTAGCTGACGACGCGCCGCCCGACGCCGATCCCCCCACCTCGAACGGAAGCCAACCCGATGTCCAGCACGTCCACCACCGCCGCACCGCGCCGCCGCCGCGGCTTCGGACGACCCGCCGACGACGCCGGCCCCCGCGCCCGCTTCTCCCAGCTGCTGCCCTACCTGCTCGAGCACAAGCGCGTCCTCGCCTTCGTGGTGGTGCTGAGCATCCTCGGCGCCGCCGCGAGCCTCGCCCAGCCGCTGCTGGTGAGCCAGGTCATCACCGCGGTCGGCGCCCAGCAGCCGCTCGGCGGGCTCGTCTGGGCACTGGTCGCCCTCGTCGTGATCTCCGGGCTCATCTCGGGCTACCAGCACTACCTGCTGCAGCGCACAGGAGAGGGCGTCGTGCTGTCGTCGCGCCGCAAGCTCGTCGGCCGGATGCTGCGCCTGCCGATCAGCGAGTTCGACACCCGCCGCACCGGCGACCTGGTCTCGCGCGTCGGGTCGGACACCACGCTGCTGCGCGCGGTGCTCACGCAGGGACTCGTGGAGGCGATCGGCGGCGCGCTCACGTTCATCGGCGCCCTCATCGCGATGCTCATCATCGACCCGGTGCTGCTCGGGCTGACCGTGCTGGTCGTCGCCGTCTCGGTCGTGACCGTCGTGCTGCTCTCCGGCCGCATCCGCGTCGCCAGCCAGAAGGCGCAGACCAAGGTCGGCGACCTCGCCGCGGCGGTGGAGCGCGCGATCAGCTCGGTGCGGACCATCCGCGCGGCGAACGCCACCGAGCGGGAGATCGCCGCGGTCGACGAGGATGCGACGGGCGCCTGGAAGATGGGCATCCGGGTCGCCAAGATCTCGGCCCTCGTCGTGCCCGTCGCCGGCATCGCGATGCAGGTGTCGTTCCTCGTCGTGCTCGGCGTCGGCGGCTTCCGCGTGGCGAGCGGGGCGATCACCATCGCGAGCCTGGTGTCATTCATCCTCTTCCTGTTCATGATGATCCTGCCGCTCGGTCAGGCCTTCGGCGCCATCGCGGCGGTGAACTCGGCGCTCGGGGCGCTCGGCCGCATCCAGGAGATCCTCGACCTGCCGACCGAGGACCAGCGCGACCGCGAGCTCGCCCCGCTCGCCCTGACGGTCGGGGCTGCCAACGAAGGGCTCGCCCCGGAGGCGCCGGCGATCGAGTTCGTCGACGTGAGGTTCGCCTACCCGGAGACGGCGAAGGAGGAGACGGCGACCGCTCCCGCGGCTCCCGCCGAGCCGACGCCGGAGCGGCTCGCGTTCGAGGCGCTCACCGGCGCCGACGTGGTGGCCGAGGCGGAGGCGGCGGCGGGCTCCGGCGGCGGCGAGGGTCCGCTCGCGCACGGCGGCGTGCTCCACGGCGTCAGCTTCCGCGTGCCGCGCGGCAAGCGGACGGCGCTCGTCGGACCGTCCGGCGCCGGCAAGTCCACGATCCTCGCGCTGGTCGAGCGGTTCTACGACCCGCAGGCCGGCGAGGTGCGGTTCGGCGGGATGGATGTCCGCTCGCTCGACCGCGTCGCCCTGCGGTCGCAGATCGGCTACGTCGAGCAGGATGCTCCCGTGCTCGCCGGATCCCTCCGCGACAACCTGACGCTGGCCACGCCCGACGCCACCGACCAGCAGTGCGTCGACGTGCTGCACGCCGTGAATCTGACCGAGGTGCTGGAGCGCAGCGACCTCGGCCTGGACGCGCCGGTCGGCGAGGACGGCATCATGCTCTCCGGCGGCGAGCGTCAGCGCCTGGCCATCGCCCGCGCGCTGCTCGCCGCGCCGCCGGTGCTGCTCCTCGACGAGTCGACCTCCAGCCTGGACGGCCGCAACGAGCAGCTGATGCGGGAGGCGATCGACGCGGTCGCCGAGGACCGCACCCTCCTCGTCATCGCGCACCGCCTCTCCACGGTCGTGGACTCCGACCAGATCGTCGTCCTCGACCACGGGCGCGTCGTCGGCACCGGCACCCACTCCGAACTCGTCGACTCCACCCCCCTGTACCGAGACCTGGCCAAGCACCAACTCCTCGTCTAACCCCGGCCTCGCCCACCATCGCTTCCTCGATTAATCCGGCTTGGGCCGGCGTGGCGGCGGATTAAGTGAGGAAGCGATGGTGGGCGGGGGGAGGGGGTCAGGCGCGGAGGTGGTAGCGGAGGGAGGCGAGCTCGGCGCGAAGGGCGGCGGGCACGCGGGAGCCGAAGCGGTCGAAGAACTGCTCGGTCAGGTCGCACTCGGCCTGCCAGCTCGCAGGGTCGACCTCGAAGAGGGCGGCGACGTCGGCCTCGGGCAGGTCGAGGCCGTCGAGGTCGAGCTCCTCCACGATGGGGAGGCGACCGATCGGCGTGCCGACGCTGCCGGCGGAGCCCTCCACGCGGCGGGCGATCCACTCGATCACGCGCGCGTTCTCGCTGAACCCCGGCCACAGGAAGCGGCCGTCCTCGCCGGTGCGGAACCAGTTCACCTGGAAGATCGCGGGGGCCTTCTCACCCAGCTTCTCGCCGATCTCCAGCCAGTGCGCCCAGTGGTCGGCCATGTTGTAGCCGCAGAACGGCAACATGGCGAACGGGTCGCGGCGCAGCTCGCCGACGGTCCCCTCCGCGGCGGCCGTGCGCTCCGACGAGATGGTCGCGCCGATGAACACGCCGTGCTTCCAGTCGCGGGCCTGCGCCACCAGCGGGACGTTGGTCGCCCGGCGCCCGCCGAACAGGATGGCGTCGATCGGCACGCCGTCGAACGCGTCCCAGTCGTCGGCGATGGACGGGCACTGCGCGGCGCTCACGGTGAACCGCGAGTTCGGGTGCGCGGCCGGGCGACCGCATCCGGGCGTCCAGTCGTTCCCCTCCCAGTCGACCAGGTGGGCCGGCGGCTCGTCGGTCAGCCCCTCCCACCAGACGTCGCCGTCGTCGCGCAGTGCCACGTTGGTGAAGATCGTGTTGCCCCACAGCGTCTGCACCGCGGTGCGGTTGGTGCTGAGGCCGGTGCCGGGCGCGACGCCGAAGAAGCCCGCCTCCGGGTTGATCGCGCGCAGCCGGCCGTCCGGGCCCTGACGGAGCCAGGCGATGTCGTCGCCGATGGTCTCGACCGTCCAGCCCGGGATGCTCGGCTCCAGCATCGCGAGGTTGGTCTTGCCGCACGCGGACGGGAAGGCGGCGGCGAAGTGGAACACGCGCCCCTCCGGCGAGGTCACCTTGATGATGAGCATGTGCTCGGCCAGCCAGCCCTCGTCGCGCGCCATGACCGAGGCGATCCGCAGCGCGAAGCACTTCTTGGCCAGGATGGCGTTCCCGCCGTAGCCCGAGCCGTACGACCACACCTCACGCGTCTCCGGGAACTGCACGATGTACTTGGTCGGGTTGCACGGCCACGGCACGTCCTCGCGGGCGACGCCGTCCGCGTCCACCAGCGGGAAGCCGACGCTGTGCACGGTCGGCACCCACCGCTGCCCGGCGTCGATCAGCTCGAGCACCACGTCGGTGACGCGGGTCATCATCCCGAGGCTGACCGCCACGTAGGCGGAGTCGGTGAGCTGGATGCCGACCTGCGAGATCGGACCACCGACCGGACCCATCGAGAACGGGACGACGTACATCGTGCGCCCGCGCATGCTCCCGGCGAAGACCTCCCGCAGCTCGGCACGCATCGCATCGGGCGCGCGCCAGTTGTTGGTCGGGCCGGCGTCCGACTCGTCCTCGGAGCAGATGAAGGTGCGGTCCTCGACCCGGGCGACGTCGCCCGGGTCAGTGCGGGCGAGGAAGCTGTTGGGACGCCACTCCGGGTTGAGCCGGATCAGCTTGCCCTCGGCCACGAGCTGCTTGGTCAGCCGGTCGGCCTCGCCGAGCGAGCCGTCGCACCACACCACCTCGTCGGGCTGGGTGAGGGCGGCGATGTCGTCGACCCAGGCGCGGACGGCGTCGAGGCCACCGGCGGATGCGGTGTCGGTCAGCGGAAGCTCGGCGATGCTCATGTCGGGTCCTTTGCGTGAAAGAATCGGTTACACATCCAGGATCGGCGCAATTCGACGCGATCGAACCCAAGATCTGCTTGTAAAAATCGCGATTCTTTCGCTAACGTGAAGCCATGAGTACCGTCGACCCCGGCGACATCGACGTCGCCACCCTCGGCCACCGCATCCGCCACTTCCGGCTGCAGCGCGGCCTGACCCTCGACGCCCTCGGCGCCGCGGCCGGCGTCGCCGCGAGCCAGCTGTCCCTGATCGAGAACGGCAAGCGCGAGCCGCGGGTCTCCCTGCTCAGCTCCCTCGCCACCGCGCTCGGGGTGCAGCCGGCCGACCTGCTGTCCGCAGAGCCGCCCGACGAGCGCGCGGCGCTGGAGATCGAGCTGGCCAGGGCGCAGCGCGGGTCGCTCTACGCGTCGCTCGGCCTCCCCGCGGTGAAGCCGACGAAGGGGACGCCGACAGAGACGCTCCGCGCGCTCGTCGGTCTGCACCGCGAGCTGAGCCGCCGCGCGAGCGAGGCCATCGCGACGCCGGAGGAGGCCAGGCGCGCCAACACCGAGCTGCGCGAGCGGATGCGCGCGCAGGACAACTACATCCCCGAGATCGAGGAGCTGGCCGAGCAGCAGGTGCGGGCGTCCGGCCACGTCCGCGGCGCCCTCACCCACCGCGAGGTGAGCGTGATGGCCGAGCGGCTCGGCTTCGAGCTCATCTACGTGAACGACCTGCCGCGGTCCGCGCGCTCGGTCACCGACCTGGAGAACGGCCGCATCTACCTTCCGCCGGCGTCCATCCCCGGCGGTCACGGCCTCCGCTCCATGGCGCTCCAGGCGATGGCGCACCGGCTGCTCGGCCACACCCGGCCGGAGTCGTACGCCGACTTCCTGCGCCAGCGGCTGGAGATCAACTACTTCGCCGCCTGCTGTCTGATGCCGCGGGAGGCCGCGGTCGGGTTCCTGCAGCAGGCGAAGAAGGACAAGGACCTCGCCGTCGAGGACTTCCGGGACGCGTTCGGCGTCACGCACGAGGCGGCGGCGCTGCGGCTCACGAACCTCGCGACGAGCCACCTCGACATGACGCTGCACTTCCTCCGCGTCGGCGACGACGGTGCGCTGTACAAGGGCTACGAGAACGACGGGCTGCCGCTGCCGACGGACGTGACCGGTTCCATCGAGGGCCAGATCGTCTGCCGCAAGTGGGGCGCCCGCAGCGCGTTCACGCACACCAACCGCACCACGGAGCTGTACCAGTACACCGACACTCCGGCCGGGACGTACTGGTGCGCCACGCAGACCGGCACGACGGCCGAGGGCGGCTATTCGATCAGCGTCGGCGTGCCGTTCGACGAGGCGAAGTGGTTCCGCGGCCGCGAGACGACCGTGCGTGCCGAGTCGCGCTGCCCCGACGAGTCGTGCTGCAAGCGGCCGCCGGCGGAGCTGTCGGGACGCTGGGCCGGCAAGGCGTGGCCGAGCGCGCGACTGCACGCGCACATCCTGTCGCCCCTGCCCTCCGGCTCTTTCCCCGGCGTCGACGACGCCGACGTGTACGCCTTCCTCGAGGCCCACTCCGGCGCCTGACCCGCCGCCGTCAGCTCCTGAGTTCTTCGATCCCGACGCGGCATGTCCCTCGAAAAACTCAGGAGCTGACGGCTTGGGGGTTACTTGGGCTGCATGCGGATGGCGCCGTCGAGGCGGATGGTCTCCCCGTTGAGCATGGGGTTGTCCACGATCGCGCGCACGAGGGCGGCGTACTCGGCCGGCTTGCCGAGGCGCGAGGGGTGCGGCACCTGGGCGGCGAGCGAGTCCTGCGCGGCCTGCGGGAGGCCCGCCATCATGGGCGTCTCGAAGATGCCGGGAGCGATCGTCATGACGCGGATGAGGCTGCGCGCGAACTCACGCGCCAGCGGCAGCGTCATGGCCGCGACCCCGCCCTTCGACGCCGAGTACGCCGGCTGCCCGATCTGACCGTCGAAGGCCGCGACCGACGCCGTGTTCACGATCACGCCGCGCTCCTCCCCCACCGGCTCGGTCTTCGCCATCGCCGCCGCGGCCAGTCGCACGACGTTGAACGTGCCGACCAGGTTCACCCGGATGACACGTTCGAAGTGGTCGAGCGGGATGAGCCCGTCGCGCCCGATGACCTTCTCGGCCGTCGCGATGCCCGCGCAGTTGACGACGACGCGCAGCGGAGCGAGCGCCGAGGCGGCGTCGACCGCCGCCTGCACCTGCCCCTCGTCGGTGACGTCGGCGGCGACGAACCGCGCGTTCGGCCCGAGCGCGGTCGCCGCCTTCTCGCCCTCCGAGGTCGGGAGGTCGAGGACGACGACGTGTGCCCCGCCGTCGATGAGGGCGCGCGCGGTGGCGTTGCCGAGTCCGCTGGCTCCGCCGGTGACGATCGCCGAACATCCGTCGAGTCGCATGGTTCTCCTTCTGATCGAGGGTGGATGGGTGTGCCGCCGCGGTCAGCGCAGTACTTCGATGAGCGTGGCGTTGGCGGTGCCTCCGCCCTCGCACATGGTCTGCAGGCCGTAGCGTCCACCGCGCGCCTCGACCTCGTTGAGCAGCGTCGCCAGGAGCCGCGTGCCGGACGAGCCGAGCGCGTGGCCGAGGGCGATCGCGCCGCCGCGGGGGTTGAGCTTCGCCGGGTCCGCGCCGAACTCCTGCCGCCACAGCAATGGAACGGGAGCGAACGCCTCGTTGACCTCGTACGCGTCGATCTCGTCGAGGCCGACGCCGCTGCGGTCGAGCAGCTTGCGGGTCGCGGGGAGGATGCCGGTCAGCATGAACAGCGGGTCGCTTCCGGCGACGGCGAAGGAGTGGAACCGCGCCCGCGGCCGCAGCCCCAGCCGCTTCGCGGCGTCGGCGCTCATGATGAGCGCGGCGGACGCGCCGTCGGTCAGCGGCGACGAGTTGCCCGCGGTGATGCGCCACTCCAGCTGCGGGAAGCGCTCGGCGAGCCGATCCGTGCGGAACACCGGCGTCAGTCCCGCAAGCTTCTCCGCCGTGGTGCCCGGCCGGATCGTCTCGTCGGCGACGACGCTGCCGGAGTCGGGTGTCGGGACGCCGACCAGCTCGCCCTCGAACGCCCCGTTCGCCGCGGCCCAGGCGGCGCGGCCGTGCGACTCGGCGGCGTAGTCGTCGAGCTCGGCCCGGCTGAACCCCCAGCGGTCGGCGATCAGCTCCGCCGCGACGCCCTGGTTGACCAGCCCCTCGGGGTACCGCTGCCGCAGCAGCTCTCCTCCGAGGGACGCGCCCTGGACGTTGGAGCCCATCGGCGCCCGGCTCATCGACTCCACCCCGCACGCGATCACCACGTCGTAGGCACCGGAGATGACTCCCTGCGCGGCGAACGCGGCCGCCTGCTGGCTGGAGCCGCACTGCCGGTCCACGGTCACGGCGGGGACGCTCTCCGGGAAGCCGGCGCTCAGCACGGCGGTGCGCGTGATGTTGCCCGCCTGCTCGCCCGACTGGGTGACGCACCCGCCGATCACGTCGTCGACGACGGCCGGGTCGATGCCGGTGCGGGCCACGAGCTCGATGAGCACGCCGGCGAGCAAGTCGGCGGGGTGGATGTCGGACAGCTCCCCGTCGGGCTTCCCGCGCCCCGACGGGGTGCGGACCACGTCGACGATGACGGCCTCTGCGCGGGTCATCTCAGGCTCCGAACGGGTTGGGCGTGAGCGTGTACTTGGTGTTCAGGTACTCGTGGATGCCCTCCAGGCCGCCCTCCCGTCCGAGTCCGGACTGCTTCACCCCGCCGAACGGTGCGGCCGCGTTGGAGACCACACCCACGTTGAGGCCCATCATCCCGGTCTCCAGCCGCTCGATCATCCGCTGGCCGCGGGCGAGGTCCTTCGTGAACACGTACGAGACCAGCCCGTACTCGGTGTCGTTGGCCAGCCGCACCGCCTCGTCCTCGTCGGAGAAGCGGACGATGGAAAGCACGGGCCCGAAGATCTCCTGACGGAGGATCTCGCTGCCCGCGCGGACATCGGTGACGACCGTCGGCTCGAAGAACGTCCCCGTCCCCTCGACGCGCGAGCCGCCGGTGAGCACCGACGCGCCGCGTGCGACCGCGTCCTGCAGTAGGTCGGAGGCCTTGTCGATCGCGTCCTCGTTGATGAGCGGACCGATGGTCACGCCCTCCTCGGTGCCCCGGCCGACCTTCAGGCCGTTGACCCGCTCGGTCACGCGCCGGGCGAACTCGTCGGCCACGGTCTCGTGCACGATGAACCGGTTGGCGGCCGTGCACGCCTCGCCGATGTTGCGGAACTTCGCGAGCATCGCCCCGTCCACCGCGCGGTCGAGGTCGGCGTCGTCGAACACCACGAACGGGGCGTTGCCGCCGAGCTCCATGGACGTGCGGAGGACGTTCTCCGACGCCTGCTGCAGCAGCTTCCTGCCGACCTCGGTCGAGCCGGTGAACGACAGCTTCCTCAGCCGCGGGTCCGCGATGATCGGCGCGGAGACCTTCCCGGAGGTGGTCGTCGTCACCACGTTGAGCACCCCGCCCGGGAGGCCGGCGTCCTCCATCAGCTTGGCGAAGTACAGGGTCGTCAGGGGCGTGAGCTCGGCCGGCTTGATGACGACGGTGCAGCCCGCGGCGAGCGCCGGCGCGATCTTGCGCGTGGCCATGGCGAGCGGGAAGTTCCACGGCGTGATCAGGAAGCACGGCCCGACCGGATGCTGCGAGACGATCATCCGCCCGGTGCCTTCCGGGTTCGCGCCGTAGCGGCCGCTGATCCGCACGGCCTCCTCGGAGAACCAGCGCAGGAACTCGCCGCCGTAGGTGACCTCCCCACTCGCCTCGGCGAGCGGCTTGCCCATCTCCAGCGTCATCAGCAGCGCGAACTCGTCGCGGCGCTCCTGCAGCAGGTCGAAGGCCCGGCGGAGGATCTCGCCGCGCTGCCGGGCCGGCGTGGCCGCCCAGTCGTCGGCGGCCGCGACCGCGGCATCCAGAGCCCGGATGCCGTCCTCCGGTGACGCGTCGGCGATCTCCTTGATGCGGTCGCCCGTCGCCGGATCGTAGACGGGGAACGTCCCGGCCGACCCGCTCGTCCACTCCCCGCCTATGTACAGCCCGTCCGGCACGCGATCCAGCAGCGCCTTCTCGTCCATCACCCGTTCTCCTCCTCTGTCGCTTCGTCGTCCGTCGCCACCGCCGCCTGCACGAGCGGGACGGTGCGGTGGTGGATCGCGGTCGCCAGTGCGATGACCGTCGAGGTGCGCGCGATCCCCGGAGCGCCGACGATACGCCCGATGACGCGTTTCAGGTCGGCGTTCGACCGCGCGACGACCCGGATCATGAGATCGCCCGCTCCGGTGATCGTGTGCGCCTCGAGCACCTCGGGGATCCCGCGCAGGTGCTCGACGGCGACCGCGCCGTCCTCCCCGGTGGCGAGCTCGGCGGTCACGAACGCCGTCACGGGGTAGCCGAGCAGCTCGGTGTCGACGCTCGGCGCGAAGTCCCGCACCACCCCGGACCGCTGCAGCCGGTCGAGTCGCGCCTGCACGGTCCCCCGGGCGACCCCGAGCCGGCGGGACGCCTCGAACACGCCCAGCCGGGGCTCGGCGGCCAGCAACGCGATCAGCTCGGCATCGAGCTTGTCGACCATGCGGCCCTCCTTCGGTCCTCGCACATCGTACGACGGGAGGCCGGGAGGGAGGAGAGAGGGAGCGCCGCTAGGTCAGCGCACGCCGCCGCCTCCACCGCCGTGCGACGACCGCCGCCACCCCGGAGACGAAGAGCACCGCGGCCAGGAGGGCACCGGCCGGGCTCGCTCCCGCGCCCGTCTGAGCGAGGCGCTGCGCGGTCGTCGTCACCGGCTCCGGTCCGGCGAGGCTCGGGATCGGCGCACCGACCATCCCGCCTTCGGTCCATCCGCCCGACGGGGGGAGGACCGGGACGGTCGCCCGCGATACCGTGATGGAGAAGATCTCGCTCACCCCCACGACGCCGTCCACGTCGGCCGCCTGCACGGTGAACACCGACCGGCCCACCGCGCTCGGCACGCCGCTGATCTCACCGGTCTCGGGATGGATGCTCAGCCCGTCCGGCAGCGTTCCCTCCCGGAGGGACCACCGATACGGCGCCGTCCCGCCCGAGGCGCTCAGCGTGGCGTTCTTGTAGGGGACGCCGACGGTCGCCCGGGCCGTGCCGACGGAGCTCGGCAGCTCGCCGGCGGTGCCGTGCACGACCACGAGGCTCGCCGGCGGGTTCGTGAACACGGTGAGTGTCGCCGTCTTCGTGTCCACCCGGCCGTCCACGTCGGTGACGGCGATGGTGATGGCGTATGCGCCCGCCTCGGTCGGTGTCCCTGCGATCGCGCCGGTGGCAGCGTCGATGGCGAGCCCTGCCGGAAGGCCGTTCGCGGTGAAGGCGTACGGTTCCGCCCCTCCGACGGCCCGGACGAACCGCCCGTCATACGTGGCGTCCACCGTGCCCGCGGGCGGCGCCCCCAGGTCGAGGACGAGGGGCTCGGCGATGACGAGGTCCACGGTCGCCGACGCCGTCCGGCCGTCCACGTCCGTGGCGACGATCGTGACCGTCGACTGCCCTGCCGTCGTCGGCGTCCCCGTCACCGCTCCGGTCGCCGCATCGATGGTCAGCCCGTCGGGAAGGCCCGTCGCGCTGTAGGCATAGGGACCGACACCGCCGCCGACGGCGACGAACGTGCTGTCGAACGCCGTGCCGACCGTTCCGGCGGGCGGCGCTGCGGTCGTCACGACCAGCGGATCGGACACGGCGATGACTGCGGTCGCCGACGCGCCCCGTCCCTCGCTGTCGGTCACCGTGATCGTGAGGGGGAACGTCCCGGCCGTCGTCGGTGTCCCCGTCACCGCCCCGGTCGCCGCATCGATGGTCGTCCCGTCGGGGAGCCCTGCCGCCACGAACGAGTACGGACCGACACCGCCGCCGACCGCGACGAACGTGCTGGCGTAGGGCGTGCCGACCGTGGCCGGGTCCGGCCTGGCCGCGGTCAGGGTCAGGGCGCCCCGCACCGTGATGGTCGTCGTCTGCGACCCTGTCGTCCCCTCCGCGTCGGTCACCGTGAGGGTCACCGTCGAGGTCCCTGCCACGGTCGGCGTCCCCGTCACCGCTCCGGTCGCCGCATCGATGGTCAGCCCGTCGGGAAGGCCCGTCGCCGCGTACGAGTACGGCGCCACGCCGCCCCCGGCGAGGACGAACGTGCTGTCGTAGGCGCTCCCGACGGTTCCGGTCGCCGGCGTTCCCGCGGAGACCAGCAAGGGCTGCGGGAGGACCCGGAGGTCGACCACGGCCTTGTCGGTGCGACCCTCGGCGTCGGTCACCGTCACGCTCACCGCGAACGTCCCGATGCCGGCCGGCGTTCCCGTGACCGTTCCCGTCCCCGCGGCCATCACGAGCCCGGCGGGGAGGCCCGCCGCGGAATACGTGTACGGTCCGACGCCGCCTGTGGCGGTCACGAACGCGTTCTCGTACGCGGTGTTCACCGTGCCGACCGCCGGCGTCCCGACCGTCAGAGCCACGGGCTCCGCGATCGAGACGGTGACCGTCTGGGAGGCGGTCCCCGCGTTGGCATCCGTCACCGTGATCGTGACGGAGTACGTCCCTGCGGTGGTCGGCGTGCCTGTGATGGCGCCGGTGGCGGCGTTGATGCCGAGGCCGTCCGGGAGGCCCGTCGCGGCATACGTGTACGGCGCGGCGCCTCCGGCCGCGCTGACGAAAGCCCCGGCATAGGCGCTGTTCACCGTGCCGGCGGCCGGAGCCCCGGCCGTCAGCGTCAGCGGCACCGTCGTGGTGAGCGCGATCTGATATCGCCCGAGCGAGCCGTAGTCGCTGAACTGGCCGGCCGTGCGGGGGTCGCCCGTCCCCACGCCCGTGACCAGCGCGACGTACTCGCCGCCCTCGGGGGGAAGCGCCGCATTCCAGACGGAGTTCAGGCCGACGGCCACCTCGTAGCTCGGCACGCCGACGGTCACGGGGTCGTTGACGACGGCCACGGTCGCGCCGGAGGAATCGAGGATGGTGAGCTGCGAGTTCAGGTCGCTGAAGGGCCCCGTGCTGACGGTGACCGTCGTGGGCCCGGCCGCGGTGAAGCGGAACGCGTCCACGTCGCTCCTGGACTCGATGAGACCGGCCAGCGGCGTCCCCGCGCTGAGCAACGTGCCGGCCGCGGCGCTGTCGCCGTGATCGTCGGTGCGCAGCGGGGCGACTCTGGCGATCACAGCGACGTCGTCCTGACCGGAATTGTTCGCGCCGGGATACTCGCCGTGCGACCACTGGGTGACCGGCTGGTAGTAGCCGGCGCCCATGATCGGCGCCCACGGCCGGACGCCCTCGTAGTATCCATCGGTCGAGGTGCCGTGGTGCTGCAGACCGAACGTGTGCCCTGCTTCGTGGGCGGCCGCTTCGGCGATGCCCTTGCTGTCGCGACCGGCACCGTCCGTGAAGACCCAGGCCGGGTTGTAGAACATGTGGTTGGCGACGAAGCTGAACGCGTTGACGTAGGCAGCGCCGCCGCATCCGCAGGTGTCGCCGTACGGGTTGGTCCGGGTGACCATGACGCGGACGCCGTAGGCGGGGTCACTCGCCGAGGACCGGTCGATCGCGTCGAGACCGAGGTCCTTGGTGGTGACGTTGACGTCGAACGGCGCATAGTCCTCTGCGACCGACTGCCACACGCGCTGGATGGACAGGAGCTCCGCGTCGGAGAAGTCGGTGTCGACCTTTCCGTCGAGCGAATACGGCTCGTTGTAGAACGTCGGATACTTGACCCCGTTGTAGGTGTATCGCTCGTTCCACCCTGTCCCACTGACCTCTCCGCCGAGGAAGTCGAGGTAGATCGTGAGCGGGGAGTCCGGCTTGGACTGCAACTCGAGGGTCTGCGACAACGGAGCCACCGGGACGCCGGCGTCGCGTGCGTCCACCCTCGGAGCATCGAGCGGGTGCCGTTCTTCGGAGTAGTACGCCTGCCCGCACCGGTCCAGCCAGAACGTCTCGTCCTCGGCCAGGGAGCGGAAGTCGCTCTCGCTGCGACCGTTGATCGCCGCCGCCTGCAGGAAGGTCGCGGGATCGGATTCAGCGACGTCCTCGGCGCGCTTCTGCTCGCTCAGCAGGGGCGTGGCGCACTCCGCCGACGCTTCCGGCGCGGCCGCAGCCGTCGACGGCAGCGCGACCGACGGCGCCACGAGGGCAAGCACGACGGCCCACACCGCCGCGAGATATCGCATTGCAATGCTTCGAGTCCAGATACGACGGTGAGCCATGCCGCCACTATAGGGATACCCGGAGTTATTTGCACACTCGAGCGGTATTCAATGCAATGCCGATAATGCATGCACAATCGCGCCTCAGGTGGGCGCCGCCTCCCCCGCCAGGAACGGCAACGCGGCCGCCTTGAAGCCGCGGGCGCTGAGCGCGGTGACGTGGTTGCGCTTCGGCAGCAGGACGAGCCTCGCCCCGAGCAGCCGGGCCGCGTCGGCGGCGTCCTCGGCCACCGGATCCGCGTCGCCGGCGACCAGCAGCGTCGGGACCGTGCTCGCCAGCGGGAGCGGGTGTTCTGCCATGCCGGCCGCGCACGCGGCGAGCGCCTCGCGGTCGATGCCGGGCGCCTGGCGGATGGACGCCAGCAGCGGCGCGAGCGGGCTGGTCGGGTCGAGGGCGGCCGGCTCGCCGCGGAGGGCCGCCTGCACGGGGGCGACGCCCCAGCGGCCGAACTGTTCGACCGTCCCCACGCCGCCGACCACGAGCCGGCGCACGCGGTGCGGGGCGAGGCCGACCAGGGCGAGCGAGACCCAGCTGCCCATCGAGTACCCGATCACGTCGACGCGGTCGACGCCCTGCGCGTCCAGGACCGCCAGCAGATCCTGCGCGAGCAGGTCGGGCGAGTAGGCGGCCGGGTCGTGCGGCGCGTCGCTCCCGCCGTGTCCCCGCAGATCGGGGACGATCGCGCCCCGGCCCGCCTCGGCGAGCGCCGCCACCCATCCGGTCGCCTCCCAGGTGAGCGCCCCCGTGGAGGCGAAGCCGTGGACGAGCAGGACGGGGTCGGCTCCGGGATGCCGGTCGACGTGCAGCTGGGCCATGCCCCCACTCTCGTTCACGGGCGACCCGCGAGCAACCCGGCGCCGGTCAGGCCGAGACCTCCGCCCTCGCCTCGTGCTCTTTCCTGCGCCAGAGCGTCGACGGCCACCAGATCGCGCGGCCGATGTCGTACGAGACCGCCGGGACCAGCAGCGACCGCACCACGACCGTGTCGAGCAGCACGCCGAACGCCACGATGAAGGCGATCTGCACCAGGAACAGGATCGGGATGACGGCGAGCGCGGCGAAGGTCGCCGCGAGGACGATCCCGGCGGAGGTGATGACGCTCCCGGTCAGGCCCAGTCCGCGCAGGATGCCGGGACGCGTCCCGAGGTGCAGCGACTCCTCCCGCACGCGCGTCATGAGGAAGATGTTGTAGTCCACGCCGAGCGCGACCAGGAAGACGAAGCCGAACAGCGGCACCGCCGCGTCCGCGCCAGGGAACCCGAAGACGTGGTTGAACACGAGCGCGGAGACGCCGAGCGCGGCGGCGTACGACAGCACCACGCTTCCGATCAGCAGCACCGGCGCGAGAATCGAGCGCAGCAGCAGCATGAGGATCAGCAGGATGACCCCGAGCACGATCGGGATGATCTTCAGCAGGTCGCTCTGCGCCGTCTCGTTGGTGTCGAGCGCGATCGCGGTGACGCCGCCGACCAGCACGGACCCGTCGTCGGACAGGGATGTGCGCAGCGTCTTCACGACGTCCTCCGCCTCGGCCGAGTCCGGTTCGGAGGAGAGGGTCGCCTGGATGAGCACGTGACCGTCCTTCACCACCGGGTCCACTGGCGCGCCCGACTGAGGGCGACCGCCTCCGGTGTAGAAGGTGGCGGACGCGATCCCGTCCGTCTTCTCGGTCGCGGCGAGCACCTTCTCACCGTCCGCCTCCGGCGCGACGATGAGCACGGGCGAGCCGGAGCCCGCGTCGAAGTACTTCGCGACGACGGCCTGCCCGTCGACCGCGTCGGACTGCGACAGCACCACGTCGGTCTGCTGCACCCCGTTCGCCTTCAACTGGGTGAGGCCGAGCGCGCAGGCCGCGAGCAGCACGAACGACACGATCCAGGTCACGCGCGGCCGCCGCGCGATCAGCCCGCCGACGCGACGCCACAGGCCGCTGACGCCCTCCAACCCGGTGAGCGTCGCGCCCTCGGTGCGGGAACGCCGGCGACCGCCGACGACCGGACGGAACGGCCAGAACGACGCCCGGCCGAAGATCGCGAGCAGGGCGGGCAGCAGGGTGAGGGCGGCGAAGAGGGAGAACACGATCCCGATCGCCGCGATCGGCCCGAGGCTCTTGTTCGAGTTGAGGTCGGAGAACAGCAGGCACAGCAGCGCCAGGATGACCGTCGCCCCGGAGGCGACGATCGGCTCGAAGGCCGCCTTCCAGGCCCGCAGGATCGCCACCCAGCGCGACGGATCGCGCTCCAGCGCCTCCCGGTACCGGGCGACGAGGAGCAGCGAGTAGTCGGTGGCCGCGCCGATCACGAGGATCGAGAGGATGCCCTGGCTCTGCCCGGAGAGCTTGATCCAGCCCCAGAGGGCGAACAGGTAGACCACGAGGATCGCCGCGCACAGCGCGAAGACCGAGGTGAACAGCACCAGGAACGGCAGCAGCAGCGCACGGTAGACCAGCAGCAGGATGACGAACACGGCGGCCACGGCGACGAGCAGCAGGATGCCGTCGATCCCGCCGAAGGCAGCGACGAGGTCGGCCGTCAGACCGGCCGGACCGGTCACCCACGCCCGCGCCCCCTCCGGCACGCCGTCGGCCGCCACCGCGCGCAGGTCCGCGACGACGGTCTTCAGCTCGTCCGACTGCTCGACGGGCACGATGTACTCGACCGCCTTCCCGTCCTCCGACGGGATCGGGCCCGCCACGCTCGTCGGCTGGCCGTCCTGCGGCGGCTGGACGCCGTCGACCTCGCCCAGCTTCCTCCCGAGCTCCGCGTAGGTGGTGCCGAGCGCCCTCTTCTGGATCGTGCCGTCGGCCTCCACCACGACGATCGCCGGGATGGCGCCGGAGTCGGTGAATCGTTTCTGCCAGTCCTGCACCTCTGTCGACTCGGCGCTGGCGGGCAGGAACGAGGCCTGGTCGTTGCTGGAGACGCCGGAGAGCTTGCCGAACGTCGGTCCGCCGAGGCCGGCCAGCACGAGCCAGATCAGCACGAGCACGGTCGGCACGACGATGCGCAGCCAGCGGGCCGGTTCAGACACTACGCCTCCTGATTACTAGATGGGCTAGCAATCAGGGTAGCGCGGATGCGGCGTTCAGTCCACGAGCTCGGCGCCGGCGTGCGCCAACTCGGCCAGCGCGGCCTCCGACGTCGTCGGCGCGACGCCGGCCACCAGCGAGGTCAGCACGCGCACGTGCTGCCCGTGGCCCAGGGCGTCCAGCGCCGAGGCCCGCACGCAGTAATCGGTCGCGATGCCGACGACGTCGACCTCGTGGATGCCGCGCTGATCCAGGAGCTCGTGCACGGTCTCCCCCGCCTCGGTCCTCCCCTCGAACAGCGAGTACGCCGGCACGCCCTGCCCCTTGTGCACGTGATGCGTCACCCTGGAGGTGTCGAGCGCCGGGTGGTACTCGGCGCCCGGCGTCCCCGCCACGCAGTGCACCGGCCAGCTGTCGACGAAGTCCGGCTCCTCGTCGGTGGCGAAGTGTCCGCCGTTGTCGTTATCGCCGTCGTGCCAGTCGCGGCTGGCCACGATGAGATCGTAGTCGTCGGCGTGGTCGCGCAGCCACGCCGACACCCCCTCCGCGACGGCGGCGCCGCCCGCGACACCGAGCGCACCGCCCTCCGTGAAGTCGTTCTGCACGTCCACGATGAAGAGCGCTCTGCCCATGTGCCGCCTCCCGAGGTCAGCCGTTGGTGAGGTTGTCACCGCACTTGTAGAAGCCGGTGACGAGGGTGTCGATCGCCTGCTTGGCGTTGTCGCTCACGTCGCCCAACGCGAACACGGCGAAGGTCAGCGGCGTGCCGTCGGCCGCGTTCACGATGCCGGACAGCGTGTAGCCGTGGTCGATCCAGCCGGTCTTCGCGTAGACCGCGCCGCGGGCGACGGAGTTGGCGCCGGTGAACCGGTTGTAGCCGGGCCCGAGCGTTCCCGACTTCCCGGAGACGGGCAGGCCGTCGTAGACCACGCCGAGGCCGTTCTGCCGGTTCAGCACCTTGATGAACAGCTGCGTCAGGTACGACGGCGGAACGGCATTGTCATTGCTCAGTCCGGAGCCGTCGGCGATGTGGATGCCGGCGGTGTCGATCCCGTAGCCCTTCAGCCCGGCGAGCACGCCGGCGTTGAGGGCGTCGAAGGTGTTGCCCGCGCCGTTCTTGATCGCGACGAGCCGCGCGAGCTCCTCCATGATCGTGTTGTCGGAGACCCGCATCGCCTGATCGATCAGCGTGGTGACCGGCTGAGACTGGACGGCGCCGAGCTGGCGCGCGCCCGCCGGGGCGACGCCCTGGCTGACGCCGACGTTGGTGCCCAGGTACTGCTGGAAGTACTGCACGGCGCGCGAGACCGGGTCGGTGCTCCTCGGCGACTCGACCGCGGTGGGGTCGTCGCGGTCGCCGTCCACCATGAGCGCGGTCATGTACGGCGTCGAGCCCTCGACGACCCGCTCCTCGTGCTCGTCCCAGCTGGGCTGCCAGAACGGCGCGCCGAAGAGGGAGGCGTCCACCACGATGGAGGTGATCTGCTGGCCCGCCATGGCCTGCTTCACCTGGTTCGCGAGGTCCTGGATCTTGGGCGCGCCCGTGTAGAAGGAGGCCTGCCCGGCGGGCAGGCGCGACAGCGTCACGTCGCCGCCGCCCACGATCACGATCTGGCCCGGCGTGCTTCCGGCCACCACGGTCGTGGAGACCCGGTAGTCGGGACCGAGCGTGGCGAGCGCCGCGGCCGAGGTGAGCGTCTTGAGGACGGACGCGGTCGGCGCCGGCTTCCCGCCATTGCGGTCGAACAGCACCTGGCCGGTCTTCGCGTTGACGACCTGGGCCTCCAGCGTGCCGAGTCGCCCATCGGAGGCGAGGCCGGCGACCGAGCAGGTACGGACACGTGTCGCGGCGCCCTGGTTGGCGGGCACGGGACGGCCGGGATCGACGGTGGGCGTCGGGGTCGGCGTCGCCGTCCTGGTCGGGGTCGCGGTGGCCGACGCGGGCGTCCCCGCGGCGGCGGGCGCTCCGACGGTCGCACCGAGGGCGACGCTCCCGGAGGCGAGCAGCACGAAGACGGCGGCCGCGCCCGCGACGAGCCACGCCTTCGGGTGCGAACGCACCGCGGACATGATGCCGGCGAGAGGACTCCACGGTGGACGAGCGGGCACGCCGGTGTCCGGCTGATCCGATTCGTGCATTCGGGTATGGTACCCGGGCTTTCTGAACGGCGCATGGTGCCGATGGCCCAGGATGGAACCATCGCCGACGGTCTGGACAGTAGAGGGTATGAGCACGGAAGACTTCGACGAGGCCGCGGCCTGGTCGGCGGCACGCGGCGGGGACGGCCCCGCGTTCGCGTCGCTGTACGACCGCCACCGCGACCGCGTCTTCGGCCACGCACTGAGGCTGCTTCGGGAACGCCATGACGCGGAGGACGTGACCGCCGTCGTCTTCCTGGAGGCGTGGCGCAAGCGCGACTCCGTGCGCCTGGTCGACGACTCGATCATCGGCTGGCTGCTGGTGACGACGAACTACGCCGCGCGGAATCACGCCCGCGGGGCACGCCGTTACCGCAACGCCCTGAGCAAGCTGCCACCGCCTCCCCCGCAGCGCGACCACGCTCCCGACGTCGACGAGACGCTCGACGGTGCCGACCGCGGACGCCAGGTGCGTGAGGCGTTCTCCCGGCTGAGCAAGCGCGATCAGGACGTGATCACGCTCTGCGTCCTCGAGGAGCTGACGACCGCCCAGGCGGCGGAAGCGCTCGGGGTGCCCGAGGGGACGGTCAAGTCCCGGCTCTCCCGCGCCCGCGCGCGCCTCACCGAGCTGGCGTCGCCGCTCGCCACCGACACCAACGACTCCACGATCCTCGAAGGAGGTGCACGATGAGCACCACGGAATTCACCCCCGAGCGCAGCGCCGCCATCCGGCAGCTGCTGATCGACACCGTCGAGGCCGAGCCGCGCCGCCGTAAGCGCCTCCAGATCCTCCTCACCAGCGTGCTCTCCGGCGTCGCCGTGGCGCTCGCCGGCGGCACGGCCGCCCTGGCCCTGACCGGCGTGCTGCACTTCGGGGGAGGCGACATCCCTCCGGCGCCCCTGCCGACGCCGACACCGACCCAGACGCCGACACCGACACCGACGCCCACCCCCACGTCGACGGCGACGCCGCTGGTGCAGACGGGTGTGGTCCTTCCGAACGATGTCGACAGACTGGCGCCGAGCACCCGCTGGTCGCTCGATCTCCCGGGCTCGTCCGATTGCACGGGAAGCAAGGGGTACACCCTCAGCGAAGGTCGAGCCGTCTACATCTCCGGCGTCCGCCCGAAGGAATACGAAGGGGTGCCCGGCACGGAGGGCTGTGGGGACCGCCGCGACGAACACCTCGGCCTCACCCTTGTGGACACGTCGAACGGCACCGTCCTGTGGAGCAGGGAGTGGCGCTTCACGCCGCCCACGCCCACGTATCAGGTGGGCTTCGACGTCCTCGGCACGTCCGGCCGGGCCCTCCTCGTCTACCCGGGCGCGGAGTCCGGTCCCCACGACGTGATCGACCTCTCGACGGGCACGTCGGTGGCGTCGGTGCCGCTGGACTGGTTCGGGACCACCCCGAAGAACGATATCCAGGCACTGCCCGGCCCGTCGGGCGACGTGCTCCTCCTGACGCGCAAGCTGGATGCGCGGGGCTTGATCATCGGCACGGACACCTTCACGAGGGTCAACCCGATGGACGTCGCCAACCCGGTGTGGACCGCATCCGTTCCGACTGTCAATACGGTCATCGACACCCCTACCCCCGACGCCCAGGTCGTCGTCGCGAAGGGGTCGGACCTCGCCTATCAACACTCCGTGAGCACGATGATCAGACTGGACACGGGGAGCACGACTCCCCTCCCCTCGGAGTCGGTCACGTCGATGAGCCGCATCCTCCTGGGACAGCCTTCGTCACTCTCGCCCGGCGACGTCGAGATCACCGGTTACGCGTTGGACGGTAGCGTGGCGTGGACGAAGCAGGTGCCGTCCGACTCTCAGATCTTCCCCGCGAACGCTCCGGGAACCCAGTTGTTCGGCACCCCCGACACCGGCGAGTTCTTCATCCAGACCAAGGACTCGCTCGCACTGTTCGACCAGGCGACCGGAGCGCAACGCTGGAGCGTGCCCGGCTCGACCTGTCGCGTCGAGACCGCTGGCTACGGCATAGCCACACTCGCCGTCCCGGACGACGCGTTCATGTTCTCGACCAGCTCCGGACGCTGCGAGCTCACCCACTCCACGGGCTCCGTCGTCACCGGGCCGAGCGACATTCCGTCGCGGGGAGCGGATCTGTTCGGGCTCACCAACCTCTACACCTTCGGCTCCGCCGATGGCACGGTGCCGGCCGCCGCATACTCCCTCTCGACCGGCGAGAGGCTGTGGACGCTCGACCAGACGGTATGGCCATTCCTCAGCTTCGACGGGGGCTACCTCGTCAACGGGGCCAACAACCACATCGAGTCGATCGGATGACCGCGACCCGGGGCGTCAGGGCCGCGTGCGCAGTGCCCCTGGCGCCGCCGGGCGCAGCCGCTCCACCAGCTCGCCGCGGGAGTGCACCCCCACCTTGCCGAACACGGATTTCAGGTGATCCTGCACGGTGTACGGGGAGATGAAGAGGTCGTGCCCGATCTCCGCGGTGGAGCGTCCCAGGATGACCTCACGGCAGACCTCGCACTCGCGAGGCGAGAGATCGTAGGCGACGAACACGAGGTCCATGAGGTCGTCCGGCGGAGCGGAGGAGATGAGCACCGCCACCGCGTCCTCGTCCTCGTCGTCACCGATCAGCCGACTCGCCTCGACGGTGGCCCATCGCGCACGGCCGTCTCGCACCCGCGTCCGGAACCCGTGCTCGGGCGAGACCCTGGCACCGGCCCACATCAGCCGGAGGAGGAGAGCGAACCGACCGGGCGCGATGTCGTCGAACCGCTCGCGCCATTCCCGCACCGTCGGCGTCGCCGTGCGCAGCTCCCCGGCGTCACCGAGGACGACGATGGCCGGGGCGGCTCCGGCGTCCGGCAGCGACGCTTCGCGCCGGGCGGCCAGTCGGGAGGCGGAGGCGACCGCCGGGGCGACGGCGGCCAGGAAGTCGACCTCGCGCTCGGTGAAGTCTCGGCCCGAACGCACCATGCCCGCGGCGCCCCAGTAGGCGCCGTCGACGGCGAACATGGTCCGCACCTCCCGATCGAGACCCAGTGGACGCCACACCTCGCGTGCGCGCAGACTCTCGTCCCTCTCCCGCGCGGACAGTTCCGACAGCCGGGCGACCGCGCGGCCGGACCGGGCCAGCCGGGCGAAGGTGTGCGGTTCCGTCGGCGCGCATTCCGCGTCCGCCAGGAGCGGTTCGTACTGCCCGGGGATCCGCGCCTCGCCGCTCACCATGGCGCTGATCGTCAGCGTGTCCGGGTCGAGAGCCGCCCAGCAGCTGAGCTCTGCGCCGACGGCCCGCTCCACCACCGCGATGGCATTCTGGTAGAGCTCGCCCAGCCCGTAGCCGTCGGCAGCGAGCGCGAGGATCTCCCGTCTGGCGCGGTGGGCTCGCTCCTCCCACATGCTCTCAGTATGCGAGCAGACCGACCCGTCGTGAATCCCAGAATTCTGGGATGGGATACCGCTCCCGGCAGACCTAGCCTTCGGTCACCGGAAGGAGGCCCGACATGCTCGTCGTCGTGTGGGTGTTCGCGCTCGTCACCGCACTGATCCACATCATGGTGTTCGCCTGGGAATCGTTGCTGCTTCGACGCCCGGCCATCTACCGGGGCGTGTTCGGCATGCGGGAGGAGGACGTCGGCCCGGTGCGCCTGTGGGCCTTCGGGGTGGGCTTCTACAATCTCTTCCTCGGCTGCGGGCTCGTCGTGGGCGTGGTCAGCTGGTGGATGGGTCAGGTCGCGGTCGGGCGCACCCTCGTCACCTACGTGTGCTGGGTGCTGTTCCTGGCCGGCATCGTCCTGCTGATCGCCGACCGAATGGGCCTGTCCCGCGAACGCGGCAAGGGCGTCGTCGGAGCGATCAGCCAGTCGACGCCGCCCCTGATCGCCCTGGTCGGGTTGCTCTTCGTGTGACCGGAGAGAGGATGTGGAGCCGCCCAAGGGAATCGAACCCTTGACCTTCTCATTACGAGTGAGATGCTCTGCCGACTGAGCTAGGGCGGCGTGGGCCGGGCTCGCGCCTGACGCACAGTCAGATAGCTTACCCGATCCGGCGGGGTGGTGCCGACCATGCCGCACTGCGGTCAGCGGACGTGCGCTCCGAGGGCCGAGAGCTGCTCGAAGGAGCTGCGCAGGCGGTCGGAGAGCGGCTCCACGCCGCCGTGGTCGGCCCAGCACGACCAGGCGTGGCGCATGCCGGCGAAGGCGACGTAGGTGACGAGCCGGGCGCGCTGGTGCAGCGCTTCCTGGTCGGCGGCGAGCTCCGGGTCGTCGTGGGCGAGGCGGCGCTGCACCACGCCGCTGAGCGCATCCTCGAACTTGTGCATGCTGGCCATCCGCAGCGCGAAGAGCTCCGGGTTGTCCTTCAGCAGTGCCCGACGCAGCACGTGGAGGCGGTGGGCGCTCTCGTGGCTGGACGCCTGGTCGTCGCGGTCGGGCTCCGCGGTGTCGCCGACGTCGATCGCCGCGATGAGCAGCGTGCTGATGCCGTCCAGGATCGGCTCCTCCGGGCCGGCCGACACGAACCGCTCGACGGTCTCCTCGTCCGGGAGTTCGGGCAGCTCGCCGATGATGGCGGACTCTTTGGAGGGGAAGTAGTTGAAGAACGTGCGCGGCGAGACGTTGGCGACGTGGCTGATCTCGTCGATCGTCACCCGGTCGAAGCCCCGATCGCTCGCCAGCTCGACGGCGGCGAGCTGGATGGCGCGGCGGGTCGCGATGCGCTTGCGTTCGCGGAGACCCAGCTCGCTCACCGTGGCATCGGGGGCGGAAGACACGTCGACGATTATTTCATTCCCTGCAAATTTGCACCACTCCCGGCGCCGTCCGGTGTTCGCTCAGCAGGTCTTGCCCTTCGCGGGCACCGTCCCGGAGACCAGGTACGCGTCCACCGTGTCGTTCACGCACGAGTTCGACTTGTTGTAGGCCGTGTGTCCCTCGCCCTTGTACGTCAGCAGGTGGCCGTTCTGCAGCTCGGACGCCAGGTTCTTCGCCCACACGTACGGCGTCGCCGGGTCGTTGGTCGTGCCGACGACGAGGATGGGGGCGGAGCCGTCGGCGGAGATCGGACCGCGGTCGCCCGTCGCCTTGTACGGCCAGTTGGCGCACCCGATGTCGCCGTAGGCCATGTACGGTCCGATGACCGGCGCGGCCTTCGCCAGCTCCTCCGCCTGCTGCCGCATCACCGCCGGGTCGGCGTCGTAGGTGTAGTCGAGGCAGTTGATCGCCACGAACGCCTCGGTCGAGTTGTCGGAGTAGGTGCCGTCGGCGTCCCGATTGTTGTAGGTGTCGGCGAGCGTGAACGCGACCGACGCGCTGCCCTTCATGACCGAGTCGAACAGCTTGTCGAGATACGACCACGCGGTCGCGTCGTACAGCGGCGTGATGATGGCCGTCACGAGCGTGTTGGCGCCGAGCTCCCTGCCGTCGGAGTTCTGGATGGGGCTCTTCTCCACCGACGCCAGCAGCTGCCCGACCGTGGCCATGCCCTGATCGACGGTCCCGGTGAACGGGCAGTCCTTCCGCGTCAGGCAGTCGGCGAGGTAGGCGCGCAAGGCGCTCTCGAAGCCCTTGGCCTGCACCTCGGTGACGTCGAAGTTGGTCGCCGCGGGGTCGAGGGCGCCGTCGAGCACGAGCCGCCCGGTCTTGCCGGGGTACAGGCCGGCGTACACGGCGCCGAGGTAGGTGCCGTAGGAGTAGCCGAGGTAGTTCAGCTTCGTGTCGCCGAGCGTCGCGCGGAGCAGGTCGAGGTCGCGGGCGGCGGAGACCGTGTCCACCCGCGGGAGGGCCGCACCGGTGTTCTTCTGGCAGGCCGCCCCGAAGTCCTTCGCGACCTTCGTGTTGGCCGCGATCCACTCGTCGGAGCCGCGCTGGCCCGGCGTGATGCCGTAGAGGTAGTCGTCCATCTGCTTGGCGTCGTAGCACTTCACCGCGGTCGATCGCCCGACCCCGCGCGGGTCGAAGCCGACGATGTCGAAGTGCTCCTGCAGGGTCTTGTCGGCGACGAAGTCGACGGAGTCCTTCACGAAGTCGAAACCGGAGGCGCCCGGTCCGCCCGGGTTGGTCAGCAGCGAGCCCTGCTTCGTGCCCTTGGCCGGCTGGCGGATGAGGGCGAGCTCGATCTGCCCCTTCGCCGGGTCGTCCCAGTCGAGGGGCGCCTTCGCGGTGGCGCACTGCTTCCCGCTGTCGCAGCTCGTCCACTTCAGGATCTGGCCGTAGTACGGCTGAAGGGCGGCGGCCACCTTCTCGGGCGCGGGGGTGGAGGTCGTGGACGTCTTCGCCGGGAGGAACCAGGTCACGCATCCGCTGAGGGTCAGCGCCAGCACCGCGGCCAGGGCGACGACCGCCGTGCGCGCGTTGCGTCGGCGGGCCGCCGAGGGGCGTGGTCGGGTGATCACAGGTCGCTCCCCTTTCGCGCGTTCGTGCCGCGCAGGATCGTGGTCAGCATGGCCTCGAGGGCGAGGGCCGGCGCGACGTTGCCGTCGATGCGCTCGCGTGCGGTCGCGACGGCGTCCATCGCGGCGAGCGTAGCGGCCGGAGTCGTGTGGGTGCTGAGAGCGTCCAGCTCGGCGCGGAGCTCGCGGTTGACCAGTTCGCTGTCGGTCCCCAGCTGGAGCATCATCACGTCCCGGTACAGCGAGAGCAGGTCGACCAGGATGCGGTCGATGCCGTCGCGCAGGCTCCGCGTCGCCCGCCGTTTCTGGTCCTCCTCCAGCTGCCGCAGCTGCCCGCGCAGCGCGGGAGGGATGGTGCCTCCCGGCTCGATCCCCAGGGAGCGGAGCGCGTGCTCGCGCTCCTCGGCGTCGCGCTCCTCCGTGATCGCCTTGGCGTCGGCGCCGGCGATCTCGAGCAGGGTGGCGGCGGCGAGCACGGCGTCGGAGACGGATCGGATGCCCAGGGCGAGCTGCAGGGTCTGCTCCCGGCGGCGGCGCGCCTCCTCGTTGGTGGCGAGACGGTGCGCCATGCCGATGTGGCTCTGCGCATGCCGGGCGGCGCGTTCGGCGGTCGCGGCGTCCACGCCGTCGCGCCGCTGGATGAGCTCGGCGACGTCGGCGACGCTCGGCACCCGCAGCCGCACGGTGCGGACCCGCGAGCGGATGGTCGGGAGCAGGTCGGCCTCGCTGGGCGCGCACAGGATCCACACGGTGCGCTCCGGCGGCTCCTCCAGCGCCTTGAGCAGCACGTTGGAGGTGCGCTCGGTCATGCGGTCGGCGTCCTCGATCACCATGACGCGATACCGGCCGACCGATGGCGAGAACTGCGAACTGGCGACCAGCGACCGCACCTCGTCGATGGAGATGATGACGCGCTCGGTGCTGAGGACGGCGAGGTCGGGATGCGTGCGCGCCTCGACCTGGCGGCGCGTGGCGAGGTCGCCCTCCGGCGTGCCCGGACTGAGCAGCGCGGTCGCGAACGCATAGGCGAGGTTGGAGCGCCCCGACCCGGGCGGCCCGGTGATGAGCCAGGAGTGGGTCATGCCGCGGTTGCCGCCGCCGGACCCGGCGTCGGACCGCTCCGCGGCCGCGCGGACGACCTCGATCGCCTCGTCCTGGCCCGTGAGCTCGTCCCACACCGTCATGCGTTCCAGGCTAGCTGTCACCGCGGACACCCGCGGACGGTGCGGTCAGGGCAGCCGCTGCGGGCCGTGCGGTCACGTCGGCTGTGTCACGCGGTCAGACCCGGCCGGCGAGGCGCTCGCGGATGTCCGCGGCGATCTCCTCGACCGGGCGCGCGGCGTCGACCACGAGGAACCGCTCCGGCTCGGCCGCCGCGAGCGCCAGGTAGGCGGAGCGGACCCGGGCGTGGAAGTCGGAGCGCTCCGCCTCCAGCCGGTCGTAGCGGGTCCGCGCGGTGTCGAGCCGGGCGCGCGCCGTGTCCTCGTCGAGGTCGAGCAGGATGGTGAGGTCGGGCAGCAGCCCTTCCGCGGCCCACAGCGACAGGTCACGGATCTGCTGGGCGTCGAGCACCCGTCCGGCGCCCTGGTAGGCGACGGACGAGTCGATGTAGCGGTCCTGCAAGACGACCTCGCCGCGCTCCAGCGCCGGACGCACCAGCGTGGCGACGTGGTGCGCACGGTCGGCCGCGTAGAGGAGCGCCTCGGCGCGCGGCGCGATGTCTCCCCGGTGATGGAGGACGATCTCGCGCACCTCCACACCGAACGCGGTGCCCCCGGGCTCACGGGTGCGGACGACGGTCCTCCCCTGCGCGGTCAGCCACTCCTCCAGCAGCGCGGCCTGGGTCGACTTGCCGACGCCGTCCCCGCCCTCGAGGGTGATGAACAGCCCGGCGCTCACTCGGAGGGCTTCTTTGCGGCCGACCGCGCCGTGGCCGACGTGGCGGTCGTCTTCTTCGCGGTCGTCGACTTCTTCGTGGTCGTCGACTTCGCCGCCGCGGACTTCGCCGTCGTCGTCTTCGTCGTGCTCGCCTTGGCCGAGCTCGTACGACGCGCCGGCTTCTTGGCGGGACCCTTCGCGCGCTTGTCGGCGAGCAGCTGGACCGCCCGGTCGAAGTCGACCTCGTCGACGGTCTCGCCGCGCGGGATCGTGGCGTTGGTCTCGCCGTCGGTGACGTACGCACCGAAGCGCCCGTCCTTGATGCGGATCGGCTTGCCGCTGACCGGGTCCGCGTCGAACTCCTTGAGCGCACTCGACGCCCGGCGGTTGCCGTACTTCGGCTGGGCGAACAGCTCCAGCGCACCGGCGAGGTCGATGTCGAAGATGTCGTCCTCGCTCGGCAGCGACCGGGTGTCCGTGCCCTTCTTGAGGTAGGGCCCGTAGCGGCCGTTCTGCGCCTGGATCTCGTCACCGCTCTCCGGGTCGGCCCCGACGACGCGAGGCAGGTCGAGCAGTTTGAGGGCCGTGTCGAGGTCGATCGTCGCCAGGTCCATCGACTTGAACAGGGAGGCGGTGCGCGGCTTCGCCGCGGACGCCTTCTTCGCCGGTTTCGCCGCCTCGACGACTTCGCCGGTGGCGGGGTCGACGGTCGGCTCCTCCTCCGGGTCGGCTTCGGTGACGTACGGTCCGAACCGTCCGTCCTTCGCCAGCACGACCTTGCCGTTGGCCGGGTTCGTGCCGAGGACGCGGTCCGTCTGCACCGGCGCTTCGATCAGCTCGCGCGCCTTCGCGGGCGTGAGCTCGTCGGGTGCGAGCTCCGGCGGGATGTTCACCCGTCGAGGCGGGGCGTCCGGACCTGCCTCCGCGTCGGCGACCTCGAGGTAGGGACCGTACTTGCCGATGCGAAGGGTGATCCCGTCGTCGATCGCGATCGAGTTGATGCTGCGGGCGTCGATCTCTCCGAGGTTGTCGATGACCCGACGGAGTCCCTTGTGCTTGTCGCTCCCGAAGTAGAAGCTGTTGAGCCAGTCGACCCGCTCCGCCTCGCCGTCGGCGATGCGGTCGAGGTCGTCCTCCATCTCGGCCGTGAAGTCGTACTGCACCAGGTCGCC
The DNA here is from genome assembly GCA_003367665.1 of Leifsonia sp. ku-ls. Classification (GTDB taxonomy): domain Bacteria; phylum Actinomycetota; class Actinomycetes; order Actinomycetales; family Microbacteriaceae; genus Leifsonia. Next base: position 31,541 of record QKXI01000004.1, on the reverse strand, counting down.
GAAGTAGTCCTCGAGCAACCGGACGACCGAGAAGGCGACCCAGCTCGGCACGAGCGCCTGTCCGCGCTGCGTCACATAGCCCCGGTCGATGATGGTGGAGATGATGCTCGCGAAGGTCGACGGCCGCCCGATCCCGAGCTCCTCCAGCGTCTTGACCAGGCTGGCCTCGGTGTAGCGGGGCGGCGGCGTGGTCTCGTGGCCGTCCGCCGCGATGTCGCGCACGTCGAGCCGCTGCTTCTCCTTCAGCGGCGGCAGCTTCGCCTCCGCGGAGTCGGACGCGTTTCGCTCCTCGTCCTTCCCCTCCTCGTAGGCGTTGAGGAAGCCACGGAAGGTGATCACCGTGCCGCTCGCGGTGAACTCGGCGACCGTGCCGTCGAGCGGACCCTCGCTCACGCGGGCCTCGACGGTCACGGAGGCCGTCTGACCCTTGGCGTCGGCCATCTGGGAGGCGACGGTCCGCTTCCAGATCAGCTCGTAGAGGCGGAACTCGGGGCCGCGCAGCGAACGCTCGAGCTCGGCCGGGGTGCGGAAGGTCTCACCGGAGGGACGGATGGCCTCGTGGGCCTCCTGCGCGTTCTTGGCTCTCGACGCGTAGGTGCGCGGCTTGTCGGGAACGGTCTCCGGTCCGTACAGCTTGGCCGCCTGGGCACGGGCGGCGTTGGTCGCCTGCTGCGAGAGAGACGCGGAGTCGGTTCGCATATAGGTGATGTAGCCGTTCTCGTACAGCGACTGGGCGACGCTCATCGTCTGGCGCGCGGAGAACCTCAGCTTGCGGGCGGCCTCCTGCTGGAGCGTGGAGGTGGTGAACGGCGCCGCCGGACGCCGCGAATACGGCTTCGTGTCGAGCTTCGACACGGCGACGACGGTGCTCGGCTGCCGGACCGCCTCCGCGAGCGCGGTCGCCGCGGCCTCGTCGAGGGTGCGCGCCCCCGAGGTGAGCCGGCCGTGGTCGTCGAAGTCGCGACCCGTGGCCACACGATCGCCGTCGATGCGGGCGAGCCGCGCCTCGAAGACGCTCGCGTCCTCGGGGGCGAGCTGAGCGGTGAGCCCCCAGTAGGACGCGGGCACGAACGCGAGCCGCTCCCGCTCCCGATCGACGACGAGTCGGGTGGCGGCGGACTGGACGCGCCCGGCCGACAGCCCCGGACCGACCTTGCGCCAGAGCACGGGCGAGACCTCGTAGCCGTACAGGCGGTCGAGGATGCGCCGGGTCTCCTGTGCGTCGACGAGTGCGGTGTCGATCTCGCGCGTGTTGTCGCGCGCCTTCTCGATCGCCTCCCGCGTGATCTCGTGGAACACCATCCGCTTGACGGGGATCTTCGGCTTGAGCACCTCGACGAGGTGCCACGCGATGGCCTCGCCCTCGCGGTCCTCATCGGTGGCGAGCAGGAGTTCGTCGGCGTTCTTCAATGCGCGCTTGAGGTCGGCGACCGTCTTCTTCTTCTGGTCGGACACCACGTAGTAGGGCTCGAACTCGTTCTCGACGTCGACGGAGAACTTGCCGAGCGAGCCCTTCTTGAGCTCGGGCGGGAGGTTCTTCGGCTCGATGAGGTCGCGGATGTGCCCGACCGAGGCCATGACCTCGTAGCCGTCGCCCAGATACTGCGCGATCGACTTCACCTTGTTCGGTGACTCGACGATGACGAGCTTCTTCGTGTCAGGCACCTGACTCCTCTTAATATGCACACACTGTGTCGTCCACAGCTGACGGTCTCGCCCGGTGGGACGAATGCGGCGCTCCCCCAGCTGCGACGGTCCACGACCCGCGCGGTCCGAGCCGCCGACAGGCAAACCATACACACCTTCGCCGTTCGTCTGCCTAATCGTGTGCTTCCCGTTCGCCCTGGGCGCAGCCGCGACGGACGCCGCGGACCCTATGCGACACACACCGCGCGGAGGACAATGAGGACATGGCAACGACGACGACGTACACAGCCAAGCTGATCGACGGCCCGCTCGAAGGCAAGACCATCGCGACCGACTTCCTCGACTCCGGAGACGCCCGTCCCCGCCTCGAGATCTCGGCTGCTGCAGGCACCAAGCATTACCTCTATGTCCGAGCGGCCGGCTCGGAGGTCGAGTACGCCTCCGAGGACGGTCACGGGCACCTTCCCACGGCAGTGGCGTACCGCTACGTGGAGACGGTGTTCGACTGACGCGGCTCGGCAGCCGCACGCGGCGGGGCGCCGCGCGCCCGGCCGGCTCCCGCGGAGGGCCGGCGCGCGCCGCCGCGGACGCCGAGACGGCGAGGTACGGAACGCTCACCGACACCGTCACCGCCAGCCCGTCTTGGGCGCAGGACGTCAGCGCGGCACCGTTGGACCGCGCCACCGTCTCCGCCAGCTCGCAGGGGGTGCCCGGCAGGCGCCCGCTCGCGGCGTCGGCCGCGGCGAGCGCTGCGAGGTCGGCCGCGGCCGCGGCACGGGCGTGCGCCGCGAACGCCCCGATGGCGGTGATCGCCCCGGCAGCGAGCGCGACGATCACGCCGACGGCGGCCAGCGCGAGGACCGATCCGGCCCCGAGATCGCTCCGGAAGGCTCGCGCGCGGCGACCTGCGAACCCGGCACGTGCTCTCGTCCGTGCGTCACGGAATCGGTCACTCATTCGTCTTTCCCTTCGTCGAGGGCACACGCTCGGGCGCTGATGTGGACGCCGACGGCGCTGAGTGCTCCTTCTCTCGCGGTCAACCGGACGCACGTCGTCCTCCCCTCGGGCTCGATGGAGACGGCAGAACCCTCAGGGATGCCCGCGCCGGCAGGATCGTCCCCGCGGGCGACCAGGCGAGCAGCCGCCGCGGCCGACGCCGCAAGGCCGGCGTAGGAGGCCGCGCCGATCACCACGGCGACGCAGAGGGCGACGCACGCGAGCACCGCAGGAACGGTGAGAGCGAACTCCGCCGTCACACTGCCCGTGTCGCCGGGCCACCGGCGAGCGTCAGCCGCCGGTGAGCGCACGGTGCACCAGCTCGCTGAGGATGCTCTTCACCTCGTCGCCCTTCAGCAGGGCGACGAGCAGGCCGGCGAACCCAACCGCCGCCAGGATCGTGATCGCGTATTCGGCCGTCGCGGCGCCGCGGTCGTCCGCCAGCCGGACGGCTCGAGCCCATCGTCCGAGCCTTCCTTTCATGGTTCCTCCTCTGGATCGCGGGTGATGAATCCATGCTCCGTGTGACTGGCGCCCCGATGTCGGCCGGTTCGAGATGTGTGGAGAACTCATGCCAGCCCTCCGACTGTGGACGACAACAAGGAGAGCAGCAGGGGCACCACCGCGAGCAGGAGGAAGCTCGGCAGCACGCAGACGCCGAGCGGGAGCATCAGGCGCACGCCGAGCGTTGCGGCCGCCGACCGCGCCTGGGCGCGCGCCGACCGCCGCAGCTGGCGCGCCGACGCCGTCAGCAACTCCACGGCCGGCGCACCAGCCGAACTCGCGAGTCGTAGGGTGGCGCGGGCACCGCTGTCGTCCAGGGACCGAAGCCGGCACGCGTGGGAGGCGTCCGCCGCCAGCCGCACCCCGGCCTCGGCCGACGCGCCACCGGCGATGGCGATCGCGATCAGCTCCTCGGCGAGCCCGGGATGCGATCGCCGCGCGGTCGCGCGCCGCACCAGGACACGCATCCACCACCGGCCGGCCAGCATGAGCAGTGCACCACCGCCCACCGCTGTGGCGCCCACAGGCGACGCCACCGTTCCTGCGATGTCGGCGCCGATGCCGAGGGCCATCGCAGCACCGGCCGCGGGAAGCCAGGACATCAGCCGCGCGGTTGCCCGCGGCCCGCTCAAGGCCACGTCGGCGTCCCGCTCCGACTCCGCGGCATACCGCAGCGTCTCTGCCACCGTTCGCAACGCATGGCCGAGGGGTGCGCCGGCAACCTCGGCAACGGCCCACACGGCTGCGATGCTCCGGACGTCGTCCGTCGTCGCCGTGCCTGCGAGCGCCTCAGCGCACGTCGCACGCCCATCCAGTCTCGCCAACACGGCCGTCGCGACGGGATGCACGGCGTGCTCCGCCACGGCGCCCCACGCCGCACGCGGAGTCAGCCCCGCGTCGAGCATCACCGCGAGAGACTCGGCGAGCGCGGCGACGCGATCCGCTTCGGCACCGGGTGGGGTCTTGCGGCTTGACCGTCGTCCGTGACCGTGCCCCCTCGTGCTATCGACACCGCGAGCCGACGCACCACCCTGTCTCACGCCGCCGCCACCGTCAGCCGACCGGACGCATCAAGCCGCAGCCGCGCGAAGCCCGCCAGTCGTCGCAGGCCGCCGTCTCGGATCAGATGCACCACCAGACCGATCGCGCTCACAGCCTGACGCGCGAGCGCGTGGTCGCTCATTCCCGCCAGCGCTCCGAGCGCCTCCAGCCGGGCGGGGACGTCGTGCAGGGAGTTGGCGTGCAGCGTTCCCGCACCACCGTCGTGACCGGTGTTGAGCGCTCCGAGGAGGTCTTGGATCTCGGCGCCCCGGCACTCCCCCAGCACCAGGCGATCCGGGCGCATGCGGAGCGCCTCCCGGACGAGCCGGCGCAGGTCGACACCGCCGGCGCCTTCCAGGTTGGGCTGCCTGGCCTCCAGACCCACCACGTGCGGGTGCGGGATGCGGAGCTCGGCGACGTCTTCGATCACGACGAGGCGCTCCCCCGGTGGCGCGTGGCCGAGCAGGGCGGCGAGCAGGGTCGTCTTTCCCGCGCCTCCCGCGCCGGTCACCAGGAGGTTGGTGCGCGCCTCGACAGCCTCGCGCAGGAGGCGGTAGGCGCTCGCTTCCAGCGTTCCCTGGGCGACCAGGTCGTCGAGACTCGGCTGGGCCCTGGATGGCACCCGGATGGACAGCAGCGCTCCGCCGGTCGACACCGGGGGCAGCACCGCGTGGACCCGGACACCGTCGCGCAGGCGAACATCCACGAACGGCGTCGCCTCGTCGATATGTCGGCCGCCGGCGGCGATCAGGCGGACGGCGAGTTCCCGCGCGGTCTGGCGGTCGGCCCGCCAACTGGGTTCCAGGCGCAGCCCGTCGTGCAGGTCGTCGGTCCACAGTTCGCCGGTGCCGGTCAAAAACACGTCGGTCACGCCCGGGCGAAGAAGGTACGGCGCGAGAGGCCCGAAGGTCTGCCAGTGCCCTGGCGCCGATGTCGCAGAAGCGGAGGATTGGGTCATGCGCCGAGGCTACGGAGCAGGCGAGCTCCGTCGGCCGCGGAGTCGGAAGATGTGGAGAATCCGGCGGAGCGCCTCGGCTGTGGATGACCGAGCACCATCGGTTAAAAAAGGGGGGCCGCACCTATTGGGGGGAACAGGTGCGGCCACTGCGGCGCAGGATTGGGGGGAATCGAATGCGCCGCACGCACGAATTTTCATTCGGCCGGGGTCCAGTTTACGCAGAATCAATGCAAACGCAAGTCTCCTGGGGCAGGCGTTCCGGCAGGTTGTAGAGTCAGGGATTGTCGCGCCACGACTCGTATCGACCGCATCGCAAAGGAGCGAAAAGACTCCCCATGAGCAACACAATCGACAATCTGCTCCACGAAGCCCGCCGGTTCCCCCCGAGCGACGAGTTCGCCGCGAACGCCGTCGCCCGTGCCGAGCTGTACGAGCGTGCCGCCGCGGACCGCCTCGGATTCTGGGCCGACCAGTCCCGCGAGCTGCTCCACTGGCACACGCCGTTCACACGCACCCTCGACTGGAGCAACCCGCCCTTCGCGAAGTGGTTCGACGACGGCGAGCTCAACGTGGCGTACAACTGCCTCGACCGGCACGTGCTCGCCGGCAACGGCGACCGCGTCGCCATCCACTGGGAGGGCGAGCCGGGCGACACCCGGACCATCACCTACGCCGAGCTGACCGCAGAGGTCAAGAAAGCGGCCAACCTGCTCACCAGTCTCGGCATCCGCGCCGGCGACCGGGTGGCGATCTACCTGCCGATGATCCCGGAGGCGGTCATCGCGATGCTCGCGGTCGCCCGCATCGGCGCCGTCCACTCGGTGGTCTTCGGCGGCTTCAGCGCCGAGAGCCTGCGCTCGCGCATCGACGACGCCGAGGCGAAGCTCGTCATCACGGCGGACGGGGGCTGGCGCAAGGGCCGTGTCTTCCCGTTGAAGGATGCCGTGGACGCGGCCCTCACCGGCGACGCCACCACCGTCGAGCACGTGCTCGTCGTGAAGCGCGGGGAGAACGAGGTCGCCTGGACCGAGGGCCGCGACCTGTGGTGGCACGACGAGCTCGCCCTCGTAGACGCCGACCACGTCGCGAAGGCGTTCCCGGCCGAGCAGCCGCTGTTCATCCTCTACACCTCCGGCACGACCGGGAAGCCGAAGGGCATCCTGCACACCTCGGGCGGCTACCTGACGCAGGCGGCGTTCACGCACAAGAACGTCTTCGACCTGCACCCGGAGTCGGACGTCTACTGGTGCAGCGCCGACGTCGGCTGGATCACCGGCCACACGTATGTCGTCTACGGCCCCCTCGCCAACGGCGCCACCCAGGTGCTGTACGAGGGCACCCCGGAGACGCCGCATCCCGGACGCTGGTGGGAGCTGATCGAGAAGTACAAGGTCTCGATCTTCTACACCGCACCGACGGCGATCCGCTCGTTCATGAAGCTCGGCCGCCAGCACCCGCAGAAGTTCGACCTGTCGAGCCTGCGCGTGCTCGGCTCGGTGGGCGAGCCGATCAACCCCGAGGCGTGGATGTGGTACCGCGAGGTGATCGGTGGCGACCGGACGCCGATCGTCGACACCTGGTGGCAGACCGAGACCGGCGCGATCATGGTGTCGGCCCTGCCGGGCGTCACGACGCTGAAGCCGGGCAGCGCCCAGGTGCCGCTTCCGGGCATCTCGATCGACATCCTCGACGAGGCAGGGACGCCGGTCGGCAAGGACCAGGGCGGCCTGCTCGTCGTCACGGAGCCGTGGCCCAGCATGCTGCGCGGCATCTGGGGCGACCCGGAGCGCTTCAAGGAGACGTACTGGTCGAAGTTCGGCGACAAGTACTTCGCCGGCGACGGCGCGCGCTACGACTCCGACGGCGAGATCTGGCTGATGGGCCGCGTCGACGACGTGATGAACGTCTCCGGCCACCGCCTGTCGACCGCCGAGATCGAGTCGGCGCTCGTCGCGCACCCGTTCACGGCGGAGGCCGCGGTGGTGGGCGCCGCGGACGAGACCACCGGCCAGGCCGTTGTCGCGTTCGTCATCATCAAGCAGAACCAGCTGGAGCAGGCGGAAGCGCTGGACGTGGCCGCGGAGCTGCGCAAGCACGTGGCTCAGCAGATCGGCGCGATCGCCCGCCCGCGTGACATCTTCATCGTGTCGGAGCTGCCGAAGACGCGCTCCGGCAAGATCATGCGGCGCCTGCTGCGGGATGTGGCGGAGGGCCGCGAGGTCGGCGACACGACCACGCTGGCGGACACGGCGGTGATGAGCTCGATCCAGGCCAAGCTGTCCTGATCCCGGGAACGACGAAGGGGCGGTGCCGCGCGGCACCGCCCCTTCGTGGTTCGAGCGTCAGTCGATGGCGAGGATCAGCTCCACCTCGACCGGCGCGTCGAGCGGCAGGACCGCCACGCCGACCGCCGAACGAGCGTGAACGCCGGCGTCGCCGAAGATCTCGCCGAGCACCTCCGACGCGCCGTTGATGACACCGGGCTGCCCGGTGAACGCCGGGTCGGAGGCGACGAAGCCGACGACCTTGACGACTCGCGTCACACGGTCGAGCGAGCCGAGCACGCTCTTCGCCGCGGCGAGCGCGTTGAGCGCGCAGATCCGCGCGTATCCCTTCGCGTCAGCGGGCGACACGAGGCCGTCGGCCTCGCCCACCTTGCCGGTCGCTGGCAGGGCGCCGGCGACCATCGGGAGCTGGCCCGAGGTGTAGACGTGGGAGCCGTCGAGCACGGCGGGGGTGTATGCGGCGACCGGCGGCACGACCTCCGGCAGCGTGATCCCGAGCTCCGCGAGCCGGGCGTCGATGTCCGCCATCAGTCCTGATCCCCGTCCTGCAGCTGGCGCTTGAGGTAGGCGACGAGACCGCCCTCCGGGCCCGTCACGATCTGCACCAGCTCCCAGCCCTCTGAGCCCCAGTTGTTCAGGATCGCGGCGGTGTTGTGGATCATCAGCGGGGTGGTCAGGTACTCCCAGCGCGGCATCGTGCTCCTTGATTCGGGGGATTTCGCAGGTTCATCACCTACTCTGATCCTATGTCTGCGCAAAAACCACAGGCTAGAGGTGTGCTCGGCGCCGCAAGTGCCTTCATCGGCATGAGTGTCGTGGCCGGTCTTCTGGTCACCGCCGCCGTCACCCCCGCGATCGCGGTGACCGGCATCGCCGCCAACAACAGCATCGGCGTCTTCGAGGGCCTTCCGGAGTACCTCAACGTCGACCAGCTGGCCCAGCCGACCACGATCTACGCCAAGAACGGCGACCAGGATGTCCCCCTGGCGACCTTCTACTCCCAGAACCGGCTTCCCGTCGCGTTCAACCAGATCTCCCAGGCGGCGAAGGATGCCGCCATCGCCGGCGAGGACCCGCGCTTCTACAGCCACGGCGGCGTCGACATCCAGGGCACCGTCCGCGGTGTGCTGTCGACGGTCGCAGGCGGCGGCGTGCAGGGCGGCTCGTCGATCACCCAGCAGTACGTGAAGAACGTGCTGCTGCAGAAGTGCGAGGCGCTCCCGGTCAAGACCAAGGAGCAGAAGGCCAAGTACCAGCAGTGCGTCGATGACTCGACGGGCGTCTCCCCCGACCGCAAGCTCAAGGAGATGAAGTACTCGATCGGGATCGAGAAGAAGTACACCAAGGACCAGATCCTCGTCGGCTACCTCAACATCGCGGGCTTCGGCGGCTCGGTGTACGGCATCGAGGCGGCGGCCAAGTACTACTACAACACCACCGCGGCCGCGCTCACGCCGGCGCAGGCGGCCAGCCTCCTGGCGATCGTCAACGAGCCGACCAGCCTGAAGATCGACAGCCCCGACTCCAAGACCAACGGGGCGGCGAACGGCTACGCCAAGAACAAAGAGCGACGCGACTACATCCTGCAGAAGATGTACCAGTACAAGAAGCTCACGAAGGCGCAGTACGAGGAGGCCGTCAAGACGCCGGTCCAGCCCGTCATCACGCCGTCGGAGCGCGGCTGCCAGACGGCCGGCGGCGCCGCGTACTTCTGCGACTACGTGCAGAAGATCATCCTGAACGACCCGACGTTCGGCGCCGACGAGGACACCCGCACGTCGAACTTCAACCGCGGCGGATACAAGATCTACACGAGCCTCGACCTCGACCTGCAGAAGGTGGCGGAGGAGACCCTCGCGTCCTATGTCCCGCAGGTCTACGACCGCGCCGACCTCGGCGGCGTCCTGACCGGCGTGCAGCCCGGCACCGGCCGTGTGCTCTACATGGCGCAGAACAAGCAGTACAGCCAAGACCCCGACGTGCTGAACTCCGGCACCCAGTACACCTCGGTGAACTACGCGACGGATCAGAACTACGGCGGCTCGAGCGGCTTCCAGGTGGGATCGACGTACAAGGTGTTCACCCTGGCGGAGTGGCTGAAACAGGGCCACTCGCTCAACGAGACGGTGAACGCCAACGTGCGCACCTACGACCAGTCCAAGTTCAAGGACACCTGCCCGGGCGCCGACTGGGGCGGCTCGTGGAAGCCGACGAACGACTCGCCCGGCGAGGAGGGCCCCCGGAGCGCTCAGAACGCGACCACCCTCTCGATCAACACCGCCTTCGTGGCGATGGCGTATCAGCTCGACCTGTGCGAGATCAAGAAGGACGCGTTGGCGTTCGGGGTGCACCCCGCCGCCGGCGGCGAGCTCGACTCGAACCCGGCCTCCGTCCTCGGCACCAACAACATCGCCCCGCTCACCATGGCGACCGCCTTCGCCGGCATCGCGAATAACGGCCTGACCTGCACCCCCGTCGCCATCGACAAGATCATCGACGGCAGCGGCAAGGAGGTCGCGGCTCCCGCGACCAAGTGCACCCAGTCCGTCGACCCGGCCGTCGCGAACACGATGGCCAAGGCGCTGCAGGGCCCGCTGCAGGGCGGCGGAACCGCGTCCGGTGTGAACCGGACGGGCAAGGACATGCTCGGCAAGACCGGAACCACCGACGGCAACGAGCAGCTCTGGCTCGTGGCATCGACGACGAAGGTGGCCGGCGCATACTGGGTCGGCAACATCAGCGGCCACACCGACATGAGGCGGGTGTACCCCACCCACGGCAAGACCCCTGCGTCGGCCCGCTCCGACGTGATGCGGCTGATGATGACGGCGGCCGTGAACAAGTACGGGGGCGACAACTTCCCGGAGGCGCCGGTCAAGCTGACCAAGGGCGTCCAGATCGCCATCCCGGACCTCATGGGCAAGACGCCGGATGAGGCCAAGTCCATCCTGACCGGGCTCGGTCTCGACGCCGCCGACGGCCCCCAGCAGGACTCCGTCGCCCCGGCGGGCACCATCTCCGCGACCGATCCGGCGCCGGGGACCCAGGTGAGCAAGGGCACCGTGGTGACGCTGTTCACCAGCAACGGGTCGATGGTCGCCGTGCCGAACGTGGTCGGCCAGAAGGCGTCCGACGCTCAGGCCGCGCTCACGGCGGCGGGCTTCAAGGTCAAGACCGCGGGCGGCAACAGCCCGACGGCCACCGTTCAGGCTCAGGACCCTGCCGCGGGCACGCCGGTCAAGGCTGGTTCGCAGGTCACTCTGACCTTGAGCGTGCCGAATCCCGCCCCGACTCCGGGCACGGGCGGCTAGTGGCTCGGGGAGCACTTCGTCCGGCGGCGTCCGCCCTGGCCTTCGTGGCCGGGGCGGGCGCCGCGGCGTTCGCGTACGGTTCGCTGATCGAGCGTCGCTCCTACACGCTCCGTGAGGTCAGCGCGCCGGTTCTGCCGGCCGGTGCCGAGCCGATCCGCGTGCTGCACCTGTCCGACCTGCACATGGCGCCGTGGCAGCGGGACAAGCAGCAGTGGGTGCGGTCCCTCGCCCGGTTGAAGCCCGACCTGATCGTGGAGACCGGCGACGTGCTGGGCCACGCCGACGGCCTCCAGGGCGTGCGCGCGGCGTACCAGGCCTTCGACGGCATCCCCGGTGTCTTCGTGCACGGCTCGAACGACTACTTCGGGCCCCGGTTCAAGAACCCGCTCAAGTACTTCCTCGGCCCGTCGAAGAAGCGCACGTCGACCGCACCGCGGCTCGACACGGCGTCGCTGACCGCGTTCTTCCGCGACCTCGGCTGGATCGACCTCGACAACCGGGCGGCGGGTCTGGAGCTGCGCGGGACGCACCTGGAGTTCTTCGGCGTCGACGACCCGCACATCCGCTACGACCGGGTGGAGTCCATCCCGGGAGCTTTGGACGAGCTGCGGGAGAACGACCCCTTCTCCGACGACACGGCCTGGCCCGACGAGGGCCCCCAGCCCGAGCGGCAGGCTGTGACCATCGGCGTGACCCACGCCCCCTACCGTCGCGTGCTCGACGCGTTCGTCACCTACGGGGCCGAGATGATCTTCGCCGGCCACACGCACGGCGGCCAGGTGTGCGTGCCCGGCCTCGGGGCGCTCGTCACCAACTGCGACATCCCCCGGTCCCAGGTGAAGGGTCTCAGCGTGTGGCGCCACGCGTTCCGGTCGGCGTACCTGAACGTCTCGGCGGGACTGGGCACGTCGATCTACGCACCCGTGCGCTTCGCGTGCCGCCCGGAGGCGACCCTGGTGACGCTGACGGCCGCCGGCTAGCGCGCCGTCCGGATGTCCGCCGTGGTCATGAGCACTCTCCCGCTCGTGTATCCTGGATGAGGCCTTCGGGGTGTGGCGCAGCTTGGTAGCGCGCTTCGTTCGGGACGAAGAGGCCGCAGGTTCAAATCCTGTCACCCCGACGTAATGCAAAAGAAAGAGGAGGCCCCGGCTCGCTGAGCGAGCCGGGGCCTCCTCTTTCTTTTGCATTACTCGCTGGTGTCTATTGGGGTCCCCGCCCGCGAGGGGCCCCGAGCGCGGCCCCGAGCGAAGCGAGGCGCCGCGTTTGGGGTAGCGGGTGGGGCGCACCTCGCAACGCCCGTGGAGAAGCCTCAGACCCTTGCCTCAAAACGCATCCGGCCGCGCGAACTCCACCTCCGCCACCCGTACCTCCGGGTCGATCCGCGAGCGGATCAGCGGCAGCGTCCGCGAGACCGCAGTGTCGATGCGTGCACGCAAATCTTCCGACCGGATCTCGTAGTCGGCGAAGTCGCTTTCGGCCGCGTAGATGCCGAGCGGCAGTGTCAGCGACTGGAAGAAGCCGAACAGCGGGCGCATCTGGTGCTCCACGAGCAGCGCGTGCCGGTCGCTGCCGCCCGTCGCGGTGAGCACGATCGGCTTGTCGATGAGCGCGTACTGACCGATGTGGTCGAAGAACAGCTTGAACAGGCCGGTGTAGGTCGCCCGGTAGGCCGGGGAGCCGACGACCAGGATGTCCGCCGCCTCGACGGCCTCCAGCGCGTCGATCACGACCGGGCTGAGGCTGTTGCGGAACGGACCGGCGCCGAGCTCCGGGAGCAGCGGTGCGAGCTGGATGGTGCGCGCCGTCCCGCCGGTGGCCTCGGCGTACGAGCGGGCGACCTCGTCGACGAGGACCGTCGTGCGGGAGGGGTGGGTGGGGCTTCCGCTCACTCCGACCACGCTGAGTGGATGCGACATGTGGGAACCGCCTTCCGGCTGGGGATCGGGATTTCGCCCAACGGTACCCGCCGCCGTCCGCGATCGCGCGGGCGGCCGTCACGGTCCGTCATGCGGCGGGGTACAGCTCCCGAACGATCTCGAGCGAGCGGATCCGGCCCTCGACGGTCGCGGCGCCGGAGGAGATCATGAGTTCGTCGGTTCCGGTGGAGGCGAGCAGCGCGTCCAGGCGGGCTTTCACCTCGTCGGGGGTTCCGACCGCCTGGCGGGCGTTGCGGTTGGCGATGAACTCCTCCTCCATCGGGCTGAACTCGTAGGCCAGGGCCTCCTCGATGCTCACTGGCTCTGGCTTGAGGCCGCGGCGCATCCGCAGGAAGGACAACTGCCCCGGCAGCGACAGGGCGCGCACCGTCTCCGGGTCGTCGTCCGCGATGACGTTGACCGCGATCATCGTGTGCGGCTCGGCGAGCGTGTCGCTCGGCTCGAAGCGCGAGCGGTACAGGTCGAGCGCGGCCTCGGTGTTCTCGCCGGCGAAGTGGTGCGCGAAGGCGAACGGGAGCCCGAGCGCGGCCGCGACCTGTGCGCTGTAGCCGCTGGAGCCGAGCAGCCAGATCTGCGGGGCGTCGCCCAGGCCAGGCACGGCTGTGATGCCGTGCAGCGGGTTGGCGTCGCTCATCCCGCCGTAGAAGAAGCCGAACAGGTCGAGCAGCTGCTGCGGGAAGTCGTCGACGCCGAGGCCTTCCTGGCTGCGACGGAGCGCCATCGCGGTGGCGCCGTCGGTGCCGGGTGCACGGCCGATTCCGAGGTCGATGCGGTCGCCGTAGAGGGCGCGCAGGGTGCCGAACTGCTCCGCCACCACGAGCGGCGCGTGGTTGGGCAGCATGACGCCGCCGCTGCCCACCCGGATGCGCTGGGTCGCGGCCGCCACGCCGGCGATGAGCACGGCGGGGGCGCTGGAGGCGATGGCCGGCATGCCGTGGTGCTCCGCCACCCAGAACCGCTCGTAGCCGAGGCGTTCCGCGGCCTGCGCGAGGCGCACGGTGCCCCCCACCGCGTCGGCGTTGCTGCCTCCGGCGGGTCGGCTGGCGAGATCGAGGACGTTGAGGGGGATGCTGCGTGAGGTCACCCCTGCTGCAACGCGCCGCTCGACGTGACGATTCCCGGGCTCACTCGGTGGTCTTGAGCCGTCGGATCCACGCGACGACGGCGAGCGCGATCAGTCCGAGCACGATGAGGGAGCCGCCGGCCCACGCCGCCCAGGTCGCCACGACCGACCCCGTGGCCGCGAGGCCGCCGGCGCTTCCCGGGTCGACCACCGTGCTCGCCTGGTCGGCCGGGAGGACGGTCAGCGTGGTCGGGCACTCGTGCCCGCTCCTCTGCCCCACGCCGACGACGCTGTACTGCCCGGAGGCGTTCGCCGGGAGGGTCATCAGGAGCACGTCGCTGCCGTCGGCGTTGGCGTGCTTCGTGTAGTGGAGGCTGCTGGTCGCGGCGCGGAACGACACCAGTGTGAAGCCGGCGCCGTCCTGTCCGGTGACGGTCCAGTCGATCGCCTCGCCGGGCGACCAGGTGCCGGGAATGCAGAGCAGGGTGGCCGTGCCTCCCGCCTTCACCACGCTGACGTCGAATTTGCACTGGGCGCCGTCGGTGTAGTCGACGGCGTTCGCGGCCGCCGGGGCGGCGAGCAGCAGGGCCGCGGTGACGGCGACGGCCGCCAGGATCTTCTTGAACATGGCCCACTTCTCCTTCGACCCGGCTTGCCGGCCGGTTTATTGAGTAATTATCACTTTACGATGGATGCGCAGTCCACGACAATGGGGTCCACCGCTGTCGTCGACCCCACATCGGGGGTGGAGCCGTCCCCTGGGAGCGTCGGAGTGGTCGCGACCTGGAGCTTCTCATGGGCCGCTCCCCGACCCAGGAACTGCACCGTGACCGTGCGCGACTGCCCCGGCGCCAGCTCCACGGTGAACAGGCTGACCGGCCGCTCCCGGTCGACCCCGGAGACGGTCGCGAGGTCCGCCCCATCGCTCTGCGTGGCGGCCAGCAGGCCGCCGGCCGGCCCGTACACCGCCACCCGGGTCCTGATCGAGCCGGGCGCCACCCCGAACGCGCCGCCGCCCGTGACGTAGCCGGGGAGAGCGGTCGCGGCATCCGCCGGGGCGCGGTTCGTCAGCGTGACGCGCACGACCGCGGACGGCCTGCCGTCGGCCCGGCAGACCGCGGTGCCGGCGGCCACGGACGTGCCGAGGTAATAGTCCATCTTGGCGCCGGTGGCGTCGTTGAAGTACACCCCGAGCTGGGCCGCGGCGGCACCGGTCGACGGCAGCGCCCCCGCAAGACTGGTACGCGCGAGCACCGACTGGTCGTCGGGATGCGCGCTCCAGAACAGAACACGGCGCGACTGACCGGCGGCGGCGAGCGCGGCCACGAGCTTCCGCGCGTCCGCCTGGCCCGACGCCACGCGTTCGAACACCGCGGAGGCGGCGGCGGCGAAGAACGCGTCCTGGTCGGCCGGCCGACTGTAGCGCTGGTAGACGTCGCTCAGGAGGAGTTTCACCGCATTCGACGACGTCAGCACGTCCCCGGTGGGAAGCGGGACGGGGCCGGTGGCGGTCAGCAGCGCGCTCAGCGTCACGGGGTCGATGGCCACGACTCCGTCGACGCGACCGCCGTACGTCGTCGTCCACATCGTGGCGGCGGTGGCCGCGGCCTGTGGGAAGTCGGGCGTCAGGTTCGCATCCTGGAGGAACCGCCCGACCAGCGGACCATAGAGGCCCTGGGTCGCGCTGGGCACGGGGACGACGGATTCAGTCCACGGCCCGATCGACGTTCCGGCCTCCTGGCGGACCAGGGTGATGGCGCCACGGTCGGCACGGACCAGGGCCACGGCGCCGATCAGCCCGCCCGTCGCGCGCAGCTCGGCCGGGTTCTGGGCGGCCAGCACGTAGTCGCGGGGGCCGTCGACGCCGAGCATCGCGGGCAGGAGCCGGACGGTGTCGCCGATCGCGTCGACCTGCGGCGCGGCGCCGTCGAGCACCTCGCGGAGTTGCGCGACGCCCGACGCGACGGGCGCCACCAGAGCGCCGGTCCGGATGGCCGCGACGCTCGTCCTCGCCGACGTGAACGCCGTGCGCGCCTTCGCGACCGCGGGCTGAGCGGCGACGACGGGCGCCAGGTCGATGCGGCCGTCCGTGACCGCCAGCGTCCTCAGGTCGACGCCTCGACCGGCGGCCACGAGGGGCCGCACGACGCGCGAGGCGACGGTGTCCGAGGCGGCGGCCGCGGTCCGCACCGCGGTGAGGTTCGGCCCGATCCACGGCACCGCCTCGCCCGCGAGCCACACCGGATCGGACGTGAGGGCTGCCGCCTCGTGCGTGTGCGCGCTCAACGTCTCGGCGGCACGCTCGGCCGCGGCGAGATCACCGGAGCCGAGCGCCGCCTTGACCTGGCCCGCGGCCGGGATGGCGGCGCTGAGCGCTCGCTGGGCGAGGACGCCGCGGACGCCGATCCACGCGATCAAGAGCACGAGGACACCGAGCACCACGAGCGCTCCGATGAGCACGGGATGCCGTGGCCCGCGTCGCCGGGGCGCAGTCGGCGGCATCGCGTCCGCGGGGCGCGGCGGTGCATCCCGCGCGGTTAGACCTGTCGCCATGCGACAAATCTAACAAATCCTCACTTTTACGGGCGGCCCCCCAAAAGGGGCGGCCGTCGGGCCCGTCGCCGTCGAGCCCGTCGCCGTCAGCGGCCGAGGCCGCGGTACGACCAGCCGGCCTGCCGCCAGACGGCCGGGTCGAGCACGTTGCGGCCGTCGATGATGGTGCGGTGCGCCACCAGCCGGCCGAGCTCCTCCGGGTCGAGATCGGTGAACTCGGGCCATTCGGTGATCAGCACGACCACATCGGCGTCACGCACCGCCTCCTCCGCGGTGTCCACCACATCCAGCTGCGGCGCACGACGACGCGCGTTCTCGGTTGCCTCCGGGTCGGTCGCCCGGACGAGCGCTCCGGCCTCGGCGAGCCGCAGGGCGATCTCCAGCGCCGGGGAGTCGCGGATGTCGTCGGAGTGCGGCTTGAAGGCGAGGCCGAGCACCCCCACCCGCACGCCGGCGAGACCGCCGGCCGTCTCGCGCACCAGCTCGACCACGCGGGTGCGGCGACGCAGGTTGATGCTGTCGACCTCCTCGAGGAAGCGCACCGACTCGCCGCGGCCGAGCTCGCGAGCCCGCGCGCTGAAGGCGCGGATGTCCTTCGGCAGGCAGCCGCCGCCGAACCCGACGCCGGCGTTGAGGAAGCGGCGGCCGATGCGCGCGTCATGCCCGATCGCGTCCGCCAGCTCCGTCACGTCGGCGCCGGTGACCTCCGCGATCTCGGCCATCGCGTTGATGAAGGAGATCTTGGTGGCGAGGAAGGCGTTGGCGGAGACCTTGACGAGCTCGGCGGTCGCGTAGTCGGTCACGATGACCGGAGTCCCGGCGGCGACGGCGGACGCGTACACCTCGTCGAGGAGACGGGCGGCACGCTCCCCGGGCTCGCCCTCCGGCACGCCATACACCAGACGGTCCGGGCTGACCGTGTCCTTCACGGCGAACCCCTCGCGCAGGAACTCCGGGTTCCAGGCCAGGGTCGCGCCCGGCTCCCGCTCGGCGATCAGGGCGGCGAGGCGTGCGGCGGTCCCGACGGGGACCGTGCTCTTGCCGACGATGAGGTCGCCCGGCTTGACGTGCTCGACGAGCGAGGAGAAGGCCGCATCCACGAAGCGCATGTCCGCGGCGTCCCCGTCGGCGACCTGCGGCGTGCCGACGGCGACGAAGTGCACGTCCGCCTGCGCCGCGGCCGCGAAGTCGGTGGTGAACCGCAGGCGTCCGCTCGCGGTCGCGGACTCCAGCACCTCGGGCAGACCCGGTTCGAAGAACGGAGGCCGGCCGGCGGAGAGGGAGGCGATCTTCGCCTCGTCGATGTCGATGCCGACGACGTCGTGGCCGAGGTGCGCCATGGACGCCGCGTGCACGGCGCCGAGGTAGCCGCAGCCGATCACGGAGATTCTCATCGGGTCAGTTCCTTGGTGTCGCAGCCGTCACGCGAGCGACGGCCTGTGGTCTCGTGTGGGCGGGATCGCGTCAGGTGAAGTCGGGGTCCGGCTCGTCGACGTAGGCCGGGGTGGCGTCGACGGGCCAGTGCCTGCGGCCGTTGTTGAGCACGCCACGGCTCTCCTGCAGGTAACAGTTGCCGCACAGCGACTCGTAGGAGACGGAGGCGCCGTCGATGGCCACCTGGTCGCCGTCGAAGACGAACACGCCGTCGATCTTCCGGGCGTTGAAGATCGCCTTGCGGCCGCAGCGGCAGATCGTCTTCAGCTCCTCCAGGCTGTGGGCGACCTCCAGCAGGCGGCGGCTGCCCGGGAAGGCGACCGTTTGGAAGTCGGTGCGGATGCCGTAGGCGAGCACCGGGATGTCGTCGAGCAGTGCGATCCGCAGCAGGTCGTCGACCTGGGCCTCGGTGAGGAACTGCGCCTCGTCGACCAGCAGGGCGCTCACGTCGCGCCCGAAGCGCTTCAGGGTGCGCTCACGGTGGCGCTGGAACGAGCCGTACGCGTCGGTCTCGGGTGCGATGAGGAAGTCGACCTCGCGGGTGACTCCGAGCCGGGACAGGATGCCCAGGTCGCCTTTCGTGTCGATCGACGGCTTCGTCAGGAGCACGCGATGTCCGCGCTCCTCGTAGTTGTACGCGGCCTGGAGCATCGCGGTGCTCTTGCCGCTGTTCATCGCGCCGTACCGGAAATACAGTTTCGCCACGCCTCGATCCTATGCGGGCGAGCTGAACGAGCGCGCCAGCCGCTCAGGTGAGGTAGCCGTCCTCCGCGGCGCGCCGGATCAGGTCGGCCCGGGAGCTGGTCGGACGACCCGCCTTCCCGTACTTCTCGCGGACGCGACGCAGGTAGGTCTTCGCGGTCTCGTACTGGACGTTCATCGCGCGGGCCACCTCCGACGTCGTGCGCCCGTCGGCGTACAGCACGAGCGCCTGCCGCTCGCCATCGCTCAGACGCGGCCGCGACGACTCCCGGATGAGCGGCTTCGGGCGCCACGCCGTCGGTGCGGCCTCAGTGCGGCCGGGTCCGCGGCCGGCGGCCGACAGCGCGACCGCGACGAGTTCGGCCATCGGCTGGGACTTGGTGACGTAGGCCACCGCGCCCGCGGCGAGCGCCGCATCCCGGTCCTCCGGCGTGTCCATCGCGCTGAGCACGATCACCTTGGCCCCTGCGGCGCGGCAGGTGCGCACGCGGGCGCCGATGGAGATGGACTCCTTCAGCTGGAGATCCATGATGACCAGGTCGGTCGGGAACGCCTCGCTGTGGACGAGCTCCAGCCAGCTGCCCGCGCGGAGCACGAGGTCGAACTGCGGGGCGTTCTTCTCGATCCAGCTCGCCAGGCTGTCGAGGAGGATCTCGTGGTCGTCGAGGATCGCCAGCCGGATCGGCGGCTCCACCGTGCGGACATCGGCGCTGGGCGCTACGGCGGGGGGTGGGTCGGAAGGTGTTGCTCTCATCGTCGTCTCGTTCCAGAGTACGGGAGTCGGGCGATCGGCGGCGAGACGAACCGGACGGTGAGGTCGCTTCCGCTCTGACGCATCGTCGCCGTCATGGCGACCGAGTTGAGCGCGCTGACGAACGGCAGCAGCGCGCGGCGCACGTCGGCGCGCGGCTCCTCGATGCGTGCGTTCAGGAGGAAGGTCGGCCGCTCCGGGTTCGCGGCGGAGATGGTCAGGCTCGCCGGATCGAGACCGGGGCGGTGTGCGACGGTCGACACGAGCGCGCCGACGATGGCGCGCTGGTCGTTCGTGAGCACGCACTCCAACCGGTCGGGGTCGTGGACGCGACCGGACCCGTCGTCCGCCCGGGTTGCGCCCGCGGCGCGCGCACCCAGGGCGAGGTCGAGGGTGTCGGAGAGCCAGGTGCGTGCGACCGCGTCCACCGAGAGGGCGCGGAGGCGGTCGGCGACGACGCGTGCCCGCGCGATGTCGGCGTCGGTCACCGTGCCGCGCTGCAGCAGGTCGGTCAGGAACGGCACCGCCTCCGCGTTGAGCGCGGTCATCCGCTCCTGCGCGATCATGCGGGCGGCGGCCTGGCGCAGCTCGCCGTCGAGCCGCGCCTGCCCGTCGCGGGCGAGCTGCCGCCAGCGCAGCGTCTCGCCCGTGATGGTCCAGGCGTAGCCCGCGCCGCCCGCGGCGAGGGCGAGCACCGGCGTGGCCACGACCGTGGCGTACACGAGCGGATCGTTCGCGATGGCCAGGGAGTGCTGGGCCGCGGCGAGCCCGCCGAGGATGAGGGCGGACATGATGGCGGTCCCGGCGACCTCGCCGACGGGGCGGTAGAGGGGCATCGCGATCAGGAGCAGCGCCACGGCGATCTGGCCCCAGTCGTCCTGGAGCCGCTCGTTGCGACCCCACACCGCCGCCGTGAACAGGCACGCCGCCGTCATCGCGAGGGCGATGACGGTGAAATGCGACCATCGCCCGAACGGCGCATAGCCGGGATGGGTGCGGAGGGCGGCGACGAGGACGGCGACCGCGAGCACGGCGATCGCGACCCCGGCGAGGGACGGGTCGCGGAGCTGATTCCGGTGCAGGATCGTGGAGTAGGTGGCGTAGAGGAGCGCGAGGCCGCCGAGGAGCGGCACGAGCAGCCACGCGGTCTGCGCGCCGAGGGGGTCGAGCCGCTGCGGTGTCCGCTCGAGCGGGAGGGAGCGCGCAGCCACGATGGTGCGCACGGTGAGCACGGTCATGCGGTGGGTCCTCCCCCGCCGGTGCGCTCGGCACCCGTCGGGACGGTGAGGATGACGGTCGTGCCGATGTCGGGCGTGGAGTAGATGTCCACGGTGCCTCCGACGCGGGCGATGCGCTCCTGCACCGACTGCCGGACGCCCAGCCGGTCGGCGGCGGGACCGGCGGCGGGGAAGCCGCTCCCGCTGTCGACGACCATGACGGACACGGAACCGCCGCCGGCGGAGAGCGCGACCTCGGCGACCGGGCTCCCGGAGTGCCGCAGGACGTTGACCAGGCACTGACGCACGGCGAGACCGATCGCTCGGCGCACCTCCTCGTCGAGCAGGACGAACGTGGCCCGGTCGCCGGAGACGTCGACGGTCAACCCTTCGTCGCGCGCCGCTTCGATCGCCTGATGGAGTTCGCTGTCGTACCAGGGGTCCGGCGCGGGCACGCCGGCGGGCTGCCCCGCGCCGCCACCGTCGTGCACGCTCGGATCGTCGGCGCCGGGCACGCCGACGGCGAGCCCTCGGAGGTCGGACTCGATGCGCCGGGCGAGCCGCGGGTCGAGCTCGCCGGGCTGAGCGGAGGCGATCGAGGCGAGTTCGCTGAGCACGGTGTCGTGGAGGTCGGCGGTGCTGGCCGCGGCCAGCTCACGACGGATGTCGACAAGTCGGGCATCGCGGACCGCACGATGCAGGGCCGTCTGTGCCCGGGAGCGCGTTCCCCGGGTCAGCCCGTCGAACGCGAGAACCCCCACGAGGAGCAGGTACGCCCCGAGCGAGACGGCGTCCGGCACGTAGGCGCGCTCTGCCGTCGCCGCGGCGAGCATGACCGCGGCCTCGGCCAGGGCGAAGCCGAGCGTGGCCCACAGGATCCCGACGAGGGATCCCGTGCCCGTGCCTCCCACCAGCGTCATCGCGACGACGGGCAACGCGATGACGAACAGGTTGGTGTCGCGGTACGACGGCGTCCCGGTGAGCAGCGCGACCACGTAGAAGTAGGTGCACACCGTGCCCACGAGAAGGTACGCCACCGTCAGGACGACCGTGCGCCCCCGCGCGAGCAGGAGCAGCAGGGCGACCATCGGGATGAGGACCACGAGGGTGAGCCACGAGGTGACGTTGCCGCTGCCGAAGCTCGACATCGTGACGTTCAGCACCGCCGCCGCCAGGCAGACCAGCCCGGCCCAGCGCGCGGCGGTCGCGATGGCGCGCGAGTTCGCAGGTCGTGCCAGATGGCTGGGCAGACCGAGCGACACAACGTGCGTCCCTTCTGGGCCGAGCGCACCTCGGTCCTCCCGGGATTATGGCATCCGACGCCTCCGCTGTGTACCCCGGGTTCGTACCCCGACGCGCACCGCCCGCCGCCACGGCATGCCGGCGCTCTCAGAACAGGGTCGGCTGCACCCCCAATCCGGTCAGCGACGCACTGACGAGCGACGCCGCGTCCGGCGCCTCCGACCGATCGAGCGCTGCCTGCGTCCCGACCTGCGCCCCCGGCTGCACCCCCGACCGCGCGCCCGCGCGCGCCCCCGCCTGCGCCCCCGACCCCGCGGCCGCTCGCGCCCCCGCCGCCCGGATGGCCGACCCGACGTGCTGCCGCTCCCCCTCGTCGTCGCGCAGCATCCCGAGCGCGCTCGACCGCACGCCGCCGGTCAGCGGGTCTTCTCGGCCGCGCTCGAGACCGTGCGCGCGGATCAGGGGCTTGATGCGCGCCGCCAGCCAGGCGCGGTACTCCTTCGGCGCGTACGTTCCGCGGCCGTACATCTTGCGGTACTGCGGCAGCAGCTCGGGGTGCTGCTCGCCGAGCCAGAGATAGAACCACTCCTTGACCCCCGGCTTGAGATGCAGCGCAGAGTAGAGCACCGACGTCGCGCCGGCCTCCTTCGCCTGCCGCAGGGCCTCGTCGAGGTGGGCGCGCGTGTCGGTGAGGTAGGGGATGATCGGCATGAGGAACACGGCGCAATCGAGGCCGTGCTCTCGAACCGCGGTGACCGTGGCGAGGCGGGCTTTCGTGGTCGGGGTGCCCGGTTCGACCGACTGCTGCAGCTCGTCGTCGTACACCGCGATCGACATGGCGAGGTCGACCGGCACCCGCTTGTTGGCCTCCACCAGCCGGTCGAGGTCACGCCGGAGTAGCGACCCCTTGGTCAGGATGCTGAACGGTGTGCCGGAGTCGGCCAACGCGTCGATGATTCCCGGCATGAGCGAATACCGACCCTCTGCCCGCTGATAAGGATCGGTGTTGGTGCCGAGCGCCACGGGGTGATGCCCCCAGCTCGGCTTCGCCAGCTCTTTGCGCAGGACCTCGGCCACGTTGACCTTGACGATGATCTCGTTGTCGAAGTCTTTGCCCGAGTCGAGGTCGAGATAGGTGTGCGTTGGCCGCGCGAAGCAGTAGACGCAGGCGTGCGAGCAGCCACGGTACGGGTTGATGGTCCAGCCGAACGGCATCGGCGCTCCCCCGCCGGGAATGCGGTTGAGCGCCGACTTCGCCAGCACCTCGTGGAACGTGATGCCGGCGAAGTCGGGCGTGCGCACCGAGCGCACGAGGTTGTTCAGCCGGGCCAGCCCCGGCAGCGCCGACGGCTCGTCGACCGACAGCTCCTGACTACTCCAACGCATGGAACAATTCGAACATATGTTCGAAGGTTAAGCAAGGTGCAGGCTCGCCCCGTTCCAACGCGAACGCAGCCAGCGATCGTGACTGGCCACCACGACCGCGCCGGGATAGGCGCCGAGCGCCTCCTCCAGCTCCGTCGCGAGCGCGAGCGACAGATGGTTCGTCGGCTCGTCGAGAAGGAACAGGTGCGGGGGCCGGGCGACGATCAGCGCGAGGGCCAACCGCCGCTGCTGCCCCACCGAGAGAGCGCCGACTGGCCGGTCGACGTCCCGCGGCGCGATCAGCCCGAGCGAGGTCAGTGGAACGGCCTCCGCGCGCCTCTCCCCCATCGCCGCGGCGTAGACGCGGCGAGGCGACGCCGACGGGTCCGGGAACCGCACGTCCTGCTCCAGGAGCGCCACGCGCAGACCGCGCCGCCGCTGCACGGTGCCGGCGGTCGGCTCCAGCCGGCCGGCGAGCACCGACAGGAGCGTGGACTTGCCCGCGCCGTTCGCCCCGGTGACCAGGATCCGCGCGTCCGGCGCCACGCTCAGCTCGGCGAGCGAGAGGCGGCCGGGGAAGTGCACGTCCCGCGCCTGAACCAGCAGCCCGGTGCCGTCGCCCAACGCCTGGAACCCCGACGGGATCCCGGCGAAGCTGAGCGGCGCCGGCGGCTTGCGCACCTGGCTGTCGCGCAGATCGTCGAGCCGGCCCTCCGCGTTCCGGACGCGGCGGCTGATCTGACGATCGAGCGTGCCACCCTTGAACGACTTCGCGAACTTGTCGTTGTCGCGCACCTTGCCCGACCAGGCGATGGACCGCGCGGTCACGTCGACCGCGTGCTGCAGCGCCTTCAGCTCCTCCTGTTCCTCGGCGTACTGCTTCTCCCACCGCTGCCGCTCGGCCGCCTTCTCCGACAGGTAGGCGCTGTAGCCCCCGCCGAAGGAGGTGATCCCCGACCGGGCCGGATCGAGGTCGAGCAGGCCGGTCGCGACGGCGTCCAGGAACGTCCGGTCGTGGCTGGCGAAGACGACGGGTCCCGGCCAGGTGCGCAGCTGGCGCTCCAGGAACGCCGCGGCCTCGTCGTCCAGGTGGTTGGTCGGCTCGTCGAGCAGCAGCGCGTCGGGCCGGCCGAGCAGCAGCGCCGCGAGGGCGAACCTGCTGCGCTGGCCTCCGGAGACCTCCCCGAGGCGCCGGCCCAGCGGGATGCCACCGACGCCGAGCCCATCGAGGAGCTCGTCCCGGCGCGCGTCCACGCTCCACAGTTCGGCGCGCTCGGCCGCCGCGAGGGCGGCGTCGTACCGGGCGTCCGCCTCCGGGCCGCCGGTGCCGAGAGCCGACGCCGCCGTCTCGAGCTCGCGCTCGATCGCACGGACGTCGGCCAGCGCGTGCTCGATCAGCGCCGCGAGCGTGTCGCCCGGTTCGAACCGGACCTCCTGCCAGAGGAAGCCCGTCCGCACCGGACGCGACAGCGTCCCGGTGTCGGGCGTCTCAGCGCCGGCCAGAACGCGCAGCAGCGTGGACTTGCCCGCGCCGTTCTCGCCGATCAGGCCGAGCCGCTGCCCGGGAGCGACGGTCAGCGACACGTCGGTGAGCACGCGGCGTTCGCCGTAGACGACGGAGACGCCGTCGGCACGCAGGGGTGCGAGGGTGATGGTTGGCATGGGGAACCGCCTTTCCGGGCGCTCCACAGGGAGCGGGTTCCCGCCGGGCGATCTCCGTCGTGAGCGGCGCCGGAGCGCCCAGGTGCCTGACCGGGCAGCGCGGTGACCGAAAGTCCTCACTCACATCGACGGCGCCTCAGGCGCGGGACGTCAGGAGGTTCTCACTTCATAGCGTGGACGACCATAGCAGGTCGTCCACGCCGGTGTAAAGCGCGCTACTGCTGCAGTTGAAGCGTCTCCGCCGTGGCTGCGAGCACGCGCGCCGCCTCGTCCGGCCGGTCGTTTAGGGTCGTGCCGACCGTCGGGATGAGCTCCTTCAGGGTCGGCAGCCACTCCGGGAATCGGTCGGGGAAGCAGCGCTTGAGCAGGTCGACCATGATCGGGACCGCGGTGGAGGCGCCAGGGGACGCGCCGAGCAGACCGGCGATCGAGCCGTCCTCCGCCGCGACGACCTCGGTGCCGAACTGGAGCACGCCGCCCTTCTTGGCGTCCTTCTTCATCACCTGCACGCGCTGACCGGCGGTGATGAGCTCCCAGTCCTCGCTCTTCGCCGTCGGCATGAACTCCTGCAGCGCCCGCATCTTCTTCTCCCGGTTGGCGAGGAGCTCGCCGACGAGGTACTTGATCAGGTCGAAGTTGTCGCGCGCGACCGCCAGCATCGGGCCGATGTTGCCGGGCCGGACCGAGCCGGGCAGGTCGAACCAGGAACCGGTCTTGAGGAACTTCGGGCTGAAGCCCGCGTACGGACCGAACAGTAGCGAGGCCTGACCGTCGACCACGCGCGTGTCGAGGTGCGGCACCGACATCGGCGGAGCGCCGACGGCAGCCTTGCCGTAGACCTTCGCCTGGTGCTGCGCGACCAGCTTCGGGTCGGTGGTGCGCAGGAACTGACCGGAGATCGGGAAGCCACCGAAGCCCTTGATCTCCGGGATGCCCGACTTCTGCAGCAGGTGCAGCGCGCCGCCGCCGGCACCGACGAACACGAACCGGGCCGTCGCGGTGTGCGCGGTGTGGCCGACCTCGTGCATGACCTTCAGTCGCCAGAGGCCGTCCTTCGTGCGCTTGATGCTGCGGACCGAGTGGTTGAGCGCGAGCGTCGCGCCGTTCTCGACCAGGTTGTCGATGAGCGCGCGGGTCAGCGCGCCGAAGTCGACGTCGGTGCCGGAGGTCTGACGCGTCGCGGCGATGCGCTGCTTGGCGTTGCGCTTCTTGGTGAGCAGCGGCGTCCACTCGCCGATCACCGCCGGGTCCTCGGAGTACTCCATGCCGGCGAAGAGCGGCTGGTCCTTGAGCGCTTCGTAGCGCTTGCGGAGGTAGCGCACGTTCTCGCGGCCGCGCACGAAGGTCATGTGCGGCGTGGAGTTGATGAAGGTGTGCGGCTCGGGGAGGTCGCCCGCGGCCACGAGGCTCGACCAGAACTGGCGGCTGAGCTGGAACTGCTCGTTGATGCTGATGGCCTTGGCCGGGTCCACCGTGCCGTCGGAGGCCTCCGGCATGTAGTTCAGCTCGCACAGTGCCGCGTGGCCGGTGCCGGCGTTGTTCCACGGGTTCGACGACTCCTGGGCCACTTCGCCCAGGCGCTCGTAGATCCGGATGCTCCAGTCGGGCTGCACACGCTGGATCATGGCCCCCAGCGTGGCACTCATGATGCCGCCGCCGATGAGGACGACGTCGATGGGAGAATTGCTCACCCTGCAATCCTATGATGCGGGGACGGGACGACCACCCGACAGGCGATCACATCTCTCGATATCGAGATATCTCGGGGTCACGCCGCCGAAGCTCCCACGACGATCAGCGCGATGCCCGCGACGACGACGCTGACCGTCAGGACGGCGAAGCCGATCCACACCAGGGCGATGACGCCGCTGGGCCGCTGGGGGTCGCGTCCGATGACGGAGAGGAAGAAGCCGGCCGGGATGAGGATGGCTGCGGCCAGGATGCCGATCGCGCTCCCGTGCGCCCAGCCGGTGACCCGTGCCGCGTCGAGCAGCAGCAGCGTCAGCAGCCCGAGCATGACGAGCACGCCGGCGTGCGCGTGGCCGGCGCGGAAGAAGCTCTTCTGCAGGTCGTTCGCCCCCTGCCGCCCGGTGACGACCCGGAGCATGAAGGTGCCGCCGTAGGCGATCGTGGCCACCGTGAGCAGGACGACGCCCGCGATGATCGCGTCGACCGGGGTGAGAAGCATCGCGTCTCCAATCGGATAGTGAAACTATCCAACAGGTTAGATAGTGTTACTATCGAAGTCAAGGAGGCGTGGTGCGGATCTCGGAACTGGTGGAGCGGACCGGCGTTCCGCTCGCGACCGTCAAGTTCTACCTGCGCGAGGGGATGCTGCCGCCCGGGACGGCCGTCACCGCGACCCGGTCCGAGTACGGCGAGGAGCACGTCCGCCGGCTGCGGCTCATCCGGGCGCTGTCCGACGTCGCCGGGCTGCCGCTGCAGCGGGTGAAGGACGTGCTGGCGCTCATCGACGGCCCCGGCGGCACGCTCTACGACACGCTCGGCCGCGCCGTCGCCGCGCTTCCGCCGTACGTGCCGGACGATGGCGCGTCCGACTATCCGCGCGCCAGGGCGGCGCTCGAGGCGATCGGCCAGGTGTACGACCCGCGCTTCGCGGCGGTCGCGCAGCTCGACCGCGCCATCGCGGCCGTCGAGGCGGCCGGCATCCCGCTGACCGACGACCGGCTTGCCGTCTACGCCGAACACCTGCGCGCGATGGCCGAGTACGACCTCGACAGGATGCCCGACGGCGACCGCGAGGCGCAGCTCGGCTACGCCGTGCTCGGCACCGCCCTGTACGACCCGGTCGTCGCGGCGCTGCGCCGACTGGCGCACCAGGACGCCGCGCTGCGCCGGCTGGGCGGCAGCGCGGACGAACCCGACGTCACGCGGTGACGGGGTTCGACAGCCGCTCGGCGACCAGCTCCGCGATCTGCACCGCGTTCAGCGCCGCCCCCTTGCGGAGGTTGTCGTTGCTGACGAACAGCGCGATCCCGCGACCTTCCGGCGCACCCTCGTCGGCGCGGATGCGGCCGACGAAGCTGGGGTCGCTTCCCGCCGCCTGCAGCGGCGTCGGAACGTCGGTCAGCTGGACGCCGGGGGCGTCGGCAAGCAGCTCGGCAACCCGCTCCGGGCTGATCGGGCGGGCGAACTCGGCGTTGATCGACAGCGAGTGACCCGTGAACACCGGGACGCGGACGCACGTGCCGCTGACCAGCAGGTCGGGAACGCCGAGGATCTTTCGCGACTCGTTGCGGAGCTTCTTCTCCTCGTCGGTCTCGTTCAGGCCGTCGTCGACGATCGAGCCGGCGAGCGGGATGACGTCGAACGCGATCGGGCGCACGTACTTCACCGGGGCGGGCAGCGACACGGCCGAGCCGTCGTGCACCAGGTCGAGCAGGTGCTCGTCGGCGACCGCGGCCCGCGCCTGCTCGGCCAGCTCCTCCGCACCGGCGAGGCCCGAGCCGGAGACGGCCTGGTAGGTGCTGACGACAAGGCGCGTGAGACCGGCCTCCTCGTGGAGCGGCTTCAGGACGGGCATGGCCGCCATGGTGGTGCAGTTCGGGTTGGCGATGATGCCCTTGCGAGCCTGGGCGATCGCGTCGGGGTTCACCTCGGAGACGACCAGCGGAACGTCCGGGTCCATGCGCCATCCGCTGGAGTTGTCGATGACGATGGCGCCGGCCTCGGCGAAGCGGGGCGCGTGCGCCTTCGAGCCGGTCGCGCCCGCGGAGAACAGCGCGATGTCGATGCCGGACACATCGGCCGTCGCGACGTCCTCCACCGTGATCTGCTGGCCCTTGAACGGCAGCGTCGTGCCGGCCGAGCGCGAGGACGCGAAGAAGCGGATGCTCTTCACCGGGAAGGCGCGCTCCTCCAGCAGGCGGCGCATCACGCCGCCGACCTGGCCGGTCGCTCCGACGACGACCACGCGGACGCCGTTGCTGTCGAAATCGGTGAACTCGCTCATGTCAGCCCCTTCGGGTCGTTTGTGAGGTGAACCGCCGCACGCGTGCGGCCATTCCCTCGTGGTGAGGACGGTGCCTCGGGAGGTGTCGGCTCAGCGGCCGGTGCCGGCGTAGACGATGGCCTTCTCGTCGCCGTCGAGGCCGAACGCGGTGTGCACGACGCGGGCGGCCTCGGCCACTGTGTCGGCGCGGGTGACCACCGAGATGCGGATCTCGCTGGTGGAGATCATCTCGATGTTGATCCCGGCGTCGTAGAGCGCCTCGAACAGCTTCGCCGACACGCCGGAGTTGGTGCGCATCCCGGCGCCGACCAGCGCGAGCTTGCCGATCTGGTCGTCGTACTGCAGCGACTGGTAGCCCACCTCGTCCTTCTCGGCGGTCAGGGCGGTGAGCACGCGCTGACCCTCCGACTTCGGAAGGGTGAACGAGATGTCGGTGAGGCTGGTGGCCGCGGCGGACACGTTCTGCACGATCATGTCGACGTTGGCGTTGGCCTTGGCGACGATCTTGAAGATCTGCGCGGCCTTGCCCGGCACGTCGGGGACGCCGACGACGGTGATCTTGGCCTCGCTGAGGTCGGTGGCCACGCCGGAGATGATGGGCTCTTCCACGGTTCCATCCTTCTTGGCGGCCTCGGCGGCCGCGGCTTCGTTGAGGACGAAAGTGCCCTCCTTGTTCGAGAACGACGAGCGCACGTGCAGCGTCACGTTGTGACGGCGCGCGTACTCCACGGCCCGGATGTGCAGCACCTTCGCGCCGGCGGCCGCCAGCTCCAGCATCTCCTCGCTGGTGATGCGGTCGATCTTGCGCGCGAGCGGCACCTGCCGCGGGTCGGAGGTGAACACGCCGTCGACGTCGGTGTAGATCTCGCAGACCTCGGCGCCGAGCGCGGCCGCGAGGGCCACGGCGGTGGTGTCGGATCCGCCGCGCCCGAGGGTCGTGATGTCGCGCGACTCGCGGCTGAAGCCCTGGAAGCCAGCGACGATCGCGATCGCGCCTTCCGTGAGCGCATCCTGGATGCGGCCGGGCGTGACATCGACGATGCGGGCGGAGCCGTGCTGCGCGTCGGTGATCATTCCGGCCTGGCTGCCGGTGAACGAGCGGGCGTCGTAGCCCATGCTCTTGATCGCCATGGCGAGCAGGGCCATCGAGATGCGCTCCCCCGCTGTCAGCAGCATGTCGAGCTCGCGCGGCTCGGGGATCGGCGTGACCTCGTGCGCCAGGTCGATCAGCTCGTCGGTGGTGTCGCCCATGGCGGAGACGGCCACGACGACCTCGTTGCCGGCCTTCCGCGTCTCGACGATGCGCTTCGCGACACGCTTGATGCTCTCCGCTGTCGCGACGGACGAACCGCCGAACTTCTGGACGATGAGGGCCACGGACACTCCTGAACTCACGGGCTTCCCATCCTACCGGCCGGGATATGACCGTTCCCTTATGTGACGGCCGTTGTGGACAAGTGGGGGTGCGGCGTGGGATGGGGATGAGGCGTGTGTGGTGCGGCGGGGATGGTGGCGGCCGCGGTGGGTGGGGCTGCAGCGACGCGAAGCGGCGAGCGCGCAGCGGCCGGTCAGGAAACCTGGCGGCGGCCCTCGAAGGCGCGGCCGAGCGTGACCTCGTCGGCGTACTCCAGGTCGCCGCCGACGGGGAGGCCGGAGGCGAGGCGGGTGACGCGGATGTCGAGCGTGGTCAGCAGACGGCTCAGGTAGGTGGCGGTGGCCTCGCCCTCAAGGTTCGGGTCGGTGGCGATGATGACCTCCTGGACCGTTCCGTCGGCGAGGCGCTGCATCAGCTGGCGGATGCGCAGGTCGTCGGGGCCGACGCCGTCGATCGGGCTGATCGCTCCGCCGAGCACGTGGTAGAGGCCGCGGAACTCGCGCGTGCGCTCGATCGCGACGACGTCCTTGGCCTCTTCCACCACGCAGATCAGGGCCGGGTTGCGGCGCGGGTCGCGGCAGATCGAGCAGGTCGCCTCCTCGGAGACGTTGCCGCAGATCTCGCAGAAGCGGACCTTGTCGCGCACCTCGAGCAGCACCTCGGCGAGCCGGGTCACGTCGAACGTCTCGGTCTGCAGGATGTGGAACGCGATGCGCTGGGCCGACTTCGGACCGATTCCCGGAAGCCGCCCGAGCTCGTCGATCAGCTCCTGGACGATGCCTTCGTACACCGGTTACCTCATCCCCGGGGTCGGAGGGGCGGGCTGCTCCTCCAGGAAGGTCGCGCCCAGGATCTCGCGGACGACCGCCTCGCCGTAGCGCTGCGGCTGCTGGAAGGTCGGCGTGCGGGAGCCGGCGGCCGGCGCCGAGGCCGGACGCGCGGGACGGGCCGGTTCTTCCGGACCAGCTGCGGGTGGGCGCGCGGCGGCGTCGTTGGCGGGCGCGGCGGACCAGTCGCCTTCCGGCTCCTCCGGGACCGGCGGCTCATAGGGCGGCTCGCTCTCGGGCGGCGGGACGTCGTCGTACGGCGGCTCGTCCACCTCGGGGACGGCCGGCGGCGCGTCCGCGACCGCGGGAGCGGCGGCCGAACGCTCCAGCGTGACGACGGCCGCGGTCGTCGCGACGGCGGCGGTCGCCTCGGGGGCCGGAGACGAGGGGATGGCGACGGTCGCCCACTCGGTGACCACTCCGGCGGAGGTACTCGATGCGGAGCCCGCACCGGCGGAGGTGCTCGATGCGGAGCCCGCGCCCGCGGGGTTGCTCGATACGGAGCCCGCGCCCGCGGGGTTGCTCGATACAGAGCCCGCGCCCGCGGGGTTGCTCGATACAGAGCCCGCGCCCGCGGGGTTGCTCGATACAGAGCCCGCACTCGCGGCCGGCGCCGCGCTCGACCGCGCAGGCGATCCGGTCGCCGGCGCGGCGGCCGGGCCGGCCGGTCCCGCAGGCGCAGCGGCCGCGCCCATTGA
>QKXI01000029.1 GCA_003367665.1 Leifsonia sp. ku-ls | reverse complement strand
AAGCCCAGCTCTAATAGTATGGGGGATCCATCATTCCGTATCAACTGCAGAGCAAACCAAGCTATATGGGAGTGGAAACAAACTGGTGACAGTTGGGAGTTCTAATTATCAACAATCTTTTGTACCGAGTCCAGGAGCGAGACCACAAGTTAATGGTCTATCTGGAAGAATTGACTTTCATTGGCTAATGCTAAATCCCAATGATACAGTCACTTTCAGTTTCAATGGGGCTTTCATAGCTCCAGACCGTGCAAGCTTCCTGAGAGGAAAATCTATGGGAATCCAGAGTGGAGTACAGGTTGATGCCAATTGTGAAGGGGACTGCTATCATAGTGGAGGGACAATAATAAGTAACTTGCCATTTCAGAACATAGATAGCAGGGCAGTTGGAAAATGTCCGAGATATGTTAAGCAAAGGAGTCTGCTGCTAGCAACAGGGATGAAGAATGTTCCTGAGATTCCAAAGGGAAGAGGCCTATTTGGTGCTATAGCGGGTTTCATTGAAAATGGATGGGAAGGCCTAATTGATGGTTGGTATGGTTTCAGACACCAGAATGCACAGGGAGAGGGAACTGCTGCAGATTACAAAAGCACTCAATCGGCAATTGATCAAATAACAGGAAAATTAAACCGGCTTATAGAAAAAACCAACCAACAATTTGAGTTGATAGACAATGAATTCAATGAGGTAGAGAAGCAAATCGGTAATGTGATAAATTGGACCAGAGATTCTATAACAGAAGTGTGGTCATACAATGCTGAACTCTTGGTAGCAATGGAGAACCAGCATACAATTGATCTGGCTGATTCAGAAATGGACAAACTGTACGAACGAGTGAAAAGACAGCTGAGAGAGAATGCTGAAGAAGATGGCACTGGTTGCTTTGAAATATTTCACAAGTGTGATGATGACTGTATGGCCAGTATTAGAAATAACACCTATGATCACAGCAAATACAGGGAAGAGGCAATGCAAAATAGAATACAGATTGACCCAGTCAAACTAAGCAGCGGCTACAAAGATGTGATACTTTGGTTTAGCTTCGGGGCATCATGTTTCATACTTCTAGCCATTGTAATGGGCCTTGTCTTCATATGTGTAAAGAATGGAAACATGCGGTGCACTATTTGTATATAAGTTTGGAAAAAACACCCTTGTTTCTACTGATCACGCGT
>QKXI01000028.1 GCA_003367665.1 Leifsonia sp. ku-ls | reverse complement strand
ACGCGTGATCAGTAGAAACAAGGGTCTTTTTCTTCATCTTAGAGGAAGTACTCTATTTTAGCCCCATCAGGCCAGTTCCATTGTCCCAGGAATTCTGTACTGGAACACATCGATACTATACTATTGCTGGTCCACCACAYTTTATCTTCCTTGGGTCTTCCACGTATCAACTCCACATAAAAACACGCTCGATAGCAGTCCCCTTCAGCCCAATAGTCCATGAAAGATCCACTGTAACCACTCCAGTCAGCGTTTAATACAATTGTCTGACCTTGAATGGGCTTTGATCTATCATCTGTCAATGCATTTGGCACTTTTAACATCTCGTATCCAGACCTCGAGGCTGTGCTTATTGTCCTCCCTAGCCAAGTGTTAGCCCCATCCAGGTATGAGAATCCCTTGACTCCATTGTTATTATTACCTGGATAAGGGTCATTACACTTACCTATATTTGGGTCATTCGGTCGGGGATTGTCTGTAAGAACAGGACTGCATATATATTGACTAGTGTGTGTCATTGCTACTGGGTCTATCTGAATCACTGGTCTATTTGAGCCCTGCCAATTGTCCCTGCATGTGCAGGTAATTCCTGTTCGTTCCCCGTAACATGAGCATTCTTCAATATGCTTAGCAGTTCCAGTCAGAGACTCCCATTTCAATATTTTCCCCTCTTTAAAATAGTATATTCTTGTGTCTGCAGGTCCAGTGGCAGACCCATCGGTGAACACTACTGGGCATACGCCGTTGTKGCATACACATTCAGATTCCTGTGTTCTTAGTATGTTTCGGGCCCATGTGTTAATTTCTGCAACAGGCCTTCTGTTGTACCATACTACTGCAGATGCATTGTTGTTTGGTCCTGATATACATATTGACATCCTGGATTTGCCATCATGGCAACTAGTACTTGACCACCCAATGCATTCCACCCTGCTGTTGTACACTGTGGGCGGTGATGATAGTGGCCAGCTTATCAGGGCGCGATACTGGGACCTATCGTGTATTGTTCCGTTTGAGTGTTTCCCTCTGATTGTTGTTCCTTGGCTGAGAGCATAGAACCTGCATTCATCTGGGTCGCATGAAACATAGGGTTCTCTTGTGACTAAAACATCCGAGCTCTCTCCAATTCTTACTGCATTGTCTTTCCCATATATGTGCCATGAATTTATAGTACAGAGCCCTTTAGTTAAGTTATTGAAATTCCTGCTTGTTCTCTCTTCCATTTGGATGTTGGTGATGTTTGTTTCATTATAATAGTTGTTTATTATTGTTTGGCTTGTGTTGGTTG
>QKXI01000027.1 GCA_003367665.1 Leifsonia sp. ku-ls | reverse complement strand
ACGCGTGATCAGTAGAAACAAGGCATTTTTTCATGAAGGACAAGCTAAATTCACTATTTTTGCCGTCTGAGCTCTTCAATGGTGGAACAGATCTTCATGATCTCAGCAAACTCTTCTTTCTTAATCCTTCCAGATTCGAAGTCAATTCGTGCATCAATTCGGGCCCTAGACACCATGGCCTCCACCATGCTGGAAATTCCAACTGGCCTCCTGTACGAACTGCTGGGGAAGAACTTTTCGAATAGGTTGCAGCACTTCTGGTACATCTGTTCGTCCTCAAGAATCCCCCTTTGGCTGGTGTTGAGAATGGAGCGATTCCTCTTAGGAATCCATGAATGTGTGGTTGCAACGGCATCATACTCCATGCTTTTGGCTGGGCCATGAGCTGGCATCACCACAGCATTGTTGACTGAATCAATTTCCTTATGACTGACAAACGGGTTCATAGGATTACACAACCTGCCTTGGTAGTCTTCATCCATCAATTCCCATTTCAAGCAGACCTCTGGAATGTGGAGGTTCCGGATATTGTACAGGTTTGGCCCTCCATCTGAAACCAACAGTCCTGCCTTCGAACGGGTCTGCTCCCACAGCTTCTTCAGCTCGAATGCTCTCCTCGTTTGAATTTGCGTATCACCCCTGTGACATCGGTATGTGTATCTGTAGTCTTTGATAAATAGCTGAAGGGCCATTTGAGCTGTTGCTGGTCCAAGATCGTTGTTTATCATATTGTTCTTTATTACTGTAACACCAACGCTCATGTCAGCTGACTCATTAATCCCGGACACTCCAAAACTGGGCAACTCCATACTGAAGTTAGCTACGAATCCATAGCGGTAGAAAAAGCTTGTGAATTCGAATGTTCCTGTCCGATTTATGTAGGATTTCTTCTTGCTCATGTTTATCCCAACTAATTTGCAGGTTCTATAGAACCTATCTACTCCTGCCTGTATTCCCTCATGATTCGGTGCATTCACTATGAGGGCGAAGTCATCTGAGGATTGGAGTCCGTCCCACCAATATGTGGTTTTGGTGTACTTCTTCTGCCCGAGATTCAGAATTGAAACTCCTAAGACTGTACTCAACATGTTGAACATGCCCATCATCATTCCAGGACTCAATGAGGCTGTGCCATCTATCAGTAGAGGTCTTATTTTCTCGATTTTCTCTCTTGTTGATTTGTTGAAGTATTTCAGGTCAATATTTGCGAGCATTTCCGCTGGTACTTGTGTCCGTAACTTCATACTCTTACTTTCGAACATGTACCCTTTTCCTAATCTCGCCATCTTGTTTGAGAACATTATAGGAGCAATG
>QKXI01000026.1 GCA_003367665.1 Leifsonia sp. ku-ls | reverse complement strand
GCCGCGGCCGCGGGGCGGACCCCCTCGCCGGCCGACGCCGCGGGCGAGGCGCTCGCCACCGCCGAGCCGGCTCCCGTCCTCGCCGACTGACGCTTCACGCGGAACACCGCACGCCGCCCTCTCGCCGGGAGGGCGGCGTGTCGCGTCCCGCCGGCTCGCCGGCGCCCGCGGCTAGGCTGGAGCCCGTGCGTATCGGCGTGATCGGAGCGGGAGCCATCGGCGGAACGATCGCCGCGCTGCTGGACCGTGTCGGCCACCTCGTGGAGGTGACCGCCCGCGGCGGCCAGCTGGCGGCCATCCGCGAGTCCGGCCTCCGGCTCGACGGCGGCTGGGGCGCGCACACGGCGCGGGTCGCCGCCGCCGAGACGCTGCAGACACGCCCTGAGCTGGCCTTCGTCTGCACCAAGGCGCAGGATGCCGGCGCCGCCATCCGGGCCAACGCCGAGGTGCTCGACGGCATCACGGTCGTCGTCGTCCAGAACGGCCTCGCCGGCCTGGCCGAGGCCGAGCGGCTGCTTCCGGCCTCCGACTGCGTCGGCGCCCTCGCGCTGTACGCGGCGAGCTACCTCTCCCCCGGCCGCGTCACCGTGACCACGACCGCGAACACCTACCTCGGCGCGGGCGACGGCGCGGCACCTCGCGCGGCGGTCGAGGCCGCACGCATCCTCGACGCCGCGATGCCCGCCTACGCGATCGCCAACTTCACCGGCGCGCAGTGGACGAAGCTGATGGTCAACCAGATCAACGCCCTCCCCGCGATCACCGGGCGGAGTGCGCAGGAGGTGCTCGGCGACCGCCGGTTGCGGCCGATCGTCACCGCCAGCCTGCAGGAGGCCACGCGCGTCGGCTTCGCCCGGGGCGTGCGCTACGGCAGCATCCAGGGCCTCGACGACCGCATCCTGCGGTTCGTCGCCCGCGCGCCGCGCTGGGCCGCCCAGGCGGTCCCGCTGCTGATGAAGCGGCGGATGGGGTCGACTCCCAACCCCGGCTCGACCCTGCAGAGCCTGCGCCGCGGCCAGCTCACCGAGATCGACTACCTCAACGGTGCGGTCGTCGACGAGGCACGGGCGGCCGGGATCGACGCCCCCGTCAACGCCGCGATCACCGCGCTGGTGCACGAGGTCGAGCGATCGGGCGCGTTCCTCGACCCGGCCACGGTCGCCGAGCGGATGCGGCCCCTGCTCGCGTCCTGACTCAGCGCGGTGCCCAGCGCGGCCGCGCCGGGTCCGACTCGTCGACCAGGTACGTTGCGTGCTCGGCCGGCCGCGCGTCCTCCCGGTACTCCGCCGACTGAGGCACGTTCACGAGCAGCACGGACGCGTTCCACTCCGTGCGCAGCGACGGCCGGAGCGGGAACTCGCCGTCGACGACCAGCACGGCGTCCGGCCCGGCCGTCAGCCAGCGCGCCTCGAGCGGCTGGTCACGCGCCGCGTCGAACGCCGCGGTCTGGAAGCCCGCGCTGCCGCCCAGCCGGAACGGGTCGAGCAGCACCCGGCGCAGCGCGACCTCGTCGTACGCGTCGCCGTAGTAGCTCTCCGGCGTCTCCGGGCCGCGGCGGGTGCGGTACGCGCGCGACGTGTGGAAGCCGGAGAGGGAGGCGCGGAACGTGTCGACGCCGGCCTCCCGGAAGACACTCGCGAGGTCGTCCGCGAACCCGATCCCGCCGATGCGGCCGCCATCGACGGCGACGACGACCCGACCGGCGGACGCGTCGCGCCGGATGGCCGCCACGAGCTGCCGCAGGAACAGCACCCGGGGCGTCGGCGGAAGCATCATACGACGAGCATAGGCCGCCGCACCGGCTAGCCTCGATGCATGCACGACTACGCCGGGACGGTGGTTGCCTGGTACCGGGAGAACCGCCGGGACCTCCCGTGGCGCCGAGAAGGCTTCACCCCCTGGGGAACGCTCGTCAGCGAGTTCATGCTCCAGCAGACGCCGGTGAGCCGCGTCATCCCGCGCCTGGAGGAGTGGCTCACCCGCTGGCCGACGCCCGCCGACCTGGCGTCGGTCCCGCCGGGCGAAGCCGTCCGGGCCTGGAAGTCGCTCGGCTACCCGCGCCGCGCCCTCTGGCTGCACGCGGCCGCCGTGACGATCACCGAGCGGCACGGCGGGGTCGTGCCCGACGACGTGGACGCGCTGCTCGCGCTGCCCGGCGTCGGCGACTACACGGCCCGCGCGGTCGCCGCCTTCGCGTACGGCGAGCGGCATCCCGTGGTCGACACCAACATCCGCCGCGTCATCGCGCGCACGATCGACGGGCAGGCCGAGCCGGGGCCGCCGAGCACCCGCCGCGACCTGGCCGCGATGGAGGCCCTCCTCCCGGAGGACCGCGACGCCGCGGCCGCCTTCAACGCCGGGATGATGGAACTCGGCGCGATCGTGTGCGTCGCACGCACCCCGCGCTGCGACTCCTGTCCGCTTGCCGACCGCTGCAGGTGGCGCCAGGCCGGCTACCCGGACTACGAGGGACCGACGAAGGGCCGGCAGCAGCGGTACGAGGGAAGCGACCGCCAAGCGCGCGGCCGAATCCTCGCCGAGCTGCGCGCCTCGCACATCCCGGTCACCGAAGCCGAGCTGGCGGCGGTCTGGCCGGACGCGGAGCAGGGCGAGCGGGCCCTCCAAGGCCTCGTCCGGGACGGCCTCGCGGTGCCCGTGCTCGGCGGCTACACGCTGCCGTAGCTCAGCGCTCGGCGAAGACGATCGGGTCCCAGTCCTGGATGCGCGAGAACCGCACCAGCCCCTCCACCACGAACGGGTCGCCCGACCGGAAGCGCTCCGCAGCCTCGCGCGACCGGAAGACCGCCATGGATCCCTGCGTCGCCGGGTCGCCGAACGTCCCGATCATCACCACGTCGCCGCCTGCGGCGAACTCCTCCAGGTAGGCGTGGTGGCGCGGGTACGCCTCCACCAGGCGCTGGAAGTCCTCCGGGCGGGCGTTCGGGTCGGCGTCGTAGAACATCACCGCGTACATGCGGTCATGCTACGACCGCCGATCAGCGCTCGTCGTCCTCGTCGTCCTCGTCGATGACCCGCGGCTTCACGTACGGGTCCTCGTCGCCGGCGTAGCTCGCCGAGGCGGCGAGGCCCGCCACCTCGGTGTCGCGCTGACGCGCCTCCCGCAGTAGGTCCTCGATGTGGGCCGCGTTCTCCGGGATCGCGTCGAGCTGGAACTCGAGGGTCGGCGTCAGGCGCGCGGTGATGTTCTTGCCCACCTCGCTCCGCAGCATGCCGGTGGCCGCCTTGAGGGCGGCGGCGCTGTCCTCGCGCTCCTGCTCGGTGCCGTACACCGTGTAGAAGACGGTCGCGTGCTGCAGGTCGCCGGTCACCTGGACGTCCGTGATGGTCACGAACCCCAGGCGCGGGTCGCGCAGGCCGCGATCGAGCCGCTTGGCGATGATCTCCTTGATCCTGTCCGCGAGCTTCCTCGCGCGTGCCGGATCAGCCATGTTGTCCTCCTCACGAGCCGGATGGCCGGTGGCGAAGCCACCGGCCATCCTCTCGACTCAGGCCCGAGGCTTCTCGCGAAGCTCGGTCGTCTCGATCTCGTCGCCGACCTGGATGTCGTTGTACTTGCCGAGGCCGATACCGGCCTCGAAGTCCGTACGGACCTCCGTGACGTCGTCCTTGAACCGGCGCAGCGACTCGATGGTGAGGTTGTCGCCCACCACGACGCCGTCGCGGATGACGCGCGCCTTGGCGTTGCGCGTGATCGTGCCGGACCGGACGATGACACCGGCGATGTTGCCGAACTTGGAGGAGCGGAACACCTCGCGGATCTCGGCCACACCGGACTGGACCTCTTCGAACTCGGGCTTGAGCATGCCCTTCAGCGAGCTCTCGATGTCCTCGATGGCGTTGTAGATGACCGAGTAGAAGCGGACGTCGACACCCTCGCGGGCCGCACGCTCGCGCGCCTTCACGTCCGGGCGGACGTTGAAGCCGATCACGATCGCGTTGTCGATGGTCGCCAGGTCGATGTCCGACTCGGTGATCGCGCCGACACCGCGGTGCAGGATGCGCAGGGACACCGACTCGTCGACCTCGATCTTCATGAGCGACTCCTCCAGCGCCTCCACGGCACCGGACACGTCGCCCTTGATGATGAGGTTGAGCGCCTCGACCTTGCCCTCCTCCAGGGCCCGGGTGAAGTCCTCGAGCGAGATGCGCTTGCGGGCCTTCGCCAGCTGCGCGTTGCGCTCGGCGGCCTCGCGCTTCTCGGCGATCTGCCGGGCGGTGCGGTCCTCCTCGGTGACGATGAAGACGTCGCCGGCGCGCGGGACGCTGGAGAGACCCTGCACCTGGACCGGACGCGACGGGGCGGCCTCGAAGACGGCCTCTCCGTTCTCGTCGGCCATGGCCCGAACACGGCCGTAGGCGGTTCCCGCCACGATCGCGTCGCCCACCCGGAGCGTTCCGGACTGGATGAGCACGGTCGCCACGGCGCCACGGCCCTTGTCGAGCTTGGCCTCGATCGCGACACCGCGTGCGTCCTTGTTCGGGTTCGCCCGCAGGTCGAGTCCGGCGTCGGCGGTCAGCAGCACGGCGTCGAGCAGGTCGTCGATGCCGATGTTGTTGCGCGCGGAGACGTCGACGAACATGACATCGCCGCCGTACTCCTCCGCCACCAGGCCGAACTCGGTGAGCTGCTGGCGCACCTTCGCCGGGTTGGCCTCCGGCTTGTCGATCTTGTTGACCGCGACCACGATCGGCACGTTCGCCGCCTGGGCGTGGTTCAGCGCCTCGATGGTCTGCGGCATGATGCCGTCGTCCGCCGCGACCACGAGGATCGCGATGTCGGTGACCTGCGCACCACGGGCACGCATGGCGGTGAACGCCTCGTGACCCGGGGTGTCGATGAAGGTGATGGCACGCTCGATGCCATCGTGCTCCGTCCACACCTGGTACGCACCGATGTGCTGGGTGATGCCGCCGGCCTCGCCCGCGACGACGTTCGCATTGCGGATGGCGTCGAGGAGGCGGGTCTTACCGTGGTCGACGTGACCCATGACGGTGACGACCGGGGGACGGATCTCGAGGTCCTCGTCGGACTCGCCCTCCAGTTCGGCGTCGAGGTCGATGTCGAAGCCCTCCAGGAGCTCCTTGTCCTCGTCTTCGGGCGACACGACCTGGATCTTGTAGCCCAGCTCCTCGCCGAGCACCTCGAAGGTGGCCTCGTCGAGCGACTCGGTCGCGGTCGCCATCTCGCCCAGGTGGAAGAGGACGGTGACCAGCGACGCGGGGTTCGCGTCGATCTTGTCGGCGAAGTCGGAGATGGAGGCGCCTCGGCGCAGTCGGATGACGGTGTTGCCGTCGCCGCGGGGAACGGTCACGCCGCCCAGCGACGGGGCCTCCCGCATCTCGAATTCCTGGCGCTTCGCGCGCTTCGACTTGCGGGCCTTGCTCTTGCCGCCACCGCGGCCGAAGGCACCGGCCGTGCCGCCGCCCGGTCCACGACCGCGACCGCCGCCGCCACCGGGGCGCGGGCCGCCGAAGCCGCCGCCCGGACGCTGGAACCCGCCGGCGCCCGCTCCGGCGCCGCCACCGGTGCCGGGGCGCTGCTGGAAGCCGGGACGACCGCCGCCGCCACCGGGACGACCGGGACGGTTACCTCCGCCCTGACCGGGCGCGCCGATGCGGGGCGAGCCGGGGCGCGGCGGGGTCGGACGCGGGATGTTGCCCGGCGTCGGACGCTGGCCCATGCCCTGCGAGGACGAGAAGGGGTTGTTGCCGGGTCGCGGCGGACGCTGGCCCATCCCCTGGTTCGACGAGTACGGGTTGTTGCCCGGGCGCGGGGCGCTCGGACGCGGGATGCTGCCGCCGCCGGGGCGGGGCGCCGCGGGCTTCGCGGCGTCGGGGGTCGCGGGCTTCGCCGGACCGCCGGACGTGCTCGCCGCCGCCTTCTCGGCAGCCGCCTTCTCGGCGGCGGCCTTCTCGGCCGCGGCCTGCCGCTCGGCGACCGACAT
>QKXI01000025.1 GCA_003367665.1 Leifsonia sp. ku-ls | reverse complement strand
TGATCTGAAGAAGCGGAGCGGCGGGGCTGGTCTGAATCAGTCCGGTCATGCGATTCAGGTTCGCTGCCAGCTGCTCGGTGAG
Source organism: Leifsonia sp. ku-ls (assembly GCA_003367665.1). GTDB lineage: Bacteria > Actinomycetota > Actinomycetes > Actinomycetales > Microbacteriaceae > Leifsonia. The sequence goes on along the minus strand of QKXI01000025.1, from coordinate 7,986 downwards.
TTCGTGAACGCGACGGGCGAGACGGACGGCCTCTTCCCGAGCGATCACCGCTTCCAAGGGTTCATCTGCTAAGGCCGGCCTCCCGCACTGTAGCCCGCACCTCGATGGATGTGAGGATGACCAGCGCAGAGCAGCAGCAGCTCGCGCCCGGTGGGTTGACATTCCCCTATAGGGAAACGTGAAAGATGAATACAGACCGGTCGGGTATGGCCGGGATTGTCTGACCGTGGATGGAGAGTGCGATGTCCGAGAATCGTGGAGGCGGGATGAGCGTGGCGTTGATCGCCATCGGCGCGGTGGGGCTGGCAGTTGCGTGTTGCGGCGGCCCGGCGCTGATCGCGGCGGGTGGACTCGCGTTGGTTGGTGGAGTGCTGGGCAGCTGGCCGGTCTTGGCTGTGGCGGCCCTGGTGATGGCCGCCGCCGTGGTGTACACGGTGCTTCGGGCGCGGCGTCGTTCGGCCGCCCGTTCAGCGGAAACCAACAGCGCAGGCCGCGAGGGTGCTGGTGAGCAGGTGTTGCCAGTGATGGTTGACGACTGCTGTGCTGTGCCGAGCCCTGCAGTGGTGCCGCCGAATAAGGAGCGGCGCCAGCGGGCGGCGCGCAAGTGAGGCGCGGTTCGGGATCCAGCCTGTTGCGAAGCCGTCGAGGTCGTGGTTTCGCCGTCGCCTTGGCAGGGATCGCGGTGGCGTTGCTGCTTACCGGGTGCGGAGCGCAGACGTCGCCGGGCGCGGCAACGGGCCCGTCGGGTGGCTCAGCTGCCGGGTCCTCGTTCCCGTCCACGACGGTGCGGACGGTGTCCGGGACGAATTTGACGGTGCCGAACAACAAGCCGGCTCTGTTTTACTTCTTCACCGCCTCGTGTTCGAGTTGCGTGACGGGCGCGAAGTCCGTCGGGGCGGGTGTGGCGAAGGCTGGCTCGGGGGTGCAGGCCGTCGCGGTCGATCTGGACCCCGGCGAGCCGGTGAACATAATCAACGGGTTCATGCAGGACGTCGGGAATCCGCCGTTGTCGGTGGTACGCGACGACGGGACCCTGCTGAAGCGGTTTAACGTGGACGCGCTCGGGTTGACGATGGTGCTGGATAGAGCCGGGCGGGTGGTCTACCGCGGGGTGGACCCCTCAGCGGCCCAGACGGCCCAGGCCATCGCGGCCGCGGGCTCATAGGAGGCGTGTTGGGTACCTTCGCTTTCGCCTTCGCGGCGGGCATGCTGTCGACGGTGAACCCGTGCGGATTCGCGATGCTGCCCGCGTTCCTCGCCTACTACATTGGCCGCGACGAACCCGGCGCGCAGCAGAGCCTCGTACGGCGTGCGCTGGTCGGGCTCGGAGCCGGGCTGCTGGTCAGCGCCGGATTCGCCGGAGTGCTGAGCGTGGCCGGGCTGCTGGTCGCACTTGGAATGCGCAGCCTGATCGGAGCGGTGCCGTGGGTAGCAGTGCTGGTCGGTGTGCTGCTTGTCGGGCTTGGCACCGCTTTGCTCGCCGGCCGGCACGTCGGGTTCACCATGAACTCCAGCCGGATCGCTCGGCAAGGACGCGGCCCGAGCGCGATGCTCGCCTTTGGTGCCGCGTACGGGGTGGCGTCCCTGTCCTGCACCCTCGCGGTGCTGCTTGCGGTGATCGGCCAGGCTCTGGCAGCTGGCAGCGCGGTCGGCCTGGTGGTGGTGTTCGCCGCGTACGCAGCCGGAGCGGCGATGGTGCTGGTGCTCTTGGCTCTGTCCTCGGCCCTGGCCAGCGGCCTGCTGGCGCGGATCCTGCACCGCACCGCAAGGTATGTGCCCCGGATCGCCGGGGCGGTGCTGCTGCTGTCCGGGATCTACCTCGTCGCCTATTGGGCACCTGCGTTGGTCGCCGGGGGCGCGAATGAGAGCCTGGCCACGACCGGCAGCCGCATTTCCTCCGCTATGACCGCTTTCCTCAGCAGCAACATAGGTCTGGTCACCGGCTCCGCCCTGGCCGCGGTCGCGGTCATCTTGATCAGCGCAATTCTCGTCCGCGCGCGGAACCGATCCCGGAACACAGTGACGGCCGACGATGACGAGCCGCGATCACGGTAATCGCAGCCGGGAAATTCGAGGCCGCCGTGGGACGGTGGCCGCGCTGGACGAGGGACCGAGGAGATCGATGCTATCGAACAACGACCGCCGGCAGGCGGCGCGCTGTCAAGCAAGGAGGACATCGCTATCATCGTGACCCACGGCGGCAACAGTCCGGTTGCCCCCCAGGTTCGCCTGGCCGAGCGGCTACTGACCGCATCATGCAAGAGCGCCGACAGTTCGACACCGACCCGGAATTCCGTCCACACCGCTCGGACGGTCCGAATTCGGCCCGCCTGGCGTGCGCGTAGCCGCGGGGCCCGGACGTCGCTCCAAGTGGCCGATCCGACAGTCTCAGCGGCGGCGCCACCGTGTGGCTAGATGGCTTCGCAGGGTGACCACGGCAGCGAGGCCGAAGACTTGGTGGGCGAGGAAACCGTGCAGGTGGGTGACCAGCGGTAGGCGCGATTCGGGGCGCTGAAGCCGGCCGTCGGTGTCACCATGTCGTCGGCGATCAGTTGCCCCCGGGTCGGACAGCGTCCTCCATCGGCCGGGGCCTGCTTGGCTGCACTTCGTTGAGCTTGGTGCTCACCGGCTCCGCAACTTTCGTGCCGACGTAGCCGCCGACTTACGCGGTGAGTACGTCTTCGATCGCTCCTGGGATCTTCACGCTGATCTTTTCACGGCTCTTGAGGGAACGAAACCAGCTCGGGCAGCTCTTCAGACCGCCCCTCCCGCGCACGAGCTCAGGCCTTGATGTGGTCGAGGGCGGCGAGGTAGGCCTCGTTGTAGGTGGGGTATTGGGCGACCTGGTCGCGGAGGGTGTCTAGCGGTATCCGTGCCCGGATGGCGAGCGAGGCGTGGTGGATCCACTCCCCGGCCAAGGGTGCGACGGCCCAGGCGCCGACCAGCACCTTCGCCTCGGTATCGACCAGGAGCCCGAGGTTGCCGACGGGGTCCTTCTCGTAAGTCCAGGGCCGGGTGATTGCGTCGGCGAGGTCGAGCTCGGTGGCTGTGGTGTGCAAACCGGCGTGATCGGACTGCTGCTGGGTGAGCCCCACCGCGGCGATCTCCGGCTCCCCGAACACGACGCGAGGGATGCCGTCGTAGAACGCTTTCCGCGTCCCGCCGAGGATCGCCTCGGCGGCGATGCGGCCCTGGTACTTCGCCACATGGGTGAACGGCATGACCCCGGTCACATCGCCGATCGCCCAGATGTTCTCGGCCGCCCGGCACTGGTCGTCCACCAGCACCTGACCGTGCTCACCGAGCGAGACGCCGACGTCCTCGAAGCCGAGGCCGCCGCTGCGGGGGCTGCGGCCGGTGGCGAAGATCACGACGTCTCCGGTGGCCGTGCTGCCGTCCTCGAGCTCGATCACGCTCGCGCCGCCATCGCGGCGCCCTCTTCGGACCACCGCGTTCAGCCGCACGTCGACCCCGGCGCTCTGAAGGTAGTGCTTGGCAAGCTCCCCGACGCGCGGATCCTCGCGGTCGATCAGCCTGGGGCCACGCTGCAGCAGGGTGACGTTCACACCGAACCGGGAGAGGAACGTCGCCGTTTCCACCCCGACGGCGCTCCCGCCGACGATTACGGCACTGCCGGGCAGTGACGTCGCGGTGTAGGTCTCCCGGTTCGTCCAGGCGGTGATGTCCTCCAGACCCTCCAGTGGCGGCACGACCGCATCGGAACCGGTGGCGATGATGATGTGCTCGGCCAGTATTTCCTGCTCGCCGGCCTGGATACGGCCAGGGCCGGTGATGCGGGCATCCTCTTTGATGACGAGGGCACCTCGCTTGCTGTAGCCCTCGACCTGGCCAGCGTCATTGAGGTTCCGGATCATGTAGTCGCGGTAGTCGCTAGTCTCCGACCAGTTCAACTCCGCACCGCTGACTCCGGCCGCTCGCTGGACCTCGGTCTGCGCCTCCGGCGGCCGCAGCACGGTCTTCGAGGGGACGCAGGCCCAGTAGGCGCATTCCCCGCCGATCAGCTCCCGCTCGATCACGGCAACCTTCTTGCCAGCCTTCATCAGCCGGCTCGCCGCGACCTCACCGCCGGGGCCCATCCCGAGCACCGCAACATCGACACGTTCACTCATTAGCTACTCCTTGTGTTGTCGTCATTGATCGTTTCGGGTGCCGTTGGGCGTCGGCTGGCTCTTGCTGATCGTCGGGTCGCTGAGCCGCCTGTGTTCTAGCAGCAGCTGTCGGCGCCTGACGGGCCGCTTCCCTCCTGGGCATTCTCGATCATGGTTCGAGCCATTTGGGTGCCGAGGGCGTAGGCGTCGGCCACGGGCATGACTTCTCCTCCTGGGTGTGTCTCGAGCCAGGTTTGCGCGTCCTCGGCGGACGTGAAGTAGTGCACCTGGTTGCAGAACGCCGATCGGATCGAGGTCATGTCCTCGGGATTGACGAGGGAAACCACGGCGGTCTCGGGCGAGACCGACTGAACCCCGTGGGGGCCGACGGTGACGGCGATCGGCTCGCCGGTTGCGGGGCTAACGGACTCGACCCGCGCTGACGCGTCCAGCAGGGTGGGGAAGATCAGGGTGTCCAGTGCGCACCAGGTGTAGAGCTGCTCACCGTTGACCTCGAAGCGGTGCGGGGTGGGACGCAGGGTGAGGCCCTGGCCGATGATGCGGCCGTACTCGTACTCGATGTCGGGAACCGCGGCCAGCGCCTGTTGCACGTCGGCTTCGCTGCGCCCGGTCACCGTCGCGAGGGTGCTGACCTCAACCGGGTCGCCTTGGGCAAGTAGTTTCATCAGCGGCAGCCAGAGAGAGGCTTCCTGCCCGGTCTCGCTCGACGTGAGGCGCTCTGCGAGCGTGTCGTTCTCGGTCATTGTGACCCGCTTTCGTTGTTGGTGTGATGAAGGAACAAGGGGTTACGCGGCGCAGCAGGAGAGCTTACTGACGTCGGTGCTGAAGGACTGCGCGGCGATCCTGATACCCTCGGCCATGGTCAGATAGGGGCTCCAGAGCTTGCCGACCTGGTCAACCGTCATGCCGGCTTCGAGGATGTAGACCCCGGCCGCGGCAAGGTCGGCCGCTTCTTTCCCGACAGCGGTGAGTCCGACTATGCGGCCGGTGTCTGCTTCGGCGACCATCTTGATGAAGCCGCGGGTGTCGCGATTCACGATCGCTCGGGGCACGTACTCCAGCGGCACCACCTGGCAGCGGCAGCGGACCCCGGAGTGGTTGGCTTGCTTGTCCGTCATCCCGACAGCGGCGACAGTAGGGCTGGAGAAGATGATGCGGGGCAGGTGCCCGTAGTCGATCTTGCGGCCGGCGTTGTTGAACGCGTTCTCGGCCACGAGTGCACCGTGCGCCGCGGCGACATAGACGTACTCCGGATGCCCGGTCACGTCGCCCGCTGCCCAGATCCGCGGGTTCGAGGTCGCGAGTTCATCGTCGACGACGACCTCGCCAAGATCCCCGGTCTGCACACCTACTGCCTCGAGGTTCAGTCCCTCGGTTACGGGCCGGCGACCGGTGGCGACGAGAAGCCGTGCCGCCCTAAACTCCTCGCGGCCGCCCGAGACGGTGGCCGTCGCGAGGATCTCGCCGGTCGTCGGGTCGGCGCTCACGGAGGTGAGCGCGGCGCGACGCACCACCCGGATACCCTCGTCGGCGAACACCGCCGCAAGTGCGCGGGCGACCTCCGGCTCCTCCGTGGAGGCCAGTCGCGACCGGACCAGCATGGTCACCTTCGATCCGAGGCGGGAGAAGAGTTGCGCCATCTCGATCGCCACCGGTCCGCCACCGAGGACCAGCAACGATTCCGGAACCTCCGACACTTCCATCGCCGTCGTCGAGGTCAGAAAGTCGACCTCCGCCAGCCCCTCGACCGTCGGTGCCCACGGCCGTGATCCGGTCGCGACCAGATATTGCTCAGCACGAACGGGAACCTGGCGGCCCTCGAAGTCCGTGACGGTCAGCGCCGGGTCGTCGGGGGATCCGGTGAAGGTGGCGTCGCCCTGCAGCAGCTCCCAGCCGTACTCGCCGATCAGATCGACGTATTTCTCCGAGCGCATCCCCTCCACCAGCACCCGCTTCCCCTCGATCAGCGCCGGCATATCCACCGGCTCCACGGACGCGTCGATCCCCGGGAACCGGGCGGCGTCCAACGCGACGTGGCGTGCCTCGGCGGCCGCGACTAGTGCCTTTGAGGGCACACAACCGGTGTTCACACAGGTACCGCCGACGGTCGACCGCTCGATCATCACGACTCGCTTGCCAAGGTTGGTCGCCCGAATCGCGGCGGCGAAGGCACCGCCTCCGGAGCCGATCACCGCCAGATCGAACTCGGCGGGTGCGCTGTTGGTCATGAGGACTCCTGAATACGAGGTGCAGATGCTTCGATTTCCCCCATCATGCGCCTTGCCCTATAAGGCAAGGTCAACCCCCCGTGCCGAGCACTTGCGAGAACTCCAGCAGCAGCTCGGGCGGCTCAAATGATGCCCACCTCGCTCCCGTCCCAGGCCACGCACCGTGTTCACGTCGAGGCCTCTCGGGTTGCGCAGCGCCGGGTCGTGACGATCGCGGTCCCCGTCGCAACATCGTGCGCCAAGGAAGTGACCGCCTGGCCGTTCCTCAACGTATTCGGCACGCGCGCACGACATCCCCCATTTTCCCCTATACTGGACGGTCAGGTGGGGCTCCGGGAGGGTCAGATGCGAATCGGTGAGGCCGCGGCAGCGGCGAGCATGACAACGAAGGCGCTGCGGTTCTACGAAGTCGAGGGACTGCTTCCGTATCCGGAGCGGGCCCCGAACGGCTATCGGGATTACGGAGAGGAAACCGTGGGCCGGCTGCAGTTCATCCGCCGAGGGCGGGCCGCCGGACTGAACCTGGCCCAGATCCGCGAGATCCTCCGCCTGCGGGACGCCGGCACGGCGCCCTGCCGCCACGTCGTGACGCTGCTCGGCAACGAACTCGAGCGCCTGGACGCTCAGATCGCCGAGCTCACCGCGCTGCGCGCCACGGTCGCCAGCTTCCACGAGGCCGCCAACGCCGGGGATCCAACCCGGTGTGACGCGGAACTAATCTGCAGCTACGTCTGAAGCCCGACACAAAGGACGCATCAGGCAGAAACGAAACCGCGCCCGAAGCTGATCGTGCCGACCACTTTTGGCCAGAACGAGGTCACACCAGCCGCCACCGCTCCCTTTTGACAAAACTTCGGTCCGGACGGTCGACGCACTTGGTACCGGCTCGCTGACGGTCATCTCACGCCAGCGCTCGACGAGCTACTGCGTGTCGTGCTCTACGTCGAATCTGGCTGCTGCGCCGAAGAGAACTGCACCTTCGCATGACGGCCATGAGTCCCGCACTTGCCGACGAGCGCCGGCACGTCCTCCAGCACCGAATCCGGGATCGTCGCTGCGACCATCATCTATAACTGGTCGAGGCCGTTGTCGCGATCGCCGCGGGCGCCGCCGCATCATCGGCGGCGCTGATCGGCTTCGGTCTCGACTCGACAATCGAAATTCTGTCTGCGGCGGCTGTCGCGTGGCGGTTCACACGTCGCGACTCCGAATGGTGGGAGAAGGGCACACTGCGGGTGATTGCGGCCTGCAGGGGGCAGTCGTTCGCGCTCACCGGTACCATCTCATGGACGATGCCGGCGCTGTCTATTGCTGCTCTGGTTTTGTCGCTTGTTGCGGACCCGGACTCGACATACAAGGTGACGTTCGCGGTCACGGCGCACTCCTCTCTCATATCAACTCATTTGCCGTTCGGCGCTCTTGCCGAAACAGCGCCGACGGTGAATGAGCAAGAGACCGTGAAATACCGGAGCGAGCGCAGCGACGCTTCTATATCTGTCAAGTCGTCAGCACTGGCTGGTGGAGCGCGTTGAGTGATCGATAAACGCTTCGGGCGAGGTAGCGTTTCAGTGCCCGTCGGATCTCGCGTCGGCTGCGTCCTTCCTGGAGCCTGTTTTCGACGTAGGCGC
>QKXI01000024.1 GCA_003367665.1 Leifsonia sp. ku-ls | reverse complement strand
CGACCCGAGCACGCGCGGCACCGCGACGCCGCCGCGCACGGCGAGGTAGCGCCGGGCGCCGGTCACCGCCATCCCGAGGTGGAGCACCTGGCCGGCGCGCGCGGGCACGGCGAGGTGCGCGTCCACCGGCCGGTCGTCGAGCAGCAGCGGCCCGGTCGCGCCGGTCACCGCGAACCAGCCGGCCTGCTCGAAGCGCACCTCGAGGCCGCCGAGCAGCACCTCGACGCCGGCATCGCCCTCGTCGTTGCCGAGCAGGCGGTTCGCCAGCCGGAGGGCGCCACGGTCGAGCGCGCCGGAGCGGCCGACGCCGACCGCGGCCAGGCCGGGGCGGCCCAGGTCCTGCACCAGGGCGAGCGGGCCGGTGGCGAGCACGTGGAGGCTCATCCCGCCTCCCGGAAGCGCACGACCGTGCCCGGCCGCAGCAGCGCGGGAGGGTCGGCGGCCTCGTCCCACAGCACGGCGTCGGTGCGGCCGATGAGCTGCCAGCCGCCCGGGCTGGAGCGCGGGTAGACGCCGCTGAACGCACCGGCCAGGCCGACCGAACCGGCGGGCACCGCCGTGCGCGGCGTCGCGCGCCGCGGCACCGTGAGGGCGTCGGAGTCGGTCACCAGGTAGGCGAAGCCGGGGGCGAAGCCGCCGAACGCGACCCGCCAGGTCGCGCCGGTGTGCGCCGCGACGACCTCCGCGGCGGTCAGGCCGGTGAGCCGGGCGACCTCGGCGAGGTCCTCCCCGTCGTAGACCACGTCGAGCTCGACGAGGCGCTCGTCCGCGTCCTCCGCATCGAGCGGCGCGGTGCGTTCGAGCCAGCCGGCGGCGGCGCTCAGCGGCAGGACGCGCGGGTCCACGACGGCGGCGATGGTGCGCGCGGCGGGCACCAGCTCGACGACGCCCTCCGGCCGGGTGGCGTCGAGGCCGCGGAACAGGGCGAGCACCGCGTCCAGGTGGTCCAGCTCCACGAGCAGGGCGTGGTCGCCGTACGGCAGGACGCGGCGGCCGGTCATGCGAACGGCCTCACCTCGACGCCCGCGGCCGTCAGGGCCTCCCGCACGGCGCGAGCCATCGCGACCGCGCCGGGGGTGTCGCCGTGCACACACAGCGAGTCGACGGACACCGCCAGCTCGGTGCCGTCGGCGGCGACGACCGTCCCGTCCACGACCATGCGCACGGCCCGCCGGGCGATGGCGGCGTCATCGCTGAGCAGCGCGCCCGGCTCGCCGCGCGGCACGAGCGTTCCGTCGGCGCGATAGCCGCGGTCGACGAACGCCTCGCGGACGAAGCGGACGCCGGCCTCGTCCGCGGCCCGCTCCACCGCCGAGCCGGCGAGGCCCAGGAGCGCGAGGCGCGGGTCGAACGCGACGACGGCGTCCACCACCGCCCGCGCCTGCCGCTCGTCGGCGACGATCCGGTTGTACAGCGCGCCGTGCGGCTTCACGTAGCGGACGGCGGTGCCCGACACCCTCGCCAGCCCGGCGAGCGCGGACAGCTGGTACAGCACCTCGTCGCGCAGCTCGCCCGCGGGCACGTCCATCGCGCGCCTCCCGAAACCGGCCAGGTCTCGGTACGAGACGTGCGCGCCGACGGTCACGCCGTTCTCCGCCGCCCCACGGCAGGTCGCGAGCATGCTGGACGCGTCGCCCGCGTGGAACCCGCAGGCGACGTTGGCGCTCGACACCAGGCGCAGCAGGGCGGCGTCGTCGCCCATCGACCAGGCTCCGAACCCCTCACCCAGGTCGCTGTTGACGTCGACGCTCCGCACCACGCCTCCATTCTCCGGGATGGCGGTCAGCGCGCGCGAGCCGCCCTCGCCCGGTGGGCGCGCACCTTCGCCCGGTTGCCGCAGCGCTGCATCGAGCACCAGCGGCGCGTGCCGCTGCGGGAGGTGTCGAGGTAGACCAGGTCGCAGTCGTCGGCCGAGCACTCGCGGATGCGGCCATCGACGTCCGGGCCGAACAGGCGCACCGCGTCGCGCGCGATCGAGCCGAGGGCCTGGTGCGGGCGCGCGTTCGTCCGGCCCGCCTGACGACCACCGCCGGCGAGCACCGGCGGGATGTCGGGCGTGGCGGCGAACAGGTTGACAACGTCCACGTCGTCCGGCGGCAGCTGCTCGCCCCGGCTCGCGCAGCGCGCCAGCCGGCCGATCGCGGAGCGCAGCGTCCGGGCGTCGCGCAGCTCGCGCTCGCCCGCGGTCGGCGCAACCTCCGGGAACCGCTCCCCCAGCCAGGTGTTGAGCGTCTCCGGGTCGCGGACGGTCTGCCACTCCTCCACCTCGGGGTGATCGAGGCCGCCGGTGTAGGCGAAGTCGAGCGCGAGCGAACCGGAGTCGAACCACCAGCGCTGGCCGTCGGCCGGCTCCATCCACTGGCCGGTTCCCCTGGTCACGATCGCTTCGGTCGCCATGTAACCAATATAGCCGGTTATCCTATGGGCTCCTGCGCGGCGGCCGGGCCGGAGAAAACCCTACCCGAGACGGACGTCGCCCGCCGGCGCCGCACGGCATACTGAGCGGATGACCGCGACACGCCCCGACCCGCACACACCGCTCGAGGGCCCGACGGTGCTGCTGCGGGCCCTCACCCTCGACGACCTGCCCGACCTGTTCGACGCGATCGGACACCCGGAGGTCTTCGCCGGCGGATGGGGAGGAGGGCCAGCGGCCTACCGCGACACCTACGAGGAGTGGCGGGAGTTCATCCTGAATTACCTCGACTGGGAGCGCAGCAACGTGACCGCCGTCGTGCTGCGCGACGGCGACCGGCTCGTCGGCACGACCACCCTCGGCGACTTCGACCTGGTCAACGAGGCCGCGCACATCGGTTGGACGGCCTATGCGCCCGAGGTATGGGGCGGCCGGGTGAACGCGGAGACCAAGCGGCTGCTGCTCGGGACGGCGTTCGACCACGGCTTCGAGCGGGTCAAGCTGCAGGCCGACGTGCTCAACGAGCGCTCCCGCTCGGCCATCCTGCGACTCGGCGCCCGGTTCGAGGGCGTGCTCCGGCACACCCAGCGCCGCGCGGACGGCAGCTGGCGGGACACCGCCGTGTACTCCATCCTCCGCGAGGAATGGCCGGCGGTGCGGGATTCGCTGGACGAACGGCTCGGCGCGGCGCGGCGCTGACGCCGCGGCTACTCGGTCGCCGCGGCAGCCGCGACCCGACGCTGGGCGGCGGAGACCTCGCGGTGCTGCCACGAGATCAGGTTCGCCGCGTCGAACCGGCGGCTGCAGGCGCCGCAGGCCAGCGCCCGCGCCGGCTTGCGGTAGCGGTAGTGGGTGTGCCCGTTCGGGCAGGTGCCCACCCACGGAGCGAGGTCGTCGGCAATCGCGCCGCCGTGCAGGCGCTTGCCCTCGTAGCCGAGGTCGAGCGCGATCGCGCGCCACTTCGGTCCGTGCCCGGCGCGCGGACCGGCCAGCGCGTGCGCGACCTCGTGCAGCAGGATCTGGTGGATCTCGTCGTCCTCGTAGCGCGACGCGAGATACCGCGAGACCGTGATGCGCCGGTCGGTGAAGTTGCACTGGCCGGCGCGCGTCTTGGCGTTGTCGAAGCCGAAACTCCACTGCGCCGGGTCGAGGTGGAGGGCGATCAGGGCCTCCGCCCAGCGGCGCACGCGGTCGAGTTCGGCCATCAGGCACGACCTCCCGCGGGAGAGCTCACAACCTCCATGGCCTGCATCCTACGCGCGATCGGTGTCGCCCTCACCGCCGGATGCGGGCGCGGCGGCGCGCTGCGCGTCGAGAGCGGCCTGCACCACGGCGACCGCCGTGAGCGCCGCCTGGATCTCGGCCGGCGACGCGCCCAGCTTCTCCCGCAGGAACACGGCCGCCGTCATGTCGGCCAGCGCGTTCTCGAATTCGCCGGTGTCGAACCACACCTTTCCGCGGTTCTGGATGGCGAACGCCTCCAGCGCGGTCCACTCCCGGCCGCGGGCCTCGTCCACACAGCCGGTGAGCTCGACGATCGCCTCATCGGTCTTGCCCTGGTACTGCAGCACCTGCGCACGCCGGACCCGGGCGCCGAGCAGCTGCTCGCGGTCGCCGGTGAACCGCGCCTGCCGCACCGCCTCGTTGGCGACCTCGATCGCCTCGTCCAGCCGGCCGAGCAGCCGCAGCAGCACGGTCTTCTCGTTGAGCGCGGACAGGCTGCGCAGGCTGCCGAGCTCCTCGAGACGCTCGTCGGCAGCGCGCAGATCGACGCGCTCGCGCAGGGTGGCCGGATCGTATCCGAGGATGATGCTCAGGGTTCTGCTCCCGATCGGTGGTTCCCCACCAGACTACCCGTTGCGACGGATCAGCCCGGGCGTTCGGCGCCCACCGCCGGCACGAGAGGCACCTCGATCAGGCGGTCGTCGCCGCTGCGGGGCGATCCGCGTCCGTCGGTGTTGTTGGTCAGCAGCCACAGGCGGTCGCCGTGGGCGACGACGTCGCGCAGGCGGCCGAACGCTCCCTGGAAGAACGGGGCGACGGTGACCGGGGCCGCGCCGCCGGTCGACCAGGCCGTCCACAGCCGCTGCCCGCGCAGTGCGGCGAGGAAGACCGTGTCGCCGACCACGGCCAGTCCGCTCGGGCTGGCCTCGTCGGTCGGCCACTGCGCGACCGGGTCGGTGTACTTCGGGTCGCCGCCCTTGCCCTCCACGACCGGCCAGCCGTAGTCCGCGCCCGGCCGGATGATGTTCAGCTCGTCCCAGGTGTTCTGGCCGAACTCGCTCGCCCACATCGTGCCGCGCGAGTCCCAGCCGATGCCCTGCGGGTTGCGGTGCCCGTACGACCACACCGGCGAGCCGGGGAACGGATTGTCGCCCGGCACCTGCCCCTCCGGGGTGATTCGGAGGATCTTGCCGCCCAGCGAGCCCAGGTCTTGCGCGTTGGACGGGTTCGACGCGTCGCCGGCGGTGACGTACAGCATGCCGTCCGGGCCGAAGGCGATGCGGCCGCCGTCGTGGTTGGACGCCTTAGGGATGCCGGTGATCACCGGCTCCGGCGCGCCGAGGGCGTAGCTGCCGGGGACTCCGGTCAGCGGCATCCGGACGACGCGGTTGTCCCTCGCCGTGGTCAGATACGCGTACAGCTGCGACGGAGCGGATCGATCCTGCACCGCCAGCCCGAGGAGGCCGCCCTCGCCCTGGTGCACCACGCCGGGGACGACTCCCACGTCGCGCAGGCCGCCCTGCGGCAGCCGCTCCCGCACCAGGCCCGAGTCGCGTTCGCTGATCAGGGCCGAACCGCTCGGCAGCGGGACGACGGACCAGGGCGCCTCGAGCCCGGTCTCCAGCACCGTGGTGTCGGTGCCCGGCTCCCACGGGATGGCCGCGACGGGAGCCGACGACCCGGTCGGGCGAGGCGCCGAGGTGGGCGTGCGGGTCGCCGTCGGCTCCGGCGCCGGAGAGGAGCACCCCGCCAGCACGAGAGCGGCCGCCGCCAGGGCCAGGGGCCCTGTGCGACGGCCGATTCGGAACATCGTGCCTCCTGCGCCGTCAGTCGACGACGCGGACGTCCTTCCAGAAGGCGACGTAGTTGCTGTAGTCCTTGCCCACCCGGTCGAAGGAGCTCGGGTACGGCGTCGGGTAGCTCCACGCCCGGTCCTGCAGCAGGCCGGAGTCGGACTTCACGGAGAAGTACTGGCACTCGCCCTTCCACGGACAGGTGTACGGGGTGTCGCTCTCGACCAGGTACTCGGACTTCACGCTCGCCGGCGGGAAGTACCAGTTGCCCTCGATGCGGATGAGGTCCTCCTGCGGGGCCTCGGCGATCACGGTGTCGTTCAGCACGGCTTTCATCGAATAAACCTCCTGTGGACGCCAAACGTACGCCGCGGGCCGATCATTCCGCCGCGGGCCCGCCGCTCTGCCGGGAGGCTCGCAGCACCGTCACAGTCTCGGACGCGCCGAGCCGGCCGCGGGCGGCGATGTCGGATGCGGCCTCGCCTCCGGTGATCCGCTCCTGGCCGGAGACGGACGCGGTGAGCAGGTGCGCGACGGCCCCGCGCAGCCCGGTGAACGCGGCGCAGGCGGCGGCGGCCTCCGGCGAGGAGTAGTCGATGCCGAGGGCGGCGAGCGCGTCGACCACGGCGCCGGCGGCGAGCAGGTCCTCGACGGCGAAGCGGAGCGTGCCCTCGGGGGTCGTCGCGCCGGCTGCGACCAGGGCGATCATCGCGCGACGGCCGAGACGGACCTGCTCGTCGAGGATCCAGCGTGCGACGGCGCCGGCGTCGGTCAGGCCGGCGAGGAGCACCGCCCCGTCGCCGGGCAGCTCGTCGGGAGCGTCGCGCTCGTCCGCGTTGTTCCCGGGGCCGAGCGCATCCACCCACACCACGACGTCGGCGTCGGCGGCCACGGCGGCGGCGCCCTCCACGCCCCAGTCGAAGCGCACCTGGTACTTGGCCTGGCGGTGAGCGGCGGGGACGACGGAGACAGGGGCCTGCTGGGTCACCGGGCCATCGTAATGCGGCCGGAAGGCCGGGCCTGCCGTGTTTCGCCGGGTGACGGACGCATCTGCCGGCGGATCAGCTCGAAGTCGTGCCGGGTGAGTTCGATCACGCCGCGGCGCAGCTGGTAGCCCCAGCCGGCGCGGTCGCGGGTGAAGTCGAGGGCGTCGAGCAGCGGGCGGATGGGCGTGGCGACGGCATCGTGATCCCAGTCGACCCGGCGGCGCCAGGGCAGGAAGTCTCCCGCGGGACCGCGCATGGCCGGCCCCTGCGTGACCTGGAAGACCTCGTCGTCCGCGATGCGACCGACCGCGGTGAACTGCTTCAGCGGCTCCCCGTCGGGGTACGAGACGCGGGGCGAGTAGTAGACGAAGCCGTCGGCCGGCCCCATGCGCTCGAGCGGCGCCCGCGCGCCGTGGTTCACCTGGGCGAACCCGCCCGCGACGCCGCGCAGCACGTGGTCCTGCTGCACCACGCCGAGCCAGTACCGGATCGCCATGCTCCCGTTCTAGCGCACACCACCGTCACCGCGTGTCGAAATCGCGGGACGCGGGACGACGCACCGGTGACCGACGCGGCGAACGAGGAGAGGATGGAGCCATGCGAACCGGGCGGACGACGGTCGGCGGAGACCGATGAGCGGCGAGGAGCGGGCCGACGAGGTGCGCCGGACCGTCGAGTCGGTGTGGCGGATCGAGTCCGGCCGTCTGATCGCGGGGCTCGCCCGCTCCACCGGCGACGTCGGACTCGCCGAGGAGCTGGCCCAGGACGCCCTGGTCGCCGCCCTGGAGCAGTGGCCGACGACCGGCGTCCCGCGCAACCCCGGGGCCTGGTTGACGACGGTCGCCAAGCGGCGCGCGGTCGACGGGTGGCGCCGGAGGGAGCGCCTCGACGACCGCTACGCCGCGATCGCGCACCACCTGGAGCAGGAGCTCGGCGACGACGACCCGGCCAGGGCCGTCCAGGAGCCGATCGGCGACGACCTGCTCCGGCTCGTGTTCGTGGCCTGCCACCCCGTGCTGCCCCAGCCGAGCCGGGTGGCGCTCACGCTCAAGCTGCTCGGCGGCCTGTCGACGGAGGAGATCGCGCGCGCGTTCCTGGTGCTGCCGACCACCATGGCGCAGCGGATCGTCCGGGCGAAGCGCACGCTCAGCGCCGCCGGCGTGCCGTTCGAGGTGCCGGAGCGGGCGGAGTTCGCCGAGCGCCTGGCCTCGGTGCTCGAGGTGGTCTATCTGATCTTCAACGAGGGCTACTCGGCGACCGCGGGCGACGACTGGATCCGGCCCGACCTCTGCCGCGAGGCGCTCCGGCTCGGCCGCGTGCTCGCCGAGCTGACGCCGCGCGAGCCGGAGGTGCACGGGCTGGTGGCGCTGATGGAGTTCCAGGCCTCGCGGCTCCGGGCACGGACGGCGCCGGACGGGTCGTCCATCCTGCTGCAGGACCAGGACCGCGCGCGCTGGGACCGCATCCTGATCCGGCGCGGGGTGGTGGCGCTCGCCAGGAGCGACGCGCTGCGGACCAGCAGGCGCCCCCCGGTGAGCCGCGGGCCGTACGCCCTCCAGGCGGCCATCGCGGCCTGCCACGCCACCGCGCCGACCGCCGACGCGACCGACTGGGAGGAGATCGTGGCCCTCTACGGCGCGCTCGCGGAGCTCCGGCCGTCGGCCGTCGTCGAACTGAACCGCGCCGTCGCGCTGTCCATGGCGTACGGGCCGGAGGCCGGGCTGGAGGTCGTCGACCGGCTGGCGATCGAGGGTGCCCTCTCCTCGTACCACCTGCTGCCGTCGGTGCGCGCCGACCTGCTGCTGCGGCTGGGGCGGAGGGACGAGGCGCGGCAGGAGTTCGAGCGCGCCGCGGCCATGACATCCAACCAGCGCGAGCGGGAGCTGCTGCGCGCGCGAGCCGCGGAATGCCTCTGAGAACCGCATCCTGAAGGCTCGGCGGAGCGCGGAGGGGCGACACTGGGACCATGCGCGTGCTGCTGAAACTGCTGCTCGACTGCGACCCGGACGCCGCCTGGCGGGCCCTGCAGAGCCCGACGGCGTTCCGCGAGGTCGCCCTCCCGTGGCTCGACTTCCGCTCCGACGAGCCGGGAGGCTTCCCGACGACCTGGGGCGCCGAACACCGGGTGACGGTGAAGGCGCTCGGCGCGTTCACCGTCGGCACGCAGGCGATCCGGCTCGACACGCTGCGGTCGACCGACCCGAGGGAGACCGGGACGCGCATCCTCCGGGACAGCGGAGGCGGCACCGGCGGCGCGCTCGCGGTCGTGCCCCGGCTCGACCACCGCATGGCGATCGCGCCCGACCCGGCCGGACCCGACGAGCACGGGCGCCTGCGGACCCTGTACCGCGACCAGCTGATCGTGCGGGCGGGCGCGCTGACGCCGTTCGCCTGGTACGCCTTCTGGCTGTTCTGGCAGTGGCGCGGTGCGCGCCTGCGGCGGCTGGCGCCGACGTGGGCCTACGATCCGGAGGGGCGGGACGGCGACGGACGCGTCCCCGAGACGACGAGCGCGGAGGGACGATGACCGGCGCGGAGCAGACGACGGAGGCCACGGCGGCGGACGGCGGCCCTGCGCGGGCCGTGACGGCCGCGCAGACCGCGGACTGGCGGCGGCGCGTGTTCGCGCTGTACGGCTCCGTCCGCCGGCTCGCCGCACACGACCCGGTGGAGGCGCACGCGCACTGGACCTCGTGCCGGAACGACCTGTTCTCGTCGCATCCCGCGTCGCCGCTCCTTCCGGAGGACCGCGAGCGCTTCACCGGGCTGCCGGTGACGCCGTACGACCCGGACTGGCGGTTCGAGCTGCCCGTGCATCCCGCCGCCGAGCCGAAGCGGATGGACGTCGAGACCGGCACGGACGGCGTCGTGCCGTTCGAGCTGCTCGGCACGGTGCGCGTCCCCCTCGCCGGGACGCTCGACGTGTGGCGGCTGGGGTCGTACGGCGGCGGGCTGTTCGTTCCGGTGAAGGACGCGCTGGCCGGACGGCCGGGCGGCACCTACGGCGGCGGACGCTACCTGATCGACACGATCAAGGGTGCCGACCTCGGCCTCGACTGGGACGACGACGGCGCGAGCCTCGTGCTCGACTTCAACTTCGCCTACAACCCGTCGTGCGCCTACGACCCCGCGTGGGCGTGCCCCCTCGCGCAGGCCGGCAACACCCTCCCCGTCGACATCCCCGTCGGCGAGCGATACCCCGGCTGACCTGTCCCCCACCGTCGAGTCCACACAGACTGCACGGTCGCGCGGCGTGTCGCGTGAAGTCTTTGCGGACTCGACGGCGGGGGTCAGCGGGTGACGAGGGTGAGGCGTTGGGTGGGGCGCGTCATGGCGACGTAGAGGGAGGCGGCCCCGCGCGGGGACTCGGCGGCGAGCGCGTCGGGGTCGGCCAGCACGACGGCGTCGAACTCCAGGCCCTTGGCCTCGTAGCCGGTGAGCACGGCGATCGGGCGGGAGAGCCCGGCGGCGCCGCGGCCGGCCTGGTCGCCGAAGCGGGCGCCGACGGCCGCCGCGACCGCGGGCAGGTCGGCGGCGGTCGCGATGACGGCGAGGGTGCCGGCGTCGTCGATGCCGCGGTCGTGCGCCACGGCGTCGGCCACCGCCTCCGCGAGTGCCTCCGGCTCGGCGGAGGCGGCCTCCACCCGCCGGATCGACCAGTCGCCCTCGCGCACCGCCCGCGTCGGCGTGATCGGCAGCCCGGCGTCGGCGGCGATCCGCTCGGCCTCGCGCGTGATCTGCGCGGGCGTGCGGTAGTTCACCGTAAGCTCCTCGAGGCGCCAGGCGTCCTTGAACAGCGGCTGGAGCGCGTCCCGCCAACTGGTCGCCCCCGCCGCGGACGCGACCTGGGCGATGTCGCCGACGATCGTGAACGACTTCATCGGGCAGCGGCGTAGCAGCACGCGCCACTGCATCGGGGACAGCTCCTGCGCCTCGTCGACGACGACGTGACCGTACGTCCAGGTGCGGTCGGCGGCGGCGCGCTCGGCGGTCGTGCCGCGGTCGACCTGCTCGGCGAAGCCGTCGGCCAGCTGCTCCGCGCTCACCAGCCCCTGCACGCCCATGTTGCGGATGGCGGCGCGCGCGTTCTCCAGGTCGCGCTTGCGCTGCCGCTCCCGCTCGCGGTCGGCCGGGTCCGGCTTCCCGGGGAAGTCGCCGAGCAGCTCCGCCGCCTCGTCGAGCAGCGGGACGTCGGAGACGGTGAACGGCTCCGACCGGTCGCGCTGCAGCGCGGCCCGCTGCGCTTCCGACCAGCGCGGCGTGAGCTCGGCGAGCCAGGTCGGCCGGGCGTAGAGGTCTTGAAGCAACTTCTGCGGCGTCAGCGGCAGCCAGGCCGTGTTGAGCAGCACCCGCACGTCGTACGAGGTGCGCAGGTCCTCCCGCAGCACCTTCAGGTCGGCGTCGTCGATCGTCGACCCCGCCGCGCGGAGCTGGGCCGCCAGCTGGTCGGTCAACTCGGCGAGCGCGTGCTTCACGAACGTCACACGGGCGACGTTATGCGGCTTGCCGGTGCGCTGGGCCTTCGCGATGGCGCGCTGGATGAGCTCGGGCGCGACCGTCAGGCGCTCGTTGTCGACGACG
The DNA here is from genome assembly GCA_003367665.1 of Leifsonia sp. ku-ls. Classification (GTDB taxonomy): domain Bacteria; phylum Actinomycetota; class Actinomycetes; order Actinomycetales; family Microbacteriaceae; genus Leifsonia. The sequence continues at coordinate 2,535 of QKXI01000024.1, read as the reverse complement.
ATCGTCTGCTCCTCCGTCGGGGCCTTCTGTCGCGACTTCACCGCCCGGGAGAGCAGTCGTGCCATCTGGGCCGAGCCCTTCAGCACCGCGGCGTCCGGCGCGTCCTCCGCCGTGGCCTCCACGCCGGGGAAGAGCTCGCCGAGCGTCGACATGACGACGCCGGTCTCGCCCAGTGACGGCAGCACCGCCTCGATGTAGCGCAGGAAGGCGGTCGAGGGGCCGACGACGAGCACGCCGGACGCGCTCAGCCGTTGCCGGTTCGCGTACAGCAGGTAGGCGGCGCGGTGCAGCGCCACCGCGGTCTTGCCCGTGCCAGGCCCACCCTGCACGACAAGCGCGCCGCGGAGGTCGGAGCGGATGATGCGGTCCTGCTCGGCCTGGATGGTCGCGACGATGTCGTGCATCCGCCCGGTGCGCTGCGCGGTGAGGGCCGCGAGCAGCGCACCCTCGCCCTGCACCTTCTCCTGCGCCTGCTCCCCGTCGAGCAGCGCCTCGTCGAACACCTCGTCGTCGATGCGGGTGACCTGCCGGCCGGACATGGTGAGGTGCCGCCGGGCGCGGACCCCCATCGGCTCGCTGGCGGTCGCCTGGTAGAAGGCGCCCGCCTGCTGCGCCCGCCAGTCCACGAGCACGGAGCGCTCGTCCTCGTCGCGGAGGCCGATCCGGCCGATGTAGCGGTGGTCGGAGCCGTCCATGGGCTCCTCCAGCAGCAGCCGGCCGAAGACGAGGCGCGCGTCCACCTCGCGGAGCTGCGTCAGCTGGTCCTCGTAGAGGCGCGCGAACGCGTCGCGCTCGCTGCGCGCCTGGTGGTTGCTCCCCACACTGTCGCGGCGCACGCGGGCCAACCGTTCCTCGGTCTCGGCGCGCAGCCGATCGAGCCGCTGGTACATCTCCGCGACCACGGCGCGTTCGCGTTCGAGCTCCGACTCCACCACGCCCATGGCCACCTCTCGTTTCCGGGCCGACAGTCTACGACCTCCGGATGTGTCCGTGCTCTCAGCCCTCGCACGGGCGTATGCCCTAGAGTGGTGGTGCGGGCCGATGCTGCCCGCTGCGTCGTAGAACGCTTCGCGTCGCGCCGGGCCTGTGTCGCTCACCGACTCCGCCCCGCACGCTTCTCTTCATACGGCGAACGATCGCGCCGCTCGGTGCGCTCGCCATCCGCCCGGTCCGCCGCATGCCGACCGGGTCCCTGCCCGAAAGGCACACCTTTGTCCCAGACCTTCGCCGACCTCGGCGTCCCCACTCCCCTCGTCTCGGTCCTCGCGGCCGACGGCAAGACCACCGCCTTCCCCATCCAGGCCGACACCCTGCCCGACGCGCTCGCCGGCAAGGACGTGCTCGGCCGCGGCAAGACCGGCTCCGGCAAGACCATCGCCTTCGCGCTGCCGCTGGTGGCGCGCCTCGGCACCGTGCTCGCCGGCGGTCGCCGCCGGGCCGGTCGCCCGCTGGCCCTCGTGCTCGCGCCGACCCGGGAGCTGGCCACGCAGATCGCCGCCACCTTCCGCCCGCTCGCGGACGCGTACTCGCTGCGCGTCTCGACCGTCTTCGGCGGCGTCTCGCAGAACAAGCAGGTCGCCGAGCTGAAGGCCGGCGTCGACATCCTGGTCGCCTGCCCCGGCCGCCTTGAGGACCTGATGAAGCAGGGCTTCGTGTCGCTGGACGCCGTGGAGATCACGGTGCTGGACGAGGCCGACCACATGGCCGACCTCGGGTTCCTGCCGGTCGTCACCCGCATCCTCTCGGCCACCCCGACGGACGGCCAGCGCCTGCTGTTCTCGGCCACGCTCGACAACGGCGTGGACAAGCTGGTCACCCGCTTCCTGCACTCCCCGGTGCTGCACTCGGTCGACGACGAGACCAGCCCGGTCGAGGCGATGACCCACCACGTGCTGCAGGTGGAGACGCCGGACGAGAAGAAGGCCCTCGTCGAGACGCTGGCCTCCGGCACCAGCCGCCGCATCCTCTTCACCCGCACGAAGCACCAGGCGAAGAAGCTCGCCAAGCAGCTGACCGCCTCCGGGATTCCCGCGGTCGACCTGCACGGCAACCTCGCGCAGGGCGCCCGCGACCGCAACCTCGCCGCGTTCGGCGATGGGAGCGTGAAGGTGCTCGTCGCCACGGACGTCGCCGCGCGCGGCGTGCACGTGGATGGCGTCGAGCTGGTCGTCCACGTCGACCCGCCGGCCGAGCACAAGGCGTACCTGCACCGCTCCGGCCGCACGGCCCGGGCCGGAAGCGCGGGCGACGTGGTGACGGTGATGCTCTCGTCGCAGGCGGACGACGTGCGCACCCTTCTGCGCAAGGCCGCGATCGCCGCGACGCCGCAGCGTGTGACGGCCGGGTCGCCGGCCGTGGCGTCGCTCGTCGGCGAGGTGGCGGCGCGCGTGGCCCCGGCCCCGGCGCAGCCGCGGGCCGCGGGCGGCGGGACGTCGCAGGGCGCGAACGCGCAGCGGAAGCGCGCCCGGCGCGCGGGCGGCGGCGGTGCGGGCACCGGCGCGGGTTCGGGTTCGGCGCGCGGTGGCGGCCAGGGCG
>QKXI01000023.1 GCA_003367665.1 Leifsonia sp. ku-ls | reverse complement strand
GGACGGGGCGGATGCGCTCCAGCGCCGCTCGGCCGGCGCCGGTGAGCCGCACCAGCGGCGCGCGGGCGTCGGCCGGGTCCGGGAGGCGCTCCACCAGGCCGGCCCGTTCGAGCGCCGCGACGCTTTCGGCCGCCGACTGACGGCGCATGCCGCGGCGGCGGGCGATCGCGGCGACGCTGAGCGGCCCGTGTGCGACCGCACCGAGGGTGAGCCAGCGCGCCGAGGTGAGGCCCTCCGCCGCGACGAGGTCGTCGCCCGCGCGCGCGAAGGCGTCCGCGAGCCGGAAGACCTCGTCGACGAGCTCGGTCAACCTTCGGCCCGCGTCGTTCACGGCTGTTCGACCAGGCAGACGATGTGGCCGTCGGCGTCGCGCACCACCGCCATGCGCTCGCCCCACGGCTGCACGGCCGGCGCATCCACCACCGCTCCCCCTGCGGCCACCCAGCGGTCGACGGCGGCGTCGAGGGCGGGCAGCGCGAACGTCGGCGCGACGGCGGCGTCGGATGCGACGGCCGGGCGCTCATGGACCATGAGCTCGACGCCGTCCGCCGTGCGCAGCCAGGCGAAGCCGTCGGTCGTGCGCTCCACGGTCAGCCCGAGGACGCCGGCGTAGAGCGCCAGGGCGTCGGAGAGGGACGACGCGGAGAGGACGAGTCGATGCAGGGCGGGAGTGGCGGGGGTGGCGGTCATGCGCCCAGCTTCGCTTAATCGACAGGCTCCTGTCAATCGGTCGGGCGCCCTAGCCCCGAGCAGGGCCGCGCGTGAGAATGGGAGGAGCTACGCGAGGAGGCAGCCGTGAGCATCATCCGAACGCCCGAACCGTCCGAGGCGACCGGCGAGGTCGCCGCGCTCTACCAGGAGGATCTGGACGACCTGGGCTACGTCGCCGATCACACGCGGGTGATGAGCGTGAACCCGGAGGCGGTCCGCGCCTTCGAGGCGCTGGTGCGCACGATCGTGGCCCAGCTCGGCAAGCGCCGGTACGAGCTCGTGACCCTCGCGGCCGCCCAGGCGCTCCACTCGGAGCACTGCCGGCTCGCCCACGGTCGCAAGACCCTCGCCCTGATGGAGGAGGACGAGCTGGAGCGCATCGCTCGCGACTACCGGAACGCCGGCCTGAGCGAGGCAGAGGTCGCGATGATGGACTACGCCGAGAAGCTCAGCCGCGCGTCCTACGCGATGACCGACGCCGACGCCGAGCGGCTGCGCGATCTGGGCTTCACCGACCGCGAGATCGTCGACATCACCCTCGCCGCCGCCGTGCGCAACTACTACAGCCGCGCCATCCAGGCCCTCGGCGCGGCCGTGGAGGTGCCGCCCGACCTGAGCGATCGGCTGCGCGGGGCGCTGCTGGCGCCGCTGTGAGGGACAGCACCCGCGCCAGGGCCCTGGCCGCACTGCAGGGCCTGGCGCTCGGCGACGCCCTCGGGATGCCGACGCAGTCGCTGTCGCGCGAGCGCATCCAACTCGACCACGGGCGCATCACGGGGCTCGTCGCGGCCGGCCCGCATCAGCAGATCGCCGCGGGCATGCCTGCCGGGTCGGTCACCGACGACACCGAGCAGGCCGTGCTGCTGGCGCGGCTGCTGATCGACGGCGGCGGGACGGCGCGGCCCGGCGTGCTCGCCGGCGAGCTGCTCGCTTGGGAGCGCGGGATGGAGGCACGCGGCTCGCTCGACCTGCTCGGCCCGAGCACGCGTGCCGCCCTGCAGCGCCTGCAGGACGGCATGCCGCCGGAGGAGGCGGGCCGGTTCGGCGCGACCAACGGCGCCGCGATGCGCATCGCGCCGGTCGGCATCGCCGTGCCCGTCGAACCGCTCGGGCTCTTCGTCGACGCGGTCGCGTCCGTCAGCGCGCTCACGCACAACACCGGGCTGGGCATCGCCGGCGCGGCCGCCGTCGGTGCGGCGGTCAGCGCCGGCATCGACGGGGCCGAGACGCCCGAAGCGCTGGATGTGGCGGTCGCCGCCGCGCGCGAGGGCGCCCGCCGCGGCCACTGGGTCGCGGGAGGCGACATCGCGGCCCGACTGGAGTGGGCCGTCCCGTACCTGCTGCCGCTCGACGAGGAGGAGCAGGACGACGCGCTCGCCCGGGTGGTCGGAACCTCGGTCGCCGCCCAGGAGTCGGTGGTGGCCGCGCTCGCCCTGGTCGGCGTCGCGGTCGCGGCCGGCGACCCGGCGCATCCCGACCGAGACGCGGGGTGGGACACGCTCTGCCGGGCGGCGTCCCTCGGCGGCGACACCGACACGATCGCCGCGATGGCCGGCGCGGTCCTCGGCGCGACGGGCGCCGCCGATTGGCCGCGCACCGCGCTCGAGACGGTGCGCCACGTGAACGGACTCGACCTGGAGCCCCTGGTCGACGGACTGCTGGAGCTGAGGAGGCGACGTGGCTGAGGGACGGCTGATCTTCACCGGGACGGTGGTGGTCGACCTGGTGATGCGGGTGGACGCTCTCCCCGAGCGCGGCGGCGACGTGCTCGCCTCGTCGGCCGGGATGACGGCCGGCGGCGGGTTCAACGTCATGGCCGCCGCCGCGCGCGACGGCGCCGAGGTGGTGTTCGCCGGCCGGTCCGGCAGCGGCCCGTTCGGCGAGGTGGTCGCCGAGGCGCTGTGGCGCGAGGGCATCGCCGTCGCCAACCCGCCGCTGGAGTCCGCCGACAACGGCTACTCCGTGGTCCTCGTCGACGCGGGCGCCGAGCGCACCTTCGTGACCGCGGCCGGCGCCGAGGGGATGCTGAGCCGCGCCGACCTGGACGCCGTGCAGCCGCGCCCCGGCGACGTGGTCTACGTCTCCGGCTACAGCCTCGCGCACGCCGCCGCCGGCCCGGCGGTGGCCGGGTGGGTGGAGGCGCTCGGTCCCGACATCCGGGTGGTCTTCGACCCGTCGCCGCTGGTCGGCTCGCTCGACCGGGAGCTGCTCGACACCGTGCTCCGGCGCACCGACGTGCTCAGCGCGAATGCCCGCGAGGCGCGCATCCTGCGCTCGCACGCGCATCCCGCGCCCGCCGCCGGCGCGCTCCGCGGGATGCTCCGGGAGGGAGGTGTCGCGGTCGTCCGCGACGGCGCGTCGGGATGCTGGGTCGCCACGGGCGACCCGGCCCCGACCCACGTGCCCGCGCTCGCGGTGACCGCCGTCGACACCACCGGCGCCGGCGACGCCTTCGGCGGCGTGCTCGCCGCCGCGCTCACCCGCGGAGCGGACCCGCTCGCCGCGGCCCGGCGGGCGACTGCCGCCGCCGCGATCGCGGTCACCCGCGAGGGGCCGGCGACCGCGCCGACCACGGCCGAGACCGACGCGGCCCTCGCGGCGGGCTGAGGGAGAGAAGACAACCATGATCCGGGTCAAGCGCATCTACGAGCCGCCGGCCGCGGGCGACGGCTACCGCGTGCTCGTCGACCGGCTGTGGCCGCGCGGCGTGAGCAAGGCGCGTGCCGACATCGACCTGTGGCTGAAGGAGGTCGCGCCCTCGACCGAGCTGCGCCGCTGGTTCCACCAGGACACGGCCGCCGAGGAGGAGCTGTTCGACGCGTTCCGCGGCCGCTACGAGACCGAGCTGGAGACGAACCCGGCCGTCGAGACCCTCCGCGGGATCGTGCGCGAGCATCCCGTCGTCACCCTGCTCGTCGGGGCGCGCGACCCGGAGCTGAACCACGGAAAGGTGCTCGAGGAGTACCTCGAGCACCATCCGTGATCCGCGCTCCGCGCGTCAGCCGGCGAGCGCCAGCTCGCCCTCCGGCGCGCCGGTCTCGACCAGGTAGCGGGCGTAGGCGGGAATCGTGAGGAACGTCGGGACGTCCTCCCCCAGCACCACCTCGCGCAGCAGGTCGGCGGCGTCGCCGAACCGGGAGCCGTCGGCCTCGAGCCGCTCCCGCTCCCGCTCCTCGTCGAGGAGGCCCGCCACCAGCGCCGCGTCGACCGGGGTGCCCTCCGTCGTGACGACGCGGTTGTCGATCCACTGCCGCAGCAGCGACCGGGAGATCTCCGCGGTCGCGGCGTCCTCCATCAGCCCGTCGATGGCGACGGCGCCCGTGCCGCGCAGCCAGGCCTCCAGGTAGCGCAGCGCCACCGAGACGTTGGAACGCACCCCGGCGTCGCTGACCGTGGCGTCGGCGCCGGCCACGTCGAGCAGGTCGTCGGCCGTGACGTGGACGTCGTCCCGCCGCCGGTCGACCTGATTGGGCCGCTCCCCCAGCACGGCGTCGAACTCGGCGAGCGCCGTCGGGATGAGGTCGGGGTGCGCGACCCAGGTGCCGTCGAAGCCGTCGCCGGCCTCGCGCCGCTTGTCGTCCGCGACCTTCCGCAGCGCGCGCTCGGTCGCGTCCGGGTCCTTGCGGTTCGGGATGAACGCGCTCATCCCGCCGATGGCGTGCGCGCCGCGGCGGTGGCAGGTGGCGACGAGCAGCTCCGTGTACGCCCGCATGAACGGCACCGTCATCGTGATCCGGTCGCGGTCGCCGAACGCGAACCGGCGGCCTCGGCCCTGGAAGGTCTTGATCATCGAGAAGATGTAGTCCCAGCGCCCGGCGTTGAGGCCGGCGCAGTGGTCGCGCAGCTCGTACAGGATCTCGTCCATCTCGAACGCCGCCGGGATCGTCTCGATCAGCACGGTGGCCCGGATCGTGCCGACCGGCATCCCGATGCGCTGCTGGGCGAAGACGAAGATGTCGTTCCACAGTCGCGCCTCCAGGTGCGACTCGAGCTTCGGCAGGTAGAAGTACGGGCCGCGGCCGGCGTCCACCAGGGCCTGTGCGTTGTGCCAGAAGTACAGTCCGAAGTCGGTGAGGGAGGCGCTGGCCGGGGTGGAGCGACCGGCGCGGTCGGTGAAGGCGAGGTGCTTCTCCACCAGGTGCCAACCGCGCGGGCGCATCACGATGGTCGGCGTGTGCTCCAGCGGCGTCGTGACCCGGTAGTCCTTCCCCTCGGGGCTGGTGAACGCGAGTCGCCCGCGCACAGCGTCGTACAGGGTGCGCTGGCCGCCGACGATGTTCTCCCAGGTCGGGCTGGTGGCGTCCTCCAGGTCGGCGAGCCAGACCCGGGCGCCGGAGTTGAGGGCGTTGATCGCCATTTTCGTATCGGTCGGGCCGGTGATCTCCACCCGGCGGTCGGTGAGGCCGGGGCCGGCGCCCGCGACCCTCCAGCTGTCGTCCTCGCGGATGGCGGCCGTGCTGCTGAGGAAGCGCGGGTCGCGGCCGTTGCCGGCCTCCTCGCGGTGCCGCCGGCGCTCGGCCAGCAACTCCTGTCGGCGGCCGGCGAAGGCCTGGTGCAGGTGGTCGACGAAGGCGATGGCCTCCGGCGTCAGGATGTCGTCGCCGCGGTCGATCCGCGGCCCGGTGATCTGGATCATGGTCGTTCTCCTCAGAACTGGTGTGCTTCGGTGGATCCGGCCAAGGCGAGCGTGGCGCTGTCGGGGTTGAGCGCGCTCGCGACGCGGTCGAAGTAGCCGGTGCCGACCTCCCGCTGGTGACGGGTGGCCGTGTACCCATCGGCCTCGGAGGCGAATTCCGCCTCCTGCAGGTCGACGTAGGCGCTCATGTGCCGGGTGGAGTAGTCCCGGGCGAGCGTGAACATGGAGTGGTTGAGAGCGTGGAAGCCGGCCAGCGTGATGAACTGGAAGGCGTACCCCATCGCCGCCAGCTCGCGCTGGAAGCGGGCGATGGTGTCGTCGTCGAGGTGGCGGCGCCAGTTGAACGACGGCGAGCAGTTGTAGGCCAGCCTCTTGCCGGGGAACTCGGCGTGCACGGCCTCGGCGAAGCGGCGGGCGAGCTCCAGGTCGGGCTCGGCGGACTCCACCCAGAGCAGGTCGGCGTACGGCGCGTAGGCAAGGCCACGCGCGATGACCGGCTCGATCCCGTTGCGCACCTCGTAGAAACCCTCCGCGGTGCGCGTGCCGGTGAGGAACGGACGGTCGCGCTCGTCGTGGTCGCTCGTGAGCAGGGTGGCGGCCAGCGCGTCGGTGCGGGCGATGACGATGGTCGGGACGCCGGCGACGTCGGCCGCGAGCCGGGCGGCGTTCAGGGTGCGGATGTGCTGCCCGGTGGGGATGAGCACCTTGCCGCCCATGTGGCCGCACTTCTTCTCGCTGGCCAGCTGGTCCTCCCAGTGCACGCCGGCGGCGCCGGCCTGGATCATGCCGTGCATGAGCTCGTAGGCGTTGAGCGGGCCGCCGAAGCCGGCCTCGGCGTCGGCGACGATGGGCGCCATCCAGTCGGCCACCGGCCCGTCGACGCCCTCGACCTGGCCGGCGCGGAGCAGCGCGTTGTTGATGCGGCGGACGACGGCGGGCACGGAGTTCGCCGGGTACAGGCTCTGGTCGGGGTAGGTCTGGCCGGCGAGGTTGGCGTCGGCGGCGACCTGCCAGCCGGAGAGGTAGATCGCCTCGAGGCCCGCGCGCACCTGCTGCACGGCCTGGTTGCCGGTGAGGGCGCCGAGGGCGGCGACCCAGCGCGGGTCCTCCGGGGTGCTCTCGCGCTGCAGCAGCTGCCACAGCCGCTCGGCGCCGCGGCGGGCGAGGGTCTGCTCCTCGCGGACCGGTCCGCGCAGGGCCACGACGTCGTCGGCCGTGTAGTCGCGGCGGATGCCGGTCCAGCGCGGGTCCGCGTCCCACTCCAACTGGAGCTCGGCGGGGCCTTGAGTGGTGTCGCCTGGACGGTTGTCGGTGCTCATGGTGACCTCCATCGGTCGGATCGGATGACACGATCCTTCGCCGTCCGCACCGCCCCGCGACCGGATCGGCCGACAGAAATCCGGCCGTTCTTCTGTTTGCCAGAACTTCGCGGCGGTGTCAGCATGGCTGGCATGACCGTCACCGACGACGTGCAGGACGAGACCCCCGCGGCCGACGCGCTCACCCTCGGCCGCCGCATCCGCGCGTTCCGCCACCGCCGCGGGATGACCCTGGAGGCGCTGGCCGCCGCGCTCGACCGGGCGCCGTCGCAGGTGTCCACGATCGAGAACGGCAACCGTGAGCCGCGCCTGGCTCAGCTGCGGCAGATCGCGGCGGCGCTGGAGGTCAGCGTCGACGACCTGCTCGCGCCGGAGCCGCCGGACGAGCGCGCGGCCCTCGAGATCGCGGTGGAGCGGGCGCAGCGCGGGCCGGTGTTCGCCTCGCTCGGGATCGAGCCGGTGCGCGTCGGACGGACCGTTCCAGACGCGACGTTGCAGGCGATCCTGGCGCTGCACCAGGAGGTGGAGCGGCTGCACCGGGAGCGGGCCGCCACCCCGGAGGAGGCCCGCCGGGCCAACGCCGAGCTGCGCGCGACCATGCGGGCGCGCGACAACCACTTCGCGGAGCTGGAGACCATCGCGGCCGAGCTGCTGGCCGCCGTCGGGCACACCGGCGGGCCGGTGTCGCATCAGACGGTGACCGACATGGCCGACCACCTGGGGTACTCGCTGCACTACGTCGGCGACCTGCCGCACTCCACCCGCTCGGTGACCGACCGGCGCAACGGCCGCATCTACCTGCCCACCGAGCAGTCAGCGTCCCGCGACTCGCGCTCGCCCATCCTGCAGGCCTTCGCCTCGCACGTGCTCGGCCACGACGAGCCGCGAAACTACGCCGATTTTCTGCGTCAGCGGGTCGAGACGAACTACCTGACGGCGGCCCTGCTGCTGCCGGAGAATGACGCCGTGGCCTTCCTCACCGAGGCGAAGAACTTCCGCCGCATCTCCATGGAGGACCTCCGCGACGCGTTCGCGGTGTCGTACGAGACCGCCGCGCACCGGTTCACCAACCTCGCGACCGCGCGGCTCGGCATCCCGGTGCACTTCATGAAGGTGCACGAGTCGGGCACCATCATCAAGGCGTACGAGAACGACGCCGTCGTGTTCCCCTCGGACGCGCTCGGCGCGGTCGAGGGCACGCCAGTGTGCCGCAGCTGGACGGCTCGTACGGTGTTCGACGTCGCCGACCGGTTCAGCCCGTACTACCAGTACACGGACACGCCCAGCGGCACGTTCTGGTGCACCTCCCGCGTGGAGAAGGCGAAGGAGGGCGACTACTCGGTCAGCGTCGGCGTCCCGTTCGCCCACGTGAAGTGGTTCCGCGGCCGCGAGACCCCGCACCGCGCCGTCTCCCGCTGCCCCGACGAGTCGTGCTGCCGCCGCCCGCCCGCCGACCTGGCGGACCGCTGGGAGGGCATGGCCTGGCCCGCCGCCCGCACCCCCACGTCCCTGCTCGCCGCGCTCCCCACCGGCACCTTCCCCGGCGTCGACCCCACCGAGGTCTACGCCTTCCTCGACCGCCACGCCCCCGACTGACCCGGCCACGCCCGGCGTGCCGGCGGACAAACGGAGGAAGCGATGGGCCTCCCTCGACGCCACGCCCCATCCCCACCCATCGCTTCCTCGATAAGTCCGGCCGCGGACGGCGTGTCGGCGGATTAAGTGAGGAAGCGATGGGTGGAGAAGGGGAGCGCGTTAGTCGAGGGTGAGCAGGCGGAGGGTGGCGCCGTAGGGTGCGAGGTCGATCGTCGCCGACGGGGTGCCGTCGAGGGTGCGCAGGGCGCCGCCGGGGATGGTCGGGGTGAGGGTGACGGGGGTCTCGTGCTGGGAGAGGAAGACGACGAAGCGGCGGCCGTCGGCGTGCACCAGCGTGTCGGCGAAGACCCGGGGGTCGTCGAGGCGCACGTCGCGCTCCACGTCCGCCACCGCGGCGAGGGCGTCGTACAGCCGCCAGGTCTGCTCCGGGTTCACCCGCGCCTGCGCCGAGGCGAAGAACTCGAGCGGATACGTCGACAGCACCGCGCGTCCGGCGCCGTGCTCCTGCACCACGATCGCCGGCCGGCCGTGCGCGTCCACCGCCACGACCTGTCCCGAGGTCGCACGCACCGGCAGGTACGTGCGCCCGTTCTCGTTGCCCGCGGCCGCGAAGCGCAGCTCCGTGCCCGCGGCGAGCGGACCGAACTCGGCGGTGAACCGCAGCACGACTGTCTCGTCCGTGACCGGCTCCGCCAGCCCGTAGGCCGAGTCCATCCGCACCCCGAACAGCTCCTCGGTGTGCGCCCACCACGGCCCGCGCTGCACGCCGCTCGTTCCGTGGGAGTACGAGGCGTACACCGTCGCGCCGTCGCGCGCGAACGACACCAGCTGCTCCCACGAGGTCGCGCACAGCTGCTTGACCGACGGCAGCAGGTACAGCCCGTAGCCGGCCGGCAGGCCGCCGTCCCTTCGCTCCCGCACCACCGCGATCGGGAGGTGCGCCTCGTGCGCCGCGACGTACGCCTGCTCGCCGGTCGCGACGATGTGCGCGCGCTCGTCCTCGTTGGTGAACGGGTAGTCCTCCGCGAGGTGCGACGGCACGACGAGGGCCGCGTCCACCGCCGACCGCCGCACCTGCGGCAGGTCGATCGCCGCGAGGTCCGCGGCGAACCGCGCCAGCTCGCGCAGCGGCGGCTTCGGGTTGCCGTGCCGGTCGGTGATGCCGAAGTGCATCTCGAACGGATGGTGCGAGTACGGCCGCTGGTCGGCGAGGTCGTCGTAGTCGGTGTTGTTCCAGGCGATCCAGCCGGTCACGCCCGCCAGCAGCGTCGAGTAGAGCAGCTGCCGGTAGTAGGAGGCGGCGCCCGCGTCCGACACGAAGTCACTGGTCAGCCCGAACTCCTCCATGATGACCGGGAGCCCGTGCGTCGCCGCCAGCTCGGCGATGAACGCCGCCTTCAGGTGCTGCCGGACCTGATCCGTCTCCATCCGGTACACGTGCGGCCCGATGAAGTCGGTGAACGCGGCCAGGTCGCGCACCGAGAAGCCGTTGTCGTGTCCCGTCGTCTCGATGCCCCACGCGCCGTCGCCGACCGCGACCGGCTGCGTGCCGCCGCCCGCGCGCACCGCGTCCACGAGCAGCGACGCCCACGCGTCCACGATCGGGCGCGGCGCCTCCCCGCCGTAGATCGGCACCTCGTTCGTCAGCAGCCAGCCAGCGACCGCGGGATGCGACGCGAACCGCGCCGTCAGCTCCCGCACGTACCAGGCCTGCCGGCCCACGAACCACACGTCGCGGTACAGGTCGCGGCCCTCCCGCCACACCGGGTCCCAGTTCTCGCCCGACATGTGCCCGACCAGGAAGGTCGGCACCGTCGTCATCCCGATCTCGGCGTGCGCGTCGAGGAAGTCGGCGAAGTTGGCGACGCACTGCTCGTCGAGCGCGTCGGGCGTCGGGTGGAAGTCCGGCCAGTAGAAGAAGGAGCGCGTCATGTTCAGGCCGTGCTCGGCGAGCACCCGCAGCTCCTCGCGCACGACGCCCGCGTCGTAGCGCGTCCACATCAGCGGACCGCCGGTGCGCGACCAGAAGTTGGCGCCGAGCCACACCACGGGGACGTCGTCCACGCGCAGCACCGGCGACGGACGGTCGACGGCCGTCACTTGACCGCTCCCGCCGTCAGACCGGCGACGAAGTTGCGCTGCAGCAGCAGGAAGGCGACCACGATCGGGATGGACACCACGAGCGACGCGGCCATGATCTGGTTCCAGTAGACGTTGGTCTGGGTGGAGTACAGCTGCAGGCCGACCGCGAGGGTCCTGTTCTCGTCCGTCGTCATCACCGAGGCGAACAGCACCTCGCCCCAACTGGTCATGAACGAGTAGATCGCGACCGCGATGAGGCCCGGACGCGCCGCCGGGATGACGACGTGCCAGAGCGCGCCCATCGCGCCGGAACCGTCCACCTTCGCCGCCTCGTCGAGCTCGCGCGGGATGTTGTCGAAGTACCCGGCGAGCATCCAGATCGAGAACGGCAGCACGAACGTGAAGTACGTGATGATGAGCCCCCAGCGCGTGCCGACGAGCTGGATTCCGGTCGCCTGGTTGATGTTCACGAAGATGAGGAACAGCGGGAGCAGGAACAGCACGCCCGGGAACATCTGGGTCGACAGCACCGTCGTCGTGAACACGCTGCGGCCCTTGAACCGGTAGCGCGACACCGCGTACGCGGCGAACACGGCGATGACCAGCGAGATCAGCGTCGCGGCGCTGGACACGATGAGGCTGTTCACGAAGTACGACGCCAGCGGCACGGTCGACCACATGTCGATGAACGGCTGGATCGTGAAGGTCTGCGGCCACCAGGTGAACGCGGATTGCACCTCGGAGAGCGGCTTCAGGGACGAGGTGACCATGACGTAGAGCGGCACGACCGTGAACACGGTCAGCACGACGATGGTGACCCAGCGGAAGACGTGGGATGAGCGGGTCTCACGCATGGCGGCTCCTCCGGTTGACCACGAGCAGGTAGATGCCGGTCACGACCAGCAGGAACAGCAGCAGGAGCACGCTCATCGCCGCGCCCGAGCCGAAGTTCCAGGTCAGGAACGACGCGTTGTAGATGTGGAACGAGATGAGGTCGCCCGCCGCGGGTTGGGCCGTGCTCCCGAACAGCACGTACGGCGTGTTGAAGTCGTTGAACGTCCACAGGAACATCACCAGCAGCAGCACCAGGTTCACCGGGCGCAGCATCGGCAGGGTGATGGAGCGCCACTGCCGGAACGGCTTCGCGCCGTCGACCGCCGAGGCCTCGTAGACGTCGGACGGGATCGACTGCAGACCGGCCATCAGCATCAGGAAGGCGAACGGCCAGAGCCGCCAGATCGCGACGATGACGATCGACCAGAACGCGTTGCCGCCGATCAGCCAGAACGGCTTGTCGCCGGGGAGGCCGAGGTTGTCGAACAGGAAGTGGTTGATCGCGCCGGTGTCCTTCTGGAACATGAACTTCCAGGTGATGATCCCGGCGTACAGCGGCAGCGCGTAGGGCACGAGGAACAGCGTGCGGAAGAACGCGCGGCCGCGGAACCGCTCCTGCAGGGCGACGGCCGCGGCCATCCCGAGCACCCAGGAGAGGCCGACGACCAGGATGGTGAACCCGACGGTCACGAAGAACGACTTCAGCAGCCCCTGGCCGACGGAGCCGGAGAAGTCGAGGGCGACCGCGTAGTTCTTGACGCCGACGAAGGGCGCCTCGCCCCAGTTGGCGATGTAGAACTTGGTCAGCTGGAGGAAGCTGATCCAGATGCCGGTGAGCATCGGGACGACGTGGATGAGGAGCTCGAACACGATCGCCGGCGCGAGCAGCACGAACGGCAGCCACCAGCCCTTGGGGCGGCGGCGCTTCGGCTTCGGAGGGGCAGCGGCGGCCGGCACGGTGACGGCGGGGCCGCGGACGTCTGTCGTCGTCGACATGGGTCTCCTTAGAGGGTGTGGCTGACCGCCGGGCGGGACGCGGTGCGTCCCGCCCGGCGAGCGATGGTCCGGCGGATCAGCCGCCCAGGGACTGCTTGACCTGGTCCTGCGCGTTCTGCATCGCCGACTTGATGTCGGCGTCGGAGACCGTGCTGCCGGTGGCGATCTTCGCGAACATGTCGTTCATCGCCTTGCCGACGGTGTTCTCGAACTGGTCCTCGGCCGGCACCAGCGGCAGCGGCTTCGACATGTCGTTGTAGATCTTCTGGAAGGTGGCGGCCTCGTCCGCGTTGTCGGTGAAGGTCGGCTTGACCCCGTCGAGCACCGGGAGCACCGCGTACGGCTTCGCCAGCTTGCTCTGGGTGGACTCGCTGGTCATGTACTTGACGAACTTCAGCGCCCCGTCCTTGTTCTTCGTGTTCTTGAAGATGGACAGGTTGATCCCGGCCGGGAAGGTGGCGATCTTCTTGGCGCCCTCGGGGGCCGGGAAGGGCACGACCCCGTACTGGTCGCTCTTCATGCCGTTGGCGACGATGGAGGCGTCGGCGTTGTTCTGGCTGAGGATCATCCCGACCTTGCCGGTGGCGAAGTCGTTTACGGCCTGAACGCCGTTGTCGTACTGCGCGTTGGACGGGTTGACCACCTTGTCGGTCTGCATCAGGTCGAGGTAGCGCTTGATCCCGTCGATGTTCGCCTGGCTGGTGAACGTCGGGTTGCCCTTGCTGTCGAACCACTCGCCGCCGTTCTGCGACGCGTTGATGAAGGCGAAGTGGACGTTCTCGGTGTACGAGCCCGCCGCGAGCGAGAAGCCGTAGGTGGTGCCGTTGGTCAGCTTCTTCGCCGCGGCGACCAGCTCCTCCCAGTTCGTCGGCGGCTGCACGCCGGCGTCGCTGAACATCTTCTTGTTGTAGTAGAGGCCGTAGGCGAGACCGTAGAGCGGGACGCTGGTGACGTCCTTGCCCTCCGCGCCGCCGGTCTTGAGCGCGGTCGGGACGAACTTGTCGCTGCCGCCGATCGCCTTCATGTTGGCGTCGTCGAAGGGCAGGAACGCGCCGGTCGCCTGCAGTGAGGCGGCCCAGGTGTTGCCGATGTTGAGCACGTCGGGCCCTTGGCCGGAGGTGACCGCGGTCTGGATGCGGGTCTGCAGGTCGTTCCAGCCGATGACCTCGAGCTTGACCTTGATGCCGGTCTGCTTCGTGAAGTCGTCGAGCACCGGCGTGAGCACCTGCTTGTCGTTGTCGAGGCTGGTCCCCTGGTTGCTGGCCCAGTAGGTGAGCGTCGATCCGCTGGACGAGCCTCCCGATCCCGAGCTGCTGCAGCCCGCGACCACGAGCGAGACCGCGGCGGCCAGGGCCGCGACGGCGATGGCGCGTTTCCTCATTGTGACTCCTTCGTCTCTTGATGGGGGCGATCCCGGCCGGGTTCGACGGTGAGCGGCCGGGGTGCAGGGGAAGCCTAACTTAACCGGTTCAGGTGTCAATCCTTGACTTCGCCTCGTCCGAGGGTATACCGGCCGGTCTCGCCCCTCCGGCGTCTGCGGTCACGCTTCGGTGACGCTTCCGTCCCCGGCGCGCTCGGCCGGTGGCGGCCCGCTCAGCGGGTGGCCGCCGCGGGCGCCGGGATGCTCGTCGCGCGCGGGACGAGGCGGCTCTCGCGGGCGCGCCGGTCGGCGGTGGGCGTGCCGGCCAGCTGGTCGAGCAGCATGCGGGTCGAGCGGCGGCCCTGCTCCTCCGGCGAGCGGTCGAGCGCGGTGATCGGCCGCGTCCCGAGGCGGCAGAGCAGGGAGTCGTCCCAGCTGGCGATCGCGACGTCGTCGCGTCCGGCACGGTTCAGCGCGGCCTGCGCGCCGAGGGCGAGCAGGTCGTTCGAGGTCAGCACGGCGGTGATGGCCGGGTCGGCCGCGAGGGCTTCGGCGGCGATCCGCTCCCCCGCGTCCATGGAGTAGTCGGACGCGGCGAAGACGAACTCCAGTCCAAGGGCGCGCCCGGTCGCCGCGACGGCGTCGCGGCGGTCCGCCTCGTGCTCGAACCCGGCCGGGCCCGCGATGTGCAGCGCCCTGCGGTGGCCGAGCGAGGCCAGGTGCCGCACGAGCACGGCGGCGTCCGCCCGGGCGTCGTACAGCAGCACCTTCCCCGGGGCGAGCGTCTCGCGGTTGCCGTGCAGCACATAGGCGAGGCCGAGCTCCTCCAGCAGGGCCGGCCGTGGGTCGTCGAAGGTGAGGTCGAACAGCATCACGCCGTCCACCCGGGCCTCCGCGCTCCAGCGGCGGTACGCGGCGACCTCCTGTCCGGCGTCCGCTCCGACCATGCGCAGCAGCAGCGACTGCCCGGTCACCGACAGCTCGCTCTCGACGCCGGCGAGCAGGCTCATGTAGTACGGCTCCGCGCCGAGGAGGCTGGGGTCACGGCGCAGCACGATCCCGATGGTGTCGGAGCGCGACCGCGACAGGGCACGGGCGGACGAGCTGGGGTGCCAGCCGAGCTGCTCGGCGAGCGCCAGCACGCGCTCCCTGGTCTCGTCACTCACCCCCGGCTGCCCGTTCAGCGCGTACGACACCGACGCCTTCGACAGGCCGAGCCGGTCGGCGAGGCCCGCGATGGTCACGCGTCCTGCTCCGTTGCTCACGGCCGCCTCCCTTCCTGGTGCGCGGCTTACACTACTGGCTCGACTCGGGCGCGCATCCCAGCATTTCGCTGCGAACGCGCACAGGCGACCGGACGGTTTGGACGGTCGGCCGCCCGATTCCCGACGATCGGCCCCGCCGCGGTCGGGCAGAATGGCGGCGTGAGCCCCTCCCGGACCAGCACCGTCTTCGAACGCGACCGACCGGCCGACGCGGTGGTGCGGCACGCGCTCGCCCCCAGCCGACAGGCGGTGTTCTGGACCGAGGACGCCCCCGGCGACCGCTACCCGCGGCTGCGCGGCGACCTCGGCTGCGACCTCGCCGTGGTCGGCGCCGGCTACACCGGGCTGTGGACGGCGCTGCTCGCCAAGCGCGAGGACCCGTCGGCACGCGTGGTGGTGCTGGAGGGCCGCCGGGTCGGCTGGGCCGCGTCCGGCCGCAACGGCGGCTTCTGCGAGGCGAGCCTGACGCACGGCGACGAGAACGGCCGCAGCCGCTGGCCCGGCGAGTTCGACCGGCTGCAGCGGCTCGGGATGCGCAACCTCGACGAGATCGAACGCACCGTCGCCGAGCTGGGGCTCGACGCGGAGTTCGAGCGCAACGGCGCACTGGACGTGGCCACCGAGCCGCACCAGGTCGAGTGGCTGCGCGAGGCCGCCGGCCCGGAGGCGACGCTGCTCGACCGGGACGCCGTCCGCTCCCTCGTGCACTCGCCCAGCTACCAGGCGGGCCTGCTGCGCACGCGCGACTCCGCCCTCGTCCACCCGGCCAAGCTCGCCCGGGCGCTCGCGCGCGCCTGCGTGGACGCGGGCGTCGAGATCTTCGAGCACAGCCCGGTGGAGAGCATCGGCGACGGCACCGTGCTGGAGACGCCGACCGGCACCCTCCGCTCCCGCCGGACGGCCCTCGCGACCAACGTCTTCCCGAGCCTGCTGCGCCGGAACCGGCTGGCCACCGTCCCGGTGTACGACTATGTGCTGATGACCGAGCCGCTCTCGGCCTCGCAGCGCGCGTCCATCGGCTGGGAGGGGCGGTTCGGCATCGGCGACTCGGCGAACCAGTTCCACTACTACCGGCTCACGGCGGACGACCGCATCCTGTTCGGCGGCTACGACGCCATCTATCACTACGGCGGCCGGGTGCGGTCGTCGTACGAGGAGCGCCCGGAGACCTTCCGGCGGCTGGCGAGCCACTTCTTCACCACGTTCCCGCAGCTGGAGGGGCTCACCTTCACGCACCGCTGGGCCGGCGCGATCGACACCTGCAGCCGGTTCTGCGCGTTCTTCGGCTCGGCCCGCGGCGGGAAGGTCGCCTACGCCGCCGGCTACACCGGCCTCGGCGTGGCCGCGACGCACTTCGGCGCGCAGGTGATGCTCGACCTGCTGGCCGGCCGCACCACCGAGCGGACGGAGCTGGAGATGGTGCGCACCCGCCCCCTCCCGTTCCCGCCCGAGCCGGCGGCCGCCGTCGGCATCGGCCTCACCCGCTGGTCGCTCGACCGGGCCGACCACCACGCCGGCCACCGCAACGCGTTCCTCCGCACGCTCGACGCCGTCGGCCTCGGCTTCGACTCCTGACCGCGTCCAGGCCGGCCCAGGGGCAGCGCGTCAGCGTGCGGGGCCGCGCGCCAGCACGGCCGCGTGGAGGGCGGCGACGGTCTCGCCGTCGTCGAGGTCCATGCCGAGCAGCTCCTCGATGAGGGCGATGCGCTGGTAGAACACCGAGCGGGACAGGTGGCTCGCCGCCGCGGCGCGCGTCCGGTTGCCCGGGTGGCTGAGGTACGCGCGGAGCACCTCGACGAGGTCTCCCCCGGTGGCGAGGTCGTGCTCGATGAGCGGGCGGAGCATGTGCTCGGTGTGCTCCAGCATCCTCGGGTCGCCGCCGAGCGCGTTCACGAGCCGCAGCAGCGGCCGGTGCGACACCCGCTGCACCACGACCGTGCGGCCGAGGCGCCCCTCCGAGCGACCGGCCGTCGCGCCCGCCACCAGAGCGACCGCCTCCTCCAGCGACGACAGCAGGCCGGCGATCCCGCGCGCGTCCGACCCGACCGCGACCAGCGCCGCCGGGTCGTCCGGCCGCGCCGCGGCCGCCGCCTCCGCGAT
>QKXI01000022.1 GCA_003367665.1 Leifsonia sp. ku-ls | reverse complement strand
GGCCGGCCGCCCGGGCCGCGACCGCGCGGGCGTGACTGCGGGCGGCGTGCGCGTCCTGCCGCTCGCGGGTGAGGCTTTCCGCGGCGGCGAGGTCCTCCGCGGCGCGCGGCATGTCGGGATCGGGCCAGCCGTCCGGCGCGAACGGCGCGCGATCGTAGGCCACGCCGCCGATCGAACGGACCGGCGCCGTCGACGCGCTCTCGACTCCGCCGGCCACCCGGGGCCGCGCGTCGCCCGCGGCGATGGCCGCCGCGGCGTCGAGCACGGCGGCGAGGCCGCTCCCGCACTGCCGGTCCACGGTGCCGCCGGGGGTGGCGGCGCCGAGTCCGGCCGCCAGTGCGGCGATGCGGCCGGGGTTGCCGCCCGGACCCATGCAGTTGCCCAGCAGGACGTCGGCGACCTCCACCGGACCCCCGAGCACCGCCTCCGCGTCGGACAGCGCGGCCCGGATGACCGGCGCGGCCAGCTCGCCGACGCCGAGCCCCGCCAGCGCGCGCCCGCGGGTGCCGATCGGGCTCCGGCGGGCGGCCACGATCACGGGTGCGGTCGACTCAGCCAAGGGGCACCAGCTCTCCGGCCAGGGCGCGCCCGCGGGTGCCGATCGGGCTTCGGCGGGCGGCCACGATCACGGGTGCGGTCGACTCAGCCAAGGCGCACCAGCTCTCCGGCCGCCGCGCGGCGTGCGACCTCGCCGCGGGCCGGCTTGCCCGCGGCCGTGCGCGGCACGGGGCCGGTGAACCAGAGGCGCGGCCGGTGCGCGGGCGCCAGCTGCTCGCCGGCGACGGCGCGCAGGCGTCCGAGGGCCGGGGGAGTGCCCGTCTCGCTCGGTTCGACCAGCGCGGCGACCAACGCTCCGACCGGGCGGCGCTCGACGCCGAACACGACGACGTCGCGCACGCCCTCCGCCGAGCGGAGCACCGCCTCCACCTCCTCCGGCACGATCGTGGCCGAGGCGCTGAGCACCGCGTCGTCGTCGCGGCCGAGCAGCCGCAGCCGCCCGTCCTCGAGCTCCGCCCGGTCGCCGACGGTGGCCCAGCCGTCACGGGCGCGAAGCGGGCCTGACCGTGCGCCGGCGTACCCGAGCGCGACGAAGGGCGATCGCACCCAGAGCACACCGTCGGCGACGCGCAGCTCGACGCCGGGGAAGGGCCGCAGACCGGAGCCGTCGTCCACCGCGACGAAGGAGAGCTCGGCCGCGCCGTAGTACGCGACGACCCGGATGCCCGCCGCCTCGGCCCGCTGCCGCAGCGCGGGGTCGAGGTGCGAACCGCCGATCAGGGCGGTGCGCAGGCGGGGAGGCCGGGCCTCCAGCGCCTGCCGCAGCGCCTCCGGCGTGCCGTGCAGGAGGGTCGCCTCCGTCCCGGCCGGCCCGATCGCCGGACGCGGACCGCCTTCCAGCGCGTGCGCGAGCGAGTACAGCGTCAGCGAGGAGGACGCCGGCGCCGGCAGCGCCACCACGTCGTCGGGGCCGGCGTCGAGCAGGGCACCCACGGCGCCGTGCGAGGCCGACCACGACGCCGCCGTGCGGAGGACGATGCGCGGGCTGCCGGAGCTGCCGGAGGTCGCGGTCGCCCAGCCCGCGTCGGCCGGGAGCGCCGCGGTCTCGGCCCAGCGCGCGAGCGCCTCCCGCTGCGCCGCAGGCCACCGTTCGTCGAGCACGAGCGGCACGTCGCCGTCCGCGCGTGCGTCGCGCAGCCGGTCCAGCAGCGCCGGGTTCCGCGCCTCGAGCAGGCGGATCACGCGACCGGCGCCGTGTCTCGGGTCTCCGCGGGCGTCGGCCGGGTCGCCCACGTGCGCCGGAACGCGCGCGGGTAGGCGCGCACCAGCGTCATCACGATCGCGGACGCGATGGCGGCCTTGACCAGGTCACCCGGGACGAACGCCAGGCTGACGGCGGCCGTCGCGTCGAGCGGGAGGCGGGTCACCAGACTCTGCACGGGCACGCCGAAGGCGTAGATGACGAGGACGCCGCCGACCAGCATCCCGAGGACCGTGCGCCACCAGACCGGCTTGCGTCCGGCGGCGTGGACGATCAAACCGACGACCGCCGCCCCGACGACCCAGCCGATCAGGTAGCCCGCCGACGGGCCGACGAAGACGCCGAGCCCGCCGCGACCGCCGGAGAGCAGCGGGAGCCCGATCGCCACGAGCGCCAGCAGCACCGCCATCGAGAGCGCGCCGAGCCAGGGGCCGAGGATGGCGCCGGCGAGCATCACGCCGAGCGTCTGCGCCGTGATCGGCACGGAGCCGAAGACGCTGATCCCGCCGGGAAGGCCGAGCACGGCGACAAGGGCCGCGAAGACGGCGACGCGCGCGAGGTCGGTCGCGTCGAGTCGGCGGCGGGGCGGGAGCGGGGAGACGGTCATGGGGCGGTCCTTACCTGAACGGTGTTCACCTGAACGGTGTTCACTATACTGACGAGGTGGCACCGAACGAAACCGGACGACGGCACTCACGCGACGACGTGGCGGAGGCGGCCCTCCGCATCCTGGACGACCTCGGCCTGCCCGACCTGACCATGCGGCGGCTGGCCGCGTCCCTCGACGTGCAGCCGAGCGCGCTCTACTGGCACTTCCCCAACAAGCAGACCCTGCTCGCCGAGCTGGCCGACCGGATCGTGGCGACGCGCCCGGCCGCCGGCGCGGACGAGGCGCCCGCCCCCGACGACTGGCGGGATGCCGTGCGCGCCGAGGCGGCCGCACTGCGCGACGCCCTGCTCGCCTACCGCGACGGCGCCGAGGTCGTCTCCAGCACGCTCGCGCTCGGGCTGGGGTCGCCGGAGACGGTCGAGCGCCTCGCCGGCGCGGTCGCCCAGGGCGGCTTCGACGTGGAGACGTCGCGCCGCGCCGCGACCGCGCTCCTGCACTTCGTGCTCGGCCACGTCTCGCACGAGCAGCAACGGCTGCAGTACGACTCGCTCGGCGTGCTGGCCGACGCCGGCGCGTCCCCGCTCGACGAGGACGACCCGGCCGCCGCCTTCTCCTTCGGCGTCGGCCTGCTGGTCGGCGGCCTGGAGCTCAGTCGCTCCCGAAGGTGACCTTCCAGCCGCCCACCACGTGCACCGCCAGGTTGAAGAGGGCGGCGAAGATGGCGCCGAGAGCGGACACCACGATCACCTCGAGCAGCGCGACCACGAGCGTGAAGGTCATCACGTTCGAGAACGTGAGCCCCGCGACGAGCGCGGCGCCCTGATCTCCCGCGATGTCGGCGAGGAAGGCGCTCACCGTCCCGACCACGCCGAACCGGTCGAGCAGCCACCAGGCGCCGAGGCCCAGCGCCACCGTGATCGCGGCCACGATGATGCTGACCAGGAACGACATCTTCAGGGCGGACCAGAAGTCGATGTAGACCAGGCGCATCGTCGCGCGCTTCTTCTGCTTGCTGCCCCGAGACGCCATGCCGGACCTTCCCCACTGCTGCTTCCGCCGTCTCCGGCGCTCCCCGCCGGCCAGTCTACGGGACGGCCTCCGGTGTTCCCGGCGCCCGGTCGCCGAGAGTCCATACCGATCGTCCGGTTCGGGGCGTAGACTGCGGGTGTCTCCGGCGCGGCCGTAGCGGATTGGGGGCGCTGCGGCCGGGTCGGCTGCGAGCCGGGCGGGCCGTGCGCTCAGCGAACGAGCTCGGTCAGAGCCTCCAGTCGCTCCCGTTCCGACGCGACCACGATGCCGGGCAGCAGCACCGTCCAGAGGTCCTTCACCCGCCCGAAGAGGTCGGTCCGGTGTGTGAGGGACTCCGAGACCAGCTGGACGCCGGTGTAGGCCGCGACGACGACGCTGGCGAGCACGGTCGTGTCGAGGTCGGGACGGAGGTCGCCCTCCTCGACCGCGCGGCGGAACAACGACTCGGCGGTGTGCAGCCAATCCTCGTACGGCTCGGTCACCGGCGGATCGAACAGCGAGACGTCGGTGGTCAGCCGGATGCCGGCCGAGACCACGGGGTCGGTCAGCAGCTGCCGCCCGAGCGCGACACTCAGCAGCACCATCGTCTCGAGCCCGGGCCGGCCCTCGTCGACCACCCTGGCCGCCTCCGTCATCGTCCGCACGTGCTGCTCGGCGATCACGGCACGCGCCAGGTCGTCCTTCGACGGGAAGTGGAAGTAGAGCGCGCCCTTCGTGACGCCCGCCTCTGCGGCGATGTCGGCGATCGAGGCGAGGCCGTAACCCCGGCGGCCGAACACCGCGGCGGCGCCCTCGACGATCGTCCCGCGTGTGACGTGCGCCCGCTCCTGCTTCACCATGATGGCCCTCACGTTAACGCACCGTTCCTATGCACGCGATGGATGATGTGCCCGCACGGCGTAGCGTTGGGCATGCCGGGCGCGCTCCGTGCGCTCGGGCCACCGTCCACCGAGCCGAGGAGACCAGCATGCCCACCGTCGCCGACACCATCGTCGAGATCCTCCGGGACGCCGGTGTCAGCCGTGTCTACGGCATTCCCGGTGACTCGCTCAACGGCTTCACGGACGCGCTCCGCCGCAGCGGGGGCGGCATCCGCTGGGAGCACGTGCGGCACGAGGAGGCGGCGGCCTTCGCCGCGTCGGCGGAGGCGGCACTGACGGGCGAGCTGGCCGTCTGCGCCGGTAGCTGCGGCCCCGGCAACACGCATCTCATCAACGGCCTGTACGACGCCAACCGCAGCCGTGTCCCCGTGCTGGCCATCGCGGCGCAGATCCCGGGCGCGGAGATCGGCAGCGGCTATTTCCAGGAGACCCACCCGCAGGAGCTGTTCCGCGAGGCCGCGGTCTACACCGAGCTGGTCAGCCAGGCCGACCAGATGCCCCGCATCCTCGAGATCGCGATGCGCACAGCCGTCGAGCGCCGCGGCGTCGCGGTTGTCGTGGTGCCCGGCGAGATCTTCCTCGCCGACAGCGCTGGCCGCAAGAAGTCGGCCCCGATCGTCTTCTCGCCGCGGGTGACGCGGCCGACCGCTCCCGAGCTGGCCGCCGCGGCCGGCATCCTCAACGCCGCGAAGCGCGTCACCATCCTCGCGGGCGCCGGTGCGGAGGGCGCGCACACGCAGCTGGTGGAGATCGCGGGGGCGCTCAAGGCCCCGATCGTGCACGCGATGCGCGGCAAGGAGTTCATCGAGTACGACAACCCGTACGACGTCGGCATGACCGGCCTGCTCGGCTTCTCCTCGGGCTATCGCGCGATGGAGTCGTGCGACGCGCTGCTCATGCTCGGCACCGACTTCCCGTACCAGCAGTTCTATCCGTCGAAGGCGAAGATCATCCAGGTCGACCTGCGCGGCGAGAACCTCGGGCGACGGGTCCCGCTCGACCTCGGCCTGGTCGGCAGCGTCAAGGACACCGTGGAGGCGCTGCTCCCGCTGCTCGACGAGCGCACCGACCGCAAGCACCTCGACTCGTCGCTCGCCCACTACGCCAAGACCCGCAAGAGCCTCGACGACCTGGCCGTCAACGACCGCAATCGCACGCCCATCCACCCGCAGTACGTCGCCCGGCTGATCAGCGAGCTGGCCTCCGACGACGCGGTGTTCATCCCCGACGTCGGATCGCCGGTCGTCTGGGCCGCGCGCTACTTGCGCATGAACGGCAAACGGCGGCTGATCGGCTCGTTCACCCACGGCAGCATGGCCAACGCGCTGCCGCAGGCGATCGGGGCGCAGACCGCCTTCCCCGGCCGGCAGGTCGTCGCGCTGGCGGGCGACGGCGGCCTCGCCATGCTGCTCGGCGAGCTGCTGACGCTCCGGCAGAACAGGCTCCCGGTGAAGATCGTCGTCTTCAACAACTCGTCGCTGAACTTCGTCGAGGTGGAGATGAAGGCCGCCGGCTTCGTCAACTTCGGCACGGGCCTGGAGAACCCCGACTTCGCCAAGGTGGCCGAGGCGGTCGGGTTCTACGGCCGCCGCGTCGAGCAGCCGGACGACCTGGAGGGCGCCCTCCGCGACGCGTTCGCGCACGACGGCCCCGCGCTGGTGGATGTGGTGACCGCGCGCCAGGAGCTCAGCATCCCGCCGGCGATCACGGCGAAGCAGGTCGGCGGGTTCACGCTGTACGCGCTGCGCACGATCATGAACGGTCGCGGCGACGAGCTCATCGACCTGGCCGACACGAACGTGTTCCGGCGCCTGTTCGACTGAGAACGAAGTATTTCTGTATTCCGCGTGATCGAACGGTGAACTGATTCGTCTACAGGAGTGAGGGCGGCGCTCCGGCCGCCCTCACGACGAAGGGACGGATCATGCACAGACTCCGGATGACGGCGGCGATCGGCGCCGCGACGGCGGTCGCGCTCTCGCTGCTGACGGGGGCCGCCGCACACGCGGCGCCCACCGGCTACCTCGCCCTCGGCGACTCGTACGCGGCGGGGCAGGCGATCGGCGGGGCGAAGGGCGACGACGCCGACTGCCTGCAGTCGGTCGACAGCTACCCCTCGCAGGTCGCGCAGAACCTGGGCCTCACCCTGACCGACAACACCTGCAGCGGAGCCGTGCTGAACGACCTGTTCCACACGTCCGCAAAGGGCCGGGCGCCGCAGGTGAATGCGCCGGCCGAGTCCGTCTCGCTGATCACCCTCTCGATCAGCGGCAACGATCTCGGGTTCAGCCCGCTCCTCACGTCGTGTCTCGCCCTCTCCGCCACCGGGCCCCTCACCGGCCATCAGCCGACGTGCAAGGACAAGCACACCGTCGACGGGGTCGACCAGCTGCAGGCGAAGATCGAGCGCGAGGTCGGTCCGGTGCTCGTCGACACGCTGTACGACCTCCGCGCGGCGTACCCGTCGGCGCGGATCCTGCTCGTCGGCTACCCGACGCTCATGCCAGACGCGTCGCACACGCCGGCGGGCGGGTGCTTCGCACCGCTCGGCCAGGGCGACAGCTTCCCGTTCGTCACCAGCGACCTCGCCTGGATGAACACCGTCCAGCGTGCGCTCGACCGCAAGCTCGCGCTCGCCGCGCAGTACGCCGGCGTCGACTACCTCTCGCAGATGGCCACGACCGTGGACAACTCCGCCTGCTCGGCGACAGGTGAGCCGTTCATCGCGCCGCTGACGCTGAAGGGGCTCTCCGCCACGCCGCAGTCGTTCCACCCGAACGCCGCGGGCCTGAAGGCGATCGGCCAGGCGGTCACCTCCGCGCTGAGCCCGCGTGCCGCGTTCCAGGGCATCCGTGGCCAGCTGATCCCGCAGACCGGCGACAATGAGTACCTGCTGCAGTACGTCGTGCCGGCGGCCCTCGTCGGTTCGATGCCGGACGTCGCCGCCACCAAGAACGGCGCCTATCTGTCCAACGTGAAGGGCGGCAGCGGGTACTACCTCGAGCTCACGGGCAGGAACTCCGCCCATTACCGGTACTACTACCAGCGCGTCACGGTCGACCCGGGCGACCGCGTCGAGTTCCGGGTCTACCAGAACGGAACGCGGCAGGTGCTCACGCCCCTTCCCGCCTCCTTCAAGGGCGTGACCGGCCAGCTGGTGCACACCACCGGAGACGCGTACGAGCTGCAGGTCTGGGTGCCCACGAACACGCTCGACTCGACGCCCGACATCTCCGCCCGGATCAACGGCACGTACTCGGCGAACGTCTCGGGTGGCAGCGGCTACTACCTGTACGCGAGGTCAGCGCCGGGATACCGGGTCTACTTCCAGACGGTGACCGTCAAGTCGGGAGACACGGTCATCCTCAACGTGACCTCCACGGGCGAGAAGCAGACGCTGAGCTGAGTGCTCCCTTCGGGCGGGCGCGGGCCTAGTTGATGCAGACCTTGTCGCTGTAGTTGGTGGCCGGGCCGCTCGGGGTGGGCGAGGGCGCGGGCGCGGTGGAGCCGCCGCCCGTGCCGCCGCCCGCCGTGCCGCCGCCGGAGCCCGGCGCCGCCGGCATGATGCCGTCCTCGCCGAGGATCACGGTGACGGTGCTGACGTCGCCGGTCTGCTGCACGGACGCGCCGGGAAGGTACGCCGCCACCGCCTTCGCCTGCGCCTCCTTGCCCGCCGGGTACTGGATGACCGTGGTCGGGCGGGAGTCAGCGTCGCCCGGGGTGCCCGTCGCGAAGCCGGCGCTCGCGAACGTCTGCGTCGCCGTGGTGGCCGCCCCGTTCTGGCTGCCGCCGTTGAGCACCGTGACGGAGGTGTCCGCGGGCTTCGCGGCGGTCGCCTTGTCGTACGCGCTGGGGGTTCCCATGAGGCTCTGGATGAAGGCGGGCATCGCGGCCGTGTCCACCTCGACGATGGACAGGTCCTCGCCGTCGACCGTGATGGTCGGTGTGCCGGAGATCGGGATGGTCGCGGACTGGATCTTGCCGCCGGTCAGGCCCTGCAGCTGCGCCGCCAGCTGCAGGAAGTTGAGGCCGGGATCGGTCTCGAGGGAGCCGCTCACGGCGTCCAGCACCTTGGTCAGCTTGCCCGGGTTCAGCAGCGTCCCGGCGGAGAGGAACTTGTGGGCCTCGACCGACAGGAAGTACTGCTGGCGCACCACGCGGTCGAGGTCGCCCCGCGGCAGCCCGTGGCGCTGGCGCACGAACGACAGCGCCTGCTTGGCGTCGAGCGTCGACACGCCGGCGGGGAAGTTCGCGCCGGAATAGGGGTCGTCGACCGCCTCGTTGAGGCACACCTGCACGGGGCCGAGCGCCTGGGCGATCGTGTAGAAGCCGAGCAGCGAGACGCGCACGTAGTGGTCGATGCTGAGGCCGGTGAGGTTCTGGACCGTCTGGATGAGCAGCTTCGCGCCCGCGGTCGGGTCGCTCGCCCCTCCGCCGAGCGAGAAGGCCGAGTTGAGCTTGTTCATCCCGTGACCCGGAACCTCGACCCACGAGTCGCGCGGGAGCGAGATGAGCGTCGCCGACTTCCCGTTGGCCGGGATGTGCAGCACCATCATCGTGTCGGTGTTGGTGCCACCGCCGTCCTGCGTGGTGCTCAGCTGGTCGAGCTCCGCCTGGGTGGCGCCCTCAGGACGGTGGTCGTCGCCGACGAGCAGGATGTTCTGGTCCTCGCCGTCGACGTCATGGCCCGACTTGGAGATGACGTCGACGTGCTTCACGCCGCCGACGAAGCGGAAGTAGCTGTAGGCGGCGTACCCGCCGACGACGATGAGGAGCACGGCGAGCGCGCCGGCGGTCCAGGCGATGATCCGCTTGGTGCGGCGCCGCCGGCGCGAGCCCTTGCCACGGCCCGGACCGGGGCCGCCGGGGTCGGTCGGGCCACCCGGGCCGTCGCCGCCCGCGCCGCCCTTCCCGCCGCGACCGTGGCCGTCGTCTCCGCCGCGGCCGCCGTCTCCGCCGTGCCCACCGCGGCCGCCGTTCGCGCCACCGCCGTTCCCGCCGCGGCCGCCGCTGCCGCCACGCCCGGCGCCGGCCCCGCCCAGGCCGGGCGCGTCTCCGCCGAGGCCGAACGGGTCGAACGGCGCGGCCGTCCCGCCTCCCGTCGGAACGCCCGAGGCGGGACGGGTGGCGCGGACGGGTCGGCGCGGGTCGGCGGAAGGCACGCGTCCGAGGACCTCGGTCGCGGGCGGCTGCTGGTCGCTGCCGTCGGCGCCGGGCCCGGAGGCGGGGAAGGTCGGGCGTCGCACACGGAAACGCTAGGGGGCGTCGGCTTGGAACCGGCTGGTTTCGCGCGGTGTTCCCGACGAATCGCCAGGATTTCCGCCCCGCTCTCCCAGCAGAAGCACGGTGGGCACGCCCGCGGGCCCTGTGAGAACGCTCACCCGGGAGGCAGCGGCCGGTGGCCTCGCGCCGTCAGTCGTCGCCCTCGTCGAGGGGCACGCAGCCCTCGTCGATGATCGCAGCGTTCATCGTCCGCGCGATCTCGAGCAGGGCCTCCTGCTGCTCCGCGCTGAGAGCGTCGAACAGGATGCGCCGGATCGTGGCCGTGTGCTTGGGCAGCGCCCGCACGACCACTCGACGTCCTTCGCCGGTCAGGTGGATCCAGGTGGCGCGGCGGTCCTCGGCGCACTCCTGCCGCTCGACGAGTCCGCGGGCCGCCATCCTCGTCACCTGGTGCGACACGCGGCTCTTCTCCCAGCCCGTCGCGTCGACCAGGTCGCGGACGCGAAGCCGGCGGCCCGGCGAGCGGACGAGCGCCATCAGCACCTCCAGCTCGGAGATGGAGATGCCGTCGTCGTGCTGGAGCTGCGTGTCCAGCGTGCGGTCGAACCCGCGGCGCATCAGGTGGAAGGCGCGGAACAGCTCCAGCTCGTCGTCCGTCAGCTTCCGCGGGTCCGGACGGGTGCGCACGGTGGCCATACGCCATCCTGACACGCCGCACGCCGCGACGCGTGGTGTCAGTGCGCGAGCGACTCGAGGAAGACGACGGCGACGCCGAGCGCGACGATCGCCAGCAGCACGACGAACTGCCGCCAGCCGGAGAGCCCGGTGCGTGCGACGGCGATGCGCGCGATGACGGCGAGCGAGGCGATCAGCGCGACGATCGCGATCACCAGCCCTGTGCGGTCATCGATGACGTCGAACACGGCCAGCCCGATACTGATCAACGGCACGACCAGCACGCCGAGTGCCCGTGACGACACCGCGACCATGTGCCGGAACTCCCGGGCCGTCGGCAGGGTGCTGTGCACGATCATGTGCGAGACGAGGTCGGAGGCGAGACCGGCGAGGAGGACGCCGACGACCGAGACGACGAGCGTCCACAGGATCCCGGGGGAGTCGAGGGCGTCGCCGTGGGCGTTGGTCGCCATCAGGATCGCCAGGGTGGTGAAGGTGACGTAGATGCGTTCGCGCAGGCGGTCGCCGGCCTGGCGCCGCTGCTCCTCCGTCGCGTCCGCCGGCAGGTGGGTGTCGTCGTTGCGGTGATGGCGCTCGTCGGACATGCCGCGAGCCTAGCGGGAGTGCCGGGAATGATCGCCGCGGTGGCCGCGTTCGCGTTGGATGACACGTCATCAAAAGGAAGGCTGACATGACGAAGATCGCGATCATCATCGGTAGCACCCGCCCCGGACGCAACGGCGAGGCCGTCGCGCGCTGGGTGTACGAGAACGCCGCGCAGCGCAGCGGCGTCGAGTACGAGCTCGTCGACCTGAAGGACTGGAACCTCCCGCACCTGGACGAGGCCATGCCCGCCGCGATGGGCCAGTACGCCGGAGAGCACACCAAGGCCTGGGCGGCGAAGATCGCCGAATTCGACGGCTACCTGTTCGTCACCCCCGAGTACAACCACAGCACCTCCGGCGCGCTCAAGAACGCGATCGACTACGTCGGGGCCGAGTGGTACAACAAGGCGGCCGGTTTCGTCAGCTACGGCGTCTTCGGCGGCGCCCGCGCGGTCGAGCACCTCCGCCTGGTGCTGTCGCAGCTGCAGGTCGCGACCGTGAGCGCCTTCGTGGGCCTGAGCCTCGCCCACGACTTCGAGAACTGGCAGCTCAAGCCGACCGAGCAGCAGACGGCCGCGCTCACCCCGCTGTTCGACCAGCTCGAGTCCTGGTCCGCCGCTCTCGCCACCGTCCGCACCGCCTCCGCCGCGGACGCGGAGGAGGACGAGGACGCCGCGGCCTGAGCGCCCTTCCCGGGCTCCGCTCCGCGCGGGGTCCGGGCGAGACCTGCCCGGTCTGCCGGCTTCGCTACGTCTGGCAGACCGGGCAGTAGTACGTGACCCGCTCCTCCAGCTCGGTGCGTCCGAGCGAGGAGGAGCGGATGGGCGTCCCGCACCTCCGGCACGGCTGCCCGCGCCGCCCGTAGACCCAGGTGGTGCGGCCGCGCCGGGTGTCCCCGGTGGTGACCCGGACGATGCGGTCGCGGTTCGCCACGATGAGCCGGTGACCGAGGTCGATTGCCGCCGCGAGGTCCACGTCGCGCACCGGCCGGGTGGGAAGCATTCCGCGCAGGAAGCACAGCTCGTTCGCGTACACGTTGCCGAGGCCGGCGAGGTTGCGCTGGTCGAGCAGGGCGACGGCGATGGGCGCGTCGGGCTGCTCGGCGAGCCGGCGCAGCGCCTCGTCCGGGTCCCAGTCCGGCCCGAGCAGGTCGGGACCGAGGTGCCCGACCGCCTCGTCCTCCCGCTCGCGCGGCAGCACCTCCAGGACCCCGAGCTGGAACCCCACCGCCTGCGCCGTCTCGGTGGTGAGCACCGCCCTGGCCTGGTAGCCGGGATGCCGCCAGCGCCCGCCCGGCGGGTACACCTCCCACGAGCCCTCCATCTTCAGGTGGCTGTGGATGGTGTGCTCGCCGACGTGCATCAGCAGGTGCTTCCCGCGGCTCACCACCTCATCCACGCGCTGCCCGGACAGGTCGACCGTCGCGTAGGCCGGCACCCGGAAGTCGGTGCCCGTCAGCACCTGCCCCGCGAGCGCACGATGGAGCCGTCGTGCCGCCTGGTAGACGGTGTCGCCCTCAGGCATGCGCGCGCCCCTTAGCATGCGCCGTCGTCGCGGCGGCCGGCTCGTGCGACGTCATCCGCGCAGCCTCAGTCCACGGGGCGTGGCGAGGAAGCCCGCCTCGGACAGCGCCTCCCCGAGCGGCGAGCCGAGCACGAAACCGCCGTTGACGGTCTCGACGGCGAGCTTGTCCACCCGGCGCGTCGTGACGAGCGCGGCGAGGGCGCGGGCGGCGGCGGAGAGCACGAGGGGCGCGTCGGCGTCGGGTTCTGCGGCCGGTCGGGGGGTGGCGGGGCCGGTGCCGCCCGAGGTGGAGCCGCCGCGGAGGGGGGTGGAGTCGCCGCCGGGGGCGGAGGCGGAGCCGGAACGTCCGCCCGCCGGGCTTGCCGTGCCGCTGGCACCGGTGCCTGCGGTGGTCGCGGCGGAGGACCCGCCGCCCGGCACGAAGCACAGCAGGCTCTTGCCCCCGCGTTCCACGTACAGCGCGAGCTCCCCGTCGACGAGCACCACGAGGGCGCCCGCCTTGCGGCCGGGTCGGTGGCCGGTTCCGCTCTCGCCGGGGACGGCGGGCCACGGCAGCGCCGCGCCGTACGGGTTGGCCGGGTCCGTCGCGGCGAGTGCGACCGCCTGGAACGGGCGCTGCTGCGTGTGGTCGCGCGCGTACGACCGGAGACGGTCGACCGTCGCACCGCTCGCGAACTGGGCGGCGCCGAGCGTCTCGATGAAGTAGCCGCGGCGTGCCCGGCCGGTCTCCTCGAACCCGCTCAGCACCTTGTAGGCCAGCGCGAAGCCGCCCGGCGTTCCCTCGTTCATGACGGAGCCGCGCGTGACGACGCCGTAGCGGTCGAGCAGCGTCTCGGCCTGCCCGTGCGCCCGGACGGTCGAGTCGAGATCGCGCTCGGGGAGCAGCGACCATCGGCCCGCGACGGTCGGCGGTCCCATCCGGGTGACCATGGCCGAGCGGGTGGCGACGCGTCCCCGGTACATCCTCGCTCTCGTCGGCTGGCGCGGTCGCTTGTGGGCTCCGGAACCGCCGGCGGTGAGCGTCCGCAACGGCGCGAGGGTGTCGTTAGTCACGCGTCCGGCCCAGACCAGGTCCCACAGCGCCGTCACGAGCTCGGCGTCGTCGATCGCGGAGCCGCGCTCGGCGCCGAGCGTGTCGGAGAGCTGGCGGAAGAAGTAGCCGCCGCCGCGGCCGAGCGCCTCCAGGATGCCGCGCTGCAGCTCGTCGGGCTCGTGGTCGGACGGCGGCGCGAGGGTCAGCGGGGCGCTGTCGGCCAGGTGCAGGCTGATCCAGCCGTCGTCGCCGGGCAGGCTGCCGTCGCCGGCCCAGATCACCTCGCCGGTCGCCGTCAGCTCGTCGAGCATGGCCGGGCTGTAGTCGGCGACCCGGCTCGGCAGCACGAGGGACTCCCACGCGGACGCCGGGATGCGCGCCCCGGCCAGCTGCTCGATCACCGAGGCGACCGCGTCCACCCCGCGCAGCGTCGAGCCGACATGCTGCCACTCCGGGAGGAAGCGCCCGAACGTGGTCGTGTCGACGGGCTCGACCTCGTGGCGGAGCGCCGCGAGCGACATCCGCCGCAACCGGCGGAGCACCTCGGCGTCGCTCCACTCGCTGCCGTGCGCGTGCGGACGGAATTCGCCCTCCACCACGCGCCCGTCCCGCGCCAGCCGGCGCAGCGCGTCGTGGACGATCGCCGGCCCGAGCCCGAACCGCCCGGCGACGTCGGCCGTCTCGAACGGTCCGTGCGTGCGGGCGAACCGGCTCACCAGGTCCCCGAGCGGGTCGTCGACCGGCTCGATGAACGCGACGGGCACCCCGATCGGCAGCGGCACGCCCAGCGCGTCACGCAGCCGGCTGGCGTCCTCGATCGCGGCGAACCGCTCCACGCCCGCGATCGTCACCGCGAGCGCGCGCCGCGTGTCGACCAGCGTGGTGAGGTGGGCAGCCGCGGTGGCGCGGTCGGCGTGCGGCGCTCCAGAGAGGTCGTCGTCGCTCGCCGCCGCCTCGCGCGTCGCCCCGGTGTCGGCTGTTGTCGCCTCGCGCGTCGCCCCGGTGTCGGCTGTTATCGCCTCGCGCGTCGCCCCGGCGTCGGCTGTTTCTGCCTCGGGCGTCCCCTTGCCGTCGGCTGTCCCTGCCCCATCGCTTGCCGCCGTGTCGGCCGCCGCCCTCGCACCTTCCGCCGAGGCCCCCTCGCCCGGCCGTCCTTCCGCCTCCAACCGCTCCGCCACCTCGTCGACCGAGAGCGGCCCGAGCAGGCGCAGCAGGTCGGCCACGCCCTCCACGCCGCGCACGCGACGCTCGGGGGCCAGTCGCTGCAGCTGGAGCTCGACGCGTTCGATGACCGCGGGGTCGAGCAGTTCGCGGAGCTCGGCGCGGCCGAGCAGCTCGGCGAGGAGTCCGGCGTCGAGCGAGAGCGCGGCGGCCCGGCGCTCGGCGAGGGGGCTGTCGCCCTCATACATGAACGCGGCGACATATCCGAACAGCAGCGAGCGCGCGAACGGCGAGGCGGTCTCGGTCGCGGCCTCGACGAGGCGGATGCCGCGCTGCTCGATCTGCTTCGCGATCTCGGTCAGCGCGCCGAGGTCGTACACGTCTTGCAGGACCTCGCGGATGGTCTCCAGGATGATCGGGAAGCTCGGATACTTGCGGGCGACGTCGAGCAGCTGCGCGGCCTTCTGCCGTTGCTGCCAGAGCGGCGAACGCTTGCCCGGGTTGTACTTTGGCAGCAGCAGCGCCCGCGCCGCCGACTCGCGGAATCGCGACGCGAACAGCGCCGACCCGCCCACCTCGGACGTGACCAGCTCGTCGAGCTCCGCCGGCTCGAACACGAACAGCTCGCCTCCCGGCGGCTGCGCCTCGGTGTCGGGGATGCGCACCACGATCCCGTCATCCGCGGCCATCGCGCCGGCGTCGATGCCGTAGCGCTCGCGCACGCGCGCCTGCACGGCCAGCGCCCACGGCGAGTGCACCTGCATGCCGAACGGGGAATGCAACACGACCCGCCAGTCGCCCAGCTCGTCGCGGAACCGCTCGACGACGAGGGTCTTGTCGGTCGGCACGTGGCCCGTCGCCTCCTTCTGCTCGCGCAGGAAGGCGAGCAGATTGCTGGTCGCCCAGGCATCGAGCCCGGCCTCCACACAGCGGAGCTCGGCGTCGGCGGGGGAGGCGCTGCTCAACTCGCGCGTGAAGGCGCCGACCGCGCGGCCCAGCTCGACCGGGCGCCCGATGCCGTCGCCCTTCCAGAACGGCAGCCGGCCGGGCTCGCCGAACGCGGGCGTGACGAGCACCCGGTCGTGCGTGATCTCCTGGATGCGCCAGCTGGTCGAGCCGAGCGCGAAGACGTCGCCGACACGCGACTCGTAGACCATCTCCTCGTCGAGTTCGCCGACCCGGCTGGCCTTCTCTCCGACCATGTAGACGCCGAACAGGCCCCGATCCGGGATGGTGCCCCCGCTCGTGACCGCGAGCCGCTGGGCGCCGGGACGCCCGGTGATGACGCCGGTGTCGCGGTCCCAGACGATGCGCGGACGCAGCTCGGCGAACTCGTCGGACGGATAGCGGCCGGCGAGCAGGTCGAGGGTGGCGTCGTAGGCGCTCCGCGGCAGGGTGGAGAACGGCGCGCTGCGCCGGACCGTGTCGAACCAGTCGTCGGCGTCGATCGGCTCCAGTGCGGCGGCCGCCACCGTCTGCTGCGCCAGGATGTCGAGCGGGTTGGCCGGCACGCGCAACGACTCGATCAGGCCGGCCGTCATCCGCTCGGTCGCGACCGCCGAGTGGATGAGGTCGGCCCGGTGCTTCGGAAAGACCACGCCGCGCGAGATCTCGCCCACCTGGTGGCCCGCGCGGCCGACGCGCTGCAGCCCACTTGCCACCGACGGCGGCGCCTCGACCTGCACCACGAGGTCGACGGCGCCCATGTCGATGCCGAGCTCGAGGCTCGACGTCGCGACGACGCAGCGGAGCCGGCCCGACTTGAGGTCGTCTTCGATCAGGGCCCGCTGCTCCTTGCTCACGGAGCCGTGGTGCGCCCTGGCGAGCACGAGCGTCTCGGCGTCGGTCACCGCCTGCGACCCGCGGGTCTGGCCGGCGCCGCCCATCAGCTCCGCCGGGGCCCGCCGCGGGGCCGCCGGATCGACGGCGCCGCCCAGCACGCGCTCCTCGTAGATCTCGTTGAGCCGCGCGGTGAGCCGCTCGGCCAGGCGCCGGGAGTTCGCGAAGACGATGGTCGAGCGGTTCTCCAGTACCCGGTCGACGATCGCCTCCTCCACGTGCGGCCAGATGGAGCCGGCCTGCGGCGGGGAGCCGTCGCCCGGGTTCTCACTCGCGTAGGTCGACGTGCCGAGCTCGCTCATGTCTTCCACCGGCACCACGACGCGCAGGTCGAAGCGTTTGCCCGCCGGCGGGGCCACGACCTCCACCGGCGCGTTGCCGGCCAGGAACCGCGCGACCTCTTCGGGCGGGCGGACGGTCGCCGACAGGCCGATGCGCTGCGCCGGGCGCTCGAGCAGCGCGTCGAGGCGTTCGAGCGACAGCGCGAGGTGGGCCCCGCGCTTGGTCGAGGCCACGGCGTGCACCTCGTCGACGATGACCGTCTCGACCCCGGTGAGCGTCTCGCGCGCCTGCGAGGTGAGCATGAGGAAGAGCGACTCCGGCGTCGTGATCAGGATGTCGGGCGGAGTGCTCAGCAGCGCGCGCCGGTCGGAGGCGGGAGTGTCGCCGGAGCGGACCCCGACGCTGACGTGCGGCGGCTCGGATCCCAGCCGCTTCGCCGTCTGCGTCACGCCGACGAGCGGAGCACGGAGGTTGCGCTCCACGTCGACGCCGAGGGCCTTGAGCGGAGAGATGTAGAGCACGCGCGTGGCCGGCTTGGCCTCGGCCGGCCGCGGATCGGTGGCGAGGCGGTCGATCGCCCAGAGGAACGACGCGAGCGTCTTGCCCGACCCCGTCGGCGCGATCACCAGCGCGTGCTTGCCGTGCGAGATCGCCTCCCACGCGCCCTGCTGTGCGGCCGTGGGCGCCGCGAACGCCCCGCGGAACCACTCGCGGGTCGCGGGGGAGAATCGATCGAGCACGTCGCTCATCCCCCCATCCTGCACCCGACCACCGACAGTGTCAGGGTCGGTCGCACGACCTGTGGAGAACCCTCAGCGACGCAGGTTGCTGCGGATGAACGTCGAGATGTCGCCGAGCTCCAGCGGCGAGATGGCGTGCCCCATCCCCTCGTAGATGCGCGCGTCGAGAGACGAGTGCTGCGGCAGCCACGCGGTGGTCCGGTCGAGCGACGCGGCCGGGATGGTGTCGTCGAGCGTGCCGCGGCCCCAGAACACCGGGACCTGCGCCTCCGCCAGCGCCGCGTCCCCGGGCTGCGCTCCCTGCACGACGAAGCCGGAGAGCTGCACCGCATAGTCGAAGCGGTCGGGTGCGTGCCGGAGCAGCTGCAGCGCCATGGCGCCGCCCTGGGAGAAGCCGAGCAGTCCGGTCGGCACGCGCGGCTGCTCGTCCAGCCAGTCGAGCACCGCGCGGGTGGCGGCGTCGGCGTTGCCGGCGAGCGGATCGCCCGGCAGGTTGGTGAAGCGCGAGAACCACGCGAAGCCGGCGCCCTCCGGGATGGGCGCGCGCAGGGACGCGATCACCGGCTCCAGCGGCAGGTACGCGGCGATGCCGAACAGGTCGGCCTCGTCGGAGGCGTACCCGTGGAGCAGCACCAGGAGCGGGCGGTCGGCGCGGTCGCGCTCCGACGCGGACCAGAGCACGGCGTCGCGGTCGATGCGGAGGTCGGGAGCGGGAAACGGCACCCTCCATTCTGTCCTCCACGCGTCTTCCGTCCACAGCCCCCGTCGGAGTGCCGCCCATCCACAGGTCGTTCTGTCCCTCGTAGGTGGATGGACGGCCCTTCCGTAGGATTCATCCATGAGCGTTCGCACCCCCGATCCGGACCCCACGCCCGATCCGCTGCCCGGCGACGGCCCGCAGCCGGGCCCGGCCTGGCTGTCCGACATCGAGCTGGAGCAGATCCGGCGGCGGCTTCCCCTGCTCTACGTCGAGGCCGTCCCGGTGCGGGTCGACGGGCTCGGGCAGGTCACGGAGGTGGGCATTCTGCTGCGCGCCAACGCGGTCGGCGAGATCACCCGAACGCTCGTCTCCGGCCGCGTGATGTACGGCGAGACCCTGCGCGAGGCGCTCTTCCGTCACCTCGAGAAAGACCTCGGGCCGATGGCGTTCCCGCAGCTGCCGGCGAGCCCGGTGCCGTTCCAGGTGGCCGAGTACTTCCCGATGCCGGGCGTCTCCCCGTACACCGACGAGCGGCAGCACGCCGTCTCGCTGGCCTATGTCGTCCCGGTGACGGGCACCTGCGACCCCCGGCAGGACGCGCTGGAGCTCACCTGGATGACGCCGGAGGAGGCGACCTCGCTCACCGTGACGGAGGAGCTGGAGGGCGGACGGGGCGCCCTCGTGAAGGCGGCGATGGCGTCGCTCGGCCGGATCGCCTGACCCCGGCGGTTCGCCCCGAATTTCTTCTTGACTCGTTTGGCTAATGGCATTAGCTTTAGGGCTATGACCACTTCAGTCGAGTCGCAGGTGCGTTACCTGCAGCGCCCCGAGGGGCGCATCAGCTACACCGTCGAGGGGCAGGGTCCCCTCGTCGTGGCGGTCCCCGGCATGGGCGACCTCCGCTCCAGCTACCGCGAGCTCGTCCCGGCCCTCGTCGCGGCGGGCTACCGCGTCGCGGTCAGCGATCTACGCGCGCACGGCGACTCCGACACGACCTTCCGCGAGTTCGGCGACGTCGCCACCGCGCGCGACGTCATCGCGCTGGTGGAGGAGCTCGGCGGACCGGCCGTCGTCCTCGGCAACTCGATGGGCGCCGCTGCGGCGGCCTGGGCGGCGGCCGAGCGGCCCGACCTGGTCGCCGGTCTGGTGTTCTACGGCCCGCTGCTCCGCGATCCCGCGATGGGACGGGCGGCCACCGGGCTCATCCACCTCTCGTACCGGGCGATGTTCGTCCGGCCGTGGGGCGCCGCGGTGTGGGCGGGCTACTACCGCAAGACCCTCAACCGCGGCCGGACGGCGCCGTGGCTCGACGAGCACGTCGCCGCCCTTCGCTCGTCGCTCCAGGAGCCCGGCCGCCTCGCCGCCTTCCGCCGCCTGACGCTGCAGCTCACGCACTCGGTCGTCGAACCGCGGGTGCCCGAGGTCGTGGCGCCGATGCTCGCCTTCCTCGGCGACCTCGACCCCGACTTCCGCGACGTCGACGCCGAGGCGGCGTGGATGGAGTCGCAGCGCCTCCGGGTCGTGCGGGTTCCTGAGGCGGCCCACTACCCGCACGCGCAGCGTCCCGACGTCACGCTGCCGGGCACGCTCGACTTCCTCGCGCCGCTCCGCACGGCGGACGGTTCGGCGTGGGCTGCCCGTGCCTAGGGCCGGGCTCACGCGCGCGGCGGTGACCGCGGTGGCGATCGACCTGGTGGACGAGGGCGGGACGGCCGGCTTCGACCGGCTCACCCTCGCCGCCGTCGCGTCGCGCGCGGGGGTCGCCGTGCCGAGCCTGTACAAGCACGTCGCCTCGCTCGACGACCTGCGCCGCCTGGTGGCGACCGAGTCCATCGCCGAACTCACGCGCGTGCTCGCCGCGGCCACCATCGGCCGCGCAGGGCCGGAGGCGGTCCGGGCGGCGGCGAACGCCATCCGCGACTTCGCCCGCCGGCACCCGGGACGCTACGCCGCCACCCAGGTGGCGCCGCACGGCTCGGACCCGGCGGACGCCGAGCTGGTGGCCCGCGCCGACGAGACGCTCGCGGTGCTCGGCGGGGTGCTTCGCGGCTTCGGCCTGCCCGACGACGAACTGGTGGACGCGATCAGGATGCTGCGCAGCGCCGTCCACGGCTTCGTCACGCTCGAGCTGGGCGGCGGCTTCGGCCTCCCCGACGACCTCGACCGCAGCTACGCGGTCCTGGTGGACGGCGTCACCGCGGGCATCGAGCGGCTCGCCCTCCCCGCCTGACCGACCCGGATACGCGTCGTGGCGACTGTTCGGGGAAACAGCCGCCACGGGTGCGTTCGGGAGGGGTCAGCCCTGCGCGCGTCTGTGAGGGACACGCGTGGTCGGTGGCGCTGTGGCGCCGGCGCGGGCGGCCGAGCGACCGCGGGGCACCAGCCGCGACGGCGCCGCGAGCGAGGCAAGCCACCCGCGGCGCGATCCGCAGCCCTTAGCCCTGCGCGCGGCGGGAGCCGCGTCCGCGGCGCGTCGACGCGTCCGTGGCGCGCGCGGCGTGGGAGCCGGTGCTCCCACCGCCGTGGCGCTGTGCGGCGCCGGCGTGGTCGCCGTGGCGCGGCGACGTGGCC
>QKXI01000021.1 GCA_003367665.1 Leifsonia sp. ku-ls | reverse complement strand
GCGGGAGCGGCGCCGTACGCGGTGGTGGCGGGCTCGGCCTGGCGCACGTTCGCGGCCTCGGCGGCGACGATCACCGGCGTGGCCGACTCGGCCGGGGAGGCGGTGTCGACGGTCGCGTCGCCGGCGGCGGTGGCGCCCGGCTGCGGGCTGTTGCGGGCGATCGCGGCGGCGACCTCGTCGTCGGTGGCCGTCACGGGCTCCGGCTCGGCGATCGCCGCCGGCCGCGGCGGCTCGGCGGGCGCCGCGGGCGCGGCCGCCGCTTGGGGCTCCGCGTCCTCGGCGGGCCGGTTCACGTGACCGCGCGCGGAGACGGGGTCCGACGGCGGCTCCACGGTCTGCGCACCCGTGTCCGTGCTCGGCTCGGCAGCCGCCGACTCGGCCGGCGCGGTCGCGGGCGCGACCTGCTCGGCGGCAGGCTGCTCCGTCTCCGGTCCGGGCTCGTAGGTCGACCGCTTGGGCGCGGACTCCGGCGTGTCGCTCATCAGTGGCACCTCCATGGACCCGGCGGGTCCCGTCGTCGCCCACTGTAGCAACGGGAGGGGCGGTGTCCAGGGAGGCGTACCGCTACCCCGCTCCTTGCACCGAACGATCCGGCCTCACGACGTAGATGAATCCGGAGACCTGGGCCTGAACGCCGGGGACAGTCGATCCCGGCGGCGCCACGGACGTGGTCAGGCCGTTGATCAGAAAGAGGCGCTTGCCCTTCTGAACGCCCTCCACGACATTCAGGATCGAGCCGGTGTCGCCGGTCAGGGTGAAACTGACCGGCACGGCGTAGAAGTTCTTCGAGGTGATGAGCGGATTGGTCGCGACCGGCGCAGCCGCGGTCACGCTCGGCGCGGCGGTCGCCGACGGCGACGGGGTCGGGCTCGAGGTCGGCGCCGGGGAGGCGCCGGAGGACCCGGCCGCCGGCTGCGGCGTCGCGGGCGCAACCGGCTGGTAGGCCAGATTGGACGACGTCGTCGCGTTCGAGACGACGACGTGGTTGCTGGTCGCGATCTCGTTCACTTCGTCGAGGAAGATCGGGAACTGCGGGAGCGCGGGAACGGACGCGGACAACTGGACGAACTGGTCCGACAGCTCGTTCTTCTTCGCGTCGTCCGCCTGAAGTGCCCGGAGGGCCGCCTCGTTCGCCGCGTTGAGCTGCTGGATGCCCGCACGCTGTGCCTGAGCGGAGGCCGCGGCGTCCAGCTGCGGCTGGATACCGAGAAACCAGCCGCCCACGAGGATCGCGATCATCGCGACGACCGCCCCGATGGACCAGATGCGGTTGGCGTCCATGTCACTTCCCTTTCTTCGTGGCGAACCGCCCGTCGTACACGTCGGCGTTGACGTGCATCGTGATGGACACCGTGTATGTGCCGCTGCCGTCGTCCCGGCTGACGCTGTTGGGCGTGGCGTCCACATAGCCGGGCAGGCCCTCCAGCGCGGTCAGCCATTGGGACGTCGACGGGAACGAATCGGTCGTCGCGGTGAACGTGATCGTCGCCACGCGCGGGCCCTCGAAGGGGGTCGTTCCCTGCAGGAACGGCGCCATAGGCGAAGCGGAGTCGATCTGCACCGTCTGGACCAGCACGCCGCCGGGCAGCGTCGCCTGCACCTTGTCCAGGTATGCCTTCCATTGGATCTCGGTGGACGCGCCCACCTCCTGCGCCGCCTGGAGGAGCTTGATGTCCTCCTTCATGGCGCGGACGTCCGAGTACTTCGCTTGCTGCTTGAGGAGGTCTGTGGTCCTGGTCTGCTCCATCGCAAGTGCCGCGTTCGCCTGCAGGTCGTACGCGAAGGATCCGGCGACGCCGAGCGCGACGACGGCGGCGACCCCGACGACGCCCAGCAGCAGAGAGCGGCGAAGAGCCAGCGCCTTCCGACGTGCGCGCACCTCGGGCGGAAGCAGATCGGCGCGGGGAACCCCTCCGATCACCAGGTCGTCGCTGCGCGAGCCTTTGCCGATGTTCATGCCGCCCTCCCCAGAGCCAGTCCGAGAGAGACCGTGAGCGCCGAGCGCCGCACGCGGAGATCGGAGGCGTCGAGACGCCGCGAAAGCCCGATCGCCGTGAACGGGTCGGCGGGGACGACGGGCATCCGCGTCATCTCCGACAGCGCCTCCGGGAGACCGATCAGCTGGCTGCCTCCCCCGCTCACGACGATCCGGTCGACGACGGCGCCGGGCCGGGTGTTCACGAAGTAATTGATGGTGTTCCGGATGCTCCCCAGGAGCTCGCCGACGACGTGATAGATGATCTCCACCGCCTTCTGTTCCTGTTCCGACGAGACGGCGGAGGCGAGACCCAACGACCTCTTCACCGTCTCCGCTTGCGAGGCATCGATGTCGAGACCGGCGGCGAGCGCCGCTGTCGTGTCGCCCCCGCCGGTCGGGATGATGCGCACGAACTGGGGGACGCCGTCGCTCGCGATGACCACGCTCGTCGTGGCGGCGCCGACCTCGACGAGGGCGACCGTGCCGGAGACGGCCGGCCTGTTCACCACGGCACGGCAGACGGCGAAGGGGATCAGATCCACGTCGACCGGGTTGAGGCCCGCCAGGGTGAGGGCCTTGACGTTGCCGAGGACCGCCTCTTTCACCGCCGCGACGAGCAGGCCGTTGACCACCGGCCCTGTCTCGCTCTGACCTTCGGAGACGGGGTAGAAGTCCAGGAGCGCTTCCGCGACGGGGACCGGCAGCATTTCCTGCACCTGGAAGGGCAGGGACTCCCGGATCCGGGTCTGCGACATCCGGGGAACCGTGAGGTCGCGGGCGAGCACGCGCTGATTGCCCATCCCGAGCACCACATCCTTGGTCCCGAATCCCGCTCGCGACCACAACTGCTTGAGCAGTCCGGCGACCGTGTTCGGTTCGAGCACCTCGCCTCGGCTCGCAGAGCCCTCGGGCAGGGGAAGCTCGTGGTAACGCAGGAGGATGGGCCTCCCCTTTCTCAGTCCCCCCACCTCCACGGCGCGGATGGACGCGCTGCCGATGTCGACGCCGACGATGCTGTCTGTCATGAGTTCCTCTTCCTTCAGCTCACGCCGAGAAGCGCTAGATATGCGGAGCCGATGGACGGCCCGGCCACGGCGCCCACCCAGGCGCCGGCCAGCATCCACGGGCCGAACGGGATGGCGCTCCGACGTCCCGCCCGGCGGAACGTCATCAGGACCACCCCGAAGACGCCGCCGAGCACGAAGGCGGCGAAGACGCCAACGAAGAGCGGGACCCACCCCAGGAAGCCGAGGAACAGGCCCACGACCCCCGCGAGCTTGACATCGCCGAATCCCATCCCACCCGGCACCGCGAGGGCGAGCACCAGGTAGAGGAGAAAAGTCCCGAGGCCCCCGATGGCGGCGCTGAGCACCGCGTCCGGCCTCCCGCAGAGAAGACCCCCGGTCGCGAGCAGCAGCGCGGTGACCGCGTAGGCGGGAAGCACGATCGCGTTCGGCAGCGTTCGCGTCTCGAGATCGATCAGAGCCAGAGCGGCGGACACC
The DNA here is from genome assembly GCA_003367665.1 of Leifsonia sp. ku-ls. Lineage (GTDB taxonomy): Bacteria > Actinomycetota > Actinomycetes > Actinomycetales > Microbacteriaceae > Leifsonia. The sequence continues at coordinate 22,687 of QKXI01000021.1, read as the reverse complement.
GCCGCGAAATAGAGGAATGCGACCAGGATGATGAGCTGCCCGGCAAGCGGCAGCGCCCCCGCGCGGTAGCCGGCGACGACGTCCGGCCAGCGCCACACGGCGACCAGCCCGAACGCCACGCCGACAGCCGCTTCCACGAGCGGGTAACGGACGGCGATCGGCTCGCGACAGTCTCGGCACCGGCCGCCCAGAAGCAGCCAGGAGAGAACCGGGATGTTGTCGAACGACCTGATCGGGGTACCGCATCGGGGGCAGGAACTCCGCGGGCGCACCACAGAGATCCCGGCAGGCACGCGGTAGACCACGACGTTGACGAACGATCCGATGAGGACGCCGAAGATCCCGAGCACGACCGTCCAGGTGACGATCACGACACCGACATGGCTCATCGCTGACTCCCGTCTGCCGCGAATGCCGGAGGAACGTCCGAATACTGCGTCACGCCGTACGTCGTCGACGTCGGAGCGAGGAACTTCGGCGGAGCGGCTGCCCGGAGACGAGAGTCGTACCAGTAGCTCTTGACGTAGCCGGAGGACGTTCCGCCCGAGCCGTCGCCCTGCGCCACCGGGCCGCGGAAGTACTGGGCGATCGCCCCGAACACCGTGAGCGTGCCGCGCTTGCCCGCCGCCTCGTAGTTCTGGACCATGAAGGTGTGCTGGACGCAGAGGATCGCGGCGTCGATCTCGATGTCGGCGTTGGCGACCAGGGGGGTGCACGCCGAACGCGAGCTCGTCGTGCAGGACATCTGGTTCAGCAGCCAGACGGCGTTCTGCCCCACGAGGCCGAGGATGTCGGCGGCGCGGTCGGTGTAGGTGATGCTGCCGGTCACGTAGATGTAGTTCTGGCTCGCGACGGTCAGAGCGCCCTTCATGACGCCCTTCACATACACGTCGCCATTGCGGCATCCGTAGGCCGGCGCGGTCGCCTTCGCGGTCGGCGGAGTGGTCTCGTTGGCGGCCGGATACTGCGTCGCGCCGAAAACCCAGCCCTCGTTCTTGGCGCCGACATTGGTGCAGGTGACGCCGGCGGGCGGGTTCAGGCTGTAGTTCGGATCGGCGGTCGCGCCGCCGGACGGTGCGCCCGGCACGTTCTGGACGTAGATGAGATTGCTGTCGAGCACCGGGATCACGGCGCCGTTCGGGTCGCCGAGGTTGCCTGCGCCGACGCCGGGCGTTCCACACATGGCCGGGTTCTTGGAAGCGATGCCCGCCGTGAAGGAGGGCTGGGTCACCTTGGTCCACGGCGAGACGACGCGCATGTTGCCGTCGCTCGTGAAGGTGATCGACGTGGGTCCCGTGTACAGGCACCCGGGCCGAGGGACATCGCTCAGATCGACGCGGGCTTCGTTCGCCATCGCCAAGTTCGTCGGCGGGATGTCGAGAGCGTCCTTGTGCGACGGCCCCGTCGCGCCTCCGTACCACGACGGCTGCGCGCCCGTGGGGCACGTGTTCACCCAGTTCGGGCTGAGGGAGCTGCTCGTCGAGACATCGCCTTTGAACGTCGTTCCGCAGATGCGCAGCTCATCGTTCGAATGCAGGGGCCCGTTGATCACGTCCTTGGAGGCGAACTCGATCTCTTGGCAGTTCGTCTTGTGCGTGATGGTGCCGCCGGACTTGAACGCGTAGCTCGGGACGCACGCGGTGGCTCCTGGCGCAAGGATCTGGATGGCCGGGTCGATGATCTCGTAGTTGGTGAAGTAGAGGAACTGCAGGAACCCCTGCTGCTTGAGGTTCGCGATCACCGAGCGGGTCTGCGACCCCACTTTGCCGGTCGAGCGAATTCGGATCACCCCGTTGCGGGTGTACTGGGAGTTGTCCACTTCGTACCTGAAGCCCGCGGCACCGCCGGTGCCAGGCACACTCGCCCAGCCTGCCCCGGAATCGACCGCGAACGCGGGGTTCGGTGACGCGGTCGGCATGGTCACCGTGTCCTTGCTGCCCGTCTTCTGTGTGAAGGCGGACGCCGGATTGCCGTACTTCGTGTAGGTACTGTCATTGGCCAAACGGCTGGCGTACTCGTCGACGCCGGCGTACGCGGCGGCGAGGGCGGCATTCCAGTCCGCGTCGTTGCTGGCGCGTCTCATGCCGCCGACGGAGAAGGTCAGAGCGGTGGCCAGCACGATCAGCATGACCGCGGCGAGACCCACCACCGCCATCACGGCGATGCCGTCCTGGTTCTGGTGCAGCCGGAGCCGTGCCGCGCGCAATCCGCTCATGAGGTCACCTTCGTGACCGTGACGTTGGGGAGGAGCACCGTGTTCACGACCGTGGCGGGCTTCCCCGCGCGGGAGTTCGTCGCGGTGATCCTCAGCGTCACCCGGACCGCCGTCACCTGAGCGAGCTGGGTGGCGCTCAGACCGCCGGTCGCGGGAACCGGCAGCACGGTGTTGCTCTGGTCGAGGTAGGTGAAGAACGCGTCCTGGCCGGTGGGAGCGGCGAGCACGGTGCCTCCGAGGGAACGGCTGCTGTCGGCCGTGCCCATCGCCGACGGGAAGACCCAGTAGATGCCCGACGCCGTCGGCGCCAGGCGGTCCTCCCACAGCTGCCGACCGCCGTCGAGTCGGAAGCGGACCATGGTCGGCTTCGGTGGGAGGGTCGTGACCGAGGCGTATGGATCCACGTCGACGTTCGAGAACAGGACCAGTTGCTCACGGTCGGCGTAGACGAACGCCGACCGCGGCGTGGCCGAGCCCGTCACGGCCACCGTCGTGCCGACGCGCAGCACGCGACCGATCTCGTCCATGGCGTTCGTGGCCACGCGCGTGTTGGCGTCCATCCCCTGCGCGAGGCCGGTGGATCGGGTGGTGCTGATGAACAGAGCCGTCGCCATCGCCAGGACGAGGCCGAGGAGCGCCATGGCGGTCACCAGCTCGACGAGGGAGTACCCGTCGTCGGCGTGAGGTGTGCGGCGCCCGGCCATACTCAGCTCCTCGGGTCCAGGGTCAGCTGGCCGGACGAGGAGACGTAGCTGCCGTTGCTCGTGATCGCGACGCGACCTCCGGTGAGGGCGGTCTGCGGGCCGGTGGCGCTGGAGGCCGAGTACAGCTGCCAGGTGCCGTAGGGGAGGGCGATGGCGACGCCTGTCCCTCCCGACGCCGGAATGACGCTGCCGAACGTGTAGTTCATGGCGCCGGCCGCGCAGGCGGGCTCGCCCGGGACGGGCGTGGCATTCTGCGAGACGGCGAAGAGGTACGGGCCGGAACCCGGGCTGACCGTGGCGGTGCCCATAGGGACCGTGAGGGAAGCGGAGCCGCCGGGCGCCGCGCTCTGGGACGCGGGCAGCGTTCCGACCTTGGCGGGCGACGTGCGCGTGTCGGGCGCCCATTCCGTCGGGTTCGGGGCGGGGCAGGTGTTGTCGTCATACGCGCCGGCGACCGCCTGATAGCCGTCCTTGTACGGATGCAGACTGGCTTGTTTCGTCGCTGTCGACACCTTCATGGGCGGGAACGCTCCGCCGTAGGTGGCGTTGAGGAAGGTGGTGTCGAGGTTCGTGGGGAGCTTCGGCGATCCGGCCCCGTAGGCCAGCGTGAACGTGGCCGCCTTGTCGTACTGGAACGAGTAGACCTGCGACGCTCCGGCCGTCACATCGGCGGTCTTCGACGGTGTCGCCTTCTGCTGGTAGTCGATGTACCCGGCCTGGTTCAGAGTCACGGTGTACGTCCCCGGCGGCACTTTCAGCACATAGCCGCAGCCGTCCGCATCGGTGGGGCTGGTGGCGAGGGAGCCCGCGGTGAAGGCGACGCCGCCGGCGCCGCGGCCGAACGCGTTCTTGACCACGACGAGGATCGTGCCCATCGACGGGTCGTTGATGCGGCCGCTCGGCGCGATCAGGGTGGTGGAGGTCACCGCGGTGCGCGCGCCGGACCAGGAGACGGTGACCTTCACGACCCTGAACTGCAGGGGGCCGCCGCTCGTCCCACAGGTCGAGTCCGATCCGCTCGGGGTCTTCCAGGTGGCGTCCGTGGTCACCGTGAAGGCGTTGTCGGGGCCTGCGGTCACGCCGGGATCGACGCTGTTCACCTTGAACGGGTCGCCGATGGCGCGGACGCGATCGATCTCCGCCGCCGCCAGACTCGCTGCCGTGATCCGCTTCTGGTTGTCGACCGCTGCGGCCATGCTCGACGTCAGTCCGAGGGCGATGCCGGAGGCGACGAACCCGAAGATGGTCATGGCGACGAGCACCTCGATCAGCGTCAACCCGGCGTCGGGCGCGCTGCCGAGTCGCAGTCGGCGACGAAGAACGATCACGTCTTCACCTCCCTCGGGTCGGGTTCGGGATGGAAGTCAGGGGTGGAACAGCGCTCGGCGGGGCATCCGTCGGGGATGCCCCGCCGAGCGTGGCGCTGCAGGGACCTAGCAGCCGGCGGGCTTCGAATCGGTGACGTTGCCCGAGTCGGTGACCCAGTAGGACTGGGTGGCGTCGCTGACCTTCTTCACCGTGAGGCAGAACTTGTCGCCCGCCTTCGCCGGCGCGGTCCCGGAGAAGGCGACCAGGCCGACGTCCTTGCTCTGGTTGTAGCCGAGCGAGGAGAGGTCGTTCTGGCTGGCCGAGATGGTCGGCGTGCCCGTGGCGTTCTGCGTGTAGTAGGCGACGACGGCGGTCTTCGCGTTGTTCAGGTCGGACTGCGCCGCGGAGTCCTTGGCGTTGTTCTGCAGTCCGATGTACACGGGGATCGCGATCGCGGCCAGGATGCCGATGATGATCACGACGACGAGGAGCTCGATCAGGGTGAAGCCCTTCTCGCCCTCTTCGAGGAGTCCCTTGCGGCGGGCGTTGAGCTTGCCCATGAGGCGGAAGTACATTGCGGTGTCCAATCGGTCGGGAGATTGCGAGGCGCCGATCGAGCGAGTCCCGTCCGGCTCGATGATGGTATTTCCGGGCAAATTCACGGCAGAATCCCACAAATGGGGGCAATTACATTGATATTCCACCCCAGTCCGGGGGCTCCCCATTCGAGTGACAGCCGCATGTGAACGGTCACTTCACCATGCTCGAGATCTGGAAGATCGGGAGGTAGAGCGCGACCACCATGCCGCCGATGATCACGCCGAGGAAGGCGATCATCAGGGGCTCGATCATGGCGGTGAGCTGCTCGGTCGCTGAGGCGACCTCCTGGTCGTAGAAGTCGGCGATCTTGTTCAGCATGGTCTCCAGTGAGCCGGAATCCTCGCCCACCGCGATCATCTGGGTCACCATGGCCGGGAACACGGGTTGGTCGGACAACGGCCCCGCGATCGACTCGCCCTGGCGGACCGAGTCCGCGACCTTCACCAGGGCGTTCTCGATGACCCAGTTGCCGGAGGTCTCTCCGACGATCTTCAACGCCTGGAGGATCGGCACACCCGCCGCGATCATGTTGGCGAAGTTCCGGCTGAAGCGGGCCACGGCGATCTTCTTCAGGAGCGCGCCGAAGATCGGGATCCTCAGCTTGACCGGGTCCACCCGCATGCGCACGCGCTCGGAATTCTTGTTGCGCGACCACCAGACCGATCCGACGACGATCAGGACGATCAGGACGGGTGCGATGTAGACCATCGCGTGGGAGAGCTCGACGAGGATCATCGTGGGCAGCGGGAGTTGGCCGCCGAGGCCCTCGAACATGTGCTCGAACACCGGGACGATGAAGAGGAGCATCGCCACCACCGCCACGATCGACATGCACAGCACGATCACCGGATACGTGAGAGCCGACTTGATGGTCCCGCGGAGCTTGACCTCCTTCTCGAAGTTCTCGGCGACCGCCTCGAGAGACGAGTCGAGAAAGCCCCCCGTCTCTCCGGCGCGGACCATGTTTACCATGAGCGGGGGGAAGACGGCCCCGTGTCTACGCATGGCGTCGGAGATCGCGATGCCGGACTCCACGTCGTCGCACACGTGGCGCATGATGGTGGCGAGCTTCTTGTTCTCGGTCTGCTCGGCGACGATGTTGAGCGTCCGCAGGATCGACAGGCCTGAGCCGATCATCGTGGCCATCTGTCGGCTCATGATTGCCAGGTCCTTGAGCTTGACCCCGGAGCCGAAGCCGAACGAGATCTCCCGGTTGAGGCCGGTCGCCTCCGGCGCCTCCTGGATCGAGATGGGCGAGACCCCCATCGTCCGGAGGCGTGCGGCGACAGCGGACTCTCCCGGCGCGTCGATGCGGCCCTTCACGACCTTGCCGTCGGCGTTCCTCCCCCGGTAGGCGAACGTTGCCGCGCCGGCCATCAGCGCACCTGCCCGGAGAAGCCGTCGCCGAAGTTCGGCTCGCTCGCCGCGAACGCTTGGGCGGAGGCGGACGAGTCGGCGCGCTGGATGAGCCGACCGATGCTCTCCAGGTCGTGCGCCTTCTCCAGCGCCGCGGTGCGCGTGATGACTCCGCTGTCGACGAGGTCGGCAAGGTGCTGGTCCATCGTGTGCATGCCGTCGCCGCGCCCCGCCTGCATCGCCGATGCGATCTGGTACGTCTTGCCCTCGCGGATGAGGTTCGCGATCGCGGGCGTCATCATCAGCACTTCGGTCGCCACGACACGACCGCGGCCGGATGCCCGCTTGACGAGGGTCTGGCAGACGACGCCCTGCAGCGTACCGGCCAGCTGCGCCCGCACCTGGCCCTGTTGGTGCGGCGGGAAGACGTCGATCACGCGGTCGATGGTCTGGGGCGCGTCCTGGGTGTGCAGCGTCGCGAAGACGAGGTGACCGGTCTCCGCGGCGGTGAGGGCGACCGAGATCGTCTCCAGGTCCCGGAGCTCGCCGATCAGGATGACGTCCGGGTCCTGACGGAGCACGTGCTTGAGCGCGTTGTTGAAGCTGTGGGTGTCGTGGCCGACCTCGCGCTGGTTGACGATGGACCTCTTGTGGGTGTGCATGAACTCGATCGGATCCTCGACCGTCACGATGTGGTCGGCGCGCGTGGAGTTCACGAGGTCGATGAGGGCGGCCAGGGTCGTGGACTTGCCGGAGCCGGTCGGGCCCGTCACGAGCACCAGGCCGCGCGGGAGCGAGGCGAAGCGGCCGATCTGCTCCGGCACTCCCAGCTCGCGGAGCTGCTTGATCTCCGTCGGGATGAGGCGGAAGGCCGCGCCGACGGAGCCCCGCTGCTGGTAGAGGTTGACGCGAAATCGGGAGTTGGCCGAGATCGTGAACGCGAAGTCCAGCTCGAGCTCGCGCCGGAACATCTCCTGTTGCCGCTCGGTCAGCAGACTCATCAGGGCGGACAGCGTCCGCTCGGTCCCCCACGGCGCGCTCGCCACCGCCGGGGTGAGCGATCCGTCGATGCGAACCATGGGCGGCGCACCGACGGTGACGTGAAGGTCGGAGGCACGCTGCAGCACGACCTCGCGCAGCGCCGAGACCAGCTCAGGGTCGGCGCGCTCGAGCGCGTCACGCTCGGCGGGGGTCAGTGTCGACGTGTCCTCGTCGAAGACGCGGACCGGGGTCGGCGCCGACCCGCCGTTCGCCTGCTCCTGCAGTTGGGCGGCACGGCGTCCGCCGGGGACCAGTCGTGGCGTGGCTGTCTGGTCGGCGAGGTCCCAGACCGCCGCGGGGATGTCGGACGCGGGAGCGGGGACGGGGGGCCTCGCCGTCTGCGCTTCGGGCGCGGGCTCCGCAGCACTCCCCGACCACACCGGCGGCGCGCCGAGCGGCACGCCCGGCCCCGGCGACCATCCGGCCGCGCTCGCGCCCGGCGGCGTCACCGGGATCTCGTACACCGGTTTGACCGTCGGCGGCGGGAAGCCTCCCCAGCTCTCGTCGTTCGTCATGTGCCCTCCTAGGCGACCACTCTCAGGATCTCTTCCACGGACGTCAGGCCGAGCTTGACCTTCTCCCAGCCGTCCTCGCGGAGCGTCAGCATCCCTTGCTCCCGGGCGGCGCGGCCGATCTCGGCGCTCGAGGCGCGCTCGACGGCGAGGCGCTCGATCTCCTCCGTCACCGCCATCACCTCGTGCACCGCGATGCGTCCCCGGTAGCCGGTGTTCGAGCAGGCGGGGCAGCCGACGGGCACGTACAGCGTCGGCAGTGGGCCCGCGACCGGGAAGCGGAGCCGCCGGAGGTCGTCTGCCGCGAACGAGCCCGGCTGTTTGCACCGCTCGCACAGCCGACGGGCGAGGCGCTGGGCGACCACACAGTCCAGGGCGGATCCCACCAGGAACGGCTCGATGTCCATCTCGGTGAGTCGGGTCACGGCGCTCGGCGCGTCGTTGGTGTGCAGCGTCGACAGCACGAGGTGGCCCGTGAGGGAGGCCTCGATCGCGATCTGGGCGGTCTCGTGGTCGCGGATCTCTCCCAGGAGCACCACATCCGGGTCGGAGCGCAGGATGCTGCGGAGTGCGCTGGCGAACGTCAGGCCGGCCTTCGGGTTCACCTGCACCTGGTTGATGCCGGGCATCCGGTACTCGACAGGGTCCTCGACCGTGATGACGTTGATCTCGGGCCGGGCCACGGCGTTCAGCGTCGTGTACAGGGTGGTCGACTTGCCCGAGCCGGTGGGGCCGGTCACGAGGATCATGCCGTACGGCTTCGAGTAGGAGGCGCGGTAGGTCTCGAGATTGCGTTCCAGCAGGTTGAGGTCGCCCAGCGTCATCCCGGTGTTGGTGTTGTCGAGGATACGCATGACGACCTTCTCGCCCCACACCGTCGGCAGCGTCGCGACGCGCAGGTCGATCTGGCGACCGCCGTGGACGACCGACATGCGGCCGTCCTGCGGTTTCCTTCGCTCCGCGATGTCGATGTCCGACATGATCTTGAGCCGCGAGATGACGCCGTTCTGGATGCTCTTCGGCGCCGACTGCATGGCGTGCAGGACGCCGTCGATGCGGTAGCGCACCCGCACGTCGTGTTCGGCGGGCTCGATGTGGATGTCGGACGCGTGGTCCTGGATCGCTTGGCTGACCAGCAGGTTCACGAACCGCACGATCGGAGCGTCGTCGTCGGAGGACTCCGCGACCGCGGTCTCCTCGACGCTCGCGGTCTCCTCCTCCAGCGTGGAGGTCAGGTCGCTGAGTTCGTCGTCGGCGCGGATGTAGCGGTCGATCGCCGCGCGCAGGTCCGACATCTCGGCGACCGCGGCCACGACGTTCATCCGGGACGCGGCCCGCACGTCGTCGATCGCGAAGACGTTGCCCGGGTCCGCCATCGCCAGCACGATCATCCCCTCGCTCACGCCGATCGGCAGGACGGTGTGGCGGCGGCAGAGGGGTCCGGGGACGGCGGCCACGGCCGTCCGGTCCACCGGATAGTCGGCCAGCTCGACGAACGGGATGCCGGCCTGCGCCGCGCGGGCGCGCGCCAGCTGCGAGGATGTGATGGCGCCACGCTCCATCAGCTCGCGCACGACGGCCTCGTCCGCCGTCGGCTCGGTCGCCACCCGGTCGAGGTACTCGATCGGCAGGTGGCCGTGGAGGATGAGGATCTCGGTCATGGACGCCACGGGGACCTCCTACGGAAACGGCTGCCGACGGGGTCGGGCGAACGGCAGGCCCGTCCGGTCGGAGGCGAGACTCCCCGGTCGGCAGGGCGAACTCACCCTACGCAGCGGCCGTGGACCACCGACAGCCCCGCGAGAGGGTGGCACACCGGTGGGGGGCACTCGCTCGTGGGACATGCCTCCATCGTCCGGGAGGCATCACACGGGGGCCAGAGTGCCGACGCGCGATAATGCCGGCATCGCCGCCGGCCCCGGCAGAACGCGTCAGCGCAGCTTGCCGCGACGGCTCGCCAGGAACACCAGCAACCCGGCGACCACGGCCGACGCCATCGTCGTCAGCCAGTACGGGAGCGTCGCCGCGCCGTGTCCGGTGGCCGCCTGGGCGATCCCGACGACGAAGCTCACCACGGCGACGACCAGCAGCACGGCCGCGAAGCCGACCATCGCCCGGCCGACCGTGTCCGTGTACTCGAGGAGCTGCCGCCACATGGTTCCATTCTCCCCCACGACGCGCGCTGCCCGGGAACGACGAAGGCCCCCGGCGCAGTGCGCCGGGGGCCCGTCGTACGGAACCTGCTTAGTTGTAGGTGCCGGGGGTGTAGTCGTCGGAGCTGAAGCTGTCGAAGTCGACGAAGCTCAGGTCGCTCTCGTTGAAGGCGGAGTCGTCGGCGAAGATGCGGTTGGGGTACCGCTCGGCCTTCGCCTCCTCCGTCGCCTCGACCGACACGTTGCGGTAGCGGGACAGGCCCGTACCGGCCGGGATGAGCTTGCCGATGATGACGTTCTCCTTGAGACCGATCAGCGGGTCGGACTTGCCCTCCATGGCCGCCTGCGTCAGCACGCGGGTGGTCTCCTGGAAGGACGCGGCCGACAGCCACGACTCGGTCGCCAGCGAGGCCTTGGTGATGCCCATGACCTCCTGGCGGGCGGACGCCGTCTTCTTGCCCTCCTGCAGCGCGGCGCGGTTGATCTCGTTGTACCGCGAACGGTCGACGAGCTCACCCGGCAGCAGGTCGGTGTCGCCGTGGTCGACGACGGTGACCTTGCGGAGCATCTGGCGGACGATGACCTCGATGTGCTTGTCGTGGATCGGCACACCCTGCGAGCGGTAGACGCCCTGCACGCCGCCCACCAGGTGCTTCTGCACCTCGCGGACACCCTTGACGCGCAGAACCTCCTTCGGGTCGACCGTTCCGACGATCAGCTGCTGGCCGAGCTCGACGTGCTGCCCGTCCTCCACCAGGAGGGTGGAGCGCTTCAGCACCGGGTAGACGTGCGGCTCGTCGCCGTTGTCCGGGGTCAGGATGACCTTGCGGGACTTGTCCGTCTCCTCGATGACGATGCGGCCTGCGGCCTCGGCGATCGGGGACGCACCCTTCGGGGTGCGGGCCTCGAACAGCTCCTGGACGCGCGGCAGACCCTGGGTGATGTCGTCCGCGGAGGCCGAACCACCGGTGTGGAACGTACGCATGGTGAGCTGCGTTCCGGGCTCGCCGATCGACTGGGCGGCGATGATGCCGACCGCCTCGCCGATGTCCACCAGCTTGCCGGTCGCGAGCGAACGGCCGTAGCAGGCGGCGCAGACGCCGACCGCCGACTCACAGGTCAGCACGGAGCGGACCTTGATGTCGGTGACGCCGGCGGCGACCAGCTTGTCGATGAGCACGTCGCCCACGTCCTCGCCCGCCTTCGCGACCACGGTGCCGTCCGTCCCGACCGCGTCCGCGGCCAGGGTGCGGGCGAACACCGAGTTCTCGACGTTCGGGTCGCGGGTCAGGGTGCCGTCCGCACCGACCGTGGCGATCGGCAGGTCGAGACCCTTGGTCGTGCCGCAGTCGTCCTCGCGGATGATGACATCCTGCGAGACGTCCACCAGACGACGGGTCAGGTAGCCCGAGTCCGCCGTACGGAGGGCCGTGTCGGCCAGACCCTTACGGGCACCGTGCGTCGCGATGAAGTACTCCGCCACCGACAGACCCTCGCGGTACGAGGAGATGATCGGACGGGGGATGATCTCACCCTTCGGGTTGTTCACCAGACCGCGCATACCGGCGATGTTGCGGACCTGCAGCCAGTTACCACGAGCACCGGACGTCACCATGCGGTTGATGGTGTTGTCCGCCGGGAAGTTGGCGCGCATGGCCTCGGCGACCTCGTTGGTGGCCTCGGTCCAGATCTTGACCAGCTCCTGGCGACGCTCGAGGTCGGTCGTGAGACCCTTCTCGAACTCGGAGTTGATCTTGGCGGCCCGCTTCTCGTAGCCGGCCACGATCTGGGCCTTGTTCGGCGGCGTCAGGATGTCGCTCAGCGACACCGTCACACCGGAACGGGTGCCCCAGTAGAAGCCGGCGTCCTTGATCCGGTCGAGCGCCGCGGCGACCTCCACCTTCGGGTACCGCTCCGCCAGCGCGTTCACGATCGACGAGATCGTGCCCTTGTCGGCGACGGCCTCCACGTACGGGTAGTCCGCGGGGAGCGCCTCGTTGAAGAGGGCGCGACCCAGCGTGGTCTCCACGATCGCGGTGGTCGGCTCGGTCCCGATCTCGGTCACGTCGGACGGGACGTAGTTGTCGAGACGGATCTTGACCTTGGCGTTCAGGTGCAGCGTGCCCTGGTCCTTCGCGAGGATCGCCTCGGAGACCGAGGAGAACGCGCGACCCTCGCCCACGGCGCCCTCGCGGACGGTGGTGAGGTGGTGCAGACCGATGATCATGTCCTGCGAGGGCAGGGTGACCGGGCGGCCGTCCGACGGCTTCAGGATGTTGTTCGAGGCGAGCATCAGGATGCGGGCCTCGGCCTGGGCCTCCACCGACAGCGGCAGGTGCACCGCCATCTGGTCGCCGTCGAAGTCCGCGTTGAACGCGGCGCAGACGAGCGGGTGGAGCTGGATGGCCTTGCCCTCGACCAGCTGCGGCTCGAACGCCTGGATGCCGAGACGGTGCAGGGTAGGAGCACGGTTCAGCAGCACGGGGCGCTCGCGGATGATCTCCTCGAGCACGTCCCACACCTGCGGGCGCGAACGCTCCACCATCCGCTTCGCGGCCTTGATGTTCTGAGCGTGGCTCAGGTCGATCAGGCGCTTGATGACGAACGGCTTGAACAGCTCCAGCGCCATCTGCTTGGGCAGACCGCACTGGTGCAGCTTGAGCTGCGGACCCACGATGATGACCGAACGGCCCGAGTAGTCCACGCGCTTTCCGAGCAGGTTCTGGCGGAAACGACCCTGCTTGCCCTTCAGCATGTCGCTGAGGGACTTGAGGGCGCGGTTGCCGGTGCCCGTCACGGGACGACCGCGGCGACCGTTGTCGAACAGCGCGTCGACGGCCTCCTGCAGCATGCGCTTCTCGTTGTTCACGATGATCTCGGGCGCGCCGAGGTCGAGCAGACGACGGAGGCGGTTGTTGCGGTTGATCACGCGGCGGTACAGGTCGTTCAGGTCGGAGGTGGCGAAACGGCCACCGTCGAGCTGGACCATCGGGCGCAGCTCCGGCGGGATGACCGGGACCACGTCGAGGACCATCGCGGCCGGCGAGTTGCCGGTCGCCAGGAACGACGACACCACGCGCAGGCGCTTGATCGCGCGGATCTTCTTCTGGCCCTTGCCGGTGGCGATCTGCTCGCGGAGCAGGTCGGCCTCGGCGTTCAGGTCGAACGACTGCAGGCGACGCTTGATCGCCTCGGCGCCCATGTAGGCCTCGAAGTACAGGCCGTAGCGGTCGAGCAGCTCGTTGAAGTCCGCGTCCTCCGGCTTGAGGTCGCCGACCTTGAGGGTGCGGAACGACTCCCACACGCGCTCCAGGCGGGCGATGTCCTCGTCGAAGGACTTGCGGATCTGGCCCATCTCCTTCTCCGCCGTGTCCTTGACACGACGCTTCTGGTCGGCCTTCGCGCCCTCCTCCTCGAGCGCCGCCAGGTCGGTCTCCAGGCGCTGCAGACGCTCGGCGACGCGGGCGTCGCGCTGGTCGAACAGCGTCTTGATCTCCAGGCGCAGCTCGTTCTCGAGGCCGGGGAGGTCGGCGTGGCGACCCTCCTCGTCCACCTCGATCACCATGTAGGCGGCGAAGTAGATGACCTTCTCGAGGTCCTTCGGCGCCATGTCGAGCAGGTAGCCGAGACGGCTGGGCACACCCTTGAAGTACCAGATGTGCGTCACCGGGGCGGCGAGCTCGATGTGGCCCATGCGCTCACGACGGACGGAGGACTTGGTGACCTCCACGCCGCAGCGCTCGCAGACGATGCCCTTGAACCGGACGCGCTTGTACTTGCCGCACGAGCACTCCCAGTCGCGGGACGGTCCGAAGATCTGCTCGCCGAAGAGGCCGTCCTTCTCCGGCTTCAGGGTGCGGTAGTTGATGGTCTCCGGCTTCTTGACCTCGCCGTAGCTCCAACGACGGATGTCGTCAGCGGTGGCCAGGCCGATACGCAGCTCGTCAAAAGTTGTTGCGTCGAGCAATGTTCCTTCTCTCCTATGGAAGATTCGTCAGTTGGTCTGGCTGCCGCTTAGATCTCGTCGATCGACGAGGACTCGAAGCGGGAGGAGATGTTGATGCCCAGCTCCTCCGCGGCGCGGAAGGCCTCGTCGTCCGAGTCGCGCAGGCTGACCGCCTGGCCGTCGGCCGAGAGCACCTCCACGTTCAGGCAGAGGGACTGCATCTCCTTGATGAGCACCTTGAAGGACTCCGGGATGCCCGGCTCCTGGATGTTCTCACCCTTGACGATGGCCTCGTAGACCTTGACGCGGCCGAGGATGTCATCCGACTTGATGGTCAGGAGCTCCTGCAGCGCGTACGCCGCACCGTAGGCCTCGAGGGCCCACACCTCCATCTCACCGAAGCGCTGGCCACCGAACTGCGCCTTACCACCGAGCGGCTGCTGGGTGATCATCGAGTACGGGCCGGTCGAGCGCGCGTGGATCTTGTCGTCGACCAGGTGGTGCAGCTTCAGGATGTACATGTAGCCGACCGACACCGGGTCCGGGTAGGGCTCGCCGGAGCGGCCGTCGAACAGCTGCGTCTTGCCGGAGGAGCCGATCAGGCGGTCGCCGTCGCGCGTCGGGAGGGTCGAGTCGAGCAGACCCGCGATCTCCTCCTCCTTCGCACCGTCGAACACCGGGGTCGCGACCTTGGTGTTCGGCGCGGCGGAGTACGCCGCCTCCGGGAGCTCCGCGGCCCACTTCGGCTTGCCCTTGATCTCCCAGCCGTTCTTGGCGATCCAGCCGAGGTGGATCTCCAGCACCTGGCCGAAGTTCATGCGGCCGGGAACGCCCAGCGGGTTCAGGATGACGTCGACCGGCGTCCCGTCGGCGAGGAACGGCATGTCCTCGACCGGAAGGATCTTGGAGATGACGCCCTTGTTGCCGTGACGGCCGGCGAGCTTGTCGCCCGCGGTGATCTTGCGCTTCTGGGCGATGTAGACCACCACGCGCTGGTTCACGCCGGAGCCGAGCTCGTCGTCGCCGTCCTGCGCGTCGAAGACCTTGACACCGATGATGGTGCCCTCCTCGCCGTGCGGGACCTTGAGGGAGGTGTCGCGCACCTCGCGGCTCTTCTCGTTGAAGATCGCGCGGAGCAGGCGCTCCTCGGCCGACAGCTCGGTCTCGCCCTTCGGCGTGACCTTGCCGACGAGGATGTCGCCGGGGCGCACCTCGGCGCCGATGCGGATGATGCCGCGCTCGTCGAGGTCGGCGAGCAGGTCGGGGCTCACGTTGGGGAGGTCGCGGGTGATCTCCTCCTTGCCGAGCTTGGTGTCGCGGGCGTCGACCTCGTACTCCTCGATGTGGATCGAGGAGAGGGTGTCGTCCTTCACCAGGTTCTGGCTGAGGATGATCGCGTCCTCGAAGTTGTGGCCCTCCCACGGCATGAACGCGACCAGCAGGTTCTTGCCGAGCGCGAGCTCGCCGTTCTCGGTGGCCGGGCCGTCGGCGACGACCTCGCCCGCCTCGATCCGGTCGCCCTCGTCGACGATCACGCGGTGGTTGTACGACGTGCCCTGGTTGGAGCGGTCGAACTTGCGCAGGTAGTAGGTCTGGTACGTGCCGTCGTCGGCCATCACGGTGACCGCGTCGGCCGAGACCTCGGTGACCACACCGGACTTCTCGGCGGTGACCACGTCACCGGCGTCGATGGCCGCGTAGCCCTCCATACCGGTTCCGACGACCGGGCTCTCCGAGCGGAGCAGCGGCACCGCCTGGCGCTGCATGTTCGCACCCATGAGGGCTCGGTTGGCGTCGTCGTGCTCGAGGAACGGGATCAGCGACGTACCGACCGACACCATCTGGCGCGGGGAGACGTCCATGTAGCCGATCTCCTCGGCGGGGATCAGGTCGACCTCGCCGCCCTTCTGACGGGCGAGCACGCGCTCCTCGACGAAGTGGCCGTTCGCGTCGAGCGGGGCGTTGGCCTGCGCGACGACGAAGTCGTCCTCCTCCGACGCGGTCAGGTAGTCGATCTGGTCGGTGACCCGGCCGTCGACGACCTTGCGGTACGGCGTCTCGATGAAGCCGAAGGAGTTGATGCGCGCGAAGGACGCGAGCGAGCCGATCAGACCGATGTTCGGGCCTTCCGGCGTCTCGATCGGGCACATGCGGCCGTAGTGCGACGGGTGGACGTCACGGACCTCGACGCCTGCGCGCTCACGGCTGAGGCCACCGGGGCCGAGCGCGGAGAGGCGGCGCTTGTGGGTCAGACCCGCGAGCGGGTTGTTCTGGTCCATGAACTGCGACAGCTGCGAGGTGCCGAAGAACTCCTTGATCGCGGCGACGACCGGTCGCACGTTGATCAGGGTCTGCGGGGTGATCGCCTCGATGTCCTGCGTGGTCATGCGCTCGCGGACGACGCGCTCCATGCGGGACAGACCGGTGCGGACCTGGTTCTGGATCAGCTCGCCGACGGCGCGGATACGACGGTTGCCGAAGTGGTCGATGTCGTCGATGTCGAGACGGATGTCCGTCTCCTCGCCGTTGCGGATGCCCTTGATCGTGGTCTGGCCGTCGTGCAGGGCGACCAGGTACTTGATCGTGGCGATGATGTCCTGGACGGTCAGCACCGACTCCGTGAGCGGGGCGTCGAGGCCCAGCTTGCGGTTGATCTTGTAGCGGCCGACCTTGGCGAGGTCGTAGCGCTTCGGGTTGAAGTAGAAGTTGTCGAGCAGCGCACGCGCGGCCTCGGCGGCGACCTGCTCACCCGGACGCAGCTTGCGGTAGATGTCCTTGAGGGCCTCCTCCTTGGTGAGGATGGCGTCCTTCTCGAGGGTCAGCTCGATGGACTGGTAGCCCTTGAACTCGGAGAGGATCTCCTCGCTCGTGAGGCCCAGGGCCTTCAGGAACACCGTGACCGACTGCTTGCGCTTGCGGTCGATGCGGACGCCGACCTGGTCGCGCTTGTCGATCTCGAACTCGAGCCAGGCGCCGCGGCTCGGGATCACGCGCGCCGAGAAGATGTCCTTGTCGGAGGTCTTGTCGGGGGTGGCCTCGAAGTACACGCCCGGCGAGCGGACGAGCTGCGACACGACGACACGCTCGGTGCCGTTGATGATGAAGGTGCCCTTCTCGGTCATGAGCGGGAAGTCGCCCATGAAGACCGTCTGGGTCTTGATCTCACCGGTGAGGTGGTTCATGAACTCGGCCTCGACGTAGAGCGGGGCCGCGTAGGTCTTGCCCTTCTCCTTGCACTCGTCGATCGAGTACTTCTTCTCCTCGAGGAACGGGTTGGTGAAGGAGAGCTGCATGGTCTCGCCGAGGTCCTCGATGGGAGAGATCTCCTCGAAGATCTCCTCGAGGCCCGTGCTGGCGGGCAGATCCTGACGACCCTGCTCCTGGGCTTCGGCGACGCGCGCCTTCCACGCGTCGTTTCCGACCAGCCAGTCGAAGCTCTCGGTCTGCAGTGCGAGCAGATCGGGAACGGTGAGGGTGTCCGTGATCTTGGCGAACGAGAGACGAGATGCGGCTCGTCCGTTCTTGGGTGTCTTGTCGGTGTTGGTTGCGTTGCGCGCAGCAGCCAAGGAAATAACCTCCGGGGCCCCGTCGGGCCAGTTACTGTCGGTCGTGTAGTTGTCTGGACGAGAACTCCCAGCCGGGTCGCGCCGCCGTATCTGACCCGAGGAGACGGGCCCAGGCGCGCGAGGAGAAGTCAGAGCCGACCGCAATATGAAGGCAGAAGTTTGACTGGGAGCGCAAAGAACAACTATATGTCAAATAGACGCGCCGTGTCCAGTCTTTTTCTTGACCGGAGACGCGTCCTCGTGTATAACGCGACGGCGGGCCGCCTATTCCCGCGGTTCTCCCCCGGTTTTCCGGGCTTTCAGGAGCGGTGCGAGCGGTAAGTCGGGAGCGTGTCGATGGTCGCGAGCACGGCCTCCTCGCGCGTCCGGGGCGACCAGCCGAGCACCGTCCGCGCCTTCTCGGCGGAGGCGCGTCGGACGGTCCCGATGTCGGGGAGGGAGTCGCGGACACGGCGGCTGAACGGCGCCGCGACCGTGAGCATCCACTTCGGCATGAGCTTCGTGCTCACCCGGCGCCCGGCGGCCTCCCCCAGGTGCCCGCGGATGAGGAGGGCGACCTCCTGCGCGCTCATCACGTCGCCCGCGATGGCGAGGAAGCGCTGGCCGGCCGCCTCGGGCCGGGTCATGGCCAGCAGGTGCAGTGCGGCGACGTCACGCACGTCGACGACGCCGAAGTGCACGTCCGGCAGGCGCGGGAGACGACCCTCCTTCACCAGCCGGATCAGCTCGACGGAACTGGAGACGTCGGGCCCGAGCACCGGCCCGAGGATGCCGACCGGGTTCACCGTCGCGAGCTGCAGGCCGCCGCCCTCGTCGTGGACGAAGGCCCACGCGGCGCGCTCGGCGAGCGTCTTCGACTGCGCGTAGGCGCTGACCGGCCGGCCGCTGTCGAGCTCTGTCCAGTCCTCCTCGGTGAACGCGCGCTCGGTCGGCGCATGCCCGTACCCGATCGCGGCGAACGACGAGGTGAGCACGACGCGCTCCACCCCGGCGTCGCGCGCCGCCCGCAGCACCCGCAGGGCGCCGTCGCGCGCCGGGACGATCAGGTCGTCCGGGTCCTTCGGCTGCGTGGTCGGGAACGGCGAGGCGACGTGCAGCACGAACCGGGCGCCCGCGACCGCCTCGACCCAGCCGTCGTCGCGGGTCAGGTCGGCGACCGCGAACTCCAGGCGGTCCCCCGGGTCGTCGATGCCGCCCGCGGTCAACTGCGCGCGGACGTCGGCGGCGCGCGCAGGCGTGCGGATCGTCGTGCGCACCCGGTACCCGGCCTGCAGCAGCGCGATCACGCAGTGCGCGCCGACGAAGCCGGAGCCGCCGGTCACCAGGACGAGGTCGGCGGAGGGGGTGCTCGGGTCGCTCACGCGTCCATCCTTCCCCCGGCGGCGCGCCTGCGCTACCGGCGCAGCCGAAGCCGACGCGTCACGCCCGCACCAGCGCGATCGCCTGCGCCCGGTCGCGCACCGCGAGCTTGGCGAAGATCGCGTTGATGTGCGTCTTCACCGTGGCGACGCTCACGAACAGCGTGCCGGCGATCTCGGCGTTGCTGAGGCCGTCGGCGACGAGGGCGAGCACCTCGGCCTCGCGTCGGGTCAGCGCCGGGAAGCGGGAGACCAGCGCGCCCGCGGCGTCGGGGCCGGCGGGCGCCGTCGCCGTGAGCGAGCCGACGAGGCGGGCGCCGACCTCCGGCGCGAAGGTGGACTGGCCGCTCGCGACCGCGCGGACGGCCGCGGCCAGCTCGGTTCGTCCGGCGTCCTTGGTGAGGTAGCCGCGCGCTCCGGCGCGCAGCGCGCCGACGATGGACGCGTCGTCGGCGTACGTGGTGAGCACGAGCACGGCCGTGCCCGGCGCCTCCGCGGCGACCCGGGCGGTGGCGGCGGCTCCGTCGAGGACGGGCATCCGGAGGTCCATCAGCAGCACGTCCGGCCGGGCGGTGACGGCGAGCGCGACGGCCTCCTCGCCGTCGGCGGCCTGACCCACCACCTCCATGTCGGGCAGCAGGCCGAGCAGGGTGACCAGGCCGTCGCGCACGATCGTCTGGTCGTCGGCGACGGCGACGCGGATGGGACGCTCCCCGCTCATCGCAGCACCGCCTCCGCCGTCACGGTGAAGCGGCCGTCGGACACCGTCGCCGCCGCGGTCCCGCCCGCGACGAGCGCGGAGAATCGCTCGCGCATCCCGTCCAGGCCGTGTCCTCCGCCGGAGGCGGCCAGCGCCGGGTGCGCGGAGACGATCGGGTTGGTCACGGTCAGCCGCACCCGGTCAGTCTGCCAGTCGAGCCGCGCGGAGACCGGAGCGCCCGGCGCGTGTTTGCGCGCGTTGCTGAGCGCCTCCTGCAGCGCACGCCGCACCGCGGTCGCCTGCGCCGCGTCGAGCACCGACGGCGGCCCGTGGACGGACAGCTCGGCCTCCCCGCCCAGCGCGCGGTGGGCGGCGACCAGCTCGCGCAGGTCCGCCTCCAGGTCGGAGGGCGCCACCGGCGTGCTCCCCCGGTCGGCCGGCTCTCGGAGCGCGGCCACCGCACGGCGCGCGTCGGCGAGGCCGTCGGCGGCGAGCGCCCGCGCGTCCTGCGCTCTCGTGCGCGCGGCGGCGACGTCGCCGGACTCGAGCAGGGCGTCCACCGCGTCCAGTTGCAGCACCAGGCCGCCCAGGCTGTGGGCGAGCACGTCGTGCAGGTCACGGGCGATCGCGACGCGCGACTCCTCTTCCCGCAGGGTCAGCTCGCGCTCGCGCAGCAGCGCCGCCTGCTCCTCCGCCCGGCGGAACTGGCGGCGGCTGAGCCCGGCGAACACGGCGAGCACCAGTCCGCCCATCTCGGCCAGCACGGCGAGGACGCTCGTGTCTGCGGGCACCGCGCCGGCGGCGATCAGGGCGAGGCCGACCGCGGAGAGGCCGAAGCCCAGCCAGAGCGGATAGGCGAGGTCGCCCAGCACGGCGACGACGCCGACCGCCGCGGGCACGACGGCGAGACCGTTCGTCGGGGCAGCGACGAACGATCCCGCCAGCACCATGGCGACGCAGCAGGCCAGAGCGGCGGTCCGGAGCTCCAGCCGCGCGAGCACGCTCCGCACCACCCACACGGCCGTGGCCGCCAGCCCCACCGCCAGCGCCCACACCGGGCGGTCGGCGGTGTGGGACGTGACGAGGCCGTAGCCGACAGCCACCGCGCCGACGACCGACAGCGCGAGGGAGAGCAGACTGGGCCGGACGGAGAGGTTCACCCCACCATCATGCGGCGAGCGCCGCGTGCCGATCGAGTCGTGCCGCGAAGACCGCGGTCCGGGCCAGGCGGTTGGCCGCGAGGACCAGCAGGATGATGCCCGTCGCGGACGCCAGGTGGGATCCCGCCTGCGCGGCGAGCAGATCCAGCCCGACGCGGACGGCGATGACGACCACCCAGAGGACGAGGCCCCAGACGCCGGTCCGGGACTCGTACAGGGCGATGTCGCGGCCGTCCTTGCCGGTCGCGATCGGCTGCGGGAGCCGCCGGAAGTGCGCGATGGCGCCCATCCACGCGCCGACGCCGAGCGAGATCACGAGCTCGCCCGCGACGACCGCGAGATCGAGCGGGGTGATCGCGGCCGGCTTGACCTGCTGCGCGAGCAGGATCACGCCGACGACCGCGAAGATCAGCGGCGAACGCCACATCTTGGTGAGCGCGACCGGGCGCCAGCTGAGCTGGCGCACGCCGATCCACCCGATCACGAGCAGGATGAGGACCGCGTTGGCGATGGTCTGAATGGTCATGTCCTCAGCCTCGCGGCGGGCGGGACGCGGCGGCACCACCGCAGGGTGGAGGCCGGGTGGAGATCCACGGCGGTCCGGGTGGAGGCGCGACTAGGCTGCCGGTGTGCCGCAGAACCCGCCATCGCAGAACCCCTCCGTCGTGCTCTCCGAGAGCGGGTTTCAGGCGACCATCGAGCCCGACCGGTTCGTGCCCGGCGCCTACCAGCTCGTGGTGGACGGCACCCCGCAGTCGCACGTGAACCTGGACGACCCCTCGCAGCTGTTCTTCGAGTACGTGCAGCGGATGGGCAACGTGATCGACCTCATCGGCGAGCCCGGGCAGCCCATCACCGCCGTGCACCTCGGGGCGGGCGCGCTGACCCTGCCGCGCTACATCGCTTACACCCGGCCGGGGTCGCGGCAGCAGGTGGTGGAGCTGGAGAGCCGGCTGGTCGACATGGTGCGCGAGAACCTGCCGCTCCCCCGCTACGCGCAGATCCGCATCCGGCACGGCGACGCGCGGGAGGTGGTCGGCAAGCTGCCCGCCGGGCTGCGCGGCTCGGTCGACCTGCTCGTGGTGGACATCTTCAGCGGCTCCCGCACGCCCGCGCACGTGACGAGCGTGGAGTTCTACCGGTCGGCGGTCTCGCTGCTGAAGCCCGACGGCATCGTGCTGGTCAACGTGGCCGACGGACCGCCGCTGTCGTTCGCCCGCAGCCAGGTGTCGACGCTCGGCGCGGTGGTGGAGAACGTGGCCGCCCTCGCCGAGACGCAGGTGCTGAAGGGCCGCCGCTTCGGCAACGTCGTGCTCGTCGGGTCGAACTCTCCGCTCCCGCTGGACTGGCTGCCGCGCCTGCTCGCGAGCGGGCCGCACCCGGCGAAGGCGGTCGCCGGCGAGGAGCTGCGGACGTTCGCCTCGGGCGCGCCGATCGTGACGGACGCCACGAGCGTTCCGTCGCCGACGCCGGCGCGGAGCATCTTCCAGACCGGGACGCGGCGCGACTGAGGCCGCGCGCGTCTCACGCGTGCCGGAACGACACCGGCTGCCCGGGGCGGAGCTGCGCGAAGGCGTCGAGGGACGCGTCCGCCACGACCGCGATCACCGGGTACCCGCCGGTCACCGGGTGGTCGGCGAGCAGGACCGTCGGGCGGCCGTCTGGCGACACCTGCACCGCGCCCGCGACCATGGGCTCGCTGGGCAGCTCGGCCGTGACCGCCCGTTCGAGCAGCGGACCGCGGTGCGGGTCCACGCCGGCGGCGTGCGCCGGCCTGTGCTCGACGTCGAGGCGCACGCCGACGCGGTCGCTCTCCGATCCCGCGCGCCAGGCGACAGAGAAGAAGGCGTCGAGCGCCGCGGCGGTGAACCAGTCGGCGCGCGGCCCGCGGTGCGCCCGGACCTCCACCACGCCCGCCGCGGGCTCCGCGACCGGGACGAAGTCGAGCAGCGGGAGGTCGGTGCCGGGATGCGCGCCGACGGGCAGCACGTCGCCGGCGGCCAGCGGGGCGGGGCCGAGGCCGGCGAGGGTGTCGCGGGAGCGCGACCCGAGCACGCGCGGCACCGCG
>QKXI01000003.1 GCA_003367665.1 Leifsonia sp. ku-ls | reverse complement strand
GAGCACGGCGGCCGCGGCGTCGGCGTCGCGCGCGAGGCCGACCACGAGCGTGAGGTCGCCGCGTCCGCGGAGGCGGGCGGGCGGCGGCCCGCCGAGTCGCGACATCTTGTCACCATTCGCCGCCGATGGTGACGAGATGTCACCACTCGACGCGCCGATGGGGGCGGGAGAGGAGGCGGCGGAGGTTGGCCCGGAGGCGGAGGCGGTGGCCGGCGCCGCGGGAGCGGCCGCGGCGGGGGCGGGGGCGGACCCGGCCGCCGGGGCGGGGCCGGCGGCAGACGCTCCGGCGAGTGGTGACATCTTGTCGCCACTTGGGGCGGATGGTGACGAGATGTCACCACTCGATGGGGCAGTGGGGGTGGAGGCGGTGGCCGGCGCGGTGGGGGCGGGCGCGGCGTCCGGGGTTGGGGCGCCGGCGGGCGGGGTGGGGAGGTCGGTGGTGCGGATGAGGTCGTCGAGGACGGCCTGGAAGGCGAGGGACGAGGTGGAGACGGCGGGCAGGATCTCGTCCTCGCCGCCCAGCCACTCAGGCTGCGATCGACTCCGCACCGCGCACCACCCCCACGGTCTCGATCGCCGCCTGCACGGCGGTCACCTCCTGGTACGACAGCACCGCCAGGCCCGCGATCTGGCCCGCCACGAGGCGCCGGATGGCCGGTCGGAGTGCCGGGGCGCAGACCAGCACCGCAGAGACGCCCGACTCGTCCAGGCGCGACGCCGTGTCGCGCAGCGACGCCAGCACCGCCTCCAGGCGCACCGGGTCGAGCACGATCTGGGTTCCGGACTCCGACGGTCGCAGGCCCTCCAGCATGGACTGCTCCAGGCCGGGGTCGATCATGATGACGCGCAGGGTCCCGCCGTCGAGGTGGGGCGCGACGACGGCGGGGCCGAGCGCCGCGCGCGCCGCCTCCACCAGGCCCTCCGGGTCGTTCGACACCTTCGCGCGCAGCGTGAGCGCCTCCAGGATGCGCGGCAGGTCGTTGATCGGCACCTGCTCGGCCAGCAGACCCTGCAGCACGCGCTGCACCTCGGCCAGCGACAGCAGCGCGGGGATGAGCTCCTCCACCGCGGGCGGGTTCACCTGCTTCACTCCCTCGGTCAGGAGGCGCACGTCCTCTCGCGTCAGCAGCCGCGCCGCGTTCGAGGTGATGATCGACGACAGGTGCGTGATGAGCACGGACACGCGGTCGATCACCGTCGCCCCGCCGAGCTCGGCGCTGTGCCGCATCTCCGACGGGATCCACTTCGCCGGCAGCCCGAACACCGGCTCGACCGTCGGAGTTCCCGGCAGGTTGTCGAGCGCGTCGCCCAGGGCGAGCACACGGCCCGACGGCGCCTGGCCGCGGCCCGCCTCCACGCCCGCGATCTTGATGACGTAGGTCGACGGCGGCAGCTCGGCGCTGTCGCGCGTGCGCACCGGCGGGACGATGACGCCGAGTTCGAGGGCGATCTTGCGGCGCAGGGCGCGCACGCGGGCGAGGAGGTCGTCGGAGGCGCCGCTCACGATGTCCACCAGGTCGGGCGCGAGCGTGATCTCGAGCGCGTGCACGCGCATCTGCTCGATCAGGTCCTCGGTGGTCTCCGGCTTGGTCGTCGCGGCCACGGCGTTCTGCGCGGCCTCTGCCTTCTTCTTCGCCGCCTGCGCGTTCTTGATCCGCTGCGAGGCGAGGATGAGGAACGCCCCGACCAGCACGAACGGGATCGGCGGCATGCCCGGGATGAGCGCCATGACGATGGCGGCGCAGCCCGCGATCATGAGCGCGTTGCGCGACTGGCTGAGCTGGCTGCCGGCCTGCGTGCCCATCTCGGACTCGGCGTTCGACCGGGTCACGATCATGCCGGTGGACACGGCCATCAGCAGGGCCGGGATCTGCGACACCAGGCCATCGCCGATGGTGAGCAGCGTGTACGAGTTGACCGCGTCCCCGAGCTGCATGCCGCGCTGGATCATGCCGATCGCGATGCCGCCCACCACGTTGATGACGATGATCAGGATGCCCGCGATCGCGTCGCCCTTGACGAACTTCGACGCGCCGTCCATCGCACCGTAGAAGTCCGCCTCCGCCGACACCTCGGCGCGCCGGGCGCGGGCCTGCTCCTCGGTGATGAGGCCCGCGTTGAGGTCGGCGTCGATGGCCATCTGCTTGCCCGGCATGGCGTCGAGGGTGAAGCGCGCGCCCACCTCGGCGACCCGCTCGGCGCCCTTGGTGACCACGATGAACTGGATGACGACGAGGATGAGGAACACCACCGCGCCGATGATGATCGACCCGCCGACCGCCACGTGCCCGAACGCCTGGATGACCTGGCCGGCGAACCCGTCCCCCAGCACGAGCCGCGTCGACGCCACGTTGAGTCCGAGCCGGAACAGCGTGGCCACCAGCAGCAGCGAGGGGAACACCGAGAAGTCGAGCGGCTTCTTGACGAACATCGTCGTGAGCAGGATGACGAGCGCCAGCATGATGTTGACGATGATGAGCACGTCGAGCAGCCACGACGGCACCGGCACGACCAGCAGCATGATGATGCCGACCACCGCGATCGGCACGGCCACCTTGGCGGCGAGACCCTTGTTCGGCTTCATGACAGCCCTCCTTGCAACTGGGGTCGCATGGTGTGGAATCCGGCGGCGGAGCCGCGCTGCTTCAGCGACATGACGAACGCGAGCACGCGAGCGACGGCGTTGTAGAGCTCGACCGGGATCTCGTCGCCGACCTCGCAGCCGGCGTGCAGCGCCCGGGCGAGCGGGATGTCCTTGACGATCGGCACGCGCTCCTCCTCGGCCTTCTCGCGGATGCGCAGGGCGATCGCGCCCGCACCCTTGGCGACGATCCGCGGGGCGGACTTGCCCGGCTCGTACTTCACCGCGACGGCGATGTGCGTCGGGTTAACGAGCACAACGTCCGACCCGCCGATCGCCGCGATCATGCGGTTGCGGCTCATCGCCAGCTGACGGGAGCGGCGCTGCGAGCGCACCAACGGGTCGCCCTCGGCGTTCTTGTTCTCGTCGCGGACCTCCTGCTTGCTCATCCGCGTGTGCTTTCGGTTGCGCCGCATCACGACGAGCACGTCGAGGCCGGCGAGCACGAGGCCCGCTCCGATGGCGGCCTGCAGCAGCCCCGCGGTGCCGCCGGAGGCGGCGGAGAGCAGCGAGGCGAGCGGCATCGAACCGGAGGTGAGCAGCACCGGCATCAGGCCCTGCACGACGAGGTACAGCCCGATGCCGACGACCGCCGACTTGAGCAGCGTCTTGGCGCCCTCCCAGAGCGCGCGCATCCCGAACACCCGGCCGAGGCCCTGCACGACGTTGAACTGCTCGTACTTGCCCTCGAGCTTCTTGAAGTGGATGCCGCCCTGCACCGCCGCCGCGCCCACGACGGCGAGCGCGCCCACCGCGAGGAGCGGTCCGATCGTGGCCATGATGCTGCCGAGCCCGTCGCCGAGCGCGGCGAGCGCCTTGCCCGGGTCGGGGCTCTCGATCACCGAGCGGACGGTGAACAGCTGCCCGATCGCGGCGTTGCTTCCGGCCTGCAGGGTGAACGGCAGCATCACCGCCGCGGCGCCGACTCCGACCCAGGCGGTGAGGTCCGTCGACTTGGCGAGGCGGCCCTTGGAGCGGGCCTCCTTCATCCGCTTCTCGGTCGCCTTCTCGGTGCGTTCCTGCGCGTCGCTCATCGGCCCACCCCCAGCATGGTCTTGACGGCCGTGTCGGTGAGGCCGGAGACGACGCCCGGGAGGGCGATGAAGACGATCGCCGAAAGCACGACGGTGAGCATGATCTTCAGCGGGAAGCCGAGCGAGAAGGCGTTGAGAGCCGGCGCGACGCGGGTGAGCAGGCCGAGGCCGACGTCCGCGAGGAACAGCACGACGATCAGGGGCCCCGCGATCTGCAGGGCGGCGAGGAACATCTGCGTGACGCCGTTCACCATCTGCTTCGCCGGGTCGGCCAGGTCGAGTCCGGCGGCCAGCGGGATGGCGTCGAACGTGCGCACGAGGCCGCCGATGATGAGCTGGTAGCCGCCCGAGGCGAAGAGCAGCGCGAGCGCGGTCAGCTGGAACATCCGGGTGAACTGCGCGCCGTTGATCATCGACTGCGGGTCGAATGCCTGCGCCAGCTGGAAGCCGCCGAACAGGTCGATCAGGCTTCCGGCCGACTGGATCGCGGCGAAGACGAGGAACACGAGGAACCCGAGCGTCGCGCCGACCGCGAGCTCGCGCACCATGTCCAGCAGGAACGCGCCGATGTCGCCCGACCGATAGCCGGCCCCGACGCGCGGCGCGACCGCGAGCGCGAGCCCGATCGCGAGCATCCCCTTCACCTGCGCCGGGAAGCCGTTGTACGAGAACGGCGGTGCGATGACGAGGAAGGCCACCATCCGGAGCGACGCGAGGGCGATCGCCTCGATGGCGGCGAGGTCGATGGGGATGTTCATCAGCCGCCGCCCAGCAGCTGCGGGATCTTGTCGAAGAGCACGTGGGTGAACGTCACCAGCTCTGAGATCATCCACTGGCCGCAGATGATGAGCGCCACCGCGACCGCCGCCGCCTTCGGCACGAACGAGAGCGTGACCTCCTGGATCTGCGTGATCGACTGCACGAGCGAGATGGCGAAGCCGACGACCAGGGCCGTGACGACGATCGGCGCGGCGAGCTTCGCCGTGACCATGAGCCCCTGCATGGCGATGTCGAGGACCGCGTTCGGGTTCATCCGCCACCCCGGTAGCTCGTGATCAGGCTGGTCACGATGAGGCCCCAGCCGTCGACCAGGACGAACAGCAGGATCTTGAACGGGAGCGAGATCATCACCGGCGGCAGCATCATCATGCCCATCGACATCAGCGCCGCGGACACGACCATGTCGATGACCAGGAACGGCACGAAGATGACGAAGCCGATGATGAACGCGGCGCGCAGCTCGGAGATCATGAACGCCGGGATGAGCGTCAGCATCGGCACCGCCGAGACGCTCTCCGGGTTGGGGCGGCCGGCCGCGCGCGTCATCAGCGCGATGTCCTCCTCGCGCGTGTGCGCCGCCATGAAGCCGCGCAGCGGCCCCTCGGCGGCGTGCGCAGCGGCGGTGAAGTCGATGTGGCCGGCCAGGTAGGGCTGGACGGCCGTGTTGTTGATGTCGACGAGCACCGGGCTCATGATGAACAGGCTGAGGAAGAGGGCCAGTCCCGCGAGCACCTGGTTCGGCGGGATCGACGGCAGTGCGAGCGCGTTCCGGGTGATCGCGAGCACGACGAAGATCTTGGTGAACGACGACATCATCAGCAGCAGCGCCGGGGCCACCGAGAGCACCGTGATCCCGACCAGGGTCAGGATGGCGGCGCTCGGCGTGCCGTTCGGGCCGTTGATGTCGACGGTGATGCCGCCGGAGCCGCCCGGGCCGGCCGGTCCGGAGGGCGTCGGCACCGGCGTGGGGACGGCGTGCGCGGCGTTGGCGCCGAGCAGCACGATGGCGGCGGCGATCAGGGCGACCAGCAGGCCGGCCAGTGCGAGGCGGGGCAGCCGTGCGGCGCGCGCCGTCACGTCCGGCGCCGTCACTTCTTCGGCCGCACCGCCGAACTCGCCTGCCGCCACGTTGCCGGGGACAGGATCGAGCCTTTGAGTGCCTCGTCGAAGAGCGAGGCGCGTCCCTGCGCCGTGAGGAAGTCGGCATCCTGCCTGGTGGTCGTGGTGGTGCTGGTGGTCGTGCTCTCGCTCGTGGCGGTCGCGTCGTCGGTGCCCGTGCGGGCCTCCGGGACGCGGACGAGCGGGGTGACGTCCGCATCCTGCGGACGATCGGAGGTGTGCAGCACGGAGACCTGGCGTTCGGTGACCCCGAGCACGAAGCGGTTGCCGTCCACGTCCACGACGACGACCGACGCCTTCTGCCCGATGCCCTGACGTCCGACGACGGTGACCGCGTTGCCGCGACGACCGCGCCCCGGGGCGCGTCCCTTCGTCACCCGGCGCTGCACGAACCACAGCAGCGCGACGATGACCCCGAGCACCACGAGCACGCGCAGCGCAACGAACAGGGTCTCCACGTCCCTCCCTATCGGCCGCTGCCCGCGACCCGTTAGGCACGCCGACGATGGGAGAGTGGGGAGCGTGGAGATCGAGATGCGACGGCTGCCGGAGGGACGCGTGCAGCTGCACGACGCCCGGAGGAAGCGACGGTGGACGGTCGAGCTGGAGGCGTTCGAGATCGGCGTGTTCGCGGTCACCGAGGAGCAGGTGGCCGGGCTGATCGGCGAGCCGTCGTCGCATCCACGACGCCCGGCCACCGGGATCAGCTGGCTGCGCGCCGTGCGCGTCTGCAACGCCGCGTCCGAATGGGAGGGCCTCGACCCCGCGTACACGTTCGACGGCGAGGACGTGACCTGGCACGTCGACGCCGATGGCTACCGTCTGCCCACGGAGGCCGAGTGGGAGTACGCCTGCCGCGCCGGGTCGACCGGCCCGCACTACGGCCCGCTGCCCGAGGTCGCGTGGACGAGTGCCGACGGCCTGCGCGCGCCGCAGGACGTCGGGCTGCGGCTGCCGAACCTCAACGGCCTCTTCGACACCCTCGGCAACGTCTGGGAGTGGTGCTGGGACCTGCTCGACCCCGCCCGCTACGACGACTACCGCGTCTTCCGCGGCGGCGGCTTCGCCGACGACGCCTGGAGCGTGCGCGCCTCGGTGCGTCGCGGCGGACCGCCGAGGGCGCAGCACGAGGACGTCGGCTTCCGGTTCGCCCGCGGCGGCTTCGACGCGGAGTCGGCCGCGCAGGGCTGGTCGGCCGTGGCCGACGCGGAGCGGGGCGGCCTCGGCGGTCCGCTCCCCTCCGGGTGGACGCCGCGCGGCTGACCCGGGTCCGCTCCCGCGCGCCGTCACGATCCGAGCGCGTTCACGTCCTATACAGATGATCGGCGCTCGGTGAGCCGCCGGCATCCGCATCCGCTGCAACGACGACCACCCGGGGGAACGCAGTGACCGACAACGAGACCGACGCGCCGCAACCCGTAGACGGGCCCGCTCCCGCGGCCGGCCGCCGGCCGCGCCGCGCCACGCTGTGGCTCTCCGCGACGGCCCTCGCCCTCCTCGCGACCGGGGCGGGCATCGGCGCCGGGCTCGGCTGGCAGGCGCTCGCGGTGCAGGCCACGACGGAGGCGCAGCAGCACCTCCAGGCGGAGTCGAAGGCGCTCGACGACGTGACGGTCGAGCGCGGGATCGCACTGGACAAGGCGCACGCCTCCCTGGCGTCCATCCAGGACTTCGCCGGGCACCCCCGGCCGGACTACCTGAGCGAGGCGACGGCCGGGGCCCTGACCACGGCGCAGGCCGCCCTCGAGAGCCGGAGCGGGCACCTCTCGCAGGTCCGGTTCGACCCGCCGAGCGTGCCGGCCCGGAGCGCCGACCTCCTGCCGTGGACGGTGCTCGCCGACGTGCAGCAGAAGGCGGCGCTGACCCGTTCCGAGGAGCACACGAGGAAGTCCCGCGCGGCCGAGCTGAAAGCCCTGACCACCGCGCAGAAGACGTTCGGCGCGAGCGTCGCCGCCGTCTACGCCGAGCTCGCGGCGCACGGCGAGCAGGTGCTGACGGCGGACACCTCTGCGACCTACGCGAGCAAGGTCGTGCTGCGGCACGCCATCGACGACGGCAAGGCGGACGGGTCGTCGACGGGCGTCCGCGGCGCCGCGCTGCTGCAGATCGTCACCGCGATCGACGGCGTCGACGCCGCGCAGGCCGCGGGAGAGGCGGCCAAGCAGGACCCGGCCTACCCCATCCGTGCCCAGGTGGAAGCGTACGCGCGTTCTATCGCGCACGGCGTGACGCTCGACTTTGAGTGGCACAAGGAGGTCAGCGGCCTCGGCGACGGCTGGTATTCGGGCACGACCCAGTACCGCGAGGGCGACGGCGGCTGGGCGACCATCGACCTCAACTTCACCATCCAGGACGGCTGGCGCGAAGGCGACGTGGATGCGAAGGCGCTCGTCACGCACGAGGTCGGCCACGCCCAGGTGGTGCGCCCGGAGTGCAAGCCCCTGTTCGACGGCCCGGCCTTCCACGAAGACGACGAGATGTGGGCGACGGCGTGGGCCATCTCGATGGGCTTCGACACCGCCGGCGCCGGCATCGAGGCGTACGGACGCCCGAGCGACGAGCAGATCGCCGTCGCCGGGCAGTGCCGCTAGCGCGTCACGGCAGGCGATTCACCGGGGAGTCGGGGACGCCGGTGGTGAGGACCGACACGGCGTTCTGGGCCTGCACCCGCACGTACTCCGCCTCGGTGAAGCGCGAGAAGTAGGCGATGTGCGGCGTCAGCACCACGTCATCCCTGCCGACGAGCGGGTGCCCCGGCGCCGGCGGCTCCTGGTCGAGCACGTCGAGCGCCGCCCCGGCCAGCCGGCCGGAGTCGAGCGCCTCGACGAGGGCCTCGTTGTCGATCAGGCCGCCCCGCGAGACGTTGAGGAGGAAGGAGCCGGCGGGCATCTCGGCGAGGAAGGCCGCATCCACCAGCCGCTCGGTCTCCGGGGTCAACGGGACGTGCAGCGAGAGCGCGTGCGAAGAGCGACGGACCTCGTCGAGACTGGTCCGCTCGACGCCGAGCGCCGAGAGCTCGGCGGTGGTCGCCGCCGTCTCCGGCAGCAGCGGGTCGTAGCCGAGCACCCGGCCGAAGAGCGGGCCCGCGATGCGGGCGAACTCGCGCCCGATCCGGCCGAGCCCCACGATGCCGAGGGTGAGCTCGCTCAGCCGCGGAGGGGCGACGGCGGCTCGCTCGTTCCACCTCTGCGGGGTCGCGGACGCGGTGTAGAACGGCAGCTGCCGCATGCTCGACAGCAGCAGGGCGAGCGCGTGCGTCGCGACCTCCTCCGTCGCGGCGCCTGGCACGTTCGTGACCCAGACGCCGTGCCCGGTCGCCGCGTCCACGTCCACGTAGTCGAAGCCCATCGACATGAGCGCGACGACCTTGAGGCGCGGAAGGGCCGAGAGCACCTCGCGGGTGATCGGCGCGTAGCCGGGCAGCAGCGCGTCGGCGTCGCGGGCGCCGGCGACGATCGCCTCGGGGTCCCGCGTGCCGAGCACACGCACCTCGAAGCCGTTCCGCTCCAGCAGCGCGATCCCGGGCGCGGGATCGGTGTCGTCGACGTCGGTGTAGACGGCGAGCGGGCGACGCGTGGCGTCAGCCATCGCGGCCCTCGCGCACGATGACCTGGGCCATCGCGGTCATCAGCTCGTACGCGACGTGCGCGGCCGCGATGCCGGTCACCTGGGCGTGGTCGTAGGCGGGCGCCACCTCGACCACGTCGGCGCCCACGATGTTCCGGTCGGTGAGCCCGCGCAGCAGGCGGAGCAGCTCCCGGCTGGTCAGGCCGCCGGCCTCCGGGGTGCCGGTGCCCGGAGCGTGCGCGGGGTCGAGCACGTCGATGTCGATGGAGATGTAGAGCGGCCGGTCTCCGATGCGGCGGCGGATGCGCTCCAGCGCCGAGGGGATCCCGTTCTCCTCGATGTACTCGCTCGACACGATGGAGAAGCCCAGCCGCTCGTCGTCCTCCAGGTCCTGCTTGCTGTACAGCGGGCCGCGGGTGCCGACGTGGACGGACGCCGTGCGGTCGAGGAAGCCCTCCTCCGACGCCCGGCGGAACGGCGTGCCGTGCGTGATCGGCTCGTCGAAGTAGGTGTCCCAGGTGTCGAGGTGCGCGTCGAAGTGCAGCACGGCGACCGGCCCGTGCTTCTCGCTGATCGCCTTCAGCAGCGGGTAGGCGATGGTGTGGTCGCCGCCGATCGTGAGCAGGCGCTTCGCACGCGAGCCCAGCTCGCTCGCCGCCTCCGCGATCTGGGACACCGCCTGCTCGATGTGGAACGGGTTCACGGCGATGTCGCCGGCGTCGGCGACCTGCACCGCCTCCCACGCCGAGAAGTCCTGCGCCGGGTTGTACGGCCGCAGCAGACGGCTCGACGCACGCACGTGCTCCGGGCCGAACCGGGCGCCGGGCCGGAAGCTCACACCGGTGTCGAACGGGATGCCGACCACGGCGATGTCCGCGGCGGGCACGTCCTCCAGGCGCGGAAGCCGTGCGAACGTCGACAGTCCGGCATAGCGCGGGGTCTTCGAGGCGTCGGACGGGCCGATGGGGGTGGTGCTCATGGCTGGTTCCTCACTTGGTGAACGCGGACTGCGGCAGGTGGATGACGTGCAGGCCGCCGGCCTCGCCCGCCGTCGCGACCGCCTCCGCGAGCGCGGACGCGGACTCGGCCCGGTGACCCGTGCCGCCGAAGGCCGCGGCCAACGCGACCCAGTCGGGCTGGGCGAGGTCGACCCCGACCGGCGCGATGCCGGCGTCCGCTTCGTTCTGTTTGATCTCGGCGTAGCCGCCGTTGTCGACGACGATGACCGTGAGGTCGAGCCTCTGCTCGACCGCGGTCATGAACTCCTGAACGGAGAACATCAACGCCCCGTCGCCCACGACCGCGAACACCGGCCGGGCCGGCGCGGCGACGCGCGAGCCGATCGCGGCAGGCAGGCCGTAGCCGAGCGTGGCGTACGTGGCCATGTACGGCGTGGAGTTCGGCGAGCCGACCCGCAGCCGGTTGAGCAGCCCCCAGTAGGCGATCTGCGACGAGTCGGTGGCGACGATCGCGTCGGCCGGAAGGGCGGCGACGATCGCATCCGCGAGGTCGGTGTTGACCGCCGAGAGCTGCCGGCACTCGGCGGCGACGGCTTCCAGCGTCGCGGCGACCCGCGCGTCTCCGCGTGGCTCGCCGGGACCGAGGGCGTCGACAAGCGCGGCCAGCGCGGTCGCCGCATCCGCGACGATGCCGATGTCGGCCCGCTGGTTCTTGTCGAGCTGGGACTCGAGCACGTCGATGCGGATGACGCGCCCGCGGGCCTCGAGCCGCTCGACCCAGAGCTCCGCCTCGCCCAGCTTCGACCCGACCACGAGCAGCACGTCGGCGTCGCGGGCGCGGTTCCTGGCCGCGGCGAGCCGGAGGTTCGAGCCGAGGGACAGCGGGTGGCGCTCGTCGAGCACGCCCTTCGCGTTCAGCGTGGTGACCACGGGGGCGCCGAGGCGTTCCGCGAGCGCCCGCAGCTCGGCGGCGGCGCCGCGCGAGCCGCCGCCCGCGAGGATGACGGGGTCGGTGGCGGCGGACAGCAGGCGCGCCGCCTCGGCGATCCGCTCGGCGTCCGGCCTCGCTGGCCGCGGTGCGGGCCGGGCGGCGAGCGCTTCCGCCGGGAGGTCGGTCTCCTCCTCCAGCAGGTCGAGCGGCACCTCCAGGTAGACCGGACGCGGCCGGCCGGAGGCGAAGAGCGCGAACGCGTCGTGGACGGCCTCGACGGCCTCCTCCGCCGACTGCACGCGGCGTCCCCACTCGACGATGGCGGAGGCGGCGCCCAGCTGGTCCTTCGTCTCGTGCAGCGTTCCGGCGTCGGCGAACTCGTGCCCGCGCGCCGGGCCGGGCGACAGCACAATCATCGGCCGGGACTCGCAGTACGCGGTTCCGGCGGCCGACAGCGCGTTGAGCAGCCCGGGGCCGCTGGTCGTGACGACCACCCCCGGCTTGCCCGTCTGCAGCGACCAGCCGTCGGCCGCATACCCCGCGCCCTGCTCGTGGCGTGTGGTCACGGGACGCACGCCGAGGGCGCGCATCGGCCGGTAGAACTCCAGGTTGTGGGTTCCGGGGATGCCGAAAACCGTGTCCACTCCATAGTTGCGGAGCGTCTCGACGACGACCCACCCGGTCGTCCTGGTCTCGCGGGTCTCAGCGGGCATCGGCGCGGTGCCTCTCCGTGCCGTCCACCCAGGTCGCCAGCACCGGGATGCCGGCTATGGCGTCGCCGTCGACCGTCAGCGGGTTGTCGCCGAGCACGACGAAGTCGGCCCGCTTGCCCGCGACGAGCGAGCCGAGCTCGTTCTCCCGGCCGAGGGTGATCGCGCCCTCCAGCGTGTGCGCGCGCAGGGCGGCCTCCGGGCTGATGCGCAGCGAGTCGGGGCCGAGCTTGTGGCCGCGGCGGGTGACGCGGGTCACGGCGGCCTGGATCGCCTCCAGCGGCCGCGGCTCCGCGACCGGCGCGTCCGACGAGATGGTGACCGGCACGCCGGCCTCGACGAACTCGCCGAGCGGGTTGAAGCGCTCGCCCGGCGTCCCGATCGCCTGCTCGACGCCCTCGCCCCAGTTGTAGTAGTGCTGGGTCTGGTTGACCGGGCGGATGCCCAGGCGCGCCATCCGCTCGATCTCGGTCGGAGCGGGCAGGCCGCAGTGCTCGATCCTGTGCCGCGCATCCGGGTCGGGGCGCTCGGCGAGCGCCTGCTCCACCGCGTCCACCACCATCGCGATCGCGGTCGGCGACTGCGCGTGCGTGGCTGTCTGGAGCCCGGCGGCGTGCGCCTTGGCGACGAGCCCGGCGTACTCCGCGGGCTCGTGGTACAGCTGACCGCGGCGGCACGGGTCGCCCACGTAGCCCTCCGGGAAGTAGGCGGTCCAGCCCCCGAGCGTGCCGTCGGCGTACAGCTTGATGCCGGCGACCGACAGGAAGGCGTTGCCGAACGGACCGGTGAGGCCGAGGTCGAGCACCTGGTCGAGCAGGTGCGACAGGAAGTACATCGAGACACGCACGGAGAGCTCGCCGCGGTCGGCCATGGCCAGGTAGGCCGCGAGCTCGCGCTTCGACACCTGCGCGTCGCCGAGCGCGGTGACGCCGGAGGAGAGGAACTCGCGCTGAGCGATGTCCAGCTGCCGCTGGTGCTCGGCCGGCTCGTCCCCGAGGTGGAAGTTCGGCCCGTGATGGCCGATCTTCACCCCGTGGAGGCCGGTGAGGACGTTGCAGGCCGCGTCCGACAGCTCGCCGGTGAGCTCGCCTTCGGCATCGCGGAAGAACTCGCCGCCCTCCGGATTGGGCGTGTCGCGGGTGATGCCGTACTTCTGCAGCGTGAAGCTGTTGACCACGCCGCCGTGACCGGAGGCGTTCATCACGTACACCTCACGGTCGGTCGCGACCTGGTCGAGCTCCTCCTTGGTCGGATGCCGCCGCTCGGCGAGGTTGCGCTGCTCGTAGCCGTAGCCGCGCAGCGGGACGCCCGCGGGCAGCTTCTTCGCGCCCTCCCGCATCAGCTCCACGATCTCGGGGATGGAGCCCGCCTTCTCGGGGCTGACATCCACCCAGGTGAGCAGCTGGCCGAACATCAGCGGGTGCGCGTGCGCGTCGATGAAACCGGGCACGATCGTCGCGCCGGAGAAGTCGGCGCGCGTGGCGTCGAGCCCCGCTGCGCGTGCCGCCTGCTCCACCTCGCCGAGCGTGCCGACCGCCAGGATCCGGCCGCCCGCCGTGAGCATCGCCTCGGCGCGCGGGGCGTCGTCGTCGACGGTCAGGATGACATCCGCGGTGACGATCGTGGGGGCCGAGTCGCGGGCGTCGTAGGTAGCCAGGTGTCGCACAGGTCAGATCCTCGTCGTCTTGATGGCGGTGGTGTCGAGTCGCGGGTTGAAGGAGGCGGTCACGGGCGCTGCGTCGGAGTGCTGCGGCGCAAACCAGGTGCCGATGACCGCGATGAGGGCCAGGGCCCCGAAGAACCAGATCGCCGACCAGAAGCTGCCGGTCGCCGCGATCAGCCCGGTGGCGATCGCGGGCGAGAGGCCGCCCCAGACGGCCGCGCCGATCCCGTACGAGAGCGACATCGACGTGTACCGCGCCTGCGGCCGGAACATCTGCGTCATCACGGTGGAAAGCGGCGCCCACGCCCCGCTCAGGGTGATGCGGATGACGCTGACGAAGATGTAGATCAGGGCGACCTGGTGGTTCTGGATGACGAGCACCAGCGGGATCACGGCGACGAACGACAGGATCGAGCCGAGGATGATGATGCGCTTGCCGCCCCACTTGTCGCCCAGCATGGCCAGCGGCAGGGTGACGAGGGCCTCGATGAAGGACGCGATCGTCATGGCGCCGAGGATGATGTCGGCGGGCAGGCCGACCTCCGGGCTGGTGGCGAAGTTCTGCACGAACGTCGTGGCGATCACGTAGCCGCCGGACGACATGGCGATGATGCAGAAGCCGAGCAGGATCGGCAGCCAGTTGTTGCGCAGCGCGAAGACGATCGGCGTGGACTGCTTGTGCCCCTCGATCTTCTCCTCGAAGACCGGGGTCTCCTCGACCCGGTAGCGCACCCAGATGCCGACGCCGATCAGGACGATCGAGAACAGGAACGGCACCCGCCAGCCCCAGGTCAGCAGGACGTCGTCGCCCATGGCCGCGAGGATCCAGAACGCGCCGGAGGCCATCAGTGCGCCGAGCGGGTTTCCGAGCTGCGTGAAGCCGCCGTAGAAGGTCTTGAACTTCGCCGGAGCGCTCTCCACCGCCATCAGGCTGGCGCCGCCCCATTCGCCGCCGACCGCGAGACCCTGCGCGATGCGGAGCAGGATGAGCAGGATCGGAGCCGCGATGCCGATGGCGGCGTAGCCGGGGAGGCAGCCGACCAGCACGGTCGCGACGCCCATGAGGAAAAGGGTGAGCGTCAGCGCGCGCTTGCGGCCGAGCTTGTCGCCGATGTGGCCGAAGATGATGCCGCCGAGCGGACGCATGAAGTAGGCGACCGCGTACGTGCCGAACGACGCGAGCGTGCCGAGGGCGTGGTTCACCTCGGGGAAGAACACCTGCGGGAACACGATGGCGGCGGCCGTGGCGTAGACGTAGAAGTCGTACCACTCGATGGTCGTGCCGACGACCGACGCGAGGCCGGCCCTCAGCGCCCGGCGGTGCCCGGTGGGGTGGATGGCGGTTGCAGACACACACAGCTCCTTTGCTCGTATTGTCATGAAGTTCGACGTGAAGTCTCACGCCGCCGGTCCGGATGCGCAAGCGCACATCGAAGCCAGGGTGTCGGTGTCTCCGCTGTTCTGCGGACGCTTCGCCACGTTTGGCGCGCGGATCGTTGCCCCTGACGCTCTGCCACCGCCGAACTGCGGACGGTGGGGAGCGTTTCCGGGTATTCTGCCGATATGCCGATCCGCCACGACCGCGGAACGCCCGAGCGCGACACCGACGGGCTGGACAGCGCCCTGGTGCGGGCGCTGCAGGCGGACGGCCGCGCGAGCATCCACGAGCTGGCCCGCACGCTCGGCGTCTCACGCGACCTGGTGTCGCGGCGGCTGGGCACGCTGATCGGCCGCGACGGCCTGCGCGTGGTCGCGGCGCTCGACCCCGGCTTCGCGGGCCTCAACGTGCTCATCCATGGCCTGGTGGAGGTGGACGGCCCCGCCCGACCGGTCGCGGAGCGGATCGCCGAGCTGCCGGACACCGTGTTCGTCTCCCTGGTGGCCGGCGCCGCCTCCCTCGTCTTCGAGTCGCGCCACGGCGATGCCGACGAGCTGAACGCGACACTCAGCGCGATCCGCGAGATCCCGGGCGTCCGCCGGGTGCGGGTGACCACCTACGACGCGCTGCTGAAGGAGTTCATCACCGCGGCCTCCGTCACCGACGTGAAGCTCGACCGCCTCGACCACGACCTCATCGCGATCCTGCAGGACGACGGCCGCGCCAGCTACCGCGCCCTCGCCGACGCGGTGCGACTCTCCCCGTCGTCGGCGCGCGCCCGCGTGCGCCGCCTGCTCGAGGCCGGCGTCATCCGCATCGCCGCGATCGACGCCGGCGGGCTCTCCCGCAACCGCGTCGCCGTCGGCGTCGGCATCTCGCTGCGCGGCGCACCCGAGCCGGTGCACCGGTACCTGGTGGCCACGCGCGCCGTCGACCTCGCGGCGGCCGCGCACGGCGCCTACGACGTCATCGCGACGATCGTCGGCACCTCGAGAGCGGGCGTGCTCGCGGTCATCGAGGAACTGCGGGGGCTGCCCGAGGTGGGCTCGCTGGAGACGTGGGCGCACCTCGACATCATCAAGGAGGACTACACCCGCACGCTCGGCCGGATCGTGCGGCCCTGAGGGGCTCGCGAAGCTGGGCTGGCACACGATGCGACCAGGTCGGCGTGTCTTCGAGCGCGTGGTTCTCGGTCTGTTAGTCATCATGGGTGAAAGTTGCACAACCGACGTATGAGGAGCTTGCAGCGCATGTCGTTCGGCAAGCTGGGCACATGAGCACGGCCACGCGGG
This sequence comes from Leifsonia sp. ku-ls, assembly GCA_003367665.1. GTDB lineage: Bacteria > Actinomycetota > Actinomycetes > Actinomycetales > Microbacteriaceae > Leifsonia. The sequence goes on along the minus strand of QKXI01000003.1, from coordinate 333,437 downwards.
GATGAACCACCGTCGAACCGGCATGGCAGGCACGTTCGCCCTGGTTAGCATGCTCGTCCTATTCGTCGCCGTTGCACTTTTCGGCGTCCTCCGGCCGGCCGGACTGTCGCTTGCCTGGTTCACCGGCAACGCAGATTGGTGGATGTTCCTGGTCAGCGTCCTGACGCTGCTCGCGACCGCCACGATTCCGGTTGCGCTCTTTCTGTTCTCTCGCGCGAGCGAACGCCGGGCACACGACCTCATGCAGCAGCAGGCGAGCACGCTGGCGGCACTGACCACAGTTCAAATCGCGATACGCATGGACATCCTGGTCGAGCAGGCCGCCACAATGACTCAGCGCGAGGATAGACAGGCGGTGCTAGAAGAAGCACGCAAGCTCGATAGTGGACGTCAGAAAACCCGGGTCTTCGAGGCATACTGGCGCAATCCCGCGACGCCCCTCTGCGGCGACTATGGTGAATTGGATCAGCTGGGAGCCTCGGTGGTCGCGGGGTCACTCAAGACGAAGCTGCGCGACGTGGACACCTTCGAGGCCATGCGAAGGCTGCAGAGGTTCGTGAAGACCGTGAAAGAGATCGAAGCCAAGTCCATTTCGTCGCAGGTTGCCGATTGGGTTGTCGAGCGGTCCGAGGAGGGTAACGGGCCCGGCGACACGTCGGTCCGCCGCCTCCTGGAAGCCGCCCGAGACGATGACCTTTACGGAGCTCTCCTGTACGGGGTAAACCGTCGGTCCTTCCACACAGCTACCGAGAGGGAGAAGTCCGCCAGGGTCAATGTGACGGCGGGTGTGTGCGGGGCGTTCTTGGAGCGGATCGCCTACTTCAGCGAAGCAGATGATATGAGCGCCCCAGCGACGCGGGAACGAGACGCACGTCTCGTCGGGCTTAGTAGCTCGATGCTCCAAGCTCTCGCCACAGGCTTGACGAATGGCTGCTATCGAGGGATGAGTCATTGGGATACGGAGGGCATGAGCATCACGGCCGGCGGTGCGGCCGCGTATGTTGTCGCCGCTTGTGGGGCCGGGTCGTTTGGCGACCGTCATTTGGCGATGCGCTGCTTGCAGAACATTCCGGGTATGTTCCACTCAAAAGAAGGCTTCAGGAACACATTGCTTCGGTACGAGGAGGAGTTGAATTTCGGCGGCCTTAAGTTCGAGGACTACCACCCCGACCTTGTTGCCCAGCTGTGGCCGAGTTGGCGAGATCTGATCGGAGATTGGGTCACTCGAAGCGCCTCGCGGCGTGAGCGGTCCTAGGAAAGTGGGTGGCCGCGAGAAATCGCGTCAGTCCAGGTCTTCCGCGGTGTCGAGGATCTTGGTGATGCGGACCGCGTAGTCCTGGTCGATCACCACGATCTCGCCGTGCGCGATCAGCCGGCCGTTGAGCAGCACGTCGGCGGGCGAGCCGGCCGAGCGGTCCAGCTCGATGACCGCGCCGGGCTCCATCGCGAGCACGTCGCGGACCGCCATGCGGGTGCGGCCGATCTCGACGGTCAGCGCCATCTCCACGTTGCTGATCCGGCCCAGCTTGCCGCCGAGCGCGCCGGCGCCTGCCCGCTCGGCCACGGAGGCACGACCCCGGACCGCGAACCAGCCGGCCACCCCCGACGGCCCGGAGAGGGCGAACACCGAGGTCGCCGGGTCGGCGAACAGCTCGGCCGCGTCCTCCGCGCGGGCGTCGTCGAGCACGCCGGCGCCGAGCGTGTCGCTTGCGGCCTCCAGGGCCGGCTGCAGCACGTCCTCCAGCGCGACGACCGGAGAGCCGTCGGCTCCCTCGTCCACCAGCTGCGGAGCCTCCAGCAGCACGACCGCGAGGTCGGCGGCGACGGACCCGACGAACGTCGCCACGACGGCGCGACCCGTCTCCCGCACCTCGGTGCCCTGCGAGAGCAGCGGCGTCAGCGGAGCGCCGGTCGGCAACACGCGGGCGAGCGCCTCGGCGGCGGCCTGCGCCTGGCCGAGCGAGAGCCCTGCGGCGTTCGCGGTGCTGGTCATGCTCATCGGTTCAGTCCTCTGTCTTGACGATCACGCAGGCGAGACGCGAGCCGCTCGAGCCGAGGGCGGCCGAGGCGACGGTCTGTCCGCCGACGGTGAGATCGAACGGTCGGTGTTGCGGGTGCGGGAGCGGCAGCAGGTCCCCGACGCGCAGGTCGAGCACGACGCTCGGGCGGACGTTCGCCGGCGCCAGGCGCAGGGCGACGTCCACCGGGACCTGGGCGAGCTGCGCATCCACCAGCTCGCGCGCGTTCTCGGTGCTGTGGGTGGGGTTCGTCTCGCCCAGCTGCGGCAGCAGCGCGAGTGCGGGAAGCGCGACGGTCGCGCGGGCCGTGTTGTCGCCGACGCGCAGCTCGAACCCGGCGACGATCATCAGCTCGTTGGTCGCCGCCGCCTGGGCGAACTGCGAGTTGTACTGGATGGCGTCCACCGAGATCGGCGCGAGCAGGATGGAGCCGAGCGAGTAACGCAGATCCTCGAGCGCGTCATCCATCAGCCGACGGACGAGGGCGTGCTCGATCTGGGTGAAGGTGCGCTCGTGGTCCACGGGCGAGCCCTGCCCGCCGAGCATCGCGTTCACCCACGAGAGGGCGGCGACGGTCGGGAACTGGATGACGGCCTTCGGCGCGACGTCGCCCAACTCGCACAGCACCATGGCGGTGGTGGCGGGCAGCGATGCGGCGTACTCGTCGTAGGTCTGCATCTGCACGGAGTCGCACTCGACCTGGCTGAGCACGCGCACCTTCGCGGTCAGCTGCGTGCCCCACTGCCGGGCGAACGTCTCGAACGCGAGCTCCAGCACGCGCGAATGCTCGCGCGCGAGCGTGGTCGGCCGCCGGAAGTCGTAGACCGGCGCCTCGGGGGCGTCGAGCGGGGCCTGCAGGGTGGTCACGGGGAGGACTATCGGCAGGTCGGCGGGGCCCGTTAGGCATCCCGCGTCCCCCTAACGACCGACCGCGCCGCGCCGATAGTGCCCTCGTGACGGCTCACCCGGAGCCGAGACCAGGATTCGCGCCCATGATCGTCGTCACCCGATTGAACGACAGCCAGTTTGCGGTCAACCCCGACCTCATCGAGCGCATCCACGCCAGTCCGGACACCACTCTCGTCATGGTCGACGGGGCGAAGTTCATCGTCACCGAGTCCCTGAGCGAAGTGATCGAGAAGATCGCCGCGTACCGGGCGCGTGTGATCGCGCTCGCCCACGACCTCCCCGCCGCCGGCCCGCGCCCCGTGCCCGCGCCGCCGCTGGGGCTCGTGACGCTGGCCGGACTGGAAGACGACGAAGCGGTGGAGGCTCACCCCGAGGCCCGCGCCGTCCCCCTGCGAGCAAGGAAGAAGTAATGGACCCGGCAACGATCATCGGCATCGTCCTCGCGTTCGGCGCCGTCGTCGCGATGGTGACGATGGAGGGCGCCCACCTGAGCGCCCTGCTGCTGCCCGCCCCCATGGTGCTGGTCTTCGGGGCCACCATCGCCGTCGGCATCGCCAGCGGCACGATCAAGGACTTCCTCACCGCCGTGAAGTCGCTCCCCCGCGCGCTCCGCGGCAAGGTCGAACCGCCGCAGCAGGTGATCGACCAGGTCGTCGGGCTCGCCGAGAAGGCGCGCGCCAACGGCCTGCTCGCCATGGAGCAGGAGGCGGAGGGCATCGACGACCCGTTCCTGAAGCGCGCGCTGCAGAACATCGCAGACGGCACCGACGGCGACGAGCTGCGCGTGCTGCTGGAGGACGAGATCGCCACGCGCTCGAAGAAGGACCGCGTCGCCGCGAAGTTCTTCAGCGCGATGGGCGGGTACGCGCCCACCATCGGTATCATCGGAACGGTCGTCTCGCTCACGCACGTGCTGGAGAACCTGGCCGAGCCGGGCGAGCTGGGCCCGATGATCGCGAGCGCGTTCGTCGCCACGCTGTGGGGTCTGCTGTCGGCCAACTTCCTCTGGCTGCCGCTCGGCTCCCGCCTCCGCCGGCTGTCCGAGCTGGACGTGGAGCGGATGACGCTGCTCATGGAGGGCGTGCTCGCCGTCCAGTCCGGAAGCCAGCCGCGTCTCCTCGGCGAGCGCCTGCGCGCGATGGTCCCGGGCGGCGACGCCGACAAGCCGGCCGCGAAGACCGCGAAGGCGGCGCGCGGGGCGAAGGATCCCGTCGAGGAAGCCGCCTGACATGTCCGTCCGCCGCCGGAAGAGGCACGAGGAGCCGGAGGAGCACGAGAACGAGGAGCGCTGGATGGCCTCCTACATGGACATGGTCACCGTGCTGATGTGCATGTTCATCGTGCTCTTCGCCATGTCGACGGTGGACGCGAAGAAGTTCGAGCAGCTGAAGGACTCGCTGGCGACCGGCTTCGGCCAGGTGAAGACGCAGAAGGTCGACACCGCGACCGGCGTGGTCGTGCCGCCGAAGCACGTCGACGAGTCGGGGAAGTCGACCGACTTCGCGCTGGCGCAGCAGGAGGCGCAGAACCTGCAGCACCTGAAGGACCAGATCCAGGCCGCCCTCACCCGCGACGGCCTGCAGGACTCGGTGGAGCTGAAGATCGACGAGCGCGGACTCACGATCGGCCTGGTCGGCAACTCGACCTTCTTCGACTCCAACCGGGCCGAACTGAGCGCCCGCGCGGTCGCGGTGCTGAACGACATCGGCCCGGTGCTCGCGCCCGCCCAGTACGACGTCTCGGTGGAGGGTCACGCCGACCTGCGCCAGCCCGGAGCGCCCTACCCGACCAACTGGGAGCTGTCGGCGGGACGCGCGACCAGCGTCCTGCGCCACCTGGTCGAGACGAACGGCTTCCCGCAGAACCGCATCGCGGCCGTCAGCTTCGGGTCGGCCCGGCCGGTCGAAGGCCACACCGGGACGACGGACGCCGACCTGGCGCAGAATCGCCGGGTGGACGTGGTGGTGCTGTCCGCGCAGCCGGACGAGATCCGGAAGCTCATCCCGCAGGCGTTGCAGGCGCCGGCGACGGAGACCGCGCCGGCCGCCGCCGGCTGAGGGCTCGCCGGCTCAGGCCAGCGACACCGCCGTCCAGGAGACCGGCGGCAGCCGCAGGGTGAGCTCCCCGTCGGCGAGGGTCGCCTGCGGGGTGGGCCGCAGGCGGACACGGGTCTGGTCGTCGATCGTGTTCTTCGCGTACACGTCGTCGTCCCAGAGGGAGAGCGCCTCGCGCACCCGCTCGACGCCCAGGTCGCGCACGTCCACCCGGACCGTCTGCGGCTCTGTGGTGCTCCGGTTGACCACGAACAGCGCCGCCGTGCCGTCGGCCTCGTCGAAGGTCGCGACCGCATCCACCAGGTCGGCCTCGCCGTAGACGGCCGTCTCGTAGACGCCGGTGGTGATCGTCGGGCGAAGCACCTCCCCCGCCGCGAGCCTGCTGGTCACGGAGAACGGGAAGAACGTCGTCTGCCGCCAGGCGTCGCCGCCCGGCTCCGTCATGATCGGCGCGATGACGTTGACCAGCTGGGCGAGGGAGGCGCTGGTCACGCGGTCGTGGTTCTTCAGCAGGGTGATGAGCAGGTTGCCGAGCACGACCGCGTCGGCGACCGAGTAGACGTCTTCGAGCAGCCGCGGGGCGTAGCGCCACTCGTCGCCGACCTCGCCCGACTCCTTGTGCTCGTCGAGGTACCAGATGTTCCACTCGTCGAAGGAGACCTGGATGCGCTTCCTGCTCTTCAGCCGGTTGCCCACGTGGTCGGCGGTCGAGACGACGGTGTCGATGAAGTACTGCATGTCCACCGACGACGCGAGGAAGGACCCGAGGTCGCCTCCGCGCTCCTGGTAGTACGCGTGGGCCGAGATGAAGTCGACGTGCTCGTAGGAGTGCTCGAGCACGATGCGCTCCCACTCGCCGAAGGTCGGCATCCCGGAGCCGGAGGAGCCGCACACGACGAGCTGGAGGTCCTTGTCGGCCGTCTTCATCGCGGCCGCTGTGCGGGCGGCGAGCTTGCCGTAGTCGTCGGCGGTCATGTAGCCGGTCTGCCAGGGGCCGTCCATCTCGTTGCCGAGGCACCACATCCTGATGTCGTGCGGCTCCGGCGTGCCGTTGGCGATGCGCTGGTCGCTCAGGGCGGTGCCGGACGGGTGGTTGGCGTACTCGAGCAGGTCGAGGGCGGCCTGGATGCCGCGCGTGCCCAGGTTGACGGCGAGCATCAGCTCCGAACCGGTCAGCTTCAGCCAGCGGGCGAACTCGTCGAGCCCGACCTGGTTCGACTCCAGGGAGTGCCAGGCGAGGTCGCGACGCACCGGCCGCTTGTCGCGCGGGCCGACGGAGTCCTCCCAGCGGAAGCCGGAGACGAAGTTGCCGCCCGGGTAGCGCACGGTGGTGATCCCGAGCTCGCGCACCAGCTCCACCACGTCGAGCCGGAAGCCGTCCTCGTTCGCCGTCGGGTGTCCAGGCTCGTAGATGCCGTCGTAGACGCAGCGTCCGAGGTGCTCGACGAACCCGCCGAACAGGCGGCGGTCGACGGTCGCCACGCGGGCGGAGCGGGCGAGGGCGATGCGGGACTCGGACATGGATCTCCTGTGCTCGACGGTGAGGGGGCTCGACGGTGAGGACCCTCCATCTTGCGTGGTCGGGATGTGACCGTGTCAAACGTTTTCGGTCGCGTTTTCGGCGCATCCCGAACCGTAGGCTCGTCTCGTGCCCATCCTCCAGGAGCTCGCGCCGACCCTGCTCGGGGTGGCCGTGCTCGCCCTCGTCGCCGTCGCGGTGCTCGCCGGGTACGGCGTGCCGCACCGCTGGGCGCCGGCGCTCGCCATCCTGCGCGGCGCCGCCCAGCTCGCCGTCATCAGCGTCGTGTTGGCCGGCGTCATCACCGATCCGCGGTGGGTGGCGCTCGCGCTCCTCGTCATGTTCTCGGTGGCGGCGGCGACCGCGACGCATCGGGTCGGCTGGTCGCGTGCGCACGGGGCCATGATGGCGACCGCCATGGCGACCGGCGTGCTCGCGGCCGCCGGCGTGGTGTTCGCGACGGGTGCGATCGAGTTCAACGCACGGTACGCGCTCGCGATCGGCGGCATCGTCATCGGAAACTCGATGAGCATCGCCACCCTCGCCGGCCGTCGGTTCACCGAGGCGACGGACGACCACTGGGACGAGGTGGAGGGCTGGCTGGCCCTCGGCGCGACCCCGCGTCAGTCGACGCTCGAGCTGGCGCGCGGCGCGGTGTACTCGGCGCTCATCCCGTCGGTCGACCAGACCAAGACGACCGGCCTCGTCACGCTTCCCGGCGCCTTCGTGGGCGCGATCTTCGGCGGGGTCTCGCCGCTGGAGGCCGGCCGGTTCCAGGTGGTCGTGCTCGCCGCGATCATGGCCGCCGGCGCGATCACGGCGGTCATCGTGACCGTGTGGCTCGCGCCCGTGAAGGTGCGGCCGGCGCGGTTGCGCTAGCGGTCACACCGACGTCAGGAACGACGAGACCGCGTCGAGCGACCCTGGCACGATGCGGTAGTACGCCCAGGTGCCCCGTTTGCTGCGGCTGAGGAACCCGGCGTCGACGAGGATCTTGAGGTGGTGCGACACCGTCGGCTGCGACAGCCCGAGGGGCTCGGTGAGGTCGCAGACGCAGGCCTCCCCGTCTTCGTGCGCGGCGACCATCGAGATCAGGCGCAGGCGGGCCGGGTCGGCGAGCGCCTTCATGGCCTTGGCGACGGAGACCGCGTTCTCCTCGCTGATGACCTCGCGCGTGATCGGCGCGCAGCACGCCTGCAGGTCGCGCAGTGGAAGGAGCTCGGTGATCGCCACACCCGAATCCTCCCTCATATATTGACAAACGTCAATGTATGAGTTCATGGTGTGTTCATCGACAAGCGTCGATGAAGAAGGGAGAATCATCATGGGATGCTGCGACAGCGACGACTGCCAGGTGCTGCCGGACGGCTCGTGCTCGCCCGACTGCTGCTGACACCGTCGGGCCGTCGTCCCGCCCGGGCGACGGCCCGCCACTCGACCCCACGGAGCTGCACATGACCACCACCCCCACCGTCCTGTTCGTCTGCGTGCACAACGCCGGACGCTCCCAGATGGCCGCCGGGTTCCTCCGCGAGCTCTCCGAGGGTCGGGTCGAGGTGCTCTCCGCCGGGTCCGAGCCGAAGGACCAGCTCAACCCGGTCGCGGTGCAGGCCATGGCGGAGGTCGGCATCGACATCGCGGGGAACACGCCGAAGGTGCTCACCACCGAGGCGGTGAAGGGCTCCGACGTCGTCATCACCATGGGCTGCGGCGACACCTGTCCGATCTTCCCGGGCAAGCGGTACGAGGACTGGGACCTGACCGACCCCGCGGGCCGACCGATCGACGAGGTGCGGCCCATCCGCGACGAGATCGAGCTGCGCGTGCGGGCGCTTCTCGCGGAGCTGGTGCCCGCGACCGACGAGTGACGGGCGTGCCGGCCTGGCTCCAGGCGGTGCTCGGCGTCGTCGGCGGCCTCATCCTGCTGTGGGCGCTGCTGATCGCGGTGCTCTGGGTGCAGCAGCGACGCGCCGGGAGGAACGTCGACTGGCGGGCGCTCCTGCGCCTCGCGCCCGACGTCGTACGTCTGATCAAGCGTCTGGCCACCGACCCGGCCGTCCCGCGGGGGACGCGGTGGTGGCTGGCCGCCCTGCTCGTCTACCTGGTGCTCCCGATCGACCTCATCCCCGACTTCCTGCCGGTCATCGGGTACGCGGACGACGCCATCGTCACCGCGATCGCCCTCCGCTTCGCCATCCGGCACGCCGGCTACGGCGCCGTCGAGCGGAACTGGCCGGGGACGCCAGACGGGCTGGCGAGCGTGCTCGCGCTGGCGCGGATCGGCACGACGGGTGACCGCTGAGCCCTAGACGCCGCTGCTCGCGGGTGCACCGACGGAGGGCCGGGCGGCCTCCCTGGCATCCAGGCGGCCGCCGATCGCGCGGAGGGCGGCGAGGATCGTCGCGAGGTCGACCAGCTCCTGCACGATGGCGCCGACGGTGGCCGGGATCACCCCGAACGCGGCGATCGACATGAGCACGACCGAGATCGCGATGCCGAGCCAGATGCTCTGCAGGGCGATGCGGACGGTGTCGGCCCCGATCCTGACCGCGGTCGCCACCCCCGCGATCTCGTCCACCAGGATGACGGCGTCGGCCGACTCGCTCGCGGCCGTCGCCCCCTTCGCGCCCATCGCGATCCCGACGTCCGCCGCGGCGAGCACCGGCGCGTCGTTGACGCCGTCTCCCACCATGACCACGGGACGCTCGGCGACGGCGGCGACGGTGGCCACCTTGTCGGCGGGGCTGCATTCGGCCTGCACCCGGTCGATGCCCAGCTCGCCGGCCACGTGCTCCGCGGTCTCCTGCGCGTCGCCGGTCAGCATCATGGTGTCGACAACGCCGAGGTCGGACAACCGCCTCAGGGTGTCGGCGGCATCGTCGCGCACCGGGTCGCTGGCGATCAGCACGCCGGCCGGCGCGCCGTCCACCGCGACGTAGACGGCGAGCTGCCCGGGGGCGAGCGGGACGCGGATCGCAGCGGGTGCGTGCGAGGCGATGAAGCGGAACTTCCCGACCACCACCTCGCGGCCTCCGATGCGTGCGACCACGCCGTTGGTGGCCGCCTCCTCCGCCGAGTCGGCCTCGGCGAGGGCGAGCCCGCGCTCCCGGGCCGCCTGGATGAACGAGGCGGCGAGCACGTGCGAGGAGTACTGCTCCGCGCTGGCGACGAGCGCGAGCAGCTCGTCGGCGCCGAACGGCGGGACCGGCCGGACCTCGGTCAGCGCCGGCGTCCCACGCGTGAGGGTCCCCGTCTTGTCGAACACGACCGTGCGCGCCCGCGCCAACCGCTCCAGGACGCCGCCCGACTTGACGATGATCCCGTTGCGTGCCGCGCGGCTCATGCCGCCGATGAAGGCGACAGGTGCGGCGATCAGCAACGGGCAGGGCGTCGCGAGCACGAGCACCTCAGCGAACCGGACGGCCTCGCCGCTCGCCCACCACGCCACGGCGGCGAGCGCCAGGGAGAAGACGGTGAAGGGCACGGCGTACCGGTCGGCCAGGCGGACCACCGGCGCCTTGCTCTCGGCCGCCTGAGCCACCAGCGCGACGATCTGCTGGTACTGGGAGGCCGCCGCGGTCCGGGTCGCGCGGATCTCGACCGCCTCCGTGCCGTTCACCGCGCCGCTCGGGACCTCGTCGCCCGCGGTCTTCTCGACCGGGATGCTCTCACCCGTGATCGACGACTCGTCGAGACTGGTGCGCGCGGAAAGGAGCACGCCGTCCACCGGGAGCAGCTCGGAGGGGCGCACCAGCAGCACGTCCCCGACCCGCACCTCGTCGACCGGGATGTCCACGTACTCGCCGCCCTCGGCACGGTGCGCCCGCTGCGGCGCCCGGGAGAGCAGGGCGTCGAGCTCGCGCTTGGCACGCCGGTCGGCGTAGTCTTCGAGCGCCTCGCCGCCGGTCAGCATGAGCACGACGATGAGCGCGGCGACGTACTCGCCGACCAGCACCGTCGCCACGATCGCGGTGACCGCGAGGATGTCGAGCCCGAACCGGCGCTGGAGCATCGCCCGGACCATGCCCACGACCTGCCAGGCGGCCACCGCGAGCGAGTAGCCGCCGAACAGCCACGGGACGACGGCGCCGGCGCCGGCGACCGCCAGCACGATGCCCACGACGCCGACGAGCAGCGTGAGGCTGACAGCCCAGTAGCGCAGAGCCAAGCGCGCCATCCGAGCCATGCGAACCTCCCCCGTCCCATCATCGCCAGAGCGGTGCGAGGAAGGAAGGGGCGACCGGGTGCGCTCCCTACGGGAGCCGGAAGGCGAACCGGTCCTCAGGCGCGAAGCGGTACTCCAGATCGCAGCGGTACCCGCGCAGCCACGGCCGGTGGTCGACCACGCGCAGGTAGAAGCCCTTCGGATACTCGACGTCGTCGGCCAGCGGAGCCGAGGCGACCTTGAGCGCGCCGGAGGGCGACCTGCCGGCCGAGAGCACGGAGTCAGGCGCGTTCTCCTGCCACGTCATCGCGAGGCGGAGGTATGGAGCCGTGTCCGGCGGGCACAGCGCCAGTGCCACGCCCTCGGCGGCCGCGTAGACCTCGGGCAGCGTCGCACCATCGCGCAGTCCGAGCGCGCGCAGGTCTCGCTCGACGAGTGCGAGCTCCTCCGGCTCGCGGCTGTCGAAGACGGGATGCGCGAGCAGCGTCTCCGCATGGGCGTTGAGCAGCACGCCGCCCGAGTGCAGCGCGGCACGGAGGTCGGCGCGGGAGAGGCCGCCCACGGTCAGGCGCAGGGGCTCTCTCAGTTCACTCACCCGTCAACGGTATCCCGGCCGGGTCACCGCTTCAGGTTGGTGAGCTCCTGCAGCACCTCGTCGGACGTGGTGATGATGCGCGCGTTCGCCTGGAAGCCGCGCTGGGCGACGATCAGGTTGGTGAATTCCTGGGAGAGGTCGACGTTGGACATCTCCAGCGAGCCGCCCTGGAGCTGGCCGAGGCCGTCCTCGCCCGGGCCGCCGAGCTGGGCCGCTCCGGAGTTGACGGTGGCGCGGTAGGTGGAGCCGCCCGCCTTCTCCAGGCCGCCCGGGTTGACGAAGGTGGCGAGGGCGATGCGGCCGACGGCCTGCTTGTCGCCGTTCGAGAACAGGCCCGTGATGGTGCCGTCCTTGTCGAGGGTGAACGACTCCAGGGTGCCGGCGGCGCGGCCGTTCTGATCCTTGAAGGCCACCGAGGTGATGCCGGAGTAGCCGGTCACCTTGGTGAGGTCGACCGCGACGCCGCCGACCGTCAGGGTGCCGCCACCGGTGAGGACGCCGTTGGTGAAGGCGACGGTGCCCGTGCCGGTGTTGCCGGCGGAGTCCGTGCCGGCGATCGTCCAGCTGTTGCCCGCCTTCGTGAAGGTCAGGGTGAGCTTGCGGGCGGTGCCGTTGGCGTCGTAGACGGAGATGTCGCGGACGAGCTGGTCGCCGTCGGCGGCGTCGGACGGCAGGTTGCCTGTGACGTTCGCCGCAGTGCTGGCGGAGGCCGGCGTGACGGCCTTCAGCGGGATGGTGATGTCGCCGAGCGCCCCGCCCTGCTGGATGACGCCGTTGACCGCGTTCCAGCCCTGCAGGATGGCGCCGCCCGGGCCGACGAGACGGCCGAGCGAGTCGGGGTCGAGCGAGCCGGCGCGTGTGTACACGGTCTCGCCGCCGACCTTCATCACGAAGAAGCCGTCGCCGTTGATCATCATGTCGGTGGAGCGGCCGGTCGCCTGCGCCGCGCCCTGCGTGAAGTTCGTGGAGATGCCTGCGACGAGCACGCCGAGGCCGATCTGGGCCGGGTTGGTGCCGCCGGTCTCGGCCTGCGCGCCGCCGGCGCCGCGGACCAGCTGGGACAGCGTGTCCTGGAACTGCACGGCCGACGACTTGAACGCGGTCGTGTTGACGTTGGCGATGTTGTTGCCGGTCACATCCAGCATGGTCTGGTGCGAGCGGAGGCCGGAGATCCCGGAGTAGAGCGAGCGGAGCATGGCGGGTCCTTTCTTGGAACGTTCGAGGCGGCGTCAGGCGGCCGGTGCGGGGGTGACGACGCCGAGGATGGCGTCGAGGGCGAGCTTCTGGTCGCCGACGGAGACGACGGGCACGGCGCCCGCGTAGGAGACGGAGGAGGCGACGCCGGTCTTGGTGTCGCCGTTCTTGTCGAGGTAGCTCACGGTGTGGCCGACGAGGGCCGCCGCGGCCTGGCGCATCTGCAGGGCGAAGCCCTCCTGCGCGGTGGTGTCCATGTTGGTGAGCTTCTCCATCATGGCCAGCTGCGTGGTCTGCGAGATCATCTGGTTGGTGTCCATGGGCGAGCTCGGGTCCTGGTTGCGGAGCTGGGTGACCAGCAGCTGCATGAACGCCTCGCTGTCGAGCGACTGCTTCGGCGTGCGGGTGGGCGGGGTGGAATAGATGCCGCCCGTGGAGGCGGTGTCTGCTCCGGTGACGGGGTCGACGGCCACGGTGGCTCCCTTCTAGACGATCAGGTCGATGCTGTGCGATGAACCGTCCGCGGGTGCGGACGGGGTGGTGCGGGTGGCTGCGGCCGACGGTGCGGTCGAGCGGGGCTCGGGATGCGGCGCCTCGGGCGCCTGCCTGCCACCGCCGCGCGCGTCCTGCTGCGGGGCGGGCTGGTTCTGGGACGACAGGTCGAGCGTTCCGGTGAGCCCGGCTCCGGTGAGGTCGCGGCGCAGGTCGGGCAGGATCGCGCGCAGCGCGTCGCGGCCGACGTCGGTGGGGGCGAACAGCTCGACCCGGACGCCGTCGCCGCCCACGTGCGCCCGCACGGTGACCGGGCCGAGCGTGTCGGGACGGACGTGGACCGTCATCACGTGCTCCCCCGCACCCGCGGCCGCGAGCGTGAAGACGGGACGGGCGAGCTGGGTGGCGAGCGGTTGCGGGGTGGACGCGGCGGGCGCGGGAGCCGCGGGCGCGACCGTGCGGTCGACGGCAGCGGGCGCGGGAGTCGGCCCGGGCGCGGGCACGGCGGTTGGGGGCTCGGCAGCGGCGGCCTTGGGACGGGCGGCGGGGGTGACCACTGCGGGCGCGGTGGAGGCGGTCGAGGCGGTCGCGGCAGCAGCGGTCGAGACGGCCGCGGCCGAAGCGGGAGCCGAAGCGGTGGCGGTCGAAGGGTTAGCCGCCGAAGCCGGGCCGGCCGGAGCGGCGACGGCAGCGGAAGCGATGGGGACGCCGGGCGTTGCCGAGGCGGCGTGCGGGGCCGTCTCCGCGGAGACGGCCGTTCCATCAGCGGCTGCGGGTGCGACGGGCGACTGCCCGGTGGAAGCGACGGGCGACAGCGGCACGGCCGATGCGGCGCTCCCGGAGCCCGTCAGCGGTGCCGGAACGGCGGGCGAGGAGCCCGTGCCCGGCGCCCGGTCGGAGCCGTCCTGCGCCGATGCGGGCGAAGACGCTGAGGTCGCGGCCGCACGGGGCGTCGCGGGGGCGACGGTCGTCGCGATCGACGAGGCGACCGTCGGCTCGATCAGGGCGGACGCCGCCGCTGGGCTGTTCCCGGGGGTGACCGCGGCATCGTCCGCGGACGTTGCCGGCGGTGCCGACACAGCGGCCATGGCAGCCGCGACCGGTGTCGGCGACGCCTCCGGCCGGACGGCTTCGGTCGCTGCTGCCGCCGAGCCGGCTGTCGCGGGGTCGGCCGGCGTCGCTGCCCCCTCCGTGCCGTTCGCGGCGTTCGTCGCGCCGCCGGTCTCCGAGTCCGAGGCGCCGCGCTCCGCGTGCCCGCGGGCCGGCCGCGCGTGCGCCGCGTCTTCCGGCCGTCGGTCCGGTCGCGCGTGGGCCGCCCCATCGGCCCGCCGACCCGAGCGCGCGTCATGCGCCGCGTCACCCGGCCGCCGGTCGGGCTGCGCGTCGTGCGGCGTCGCAGCAACGGCGCCCTGCAGGAAGCCGTCGAACGCGTCGCCGGAGCCCTTCGGCCCCGCCGGTGAAGACGGTCGCACGGCCGGCGCGGGCGGCGCTGCGCTCACCGTCGCGGGGCTCACAGGGAGCCCCCGCTCGTCAGGGAGGCGAACAGCGACCGAAGCATGTCCGCCTGGGCGGCTGAGCCGGACGACGCCGACCCCGACAGCGCAGAGAGCGCCGAGGCACTCGCCGCCGCAGGCGCCGCCTGCGGAACCACGCGGCGGATGGTCACGATGTCGGAGTCGCTCATCCAGTTGTCCACCAGGCTCACGTTGCGTCCCTCGCTCGGAGCGTGGATGACCTTGCCGTCGCCGGCGTAGATCACGATGTGCTCGCCGCCGTTGGTGACGATGATGTCGCCGGGCTGCGCCTGTGCGAGCGAGGGCACCTCGGTGCCGACCTTCGACTGGCCGGAGACCAGCCGCGGGACGTCGATGCCGAGGTCCTTGAACACCCGCTGCACGAGACCGGAGCAGTCCAGCCCGGAGGCGCTGGTGCCGCCGAAGACGTAGGGCACGCCGAGGTACTTCTTGGCGTCGGCCACCACGTCGGCACCGGTCACCGCGCCGGTCGAGGCGCCCTGCGTCGCGCCGAGCGCACCGGAGAGCGCCGACGCGAAGTCGGTCGCCGAGGTCGCGGAGGCACCCGCTGCCGACCCCGTCGACGCCGTGCGCGCGGTCGACGTCTTCCCGACACTGTCGAGTTGCACCAGCGTCGCCTGGATCTGCGCGATGCGCCCGATCGCATCCGTCACGGTCATGCCTCTCCCCCTTCCCTGGCGCGCTGCCAGGCTCCGGTCGCGATCTCGTCGATGGCCGCCTGCTCCGCGCTCAGGTCGCCCGCGGCGACCTCCTGGCGGTGACGCGTCTCGAGCTTCTCCAGCCCGACCGCGCGCTTCTTGGCCTCGGTGAACGCCTCCTGGGCGACCGCGGCCTCGGCCTCCGCCTCCGCGGCGAGCGCCGTCAGGTCGGCGAGCATGCTGCGGCTGGAGGCGCGCGCCGCCGCCATCGCGAACAGCGTGCCGGCGTCGGTCGCCTCCGCCGGAACAGCGTGCAGGGCGGCGATGGCGCGCGCCTGCCGCTCCCCGGCATCCCGTCGGAGCGCGTTGGCGGCGGCGAGGTCGCTCGCCGCGTGCTCCTTCTCGATCTGCCGCAGTCGCAGCAGACCGGCGAGTGCGAACGCCCGTGCCATCACACGCCTCCCAGCATCCCGTTGAGCGCGTCCAGCCGCGCCCACGATTCGGCCGGCGGCGCCGGCTCGTCGATCGCCTGCCGCAGGAACGCGTCGATGGCGTCGGCGTGCGTCACCGCGGCATCCACCTTCGGGTTCGTTCCGGGCTTGTACGCGCCGACGTCGAGCAGGTCCTGGGCGCCCACCTTGGCGGCGAGGATGCCGCGCAGGGCGACCGCGGCCGCGCGCTGCGCGGGCGTCGTCACGCGCGTGGCGAGCCGGGAGACCGACCCGAGCACGTCGACGGACGGGAAGTGGCCGACCACCGCCAGCCGCCGGTCGAGCACCACGTGCCCGTCAAGGATGGAGCGGGCGGCGTCGGCGATCGGCTCGTTGTGGTCGTCGCCGTCCACGAGCACGGTGTACAGGCCGGTGATCGAGCCGGTCTCGCCCGTGCCCGCGCGCTCCAGCAGCTGGGCGAGGAGCGAGAACGTCGACGGCGGGTACCCGCGCGTCGCGGGGGGCTCGCCCGCCGACAGGCCGATCTCGCGCTGGGCCATCGCGACGCGCGTGAGCGAGTCCATCATCAGGACGACGTCGGCGCCCTCGTCGCGGAAGGCCTCGGCGATCCTCGTCGCGGCGAACGCGGCCCGCAGGCGCATGACGGCCGGCTCGTCGGAGGTCGCGACGACGACGACGGAGCGGGCGAGGCCGGCCGGCCCCAGGTCGTCCTCGAGGAACTCGCGCACTTCGCGTCCGCGCTCCCCCACCAGGGCGATCACGGACACCTGCGCCTCCGTCCCGCGGGCGATCATCGACAGCAGGGACGACTTGCCGACCCCGGAGCCGGCGAAGAGCCCGAGCCGTTGGCCGCGACCGGTCGTGACCATGGTGTCGAGCACCCGGACGCCGAGCCCGAGCGGCTGCAGGATGCGCGCGCGGCGCATCGCGTCCGGCGCGCGGTTGCCGAGCGGCACGAAGCCGTCCGGCTCGATCGGTCCGCGGCCGTCGACCGGCCGGCCGAGTGCGTCGATGACGCGGCCGAGGATCCCGCGTCCGGTCGGGACGAGCAGGGGCGCGCTGACCGCGCGGGCCGGCGCACCGGCCGCGACTCCGGTCAGCGGTCCGTAGGGCATGACCCGCACCCGGTCGGCGGTCGTGGCGACCACCTCGGCGTGCACGCCCGGATCGTCCCCGATCACGACGACGTCGCCGAGAGCCGCGGGCACGCCCTCCAGCTCGGCGCTGAGGCCGAGCACGGCGGTCACTCGTCCGACGCGCTCGACCGCCGCCGCGTCGACGGCGGACCCCCAGCGGCTCAGCACGGCGCTCACGACAGCGCCTCCCTCGCGCGCTGGAGGGCCGCGCGGATGCGCGCGTCCAGCCAGCCGTTCGGCAGCTCGCCGACCGCGTCGCCACGGTGGAGCGCAGGGTCGGCCACCAGCTGCATCCCATCGGACGATAGACCGGCGGCCTGCAACGCGGCGACATCGTCCGGGTGCAGCCGAACGACGGGGACGACGCCCGGCGCGGCCGCCGCCTGCACGCGCGCGACGGCGGCGCGGGCGGCGGTGAGTCTGTCCTGCAGGGCGTCGCCGACCACGGCCGTGGCCAGCTCGAAGGCCGCGGCGGTCAGCTCCGCCTCCGCCTCGGCGAGCACCGGCACCGTGGCCTCGCGCAGCTCGACGGCCGCCGTGCGCAGCGCCGCGGCGAGCACCGCGATCCTGTCCGCCGCCTCGGCGCTCTCCGCCGCCCTGGCGTCCTCCGCCTCGGCCAGCCAGCGCTGCTGCTCCGCCGCGGCCGCACGCCGGCCCTCGGCGTACCCGGCCGCGTAGCCGCGCGAGCGGGCGGCGGCCATGGCGACACGCTCCTGCTCCGTCTCGGCGATCACCGGGACGGTCAGGGGCTCGAAGCCGACGGCGGCGTCACTCGACATACGCGTCCTCGTCGCTGCGCTGCACGGTGATGGCGCCGCTGGCCTCCAGGTCGCGGATGGCGCGCACGATCTCGGCGCGCGCGTCCTCCACCTGCGAGAGACGCACCGGGCCGAGGATGCGCACCTCGTCCTCCAGCACCTCGCGGTTGCGCTCGGACAGGTTCGAGGTGATGACCTCCACGACCGCGGGCGGTGCGCCCTTCATCGCGACGGCCAGCACCGCCGCGTCGAGGCCGCGCAGCACCTGCTGCACGTCCCTCGCCTCCAGCCGGACGATGTCGTCGAAGGTCAGCATCCGCGAGCGGACCTCCTCTGCCAGCTGCGGGTCGCGCGCCTCCAGCGCCTCCAGCAGGGCCTTCTCGGTGGCCGCGTCCGCCCGGTTGATGATGTCGACCAGCGGCTGCACTCCCCCGACCGCGTCGGAGGCGGTGCGCGACGACACGACCGCGCTGGCGCGCTGCTTGAGCGTCTCGGCGACGACCCGCACCGCGTCGGGGCTCGGCGAGCCCATCGTGGCGATCGCGTGCGCGACCTCCGTGCGGGTGGCGTCGTCGAGACCCGCGAGGATGCGCGAGGCGTGGTCGGCGCGCAGGTGCGCGAGCACCAGGGCGCTGGTCTGCGGCAGCTCGCCCGCGAGCAGCATCTGCACCTGCCCCGGCTCGACCGCATCCAGGAACTCGAACTGCTTGCCCGCCAGGTTGGACGCCACCCGGTTGAGCACGCCGGTCGCGCGCTCCGCCCCGAAGGAGGCCTCCAGCAGCCCGACCGCGATGTCGCGTCCACCGCGCGTGGTCACCGTGCCGTGCGTCGCGAGCTCGTGGAACTCGCTGAGCGCCTTCTCGGCCACCCCGGGGTCGACCCGGCGCAGCCGGAGGATCTCGGCGGTGATCTCGTCGGCCTCCTCGTCGGAGAACTGTTTCATCACCTGGGCCGCGCGCTGCTGATCCATGTTCATCAGCACGACGGCGACCTTCTGCGCCCCGGTCAGTGCCGCGCTCATACGCCGGCCCTGTCATCCATCAGGCTGCGCAGGAACTCGGCCGTGCGCTGCGGGTCGCGCTCGGCGAGCGCCTCGATCTCGGCGCGGCGGCGGTCCGCCTCGAGCTCGGCCGGGTCGGGCGTCGGGTCCGGGATGGGGTCGAGCTGCATCGGCACGGTCGGCGCCGCCTGCTCCAGCGCGATCGGGAACGTGCCGGCGTCGAGCGCGAGCGACTCCGTGTCCTGCTCCAGCGCCGCCAGCTCCGCCGAACGCTTGCGGCTGCGGCGGAACAGGGCGAACGCGATGATCGCAGCCGCGACGATCGCGCCGGCGATGAGCGAGGTGCGGATGATGCTGGTGAGCTGGTCCGCCGCCGCGGCGTCCTTCGCCTCCTGCAGCGCCTTCGCCGCCTCCGTCGCGCCCGCCTTGCTGAACGGCACCATCTCGACGCTCACCGAGTCGCCGCGCTTGGTGTCGATGCCGGCCGCCGCGTTCACCAGGTTGCGGATCTCGTTGGCGCTGACGCCGCCGACGGCGTCCGAGTTGAGCGCGACCGACACGGTCTGCCGGTTGATCGCGCCCGCAGGGATGGTGCGCTGCTCTGTCACCTTGTCGACCGCGTTGTCCTTCGTGCTCGACTCGGAGTTGAAGGTGCCGTTGCCGTTCGTGCCGTTGGGCACCGCGATGTTGTCGGGCCCGAGCACGCCGGCGTTGCTGCCGCCGGAGCCGGTGTAGGTCTCCTTCTGGCTCGTCTCGCTGAGCGACGGCGCGTTGGTCGGCGCGGTGTACGACTCCTCCGTGCGCTGGGCGCTCTCGGTGCTGACGTCGGCCGCCACGGCGACGGTCGCGTTACCCGCGCCGACGACCTTGTCGAGCATCTGCTGCACCGCGGTCTTCACCCGCGTCTCGTAGTCGCTCGCCTGCTTGTCCGCTCCCCCGGTCGCCCCGCCGCCGACCGTGCTGAGCACCGTGCCGTCGGCGTCGACCACGGCGACGTCGGTGGGCTTCATCCCGGGGACGGCTGCGCTGGTGAGGTGCACGATCGCCTGCACCTGGTCGGCGGTGAGGGTGACGCCGTTCTGCGTCTCGACGAACACCGATGCCGTCGGGTCCTTCTTCTCGGAGGCGAACACCGTCTCCTCCGGGATGGCGAGCCGCACCGACGCCGTCTTGACGCCCTTCATCGCGCCGATGGTGTTGCCGAGCTCTCCCTCCATCGCCCGCTTGTACGTGACGTTCTGCTGGAACTCGGACGACGTGACGCCCATCTTGTCGAGCAGCGAGTAGCCGCCGGTGGTGGAGGCCGGCAACCCCGCCGACGCCGCCTTCAGCCGCTCGTCGTAGACCTTCTCCTGCGGGACGAGGATGGTCGAGCCGCCGTCGGTGAGCTGGTACGGCACGCCGTCGGTGCGCAGCTGGTCGACGATCGCGGAGGCGTCCGACGCAGCAACGCCGGAGAACAGCGGCGTGTACGACGGCTGCGAGGCCCACATCGCGATCCCGGTCACGCCGAGCGCCACCACGGCGACGCCGATGATGGCGATGACCCGCTGGGCCACGCTGAAGCCGCGGATCGTGTCGCCGATCCGCCGGAAGAAGCTGGTCACCTGCTGGGGCATCAGGCCTGCATCCGCATGATCTCGTTGAACGCGTCGACGGCCTTGTTGCGCACGCCGGCCACGAGCTCCAGCGTCACCTGGGCGCGCGTCGAGGCGAGCGTGGCGTCATGGATGTCGTCGAGGTTGCCGGTGACGGCCTGGATGGCGAGCTTGTCGCTCGTGCCCTGCAGCTGCTGGAGGTTGTCGATCGCTCCGGTGAGGGCGTTCCCGAAGGCCGCTCCCCCGGTCGACTGAGTGCCCGAGGCGGCCTGGACGCCGGTGCCGGCGCCGATCCCGGAGATCGCGCCGATGGCGGGGATGGGCATCAGTTCCTCCCGATCTGCAGGGCCGCCTGGTAGGTCTCCTTCGCGCGGTCGACGACCGCCGCGTTGGCCTGGTAGCCGCGCTGGGCCATGATGAGCGACCCCATCTGCTCGGACAGGTCGATGTCCGGGTAGCGGACGTAGCCGTTGGCGTCGGCGACGGGGTTGTCCGGCTCGTAGACCATGCGGCCCTCCGCGCTGCCGTAGGCCGCGCCCGCGACGTAGACGCCGGAGACGCCCTGGCCCTCCTGGGCGACGACGTACCGCGCCTGGAAGGCGGCGCCGTCCGTGGGCTTCGCGGTGTTGATGTTGGCGAGGTTGTCGGAGATGGCGTCCAGCCAGTGCCGGTGCAGGGTCAGGCCCGTCCCGGCGATCCCGATGGCGTCGAAGGTCATGTGAGTGCTCCTCGTTGTCCGGCGTCAGACGGTCTTCAGGGCGGCGCGGATGGCGGAGAACTGGTTGCCGGCCGCCTGGGAGGCGAACTGGAACCGCAGCACGGTGTCCACGTTCGAGAGGGTCTCGGTGTCGAGGTTGACGTTGTTGCCGTCGAGTCGGGTCGGCTCGAGCGAGCGCGCGGTGGTCGCGGTGGCGTGACCGTCGTGCTCGGCGACGGACGCGGCGAGCGCCGCCTCGAAGGACACCCGCTCGGCGGTGTAGCCCGGGGTGTTGACGTTGGCGATGTTGTTCGCGATGGCGCGTTGGCGCGCGGCGAGGCCGTCGAGGGCGCTCGCGAGGGCGGCGCTGGTCACGGATTCGAGCACAGCTGCACTCCAGGGTCGTGGGGCGGCCCATCCGTGGCCAGTTCGATGAGCGATCCGTGCTCGATCTGAGTTATCGGCACGTCTCCCCCGGACGTTAGGCACTCCGGTCGGCGGATGTTCGTGGGCCGATTGCCCACACCGTCATCCACAGCGTGTACCCCGATGTGAATTACACCCGTGTGTTTTCGAAGACAGCTTCGACTGCAGCGGTGCGCGCGCAAAACCGCAGATCAGACGGTATTTTCAGATCCTGAGAATCTGAGAATCCACACATCCCGCGCGTGTCCTCCACACGATCATGCCAGTACTCCACGCGTTCTTCACAGAGTTATCCACAGGTGGACAACGCGGTGGGGGAGTCAGCCGATCAGATCGAAGTACACGGGGTGCGGTCCGGCCTCCGACCGGGGTACAGCCCGCACCGCCGCCAGGTGACGCGCGGTCGTCTGCCGCACGTCCTCGAGGTAGCGCATCGTGTGCAGCTGCGCCTCGATCAGGCGCGCCGCCCGCTCCTGCAGCTCGTCCGGGATGGGCCCGAGACCGATCGGCGGACGCCAGGGGACCGGCTCCGCCTGCGCCAGCGCGCCGTGCAGCTCCGACTCCATCCGGTCGAGCGCCTCCGTCCAGCCGGCGAGGTCGCCGCGGACCGGCTCAGGCGACGCCGAGGTCACGCGCCATCCCGGTCGCTGCGGTCGCGGAAGGCAGCAGGGCCGCCGCCTCGTGCCAGGTCTGACGCAGCGGCTCCGCCAGCGCGATCGCCTCGCGCACCTTCGAGACATCCCGCTCGATCATGCCGCCGACGATCAGGTCGGCCAGGTAGCCGTACAGCTGCAGCAGCCCCTCTGCGCCGTCCCACAGGTCCACCCGGAGGGTGCCGGCGAGCTCGGCCACGATCTGGTCGGCGTGCCGCAGGTTCTCCCATGCCGTCGGCCACTGCTCGGCGGCGAGCGCGGTCTCGCCGCGGGCGAGGTCCAGCAGCAGCCGGTCGTACAGCATGGTGAGAAGCCGGGCGGGGCTGGCCGAGAGGACGCTGTCGCGGTTGTAGGCCGAGAGCTTGGCGGCGGCCGAGGTGAAGGCGTTCATCATTTGCTCGCAGAGGGGAGGGAGGACAGCTGGCCGGTCAGCCACGACGACTGCGACTGCAGCTGCTGCAGCTGGACCTCGAGGTTGGCGTAGGTCTTCTCCAGGGCGGAGCGGCGGTCGGAGAGGCGGGTGTCCCAGTCGGTGATCTGGTCGTTGAGACTCTTGACCGTGGCCTGCTCGCCCTGGATCTTCAGCGAGACGGAGCCGGTGTAGGTGTCGCTCGCGCCCTTCGCGGCGTCGGCGACCCGCTGCGCGATCGTCGCCACCGCCGCCTTGACGGTCTCGGGGTCCGCGGCCATCGCCTTCGAGAACGCGTCGGGGTCGAAGGTGACCGCGCCGTCGCGGGTGATGCTGATGCCGTAGGTGGAGGGGGAGACGCCGTTGATCGGCGCGATGATCGAGTCCACCATCTTCTGGTTGACGTCGCGCGTGACGGACTCGCCGGTGAACACGCCCGCGGTCACGACCGTGCCACCCGCGGTGTCGGTGGAGGTCGAAACGGCCTGCTTCGCGCTGATGAAGCTCAGGATGTCGTTGACCGAGGTCACCAGCGATTTGGCCGCGTCCGAGATGCTCTTGTCGTCGCGCGCGACCGTCAGCGTGACCGGCGTGGTCGACGCGGCGGTCGCCGTGACGGTGACGCCCGGGAGCACGTCCGAGAAGGTGTTCGTCGCGCTGGTGACGGTCTGCGCGGCGCCGGTGCCGGCCCACAGGGTGAGCTGGGCGTCCTGCGCCTGGCGCACCTGGGCCGCTCCGGCGTCCGAGAGCAGGTTCGTCGCGGTGCCGGCGGACACGTCCGCCGGCGTGCCACGGTACGCCGTGAACGCGGCGGCGGCGCCGGTCTTGGTGGAGCTGAGCTGAAGCCGGTACAGCTGCTGGCCGGTCGCGGGGTCGAGGCCGGCGGCGACCTGCGTCGCGCTCACTCCGACCCCCGCCTTGTTGATCGCGGCGGCGACATCGGCGAGGGACGAGCTGGTTGCCGTCACCTGGGTCATGGTCCCGTCGGCCGCGACGAACGTCAGCGTCGGCGGCTGGTCGGGCCACTGGGTGAGGGGACCGGTGACCATGACCTGCGATTGGGCGAGGCGGTCCACGGTGAAGTCGATGGTGCCGTCCACCGCGCCAGGGCCGGCCGTGGCGGTGACGGAGGTGGAGCTGCTGCTGGCGGTGTGCAGGTCGGTGCCCGTCGGCAGCGCCAGCTTCGCGGCGGAGTCGGAGAGGGCGGCGAGCTTCGAGTTGAGCGCCTGCATCGCCGTGATGAAGTTGGTGGAGTCGGTGACCTTGTTCTTGAGGAGGGTCTGCGGCACCGCCTCGGCCTGCATGAGGCTGTCGATCAGGTCGGTGGTCTTCAGGCCGCTGATGAGCCCGTCGATGGCCATGCCCATGCGGTGGTCTCCCTCCTACGACGTGGTGTTCGGTGGTCGGCGGCCGGGGCGCGCTTTGGGGTCGACGCCCCGGCCGCCGGGCCTATCAGCGGAGCAGCTGCAGGACGCCCTGGTTGCCCTGGTTCGCCTGGGCCAGCATCGCCGTGCCGGCCTGCGACAGGATGTTGGAGCGGGTGTACTTCACCATCTCCTCCGCCATGTCGGTGTCGGTGATGCGGCTGGACGCGGCCGACAGGTTCTCCTTGGAGACCGCGAGGCTGCGCGAGGCCGACTCGAGGCGGTTCTGCGAGGCGCCGAGCTCCGCGCGAGCGGTCGAGACAGCGGTGATGGCCGTGTCGAGCGCGGTGATCGTCGTCTTCGAGGTGGCGTTGTCGGTCACCGCGAAGCCCGTGCCGGCGGCCACGCCGTCGGCAGAGGCCAGCGTGCCCACCGCGGTCGCGACGTCGGCCAGGTTGACGTCGATCGAGTCGTTCGCGGTGTCGCCCGCGCCGACCTGGAACGTCAGCTTGCCGCCCTTCAGCAGGTCGATCCCGTTGAAGTTCGTCCCGTTGGTGATGCGGTAGAGCTCCTTGCTGAGCTCGTCCGCCTCCTTCTGGATGGCCTTGCGGGAGTCGACCGAGTTGGAGTCGTTTCCGCCCTGGACCGCGAGGTCGCGCATGCGCTGCAGGATGGAGTGGACCTCGGTCAGCGAACCTTCAGCGGTCTGCACGACGCTGATGCCGTCCTGAGCGTTGCGGGCCGCGACGGTCAGACCGCCGACCTGCGCCTTCAGGCCCTCGGAGATGGCGAGACCCGCCGCGTCGTCCGCCGCACGGTTGATGCGGAGGC
Source organism: Leifsonia sp. ku-ls (assembly GCA_003367665.1). Classification (GTDB taxonomy): domain Bacteria; phylum Actinomycetota; class Actinomycetes; order Actinomycetales; family Microbacteriaceae; genus Leifsonia. The sequence goes on along the minus strand of QKXI01000003.1, from coordinate 308,994 downwards.
CGCTGGACAGCTTCTCGAGCGACTTCGAGAGGTCGTTCTGCGTGTTGTTCAGGTTGCGGTAGGCGTTGTTCGCCGCGATGTTGGTGTTGATCTGCATACCCATGATGTTTCCTCCATGACTGGGTGGTGGTTCGCGGCCCTTCCGTGGTCCGCATCAGCCTCTATCGGCTGTGGTTCCCGTCCCGTTAGGGACGGAGTTCAGGACGCCCGAGCCGAGCTGGGCGAGCTGGGGGAGAGGCGCGAGACGCCCGCGACCGCGTGCTGCGCCAGACGCGCGAGGTACGCGCTGCGGCGGGCCTGCGAGGTCTTCGCCTCGATGACGACCGGGTCGCCCTCGTCGGCGTAGTGGGTGGCCATCCCCTCTCGCATCAGACGGATCGCCTCCGAGCGCTGCTGCGAGACGGCGGAGTGGGTGATCCCGAGCTCTTCGGCGATCTCGGTGACCGTGCGGTCGTCGAAGTAGATCGCCTCGACGATCGAGCGCATCCGGTCGGGGAGCGCCGCCACCGCCGCGCGCACGTACGCGGTCTGCTCGCTCGCCAGCAGCGAGTCCTCCGGACCGGCCGTCTCGGAGACCAGCAGCGGCTCGACGGTCTCGTCGAGCGCGGTGACGGTGCGGGAGGCGTCCGCGAGCCCGGCCTCCGCCGTCGCGCGGTCGACGCCGAGCGCGTTGGCGATCTCGTCGACGGACGGGGTGCGGCCGAGCGCCGCCGTGAGACTCTCCTGCACCGCGAGCGTCTCCTTGATGCGCTTGCGGGCGGAGCGGGTGGCCCAGTCCGAGGCGCGCAGCTCGTCTGCGAGCGCGCCGACGATGCGCGTGCGGGCGTAGGCGCCGAAGGGCACGCCGGTCGACGCGTCGTAGGCGTCGGCCGCCGTCACCATCGCCACGGCGCCGGCGGAGGCGAGGTCGTCGCGGGACAGGTGCGTTGCCCGCGAGCAGAGGTCGGACACCAGGTAGCCGACCAGCGGCAGGTTCTCGACGACAAGCGCGTTGCGTTCTGTGCGGTTCACGCTGGGCGACCCCTCATTCATCGGACGGATACGTCGCGGTGTCTCGATTCGGGCGAGTCATCGCTGGTACTCGGGCGGTGCGGTCCGCGATCGGGCTTACTTCGGGTGCCGATCGCGATGCTAGGGGCCTTCCGTGTTCACGGTAACAATGCGAATCCGCTCAGGTTGGTCGCCCGATGCCCCCATTACGGGGCAGTGCCTACCCCCAGTACGGGGAATACTGGTATCCCGCTATGAAGCGGTAAGTCATGCCTCGCTCAGGCACCCGCCCACGCCTAACATCGGGCGAAAGCGTGCCGATGGTCTGGTACGCCGGCACAGGATCCCGGCCCCGGACCCGAGGAGACCAGGTGCGCACATCGACTCACGAGGAAGTTGGTAGCGACATGGCCGCGAGCGAGCTGTCGGCACAGCTGTGGAAGGAGCGCGAGCTCCTGGAACTCCTGCTGTTCAAGCTCGAGGAGGAGCAGCTGCTCCTGATCGCCGGCAAGTCGCGGTGGATCTCCCACGCCACCCGTGAGGTCGAGCAGGTCGTCGAGCGGATGCGCGCCGTGGGGCTCGCCCGTACCGTGGAGGTCTCCGCCGTGGCCGAGGAGTGGGGGCTCGGCCCAGACGCGACCCTCCGCGACCTGGCAAGCGCCGCTCCCGACGGCATCTGGTCCGACATCTTCGGCTCCCACCTGGCCGCCATGACCGAGCTGACCGGCCAGATCGCCGAGGTGCGCGACACCAACGAGCGCCTGCTGCGCGAGGCCGCCCGCTCCACGCAGGAGACCCTGAGCTCCCTCTCCGGCGCCGGCGACGACCCGGGCGTGTACGGCGCCGGGGGAGCGGGCAGCACCGGCGACACCGCCCGCTTCTTCGACACGGAGGCCTGACCGGATGAGCACCTTCAGCGGCCTGAACACCGCCTACACCGGGCTGGTCGCCGCCAAGGCGGGGCTCGACGTGGTCGGGCAGAACCTGGTCAACGCGAACACGCAGGGCTACACGCGCCAGCGGGTCAGCACCTCCGGCGTGCCCGCGCTGAACTCGGCCGGTCTGTTCTCCGGCGGCGTCCGCCCCGGGCAGGGCGTCAGCGTCGACGGCATCCAGCGCCTCGACGACGCGGCCATCGACGCCCGTGTGCGCAGCACGACCTCCCTCTCCGGGTACACGAACACGCGCGCCGACGCGCTCGCGACGCTCGAGAAGTCGCTCAACGAGCCAGGCGCCAACGGTCTCTCCACTCAGCTGCAGAAGTTCTGGTCCGCGTGGGGCGACGTCTCCAACCAGCCGGGCAACCAGGCGCCGGTCGGCGTCCTCCTCGGCCAGGCCGGCAGCCTCGTGACGCAGCTCCAGACGGGCTACCGCGCGGTCGACGACCAGTGGACCTCCACCCGGACCTCGATGGACGGCATGGTCGCCGACCTCAACTCCGCGGCGACCGAGGTGGCCGACCTCAACGGCCGCATCCGCTCTGCGCTCATGTCGGGGCAGTCGCCCAACGAGCTGATGGACCGCCGCGACCTGCTCACCACCTCCATCGCCAAACTGGCCGGGGGAGTGGTGCGCCCGAACGAGGACGGCACCGTCGACGTGCTCGTCGGTGGCAACGCACTGGTGTCCGGGACGACGGCGAACGCCGTGAAGGCTGCCGGCGCGAACCGCATGGCCGACGCGGGCGCCGATCCGGTCCGGCTGGAGTGGGCCTACCGGCCGGGCGCGGCGATCGCCCTCGAAGGCGGCTCCATCGCGGGCGCGGTGTCCACCCTCGCGCCGGCCGACGCCTCCGGAACGGGAGGCGTCCTGGCCGAGGCGGCCGCCAGCTACAACGCGTTCGCGGTCACGCTCGCGCAGCGGGTCAACGCCGTCCACCAGACCGGGGTGACGCCCACGGGAGCCACCGGCCTCGACTTCTTCTCGATCGACGCGAGCAAGCCCGCCGCCCTCGGCCTCTCGGTCGTCCCGACCGGCGTGGCCCAGGTCGCGACCGGCGCTCCCGGGGCTGGCGGTTCCAACGGCAGCATCGCCGACGCCATCGGCCAGCTCGGCACCGGGCCGAACGCCGTCGACAAGCAGTGGGCCGCCTTCGTGGTCCGCGTCGGCGTGGCCAGCAAGACCGAGAAGCAGCAGTCCGACCTGGCCGACCTCGCGACCACCTCCGCCACCAACGCCCAGCTGGCCGGCGCCTCCGTCGACCTCGACGAGGAGAACATGAACATGCTCTCGTTCCAGCACGCCTACCAGGGGGCCGCGCGCGTGATGACCGCCGTGGACGAAGCCCTCGACGTGCTCATCAACCACACCGGACTCGTCGGGAGGTAGCCGTGATCAGCCGAGTGACCAACGCGACCCAGACCCTCAACGCGCAGCGCAACCTGCAGCTGAGCCTCCAGCGCCAGGCGCAGCTGTACGACCAGGCGACCAGCCAGAAGCTGCTCAACAAGCCGTCGGACGACCCGACGGCGACGGCGAGCTCGCTCAGCGTGCGCTCCGGCCAGGCCGCGACGGCCCAGTATCAGCGGAACGTGAACGACGGCGACGCCTGGCTGAACACCGCCGACTCCGCTCTCTCGTCGGTCGAGACCCTCATGCGTCGGGTGCGCGACCTCACCGTGCAGGGCGCGAACGACGGCGCCATGTCTCCCGAGGCCAAGGAGTCGATCGCGACCGAGCTCGACGGCATCAAGAAGAGCCTGATGTCGCTCGCGAACACGACCTACCTCGGCCGGACGGTGTTCGCCGGCAACTCGGACGCCGGCGTGGCCTTCCAGCCCGACTACTCCTTCACCGGCGTCGCGGGAAGTACAGTGGAGCGCAGGATCGGCCCCGACACCACCGTGCGGGTCGACGCCGACGGCGCCGCGGTCTTCGGAACGGGAACGTCGTCGGTGTTCGCGCTGATCGACAACACCGTGAACGACCTCCGCACCGGCGTGAACGTCCGTCCTCGCCTGGGGGAGATCGACGACAGGATGAAGGCCATCGTGGGAGAGCACGCGGAGGTGGGCGGCCGCCAGACCCGCATCGACAAGGCGAAGGACGCCCTCGCCGTCGGCGCCAACTCGCTGGAGGCCCAGCGCGCGTCCCTGGAGGACGTCGACCTCAGCAAGGTGATCCTCGACCTGAAGACGCAGGACGTGAACTACCAGACCGCGATCGCCGTCACCGCTCGCGTGCTGCAGCCGACCCTGATGGACTTCCTCCGATGACCGCGATCCGCTTCCTCGCACCGCCGCCCGGCCTGGAGCCGCTCGACGCCTTCCAGCTCGAGCCGGTCGCCGGCGCGGCCGGGCTCTACACGCTCGCCTCGACCGAGCGCCCGGAGATCCGCCTGTTCACGATCGACGCCGAGCGTCACCTGCCGGGCTACTCGCCGGAGCTCCCCGACGACCGCGCCGCCGAGCTCGGCATCCGCACCGCGGAGGAGGCCCTGCTGCTCGTCGTGGTCACCCCGTCGCAGAGCGGGAGCACGGTCAACCTGCTCGCGCCCGTCATCGTCAACCGCGCGACGGGCGCCGCCCTGCAGCTGGTGCTCGACGACGACGCGTTCCCGGTGCGGGCAGAGCTCGCGGCGCTGGCGGGCGCCTGACGCTCAGCCGGCCTTCTTGGCGGGACACGGCGCCGCCTTCGTCATCGCCTCCACGGTCTGCTGCTCCGACCATGGCAGGGCGGCCACGACCTTCGCGCCCTTCTGCTCGGCGGGCAGCTTCGAGGCGATCGAGGCAAGTCGCTGCGCCAGCGCCTGCGCGAAACCGGCGCCCGGCGTCGAGTTGTTGAGCGCGACGACCACCGTCAGGCCGGAAGACGGGTCGGAGAACACCGCGGAGAGGTAGCCGGGGATGGCGCCGCTGCCCCCACGGAGCGGCCCGAGCAGCTGAACGCCGAGACCGTAGCGCTGCCACGACTGGCCGTTGACCACGGCATCCAGCTGGGCCTCGGCCGTCTTGTCCTTCAGGAGGCTTCCCGCGGCGAGCGCCTGACCGAACGACTTCAGGTCGGCGAGGTTGGAGACGACTCCGCCGGAGGTCCAGCCCTGCGACGGTGACAGGGCGCTCACGTCCCGCATCGGCTCGCAGACGACCGACCCCGCACCGTCGACGCCGGCGGAGTACCCGGCCGGGTGCGGCCCGGGCACGGCGAACTGCGAGCTCTCGGGAAACGCGCTCGCGCTCATCCCGAGCTCGTCGAAGAGGTACTGCTTGTACAGGTCGTGCCAGCTGCGGTCCGTCGCGTTCTGCAGGGCCATGCCCACCAGCACCGCGTTCGTCGCGGAGCGGCCGTACTTCTCGCCCGGCTTCCCGTAGCGCTGCATGGCGATGCCGTCACTCGCCAGCTCCAGCGGCGGCCACTGCCTCGTCGGGTTCATCACGAACTTGCCGGAGAGCGCAGCCGTGTAGTCGCCGATGCCGGAGGTGTCCTGGCACAGCTCGCGGAGCGTCACGCCTTCCACGCCGACGACCCCCGGCACCCATTTGGTGAGCGGGTCGTCCAGCCCCACCTTGCCTTCGTCGACGAGGCGGAGGAAGACTTCACACGTCATCGCCGTCGTGGTCTGGCCGATGCGGAAGGTCATGTCCTCGGTCACCGGCGTCGAGCCGCCACGAGTGGTCGTCCCTGTCGCCGTCGTCCAGCTCCCGGCCCACGGCGCCCAGACGCCCGCGAAGCCGGCCGACGCGTCGGCCAGCGTCATGGCGTCGGTCACCGCCGCCGACAGATGCTTCTCGACGTCGTGGCCGAACCCGCCCGGTCGCTGCGACGGCAGGTCCGCATTGCCGGCGGCCGCGGTGCACCCGGCGAGGGTCAGCGTCACGAGTCCCGCGACCGCGGCGAGCGCGATCCGCCCGAACTTGCTGTGACGTCGCATCGTTACATCCCCCGGGGGTCGGCCCTGCGTGTCCAGCGATTATACGTGCGGCAGAATCCGGGCCCAGGCGCAAGGGGCTGTGTCCGCAATCCGATTCGGACGACGCTGCGAATGGAAAGTGAGGCGCGCATCCGTGCGCCGTCCTACGAAAGGGAACGTGACATGCGCAACTCACCGAATCGCCTGGTCGCCACCATCTTCGGCGCCGTCTACCTGCTGGTCGGCCTCCTCGGCTTCGCCGCCACGGGCGGTGTCGGCTTCGTCGCCACCCAGGGCGGCCTGCTGCTCGGCATCTTCGAGGTGAACCCGCTCCACAACATCGCCCACCTCCTCATCGGCGCCGCCCTGCTGATCGCCGGCCTGACCAGGGTGGCGGCCGCGAAGGCCGTCAACACCACGGTCGGTGTCGTCTACCTGCTGCTCGGCATCGTCGGCTTCTTCCTGGTCGGCACCGCTGCGAACATCCTGGCGCTGAACACCCCCGACCACTTCCTGCACCTGGTCAGCGCCATCGTGCTGCTCGGCACCGGCCTCGGCGCCGACCGCGGCACCCGCGTCTCGGCGGCTGCGGCCGCCCGCTGAGCAGGCCACGGCTCCCATGAGCAGGATGACAGGAACGCTGCGGGCCGCCCCCGCCGCCTCGGCCGCCTCGGCTGTCGCGGTGGGCCCGGCGGTCCGCGCGTTCCTCGCCGTGGCCGCGCTGGGGGCCGGGCTGCTGCACGCCGCCCTGGCCCCCAGCGCACCCCCTGTCCTGCTCGCCGCGTTCCTCACGCTCTCGCTCGCCGAGCTGGGCTGGGCGGCCGGGACGCTGGCGCGCGACCGACCGTTCGTGTTCCGGATCGTGCCCGCGCTCGCGCTGCTCCCGCTCGGCCTGTGGGCGGCGCTCGCGGTCGCCGGGGCGACGGCCTCCGGAGGCACGGCGATCGCGCTGCCGCCGGTGCCCATGGGCGTCGCCTCCCTGCTCGACGTCGCCGTCGCCGCGACGGCGGCCGTCGTGCTCCGCCGCGGCCGCCCGGTGCACGACCAGAGCGGCCTCCGCTTCTTCGTGTCGCTCGTCGTGAGCGCCTGCGCGGTGTGTGCCGTCACCATCCCCGCGCTGGCCCAGACCGAGGCCGGCCTGACGGCGGTCACGGTGCACCACCACCACTGACCGCGATAGGGTCGTCGCCGACGTGGGATGCCAAGAACCGCGGCGGGAGCGGAGGACTGGACCAGGTGGTGGCGGAGATCGGAGCCGGCGCACCTCGGCCCTGCAACCGCGCTGAGGAGTCTCGCGACGAAACTGTCGAGCACGTGGATCTCGTCGACCCCTACGCCGAAACGAGGTGGGTCCCGCGCACAGGGGAGGGGCTCTCCTTCGACGAGCAGTACCGAGCGGCTCACTTGCCTCACGTGGCGCCGGAGCACCCGCGTCGCATCGATCACTGGGAAGGACACGGCTACCATCACGGCCGATACGACCCTGCTCGCGTCTCGCTCGTCGCGGACCTCGGCCGTTCCTTCCTGACTCGATCTGGCTGTCGCCGCCTTGTCAGCGAGCTCGCTGCTTCCTCGTTCGCGACAAAGGTCGCGTTCGACATGATCGAGAGGCGTGCGGCGAATCTCCACTGCACGCTTCTGGCGGACATCGACTTCGAGCCGACCGAGCGACGCGCAGCGAACCGGGTTCTCAGCGCGGCGCCGCCTCTCGAACCGGTGCTGCACGGTCCGTTCATCGGCAGATTCAACCGGGGTCGAATCTACCTTCCCGTCGAGTTCGACCGAGCGGCGGATCAGAGGTTGCTCACGTCCTTGAGTGGGATCTTCGGAGCCTCGCCGCCGATTGTCACAGCGGTCGGTCTCGTCAATCTCCGAGAGGAACTCGACCCGGGCGAGGCCCAGGAAATGACCGCGATCTTGCTCCGGCTACGCGACCAACGGTCGCGCCTCGCCGTGCCGACCCTCAGCTGGACATCGACACACGACGACCTGACCCTGGACATGCGGCGCCTGGAGACCATCGCACTGACCGGTGGCCGGCCATCGTTGAAGCGACTCAGCGGCGGGTGAGGGCGAACGAGACGCTGCCGAAGCGGACCACCGAGCCGGGGTCGACCTCGTGTCGGACGTTCGGGTCGCATGCGAAGGTGCCGTCGCCGGGGTAGCTGATGGTGGTGCCGTTGGCCGAGCCGAGGTCCATCACCCAGAAGACGCCGTCGTACTGCCCGAAGGCCAGGTGCGCGCGGGACACCGACTTCGCGTCGTCCTGCACGGTGATCAGTTCGACGTGGCCCGGGTCCTCCATCTCGGTGCCGGGCGTGTGCACCGCCGGGTTGCGGCCGATCACGCCGTTGCCGCTGGTCTCGACCCGCTGTCCGTCGCTGAAGTCAAGCACGAAGGTCACCGCCACGTCCGCCCCTCTCTCGTGTTCCGATCTCACCTGGCCGCCGCGCCCGAGACCGGCATGGTCACCGGCCGCGCGTCGCGCATGAACCGCTCCACGTCGCGATCGACGGTGATGTCGCTCGGTCGCAGCGGCCTGGTCAGGTACAGCCCGTCGAGCGTTGTGATGCGGCTGAGCGCGACGTACGTCTGCCCGGACGTGAAGGCGCGCGAGCCGAGGTCGACGATGGCCGCGTCGTAGGTCTTGCCCTGCGACTTGTGGATGGTGACCGCCCACGCCAGCCGCAGCGGGAACTGCGTGAACTCGGCCACCACGTCTTTGGTCAGCTTCTTGGTCTCCGGCGACCAGGTGTAGCGGAACTTCTCCCAGATCGCCGGCTCGACCTCGTGCACTTCGCCGTCGACTTCGACGTAGACGTTGGAGTCGATCTTCGTCACGGTGCCGATCGTGCCGTTGACCCAGCGCGGGCCGTCGCCCTGGCCGACGTCGTTGCGCAGGAACATGACCTGCGCGCCGACCTTGAGCTCCAGCGTCTCGTCCGCGGGGTAGTTGCGGCCGCCGAAGTCGCCGCTGACCTCCGCCTTCGCGGTGAGCGCGCGGCCCGGCAGGCGGCCGAGCGCCTGAGCGTTGATGCGGTTCACGGTGTCGTTGCGGGTGGCGAGCGTGATGGTGCCGTCGTCCGGCGCGGGCCGGGCGCCGACCTCGTTGAGCCGATCGGCGATCTCTTTCGTCACCTGGCCGTGCCGCACCGCGTTGAGCATGAACCGGAAGTCGGACTCGTGCTGCCGATGCACCTGGAGCAGCTCGACGATGCGCAGCTCCGCCTCCTGCCAGACCTTCGCGTCGAAGAACCACATCGACCGGTAGGTGTCCGCGAAGTAGGCACGCTCCTCCCGGTCGCCCGGCACGGGCGCCAGCTGGTAGGGGTCGCCGAACAGCACGATCTGGACACCGCCGAACGGCTCGCCCGCGCGCTGCCTCGCCTGCCGCAGGCTGCGGTCGATCGCGTCCATCAGGTCCGCGTTGACCATGGAGACCTCGTCGATGACCAGGGTGTCGATGCTGTTGAGCAGCTTGCGCAGCTCGGCGCTCTGGTCGATGGCGTGGTCGGCGATGACGCCGATCGGCAGCCGGAAGAGCGAGTGGATGGTCTGGCCGCCCACGTTCAGGGCGGCGACACCCGTCGGCGCGGCGATGACGAGCGACTTCTCGGTGTTCCACGAAAGGTGGTTGAGCAGCGTCGACTTGCCCGTGCCCGCACGGCCGGTGACGAACACGTGCTCGCGCGTGTGCTCGATGAGGTCGAAGACCGCCTGCTGCTCAGGCGAGAGTGAAAGCCGGCCCATGACCGCCCCTTCCGACTCACCCGACCTGCCGGACTACTCTAACCCCGGCCGGCGCGCGGTCGGCGCTCATCCACAGCAACCTAGGATGGCCTCATGGCTGTGGGGGACACGCGCGCGCTCCGTCGCGTCGTGCTGCTCTGGTCGGGCGTCGGCGTGCTGTTGCTGCTCGCGTTCATCGCGACCTTCGGGGCCGTGCAGCGGGCGTACTACAGCCCGAGCGGGTTCGTTGAGGCGTTCGCCCGCTCCATCGCGGCCCACGACCTCCGCTCCGCCCTCTCGATGCCCGGCGCCGCCCCGACGAAGGCCGCCCTCGCGTCCGCCGGGCTGCCGACCACGGCGTCGCGCGAGCTGCTGCGCTCCGACATCCTGCCCACGATCCGGGATGTGTCGGTCGTCTCGGACACCCCCGGCCGCGACGGCGTCCACGCGGTGGTGGTGAACGCCTCCGCCGACGGCACGCCGGTCTCGGCGACCCTGCACGTGCGGCAGACCGGCTCGGTGCTCGGCGTGCTGCCGCTGTGGTCGTTCGCGTCGACGCCGCTGGGTGTGTCCAGGATCACCGTCGCGCACGCCAAGGACTTCACGGTCGGCCACCACACCGTGAGCCCGCGCGCCGCCTCCCCCGCCCAGCCGGCGGAAGCCTTCAGCGTGTCGGCCGACTACCTCGTGCTCCCGCTCGCCCCGCTCGCCCTGGAGCACGACTCGCGCTACGTGAGCGCCGGTCGCGTGCTCACGGCGCCGGCGGCGGGCGAGGTCACCGAGACGACGGTGGACGCCCAGCCGACCGCCGCTTTCACCAAGGCGGTGCAGCGAGAGGTGAACGGCTTCCTGGACGAGTGCGCGAAGCAGCGGGTGCTGCAGCCGGCCGGCTGCCCGTTCGGCGCCGTCATCGACGACCGCGTGCAGGGCGACCCGACCTGGTCGATGGTCACGTACCCGGTGGTGCGGCTCGCGCCGGGCGACACCGGCTGGACGGCCGCGCCCGCGGCGGGGGTCGCCCACCTGACCGCGACGGTCCAATCCCTCTTCGACGGCACGGTCAGCACCCGCAGCGAGGACGAGCCGTTCTCGATGAAGCTGAGCAGCGTCGTGATCCGCCCGGACGGCTCCCTCTCGATCGTGGTCGCGCAGGATCCCTAGCGGCTCGCCCCGTCGCGCTCCGCCATCCGCGCCAGGCGCTCGTTGTAGGCCTGCAGCTCGGCGTCGCCCGTGCGGTCGGCGTTGCGGTCGCGGCGCTTGGTCTCGCGTTCGTCGCTGCGGCTCCATTGGATGGCCACCACGATCGCGAGGATGACGGTCGGGATCTCGCCGATGCTCCACGCGATGCCGCCGCCGGCCTGCTGGTCCATCAGCGGGGTGTCGCCCCAGGTGCGGCCCATCGCTCCGAACCAGTCGGCCAACAGCAGGCCGTGCATCTGCATGATCGACAGGCCGAAGAAGGCGTGGAACGCCATGGTGAGCAGCAGCAGGAGCAGGCGGAACGGGTAGGCGAGCCGGTATTTGACGGGGTCGATTCCGATCAGCGACTGGACGAACAGGTAGCCGGTGATGAGGAAGTGCACGACCATCCACTCGTGGCCTATGTGGTCGGTCGTCGCCCAGCGGAAGATGGGCGTGTAGTAGAACACCCACAGCGAACCGGCGAACAGGATCGCCGCGACGATCGGGTTGGAGATGACCGCCGCGAAGCGCGAGTGCACCGCCAGCAGCATCCATTCGCGACCGCCTCGCGAGCCGTCGCGGCGCTTGCGGATCGCTCGGGCCGCTAGCGTCACGGGCGCGCCGGGCACCAGCAGCAACGGAACGCCCATCGTGAGCACCATGTGGGCGGACATGTGCGCGGAGAAGAGGTACTTCTCGTAGACGTTCACACCGCCGTTGGTGATGTAGAACAGCAGGACGATGCCCAGGGTCCACAGCACCGTGCGGTAGATCGGCCAGCTGTCGCCGCGGCGACGCAGCCGCCAGACGCCGGCGAAGTAGAAGAAGAGGGCGAAAGCGCAGGCGAGCACCCAGAGCAGGTCGAAGTTCCAGGACGTGAACAGTCGCCCCCACGTGAGTTCGGGCGGGAGCTTCTCGCCGGTGAGGATCTCGGCCGGCGTCGGCGTGGCCGCACGCGTCTGGGGAACCGGCGTCACAGTTCGCGCGAGCGCGGCGGCGACGCCGGACGCGATGCCCATGAAGGCGAGCTCCGCCACCACAAGCCACCAGAAGCTACGCGGTTCGCCGGAGGTCTTGAGTCGCGCGATCAGGTAGCGGCGCTGGGTGAGGCCGAACAGACCGAGCGCGACGAGCGCGGCGACCTTGACCAGCACCAGGATGCCGTACGGCGTCGCCAGCTGCTCCAGCGTGCCGACGCGCAGCTCGGCGTTGACGTAGCCGGAGGCGGCAACGACGACGAAGCAGACCAGCGCGACCGTGGAGTACCGCTCCAGCACGGTCAGCAGCCGACCCTTGCCGAACGTGTGCTTGACCACGATCAGCGTGACAAGGCCGCCGAGCCAGATCGCCGCGAACAGCACGTGCAGTCCGAACGAGGTGACCGCCGCGTCGTGGCCGGCCGCCTCTGCGCTGTGCCCCTGCTGCGCCATCGGGACGACGGTGGCCATGGCGAGCAGGGTAACGAAGACGATCGCCGTCTGGTTGCGCACCGCGAAGCAGAGCACGGTGACCGCCGCGGCGATGAGCGTGATGCCGAGCCACGCCTGGCCGAGGGACACGCTGGTGATGAACGAGCTGAGGCCGTTGCTGAACGTGGCATCGAACGACCACGGGACGTTGGAGACGCTGACGAAGGTGAAGAGCCCGGTCGCCGCGGACGCCACTGTCATCACCGCAGCGCTGCCCGCCGCGAAATCGAGCGCGGTGCCGTACTCGCCGCGGTCGGGGCTGAACGCGAAGCACGCCAACACGAGCGCACCGACTGTGCCCGCGAGGCTGAGGTTGACCACGAGCGTCGCCGCCGGCAGGCCCCAGCGCACCAGCGCGCCGGGGTCGGCGAGCAGCGGGGCGGCGGCCCCGCCGCCGAAGGCGAGGGCGGCGATCATCGCCGCCGCGGCTGCGAGCAGCAGCACGGCGGGGCCGATCACGCGGAGGATTCGTGGCACCATCCCAGCCTACGTCCCCGCCGCTGGGCGGCCGCCCGGAGGGCGAAGGCTGTGGATAAGCGACGAGGGCGGCGCCGCTGTGCGGCACCGCCCTCGGGCAAGCTGGAAAGGTTACTTGACGGCAGCCTTGAGCTTCGAGCCCGCGGTCAGCTTGACGCGGTGGCCGGCCGGGATCGAGATCTCCTCGCCGGTCTGCGGGTTGCGGCCGGTGCGGGCAGCGGTCTCGCTGCGCTCAGCGGCGAGCCAGCCCGGGATGGTGACCTTGCCGCCCTTGGCGACGGTCTCGCTGATGGTGGCGAAGAACGCGTCGACGACGCTCGAGACGGTGGCCTGGCTCTGACCCGACGCCGCGGCGACGGCGGCAACGAGCTCGGTCTTGTTCAGGTTGTCAGCCATTGAGTGTCCTCCTCGGACCTTGTGCTGGATCTACAGCTATCTTGTGGAACGGTTGAGGCCACGCTGGGCCGTTACGTTTGGTCGGTCGACCGCAACCGAATGTATCAGAAAGGCCCGGAAACTCGCGGATTTCCGGCCTTTTGGTTGCAATCGGCCGGTGCGGCGCAGGGGTGCCATAGGGTCGGATGCATGGGGGACTACTACGTGTACCGGTTCGCGCTCGAGACCGAGAACGGGCCGGTCTCGTATATCGGACAGGCCCGCGACCCGTTCCGGATGCTGCATCACCTCGGCGCTTCGTCCAACGGTGCGTTGGCCGACGCGCTGCAGAACGCGACGACCTGGCCGTCACTCCGGGCTCTCAGCCTGCCGAAGCGCTGCCACGGCGACCTCGGTGTGACAGAAGCGGCCCTGATCAGAGCGGATAAACTCGCCAACCCCGATGCAAGCGCCAACCGGCGGAACGAGTCGGGGGCGATCGAAGCGTCCTCGGACTCCGAAGCGCATCCGGAATACCCGACGGTGCTCGGCTCGACGCTGCCCGACGGCACAGGAAGCGACATTCGTGCCTACGAGTTCTGCGACGCACGCAACCAGGCGGTCGCGACGCAAGCCGTCCAGGCGATTCTCTCCGGTGCGGAGATGGGCGCACCTCTCGACTTCCTCCCACACGCCGGCGCGCCCATCGTCCCGCTGGATCCGACCGAGCTCACCGAGAAGCTAGAGAATGCGGGCATCCACTCCGCGCTGCTGGTGTACGTGAACGCCCGGCCCTCAGACGGGCGCGCTCCGGCGTCCCCGGGATGGGATGCTGCCTCGCGCGCGGAGCGCTGCCTCAAGTACTGGGCACCGTCCGCGACGATGTGGGGACATGTCCAGGAGGATGTTCCCACCGCGCTGATCGCCATCACCGGTTCGCCGAACTTCCGTGTGGTCGTCGGCGCATGGCGGCTCGCCGACCGCGAGATCCCCGAAGATGGCGCGTGGACCGCGGAGAACCCCGACGAAGGCGACCTGGCGGGGCTCACCGGGGCGGTCATCACGGAGCTCCGCTTCCATCAGGCCAGCTTCCCCATGTACTGGCTCCGTTCCGGTCAAGAGCCCAAGTGGGTCGGCCACTGACCCACGACCCCGGCACGCAAAAGGGCGCCCGGCCGAAGCCGGACGCCCTTGAAGCGTCGTCGCGCTGACTTACCAGCTCGACTTGGTGATGCCGGGCAGCTCGCCGCGGTGCGCCATGTCGCGGAAGCGGACGCGCGAGATGCCGAACTTGCTGAGGTTACCGCGCGGGCGGCCGTCGACGGCGTCGCGGTTGCGGACGCGGATCGGCGAAGCGTCGCGGGGGAGCTTCTGCAGGCCGACGCGGGCGGCCTCACGGGACTCGTCGGTGCCGTTCGGGTCGACGAGGGCCTTCTTGAGCTCCGCACGCTTGGCGGCGTAGCGAGCGACGACGACCTTGCGCTGCTCGTTCTTGGCGATCTTGGACTTCTTGGCCATGATTAGCGCTCCTCTCGGAAGTCGACGTGCTTGCGCACGATGGGGTCGTACTTCTTGAGCACGAGGCGGTCGGGGTCGTTGCGGCGGTTCTTCTTGGTCACGTAGGTGTAACCGGTGCCCGCCGTCGAACGGAGCTTGATGATCGGACGGATGTCCTGCTGCTTCGCCATTGTTAGATCTTCTCCCCACGGGCCAGGAGGTCCTTGACCACTGCCTCGATGCCACGGGCGTCGATGACCTTGATGCCCTTGGCGCTCAGGGTCAGGGTGACGTTACGGCGAAGCGACGGAACGTAGTACGTCTTCTTCTGGATGTTCGGGTCGAACCGGCGCTTGGTGCGGCGGTGCGAGTGCGAGATGTTGTGACCGAAGCCGGGGGTGGCTCCCGTCACCTGGCACACTGCTGCCATTGCTTTCTTCTCCAATACCGTGGTGCCGGACGGCACCACCCAAGGTCACTTGTCGGCGCACGACTTCCCCGACTTTCGAAGGAAGGGGGTTTCGTACACGATCTGAGCGGGAGGAGCCCACTCAGCCAAACAACCATGCTACGGCATGGAGGGGGACCCGGCCAAATCGGCCTTGGCCGTGCACGACGCGCAGAGGCCGAACACGTCGACCACGTGCTGCGCCTGCGTAAAACCGTGGGCGGCCGCGGCCTGACGGGCCCACTGCTCCACGGCGTCCGCCTCGATCTCCACCGTGAGGCCGCAGTTGCGGCAGATCAGGTGGTGGTGGTGTCCCGTCGTGCAGGCTCGGTAGAGGCTCTCGCCCTCCGGCGACTGCAGCGAGTCGGCGTCGCCCTCGGCGGCCAGGTCGGCGAGGGCGCGGTACACCGTCGCCAGGCCGATGGGGGAGCCGGCCTCGTGCAGGCTCAGGTGGAGTCCCTGCGCGCTGATGAAGCCCTCCGTCGAGGTCAACGCCTCGCGGACGGCTTCGCGCTGCCAGGTGTTCCGCTTCACCACTCCAGGCTAGCCCGCCTGGCTCACGAGTGGCCGAGAAGTCGCGGCCGCCGTCCGCCGTCGCGCGCGCCGCCCGCCGACGATGCGGCAGACGACATAGATGAGGAACGAGATCGTGGTCACGTACGGGCTGATGGGCAGCGCGCTGCCCAGGGCGAGCAGGATGCCGCCGACCACGGACACCAGGGCGAACCCCACGCTGATGAGCGGCACCCTCAACGGCGACGACGAGATGCGCATCGCTGCCGCGGCCGGCGTCACGAGGAGGGACAGCACGAGCAGCGCGCCGACGATCTGAACGGACACGGCGACGGCGAGGCCGAGCAGCACCATGAAGGCGAGCGCGACGAACCGGGTCGGGACGCCGCGCGAGGCGGCGACGTCCGCATCCAGGCTGTCGAAGGTCAGCGGTCGCCACATCAGCAGCAGCGCGACCAGCACGATCGCGCCGATGACCAGGAGCCAGCCCAGCTGCGGGTCGTCCACCGAGACGATCTGACCGGTCAGCAGGCCGAACTTGTTCGCGCTGCGGCCGGGATAGAGCGCGAGAGCCAGGATGCCGAGGCCGAGCCCGAACGGCATCAGCACCGCGATGATCGAATTGCGGTCGCGCGCCTTGGCGCCGAGCAGCCCGATCAGCACCGCGGCGATCAGCGACCCGACGAGCGAGCCGGCGACGACGTTCACGCCGAGGAGGAGCGCGATGGCGGCGCCGGCGAACGACAGCTCGCTGATGCCGTGCACGGCGAACGCCATGTCGCGCTGCATCACGAAGACGCCGATCAGGCCGCCCACGATCCCGAGCACCGCGCCGGCGAAGATCGAGTTCTTCACCAGGAGCAGGAGCTCGCCGTAGTCCGTGAAGTCGAACAGCTGCTGCCACAGATCCGCGTGCATCATGCCACCGGCTCCGGATGCGCCTCGCGGGTGTGCTCATGGTGGTCGTGGGTCTCGGCGTCCGGGATGCCGACGACGACGATGCGGCCGCGGCTGCGGATCACGTCGACGGGCGTGCCGTACAGGTCGGTCAGCACGTCGCTGCGCAGCACCTCGTCCGGGGTGCCGGCGCGGAAGCGGCCGCCGGCCAGGTAGAGGACGCGGTCGACCATCCCGAGCACCGGGTTCACGTCGTGCGTGACGAAGACGACGGCGCTCCCGTGCTCGCGCCTGCGGCGGTCGATCAGCTCGCTGACCCCGCGCTGGTGCTGCAGGTCGAGCGACAGCAGCGGCTCGTCACAGAGCAGGAGGGCGGGGTCGCCGGCGAGCGCCTGCGCCACGCGCAGCCGCTGCTGCTCGCCGCCGGACAGCGAGCCGACCGGCGTGTTCGCGTAGCGGCGCGCGCCGACGGCGTCGATCAGGCGGTCGACCTGGGCGCGGTCGGCGCGGCGGGGGAACGGCAGCCCCCAGCGGTGGCCGTCGACCCCCAGCGCGACGAGGTCGCGGGCCCGCATCGGGGTGCCCGCGGGGATGAGCTTCTGCTGCGGGATGTACCCGATCCGCCGGTCGCCGCGGCGCACCGGGTGGCCCTCGAAGGCGATCTCGCCGGCGTCGAGCCGCTGCTGGCCGAGGATCGTGCGCAGCAGGCTGGTCTTGCCGGAGCCGTTCGGGCCGAGAACGGCGACGAACTCCCCGGCGTGCACGTCGAGGTCGAGAGCGCTCCACAGGGTGCGGTCGCCGAAGCCGAGGGACGCGTCCCTCAGCCGGAGGACGACGTCCCGCTTCTCGGGAGGCTCCACGAGCTCGAGTGGTTCCGTCACTTCGCCAGCGCCTTGCCGATCGCGTCGATGTTGCCCTGCATCCAGTCGATGTAGTGCTTGCCTGCGGGGAGCGTCTCCGTCACCGGGACGACCGGCACGCCGGCCTTCTTCGCGGCGTCGAGCACGCGCTCGGTCGCGGTGCCGGTGGTCTGCTCGTTGTAGGCGAGGAGCTTCACCTGGTGTCCGCTGAACAGCGCGAGCGTCTCGTTGAGCACGACGGGGGACACGTCGCTCTCCTGCTCGATCGCCTCGCTGAACTTCTCTGGCGTCTTGTTGACGAGGCCGGCGGCCTCCAAGAGGTAGAGCGGGACGGGCTCGGTGATCGCGACGCCGGCGCCGGCATACGACGCCTTGAGCTGGGCGGTGGCGTCCTCGAGCGAAGTCAGCTGCTTCCGGAAGGCGTCCGCGTTCTTCTCGAAGTCGGACTTGCGGGCCGGCTCCGCCTTCGCGAGAGCCGCGGTCAGAGCGTCGACGAACTTCTGCATGACGGGGAAGTCGTACCAGACGTGCTCGTTGAGCTCGCCGCCCGACGACGGCTTCAGACCGGAGAGGTCCACCACGTTGAGCACGGTCGCGTCGCCGTTCTTCGCGCCCTTCTCGAGCGTCTGCATGAAGTCGTCGTAGCCGCCGCCGTTCTCGATGACGACGCGCGCCTTGGAGACGGCGAGCTGGTTCTGGGCGCTGGCCTCGAAGGAGTGCGGGTCCTGCGCGGGGTCGGACATGAGGGAGGTGACCGAGACGGCGTCGCCGCCGATGGTCTCGGCGATGTCGCCGTACACGTTGGTGCTGGCCACGATGCGGACGGTGCCGTCGTCGGATCCCGCCGACGACGAGGAGGAGCAGCCGGCGAGCGCCACGGCGGAGGCGGCGGCGATGGCCAGCAGGGAGACGAGGGAGCGCGTCTTCATAGGGAGCCTGTCTAAGTCGCGAACGACACGAGGGGGTGCGCCCGCGGTCGCGGGCACGGCTCAGGCTACGTCTTATTGAAAATGATTGTCAAATTCAGTCGAGCAGCAGCGCGGGCTCCTCGATGATGGACGCGACGTCCGCGAGGAACCGCGAGGCCACATCTCCGTCGACCACCCGGTGGTCGAACGACGCGCCGAGGGTCGTCACGTAGCGCGGGCGCACCTCGCCGTCGACCACCCACGGCTTCTGCTTGATCGTTCCGAGGGCGACGATGCCGACCTCGCCGGGGTTCAGGATGGGCGTGCCGGTGTCCATGCCGAACACGCCGATGTTCGTGACCGTGATGGTGCCGCCGCTCATCGCCGCCGGCTGGGTCTTGCCGTCGCGCGCAGTGAGGGTCAGCTCCTCGAGCGCCTTCGCGAGCTCGAGGAGGGTCATGGCCTGCGCCTCCTTGACGTTCGGCACGATCAGCCCGCGCGGGGTGGCCGCGGCGATGCCCAGGTTGACGTAGTGGTGGACGATGATCTCCTCGTCCGTCCAGGTCGAGTTGACCGTGGGGTTGCGGCGGACCGCCCACATGATCGCCTTGGCCATGATGAGCAGCGGCGACACCTTGACGCCGGCGAAGTCGGCGGAGTTCTTGAGGCGCTTGACGAACTCCATGGTGCGCGTCGCGTCCACGTCGACGAAGAGGCTGACGTGCGGGGCGCTGAAGGCGCTGGTGGTCATCGCGTTGGCAATGGCCTTGCGCACGCCTTTGACCGGGATGCGGTCCTCGCGGTCGTCCGGCCACTCCGGCGTCTGGATGTTGCGGAAGACGGTCGCCTGCGTCGCCTCGCGCAGCACGTCGTCGCGGGTGACGTCTCCGATCGGGCCGGTCGGCGTGACCGTGGTGATGTCGACGCCCAGGTCCTTCGCCAGCTTGCGGATCGGCGGCTTGGCGACGACCGGCCCGGCGGAGCGCGAGGGAGAGGCGGCGGGGGCGGGCGCGGCGGCCGGCGCGGGCGCCGCGGGCGCGACCGGCTGGGCGGCGGCGGGCTGAGCGATGCTGCCGGTGAAGGACACCGGGATCGACGCGGTGCCCGGGTGCGTCACGCGGCGGCGGCGGGTCGAGCCGTGGCCGGCGGACCCGTAGCCGACGAGCACGGCGCCCGCCTTCGGCTCCTCCTCGTGCGACACCGTCGCGGCGACGTCTGCGACGAGCTGCTCCTCCGGCGCCGGCTCCGGCTCGGGGGCGGCTGCGGCCTCGCCGCCGGCTGTGACCGTGAAGATCGGCGTTCCGACCTCCACCGTCTCGCCCTCGGAGACCAGGAGCTCGCCCACCGTGCCCTCGAACGGCGAGGGCAGCTCGACGAGCGACTTCGCGGTCTCGATCTCGACGATCACCTGGTTGACGGCGACCTGCTCGCCGGGGGCGACCTTCCAGGAGACGATCTCCGCCTCGGTCAGGCCCTCGCCCACGTCGGGCAGGAGGAACTTGGACTCGCTCATGTGCGACTTCTCTCTGTCAGTGCGGGCCGAGGGCAGTGCGGCCGGGGGCGTCAGTACGCCAGCGCCCGGTCGACGGCCTCGAGGATGCGGTCGGCGTCGGGGAGGTAGAGCTCCTCCAGCTTCGCCGGCGGGAACGGGACGTCGAAGCCGGCGACGCGCAGCACGGGCGACTCCAGCGAGTAGAACGCCTTCTCGGCGATCGTCGCGGCGATCTCGGAGCCGACCGAGACGTTGCCCGGCGCCTCCTGGGCGACGATCAGCCGGCCGGTCTTCTGCACGGACGCGACGATCGGACCGTAGTCGACGGGGGAGATCGAGCGGAGGTCGACGACCTCGATGCTGCGCCCCTCCTCCGCCGCGATCTCAGCGGCGCGCAGGGCGACGCTGACCATTCCCGCCCACGCCACCACGGTGGCGTCGGTGCCCGTGCGGACCACGCGGCTGGCGTGCAGCGGCGTCGGGTTGTCGACCAGGTCGACCTCACCCTTCGGCCAGTAGCGGCTCATCGGCTCGAAGAACACCACAGGGTCGTCGGACCGGATCGCCTCCTGGATCATCCAGTAGGCGTCGTGCGGCGTCGACGGCGCCACGACCCGCAGCCCGGCGGTGTGCGCGAAGTACGCCTCCGGCGCCTCCTGGTGGTGCTCGACCGCGCCGATGTGGCCGCCGTGGGGGATGCGGATGACGACGGGGAAGCGCATCCGCCCGCCGTGGCGGTTGGTCATCTTGGCGAGCTGGGTCGTGATCTGGTCGAACCCGGGGAAGACGAAGCCGTTGAACTGGATCTCGACCACGGGCCGGTAGCCGCGCATGGCCAGGCCGATCGCCGAGCCGATGATTCCGGCCTCAGCCAGGGGCGTGTCGAGCACGCGCTGCGGTCCGAACTCCTGCTGCAGTCCCTCGGTGACACGGAAGACACCGCCGAGCGGGCCGACATCCTCACCCATGATGAGGACCCGGTCGTCTTCGGCGAGCGCGCGCCGGAGGCCGGCGTTCAGCGCCTTGACCATGGGGAGCGACTGGATGCGCGGCTCCGGCGCCGCCGGCGCCTGCTGCGCCTCTGCACCGGCCACCTTTGCGTGCTCGGCCGATGCCGCGGCCTCGCCCACTTCGGCCGACGCCTGTGCGTCGTCGTGCGCGATCGCGGCCTCACCGCCGTCGGCCGCAACGGTCTGTGCGGTCTCGTCCTCGATCACGAATTCGCGCGTCCACTCCTGCTCGGCCACGTGCTCTTCGAGCACGCGCGCCTCGGGGTCGCTCTCGATGATCTCGACCACGTCGATCGCCTGGGTGTCCAGCGACGTGCTGTCGAACGACTCGCCATCTGTCGCCGCGTCGTGTTCTTCCGGCCGACCGTCGACGAGCTCGGCCTCCACGTATTCGGCCTCGCTTCTCACATCGCTCATGCTTCACCTCCGAACGACGCCTCGTAGTCCTCGAGCCAGCGCCGCTGCTCCTCCGTCACGGGATGGGGCTCACTGTAGACGTGGTCGAACATCGAGGCGACGGACGGTGACGTCAGCTCGAGGGTGCGCCGGCGGATGTCGGCGGCCAGGTCGGCCGCCTCCTCGTCCGCGCTGTCGAAGAACGCCTGGCCGACGCCCTGCTGCTCCAGGAACGTGCGGAACCGCACGATCGGGTCACGCTCGGCCCAGTAGGCGAGCTCCTCGTCGGTGCGGTACTTGCTCGGGTCGTCGCTCGAGGTGTGGGCGCCCATCCGGTAGGTCAACGCCTCGATCATGCTGGGGCCCTCGCCGTTGCGCGCGTCATCGAGGTGCTTCGCCGTCACCGCGTAGGCCGCGAGGACGTCGTTTCCGTCGATCTGGACGCCGGGGATGCCGAAGCCGCTGGAGCGCAGATAGAGAGGAGTGCGCGACTGCGTCGACACGGGGACGGAGATGGCCCAGTGATTGTTCTGCAGGAAGAACACCTGCGGGGTCTGGTAGCTCGCGGCGAAGACATACGCCTCGTTGACGTCGCCCTGGCTGGTGGCGCCGTCTCCGAAGTAGACGATGGCGGCCTCGTCGGTCGCCGGGTCGCCGGTGCCCACCTTGCCGTCGAACTTCATGCCCATCGCGTAGCCCGTGGCGTGCAGGGTCTGCGAGCCGATGACGAGGGTGTACAGGTGGAAGTTGCCGATGGCCGGATCGGTCGGGTCCCAGCCGCCGTGCGTGACGCCGCGCAGCAGCCCGATGATGCCGATCGGGTCGATGCCGCGGATCATGCCGACGACGTGCTCGCGGTACGACGGGAACAGGTGGTCCTGCGGCTTCGCGGCGTGGGCCGAGCCAACCTGCGCGCCCTCCTGACCGTGACTCGGCACCCAGAGGCCGAGCTGGCCCTGCCGCTGCAGGTTCGCCGCCTCGTGATCGAACGCGCGGACGCGCACCATGTCACGGTAGAAGCGGCGGTAGTCGTTCTCGTCGAGCCTCTCCAGATAGGGGAGGTACTCGGCGGACGTCTCGCTCGGCTGGAACCGACCGTCTGCCGTCAGCAGCTGGACGGTGTTCGCCGGGCGCGGGATATCGTTCGTCGCAACCACCGTACTAACCTAACCGCTTGCCCGGGTGGCCATTTGGTAGGTTCCGCACAAGATCATCCGTGACCTGCAGGAGTTTCTCCACAGATTCCTCCTCGCCGACGCTGATCCGGATGCCCTCCGGCGGGAACGCACGCACGGTCAGACCGGCGTCGAAGAACGCGTCGTTCGCCTCCGCCGTCTGCTCGCCGGTGACCAGCCAGACGAAGTTGCCCTGCGCCTCGGGGACGTTCCAGCCCTGCTCGAGCAGCGCCTCGCGGAGCCGGTCGCGCACCATGGCGATGCGCGCGACGCGCTCCATCAACTCCTCCTCCGCCTCGATCGAGGCGAGCGCCGCGACCCGAGCGGCATCCGTCACCGAGAGCGGCACGGCGGCCGAACGCGCGGCGTCGAGCACCGGCTTCGGGCCGACGGCGTAGCCGAGGCGGAGCGCGGCGAGGCCGTAGGCCTTGGAGAAGGTGCGCAGCACGACCAGGTTGGGGTAGCGGGAGAGCAACGGGATGCCGTCGACCGCAGCGTCGTCGGTCACGAACTCGTAGTAGGCCTCGTCGAGGAGCACGAGCAGGTCGGACGGGACGCGGGCCATGAACGCCTCGAAGTCGGCTGCGCTGACGATGGTGCCGGTCGGGTTGTTGGGCGTGCAGACGATCACGACGCGGGTGCGCTCCGTGATCGCCTCGGCCATCGCGTCGAGGTCGTGGCTGCCGTCGGGCCGATTCGGCACCTGGACGCTGGTCGCGCCGGCGACGGTGACCAGACCCGGGTAGGCCTCGAACGAGCGCCAGGGGTAGACGACCTCGTCGCCCGCGCCTGCGGCGGCGGAGATGAACTGCGACAGGAGCGCGACGGAGCCGCTTCCGAGGTGCACCTCGTCGACCGTCACACCGTGGCGCTCGGCCAGGCGCGCGCGAAGGTCGGCCCCGCCCGCGTTCGGGTAGCGGTTGAGGTCGCGCAGCGTCGCCGCCACGGCCTCCACCACCGAGGGCAACGGCGGGTACGGGTTCTCGTTGCTCGACAGCTTGAAGCCGTCTGCCGGCGCCGGGCGCCCCTGCCGGTAGGCGGGGACCGCGACGATCTCGGGGCGCAGCTTGACGCCGAGCGTGTCTTCGGAACTCACAGACCCAACTTAGCCGCGCCCGCATTCCGGCAGGGGAATTCCGTCAAGGCTGTGGATAACGTCGGAGGAGGACGGCATCCACGCCACCCCTGTACCCCGCCCCGCAGCCCTGGAAGGATGAGGCCATGCGATTCCTGCTCAGACTGATCATCAACGCCCTCGCCCTCTGGCTCACGACGCTGATCGTCAGCGGCGTCACCGTCGAGCCGTACGCTCAGGACACCACGGCGTGGGTGCTGACGTACCTGCTCATCGCCCTGATCTTCGGCGTGGTCAACGCCGTCGTCGGCACGGTCGTCCGGATCGTCGCGATCCCGCTCTACATCCTGACGCTCGGCCTGATCTCGCTGCTCGTCAACGCGTTCCTCCTCTTCATCGTGTCGTGGATCAGCGACGCGATGGGCTTCGGGCTGCACATCGACGGGTTCTGGTGGGGCGTGCTCGGTGCGCTGGTGCTCGGCATCATCGCCTGGCTGCTCGGGCTGCTCTTCCTGCCCTCCCGCCGCCGCTGAGTGCGGTACGGTCCTCGCGGGTGCGGGAGAATGGTGGGGTACCCGCCGCACGATCCCGCGAGGAGCACCATGACCGCCCTGCCTCCCCAGCCGCTCAGCCCGCTCGACGGACGTTACCGGTCCGCCGTCATCGGGCTCGGTGACCATCTCTCGGAGGCCGGCCTGAACCGTGCGCGCGTGCAGGTCGAGGTCGAGTGGCTCCTCTACCTGACCGAGCACCGGATGTTCGGCTCCTCGCCGCTGACCGCCGAGCAGAAGCACGCCCTCCGCGCGCTGGCGGACGACTTCGGCCAGCCGGAGATCGACCGGCTCGCCGAGCTGGAGGCGACCACCAAGCACGACGTCAAGGCCGTCGAGTACCTGGTGCGCGAGCGGCTGCACGCGCTCGGCCTCGACCACGTCGCCGAGCTGACGCACTTCGCCGCGACCAGCGAGGACATCAACAACCTCTCCTACGCCCTCACGGTCAGCGCCGCGGTGCGTGAGTCGTGGCTGCCGAAGTTCCGCGCGGTCATCGCCGAGCTGCGGGCGCAGGCGAAGCAGTACCGCGACGACGCCATGCTCGCCCGCACGCACGGGCAGCCGGCGACCCCGACCACGATGGGCAAGGAGCTCGCCGTGTTCGTGCACCGCCTGGAGCGGGTGCGCGAGCAGATCGAGGGCGGCGTCCACCTGGGCAAGTTCAGCGGGGCGACGGGCACGTTCGCCGCGCACCTCGTGGCCGACCCCGACGCCGACTGGCCCCGCATCTCGCGCGAGTTCGTGGAGAGCCTCGGGCTCGACTGGAACCCGCTGACCACGCAGATCGAGTCGCACGACTGGCAGGCGGAGCTGTACTCGCGCATCTCGCACGCGAACCGCATCCTGCACAACCTGTGCACCGACATGTGGACCTACATCTCGCTCGGCTACTTCCGGCAGGTGCCGGAGCCGGGCGCGACCGGTTCGTCGACCATGCCGCACAAGGTGAACCCGATCCGGTTCGAGAACGCGGAGGCCAACCTGGAGCTGTCGAGTGCGGTGCTCGACTCCCTCGCCTCCACGCTGGTCACCAGCCGTCTGCAGCGCGACCTCACCGACTCGACCACGCAGCGCAACATCGGCGTCGGCCTCGGGCACTCGCTGCTGGCGCTCGACAACATCCAGCGCGGTCTCGGTCAGGTCGCGATCGACCGGCAGGCGCTCGCGGACGACCTCGACGCCAACTGGGAGGTGCTGGCCGAGGCGATCCAGACGGTGATCCGCGCCGAGGTCACCGCCGGCCGGTCCACCATCTCCGACCCGTACGCCCTGCTCAAGGAGCTGACCCGCGGCAAGCGGGTTGATCACGCCGCGCTGACCGAGTTCGTGAACGGCCTCGAGATCGGCCAGGCGGCGAAGAACCGCCTGCTCGCCCTGACGCCCGCGGGCTACATCGGCCTCGCCTCGGAGCTCGTCGACTACATCTGAGCCTCGGCGGTCGGTCGGTCAGTGACCGCGCGGCCGGTCGTCCCGCTCGGCGCGAGCCTGCGCCGCCTTGGCGCGGGCCTCCGCGTCCTGCTCGTGGATGTCCTCCACCTCGGCCTCGGTCGGCTTGAAGGCGAGCGCGAACAGCGCGAGGAGCACGAGGGCGACGATGAACGTGACGCCGAGCGCCACCGCCGCGAGGATGAACTCCCTGGTCGCGATGAGCACGATGAGCCCGACGAAGACCGCGAGGCCGCCGGAGATGGCGAGCAGCTCGACGGGGAGGAAGCGGTCGCGGCGGCTGGGCTGGAGGTTCTGGGTCACTCGGGGGTCTTTCTTGTCGCGCGAGGTCACGATGCGCTCTCCGCTCCGTGCGAGCCGCCGGAGGCGCCACGCGCCGCGCTCCGCAGCGTGGCGGCGCCGATCGCCTGGAAGACGCCGACGATGACCGCCCACGCGCCGAACAGGCCGATCACGAGCACGGCGTCGGCGGGGGAGAACAGCAGGGCGAGGGCGAGCACCGCGGTGATCGCGCCGGTGATCAGCCAGTCGCGCGCCGCCGCGTCCCGACCACGCTCCCGGATGCCGTTGTAGAGCTCCAGCATCCCGGTCAGGGCGGCCCACACAGTGACGAGGTAGAGGTAGAGGCCGAGTCCCGCCCCGGACAGCGCGAGGGCGAGCACCCCGGCCAGGACGCCGATGCCGCCCTGCACGGCGAACAGCGTCCGCGTGATGCGTCGGCCGGCGAGCAGGCCGCTGAGGACACCCGTGACCAGGCCGTCGAGCACCGCGAACACGCCGAACACGACCAGGCCGAAGGCGGCCGTGTGCGCATCCCGGGTGAATGTGATGACGGCGCCGGCGGCGAGCGCCAGCACGGCGCGGACGGCGGGGACGACCCAGTACCGGCTGTGCGCGTGGAGGCTCGGACGCTGGGCGGGGACGGCGGTAGCCACGTAGGCCCTCTTTCAAATACGGGATTCGGCGTCCAGTCTAGTCGTCGCGTTCCTGCGCGTTCGCCGCATCCGGCCCCCTCTGCTGGCTACGATCGCGTCATGCGGATCGCCTTCGCCATCGTCCGGGCCGTGGTCGTCGTGCTCATGGTCGCGGCCGTTGTCGCGCAGCTCGCCAGGAGCATCCAGTACACGAGCGCAGCGGGCGGCAGCGTCGCCGGCCTGCTCCTCAACTTCTTAAGCTTCTTCACGATCGACTCGAACGTGCTCGGCCTGGTGGTGCTGGCGATCGGGGCCGTGCTCCTCGTCGTGCGCCGCGGCGACGACCCGACCTGGTTCACGGCCCTTCGCGCCGCCGCGGTCACCTACCTGGTGACGACCGGGGTGGTCTACAACCTGCTGCTGCGCAACATCCCGCTCCCGCAGGGGACGACGGTGCCGTGGTCGAACGAGGTGCTGCACGTGATCGCCCCCGCCTACCTGCTGATCGACTGGCTGTTCGCGCCGGGGCGGTCGCCGCTCCGGCTGCGGACGGTGTGGGGCATCGCCGCGTTCCCGATCGTCTGGGCCGTGTACACGCTGCTGCGCGCACCGATCGCAGCGGACCCGGTGACGGGCAAGCAGCCGTGGTACCCGTACCCGTTCCTCAACCCGGCGACGAGCCCGAACGGGTACCTGTCCGTGGCGTTCTACGTGGTGCTGATCGCCGTCGTCATCCTGGCGGCCGGCTACGGGGTCGTGTGGGTCTCGCGGCGCTGGGGAGGCGCACGGGCGCTCCCCGCTGCGACCGAGACGGCCTGAGCGGGCGCCCGCTCAGAGCGCGGAGGGACGCGGCTCCGGCTCCTCGGCGCGCGCCCAGAACACGAACGACGCCAAGGCGGCCAGCGCGAGCAGGAAGGCGCCGGTCGGCGTGACCGTGTCGGGCACACCATGCTGGGTGAGCGCGACGGAGACCAGGCCGGCGACGACGCCGCACGCGCTGACGACGGAGAACGCGAACGAGATGGCGCGCGCGGCCCCGCGCAGGACCAGGCCCCGCACGACGAGCGCCACGGTGCCGATCAGCCACATCAGCACGACGGGCAGCGAGAGCAGGAGGCTCAGCGAGTCGCACAGCAGGATCCCGGGCGTGACGTAGAGGAGGGCTGCGGCGAGCGTGAGGACGGCGCCGAGGCCGGCGAACCCGAGTGCACGTCCGCCGTCCGTCCGCAGCCGCAGGATGGGCCGCGTGAGCGACGGCCAGGTGAAGGCCAGCGCGAAGGCGACGAGGGAGAGCGCCACGCTGCCTGCGCCCTGCAGCACGGGGAGGAGGATGCCCAACATGCCTCCATTCAACTCCCTTCCGCGGGGTGCGGCGTCGTCCGGGAGGATGATCTGCTCAGGAGAACTCCGCGAGCGCCTCACGGTAGCGCGCCGGGTCCGACCGGGTCTCGGCCGTGACGAGGAGGGCGTGCGCACCGATTCGCCGGGTGAAGGAGCCCCGGCACGGGATCTCCACGATGTTCTTCAGCCCTCGCCGCCAGGCCGGGACGAGCGCGTCGATCGCGACCCGCTCCGGCCGCTCGTCCAAGGGGACCGGCCATCGTGCCACGCGATCCCGGTACCGGGCGTCCATCCACTGCTCCGCCTCGACGGTCAGGGCCTCGTCGCCGAGCTCGTCCCGCCACGAGGGCCCGACGAGCTCCCGCAGCAGTCGGGCGCGCTCGTCTGCGCCTTCGGCAGTGTCACGGAGACGGTCGAAGATCGCGGGATCGCGGAAGGAACCGGCGTGCTCGACGACCGCCGCCCAGACGCGCGGCCAGGCCTCGCGCCACTCCGCGATAGGCGCGGCCGATCGTACCGGCTCAGGGAGCGGAGCGGGGGAGTCGGCGAGCGGCGGCGGCAGATCGGGTCCCGCGGGGTCGAGCCCCCACGCCTCGCGGATCCACAGCAGCTCGAGCACCGCTTGCAGGTCGTCGTCGATCGTGATCGCCATGTCGTGCGGCCACGGGTTCCCGGGGATCGGCGTCGTTGAGAACACGTCCCCATCCTGTCGTCGATCGCGTCGGTTGCCCAGGGATGTTCATCGGGTTGGAGAGGTGAGTCGGCCCCTGCCAGGCTCACGTCGTCCCGTCCTCGATCGGCTGCAGCCGGCGGGCGCCCTGTCCGTCCTGGCCCAGCACGTCGCCGGGGTTCATGACCAGGCAGACGCTGAGCGAGACGCAGCCGCACCCGATGCACTGGCTCATCTCGCTCTGCAGTCGTTCCAGTTCACGCTGGCGCGCCGTCAGTTTGGCGCGCCAGTGCTCGTTGAGCCGGTTCCAGTCGCGCAGCGACGGCATCCGGTCGGTGGGCAGGGCCTGGAACTGCTCCGCCACCTCGCTGAGCGGGATGCCCAGGCGCTTGGCCACCTGGATGATCGCGATGCGCCGCTCGACGTGGCGGGGATACAGGCGGGTGCCTCCCTCCGTCCGCTGCGCCTGGATGAGTCCCTTCCGTTCGTAGAAGTGCAGTGCGGACGCCGCCACTCCGGTGCGCCGGACCACCTCGCCGATGGTCAGGAGGTCGGTGGGGCTCGGTCGCTTGATCTCAACCATGGTTGAGATTTTACGGTGGACCCATGACCACCGAAACACTGAACCCCTCGACCTGGCGCGCCCTCCTCCGGGGCGCGAACGGACGGATCGCGCTCGTCCTGAGCGGTGGAGTCGCCGCCTACGCCGTGACCACCTACATCACGGGGGCTGTGCTGCCGGCGCTCGTCTCCGAACTGAGCGGCGACCGCCTCTACGCCTGGGTGAACACCGCGTTCCTGGCGGCGTCCATCGTCGGGTCCGCGGCCGCGAGCCCGATGATCGGGCGGCTCGGGCTCCGGACGGCGTACCTGCTCGCGTTCGGGCTGTTCTCCGCGGGGTCGGTGGTCATCGCGGCGTCCTGGACGATGGAGGTCGTCGTCGCCGGGCGTGCCGTGCAGGGCATCGGCGGCGGACTGCTCACCGCCCTCGCGTACGTGGCGATCAGCGCTCTCCTGCCCGAGAGCCTGTGGGGCCGCGCGACCGGCCTTGTCACGGCGATGTGGGGGATCGGCGGAGTCGCAGGGCCGGCGCTCGGCGGCCTGTTCGGCACGCCGGGACTCTGGCGGGTGCCGTTCGTCGTGCTGGCGGCCTGCGCGCTGGCCCTGACGCTGATCGCACGCTTCTCGGTGGCGGAGACCGCGGACGGTTCCGTCGGCGACTCGCGCGCCCGCGGATCCGTCGCCATCCCCTCCCTCGTCCTTGCCCTACTGGCGGTGTCCGGCCTGAGCGTCGCCGCGCTGTTCGACGGTCCGACGCGTCTGGCCTGGTCCGCCGCGGGCGTCCTTCTGGTCGCGCTCTTCCTGCTGGTGGACAGCCGCGCGTCGACGAGCATGC
Source organism: Leifsonia sp. ku-ls (assembly GCA_003367665.1). Taxonomy (GTDB): domain Bacteria; phylum Actinomycetota; class Actinomycetes; order Actinomycetales; family Microbacteriaceae; genus Leifsonia. Next base: position 279,331 of record QKXI01000003.1, on the reverse strand, counting down.
TCCCGAAGGCGACCTACGCGCACGGGTCGCGGCTGCGCTGGATCTACCTGCTGGTCGCGGTCCTCGCCGGGTCGGTGATGATCGAAGCGTTCATCCCGCTGTTCGGGCAGCAGCTGGGCCTGCCGCCGTTCGCCGCCGGGTACCTCGGTGCTGTTCCGTCGATCGGCTGGACGGTGGCCCAGTTCGCGAGCGCGTCGGTGACCGCGACGCGGGCACGGGTCGTCCTGCGTGTCGTCGGCCCGTTCGTGACCCTCGCCGGGTTCGTGACGCTCGCCACGACCGGAGGCCTTGGCGGCCCGTGGATGCTGTGGTGGCTCCCGTCGCTGGCGGCCATCGGCGCCGGTGTGGGCCTGGCGTTCCCGCACCTGGCCGTGGCGGCGATGGCGATGGGACGCGACGACGCCGACTCGGCACAGACGTCCGCCGGGATCAGCGTCGTGCAGCTCCTCAGCAACACGGTCTTCACCGCGTTCTGCGGCCTGCTGCTCACGACGCAGATCGGCGGACTCACCGAGGCGCAGGGGATGGCCGGCGGTCTCGCCCTCGTGGTCGCGATCGGCGTGGTCTTCGGCCTCGCCGGCCTTCGGCGGGCGGGTTAGCGGCCCGGCCGTCGCGACGCCCCGCTAGCCTGGACTGAACACCCGCGAAGGAGCGCGATGCCGGCCAGCGACAGGAGCGACGTCTTCCGTGTCCCCGGGTTCGTCGGGTACTGGGCCTCCTACACCGTCTCGGGCTTCGGCACGTACATCACGACAGTCGCCCTGCAGGTCCTCGTTCTCGCCGACCTCGGCGGCGACGCCGTCGACGTCGGGCTGCTGAACGGCGCGCGGTGGTTGCCGTACCTCGTGTTGGGGTTGGTCGTGGGGGCGCTGGTCGACCGCCGCAGGAGGAAGCCGCTGCTGATCGGCGCGGACCTCGGCCGTGCGGCGCTGCTGCTCGGGATACCGCTGCTCCTGATCGTCGGTTGGCTGAGCATCCCTGCCGTTCTGGCGCTGGTCGTCGGCATCGGCCTGCTCTCCCTGATCGGCGACGCCGCTTCGCAGTCCCTGGTCCCGCGGATCGTCCCCCGGAGCGCGCTGGTGGCGGCTCACGCCCGCACGGACCAGAGCGACGCGCTCGCCGAGACGGCGGGCCCGCTCGTGGCCGGATCGCTCGTGACGGCGTTGGGGGCACCGGTCGCCGTCATCGTGGATGCGGCCTCCTACCTGCTGTCGGCCGTCGCGATCTGGCGCGTCCGGGTCGAGGAGCCGGTCTCGTCCGGCGGCGATCGACGACGACTGGGGTCGGAGATCGCCGAGGGCCTGCGCTGGGTCTACCGGCACCGGATGCTCCGACCGATGGCGCTCGGGTCGCACGGCTGGTTCTTCTTCAACAGCATCCTGGTCACGGTGTTCACCCCGTTCGTGCTGGTCGGGCTCCGGTTGACCCCGTTCCAGCTGGGCGTCGCGCTGGCCGGCGCGGGTGCGGCGGCACTGGTCGGCAGCAGCCTGTCGCTGCGCGTCGGGCTGCGGTGGGGCGCGGGCCGCGCGGTCATCCTGAGCAACGTCGTCATGCTGGTCGGCTGGTCCGTCATCGCGCTCGCCCCTCCGACGGCTTCGCCGTGGGTCGTGGTCGCCGTCCTCGCGGTCGGGCAGGGCTTGTACGGCCTCGGCCTGGGCCTCAGCAACGCGAACGAGATGGGCTACCGCCAGGCGGTCACCCCTGATGGACTCCAGGCCAGGACGAACACCACCATGCGCTCGGCGAACCGCGCCATGATCGTCGTCGGAGCTCCACTCGGCGGCGTCCTGGCCACGTCCCTCGGCTTCCGTCCGGCGCTGTGGATCGCGATCGTAGGGATGTTCGTCGTCACCGCCTTGCTCGCCCTCAGCCCGTTTCGGTCGGCGCTCCACCAAGCCGACGCGATCCCCGGAGACCCGTGACGTCTGCGGCCGGGCGCCGAGCCGCGTAGCGCACGAGCACACTCCCGTCGCCGCTCACCTCCGTCTCGACGAGTTGGAGCGACCGATAGCGCTCGGGCAGCGTCCCGTCGGGCGGGAGAAGCGTCTGAGCGTGCGGAGCGTGCGAGATGACGGGTCGCATCACCAGCGCCAGCTCGTCGACGAGCCCAGCTGTCAGCAGCGCCCGGTTCAGGGTCGCACCGGCATCCGTCCGGACCCTGCGGACCCCGTGCTCGCCGGCCAGCAGAGCCATCGCTCGACGCAGGTCGACCTGTCGCTCGCCCACGCGGCGGTGTTCGATGCCGCGCCTGTCCAGATAGTCGAGGTACTCGTCGGGGGCGGACGCGGAGACGAGCACCAGCACTCCGCGGTACCAGGGCTGCGCCGTTGCGTGCCGCCAGTTGCGCACGCGCCCCCGGCTGTCGGGAACCACGAGGAGCGGTCGCGTGCCGGTCAGGAGAGGTGCGAATTCGGCTGGGGGCTCGACCGGGGCCAGGGGTTCCCTTCGCGTGGCCTGCTCGTCGGCGGTCTCCTGCGGGCCGAAGTTCAGCGCTGTGACGCTGCCCATCAGGATGGCGTCCGCCTCCCAGCGGAGGGCCCGGCGGTAATAGTCGGCCGGGTCGCCGGAGAAGCCGCCGAGCCTTCCGTCGATGCTCACCTCGTTGTAGGTCATCACGTGCGGCCTGCCCATGCTGAGACCGTAGCCGCGTGCTCCGACACCGACGGGGGCTGGCGGGCCTTCTGCGGACGCCGCGCTTGCCGCATCCTTGGTCTATGAGCCTTCGGGATGCGGCATGACCGTGCGGGTGGAGCCGGCCACGGCGGAGCGCTGGGCGGACATCGCCCAGGTCTTCGGCCCACGGGGCCGCAGGGCCGACTCGTGCTGGTGTCAGCGCTTCCGCGACGCCGACGCTCCCGACAACCGGACCGCCCTGCACGAGGAGGTCACGCACTCCGACGTCCCCGTCGGCCTCATCGCCTATGACGGCGAGGAGGCGGTCGGGTGGACGCGCGTTGTCCCGCGTTCCACGCTGCCCGGGATTGCCCGGAACCGGGCGCTCGCGCGCATCCTGGACGACGATCCGTCCGCCTTGTGGGTGACGTGCTTCGTCGTGCGCCGCGACCATCGCGGGCAGGGGATCGGCGTCCAGCTGCTCGGGGAGGCGGTCGAGTGGGCCGCCCGGCATGGGGCGAGCGTGCTCGACGGCCACCCGGTCGACACCGACCTGCTCTCGGGCCACCCGGCGCCCTCTGCGGTATTCACCGGGACGCTGCGGATGTTCGAACGGGTCGGTTTCGTCGAGCTGGGCCGGACGTTCCCCAGCCGTCCGGTCATGCGCCGGGCGCTCGCGACGTCCGGCTGAGTCAGCGGAACTCGGGCACGACCACCGCGATGTCGTAGACCTCGAGCTCCAGCGCGCGCACGAGCTCGTCGCCGGCGGCCAGCCATTCGCGTTCGTTCCCGGGGTCGTCCCAGCCGTCGAACGGGTCGAGGTGACGCTGCCAGAACCGCGCCCAGTCGCGCAGCCGCCGCCCGAGTTCCGGCGAGATGCCGTAGTCGCCCGGCTCCATCGTGTACTTGTCGGTGAAGTCCTCCCAGAGCGGGTACTCGCATCCCCACTCCGGAAAGAACCGGATGCGGTGCAGCTCGCCGGCGGGCTGGCGGCGGGCGCGCTCGATCGCGCGGGCGTCGGTGATGCCCGGCGGAACCAGGAGCTCCACCTGTGTGACCGGGTCGACGACGCGACGGCGTTCCACACGCCAGTCGAGCGGGAGCACCGCCGACATGAGGTAGCCGTCGCGCCGCGTGCGCCACGGCAATTCGAGCCCGATGCCCTCTCGACGGAGCACGTGGGCCACGTGTTCCGTGATCTGCTCTTCGGAGACGGGGCGGTGGAGGCTGACGACGTCGGTAGCGAGTGCCGACGCCGAGGCCGACGAGAATAGCGACACATCCCACGATTCCATGGAGTCATCCGCGGCCGCGCGATGTGCCACCACGGACGCGAGCGTCGCAACGTCGGCATCCGTCAGTTCCCCGAGCGGCTTCGTCACGTTCCCCCCACGATCGATCCAGGTCCGCCAACCAGGCTGGCACGATCGGCCACGTTCTGCCGATCACCGGGCCGGCTCGAGACGGTCGAGAGCCGCGTGCAAGCGGCGACACCTGCGCTCGACGATCAGATCGGCGCCATGTCCGCGAAGCGGGAGTACATGCCCTGGAAGGCGACCGTGACCGTGCGGGTGGGGCCGTTTCGGTGCTTGGCGACGATGAGGTCGGCCTCGCCGGCGCGTGGGTTGTCCTTCTCGTAGGCGGACTCGCGGTGGAGCAGGATGACGACGTCGGCATCCTGCTCGATCGATCCGGACTCGCGGAGGTCGCTCAGAGCGGGGAGCTTGTCGGCGCGCTGCTCGGGGCCTCGGTTCAGCTGGGAGAGGGCGATGACCGGGACCTGGAGCTCCTTCGCGAGCAGCTTGAGGGCTCGCGAGAACTCCGACACCTCCTGCTGGCGGCTCTCGACGCGCTTGCCGCTCGTCATCAGCTGGAGGTAGTCGATGATGACCATCTTGAGGCCGACCCGCTGCTTGAGGCGGCGGCACTTGGCGCGGATCTCGACCAGGGTCATGTTCGGGCTGTCGTCGATGTACAGCGGCGCGTCGTTGATGCGGCCGCGGGTGGACGCGATCGTGGTCCAGTCGCGATTGTCGACGGTGCCCTTTCGCATGTTCTGCAGGGGGACGGTGGCCTCGGCGGAGAGGAGGCGCATGGCGATCTCGCTGCGACCCATCTCGAGGGAGAAGAAGATGGTCGGCATGTCGTGCTTGATGGCGGCCGCGCGGGCGAAGTCGAGAGCGAGGGTCGACTTTCCGAGTGCGGGTCGCGCGGCGACGATGACCATCTGGCCGGGGTGAAGGCCGTTGGTGAGCTCGTCCAGCTCGGCGAAACCGGTGGGGACGCCCGTCATCGAGCCGTCCTTGTGCTTGGCGGCTTCGATCTCGTCGATCGCGACGGTGACGGCCTCGGTGAGCGGGACGTAGTCCTCGGTCTCCTGCGTGCCGGTGACGGAGTAGATCTCGGCCTGGGCGTTGTTGACCAGGTCGAGCACCTCGCCCTCCGCCTTGTAGCCCATCTGCGTGATGCGCGTGCCGGCCTCCACCAGACGCCGGAGCAGGGCCTTCTCGCCGACGATGTTGGCGTAGTAGCCGGCGTTCGCTGCCGTGGGCACCAGGCTGGTCAGGGTGTGAAGGTACTCGGCGCCGCCCGCCCGGGACAGCTCGCCGATCTTGGTCAGCTCGTCGGTGACGGTGATGACGTCCGTCGGCTCGCCGTGGGAGTAGAGCGACAGGATCGCGTCGTAGATGATCTCGTGCTTCGGGATGTAGAAGTCGGTGCCACGCACGACCTCGACCACATCCGCAACCGCGTCCTTGCTGAGCAGCATGCCGCCGAGGGCGCTCTGCTCGGCGAGCAGGTCGTGCGGAGGCGTGCGCTCCGGGGAGCGGGCGTCGCCCGGGTCACGACCGTCGGCGAGACCGATATGGGCGATCGACACGTTCTCTCCTCACTGCTCGCTGTTCACGGGACTCGTGGTCGCACGGGCGCGTTCGCCCGGGCACGCCGAGGCTGCCAGGTCAAGCTCTCCGCGCTGTACGCGGATGGGCTCGTCCTGGTTCGATTGTCGGCGCGACCCCCGACATCGCCGTGCTTCGCGGCTGCGTGTCCCTCGACGTCGCTCCACCCTATGGAGGGGGTGTCGCCTGCCACAACTCGGCCTGTGGATAACGGTGTGGAGAATCTGCGGGAAACGCCGTGGAGCGTGTGTAGAAGGTGTGTGGAAACCTGTGGAGGGAAACAAATGTCAGCCGGAGATAATGCGCCTGACCAGTGATTTTTCTATCCCCAGCTTGTGTGTAAAAAGTTCCTTGAAGCCTGTGTTCAACGTTGCGTCGCGCGCTCCGCTCCCTGTGTACAAGACGGGGGAAAAGTCCCTTAACGAGGTGTAGCGGCGGGCTACCGCCCGCCGCTACACTTTCGTCTATTTCGCGCCTACTTGGCCGCGACCACCTGCAGGGTGATGACGGCGGAGAGGTCGTCGTGCAGACGCACGGTCGCCTCGTGGTCACCGACCACCTTGATGGGGTTGGGGAGCTCGATCTTGCGCTTGTCGAGCTCGCCGATGCCCGCCGCCTTGACGGCGTCGGCGACATCGCCGGTCTTCACCGAACCGAACAGACGGCCCTCGCGGCCCGCCTTCACGGTCAGCTTGACCTTGGTCGCCTCGAGCTTGGCCTTGAGGTCCTGCGCCTGCTCGATGGTGTGCAGCTCGCGAGCCGCACGGGCCGCCTTGATCTGCTCGACCTGCTTCTCGCCACCGCGGCTCCACGCGATCGCGAAGCCCTGGGGGACGAGGTAGTTGCGGGCGTAGCCGTTCTTGACGTCGACGACGTCACCGGCAGAGCCGAGGCCGGTGACCTCGTGCGTGAGAATAACCTTCGACATGTCGTTGCTCCTTAGCGGCCAGAGCCGGCGTAGGGGAGGAGCGCCATCTCGCGCGCGTTCTTGACCGCGCGGGCGATGAGGCGCTGCTCCTGGACGGAGACACCGGTGATCCGGCGAGCGCGGATCTTTCCACGCTCCGAGATGAACTTCCGCAGGGTGGCGACGTCCTTGTAATCGATGACGCCGACGCGAACGGACTTCGCGGGGGCGGCGTTCTTGCCGTCCTTGCCCTTGCGGATCGGCTTGCGGCGGTCGCCGCTCGACTTTCCAGCCATGGTTTCCTTTGCTTTCCGCCCGACTCGGCCTCGGCCGGCGGGCTGATGATGTGTGCCCCTCTGTCGAGAGGCGAGTCTCTTTAGAAGGGGGTCTCGTCGTTGTAGGCGCCCGGAGTGTTCCAGACGTCTGCGCCGGCGGACGGGTCGGCCGGGGCCGACGCGGCCCACGGCTCCTCGACGGCAGGGGCACCGCCGCCGAAGCCGCCCGGACCGCGTCCTCCGCCGGACGACTGGGTGCGGGTGACCTGTGCGGTGGCGTAGCGCAGCGACGGGCCGATCTCGTCGATCTCGAGCTCGATGCTGGTGCGCTTCTCGCCTTCCTTCGTCTCGTAGGAGCGCTGCTTGAGGCGGCCCTGCGCGATGACGCGCGACCCCTTGGTCAGCGAACCGGCGACGTGCTCCGCGAACTCGCGCCAGACGCTGGCGCGGAGGAACAGAGCCTCACCGTCCTTCCACTCGTTCGCCTGACGGTCGAACGTGCGGGGAGTGGACGCGATGGTGAAGTTGGCGACAGCCAGCCCGTTCTGCGTGTAACGCAGCTCGGGGTCGGCCGTGAGGTTGCCCACCACGGTGATGACGGTCTCGCCGGCCATGGGACTAGGCGCCGGCCTTCTCGGAGCTGGCGGCCTTGCGGGCGGCCTTCTCGTCGGCACGCTTCTGAGCGGCGGCGACCTGAGCGATCGCCTCCTCGGCGCGGAGGACCTTGGTGCGCATGACGGCCTCGCTGAGCTTCAGCTGGCGGTCGAGCTCCTTGGTCGTGTCGCCCTCGGCGGTGAGCTGCACGACGGCGTAGATGCCCTCGGACTTCTTGTTGATCTCGTAGGCCAGGCGACGACGTCCCCAGATGTCGACGTTGTCGATCGTTCCACCGTCGTTACGGACGACGTTGAGGAACTTGTCAAGGCTCGGAGCCACGGTGCGCTCATCGATCTCGGGATCGAGGATCACCATCAACTCGTACTGATGCATGACTAACCCACCTCCTCTGGTCTCAGCGGCTGCAGACGGTCTGCAGCAGGAGGGTGTCATAGACGTGCCACGGGCAGAATGGCGCCCAGGCAACTTATCAAGGGTAACGGATGCTGGTACGGGACGCCAGCCGGCGGTGATCTCGGTCATGCCCCCACTCTCGCGGGGGAGCGATCGCGCCGGACGCCGGAGTACGAATCTGTGGAGAACGCCGCGGACAGCCGGGCTGTGTGCACCTTCGCCTCAGCACCTTCCGCCTCAGCGGCTCGCCCACCACTCCAGCAGGCGTCGCGTGGCCTCCTCCTCGCCCAGCGGGCCCTCGTCCAGCCGCAGCTCGAGCAGGAACTTCATGGCCTGGCCGACCTCCCGCCCCGGGCGGATGCCCAGCACGCTCATCACCTGCTCGCCGTTGAGGTCGGGGCGGACCGCGTCCAGCTCCTCCTGCTCCTTCAGCTCGCGGATGCGGTCCTCGAGGTCGTCGTAGGCGAACGCCAGCCGGTCGGCCTTCCGCCTGTTCCGCGTCGTGACGTCGGCGCGCGTGAGCATGTGCAGGCGCTCCAGCTCCGGTCCCGCGTCGCGCACGTAGCGGCGCACCGCGGAGTCGGTCCAGTGCGCGTCGGCGTAGCCGAAGAAGCGGAGGTGCAGCTCGATCAGCCGGGCGACCGCGTCGATGGTCGCCTTGTCGAAGCGCAGCGCGGTGAGACGCTTCTTGGCCAGCTTCGCCCCGACCACGTCGTGGTGGTAGAAGCTGACCGCGCCTCCGGGCTCGAACCGCCGGGTCGCCGGCTTGCCGATGTCGTGAAGGATGGCCGCCAGCCGCAGGATCAGGTCGGGCGCCTCGCCCGGGTGCCGCTCCTTCTCGTACCCGATCGCCTGGTCGAGCACCGTCAGGCTGTGCTGGTACACGTCCTTGTGGTGGTGGTGCTCGTCCGCCTCGAGCCGCAGCGCCGGGATCTCGGGGATCACGTGCTCGGCCAGCCCACTGTCGACCAGGAGCTCGATGCCGGGTCTCGGCCGGTCGGCCAGCAGCAGCTTGGTCAGCTCGTCACGCACGCGCTCGGCGCTGACGATCTCGATGCGGTCTGCCATGGCCTCCATCGCATCCCGCGTCTCGTCGTCCACGGTGAACCCCAGCTGGGCGGCGAAGCGCGCCGCACGCATCATGCGCAGCGGATCGTCGCCGAACGAGACCTGGGGCGTGCTCGGCGTGGTGATGACGCCGGCGATGAGGTGCTCCACCCCGCCGGACGGGTCGACCAGCCTGACCTCCGGCAGCCGAAGGGCGAGCGCGTTGACGGTGAAGTCGCGGCGCAGCAGGTCGCCCTCCAGTGTGTCGCCGAACTCCACCTCCGGCTTGCGGGTCGCTCCGTCGTACGTGTCGCTGCGGTAGGTGGTGATCTCCACTGTGTCGTCGCCGAAGCGCGCACCGATGGTGCCGAACTGCCGGCCGATGTCCCAGTGCGCGTCCGCGATCGGGGTCACGACGCGCAGGATCTCGTCCGGACGCGCGTCCGTCGTGAAGTCGAGGTCGTGCACGGGCCGGCCGAGCAGCGCATCCCGGACCGGGCCTCCGACGAGCGCCAGCTCGTGTCCCGCCGCTTGGAACGCGTCTGCCAGACGGGCGACCGCCGGCGTCCGTGCGAGGCCGCCGAGACGTTCGAGGGATTCGGCGACGCTCTGCATGGTGCCCCAGTTTAACGGCCCCGCTCGCCGGGCTCTCAGGGCACGACCTCTAGAATCGTCGTCATGGAGGCCGAGTCGGGATCGCGCGTCGACGCATGAGCGGAGCCTCCCCCACCCTCCGGCGGGGTGCGACGGTCCGCGCCCGCGTCCGGCGTGTCGCCGCTGCGCTGGCGATCGGCGTCCTGTCGGTCACGGGCGTCGTCGTCGCTGCGCCGACGGCTCTGGCGGAGACCTCCACGCCGTCCGCGACGACCGGATCCACCGCGAAGCTGACCGCCAGCCTCACCGCCGACCAGGCCGGCGTCCTCTCTCCCGGCAAAGACCTCACCGTCTCCGTCACGGTCTCGAACCCCACCGACACCGCTTACCAGTCGGGTTCGGCGAGCCTCTGGATCGACCCGACGCCGCCCAAGGACCGCAGCGCGCTCTCCACCTGGCTCACCTCGACGGACGCCGTGTCCGATCCGGTCCAGGTCGGTCGCACACCGCTCGACACCCTCGAGCCGGGGGGCACCGCCGTCGTGCGGATCACCGTCCCCGCTGCGGCCGTCCCGTTCGGAACCCGCACGACCTCCGCCGTCTTCGGTCTGGGGGCCACCGTCAAGGCCGGTTCCGCCGAGGCGTCGGCCCGAAGCTCGGTGGTCTGGTACCCGGGCGGGTCCGCGACGCAGTCCGCTCTCAACGTCGTCATTCCGATCGTGACCCCACCCGGTGCGGACGGGCTGATCGCGGCGGACGACCTCGCCACCTACACGGCGCCCAACGGCATCCTCACGCGCGAGCTCGACGGGCTGACAGGGCACACCACCGTCACCGTCGGCATCGATCCCATGATCATCGCCTCCATCCGTGTGCTCGGCAACGCGGCGCCGGCCTCCGCGGTCGAATGGCTGACGCGCCTGTCCGAGCTACCCAATGACACCTTCTCACTCGGTTACGGGGATGCCGACACCGCCGGCCAGATACAGGCGGGTCTCGCCGCACCGCTCGCCCCCACCTCCCTCGGCTACGCCATCGACCCGAAGAACTTCACACCGCAGCCCACGCCGGTGGGCGAGCCGTCCACAGCGACACCCACGCCGACGCCGAAGGCCCCCACCCCGAGCCCGACCCCCACGACGGCGCCCGGCCCCGTGCTCCCGACGACGAATGAGCTCCTCGCCTGGGACTACACGTTCACCGGCGTGACCTGGCCGGGCGACAAGACGGTCCGTCGCGCCGACCTCGCTCCGCTCGCCGCGGCAGGACTGACCTCCATGATCGTCTCCGGCAGCAACACCAACGCCGCCGATCTCGACGCGACCCCCAACGCGCCGTTCGTCTCCGGGAGCACGCACGTCGTGGCCTCCGACCAGCGCCTCAGCGACGCCCTGCAGCAGGCGGCCTCCGCGCCGAGCGACGTGGCATGGAACGCGGCGATGTCGAAGGTGAACGCGCAGCTCGAACTGGTCTCGCAGGAGTCGGGCGACCCGCGAAAGCTCCTCGTCGCGCTCGGACGATCGTGGCCCTCCAGCGGAACGCAGCTGGAGCGGACTCTCAACTCGCTCTTCTCGTCCCCGTGGTCGGCGCCCGCCGACTTCCAGACCGTCGCGGGAGCGCCGGCGACGTCGGGCTTCGACCTGGTGGACACGCCCGAGTCGCCCGAGCGGATCACCCTCATCCAGTCCCTCGTTCAGGACGAGGCGGCCCTCGGGCAGTTCGCCACCGTCCTCGACGACCCGACGCGGCTGACGGGTCGTGCCAGGGCGCAGGTGCTGTCCCTCCTCGCGGTCGCCTGGGAGAACCCGCGCGCGGACTGGAGCGCCGCCGTCGTCAAGACCAGGAAGGCCACGGACGACACCCTCCACTCCATCAAGATCCTGCCGACGGAGAACGTGAACCTGGTGAGCGCGCAGGGCTCCATCCCGTTCACCGTGAGCAACGAGCTGCCGGACGACGCGGTCACCATCGTGCTCTCGGCCTCCCCGTCGAACAGCCGCCTCGAGGTCGACCAGTCGACCACCAAGCGCATCCTCAAGGACTCGCGCGCGACCGTCCTGATCCCGGTCAAGGCGAAGGTCGGAAACGGCCAGGTGGTCCTATCCCTGCACCTCTACAGCCCGACCGGCGTTCCGATCGGCGACCCGACCTCGGTCACCGTCGACGTGCACGCGGACTGGGAGGGTATCGGCGCGCTGATCTTCGGCATCCTGTTGGTGCTGCTCTTCGGGTTCGGGATCGTGCGCAACATCCTGCGCCGCCGTTCGAAGCGCGACCAGGACGAGGGTGCGGACGACGCGGCGCAGCCGGAGAACGCGTCCGACGAGGTAACCCCGTCTGACGGTTCCGCCCCGACCGAGGAGCGTCCGGGTGGCTAGCGTCGGCCGCGCGAGCGCGATGCTCGCCTCCGGCACCCTGGTCTCGCGACTTCTCGGCTTCGCGAAGGCCTGGCTGCTCGTACAGGCGATCGGCGTCGTCTCGCTCGCCGCCAACGCCTACGGCACGGCCACCTACATCCCGAACAGCCTGTACGCGATCATCGCTCAGGGCGTGCTGAACGCCATCCTGGTGCCGCAGATCGTCCGGGCGTCGGTGAACCCCGACGGCGGCCGGGCGTACATCAACAAGCTCGTGACCCTCGGGATGGTCGTGTTCGCCGCCGTCGCGCTGGTGGCCACCTTCCTGGCGCCCGTGCTCATCGCGCTCTTCGGCGTGCCGCCCGCACAGCGCGACCTCGCGACGGCCTTCGCGTACTGGTCGCTTCCGCAGATCTTCTTCCTCGGCCTCTACACGCTGCTGGGGGAGGTGCTGAACGCCCGGAAGTCGTTCGGCCCGTTCACGTGGGCGCCCGTGGTCAACAACGTGGTCGCGATCGTGACGCTCGCGGCGTTCATCCTCGCCTTCGGCGCCTCGGCGACGGGTGCGAAGCACGACGACTGGTCGCTCGGGATGATCGCGCTGCTCGCCGGCGGTGCCACTCTCGGCATCGCGGTGCAGGCGCTCATACTGTTCGTGTTCTGGCGCCGGGTCGGGCTGCGCTTCCGTCCCGATTTCGGCTGGCGCGGTGTGAACCTCGGCACGGCGGGCAAAGCCGCGGGCTGGACCTTCGCCATGCTCGTCGTCACGCAGCTCGCCGGCCTCGTCGAGACCAACGTCTCCAACTCGGTGGGCAAGGGCTACCCCGGTCTCTTCGTGATGCAGAACGCCTGGCTGATCTTCATGCTCCCGCACGGCATCATCGCGGTCTCGATCGTCACCGCGTACTACACCCGCATGGCCGAGCACGCCCACCGCGGGGCGACCGCCGCGTTCCGGGAGGACTTCTCGTCGGCCGCGCGCTCGATCATGCTGTTCATCGTCTTCTCGTCCGCGGCCCTCATCGTCGCGTCGTACCCGATCGCGCGCGTCTTCACCTCCGACTATCAGGCGATGGGCCCTGTCCTGATCGCCTACCTCGTCGGCCTGGTGCCGTTCTCGCTGGTGTTCATGGCGCAGCGCGCCTTCTACTCGCTCGGCGACACCCGCACGCCGTTCCTCTTCACCGTGGCGCAGTCGGCGATCATCGTGGTCGGCGTGCTGCTCTGCTTCGCCGTCCCGCCGGAGGCCCGGGCGGCCTCGGTCGCGCTGGTGGTCTCGCTCGCCAGCGTCATCCAGGCGTTGCTCGCGTTCGCCCTGCTGCGCAGGCGCACCGGGGGAGTGGATGCGGGCCGCATCCTGAGCTCGCTGTGGCGGTTCGCGGTCGCGGGGCTGGCAGCCATGGCCGCCGGCGCCGGGTTCCTCGTCATCCTCGGCGGCGTCGAGCCTGGCGCATTCCCGGTGAGCGGAGCGATCGCCGCGATCGTCGCCACCGCGGTCGTCGGGCTCGTCATGCTGGTGGTCTACGTCGGCATCCTGGGCCTGCTGCGATCGCCCGATCTGGAGAGCGGCCTCGCGCCCATCCTGAACCGCGCCGGAGGGCGTGCTCGCGCGCCCAGGTGACACGGAATAGCATCCGCCTAGGATGTGTTCTACAGCTCGACGCCTCCGGACGAAGGTGTCGCGAAAAGGTCAAGGAGTTCCGCCGTGCGGCAGATCATCATCATCGGTTCCGGCCCTGCCGGTTACACCGCGGCCATCTATGCGGCCCGCGCCAACCTGAAGCCGCTCCTGATCGCCTCCTCCGTCGAGGCGGGCGGCGAGCTGATGAACACCACCGAGGTCGAGAACTTCCCGGGCTTCCCGGAGGCGGTCATGGGACCGGACCTCATGTTCAAGATGCAGGCGCAGGCCGAGAAGTTCGGCACCGAGATCGTGCTCGACGACGTCGTGTCGGTCGACCTGACCGGCGAGGTCAAGAAGGTCACCCTCGGCTCCGGCGCGGTGCACGAGGCCCTTGCCGTGATCTTCGCGACCGGTTCCGCCTACCGCAAGCTCGGACTGGCCGATGAGGAGCGCCTCTCCGGCCACGGCGTCTCCTGGTGCGCCACCTGCGACGGGTTCTTCTTCCGTCAGCGCACGATCGCGGTCGTCGGCGGCGGCGACTCGGCGATGGAGGAGGCCACCTTCCTCACGCGCTTCGCCGACAAGGTGTACGTCATCCACCGTCGCGACAGCCTCCGCGCCTCCAAGATCATGCAGGAGCGCGCGTTCGCCAACGAGAAGATCGAGTTCATCTGGAACACCGAGGTGATCGGCATCGGCGGCGACGAGCAGGTCCAGGATGTGAAGCTCCGCAACCTCGTCACCGGCGAGGAGAGCGAGCTCCAGCTGCACGGCCTGTTCATCGCGATCGGAAACGACCCGCGCGTCCACCTCGTCCACGGTCAGCTCGACCTGACGCCGGAGGGCACCATCGCGGTCGACGGCCGCAGCTCGAAGACCAACCTCCCCGGCGTCTTCGCCGCGGGCGACGTCATCGACCCGACCTACCGCCAGGCGGTCACGGCCGCCGCGTCCGGCACGGTCGCCGCGCTCGACGCGGAGCACTACCTGACCACACTCCCGCAGAACTTGCTCGACAGCGCAGCGGATGGCGCGTCGGGTGACCTCGAACTCACGACCACCGCATAAGGAGAAACAAGAAAATGTCAGCAGCACGTTCGGTCACGGACGCCAGCTTCGAGCAGGACGTCCTCAACAGCGAGAAGACCATCCTCGTGGACTTCTGGGCCGAGTGGTGCGGTCCGTGTCGCGCCGTCGGCCCGATCCTCGACCAGATCGCGTCCGAGCACGCCGACAAGATCGAGATCGTCAAGCTCAACGTCGACGAGAACCCGCAGACCGCTGCGAAGTACCAGATCACCTCCATCCCCGCGATGAAGGTGTATCAGGGCGGCGAGGTCGTCAAGACCGTCATCGGCGCGAAGCCGAAGCCCGCCCTCGAAGCCGACCTGGCCGCCTACCTCGCGTAGCGCGACCCGTCCTCTTCAGACCCGTCCGGCGCTCACCCGCCGGGCGGGTCTTTTTTCGTATCGGGGCGCTGCCGGATTTTCGTCGGCGCGGGCAGCGCCCATAGCATTGCACAACGGCGGATGAACGGAACTCACACGTGATCGAACAGGGCTCCTCGCAGGAGCGGGGCAACAATCTGGACCCGTGGTACCACCACTACGCGCAGCGTACGAGCGGCCTGGCCGCCAGCGAGGTCCGAGCCCTGTTCGCCGTCGCCAGCCGACCCGAGGTGGTCTCGCTCGCCGGCGGCATGCCGTTCGTCTCGGCTCTCCCTCAGGACCTCGTCGTCGGCGCGATGGACCGGGTCATGCGCGAGCAGGGCGCGGTGGCGCTGCAGTACGGGTCGGGCCAGGGCGTTCCGGCCCTCCGCGAGCAGATCCTCGACGTGATGGCGCTGGAGGGCATCAGCGGCAGCGCCGACGACGTCATCGTGACGACGGGATCGCAGCACGCACTCGAGCTGTTCAGCAAGCTCTTCATCGACCCGGGCGACGTCGTCCTGGCCGAGGGGCCGAGCTATGTGACCGCCATGGTGATCTTCAAGTCGTACCAGGCGGAGGTCGACCACGTCCCGAGCGACGAGCACGGGCTCATCCCGGAGGCGCTGCGGGAGCACATCGCGCGGCTGAGGTCGGCCGGGCGCCGGGTGAAGTTCCTGTACACCGTCCCGACCTTCCACAACCCGGCGGGCGTGACCCTGACGTGGGAGCGTCGGCTGGAGATCCTGGAGATCGCGCGGCAGAACGACATCCTGGTGCTGGAGGACAACCCGTACGGCCTGCTCTATTTCGACGAGAAGCCGCCTGCGGCGATGCGATCGGTGGAGAAGGACGGCGTCGTGTACCTCGGCACGTTCTCCAAAACCCTCGCCCCCGGCTTCCGGGTCGGTTGGGCGCTGGCGCCGCACGCCATCCGCGAGAAGCTCATCCTGGCCAACGAGGCGGCCGTGCTGAGCCCGAGCTCGTTCAGCCAGCTGGTGATCTCGGAGTACCTGAGGGATGCGGACTGGCGTGGCCAGATCGACACCTTCCGCGGCGTGTACCGTGAGCGCAAGGAAGCGATGATCTCCGCGCTGGAGGAGCACCTCCCGGAGCTGAGTTGGACCAACCCGAACGGCGGGTTCTACGTCTGGGTGACCCTGCCGCCGCATCTCGACTCGAAGGCGATGCTGCCGCGGGCGGTGACGGAGCTCGTGGCCTACACGCCGGGGACCGCGTTCTTCGCGGACGGGTCCGGCGCCCAGAACATCCGGCTCTCGTTCTGCTACCCGACGCCGGAGAACATCCGGGTGGGTGTCCGCCGCCTCGCCAACGTGATCGGCGGCGAGCAGGATCTGCTGGAGACCTTCGCCGGAACCGGCCCGCTCGAGGCCTCGCCCCGGGCGAGCCGCACGAGCGCCAACCCGCCCACCGACCTGCGTTAGCGAGAGAAAGTCCTGATCATGTCACAAAACGACGCACTCGACATCGTCGTGCTCGCCGGCGGGATCTCGCACGAGCGCGACGTCTCCCTCCGCAGTGGACGCCGCGTGGCCGACGGCTTGAACGCGCTCGGGCACCGCGTGACCTTCCGTGAGCCGGACGGGTCGCTGCTGGCGTTCCTGGAGGAGTCTCGGCCGGATGTGGTGTGGCCGGCTCTGCACGGGGCGAGCGGAGAGGACGGCGCGCTGCGCGGCCTGCTGGAGCTGACCGGCGTCCCGTTCGTCGGGTCGCGCGCCGACGCGTCGCGCCTGGCCTGGTCGAAGCCGACCGCGAAGACCCTCGTGGCACGCGCCGGGGTAGCGACCCCGGCCTCGGTGACGCTGCCGCAGGAGACGTTCCGCGAGCTGGGCGCGGGAAGTGTGTTGGCGACGGTGCTGGCCGGCCTCGACCTGCCGCTCGTGGTGAAGCCCGCGCAGGGCGGCTCGGCGCAGGGCGTCACGATCGTGACCGGAACCGAGGAGCTTCCCCGCGCGATGGTGGACGCCTACACCTACGGCGATGTCGCGCTGATCGAACGGAAGGTCGACGGCGTCGAGGTCGCGGTGGCCGTGGTGGACACGGGGGAGGGGCCCCAGGCCCTGCCCGCCGTCGAGATCGAGCCGGTGGAGGGTGCGTACACGTTCGACGCCCGCTACAACGCGGGCGAGACGCGGTTCTACGCCCCCGCCCGCCTGGAGTCGGATGTCTCGGAGGCGGTGGCGGCGGCAGCGGTGGCCGCCCACCGCGCGCTGGGCCTGCGCCATCTGTCACGCATCGACCTGATCGTGGATGCGGCTGGCACCCCTTGGTTCCTGGAGGCGAATGTGCTGCCGGGCCTGACGGAGACGTCGATCATGCCGCAGGCGATCGTCGCGGCCGGCCGGGAGCTGGGTGAGGTGTACTCCGCGCTCGCGGCGCGGGCGATCGCCGACGCGTGAAGTGATCGCGGTGGGTCCGCGGGCCGGGAGCGGTTTGCGCGGCGCTTGCGGCGCAGGCCATCGTCCACGTGAAGTGATCGCGGCCGCCCGCGGACTGGGAGCGGTGGGCCCGGCGCTCGCGGTGCAAGCCTTCGCGTATGCGTGAAGTGATCGTGGTGGGTCCGCGGGCCGGGAGCCGGGTGCTCGGTGCTTGCGACGCAGGCCACCATCCACGCGTGAAGTGATTGTGGTGGGTCCGCGGACTGGGAGCGGTTTGCACGGCGTTTGCGGCGCGGGCCCCCGGCGACGCGTAAAGTGAGCGCGCGGCCGCCCGCGGGCTCGGGAGTGCCGGGCTCGACGCTGTGGCGCAAGCCGTCGCCACACGTGACGTCATCACTGCTGGCGCGCAGGCTAATCCACCGTGCTTCCCGCTGGCCCAGCGGGTTTCACGGGATCAGGCGCTCAGCTGTAGTGCGGCTGACCCAGCTCGTCGAGAATGCGGTTCAGGTCCTGGATGGTGGCGAAGTCGACGACGATCTGTCCCTTGCGGGCGCCGAGGGTGATCTTCACGCGCGTGTTGAGCCGGTCGCCGAGGTTGCCCGCGATCTCGTCGAGGTGTCCACGGTGCCGCCCGGCCGTCACCTTGGTGCGGGTCGGCTTCGGCGTCTTGCTCGCGGCCGCCTCGGCCTGGCGCACCGAGAGGTCTTCGTTCACGATCTTGTCGGCCAGGCGGATCATCGCCTCCTGGTCGTCACCGAGGGAGAGGATGGCGCGCGCGTGCCCGGCGCTGAGAACTCCCGCGGCGACCCTCGTCTGCACCACGGCGGGGAGCTTGAGCAGCCGGATCGTGTTCGTGATCTGAGGCCGGGACCGTCCGATGCGGGTGGCCAGCTCCTCCTGGGTGATCCCGAAGTCGGCGAGCAGCTGCTGGTAGGCGGACGCCTCCTCCAGCGGGTTGAGCTGGCTGCGGTGGAGGTTCTCGAGGAGCGCGTCGCGCAGCATGTCCTCGTCGGCGGTGTCCTTGATGACCGCGGGGATGGCGTCGAGGCCGAGCTCCTTGGTCGCCCGCAGCCGGCGCTCTCCCATGATGAGCTCGTAGCGGCCCGGCTCGTCGGGCAGTGGACGCACCACGACCGGCTGCAGCACGCCCACCTCGCGGATGCTGGCGACGAGCTCGTCAAGGGCCTCCCGGTCGAACTCCGTGCGCGGCTGGACCCGGTTGGGAACGATGTCCGCGGGGGAGAGGCTCGCCAGTCGAGCACCCGGGACCGCGACGAGGTCGTCCTCACGCTCGACCACTGCCGTGGCGGTCGCCGCGCCCGCGGGCGAGTTGGGGAAGAACACGTCGACCGGGCGACTGCTGCTCTGGTCGCTGGTGGGGATGAGGGCGCCGATGCCTCGGCCCAGTCCGGTGCGCTTCGCTGCCATTAGCGGGGTACTCCTCTTCGTGCGATCTCGGCGGCGGCCTCCATATAGGAGAGGGAGCCGCTGGAGTTGGTGTCGTAGCTGATGACGCTCTGTCCGTAGCTCGGGGCCTCGGAGATGCGGACCGATCGCGGGATGATCGTGTCGAGCACCTCGTTGGGGAAGTGCTCCCGCACATCCGCGGCGACCTGGTGCGCCAGGTTGGTGCGGGAGTCGTACATCGTCAGCAGAATGGTCGAGACGCGCAACTTCGGGTTGAGGTGGCGCTCGATCAACTGGATGTTCTTCAGCAGCTGGCTGAGTCCTTCGAGGGCGTAGTACTCGCACTGGATGGGGATGAGCACCTCGGTCGCGGCGACGAACGCGTTGATCGTGAGCAGTCCGAGCGACGGCGGGCAGTCGATGAGCACATAGTCGATGTCGTACTCGTCGAGGAAGCGGTTGAGCGCCCGCGACAGCCGCTGCTCCCGGGCCACCATCGAGACGAGCTCGATCTCGGCGCCGGCCAGGTCGATGGTCGCCGGCACGACGAACAGCCCGTCGAACTCCGGGGATTTCTGGATGACCTCGTCCAGCTCACGATCGTTGACGACCACGTCGTACACGCTCGGGGTGCCCTCTCGGTGCTCGACACTGAGCGCGGTGGACGCATTGCCCTGCGGATCGAGGTCGATGACAAGCACCCGCGCGCCCGATTTCGCCAGCGCGGCGCTGAGATTGACCACCGTGGTGGTCTTCCCGACGCCACCCTTCTGGTTGGAGATCGTGAAGATCCGGGTCCGTGACGGGAGAGGGAGGGTCGTCGAGGCGATCACCTGCCGCCGCCGAGCGAGGTCGGCAATCTCTTGAGCCAGGGGAGTGGCTCCGTCGAAGTCCGCGTCGGCCGCCTGTGCATCCATATCGCTGTCGATCTCACCTACTCCGCCGCGCTCGTCCTGGTGGGGTTGTTTCACGTGAAACCTCGTCGCTCTGTGGTGCTTAGCACCGGCTTTCCGTCGGTCTTCGGCACACCCGCAGCGCACCCGATGATCAACTCTAACTCGGATGTCTGACGCTTTCCGCCGCGCCGCGCTTGGGGCAGTGGACGATTGTGTAGCCGGGGGTATCGCGCTGTACTACCTGAGGGTGTGGTGCGTGCGAAGCTCGTCGATCTCGGCGGTGGCAGCTTGCCGGCGACCCTTGTATCGGGCTGCATGCGCACCCGGCCGGCGCTCGTCGCGCGTCAGCGAAACCCAGACGATCACCCACGCCGGCGCCAGAGTCATCACTGGGTGGTCGGCAGACCGTGCCAGCACGACTTCCCGACTCGTCCGATGCCAACTACTGCGAGGGTCCGGCAGCTTGGCCGGCCCTCCGGCGTCGAGCGATTCCATGCTCTCTGGAGAGATTCCATGTTCTCTGGAGAGATCCCACGCTCTCTGGACGGATGCCACGCTCTTTGGACAGATTCCACCCTCCCTGGGGAGACTTCATGTCTTTGGATACAGTCGCGAGTGGGGCGTGATTGCCCGCTGGAGGAGGTCTGTCCGTTTCACGTGAAACGGACCTCAGACCTGTCACCGTCTCTGCCACGCGAACACGGTGAAGATCCCGTCCCATGCTCGCCCACTGCGCTACGCCTACTTAACGACTAGTACACACCTAGGGTGCGCTGACGGCCTTCCATCAGCGCGGTCTCCCTCTCTGCCCGCGACTCGCGCATGGGTGCGCGCAACGCTTGCCGGCCGGGCGGCCCAAATTAGCACGCCCTCCTCGGCTGTTTCACGTGAAACTATCCGCTGGCAAGTGCAGGGCACCCGGCTGCTGCCGGGCAGCGTCGGATAGTCTCGCGCGCTTCCCAAACCGAGCCTGGCGAAGGGGCACGTACCGCTAGGCTGCGGACAGGTACGCCGCCGGTGGTCCTTCAACCCGCCCAACCATGTCCGCCGATCAGGCGCGGGTGACTACGTTCCAGACGTTGTCACGCTTTTGAGGCGCGGATGGGCGGTCACTATCCCCGATGGTGAGAATTGGAGAAGTGCTAGGGTCCGGGTGGGAAGGACCACGTTCGAGTATGGGTGGGCGAAGCTTTCGCCGTGACGTGAGGCGATGGAGCTCCAGACTGGGGAAGACCACCGTGAAGCGGGGCATTCGCGGCTCTCGAAACCGACCTCACCATCTGGGCGAGGCCGCGTGTCTTGAGTTCTGGCATCGTCGAACTGCGAAGGGCAACCTCAGCACGGGAGCCGTTCTGGTTTGCGTTTCACGTGAAACGATGTTCGTGTTGACGTCACGGAAAGTCGTTGGGGCCAGCCGCTCACTCTGTCGCACACTCTAGCCCTCACATAGGACGTGGGCCGGACCGACCGCGAGCGCGCAGTGATGCGTGGTGGCCGGTCGAATCGGGTCCAGGCTGTTCCGCGACGAATGGTCGCCCCTTCGTCAGCCCATCGTGCAGTCGTTGGCTAGTAATCGCATCGTCTCGCGCGCCAAGTCCGACCCCACCACCGCATGGTGATCGGTGCAGTGGCGCTCAAGTCGGGCGCGCGAGGGGACGCCGTGCGGGAGTCACCGTCCGCGCCACTCCACGAACGCGCCTCGCCGCCTCCCGAACGCATCGTTCGCAGCGTGCTCGGGCGGCGGGTTCTCTGCCGGAAGGTGGCCGTCGCCCCCGTTCGCAGGGGACCAACCGCATGCCGACTCGATGCCAGCGATCGCGCATGTGCTGGGTGGTGTTCTTCGAAGGCCTGGGTGTGCCATCAGACCGACTCCCTCACGCCAGTCGGACGCCCCATCCCATAGCGAGCAACGCCCGGCGCTCTATTCGGGCGAACCCGGATGCAGTCGTTCGACGTTCGGAATCTGCGGCACACCGGGGACCCATCTTCCGGCCGAAAACGAGGCAGTCTTCGGGTCGCAGCAGGCGTGAAAACTCCCTCCACCTGTCTGCTTGTGCGGCAAAGGCCGCTGGGGCTGCCGCTCCGAACCGACCAACAGCACGGGAGAATCGCTCCCTCGCAACCGAAGCACCCCGCTTCGCCGCCCACAGCGGCATCCTAAGCGGCTCGGACCGACAGCAGAATCAGCGAACCGACGCCCGGATGACGCGGGTGACCTCCGACAGAACGCCCTCACCGAGGGTCAGGACCTTGATGTCGTGCACCTTGTACTTGCGGATCTCCTTAGTGGCCGCATCCACCTCGGCCGGTGCGCCCGCGCCCTTCATGAGGACGAGCTCGCCGCCGTCGCGGAGCAGGGGAGCGGTCAGCGGGATGAGCTTGCGAAAGGCGCTCACCGCTCGCGCCGTGACCTGATCCAACGGTGCGTCGAGCCGAGCCTCCTCGGCGCGAGCACGCACCACGGTCACGTTGGTCAGTGCCAGCTCGGCTACCTGCTCGGTGAGCCAGGCGACGCGGCGCTCCATCGGCTCGATGAGCACGAACGAGACATCCGGGCGCGCGATCGCGAGCACCAAGCCCGGAAGGCCGGCGCCGCTTCCGACGTCGCCGACGAGGCCGGGACGGAGCAGGGGAGCGACGATCGCGCAGTTCAGGATGTGGCGCGACCACAGCCTCGGCAACTCGAGCGGGCCGATCAGGCCGCGCTCTTCTCCCTGTTCGGCGAGGTTCTCGGTGAACAGGCGGACCAGTTCGATGCGGTCGCCGAAGAGTTCGAGGGCGGCAGCGGGTTCGGTCTCGAGGGTCACGGTTTCACGTGAAACTCAGGCCGCGGTGATGACCGTGTAGCGGTCGCGGCCCTCGCCGCGCGACGACGAGACGTAGCCGCGCTCGGAGACGATGTCGTGGACGAGCTTGCGCTCGTACGACGACATCGGAGGGAGGGCTGCCTCGGCCGCGCCCTCGTCGAGACGGGCGATCGCGCGGTCGACGAGGCGAGCGAGCTCGGCCTGGCGGGCGTCGCGCGAGCCGGCGATGTCGAGGATCAGGCGGGAGTAGCCTCCCGTCTCGTTCTGCACCGCGAGGCGGGTCAGCTCCTGGAGCGCGGCGACGGTGTCCGCCTTGGCCAGCAGCGAGAGGTTTGAGTCCTCGTCCGCGTTCACCGAGATGTAGGCGCGGCCGTTGCGGGTGTCGATGTCGATGTCGCCGTCGATGTCGGCGATGTCGAGCAGCTCCTCGATGTAGTCGGCTGCGATGTCGGCCTCGCGGTCCAGGTCGGCCGGCGATGCCTGGTCGGAGTCGGCGTCAGCCGTCGCGAGCTCGACATCGGCGAGCTCGGGGGCGTCGGTCGGCTCGGGGGAGGAGGTCTGCACGTCGGTCATCGGTTCGAAGTCCTCTACTTACTTTCCGGCCTGCTTCTTGGCACGGGACTTGCTCACGGGCTGCACCCGCTGGGTCGGCTGCTTCTTCGGCTGCTCCTCGACCGTCAGCACGGTCGCGCCATCCGGCTGGACCAGCTTGCCCTTCTTGGCGAGCCGGGCCTCGCGAGCCTTCGCGGCGTCGGAGCCGGGAGTCGGCATGTTGCGGATCACCAGGAACTGCTGACCCATGGTCCACAGGTTCGAGGTGAGCCAGTAGAACATGACGCCGAGCGGGAAGGCGAAACCGGAGAACAGGAAGACGAAGGGGAGCAGGTACAGCAGGATGCGCTGCTGCTTGAACTGCGGGCTCGCCTTGGTCTCCGGCGACATGTTCTTCGAGACGATCTGCAGCTGCGTGAGGAACTGCGATCCCGTCATCAGCACGACCATAACGGCTGCTATGACCATGACCGCGACCTGCGGCGGGTGGGCGTTCATCGCGCCCTGGAAGCTCTGGTGCAGCGGCGCGATGCCGAACAGGCTCGCGTTGCCGAACTGCTTGGCCAGCTCCGAGTTCAGCGGGCCCACACCGGCGTGGCCGCCCTGCGCTCCGTTGAGCACCTGGAACAGGGCGAAGAACACGGGCATCTGCAGCAGCAGGGGGAGGCACGAGCTCAGCGGGTTGGTGCCCGTCTTCTTGTAGAGCTCCATGGTCTCGCGCGACATGGCCTCACGCGAGAACTGGTCCTTCTTGCCCTTGTACTTGTCCTGGATCTTCTTCAGCTGCGGGGCGATCTCCAGCATCCGCCGCTGGTTCTTGATCTGGCGGACGAAGATCGGGATGAGCGCCGCACGCACCACGACGGTGAGGCCCACGATCGAAAGCACCCAGGTGAGGCCGGCCGCCGGGTCGAGGCCGATCTGCGTGAACAGCCAGTGGAAGGCGACGAGGATCAGCTCCACCACCCATTTGATGGGCCAGAGGATGAGTCCGATGATGTCAGGCATGACTTCTAACTAGGCCTTTCCGTGGCCGACGATGGGCTGGGAGCTGGTGGCGACGACGAATCCGAACGGGGTGACCCGGTAACGCGGCTTCCTCGCCGGCGGGACGTCGTCGACCCCGCCCGCGGCCCACGGGTGGCAGCGGGCGATCCGGCGGATGCCGAGGAACGACCCCACCACGACACCGTGCTGCTGGATCGCCTGCAGCGCGTAGGCCGAGCAGGACGGGTAGTAGCGGCAGACGTCGCCGTAGAGCGGCGAGATCACGGCGCGATACGCGCGCAGCACCAGCACCGCGGCATTCCGCGGCGCGAGGAGCACTGCTGCGATCGCGGTGTTCATGGACGGACGCTGCCCTTACTGAGATGACTGCGGCTGGTGTGACGGGCAGAGGCCCGGAGAAGCTCTTCGTGCAGGCTAGCCCACCGCGCTTGAACGGAGGCTGGCAATGCGCGCACGACCACGTCGATCCCGCCGTCGCCGGCCGCGGCCGAGAACTGGGGGAGGAGGTCGTAGGCGGCCGCCTTGAGCCGGCGCCGCACGAGGTTGCGCTTCACCGCGTTGCCGACCGACTTGCTCACGATAAAGCCGAATCGCACCACGTCGGAGTCGGAGGTCGGACGGATGTAGGTCACGGTGCTCGCCCCGGTGAAGCGTGCGCCGCGTCGTACAGTCGCCCGGTAGTCCGCCCCTCGCGTGATGCGATTGGCTTTGGCGAGCACCGGTCGGCCCTCTGCCGCGGAGGGCTTTACGCCGAGAGCTTCTCGCGGCCCTTGCGGCGGCGAGCGGACAGGATCGCGCGACCCGCACGGGTGCGCATGCGGAGGCGGAAGCCGTGGGTCTTCGCGCGCTTGCGGTTGTTCGGCTGGAACGTTCTCTTGCTCATATCTATCTCCGTCGTGGTCTCTTCACAGGCCTGTGCTGAGGCGAAGAGCCAGCACGGGGAGGCCAGAAAAGTTTCAGGGCAGCCGTAACGGCTGCAAGTCAACTGATTAAAGCTACGGCCTCGGTGCGGACAAGGTCAAACCGATCGCCCCAAATCCACTGATTATCCATGATATTGGCAGGGAAGCGCCGCCCGACGCGCCGTCGTATTCCCCGGATCGGATTTGATCGCTCTTCTGTGGACAAGTTACCGTGAGGTCGAAAGTTATCCCCAGGCCATGCCAATTCTGGCCGGAGATCGCTACGGTATTGCTCACACAGCGGTGGATAACTCTGTGAATACCCACCGGCGGCATCCGAAGCCGCCAACCCGACGAGAGTCACCGGGGGCCGACTCGTTCCCTCGTCGGGCTGACGGCATCCGCAACACAGACGAAGACGGGGAACGATGGCAGGCGGCGAAGAGTCCATAGCTGCGGCGTGGCAGGACGTGCTCGGCAAGCTCGAGACGGACGACCGGATCACCCCGCAGCTGTACGGGTTCCTCAGCCTGGTCGAGCCGAAGGGCATCATGGCCGGCACCTTCTACCTGGAGGTGCCGAACGAGTTCACCCGCGGGATGATCGAGCAGCGCAGCCGGCTCCCGCTCCTCAACGCCATCGGCTCGCTCGACGACGCCTTCGAGGTCAACACCTTCGCGATCGTCGTCAACCCCGAGATCCAGCAGGAGAGCATGGCCGGCCCGGCGGCAGAGCCGGAGACCACCCCCGCCTATGTGGAGCAGGTGGCCCCGGTCGTCTCGCCGCCCACCGAGATCACCGCGCCCCCGCGCGGCGGCGACACCCGCCTCAACTCCAAGTACAGCTTCGACAACTTCGTCATCGGTCAGTCCAACCGCTTCGCCCACGCGGCCGCGGTCGCGGTCGCGGAAGCGCCGGCGAAGGCGTACAACCCGCTGTTCATCTACGGCGACTCGGGACTGGGCAAGACCCACCTCCTGCACGCGATCGGCCACTACGCGATGAGCCTGTACCCGGGGATCCGCGTCCGGTACGTGTCGAGCGAGGAGTTCACCAACGACTTCATCAACTCGATCGCGAACAACCGAGGCTCGTCCTTCCAGGCGAGATACCGCAATATCGACATCCTGCTGATCGACGACATCCAGTTCCTGCAGAGGGCGGTCGAGACGCAGGAGGCCTTCTTCCACACCTTCAACACGCTCCACGACCACAACAAGCAGGTGGTCATCACGAGCGACCTGCCGCCGAAGATGCTGACGGGCTTCGAAGACCGGATGCGGTCGCGCTTCGAGTGGGGCCTGATCACCGACGTGCAGGTGCCGGACCTGGAGACCCGCATCGCGATCCTGCGCAAGAAGGCGCAGAGCGAGAAGATCCAGGTGCCGGACGACATCCTGGAGTTCATGGCGACGAAGGTGTCGAGCAACATCCGGGAGCTCGAGGGGACGCTGATCCGCGTGACCGCGTTCGCCAGCCTCAACCGCACCCCGGTCGACATGCCGCTGGTGCAGACCGTCCTCAAAGACCTCATCACGCTCGACGACGACAACGTAATCGCGCCGACGGACATCATCACGAACACCGCAGAGTACTTCAAGCTCAGCGTGGACGACCTCTATGGCTCGAGCCGCTCGCAGGCCGTCGCCACCGCGCGCCAGATCGCGATGTACCTGTGCCGCGAGCTGACCAACTTGTCCCTGCCGAAGATCGGCCAGCTGTTCGGCGGCCGCGATCACACCACCGTCATGTACGCGAACAAGAAGATCAGCGAGCTCATGAAGGAGCGGCGCTCGATCTACAACCAGGTCACCGAGCTGACCAGCCGGATCAAGCAGAACCACCGCTACGGCAAGTAGGCGCGCCGCCGGATAGCGCACGAGTTATCCACATATCCATCCCCAGAGTGGGGAGAGTGCGTTATTAACACTTGTGGATAACTTGTGGAGAGCTTCCGGAGAACTCGGACCTTAATGGGGACGAGATCGGCCGGCCTGTGAAAAGCGATGGACGCGACCTCGGGTCGTCCCGCCTTGTGAACAACAGGAATCCTCAGGTCATCAACAAGTCACGGACGTGTAGTTCCCTTTCATTTCCTGCCCTCAACAGAGTTATCCACATTATCCACAGCGGTTAACACGATTAATCCTTAACTCTTCTAGAAGGGGGCGGCCGACAACCTCAGGGCCGCGAGCACCACCGCTTCCGCTTCGGATGCCAGGCGCTAGGATTTGTGTCGTCCGTACCGTCGAGCCGACAGAGGTGCCTTCGTGAAGTTCCAAGCCAATCGGGATGTGTTCAGCGAGGCCGTCTCCTTCGCGGTGAAGCTCCTTCCGCAGCGGACGACCCTCCCCATCCTGAGCGGCGTGCTGATCGAGACGACGGAGAACGGTCTGCAGCTGTCGTCGTTCGACTACGAGGTGTCGGCACAGACCGAGATCGCCGCAGAGGTCGAGGAACCGGGACGCGTTCTCGTCTCCGGCCGGCTCCTGGCCGAGATCGCATCCAAGCTCCCGAACGCGCCCGTGCAGTTCTCGACCGAGGAGTCGAAGATCGTCGTCCGGGCCGGATCGGCCAACTTCACGCTGCTCTCCATGCCGGTGGAGGAATACCCGAGCATCCCGCAGGTGAGCGGCGAGGCCGGACTCGTCCCGGCCGAGGAGTTCGCGGAGGCGGTCGCGCAGGTCGGCGTCGCCGCGTCCCGCGACGACGTGACCCCGGTCATCACCGGCGTCCAGCTGGAGGTCGGCGACAACACGCTCGGACTGGTGGCGACCGACCGCTACCGCGTCGCCGTCCGGGAGATCGACTGGGACAACGGCACCACGTCCGGCGAGCCGGTCACCGCGCTCGTCCCCGCGCGCACCCTGACCGAGATCGGCAAGACGTTCGGCCACAGCGGCAACGTGTCCATCTCGATCACCAACCGCGACGACCGCGAGCTGATCGCGTTCACCGCCGACCGGAAGACGGTCACGTCGCTGCTGATCAAGGGCAACTTCCCGCCGGTGCGGCGCCTGTTCCCCGAGCAGGTCGACAACTACGCGGTGATGAACACCGCAGAGCTCATCGAGGCGACCCGCCGAGTCGCCCTCGTCCTGGAGCGCGAGGCCGCGCTCCGCTACACCTTCACCGCCGACGGGCTGACGCTGGAAGCGATCGGGTCGGAGCAGGCGCAGGCATCCGAGAGCATCGACGCTCTTCTCACTGGCCAGGAGACGGTGGTTTCATTGAAGCCGCAGTTCCTGCTCGATGGTCTTGGGGCGGTGCACTCGGAGTTCGTGCGCATCTCGTTCACCAAGACCGAGAACGCCAACAAGCCGGGGCCTGTGCTCATCACGAGCCAGACGTCCAAGGACCAGGCGGGAGCGGATTCCTACAAGTACCTGCTCCAGCCCAACCTGCTCCTGCGCTAGAACCCGGCGCGAGAAGAGAAGAGAAGGACAATCATGCACATCGGCCTCATCGGCCTCGGACGCATGGGCAACAACATGCGCGCCCGCCTCGAGAAGAACGGCATCGACGTCACCGGATACGACACCAACCCGGAGGTCTCGGACGTCGCGACCGTCGCCGACCTCGTGGCAGCGCTCCCCACGCCGCGGACCATCTGGGTCATGGTGCCGGCCGGTCAGATCACCGACTCGGTGATCCGTGAGCTCGAGCCGCTGCTCGAGAAGGGCGACCTGGTCATCGACGGTGGCAACTCGAAGTTCACGGAGGACTTCAAGCACGCCGAGCTGCTCGCCCCGCGCGGCGTCGACTTCATGGACGTCGGCGTCTCCGGCGGCATCTGGGGTCTCGAGAACGGCTACGGCCTGATGGTCGGCGGATCCGCCGAGCAGGTCGAGCGCGTCATGCCCGTCTTCGACGCGCTGCGCCCCGAGGGTCCGCGCGACGAGGGCTTCGTCCACGTGGGCGAGGTCGGCGCCGGCCACTACGCCAAGATGGTGCACAACGGCATCGAGTACGCGCTGATGCAGGCGTACGCCGAGGGCTACGAGCTGCTGGACACGCGCAAGGACATCATCAAGGACGTCACCGGCACGTTCAAGGCGTGGCAGCGCGGAACCGTCGTTCGCTCCTGGCTGCTCGACCTGCTCGTGCGCGCCCTCGAGCAGGACCCGGAGTTCGAGCACATCGAGGGCTACGTGCAGGACTCGGGCGAGGGTCGCTGGACCGTGGAGGAGGCGCTGAACAACGCCGTCCCGGTGCCGACGATCAGCGCCTCGATCTTCGCGCGCTTCGTCTCGCGCCAGGAGGACTCGCCTGCGATGAAGGCCGTCGCCGCCCTGCGCAACCAGTTCGGCGGCCACGCTGTGAAGGCCGTGGACTAACCCTCCTTGAGAGTTACGCATCTTTCCCTGACCGACTTCCGCAACTACCGCACCGCGGAGGTGCCGTTCGCGGCCGGCGCGAACCTGTTCGTCGGCCGCAACGGCCAGGGCAAGACCAACCTCGTCGAGTCGCTCGGCTACCTGAGCACCCTCGGGTCGCACCGGGTGTCGAGCGACCAGGCGATGATCCGGAAGGATGCGGACGCCGCCGTCGTGCGGGCCCGCATCCGCCACGACGGTCGCGAGCTGCTCGTCGAGGTGCAGCTCAACCGCAGCTCGCCCAACCGCGCGCAGGTCAACCGCGCCGCCATCAAGCCGCGGGAGCTGCCGCGCTACTTCTCCAGCGTCCTGTTCGCTCCGGAGGATCTGGCGCTCGTGCGTGGGGAGCCCGGCATCCGCCGGCGGTTCCTCGACCAGCTGCTCATCCAGCGCAACCCGCGGTTCGCCGCGGTCATCGGCGACTACGAGCGTGTGCTCAAGCAGCGCAACACCCTGCTCAAGTCGGCCCGCGCGTCCCGGGTCCGGGAGGATCAGTTGGGCACCCTCGACATCTGGGACGAGCGGCTGGTGCAGCTCGGTTCCGAGCTGATGGATGCGCGGCTCGACCTGGTGGCGCGGCTCAGCGATCCACTGGTCGCGGCGTACCGCTCCGTCGCCGGCGACGACCACCACCCGCGCCTGGTGCCGCAGCTCACCATCCACGGTGCCCACGTGGAGGACGACGACGACACCGGCGACGAGGCCGTAACCGGGCCGTCCGGTGTCGCCACGGCCGAGGCGTTCCGCCGGGCCCTGGCCGCCGTGCGCCGCAAGGAGCTGGAGCGCGGGCTCACCCTCGTCGGTCCGCACCGCGACGACGTGTTGTTCGAGCTGAACGGCCTGCCGGCCAAGGGCTATGCCAGCCACGGCGAATCGTGGTCCTTCGCGCTCGCGCTCAAACTCGCGTCGGCGGAACTGCTGCGGCGCGAGTCCACGACCGGCGATCCCGTGCTGATCCTCGACGACGTCTTCGCCGAGCTCGACCAGGCGCGGCGCCGGATGTTGGCAACCGCCGTATCCGGTTACGAGCAGGTGCTCATCACGGCCGCGGTGTACGACGACGTGCCGACCGAGCTCACGGCGCACACCGTCCGGATCGAGGCCGGCGCGATCGTGGAGGCCTCCGATGCCTGAGCGAGCTGCCGCATCCACCGAGGCCTCCGCCGTCTACCTCCGGCTGAAGGCGCTGTTCGCCGGAACCAGCTCCCGCAGCCGGCGGGCCGCGCAGCCCAAGGAGGACGCCGCCGCGAGCCGGCCGTTCGGGTCCGGCCGCGACCCTCACGACATCGGAGACGTGATGGACGCGCTCGCCTCGCAACTGGGCTGGACCTCCGCTCTGGCGCAGTCGGAGCTGCTCGAGGGCTGGCGCGAGCTGGCCGGCGAGGAGACCGCGAAGCACGCCGTCCCGGACCAGATCACCGACGGCGTGCTGGTGGTCCGGTGCGAGTCGACGGCCTGGGCGACGCAGCTGCGGATGATGCGATCGGAGCTGCTCGCGCGCATCGCCGAACGGTTCCCGGACGCCGACATCGAGTCGATCCGTTTTCAGGGGCCCGACGCCCCCTCCTGGAAAAGAGGCCCCAGGTCGATTCCAGGGCGCGGTCCGCGGGATACCTACGGCTGAGAAGACAAAAGAGGTCGCTCCAGCGAAGAAAACCTCTCAGACGGCCGTTTCCGGGCATTTCCGGCCCTGGCGCTTGGTAGAATGGAGAGTCACTGTCGAGTGCGGTCAGGAGCCTAATTTCATATGACGATGGAACCGAACGGGACCGGCGCAGAACACGAGTACGGCGCTAACGAGATCCAGATCCTGGAAGGTCTCGAAGCCGTCCGCAAGCGACCCGGAATGTACATCGGTTCGACCGGTCCTCGGGGGCTCCACCACCTCGTGTACGAGATCGTCGACAACTCCGTCGACGAGGCCCTCGCCGGCTACGCCGACAACATCGAGGTGACCATCCTCCCCGACGGTGCCGTGCGCGTCGACGACAACGGCCGCGGCATCCCGGTCGACGAGCACCCCACCGAGAAGAAGTCGACGGTGGAGGTCGTGCTCACGATCCTGCACGCCGGCGGCAAGTTCGGCGGTGGCGGCTACGCGGTCTCCGGTGGTCTGCACGGCGTCGGCAGCTCTGTCGTGAACGCCCTGTCCACCCGTCTCGACGTCGAGGTGCACCGCCAGGGATACGTCTGGCGGCAGAGCTACCGCAACGGCGTTCCGCAGGCCCCGCTCGAGCAGGGGGAGGCGTCGGAGCGCACCGGCACGATCATCACCTTCTGGCCGAGCCCCGAGACCTTCGAGACCGTCGTCTTCGACTACGACACCCTGCGCACCCGCTTCCAGCAGATGGCGTTCCTCAACAAGGGCCTGCGCATCGCGATCACCGACGAGCGCGCCCCCGAGGTGGAGCCGGTCGAGGGCGAGGTCGACGAGGAGGTGGTGCCGCGGCACGAGGTCTTCCTCTACGAGCGCGGCCTGCAGGACTACGTCCAGTACCTCAACTCGGCCAAGAAGGCGGAGGTCGTGCACGACGAGATCATCTCGTTCGAGTCGGAGGACACCGAGCGCAAGATCGCGCTCGAGGTCGCGATGCAGTGGACGACGAGCTACAACGAGAGCGTCTTCACCTACGCCAACACGATCAACACGCACGAGGGCGGAACGCACGAGGAGGGCTTCCGCGCCGCGCTGACGACGCTGGTCAACCGGTACGCGCGCGACAAGGGCATCCTCAAGGACAAGGACGACAACCTCTCGGGCGACGACGTGCGCGAGGGGCTGACCGCGGTGATCTCGGTGAAGCTGTCCGAGCCGCAGTTCGAGGGCCAGACGAAGACCAAGCTGGGCAACACGGAGGCCAAGGCGTTCGTGCAGAAGGTGGTCGGCGACCAGCTCGGCGACTGGTTCGACCGCAACCCGAACCAGGCCAAGGAGATCATCCGCAAGGCGCTGCAGGCGGCGACCGCCCGCATCGCTGCCCGCAAGGCGCGCGAGACCGCCCGCCGCAAGGGCCTGCTGGAGAGCGGCGGCATGCCGGGCAAGCTCAAGGACTGCCAGTCGAAGGACCCGACGATCTCCGAGATCTTCCTGGTCGAGGGCGACTCGGCCGGCGGCTCCGCGGTTCAGGGTCGCAACCCGGAGACGCAGGCGATCCTGCCGCTCCGCGGCAAGATCCTGAACGTCGAGAAGGCGCGACTCGACCGCGCCCTCGCGAACAACGAGGTGCAGGCGATGATCACGGCGTTCGGCGCCGGCATCGGCGAGGACTTCGACCCGGAGAAGGCGCGGTACCACAAGATCGTGCTCATGGCCGACGCCGACGTCGACGGCCAGCACATCACGACGCTGCTGCTGACGCTGCTGTTCCGCTACATGCGCCCGCTCGTCGAGCTCGGCTACGTGTACCTCGCCCAGCCGCCGCTGTACCGGCTCAAGTGGTCGAATGCGGAGCACGAGTACGTGTACTCCGACCGCGAGCGCGACGCCCTGCTGGCGGAGGGCATCGCCTCGGGCAAGCGCATCCCGAAGGAGAACGGGGTGCAGCGCTACAAGGGTCTCGGCGAGATGGACTACCAGGAGCTGTGGGACACCACGATGAACCCGGAGACGCGCACGCTGCTCCAGGTGACGCTCGACGACGCGGCCGCGGCCGACGAGATCTTCGCCACCCTGATGGGCGAGGACGTGGAGTCGCGTCGCTCGTTCATCCAGAAGAACGCCAAGGACGTGCGATTCCTCGACATCTGACGCACGAGCGCCAGACGACGAGACGAACCGCGAGGGAGAGAAGACTGTGACGGACGAGCAGCCGGGAACCAACGAGAACGGGGAGGGCTTCGGCATCCACGGCAGGATCGACCAGGTCGACCTGCAGAAGGAGATGGAGCGCTCGTACCTCGACTACGCCATGAGCGTCATCATCGGGCGCGCGCTGCCCGAGGTGCGCGACGGCCTCAAGCCGGTGCACCGACGCGTGATCTACACGATGTTCGACGGCGGCTACCGGCCCGACAAGGCGTTCTCGAAGTGCACGCGCGTCATCGGCGACGTGATGGGTCAGTTCCACCCGCACGGCGACGCGCCGATCTACGACGCGCTGGTGCGTCTGGTGCAGCCGTGGAGCCTCCGCTACCCTCTGGCTCTCGGCCAGGGCAACTTCGGCTCGCCGGGCAACGACGGTGCGGCCGCCCCCCGGTACACCGAGACCAAGATGGCTCCGCTCGCGCTCGAGATGGTGCGCGACATCGACGAGGAGACCGTCGACTTCCAGGACAACTACGACGGTCGCACGCAGGAGCCGATCGTCCTGCCGAGCCGCTTCCCGAACCTGCTGGTGAACGGCTCGGTCGGCATCGCGGTCGGCATGGCGACCAACATCCCGCCGCACAACCTGCGCGAGGTCGCGGACGGCGCGCTGTGGCACCTGCAGCACCCGGACGCGTCCCGCGAGGAGCTGCTGGAAGAGCTGATCAAGCGCATCAAGGGACCGGACTTCCCGACCGGTGCACAGATCCTCGGCGTCAAGGGCATCCACGACGCCTACCGCACCGGCCGCGGCTCGATCACCATGCGCGCGGTCGTCAACATCGAGGAGATCCAGGGCCGCGTGTGCCTCGTGGTCACCGAGCTGCCGTACCAGGTCAACCCGGACAACCTCGCGATCAAGATCGCCGACCTGGTGAAGGACGGCCGGATCGGCGGGATCGCCGACATCCGCGACGAGACCTCCGGCCGCACCGGCCAGCGGCTCGTCATCGTGCTCAAGCGCGACGCCGTCGCCAAGGTCGTGCTCAACAACCTGTACAAGCACACCCAGCTGCAGGAGAACTTCGGCGCCAACATGCTGGCGATCGTCGACAACGTGCCGCGCACGCTGTCGCTCGACGGCTTCATCGTCGCCTGGGTCGACCACCAGATCGAGGTCATCGTCCGCCGCACCCGGTACCGGCTGCGCAAGGCGGAGGAGCGGGCGCACATCCTGCGCGGCTACCTCAAGGCGCTCGACGCCCTCGACGAGGTCATCGCGCTCATCCGCCGGTCGGCCACGGTCGACGACGCGCGTGAGGGCCTGAAGCAACTGCTCGACGTCGACGACGTGCAGGCGGACGCCATCCTGGCCATGCAGCTGCGTCGCCTCGCTGCGCTGGAGCGCCAGAAGATCATCGACGAGCACGACGAGATCGAGAAGCAGATCGCCGAGTACCACGCGATCCTCGAGGACCCGGCTCGCCAGCGCTCGATCATCAGCGAGGAGCTGACCGAGATCGTCGACCGCTTCGGCGACGACCGCCGAACCGAGATCATGCTCGGCTACGACGGCGACATGAGCGTCGAGGACCTCATCCCCGACGAGGAGATGGTGGTCACCGTCACGCGCGGCGGCTACATCAAGCGCACGCGCAGCGACAACTACCGCAGCCAGCACCGCGGCGGCAAGGGCGTGAAGGGCGCCCAGCTGCGCGGCGAGGACGTGGTCGACCACTTCTTCGTCACCACCACGCACCACTGGCTGCTCTTCTTCACCAACCAGGGCCGCGTCTACCGGGCGAAGGCCTACGAGGTGCAGGAGGCCGGCCGCGACGCGAAGGGCCAGCACGTCGCCAACCTGCTCGCCCTGCAGCCGGACGAGGAGATCGCCGAGATCCTCGACATCCGCGACTACGAGGCGGCGAAGTACCTGGTGCTCGCCACCCGCCAGGGTCTCATCAAGAAGACCGCACTGGAGGAGTACGACACCAACCGCAGCGGCGGCATCATCGCCATCAAGCTGCGCGAGGGCGACGAGCTCGTCTCCGCGCTGCTGGTGGAGGAGGACTCCGACCTGCTGCTCGTCTCGCGCAAGGGCATGTCCATCCGGTTCACCGCGTCCGACGAGGCGCTGCGTCCGATGGGCCGTTCGACCTCCGGTGTCATCGGCATGCACTTCCGCGGCGACGACAGCCTGCTGGATGCGTCGGTCGTCTCCGACGAGGGCTACGTGTTCGTCGTCACCGAGGGCGGGTACGCGAAGCGCACCGCGGCCGACCAGTACCGCCTGCAGAACCGCGGCGGTCTGGGCATCAAGGTGGCCAAGCTGAACGACGACCGCGGCGATCTCGTGGGCGCTCTCATCGTCGGCGAAGACGACGAGGTCCTTGTGGTTCTTGCCAGCGGCAAGGTGGTACGCTCTGCCGTGGCCGAGGTACCCGCCAAGGGCCGTGACACCATGGGTGTCGTCTTTGCACGTTTCGCCGAGTCGGACAAGATCATCGCACTGGCGAAGAACACCGAGCGCGACCTCGAATCCTCTTCTCTCGCAGAGGATGACGAGTCCGTCGGGAAGGATGAAACCGTAGATGAGCAGTAGCGTCGCCGAGAAGCTCGCCAAGAAGTCGTCCCGTCGACCCGCCTCCGCCAAGCAGGTGCGGCTCAAGCTGGTCTACATCGACTTCTGGTCCACCGTGAAGCTGTCGTTCCTCGCGGGGATCTGCCTCGCGATCATCGCGATCGTCGGCACGTTCCTGATCTGGACGGTGCTCGACCGCACCGGCATCTTCGACCAGGTGAACAGCCTGTTCAAGGACATCTCGGGCGCCGGAGGCAGCGACCTCCGCTCGATCCTCGGTCTCGGCCAGGTCATGGGCTTCTCGCTGATCGTCGCCATCCTCGACATCGTCGTGGTGACCGCGCTCGGCGCGGTGTTCGCGCTGCTCTACAACCTGTCGGTGAAGATCACCGGCGGTCTGCTGGTCGGTTTCACCAACAACTGACCGATTTCGCAATGCTCGGGCAGATCGGGTAAGGTCGTATCTGCCCATTCGGGGATATAGCTCAGGCGGTTAGAGCGCTTCGCTGATAACGAAGAGGTCCGAGGTTCAAGTCCTCGTATCCCCACCATCCACTCACTCGGGGCCTTAGCTCAGTTGGTAGAGCGCCTGCTTTGCAAGCAGGATGTCAGGAGTTCGAATCTCCTAGGCTCCACATCTCACTCACTCTGCGGCGGCACGATCGCCCGCGTCGGGAACGGGCTCGAGTACGAGACGCTCGTCGTCACGCTTCCCAGAGTGCCGACCCGCCCGCTGATCTGCTCCAGGTGCCGCATCGACGTGGCGACCACCTTGATGATGAAGCAGTCGTCGCCGGTGACGTGGTGCGCCTCGACGACCTCGGGGATGTCGGCGAGCAGCTCGTGCAAAGGCTCGTATCGGCTGCTCGGGTAGCGCAGCCGCAGGTAGGCCAGGATGCCGTAGCCGAGACGCTCCGGGTCGATCACGGCGCGGTAGCCCGAGATGATGCCCGCCTCCTCGAGCCGGCGCACCCGCTCCGCGACCGCGCTGTTCGACATGTGGACCGTGCGGGCGAGCTCGGCGATCGACTGCCGGCCGTCGCGCTGCAGCTCGGCGAGGAGGATGCGGTCGGTGCTGTCGACAGTGCTCGTGAGATTGACGGCCATGCCGCGATTCTTCCACGAGATCGACGGCGATGCGCTCCGAACGCCGTCGAACCGGCCTTCAGCCGAAGGCCGCGTTTTCCTACGCTCGACGGTATGAACACCGACACCGCAGAAGCAGCCCGTCACTTCGCCGCCAAGCTCCGCTTCGAGACCGACCCGTCCGACGTCAACGCTGCGATGGAGGCGGGCGAGCGCTTCGTGCTCGTCGACAGCCGAGGGGACGCGGCCTGGCGGCAGGGGCGAGTCGACGGCGCCATCCACCTGCCGACGGCCGAGATCGAGCGGCGTGCGCACGAGCTGATCGCGGCCGACATGCCGGTGGTCGTCTACTGCTGGGGGCCGGGATGCAACGGGTCGACCCGGGCGGCCCTGGCGTTGAGCCTGCTGGGCTACGAGGTCCGCGAGATGATCGGCGGCTTCGAATACTGGGCAAGGGAGGGACTGCCCGTGGTCGACGAGGACGGCCCGGTGACGCGCGCCGCTGACCCGCTCACCGCGCCGCTCGGGTCGAT
Source organism: Leifsonia sp. ku-ls (assembly GCA_003367665.1). Taxonomy (GTDB): domain Bacteria; phylum Actinomycetota; class Actinomycetes; order Actinomycetales; family Microbacteriaceae; genus Leifsonia. Next base: position 242,284 of record QKXI01000003.1, on the reverse strand, counting down.
CGTCTGCGACTGCTGACTATTTGAGGAGGCGCGAGAGCACACGGTCGGCCAACGGCTTGCCGCCGGTCTGGCAGGTGGGGCAGTACTGGAAGGTCGAGTCGTGGAAGATGACCTGCCGGATGGTGTCGCCGCACACCGGACAGGGCTGGCCGGTGCGGCCGTGCACCCGGAGGTTCGACTTCTTCTCGCTCTTCAGCTCCGAGGCCGCGAGACCGTCGGCCCGGGCGAGGGCCTCGCGCAGCGTCGACTGCATGGCCTCGTAGAGGCGAGCCACGTCGGCCGCGGACATGTTGGCCGGCTTGTACGGAGACATCTTGGCTACGTGCAGGATCTCGTCGGAGTAGGCGTTGCCGATGCCGGCGATCAGCGACTGGTTGCGGAGGACGCCCTTGATCTGAGCTCGGCCCTGCCCGGCGAGGATGCCGGCGAAGGCCTCCTCGGTGAACTCGGGATCGAGCGGCTCCGGACCGAGCCGGGCGATCCCCGGCACCTCGGCCGGATCGTGCACGACGTAGATGGCCAGGCTCTTCTTCGTTCCGGCCTCGGTGATGTCGAGTCCGGACCCGTCGTCGAGCACAAGGCGGGCGGCCAGCGGGCCTTTGCCGAGCCGTCCGCTCGGGGGAGGGGGAGGGTTGTCGCGCCAGCGGATCCATCCCGCGCGGGCCAGGTGGATCACGACGTGGAGATCGCCGGCGGCGATGTCGAGGAACTTGCCGTGGCGTGTGACGCCGCCGATCGTCAGACCGCGCAGCGCATCCGCCGGAGGGTCGAAGGTCTTGAGGGCGGAGAAAGCGACCACGCTCAGCCGATCGATGACACGCCCCTTCAGCCGACTGTCGAGGTCGGCGGCCAGGGCGGTGACTTCCGGGAGTTCGGGCATCACCCCATAGTCTGCCCCTGACCACCGACATCGGCAGTAGTGTGATGCGGTGGACATCAGAGTCGCCGCCTACGGGGTCATCACCGAGGGCGAGCGCGTCCTGCTCGCGCACTGGAACGAGGGCGGCCGGTCGGGGTGGACCCTTCCCGGCGGCGGCATCGATCCCGGCGAGGATCCGGCCGACGCCGTCGTGCGCGAGATCGCGGAGGAGACCGGCTATCTCGCGGAACGCGGCGAGCTGCTGGGCATCGACTCCAAGATCATCCCGGCGGAGCACCGTTTCGTCCCGGAGGCCGGGCCGCTGCACGCGCTCCGCATCGTCTACCGCGCGAGCGTCGTCGGTGGCACCCTCACGAACGAGCGCGACGGCACCACCGACGAGGCGGCCTGGTTCCCGCTGAGCGCCATCCCGAACCGGAGGGTCGAGCTCGTCGACATCGCACTGAGGATGGCTGGCCTCCGGGACTAGACCGTCGCCGTCCGCTGCTTCTCACCCGGGATGATGATCCACATCGCCAGATAGGCGATGAACTGAGGGCCGGGCAGCAGGCACGACAGCAGGAAGATCAGGCGGACCGTCCACGGGCGCAGGCCGAAGCGGTTCGCAAGGCCCGCGCAGACACCGCCGATGATCCGGCCGTTCAGAGGACGCATGAGTGTGTTCATGCCTCCAGCGTCTCAGCGCGCGCCGAGACCCACCATCGGGGTAACCCCCGAAAAGACCCTGGGGCTCAGAGCTCGGCGCCGGAGGCCGGAGCCGAGGGAGTAGCCGGGGTCGTGGGCTCCTCGTCGGCCACCCACAGCTCGTCGTCGGCACGGAAGGTCTGCCACACGGCGTACAGCACGCCGACGGCGGCGACGATGCCGACGACGATCGCGACGACCCCGCCGGCGCCGGGGCCGGACTTCTTCGGGGCGGGCTTCTTGGTCAGCTGCTTGCCGGCCTTGGCGAAGTCGCCCGAGAAGGCGGCGGCGCGCGCGGCTCTTGCGTGGTCGACCACGGAGAGCGCGGTGCCGACGGCCGTCCCGACGGCCGGGATCACGTCGCCGACGACCCGCTCGCGCGCCGCGCCGGCGTACCGGCTGGCCGTGGACTTGGCCGTCTCGGCGGCGGGACGCACGTAGGTGTCGTATCCCTCACGGACGCGCGGCGCGATCTCCTCGCGTGTGTAGTAGGCCGCCTGCTTGCGGGCCTCCGCAGCGAGGGCGTTGGCGCCTGCCAGCACCTCCTGCTGCTGAGTCCACAGGTCCTCGGCTCCGCTGCGCAGTCGCTTGAGCTCCTTCTTGCGCTTCCGTGTCAGGCTCATCTGTTCCTCCGTTGCGTCGGGGTGGCGACTGACTCCATCTTGCCACCGAAAGGGCTGAGGATGGCCCGAGAGGTCATCATGCCCTCCGGAGTCCTCTATACGCCCTGTGCAAGAATTGGTGCCATGTCTAAGCACACCGCTGTCGCCACGCTCCACACTAACTACGGAGACATCAAGGTCAACCTCTTCGGCAACCACGCGCCGAAGACGGTCCGCAACTTCACCGGGCTGGCGACCGGCGAGATCGAGTGGACGCACCCCGCCACGGGCGAGAAGTCGAACGCTCCTCTCTACAACGGTGTGATCTTCCACCGCATCATCCCCGGCTTCATGATCCAGGGCGGAGACCCGCTCGGTCAGGGCGTCGGCGGCCCCGGCTACCAGTTCGACGACGAGATCAACCCGGAGCTCGACTTCACCAAGCCGTACGTGCTCGCGATGGCGAACGCCGGCATCCAGGGCGGTCGCGGCACCAACGGCTCCCAGTTCTTCATCACCGTCGGGCCGACCACCTGGCTGCAGGGCAAGCACACCATCTTCGGCGAGGTCGCGGACGACGCGTCGCGCCGGATCGTCGACAAGCTGGCCGAGGTTCCGACCGACGCCCGCGACCGGCCGCTCGACGACGTCGTGATCGAGTCCATCGACGTCGAGCAGGTCTGAGAGAGGACGGGCGAGCAGCACACGATGACTCAGCCCGTCGATTCGCGCGCGAACTACTGCTACCGGCACCCCGACCGCCAGAGCTATGTGCTCTGCCAGCGGTGCGGGCGCACGATCTGCGGCGAGTGCCAGACACCCGCCGCGGTGGGTGTCGTCTGCCCCGAGTGCATGGCACAGCAACGGGTGACGCATCCGCGCACCAAGCCGGCGTGGGTCACCCGGATGACCGGCAGCGGCGCGCCCGTCGTCACCTACTCGATCATCGCGATCTGCGTCGCGGTGTTCATCGTGCAGACCTTCGGTGACCTGCTGGGGCTTCCGGTGACGAACGCCCTGCGCTACGCGGGTCTCTACTCGTATCCTGCGGCCGTCGGCGGGGCTTTCGAGCCGTGGCGGATGTTCACCAGCATCTTCGTGCACGCCAACGTGCTGCACCTGCTCTTGAACATGTACACGCTCTGGGTGTTCGGCTCCGCGCTCGAGCCGATGCTCGGGCGTGCCCGCTATCTGGCCCTTTTCCTCATCAGCGGCTTCGCCGGATCTCTCGGCGTGCTGCTGATCGCTTCGCCCGTGGTTCCGGTCGTCGGAGCCTCGGGAGCGATCTTCGGGTTGTTCGGCGCGTTCCTGATCATCCAGCGCCGCCTGGGCGGCAACGCCACCCAGATGCTGGTGCTGCTGGCGATCAACCTCGGCATCGGTTTCCTGCCGGGGTTCAACATCGCCTGGCAGGCACACGTCGGCGGGCTCGTCGGGGGCTTCCTCGTCGGTCTCATCTACGTCGAGACCCGACAGCCGCAGAGACGCCGTTGGCAGGTGCCGCTGCTCGTCGTCCTGTGCGTGGTGTTCGTCGCGCTGAGCCTCATCCACTTCTTCGTGTAGTTCCACACGGCGTGGATAAGTTATCCACAGGCTTATTAACACTGTGGGTAATTACACGGTTGTAACTCTCCACAGGCTTATTAACACTGGGGAAACCGCGCGGGAACGCGCGGCCACTATCCACATGAGGCCTGTGGAGAACTGTGGACAAACGAAAAACCCGGGCCGGCCTGTGAGCCGACCCGGGTTTCGGGATGAAGTGTGGGGCGTCAGCGCCAGCGGGTGGTCATCAGGAAGCCGATGAACGCGATGCCGAAGCCGACCAGGATGTTCCAGGCACCGAGCGCGGGGATCGGGTACTGGTTCTGGCTGACGTAGAAGACGATGATCCAGATCAGGCCGAGCAGCATGAAGCCGAACATGACCGGCTTGAACCAGACCGGGTTCGGCGCGTCCTCTCCGGACGCCGCCTGCGGGCGCTCCGCGCGCGCCGGGCGCTCGATCCGGGTCTTCGACTTGCTGCGTGCCATAGCACCACAGTGTAGCGGGGAAGCTCCGGAGGTTCCTGAGGCCCCCGAACGGGGGATAGGCCTGTGGACAACTGTGTTTCTTCCCAGCGATGCTCCCTAGAATCCCCCACATGACCACCACCCGACCGCGTGCGCGCAGGCCGCATCGCCGGCCCACCGTGCTCGGCGTCGCCGGCGAGGTGCTCATCACCGCGGGCGTCCTGGTGCTGCTGTTCCTCGGCTGGCAGGTGTGGTGGAACAACCTGGTGCTCGCCGGCCAGCAGACCGATGCCGCCGCGCAGCAGAGCCAGAAGTTCATCGACGACGCCCTGAAGGCGCCGAAGCCCACGCCGGACACCACCACGGCGCAGGTCGATCCCCCCGTGATCGCGAAGCCGGCCGCCTACGAGCCGTTCGCCGTCATCTACGTACCTCGCCTCGGCGCGGACTGGAAGCGCACCATCCGGCAGACGGTCGACGTCGAGCGCGTGCTCAACAGCTACACCGCGGGTGTCGGGCACTACATCGACTCGCAGCTGCCGGGAGAGGTGGGCAACTTCGCGGTCGCCGGTCACGACTCGGGCTGGGGCAACACCTTCATCGACCTGTCCAAGCTGCACATCGGCGACCACATCTACGTGCAGACGAAGGACGGCTGGTACACCTACACGTTCCGCAACTTCGAGTACGTCCAGCCCTCGGCCGTGCAGGTCCTGCTCCCGGTTCCCCGGCAACCGCAGGCGACGCCGACCGACCGGCTGATGACGATCACGACGTGCAACCCGCCATTCCACGCGGGCGAGCGCCTGATCGCGTACAGCGTGTTCCAGTCCTACGCGCCGCCGCAGGAGATTCCGAACGAGATCGCCGCGGCGGTCGGGCAGGGAGGCTGACCGTGTACGGAGCGTTGTGGCGGGTCCTGCCCGGGCCGTGGTGGGTGCGCCTGCTGATCCTCCTCGTTCTGGTGGCCTTGGTGCTCTTCACGCTCGTGACCTGGGTGTTCCCCTGGGTGGATTCGCTCCTCGGGCCGCAGGAAGGTACCGTGGGGCCGTGACCCGCGTCCTCGTCATCGACAACTACGACAGCTTCGTCTACACGCTGAACGGCTACCTGCGCGAGCTCGGCGCCGACACCGTCGTCGTGCGCAACGACGACATCGCGACGGAAGACCTCCCGTCGGCGCTGGCCGAGTACGACGCGGTGCTGGTCTCGCCAGGGCCGGGCAAGCCGGCCGATGCCGGGGTGTCCATCCCGGTGGTGGAGCAGGCGCTGGCCACGGGCCAGCCGCTCCTGGGCGTGTGCCTCGGACACCAGGCGATCGCCGAGGCCTTCGGCGGCGTCGTCACGAACGCGGAGGAGCTGATGCACGGCAAGACCTCGCAGGTGACCCACGACGGCAGCCCGCTCTTCGACGGGGTGGCGCAGCCCTTCACCGCCACGCGCTACCACTCGCTCGCCGTGGTCGACGGCACGCTCCCGGACGACCTGGAGGTCACGGCGCGCACCGCGGGCGGCGTCATCATGGCGTTGCAGCACCGCGAGGCGCCGATCTACGGAGTCCAGTTCCACCCGGAGTCCGTGCTCACCGAGGGCGGCTACCGGATGCTGGGCAACTGGCTCGAGGTCGCCGGGCTCGCCGGAGCCGCGGACGCCGCACGCACCCTGAACCCCCTGGTCAAGCTGGGCTGAGCCTGGCCGCCGCGGGCGGAGCGCTCAGCCCGAGCAGTAGGTCAGGTCGACCGTCGACCCCTGGGGCACGTCGCCCACCAGAGACTGGGTGTGCACCTTCGTGGCCCCCTTGTCCTGCGGGCACGACGCGTCGGGCTTCGGGTTCGCCGTGAGGCCCAGCTGCGAGAGGATGCCCGTCGCCGCCTGGATCGTCTGCCCGGTGAGATCGGTGAGCGTGACCTTGCCGCTCGACACGTGCAGTCCGATCGCGTCGCCCTCGTGCGCCGACGTGTTCGCCGCGGGGTCGGTCGAGATGACGACGTTGGCGGGAACGGTGGGCGAGTTCTCGGAGGTCGTCGGACCGACGGTGAGGCCGGCCTGCTGCAGAGCCTGGGTCGCCGCGTCCACGGTCATGTTGTGGACGTCCGGAACGGAGACCGTCTTCTTGCCGGTGGAGACGTACAGCGTGATGGTGTCGCCCGTCGCGACGACGATGCCGGCCCCGGGGTCGGTGCGTACGATCTCGCCCTGCTGGTAGGTGGGGCTCGACTCGCTGCTCTGCACCCACTTCAGCTTCATCGAGTCGAGCTCGGCCGTGGCCTTCTCGAGCGTCTGGCCGGAGAGATTGGGGACCTTGCGCGACGTGTCGGGCATGGTGGTGCTCGGCGCGAGGCGCAGCACCCAGGCGAGCACGGCCACGATGACGACGGCCATGATCGCGATCCCGGCCCAGACCCAGATGACCGGTGGGCGCCGCTGCGTGCGCGTCATCGTCTGGTCCTCGGCCAGCTGGCGGAAGGCCGCCTCCGGGCCGGACACCTGGCTCGGCGGGGCGCCGAACAGGGTCTCGGCCGCCTCGTCCTCGTGCTTCCGCTTCGGCACGCGGCCGGAGGCGGCCTCTTCGAGGTCGGCGCGGAACTCGGCGACGGTCTGATAGCGCTCGAACCGGTCCTTCGTGAGCGCTCGGGCGACCACGACGTCCATCGCCGGAGACACCTTGGGATTGACCGTGCTCGGCGCGACGGCCGTCTCGCTCACGTGCTGGTACGCCACAGCGACCGGCGTGTCGCCACGGAACGGCGGCCGGCCGGTCAGCATCTCGAACAGCACGACACCGGTCGAATACAGGTCGGTGCGCGCGTCGACCGACTCGCCCTTCGCCTGCTCCGGCGAGAAGTAGCTGGCGGTCCCGAGCACGGCGGTGGTCTGGGCGACGGTCGCGGACGAGTCGCTGATGGCCCGGGCGATGCCGAAGTCCATCACCTTGACCTGGCCGGTCTTGGTGATCATCACGTTTCCCGGCTTGATGTCGCGGTGCACGACACCGGCGCGGTGGGAGTACTCGAGCGCCGTGAGGATGCCCTCGGTGATGCGCACGGCCTCGGGGACCTCGAGCGGGCCCTTCTTGATGAGATCCTTCAGCAGCACGCCGTCGACGTGCTCCATCACGATGAACGGCAGCTGCGCCTCGTGTCCGTTCGGCTCGCGGACGGTCTCCTCGCCCGCGTCGAACACGCGGACGATCGTCGGATGCGTCATGCGCGCCGCCGCCTGCGCCTCCTGACGGAAGCGGGTGCGGAACGCGGGGTCGGTCGCGAGCGACGGCTTGAGCAGCTTGATCGCGACGGTACGCCCGAGCCGGGTGTCGGTCCCGCGGTGCACGTCGGACATGCCGCCCCGGCCGATGAGTTCGCCCACCTGATATCGGCCTGCGAGCAGGCGGCTATCTGGGCTCAATGCGGACTCCTTCTCGGGTGCTGACTCCGGCTAGTGTAGCGGTGCCTTTCTGGGTATCTCCCCGGCCGCGCTCAGCGGTCAGCCGTTGTTGCCACCGCCGGCGCCGCCGCCCGCGCCGCCGCCGGTTCCGCCGCCTCCGCCGTTGGTCGGCGGCGTCGCCGGCACGACCTCGTAGGCGAGGGCGGGGGACTGATCGGACTCGACGGACTCCCCGCAGAAGATCGTGTACGTGAGCTGGTAGTTGCCCGCCGCGCTGGGCGACCAGATCATCTTCGTGTCGTTCACCGGCGTCTGCGGTTGCCCGTTCACGTAGAGCCTGCGGCCGATCAGGTTCTGGCCCGCCGGGCACGTCGCGGAGCCGAAGTTGACCGTGATCTGCGAGTTCGGCGTCCCCTTGCCGGAGGCCGGGTTGGCTGTCACCGTGTCGGTCGGGGTCTGGACCGGTGCGACGGGACCGTAGACCTTGACCGCGATGGTCGAGCCCTTCGGGACCGGTCCGGTCGGGTTGACCGAGTAGACCTTGTTGGCCTGGTCCTGCGTGGTCGCGGCGTTGCCCTGCGACACGTCGGCGACCATCCCGAGCCCGTCGAGCTTCTCGCGCGCCTGATCGGCGGTAAGACCGAGGAAGTCGCTCTCGGTGATCTGCACGGTGTTGCTTGTCGGAGTGGGCGACGGCTTCGGCGAGCTCGGCTGCGTCTGCGACGGCGTGGTCGACGGGGTGGAGCTCGGCGCCGGCTTCGGCTGGGCGAGCAGCGCGATGAGCGTGCCGATCAGCACGAGCGCGAGCAGCGCGATGAGGGCGATCAGGGGCCAGGTCCAGCGGCTGCGCTTGCGCTCCTCGACCGGGGCCTCCGTCTCCTCCTCCTCGACCGTCATCGCGGTGGTGGCGGGAAGGACGGTGGTCGCCTGCGTCGGGGCCGCCCCTGGCGACTGCATCAGCACGGTCGCGGCGTCGGTGGCCGCGGCGGCGCCCAGGATCGCCGGCACGGAGGCGGCCGCAGCGCGCACGTCGCCGCGACGGAGCGCCTGTGCGGCCCGGGCCAGGTGTGCGGCGGAGGCCGGACGGTCGGCCGGGTTCTTGGCGATGCACGCGAACACGAGGTTGCGGACGGGCTCCGCCACGGTGGCGGGAAGCTCCGGCGGCGCCTCGTTGATCTGCGCCATGGCGATGGCGACCTGCGACTCGCCGGTGAACGGCCGGCGGCCCGCGAGGCACTCGTAGGCCACGATGCCGAGCGAGTAGATGTCGGTGGTCGGCGACGCCGGGTGGCCGGAGGCCTGCTCGGGCGAGAGGTACTGCACCGTGCCCATGACCTGTCCGGTCGCGGTAAGCGGGACCTGGTCCGCGATGCGCGCGATGCCGAAGTCGGTGATCTTGACTCGGCCATCCGGTGTGATCAGGAGGTTGCCCGGCTTGATGTCGCGGTGCACCAGGCCGGCCGCGTGGGCGGCGTGCAGCGCGGCCGCCGTCTGGGCGACGATGTCGAGCGTGCGGTCGGTGCTGAGCACGTGCTCGCGCTCCAGGATGCTGGACAGCGCCTCACCGGGCACCAGCTCCATCACCAGGTACGCGCTGCCCTCCTCCTCGCCGTAGTCGTAGACGTTGGCGATGCCCTCGTGGTTGACGAGGGCGGCGTGCCTCGCCTCCGCGCGGAAGCGCTCGAGGAAGCCGGGGTCGCCGAGGTACTCGTCCTTCAGGATCTTGATGGCGACGGTACGGCCGATGACGAGGTCGGTGGCCTGCCACACCTCGCCCATGCCGCCGATCGCGATCCGCGACTGCAGCTCGTAACGTCCCCCGAAGGTGAGCCCTGCTGTGGGTCTCATTTATTCAGCACCGCCTCTAGTACTTTCCTCGCGATCGGAGCGGCGATGGAGTTACCCGTGCCGCTCTGACCCTGTCCACCGCCATTTTCGACAACTACCGCCACAGCGAACTCGGGGTCGTTCGCCGGCGCGAAACCGGTGAACCACAGCGTGTAGGGGTCGTTCTCCCCGTTCTGCGCCGTTCCCGTCTTACCGCCGACCTGGACCCCACTTATTCTTGCATTGCTCGCCACGCCGTGATCGACGCCGTCGACCATCATCTGCTTGATGGTGTCCGCGTTCTGCTGGCTGACCGGGCGGGAGAACTCCTTCGGCTGGAAGGCCTCCGTGGTCTGCATGTCGGCCGACCGGATGCTGTCGACCAGGTTCGGAGTCATGAGCGTGCCGCCGTTGGCGATCGCCGCCGACACCATCGCCATCTGCAGCGGGGTCGCCTTGTCGTCCTTCTGGCCGAAGGAGCCGAGCGCGCGCTCCGCGGGGTCGGGGTAGAGCGGGTAGACGCTCTTCTCGACCCGGATGGGGATGCTGAGCTCCTGGTTGAAGCCGAACTTGTCGGCCTGGTCCTTGATCACCTGCGGCTTCAGCTGCATCCCGAGCTCGGCGAACGGGATGTTGCAGGAGAGGATCTGCGCGGTCGCGATGGAGACCGTCTCGCCGGGTCCACAGGTGGTCAGCGAGTCGTTCTTCACGACCGTGGGGGAGCCGGGAAGCGGCAGCGACGCCGGATTCGGGAGCTGGCTGTCCTTGGTGTACTGGCCTGTCCCGAACGCCGTGGCGCTCATGACGGGCTTGAACGTCGAACCGGGCGGGTTTAGGTTGCCGCCGATCGTGCGGTTGATGAGCGGGTCGCCCTTGGCGTCGAGCAGCTGCTGGTAGGTCGACTCCACGGCCTTGCCGTCGTGAGAGGCCAGCGTGTTCGGGTCGTACGCCGGCTTCGAGACCATGGCGAGGATCTTGCCGGTCTTGGGCTGCAGGAGCACCACGGCGCCCTGGTAGTCGCCCAGCGCATCCCATGCCGCCTGCTGCGCGACCGGGTCGATGGTGGTCTCCACCGTCGCGCCCTGCGGACTCTTTCCGGTCAGGATGGCGTTGATGCGGTCGAAGAACTGGGAGTTCGACGAGCCGCTCAGCTTGTCGTTGAGCGCACCCTCGAGGCCGGTCGGCTCCCCGTTGATCGGGAAGAAGCCGGTCACCGCGGAGTAGAGCGGGCCGTTGCTGTAGACGCGCTGCCACTTGTAGACGTCGTTCGACGGGACGGACTGCGCGATCGGCTGCCCGGCCACGAGGATCGCACCACGCTGCGCCTGGTAGCTGTCGTTCAGGGCACGGGTGTTGCGCGCGTCGGAGCCGAGGGCGTCCGCCTGGAACACCTGCAGGATCGACGTGGACACCAGCAGCGCCAGGAACATGGCGACCACGATCGTGCTCACCCGCTTGATCTCACGGTTCATCTAGCTCACCACCAGCCGGGGTTGGTTGCGGACGGTGTCGGAGAGCCGCAGCAGCAGCGCCACGATGATCCAGTTGGCGACGAGCGACGACCCGCCCGCGGCGAGGAACGGAGTGGTCAGGCCGGTCAGCGGGATGACGCGGGTCACGCCGCCGATCACGATGAAGCACTGCAGCGCGACGGTGAACGACAGGCCGACCGCGAGCAGCTTGCCGAAGTCGTCCTGTCCGGCGAAGCCGATGCGGAGCCCGCGCGCCACGAACACCAGGTAGAGGGCGAAGATCGCGAACAGCCCGGCCAGGCCGAGCTCCTCGCCGAGGCTCGCGATGATGTAGTCGCTCTGCGAGATCGGCGTGATCCACGGCTGGCCCTGGCCCAGCCCTGTGCCGATCAGGCCGCCGTGGGCAAGGCCGAAGAGCCCCTGAACGAGCTGGTAGCTGCCGCCGAGCTCCGCGTCGTATCGCCCGGAGGTGAACGGCGTCAGCCAGTTCGCGAACCGGTCGTGCACGTAGGGCAGCACCTGGCTGGCCACCACCGCCCCACCGACGACGAGCAACAGGCCGAGGATGATCCAGCTGATGCGCGAGGTCGCGACGTACAGCATCACGAGGAAGAGGCCGAAGATCAGCAGGCCCGTGCCCAGGTCGCGCTGGAACACGATCACGGCCATCGACATCAGCCACACCACGAGGATCGGGCCGAGGTCACGGGCGCGAGGGAACCGGATCCCGAGGAACTTCTTCCCGACGACCGACAGCGAGTCGCGCGTCTGCACCAGGTACCCGGCGAAGAAGATCGCCAGGCACAGCTTGGCGATCTCGCCGGGCTGGAAGCTGAACGGGCCGATCCCGATCCACACCCGGGCGCCGTTGATCTCGCGACCGATGCCCGGAAGCATCGGCAGCAGCAGGAGGATGAGCGCCGCGAAGCCGAAGAGATAGGTGTACCGCTGCAGGATGCGGTGGTTGCGGATGAGGCTCACGACGAGGATCGCGGCGACGATCGCGATGCCCGCCCAGACGATCTGCTTGACGCCGGCGCTGTCCCATCCCGAGTCCTTGTAGTGGATGTCGATCCGGTAGATCTCGGCGATCCCGATGCCGGTCAGCAAGGTCGCGATGGGAAGCAGGAACGGGTCGGCCTGCGGCGCCACGAAGCGCAGGGCGATGTGCATGCCGACCACGAGGGCCGACAGGCCGGCGCCGAGGTACACCAGCGTGAGGTCGATGTGCCCCAGGGCGCCCAGCTGCACCAGCACGACCGCGGCGGCGTTGATGGCGCACGCGATCACGAGCAGGAAGAGCTCGAGGTTGCGGAACTTCGCCGGCAGGCGCAGCCGCTTCACCGGACCGGTTGCGGTCCGGGGCTGCTTCGCCTGCGCGCGCGCGGCGGTTCTACTGTCCGTGGGCATCGCTCAGCTGCTCCACGATGTTCTTGGCCGACTGCAGGTCGTCGGCGTTGATGGTCTGCTCCACCTGCTGCTTGTCGTACTCGGGCAGGGTGTCGACCTTCACGTCCGACTCCTCGTACAGGTGCGAGAGGCTTATCGGTCCGATGCCCTGCTGCACGCCCTGGTAGATCGCGACGTGGCCGTCCGGCGACTTTCCGACGAAGTAGCGCGACTGCGTCCACTCGTAGCCGAAGAAGATCGCGAGCACGATCGCGACGACCAGCACGATGAGCCCGATCATCCAGGTGAGGCGGCGGCGCCTGGCCCGGCGGGCGTCCTCCTCGATGAGCTCGTCGAGGTAGTCCTCGGACTGCGGCTCGAAGTGCGTCGGACCCGTCGCGGGCCGGATCGGGTGCAGCCGCAGCGCGGGGAGGCGCGAGGCGCGCGTCGCCGGCTTCGGCTCCGCTCCGAACTGCAGCGGCGCGGCGGCGGAGCCGACCGTCACCGGGTCTTTCAGCACGTCGCCGCGCGTGGTGTCGCCGATGTCGAGCACGACGGCCGTGACGTTGTCGGGGGCGCCCGCGTCGAGGCTCTGCTTCAGCAGGCGCTCCGCGACCTGCTTCGGCCCGTCCTTCGAGGCGAGGGCGGCCTGCATGTCGTCGTGCTTGACGACGCCGCTCAGGCCGTCCGAGCAGATCAGCCAGCGGTCGCCCGGGCGGGTGTCCAGCGTCCAGGTGTCGATCTCGGGGGAGGCGTCCACGTCCCCGAGCACGCGCATGAGCACCGATCGGCGGGGGTGGACCATCGCCTCCTCCTCGGTGATGCGGCCGCTGTCGACCAGCCGCTGCACGAAGGTGTGGTCCGTGCTGACCTGCTTGAGCTCGCCGTCGCGGAACAGGTAGATGCGCGAGTCGCCGATGTGCGCGAAGGCGATCTCGTCGCCGACCCGCACGAGCGCGCTCACCGTCGTGCCCATCCCGGTCAGCTCGGGATGCTCGAACACGGTCTCGGCGAGCAGCGAGTTCGCGGCGATCAGTGCGGACTGCAGGGCGAACTCGGCCTCGGCCGCGGTCTCGTACTCCCGGTCGGCCTCGCGGATGCGGGTGACGGCGATCGCGGAGGCGACGTCGCCTCCCGCGTGGCCGCCCATCCCGTCGGCGACCACGAACAGCTCCCGGCCGGCATAGCCGGAGTCCTGGTTGTTCGAGCGGATCTTCCCGACGTGGGAGACGGCCGCCGCCTTGTTCGCCGCCACCGGGCTACCGCCGCAGCTCGAACGTGGTCGTGCCGATCTTGATCGGCGTGTCGAGCGGGACCTGGGTCGGGACGGTGACGCGGCGGCCGTCGAGGAACGTGCCGTTGGTCGAGTCGAGATCCTGGATCATCCACTCGTCGTTCCAGAGGAGCAGGCGGGCGTGGTGGGTGGAGGTGTAGTCGTCGCGGATGACGAGGTTCGACTCGCTGGAGCGGCCGATGGTGATCGGGTCGCGGCCGAGCGGCAGCTCGGTGCCGGCGCGCGGCCCGGAGGTGATGACGAGGCGCCGAGCGGTCTGCACGCTGGCGTTCGTGCTGCCGCTCGCACGGTTGGCGCCGGACGGCAGGGTGGAGACGGGCGCGGCCTTCATGACCGGCTCGGTCGGCCCGGCCGGGGCGGCCGGGCGAGGGGTGCCGGCGCTCGCCGTGGGGGAGGCTGGGAAGGGAGAGGCCGCCGCCTGCGACTCCGGCAACTTGCGCACGCGCTGGCCGAACAGATCGGTGCGGAGGGCGTAGACGATGCCGAAGACGAACAGCCACAGCAGCAGGAGGAAGCCGAACCGCAGCACCAGCAGGGTCAGCTCGCTGGGGTTCACGAGGGACCCCAGAAGTTGCCGACGTCGTGACGGCGCGTCACGTCGTCCACGCGGCCCCGAGCGGGCGGCGCGGCCTGCGGCAGCACGCGGAACACGATCCGGGTGCGGCCGATGGTGATGACCGACTCCGGCTCGAGGATGGCCTTCTTCAGCGGCTGGCCGTCGAGCTTCGAGCCGTTGGTGGAGCCGAGGTCTTCGACCTGCGCACGCTGGCCGTCCCAGGTGACCAGGATGTGGCGGCGCGAGATGCCCGTGTCGTCGACGGTGATGTCGGCGTCGGCGCCGCGGCCGACCACCGTGCGCGAGTGCGTGAGCGGGTAGTGCCGTCCGTCGATGTCGAGCACGGGAGTCCAGGCGACGTCGCCCTTCACGTTCTCGGAGTCGACCTGCAGCATCCCGACCGAGAGCTCGGCGTCCTCCTCGAGCTCGATCGAGATGCCGCCGGCGAACTGGTAGTGCTGCGAACGGGCGTGCTTCTGCACGAAGTCGATCAGCTCGTCGGTCAGCGCCGCGCCCATCGACCGCATGCGCGAGTAGTCGGCCGGCGCCATCCGGAGCACGAACCGGTTCGGCGCCAGCACGCGGTCGCGGCTCACCACGGCGGCCTTGGTGTCGAGCTCCTTGCGGAGCGCGCTGGTGAGCTCGACCGGCTGCAGCCCGGAGCGGAAGGTCTTCGCGAACGCGCCGTTGACGGCACGCTCGAGCCCCCGCTCGAAGTTGTCCAGAATGCCCACAGTCTCCCGCTTCCGGCTCGATGACTACATGCATGTTAGTCGGAACCCTGGAAAACGCCCTGGCTATCCGGTGAAGATCAGCCCTCGGAGGGACACCCCGATTCGTGAAGCATCCGGGCGTCGTGTTAGAGTTCCTGGGTTCGCGCGAGTGGCGGAATTGGCAGACGCGCTGGCTTCAGGTGCCAGTGCCCGCAAGGGCGTGGGGGTTCAAGTCCCCCCTCGCGCACGAACGAGACGGCTGAGTCCCGGGTTTCCGGGGCTCAGCCGTTTTTTTGTGTTTTTCACGTCATGGCTCCGATTCCGGGTCGTCTGTTGAGGTGACGGGTCTATCTGGCCTGCACAATCCGATGACCGCCCACCCGACCCGGTGGAGCCCGGAGGACGATCCGATATGACGCACACCCCAGCATTCCGCCCCTCACTTGTCCCAACCGGGGAGGGGAGGGCGCGGTGACGGTGTCGCGCGCGTCGACGGTACGGCGTCGGCGCGCGACAGCCCTGATCGCCGCATGCGCGGCCATCGGCGTCGTCGCCGGTGCGCTGCTCGTGCCGAGATTCTGGTCCAACGCAGGCACCAACGGCGTCTCCACGCTCTACAAGACGGGCACGAACACCACGAACGGGTCCGTCGCGGCGTCGACAGGGGCGCCGGGCGGGGCGAAGACCGGAACCGGGAAGCCGGGCGACACCATCGACTGGGTGGTCGACTATCGCAACGAGACCGGCAAGAACGGGACCGTCGACCTCCGCGATCCTCTGACCAACGCGGGCACCTACGTGCCGGGATCCCTCAAACTGCCGGCCGCTCAGATCCCCGGCAAGCCGTTCGCGGCGCAGTTCAGCACGAATGGCGGCGGCGCGTGGCAGGCGGGCAGCCCGCCGGCGAACGCGAACGGGGTCGGCTTCACGGGAGGTGCGGCTTCCGCCCCCGGCGGCCTCCAGGCCCAGTTGGGCGACCCGTTCCAGAAGCCGGCCGGCTTCGCCTTCAACCAGAACGGCGGCGACGCCTACAACGGTGTCGTCGCGCAGGTGAACGGGCAGTACCAGGTGTACACGTCGTACCACCACAACACCTCGCAGGCGACGTTGGTCTGCGTGACGCCGTCCGGTGGCGTGTGCCCGGGATGGCCGGCGACGTACACCTACGCATCCACGACACCCGGGCTCAAGATCGGCACCGGGCCGTATGCGAACATGGCGACCACCTGGGAGAACGGCACGTTCCTGGTCGGCACCACGCTCTTCTGGGAGGCGCAGACGACGGTTCCTGACGGGACCGGCAAATACCCGGTGGGCTTCATGTGCGCCGACATCGTCACGCTCGTCAGCTGCGGCTTCCACCCCGTCGACAAGGTCAACTACGCGCCGTTCTTCTCCGGGACGAACCCTCAGATCAGCGGGACCGGCATCCCGGCCGCCAACGGCAAGTACTACTTCGCCACCGCGAACGGGAAGATCCTGTGCTTCGACCCGTCGACGTTCGTGACCCAGGACGTGGCCTCCACCGGGCTGTGCGGCAGCTTCGATGTCGGAGGCATCACCGGCTCCGACCGGCCGCCGCACACGGCGACGTACGGGGACTACTTCTTCGCCGCGATCGTCACGTCGCCGGTCGGGGCGCCCGCTGCGCCTGACGCCAACCCGAACATCTACTGCTACCGGATCTCCACCAACTCGCTCTGCCCCGGTTTCCCCAAGGCTTTCGCCAACGGCGTGCCATGGGGGTCTGCCGCGCACGGCGCGCTGGCGCCGATGCTCAACACCGCGGGTGCGATCACCGGCATCTGCTCCCTGCAGACGAACACGCCGGGAGTCTGCTGGAACCTGTCGGGAGCCTCTGTGGCGAGCCCGTACCCCACCTCCGCCGGCTTCAACGACGGGTGGGCCGGAGACAGTCTCCTGCTCGGCACCAAGGTGTATGTGCCGGTCAGCAATGACAGCGCGGTCGGGTGCTTCGACTTCAGCAAGATCTCCGGCGGACTCGCGCAGCCGTGCACGGGGTTCACCCCGCCACCCAACCCGTACAACTACACGTCGCGAACGATCGCGGGCGTGCCCGGGTGCCTCATCGCGACCGGCGACGGGCGCCTGATGAACACGTACGACGCCAACACCGGCGGCGCCTGTCTCTCCACGTTCGCCTCGACCCGGGTCGCGCCCGCGTCGTCCTACTGCGGGTCCGGCGCGGCCGGCTTCCGCGGGTGGGGCACCCTCAACATCGTGGACACCCCGACGACGTCCTACAAGAACGCGATCGTCACGATCTACGACGTGAATCGGCAGCCGGTCAGCGGCTTCGACGGCGTCTCGCTGCCGGCCGGCACCACGTCGCTCGACATCTCCTCCATCCCGCCGACGGGGGCGACCGCGGTCCTCACCGTCGAGGTCACCCTGCAGGGGGTGGTCGACCAGGACATCGCGGCCTCCGGAGGGACGGTGTCGGTGAGTTGGAAGGGCGACCCGCCGCAGATGTGCTTCTCGACGAAGGTTCCGGATCAGGCCTGCGACGCGCCGCAGACCGATCTGTTCAACCAGGCGAACGCCGTGACGGTGTCCCCTGCCGGGACGGACGGGCCGTCGGGCAACACCACGGACAAGGCGACGTTCGCCGTCAAGACCGACCCGTCGCAGTGCGGGATCGCCTTCGCCAAGACATCGCCCGTGCAGAAGGTCGGGCCGGGCGACAAGGTCGCCTACGCGATCACGGTCAAGAACACGGGAAGCCAGGCCTACCAGGCGGCATCGTTCACGGACGACCTGACCGATGTGCTGAAGGACGCCACCTACAACGGCGACCACGCCGCAACGGCGGGGACGGCCACGTATTCGGCTCCGATCCTCTCGTGGACGGGCCCGCTCGCCGTCGGTGCGACGGCCACCGTGACCTACTCCGTGACGGTGAAGAATCCGGCGGACGGCGACCACTCCATGGTGAACCGGATCGTCTCGAACAACCAGGGCAGCAACTGTCTGCCCGGCTCCACGGATGCGGCGTGCCAGGTGGTCGTCGACGTCGATGTGAAGGACGTGACCTGGCACAAGGTCGACGACTCGAAGAATCTGCTCGAGGGCTCCGAATGGACGTTCACCCCGGTGGACGCTCAGGGCAAGCCGATCGGCGCTCCCATCACAGTCACCGACTGTGTGGCCACGTCCGCGGCGGACTGCACGGGTGCGGACAAGGATCAAATCGCCGGCGAGTTCCGTCTCACGAACCTCGGCGCGGGCACCTACCAGCTCGTCGAGACCAAGGCGCCCCTCGGATTCCGGCTGGACTCCAAGCCGATCACCGTGACGATCGTCGCGGCGTCGACGACGGTGTCCCTGGCCGACGTGATCAACAAGCAGTTGCCGGTCCCCGCGATCCCGTTCACCGGTGGCATCGGCGCCGACACCTACACCTTCGCCGGACTCGGCGTGCTTCTGCTGGTGGCGGCTTTGGCGTTCTGGCAGGTGATGCGACGACGCAGGACGGTGTAAAAAAACGCATGTGATTTTTCCATGAATCGCGTAATGCGTGCGTAAGGTCTGCGTCTTCAAAGGTGTAGGGCTGCTTACCCCGGGGCCCTCGTCACATTCGCCACCTACACCTGCGTGCCGGCCTCGGCCGGCACGCGGGTGGTTCGCTGAGGACCAACCCGAGATGCATCGAGCACTGCGCATATGCCAAGCCTCTGAAGAGAGGTCACCCCACGGTCGACCCCACGGTTTCCGGGTCGACACGTCGACAGGAGCGTGGCCGCGGTGATGGTCTCGTACCGCACGATCATCGTGCGCCGTTGGCGGGTGGCGGTGGCGATCGCCGCGTGCGTGGCCGTGGGCGCCCTCGTGAGCGCACTGGTGCTTCCGAGCTACTTCTCGAACGCGGCATCCACGGCCATCTCGTCCATCTCCGTGACCGGAACGGACACGGTCAGCGGGGCGACGGCGGCCTCGTCCGACGCTCCAGGAGGCCTCAAGTCGGCTACCGCGAAGTCGGGCGAGAAGATCAAGTGGGTCGTCCCGTACGACAACAAGACGTCGGGCAACGCCACGGTCAACCTCAAGGCGATGATCTCGAACGGCACGTTCGTCCCGGGATCGCTTCAGCTGCCGGCACTTCAGAACGCTTCCGGCACCCTCACGCCGCAGTACACCACCGACGGCACGACGTGGGTTACCAAAGACCCCGGTGTTGGCGGAGGCGTCACCGGTGTGGGCTACACCGGAGACCTTCGCCCGATGGGGACGCAGCAACTCTCGCTCGGCTTCCCGAACCCGACGTCGAACGTCGTCGCCACGAGCGGAGGCGACGCGTACAACGTCGTCGTCAAGGGCAGCCTGATCTACGCCGTGTACCACCACCGGACGAACCCCTTCGTCTTCTGCTCGAAGATGGACGGCACCACCTGCCCGGGTTGGCCGACGAACTCGAACGTGCAGTCCTGGTCTTCGACAGTGGGGACCGCCATCGGAACGGGGACCGCGTTCGACGGCTGGTCCGCCTGGCAGGGCGGAACGTGGATCTCGGGCAACAAACTGTTCTGGTTCGTGGGACTCAGCTCGGCGATCACCGCGGGCACCGCGTGTCTCGATCTGTCGACCACGACGCCGACCAGCTGCGGATACACCCCTCTCGCGGCCAACCAGACGGTGGGATTCAACAACGGCGCCCAGATCGGCTCCACGGCGATGCAGGCTTCCAACGGAAACATCTACGCGGTGGTCATCTCGGGCGGCAAGGACCTGATCGTGTGCGTCAACCCGGCCACCGGCGCCTCGTGCGGCAACCTCGCCCTGAACACGGGCGTGACGACGCCCTACATCCTCGGCGCGGCCGTGTTCGGTTCGTACACCTTTGCCAGCGTGCAGAAGACGACGAGCGATTCGTGGCAGACGTACTGCTATGTCGCGGGAGGCCAGCTCTGTTCTGGCAGCTGGCCGGTCACGACGTCGACGTCCGTCGCCTTCGGGCCGACCCCGTTCGCCCCGATCCTCTCCAAGACGGGTTCTCTGACCGGTGTCTGCACGATCAAGAACGGTCAAGGATCTGCGGAGGCCTGCTGGAATCTCTCGGGCGTGCCGACCACGGACCCGTACAACGGCGTGAACGCACAGTACACGGCGAACGGGAATGCCGCTGGCGACACCCTTGTGCTCGGAACCAAGGTCTACGTCTCGAGGGGCGACACCGTCGCCTGCGTCGACTACTCGCTGTGGTCGGGCACCGGCCGTGTGCCGGCCTGCGACGGGTTCACCATGCCCATCAACAGGATCAACTACACGGTCCGCACCGCCTACGACGTGGCTCCGAACTGCCTCGTGGCCACCGGCGATGCCGGCCAGATCACCTTCTTCAACGCGTTCACCGGGGGTGGCTGCTCCGGAACCTCCGGGCCGGTGTCGATGACCGTCTCGCCGCTCACGTCGTACTGCGGCTCCGGCACGGCGGGCTTCACGGGCTGGGGCGCTCTGACGCTTCCCGGGCTGGTGACCGGAGCCTATACGAACGCGACCGTGACCCTGAAAGATCAGAACAACGCGGTCATCTCCGGTTTCAACAACGCCACCGTGCCGCCCGGCGGTTCGCTGAGCCTTTCGTCCATCCCGAAGACCGTCACGTCGATCACGGCGACCGTCACCATCAACGGGGTGAATGACCCGTTGGGCGTGACAGGGGGGCGGATCTCGATCACCTGGCTGGGCAGCCCGGTCGAGATGTGCTTCCAGACGACGGCGCCCCCGGTGGCATGCGATGCGTCAGGACCGATCCGGATGTTCGTCACCGCCAACGTGGTCACCACGTCGGCAGGCGGAAACGACGCACCCAACGGCAACTCCTCGGGCGTCGACGGGAGCCCGGGGAACCAGGCCGGCTTCGTCATCACCTCGCTCGACTCGGAGTGCAAGCTCACCATCTTCAAGTACATCAATGGAAAACCAGGCCCGGCATCCGTGGAGATGGGCACCAAGATCACCTACACCATCGTCATCGCGAACGACGGCACGCAGCCCTACGACAACGCGTCCTGGAGCGACGACCTGAGCGACGTGCTGAAGGAAGCCGACTACAACAACGACGCGAGGGCCGGCTCCGGCACCGTCTCGTACTCGGCTCCCGTTCTCAGCTGGACGGGCTCGATCGCCGCCGGCTACTCGGCGAGAGTCGACTACACGGTCACCATCAAGAACCCGGCGAAGGGCGATCACTCCCTGGTCAACACGGTCGTCTCGAAGAACCGGAACAACAACTGCACGACGGGCTCGCAAGACCCGCAGTGCAGCGTGATCGTCACCGTTCTCACGAAGGATGTCATCTGGCACAAGGTCGATGACAGCGGCAACATCATCGCCGGCTCCGAGTGGAGCTTCACCCCGGTCGACGCGCAGGGGAATCCCACCGGGCCGAGCCTCGCCGTGACGGACTGCGTGGCCGCCGACGCGACGCAGTGCACCGGAGCGGACAGGGATCCGCTCGGAGGCATCTTCCGCCTGGACGACCTCGGACCGGGGAACTACCGACTGGTCGAGACCAAGGCGCCGATCGGCTTCAAGCTGAGCTCGACGCCGATAACGGTGACGGTCACCACCGGGACGACCACCATCGCGCTCCAAGACGTGGTGAACAAGCAGCTCCCGGTGCCCGCGATCCCGTTCACGGGCGGGATCGGGACCGACTTCTTGACGTTCACCGGCGGCGGGCTGTTCGCCCTCGTTCTGGCGCTGGCCGGCGCGCAGCTGATCCGTCGACGTCGAACAGCTTGATTCGCACGAGTTCCGTCATCGACCGACGGCATGGCTCGTCTTCACCAATGAGACCTCGCATCGCACCAAGCGGTGAAGGGAAAGGAAAGAAACTCACATGACCGCAATCACACGGCACCCGGGGCGGAGGGCCCTGGCTGTCGGAACGGCCCTCACGCTGGGTGTGCTTGGAGCGTTCGCATCGAGCTCCGCCGCAAGCGCGACGTCGATCGACACCACGCAGCAGGGCTCGATCATCGTGCACAAGTTCGCCAACCCGGGCGGCGGCGACCAGAACCCGTCCGGCACGGGCACCAACCCGAGCACGAATCCGGTCGCCGGCGTGGTGTTCGAATACTGCAAGATCGACGGCATCGACCTGTTCGACGGCACGAACAAGGGCTGGGACGCGGTCAACGCCATCACGCCGGCACAGAAGCTGGCGTCCGCGGCACAGGGCGTCACCACGCTCGGCTCGTACACCCTGAGCGGTTGCACGAGCATGCCGGCGACCCAGGCCGACGGTTCGTCGACCTCGGCGAAGCTGCCGCTCGGCCCCTACTTCGTGCGCGAGGTCTCGACTCCGGCGGGCGTGGTCGAGAAGGCCGCACCGTTCATCGTGACGCTCCCGACGCCCGCGGACCACAAGGTCTCCAACGGCAACTGGGTCTACGACGTGAACGTGTACCCGAAGAACACCGTCGCCGAGGCGCCGAAGAAGAACGTCGTCGACCAGGACAAGAACGGCTCGGTCCTCGGTGCCCCCGTCCGCTACGAGGTCACCCAGCTGATCCCGGCGCTCGCGGCCGGCGACACCTACAAGAAGTTCATCGTGTCCGACGACCTCGACAGCAAGCTGACGCCGATCACCACGCCCAACTCGGTGACGGTGAAGATGGGCTCGACCACCTTCGCCGAGGGCACCGACTACACGGTGGCCTGGGCCGGCCAGAAGCTCACCATCACGTTCCTGCCGGCGGGACTGGCCAAGCTGCAGCCCGCGCAGAACGTCGTGTTCAGCTTCCAGGCGAAGGCGAACGCCCCGGGTGAGATCAAGAACACCGCCTACGTCAATCTGAACGACTTCGAGCTCACTCCCGGCTCGCCGAACGACCCCAACGACGGCTCGCCGACCAACGAGAAGGTCACGCGCTGGGGCGACCTCACGGTTCAGAAGGTCAACAAGTCCAACACCAACGACGGCCTCAAGGGTGCGAAGTTCGAGGTGTACCAGGGCAGCACCGACCAGCAGGGCCAGTGCCTCCCGGACATCAGCAACGGCTTCACGCAGGTGAAGGACCCGGCCGACTCGACCAAGAACTACGAGGTCACGTCGGACGACACCGGCAAGGTCTTCATCCCGGGTCTGTGGATCGGTGACACCCAGACCACGGTCGCGGCCGACGGCACCGTCTCGAACACCACCGTCGCGGGCCACGACTTCCAGCAGCGCTGCTACGTGCTGAAGGAGATCCTCGCTCCGAACGGCTTCGTCCTGCCGACCGGCGCCGCCGCCCTCACGGCCGTCATGGTCAAGACCGGAGCCAACGGCACCGTGCCGCTGGTGAAGATCGAAAACGTTCAGCAGGGTGTGCCCGAGCTGCCGTTCACCGGTTCGAGCGTGCAGCTCGCTCTCACCATCGGTGGCATCGCGCTGCTCGTCATCGCGCTGGGCGGCGTCATGCTGATCCGTCGTCGCCGCGCTGCGACGGACGAGAACGCCTAAGCGATCTCTGCGCACGCACGGGGGCGGGTCGATCGTCGGCCCGCCCCCGTCACGCGTGAACGCGACCCATCACCCGATACCCCGATAACCACCCGAAACGAACAATGTCCCGTAGACGCTCCCGCCACGCGCCGCCTCGTCGTCGGTGGCGGCCCGGCGCCCTTCTCATCATCACCGCGGTGCTCGCCATCGTCGGCGCGACCGTTCTCGCATACTCGCCGGCCGCAAGCTGGCTGTCGGCGTACAACCAGTCCCTCGTCATCAGCAAGTACAGCGACTCCATCGCGAACATCCGGCCGAAGGCGTCCGAACAGCTCGTCGAGGCGCACCGCTACAACGAGGCCCTGTCCAGTGGGGCCGTCCTCGAAGCCAACACCAACGTGCCGACCGGCAAGGGGAAGAGCAGCTCGACGGAGTTCGACTACTGGAAGCTCCTCGACACGCCCAGCCGGACGATGTCCCGCATCCAGATCCCCAAGATCGGCGTCGATCTCCCGATCTACCACGGCACCAGCGAAGAGACGCTCCTCAAGGGCGCCGGCCACCTGCAGGGAACCTCTCTGCCCGTCGGCGGGAAGAACACGCGGTCCGTCATCACGGCGCATCGCGGGCTGGCAGACGCGACGATGTTCACCGACCTGGACAAGATCCAGGTCGGCGACCGGTTCGTCGTCACCACGTTCGGTCAGGTGCTCACGTACCAGGTCATCGACACGCGGGTCGTGGACCCCGAGGACACCACGACACTGCGCCAGCAGGCAGGGAAAGACCTCGTCACACTGGTGACCTGCACGCCCCTCGGCATCAACACGCACCGCATCCTGGTCACCGGGCAGCGAATCACCCCGACGCCGCCGAAAGACAAGGAGATCGCCAAGAACACCAGGGCGCAGCTGCAGTTCCCCTGGTGGGCGGTCCTCTACCTCGGCGCGATCGTCCTCATTGTCGCGTACACGTGGTGGGCCGGTCGCACGTACCCGAAGGACGCCTTCCCCGACAACAGCAAGCGCTCGGGGCGCCGACGTGCACCGAAGCGGAAGCGGTGGCGCCGGGGTCGTGCGGAGCCCGACGGGCTCGCCGGACCCTAGCCTGGCGTCGGGTCGGCGGGGCCCATGACGTGGCGTGGGTCAGCGGGACCCATGACATGGCGTGGGGTCGGCGGAACCCATGACGTGGTGTCGGCTGGCTGGGCCATGACGTGGCGTCGGGGCGCGTTCAGACCCGCGCCGACGTGCCCAGCGCGCGCAGGGCGAGCCACGCCGCGGTGCGGTCGTCCGCGTCCGCCAGCGAGAGGCCGAGCAGCGACTCGATGCGATGGATGCGCGACGTCAGGGTCTGCCGGTGCACGCCGAGGCGGTCGGCGGTCGCACCCCACGCACCGTTCTCGGCGAGGAACACGCGGAGCGTCTCGGTGAGCTCGCCGTGGCGGCCGGCGTCGTCGCGGAGCGGGTCCAGCAGCCGTGCCACGCGGCCGGCGTCGTCGTCCGACAGGCGGTCCAGCACCAGCTCGATCGTCGGGATGGCGCGGTAGCGGACCACGCGGCGCCCCTCCGCCCGCGCCGACTCCACGGCGTGCCCCGCCTCGGCCGCGCTGCCCGCAAGCGCGTCCGTCGCGGCCGGGTTGCCCACGCCGAGGAAGATCGCAGAAGAGTACGCCTCCACGCGGGCCGCCACGGCATCCACCTGGTCGTCGCGCAGGAAACCCGTCACCACGCCGTGCCGCTCCGTGAGGATGTGCGCGGCGCCCAACTCGTCCAGCCAGTGCGTCACCAGCCGCTCCACCTCCACCGAGGTCGACCGTGCGGTCAGCGCGAACGCCGTGAGCGAGCTCTCGTGCACACCCCACTGCCGCAACAGCGACACCGCGGGCGGGCCGCCGGCGAGCAGCGCGTCGATCATCACGGCGCGGCCGAGTCGCTCCGTCCGGGTCGGGTCGTCGGTCCTCAGCACGAGGTCGAGCAGCGCGGCCGCCTGCGAGCCGAGCTCGCGCGCGCGGCTGGACGACTCCGTGCGCGGGCTCACCACCAGCCGGGCCGACAGGTCCTCGCCCGACCCGACCACGTGCACCTGCAGCGCCCTGTGCCTCACCCGCACCGGGCGGGAGAGCGCGACGGCCATCGCATCCTGCACGTGCAGCGCCCCGGCGCCGGCGCTCGTGATCACCTGCCCGTGCCGGTCGAGCAGCACCGCCCAGCCGTCGATGCGGTGGGCGAGCTCGGTGACCACGCCGGAGACGCCGCCGCGACGTGCGGCGAGGGTGAGCACCTTCATCGCGCTCGTCACCGCGCGGTCCTCGGCCGCCTGGTCCACCGCCAGCAGCGCCGTGAGCACGGGCTCCAGCAGCTCGTCCGGGGCCGCGGCGCCCACGATCGCGGTCGTTCCCGTGCGCCCCAGCGCTCGCAGCAGCTCCGGATCGTCGCCGTGGCAGACGAGGACGGCCCCGTGCAGCGACTCGGCACGCGCGTCCGCGGCGGAGAGCGCGGCCGCACCGGCCGAAGCGGGCGCGACCACGAGTGTCGCGAACGAGGGATGCCCGACGACGGAGAAGTCGTCGAGAGCGACCACCGCGTCCACCGGCATGCCGGCATCCACGCGACCCTCGACGACCCGCCCGCCGAGGGTTCGGGCGATGGAGGCGATGTCCCGGGCCATGGACACAGTGTACGAAATGTCGAAGCTGTCGCCGCGATCCACCATTTCTGTGGATGACACCGCGGTGAGGCGGTTCCTAGCATCGAGCGAGACCCGCACACGAAGGAGTACCCATGCAGGCCGTCGTCTTCACGGAACCGTCCGCCCCCATCCAGTTCACCGAGGTGGCGCTCGCCGCGCCCGGCCCGGGCGAGGTGCGCGTGAAGATCGCGGCGGCCGGTGTCTGCCACTCCGACCTGCACGTGAAGCGCGGAGAGTGGGATGCGCCGGCGCCGCTCGTCATGGGCCACGAGGGCTCCGGCGTGGTGACCGAGCTCGGCGAGGGCGTCACGTCGCTCGCGGTCGGCGACCACGTCGTCCTCAGCTGGGTGCCGCCGTGCGGCGAGTGCCGCTACTGCCGGTCCGGCCACGAGGCCCGCTGCCAGAAGGTCGCCACCGTCGTCGCGCCGAAGGGCGTGCTCTTCGACGGCACCTCGCGCCTGTCGCGCGACGGCGAGACGGTGCACCACTACCTCGGCGTCTCCTCGTTCGCCGAGGAGGTCGTGGTGCCCGCGTCCGGCGCGGTCAAGGTGCGCGACGACGCCCCGCTCGACGTGATCGCGGTCGTCGGCTGTGCGGTCGCGACCGGCGTCGGCGCGGTGCTCAACACGGCCGCGGTGGAGCCCGGCTCGACCGTCGCCGTGATCGGCTGCGGCGGCGTCGGGCTCAACGTCGTGCAGGGCGCCAAGCTCGCCGGCGCCGAGCGGATCGTCGCGATCGACGTGCTGGCCGACAAGACCCAGATGGCGCTGCAGTTCGGCGCGACCGACCGGATCGACGCGTCGAAGGCCGACGCAGTCGAGCAGCTGTTCGAGCTGATCCCCGACGGGGTCGACTACGCGTTCGACGCGATCGGCCGCACCTCCACGACCGAGCAGGCCATCCGGATGCTCGGCCTCGGCGGCGCCGCCGTCATCGTCGGCCTGCCCCCGACGGGCGCCAAGGCGTCGTTCGAGCCGCTCGTGCTGGCCGAGGCCGACCAGCGCATCCTCGGCTCCAACTACGGCTCCGTCCGCCCCTCCATCGACATCCCCGCGCTGGTCGACCGCTACATGGACGGCCAGCTGAAGCTCGACCCGCTGATCTCCGGCCGGCGACCCCTGGCCGAGGCGGCGGAGGCCTTCGACGATCTCGAGGCCGGCTCCGTCCTCCGCACCCTCCTCATCCCCTAGCCCCGACCCGAACGACTCACTGGAGAGCCATGTCCACCACACAGACCCGGGCGAGCAGCCCGACCGACGCCGGCCTTCGGCACGGCGTCATGAGCGGGCCGGAGCTCGCCGCCCAGGCCATCGCCAACATCGCGCCGAGCGCCGTGATCGCCTTCACCGCGATGTCGATCTTCGTCGGCGCGGGCAACGGGACGATCTACTCGTTCATCCTCGCCACCATCGTCATCCTGTGCGTCGGCTACTGCGTGGTCGTCTTCGCCCGCAAGCACGCCTCGGCCGGCTCGCTCTACACCTACGTCTCGAAGGGCCTCGGCTCGACCGGCGCGTACCTGGCCGGCGTCACGCTCGTGATCGGCTGCTGGGGCATCGCGGCCGGCTCGCTCGGCGGCGCGGTGTCGTACTTCAACCAGTTCCTGGCGCTGCTCGGCGTGCCGGCCGGCGGCGTCGGCTGGTACATCGGCCTCGCGGTGGTGCTCGGCGGCCTGGCCACGCTGTTCACGATCCGCGGCATCCGCCTCTCGGCACGGGTCTCGCTGGTGCTGGAGCTCGTGTCGGTCACGATCATCACCATCCTGCTGGTCGCCGCGCTGGTGTGGGCGGGCCCGAACGCGTGGGATCCGGCACAGGTCTTCGCGCAGGGCGCACCGTTCCAGGGCATCGCGGCCGGGATGGTGCTCGGCATCCTCGGCTTCGTCGGCTTCTCGTCGGCGGACGCGCTCGGCCGTGAGGCCAAGAACCCGTACACGGCCATCCCGCGCGCGATCATGTGGAGCGCGGTCGTCGTCGGCGTGCTCTACGTCTTCGCGGCCTACACGCAGATCGCGGTGCTGCACGAGGACCTCGCCACGAGCGCGAGCCCGCTGGAGGACATCGCCAAGCTGATCGGGATGCCGTCCTGGTTCGCGCCCGTGCTCACCTTCGGCGTCGGCGCGTCGTTCTTCGCCGTGGTCGTCGCCCCGCTCAACGTCGTCGGCCGCGTGCTCTATGTGATGGGCAAGGAGGGCGTGCTGCCCGAGCGCTTCGGCCGCACCCACGAGCGTCACCTCACCCCGCACCGCGTGCTCTTGGTCGCGGGACCGGCGGCGATCGTGCTCGACGTCGTCCTGCTGGCGATCGGCGCCAACCCGATGGACATCGTCGTCTGGGTGGACACCTATGGCACCTACGGCTACATGGTCGCGTACGCGCTGGTCGCCATCGCGTGCATCGTCTACACGCGCCGTGCGGGCATCCCGAACCGGCTGGTGTGGGTGTGCGCCGTGGTCGCGGTCGCCGCCATGGCGTACGTGTTCTTCGCGAACGTCTGGCCGGTGCCGGCCTTCCCGCTCAACGTCATCCCGTACCTCTTCCTGCTGACGCTGGTGGGCGCGGTCGCGTGGTTCGTCTACCTGCGCAAGCGCCGCCCGCAGGTGATCGCCAACATCGGCAACACCGAGACGGAGGCGCTGGAGGGCGTCGGCTAGGTCGTCGGATCAGACCGGCCCGCGTCGCCTTCCCCCCGGGGCGGCGCGGGTCCTCCGCGTTCACTGCCGCTTCGGCAGCCGCACGGTGACGACCGCGCCGCCCTCCGGACGAGTGGACGCGTCCACCGTGCCGTGGTGGCGGCTCACCACCTCGGCCACCAGGGCAAGCCCGAGTCCGTAGTGGCGGCCGTGCGGCTCGGCGGTCTGCGCGTCGCGTGCGCTGGCGAATCGCTCGAACGCGCGCTCCTCGACGCCCGCGGAGAAGCCTGGGCCGTCGTCCGCCACGGTGAGCACCACGCTGTCGCGGTGCGGGCCGACGGAGACGTCGATGTGCGAGCGCGCGTGGTCGAGGGCGTTGTCGAGCAGCGCGACGATCATGCGGCGGAGGGACACCGGGGCACCGGTGACGAGGGCGCCCGGTCGCGCCGACACGACGACCGCGATGCTGCGCTCGGCCGCCCGGCCCTCCGCAGCGCGGGCGACCGCGCCCGCCAGGTCGGCCAGGTCGACCTCCACGGCCTCCGCCGTCTGCCGTGGGTCGGCCGCCGTCAGCAGGTCTTGCACGATCTCGGTGAGCGCGCGGCTGTCGTCCACGATCTCGTCGAGACCGGTGCGCACCTCCTCGTCGGCGTGCGCGGTGCTGACGACGTGCCGGCGCAGCAGCTGGGCGCGCGTGCTGAGCAGCGTCAACGGGGTGCGGAGCTCGTGGCCGGCGTCCGCGACGAAGCGGCGCTGCAGCGCCAGCGCGTCCGCCAGGGGACGGATCGAGCGGCGGGCGAGCAGCAGCCCGAGCCCGGCGGCCGCCACCGTTGCGATGATTCCGGAGGCGATGAGCGCGACGAGGAGCCTGGCGAGTTCCTCCTGCTGCTCGCCCAGGCCGTAGGCGATCTGCACGACCCGGCCGTGGCGCACGTCCGTCTCGACCAGGAAGCGCTGACCTCCCGCCTCCACCTCGCTGGAGACGGCGCCGCCGCTCTGCTCGACCTGCGCGAGGGCCTTCTCGTCAGGAAGGCCGTCCGGCAGGTCGGGCGAGCTGTCCCGGCCATCCGGGCCGACGGTGGTCACCAGGAGGTTGCGCGGCGCGTCGTGCGGCGAGTCGACCATCGAGGCGTCGGCCAGCACCTTGCGCGCGGCCTCCGCCTGACCCGCGGCCACCACCGTGTAGACCACGACGCCGAGGGCGACGAAGAGGCCGAGGATGATGAGCGCGAACTGGAGGGCGAGGCGCCGGGACGCGGTGCGCAGCTCCCGCTCGTCGGCGTTCGTCACGAGAGCGACCCCATCCGGTAGCCGACTCCGCGGACCGTCTCGACCAGGGCGCGGCCGAACTTGCGCCGGAGGTGGTGCACGTACGTGTCGACGACACCCGGGTCGTCCGCCGCGGCGAAGACCTCGTCGAGCAGCAGCGCACGCGAGAAGACCTGCTCCGGTCGCCGCGCGAGCAGTTCCAGGAGGGCCGCCTCGCGCTCGGAGAGCACGGTGCGGCTGCCGTCGTCGAGCGTCACGGTGCGGCTGCCGGTGTCGATGCGGCCGCCGGGGAAGCGGACGGTCGGCACCACGGCGGCCGCGCGGCGGGTGAGCGCGCGCACCCGCGCCACCAGTTCGTCGATGTCGAACGGTTTCGCGAGGTAGTCCTCCGCTCCGGCGTTGAGGCCGTCGACCCTGTCGGGGGCGGTGCCGAGCGCCGAGAGCACCAGGATCGGCGTCGTGACGCCGTTCTCGCGGAGCCTCCGCAGCACGTCGAGCCCCTCGACCGCCGGCAGGCCGCGATCGAGGACGATCACGTCGAACGCCTCCGACAGGCCGAGGTGCAGGGCGCGCTGGCCGTCGCCCGCCCGGGTGACGTCGAAGCCCTCCGACGCGAGGAGGGTGTCGAGCATCCCAGCGAGACGGCCGTCGTCCTCCGCGACCAGCACCCGCGGCTTTCGGATCACGTCCGAAGTATAGGTCTCGCTCACGCGGCGCTCGCCGGAGGCGCGAACGTCAGGTCGCCCGCGGCGGTCAGCCTCCCGGCCGCGTCCAGCACGAGGACGCCGCGGGAGCCGGCCCGCAGGGCGAGCGGGATGCCCTCCGCCCCGAGTGCGAAGACCGCGGTCGCCCAGACGTCGGCGATGGTGAGGTCGTCCGCGACGACGGTGGCGCTGAGCAGGGTCCGGGGGATCGAGCCGTCCCGTCCGTCGACGATGTGGTCGCCGCGCTCGTAGGCGCCGGATGTCGCGACCGCGCCGTCGCGGAGGCACAGCGCGGCGAGCATCCCGTCGGGGGAGTGCGGCGATCGGATGCCGACGGTCCACGGCCTCCCGTCTCCCGGGCTGCCGGACACCGTGACGTCGCCGCCGGCGTTCAGGCAGTAGTCGCGCAGCCCGGCGGAGTCGAGTTCCCGCGCCGCCCGGGCCGCGGCCCAGCCCTTGACGACGCCGTCGAGGTCCCAGGTGCCGTCCGGGCGGCGAATGCGGAACGCGCCGCCCGAGGCGCGCTCCGCCTCCCGGCCGATCGCGACGACCTCGCGGAAGTCGTCGCTGGGCCGGCCGGCCTCGCCGTCGGCCGCGTTGGTGCGGCTCAGCTCGCTGTCGGGGCGGTAGGCGCTGAATCGGCGGTCGGCGTCCCGCAGCGCGGCGAAGGCGCGCTCGGCCGCAGGCCCCGCATCGCCGGCGTCACGGATGTCGATGGACATCGGGATGCCCATGACCGTCTCGAGAAACCTCATCGCTGGTCGATCGCCGACTGCACCGAGCGGATGTAGCCCTCCGACGTGTAGGTCGCGCCCGACACCGTGTCGATGTTCGCCGACTGCGAGGCCAGCACCTCCTGCTCCAGCATGGGCAGCGCCTGCTGGTCGATCTCCAGGTCGCGGCCGTTCTGGTCCGGCGCCTGGACCGTGTCGACGGCGGTGATCGTGGTGCCGGAGAAGGTGACCTTCACCTGGACCGTGCCGTAACGCGTGTCGACCGCCGAGCCCATCACGGTCTTGGTCGCCGCCGCGCTGGCGGAGGCGGACGGGGTGGGGGAGGGCGTGGCCGACGTGGTCGAGCCGGACGAGGTCGAGGAGCCGGTGCCGGAGCCCGTGCCGGCGCTGGCGCCGCTCGACGAGGACGAGCCCGTCGAGCCCGTCGACGTGGCGGCCGCCGGTGCGGCGGTCACCTGCTCGCCGACCCCGTAGAGCTTGAGGCCGACGGTCGCACCCATGACGACCAGGATGACAGTGAAGAGGACGGTGCCCCGCCAGGATCTGCTGTTCATGACATGCTCAGTTCTTCTCGGTGGATGAAGCGCTTCGGCATCCGCAGCGCCCGCAGCGACGCCTCGACCCGCTCGCCCATGCCCTCCGGGCCGCAGACGAACGCCTCCCAGTCGTGCAGGTCGGGGATGAGCCGGCGCAGCGGCTCCACGTCGAGCGGGTCGTAGCCGAGCTCGGAACGCCGCCCGACCAGGGGGATGACGGTCACGCCGGGCAGCGACTGCAGCTCGCCCAGGAGGGCCAAGTGCTGCACCGAGCGGGCCCGGTAGAGCACGACGGGTCGCGCGCCGCGGCGCACCAGCTCTTCGGCCAGCGCACGGATCGGCCCGATCCCAGCGCCGCCGGCGACCAGCAGGATGCGCGGCCGGCTGGCACGGTCGGCCGTGAACCGGCCGAAGGGGCCCTCGGCGAAGACCAGCGAGCCCGGCCGGAGCGCCGGGAGCCGGCTGGAGTGGTCGCCGATGGCGCCGACCGTGATGCGGAGGTAGCCGTTCGCGGGGACCGCGGAGACCGAGTAGGGGTGGGCGGTGGCGAGGTGCCCCCAGGTGAGGAAGCGGAAGAGGAGGAAGTTCCCCGCTCGCACGCCCAGCCGGTCGATGTGCGGCCCGGTGAGCCAGACGCTGTTCACGCCCTGGCTCTCCGGAACCACGCTGACGACCCGCATCCGCCCGCGCCAGGCGTCGAGCCCGGGCAGGATGAACCGCCAGGTGAGCACGGCGGCCGCGGTGCCGAGGTAGAGCGCGATCCAGATCACCCGGTTGAGCGGGTAGGAGACGAAGTGGGCGCCACCGCTCAGCTGGTGCAGGAAGGTGAGGAAGATCGCGACGTACGTCGTCACGTGCAGCCAGTACCAGACCTCGTAGGAGAGCCTGCGGCGGATGAGGCGCGCGCTGCTGAAGCCGACCACGAGGAAGGCGATGGTGCCGACGAGCGCGGTCATCATGTCGGGGTAGGAGTTCAGGATGGAGAGGAACTCGGTCCAGGGCGGGTTGCGCGAGAGCAGCTCGCCGCCGATCACCAGGAAGAGCACGTGGGCGACGACGAGGAAGAGCACCGACGCGCCGAGAGAGCGGTGCCACGAGACGAGCCGGTCGAGCCCGACCGCGTTCTCGAACCACGGCACGCGGGCGATGAGGAGCACCTGCGCGCAGACGAGGAACGCGCCGACCATCCCGCTCAGCTCGCCGAGCGAGGTCATCGCGTCGGCGGGGGTCGCGGCGAAGCCGGCGGGGACGCTCAGCCACCACATCGCGAGCACGGCGACCACGCCGAGCACCATCGCCAGCCGCACCACTCGCGAGCCGGCCCGCGGGTCGGGGCGTCGGCCACGGAGGCGCTCGCGGCGGGTGAGCGGTGCCGGTGCCGTCAACGTCTGGTCCATGCATCCCAGAATGCAGACGCATTCTTTCGGGATTCTTACGTGGCCTGGGAACCGCCTATGCGGTTGGCATGAGTTGCGTCAGCCCTCGGCCAACGCGAAACGCACCGCCGCCGCCGCGTGCAGTGCGGTGGTCTGGAAGGTCGGCACCGGCGAGTCCTCCGGTCGCACGAGCAGCTCGATCTCGGTGCAGCCGAGGACGACTCCCGCCGCGCCGGCCCGCACGAGGTCTGCGATCGCCTCCCGGTAGACGGCCCGCGAGCGCTCGTCGACGATCCCGAGCACCAGCTCGTCGTAGATGATCCGGTCGAGCTCGGCCTGCACGCCGGGCGGCGGCGCCAGGACCTCGAGCCCGTGCGAGGCCAACCGGTCGCGGTAGAACGACTCGCGCATGGTGAACCGGGTGCCGAGCAGCGCCACCGTCGTGACACCCGCGTCGCGCACGGCCTCGGCGGTCACATCGGCCAGGTGCAGCAAGGGGATGCCGACCGCGGCCTGGATGCGGTCGGCGACCTTGTGCATGGTGTTGGTGCAGAGCACGACGCACTCGGCCCCCGCCGCCTCAAGCCGAACAGCCTCCGCCGCGAGCAGCTCGCCCGCGCGCTCCCACTCGCCCTCGGCCTGGAGCCGCTCGACCTCGGCGAAGTCAACGGAGACCATCACGAGGTCGGCCGAGTGGAGGCCACCCAGGCGCTCCCGCACGCCCTCGTTGACGGCCGTGTAGTAGAGCGCGGAGCTCTCCCAGCTCATGCCCCCGAGCAGGCCGATCCGCCTCATCCGCGCACCGCCGTCAGACGGCCTTGTTGAAGCCCGTCACCGGCTGGCTCTCGTCGAAGCCCGCGACCGGTCGGCGGAACCCGCGGGTGAGGAAGAGCAGGTAGGCGAACCCGATGACGGCCCAGACGATGCCGCCGATGAGCGCGTCGGAGTGGAGGTTGACCCAGAGGATGCCGGTCAGCAGCATCCCGATGGCGGGGAGGACGATGAAGCGCACGACGTCCTTGGCCGTGCGGCGACGGCCCTGACGGATCGCGAACCATGCGATCACCGAGATGTTCACAAAGGTGA
Organism: Leifsonia sp. ku-ls; assembly: GCA_003367665.1. Classification (GTDB taxonomy): domain Bacteria; phylum Actinomycetota; class Actinomycetes; order Actinomycetales; family Microbacteriaceae; genus Leifsonia. The sequence continues at coordinate 207,991 of QKXI01000003.1, read as the reverse complement.
AGGCGATCAGGGCGCCGAAGTTGATGAACGCCGAGATCAATTCGAGCGAGAACGCCACCGCGAGCAGCGAGACGGCGCCGACCAGCACGATGTTGAGCACCGGCGTCTGCGTCTTCGGGCTGATGTAGCCGAAGAACCGGCGGGGGAGCACGTTGTTGCGGCCCATCACCAGCAGCATCCGCGACACAGAGGCGTGCGACGCCAGACCGGAGGCCAGGGTCGCGCAGAAGCCGGCGGAGACGAAGATCGCCTGGAACACCGGGCCGCCGACGATCAGCCCGATCTGCGGCAGCGGGTCGTCGGTGAACTCGCCGAACGGCGCGTTGGTCGGGAAACGCAGCTGCGTGAAGTACGCCGCGACCAGGAAGATCGCGCCGCCGATGAGCACGGTGAGCAGGATGGCGCGCGGCATGATGCGCGGCGTCTTCGCCTCCTCTGCGTACATGGTGACGGCGTCGAAGCCGATGAAGGAGAAGCACACCACAGTCGCTCCGGTCAGGACCGCGCCGATCGTCATCCCGTCGTGGGCGAACGGCTTGATGGACGCGACCGTGCCGTCGCCCGCGCCACCGGACAGCTGCGCGACTGTCATGACGATGAAGACTGCCATCACGACGACGGCGAAGACCAGCAGGATCATGTTGACGTTCGAGGTGCCGCGCATGGTGAACGCGATCAGGGTGGTGACGCCGACGCAGTACACGACGACCCAGATCCAGCTCGGCACCGCCGGGAAGACCTGCTCGAGGTAGAGGCGGATGATCAGGCAGTTCACCATCGGCAGCAGGATGTAGTCGATCAGCGACGTCCAGCCCACCATGAAGCCGACGTTGGGGTGGATGGACTCGCGCGCATACGTGTAGGCCGACCCGGCGCTCGGGATGGCGCCCGCCATCTTGCCGTAGCTCAGCGCGGTGAACATCATCACCACGAGCGCCACCAGGTACGCCGCGGGAACCGCGCCGTGCGTCTGCCCGGAGACGATCCCGAAGGTGTCGAACACCACGGTCGGCGTCATGTAGCCGAGACCCAGTCCGACGATCGCCCACAGGCCGAGGCTCCGCCGCAGCGAGGCGCCCTTCGAGGTGGTGGCGGGCAGGGTGGTTGTCACGGGCGACTCCTTCGGGACCGGGGCAGTCTTCGTACGTTAGCCGATTTCCGAGGCAGGGGCTCGCGCCGGGCGAGGGATGTCGCTGCTCTGCGATGCTAGGAGCGACGAACAGGAGTTGACGTGGACGACAGCGCGTTCTTCGATCGGGCGATCCTGGCCGCGGCGGCGCATCCGGGCGACGACGATGCGGTGCGGCAGCTGCGGGCGCTCTTCACCGCGGAGGAGTTCTCGGCGTGGGAGGCGTCCCGTGCCGCGGAGCCGCGCGTCGTGGTCGCGGTCGGGCACGACGACGCGCGCGACCGGTACTGGGCGGAGCTCGGCGAGTACGGCATCCAGGGCACCTCGCCCGACTCCTATGAGGCGGCGATCGGCGACCTCGTCCCGCACGTCCGGGCGTGGGCACGCGAGCTCAAGGGCGCAGGGTCGCGGGTGGGCGGCACGGGCGAGCTCTCGGCGCTCGTCGACGAGCTGGACGCGCTCAGCGACGACGAGCTGCGCACCTACCTGCTCGTCCGCGTCTCGTTCGATCGCGGCCGGCTGACGTTCGGGATCGCGGACTTCGTCGAGCAGGACGGCACGGTGACGCAGCGCGCGGTGCCGTTCGACGAGGGCCGCCCACCCGCGGAGATCGAGCTGACCGTGGAGGGCAGGCCCGTCACGTACCAGAGCAGCACGCGAGGGGACCGCGTCGCGTTCTCGCGCGTGGGCGGCGGCCCGAGCATCGGCGAGACGCTCCGCCAGGAGGAGCCCACCGGCGACGTCGACGCCGAGTTCCCCCAGGCCGACTTCCGACCGACCCCGCGGGGCACGCGATGACAGGCGTGGAGATCGACGAGCTGGTCTCGGTCCGCACGCTCGGCGGTCCGCGGGTGCGGCTCGTCCCCCTCGGGCCGGAACACCTCGACGACGTCATGCCTGGACTGTCCGACCCGGAGACGCTCAAGCTCACCGGGACGCGCGGGACCTTCACGCGCGACGCCGTCGCGGCCCACCTGGCGTCGATCGGCGCGGCGGCCGACCGGGCCGACTGGGCCATCCTCCACCGCGAGGACGGCCGCTTCCTCGGCGAGATCGTGCTCAACGAACTGGACGAGGACAACGCGTCCATGAACGTGCGCATCGCCCTCGTGCCCGGTGCGCCGGGCGGAGGCTACGGCACCGAGGCGATGTGCGTCGTGCTCGACCACGCCTTCTCCGCAATCGGACTGCACCGCGTCCAGCTGGACGTGTACGCCTTCAACCCGCGGGCCATCCGGTCGTACGAGAAGGCCGGCTTCGTGCTGGAGGGGCGTCAGCGCGACACCCTGCTGTGGGACGGCGAGTGGACCGACTCCATCCTGATGAGCGTGCTCAGCAGCGATCGGCGGCCCGCGCCAGGCCGTTGACAGGTCCCCCCCAGTGCGGGGATCATCGCGAAGGTGGCCGAAGAGGAGGTGCGCGTGACCACAGCCGGGCTGGAGGCGAGCGATCTCGCGAGGGCGATCGTCGACCACGAGCTCGAAGTGCACGTGCAACCGCAGATCGACCTGGCCTCCGGCGCTGTCGTCGCCGTCGAGGGGCTCTCCCGGTGGACGCATCCCCAGCTCGGACCCATCCCGCCCGCCGAGTTCGTGGCGCTCGCCGAGGCGAGCGGGATCATCCACGACCTGGGACTCTTCGCGCTGCAGGAGTGCTGCCGGATCGGGCGGGACTGGCGCAGCCGTGGCATCGAGCTCGCCGTCGCGGTCAACGTCTCGCCGCTGCAGCTGCAGACCGACCGGTTCTTCGACGAGCTGGAACGGCAGCTCCAGGAGTCGGGACTGCCGCCGGCCGACCTCATCGTGGAGGTCACCGAGGCGGAGCGCATCGAGGACTACGCGGTCGTCGCCGGCCGGCTCGACATCATCCAGCAGTGGGGCGTCACCGTCTCGATCGACGACTTCGGCTCCGGCCACTCGTCGATCGACCGCGCGGTCGCCGTGCACGCGAGGGAGCTGAAGCTCGACCGGAGCCTCGTCGCCGGCGGCGACTGGGCGGCCATCGGCGAGGCGGTCGCCCTGGCCCAGGAGCGCAGGATGCGCGTCGTCGCGGAAGGCATCGAGACCCGGGAGCAACTCGAGAGGATCAGGCAGGCGGGATGCGATCGCGCCCAGGGCTACTACATCGCCCGGCCCTGTCAACCGGAGGAGTTCGAAGACTGGATGCGTTCGGTCGTGCGCTAGGTTCGTAATGGTATCCACCCGCCGCCCTGCGGCTACGACGCGATTCCGAAGGAGAGTGCGGTGCGGCCGATTGCTGCAGATGACGTGCCATGCGCCCTTCTCGCGCTGGACGGCGAGGGTCGGATCACCGATGCGAACGCCGTGTTCGAGGAGTGGACCGGGCTCTCGCTCGCGGAGCTGACCGGCCGTCCGTTCACCTCGTTGCGCACCAGGATCGCCGGCATCGGCGGCCGCTCCGACGGCTTTGTTCGTTTGGCGAACGTCGACGGCTCCTCCCGTCCCGTGATCATCGGGCGCCGCGCCGCGGACGACGGCGAGATGCTCGTGCTGGTGGATGCGACAGAGCGCGCCGAGCGCGAGCAGGAGCTGGTGCGCTCGCAGGCGCTCCAGGAGCGCACGCGGAACCGGCTCGAGCTCATCATCGACTCCTCGATCGCCTTCTCGGCGGCGACGACCGAGCAAGAGCTCGTCGACATCCTGGCCACCACGGTCGCGAAGGCGTACCAGGCCGAGCAGTCGGCCGTGTTCCTCCTCGACGACGTCGGCGGCTTCGCCCAGAGCGCCGGCAGCAACCCGCTGCGCGACGTGCAACAGACCGCGACGTTGGTCTCTCAGGTCTCCGCCCTGCGCAGGGTCGTGGCGATCAGCGGCACGGTGGAGGGCGACGAATTCTCACCCGTGCTCGGGCAGGCGATGCGCGACGCCGCGGTCGACGCGCTGCTGGTCTCGCCGATCCAGCACGACGAGGTGCTCTTCGGCGTCTTCGTCGCGTTCTTCCTGCACCCGCGGTCGTTCGACTCCGAGGCCGCCCCGCTGGCCGACGCGCTCTCCAACCAGGCCGCGCAGGCGATCACGACCCTGCGGCTGCAGCGCCAGCTGGAGCACGCCGCCATGCACGACGAGACGACCGGCCTGCCGAACCGGCGTCGGCTGGAGACGCAGCTGCTGGAGTACCAGCGCTCGGTGTCGACCCTCGTCGCAACCCTCTTCATCGACCTCGACGGCTTCAAGCGCGTCAACGACGGGCTCGGCCACCACACCGGCGACCTGCTTCTGCGCGAGGTCGGCCGGCGGCTGCAGCTGACGGTCCGCCAGGAGGACCTGGTGGCGCGTTACGGCGGCGACGAGTTCGTGGTGGTCTGCGAGGTGCCGGAGCTGGCCGCGGCCGAGGACGTCGCCGACCGCATCCGCCAGGCGATCGAGCAGCCGTTCGACGACCTGCCGGAGGGCTTCCCGATCAGCGCGAGCATCGGGATGTCCGTCGCGCGCACCGAAGACCCCGACTGGAACCCCGACCGCCTCATCCGCGAGGCCGACCACGCCATGTACTCCGCCAAGAACGCCGGGGGCAACCGGGTCGTCGGCCTGCCCGTCGGCTGACCGCCGGACCGGCCTCCGCACGCGGGAACGCGGCGGAGGGTCCCCGGGGACGGTCCTCCGCCGCGTCGGCGCGACGGGACGCTACTGCCCGGACTGCAGGCGCTGCCCGGAGTCCTTCGCCTCGTCCGCGACCTCGCCCGCGCGGTCGGCGGCCTCCTCTTTGACGGTGGTGACGCCTTCCTGTGCGGTCTCCTTCACCGACTGCACCGCCTCCTGAGCCGGCTCCTTCAGGTCGCTCGCGACCTGCTTGCCGACCTCGGCGGCCTCGTGCAGCAGCGGCTGGGCGGCGTCCTTGACGCCGGAGGCGAGCTCCTGCTCCTTGTTGCTCGGCGGGATGAGGGATGCGACCAGCGCACCCACGCCGAAGGCGATCAGGCCGACGGCGAGCGGGTTGCCCTGCGCCTTCCGCACGACCGTCCGGCCGGCGTCGGCCACGGAGTCGCCCGCGTTCGAGATGGCTCCTCCTGCGCTGCTGCTCATGTCGTCCGCCGTTCCCATGATCTTCTCGCTGATGGAATGGAATGCGCCCTTCACCCTGCGCGTCTGGCGCTGGGCGATCTTGCTTGGCGTGACCTTGTCGGCCAGTGCGTCAACGTCGCCGCTGAGGTTGCGGCGGGTGGCTTCGATATCGGCGCGGATCGCGTCGGGGTCGTCGCTCATCGGTTGTCTCCGTTCGGTTTCAGTGTCGGTGGGATCTCCTTGACCGTCTCGACGGTCTGCGGAGCGCCCTTCACGGTCTTCAGCTGGTTGCGCCCGACCAGGTACAGCACGAGCGCGACGATGGCCCAGATGACGGCGACGATGACCGCCGACCAGGCGTTGCCGACCAGGTAGCCCAGCGCCCACCAGAGGGCGACGGACAGGAAGAACACCGCCATGAGGCCGGCGTATCCGGCACCGCCGAGCAGCCCGGCGCCCTTGCCCGCGCGGGTGGCGGTCTGCCGGATCTCGGCCTTGGCGAGCTCCATCTCCTGGCGGATCAGGGTGGAGAGGTCGCGGCTGACCTCCCCGAGGAGCTCGCCGAGCGAACTGTTCGCTGCGCGCTCCTCCGCGGGGCTGGGCTGGTCGGTCATGCCCGTCCTCCGGTATAGCCGGCCCCCGGGATCTCCGGCAGGTCGTTGCCCGTGCCGTCGTCGTAGAGGTCGTCGTCTCCCATCGCGCCGCCGACGCCCGCGCTTCCCGCCGCGTAGCTCGGGGCCTCCGGGGTGCCGGTGGTGCCGACATTGCCGGCGTAGCCGCTGGTCGTGGCGCTCGTCGTGCCGCCGGAGCCCGAGCCGGAGCCGGTTGCGCTGCCGCCGGAGTCGTCCCCGCTCGCCAGCGCGCGGGTCAGCCGCCCCGCGAGCGCGCCGGCGATGGCCGCGGCCGCGATGAACGTGCCCGGGTTGCGCCGGGCATACGACTTGACCTCCTCCAGCAGGGAGCCCGGGTCGCGCTGGTCGAGCCAGCTCGCGACCGAGTGGGTGCGCTGGGCGGCCTGGCGCACCAGGTCGCTCGCCACTCCGCCCTGCTGCGACGAGGAGGCCATCTGCTCGAGCTCGTCGCCGACGGAACGCAGGCCGCTCGCGACCCGCTCCTGCTGCTGGGCCGCCTGCTCGCGAAGCTCCTGCTGCGTCTGCCGGTAGAGGTCCTTCGCCTGCGATTTCGCCTCGCCCGCGACGTTCCTGGCCTGCTCGGCGGCGGTCGCGGCGACGTCCTTCCCGGCGTCGGCGGCCGTCCCCGCGACCCGCCCGGCCTCCTCCTTCACGCCGCCCTGGTCGCCCTCGTTCGAGCTCTCGCGCCCGGCTTCGCCGCCGGGCAGCACCGTCTCGGGCAGTCCGGCCTCCGGCGCCAGCGCGTCGCGTCGGCTGTCGAAGATCGGTGTTCCCGCGGACTGGTCGTCTGACATGGTCATGACTGACGTTTCCTTTCGATGGATGTGTCCGGTTGTCTGGTGCGCCCCACTGAAGACACCCGGCGGAGGCGGGTCGAGTGATTGACAGCGCCCGGAGGGGAGGGGTACCCAGGGTGCGCAAGGACTGTCGTCCGAGCGGATCCTGCGACTACCGTGAGCCTCGTGGACACCGTCGCCTGGCTTCTCGACTCCGACCCCGCGATCCGCTGGCAGGTCCTCTCCGACCTCACCGACGCGCCGGAGGAGGAGGTGGCCGCCGAGCGCGCGAAGGTGGCCACGGAGGGCTGGGGAGCCCGGATTCTCGCGGAACAGGCGGAGGACGGACTGTGGGACGGCGGCACCTACCGGCCCGGCTGGATCCCACCGGAGCGCGACGGCTTCGACGCCTGGAGCGCCACGCACTTCACGCTGCAGCAGCTGGTCGACTTCGGCCTCGACCCGCAGAGCCCGCAGGCCAGGCGCGCGATCGACCGGGTCCGCGAGAATGTTCGCTGGGAGCACGCCGGCGAGCCGTACTTCGAGGGCGAGACGGAGCCCTGCATCAACGGCGTGACCCTGACCATCGCCTCCTACTTCGGCGAGGGCGGCGACCGCATCGCCGAGACGCTGGTGGGCTCACGGCTCACGGACGGCGGCTGGAACTGCTGGGCGGAGTACGGCGCGCGCGTGTCGTCCTTCCACTCCACGATCTGCGCGGTGGAGGGCCTGCGCGACTGGCAGCGGGCCGGCGGCGACGACCCACGCGTGAGCGAGACGCTCGAAGCGGGGGAGGAGTACCTGCTGGAGCGGGGGCTGTTCCGGCGCCGCTCCGACGGAACCGTCGCCGACCCCCGGATGACGATGATCTCCTACCCGGTGCGCTGGTACCACGACGTGCTCCGCGGGCTGGAGCACTTCCGCGTGCGCGACCGCCGCGACCCACGGCTCGCGCAGGCGGTCGAGCTGGTGCGCGCGAAGGCGGACGAGGACGGACGCTGGGTGCTGGAGAACCTGCACGAGGGCTCCGTGCTGGTCGAGTTCGAGATGGAGGGGTTCCCGAGCCAGTGGCTGACGCTCCGGGCGCTGCGAGTGCTCCGCTGGTGGGACGCCGCCTGACTCAGGCGCGCTTCACCGCGTAGTGCATGGCGACGGTGCCGTTGCCGAACCGCCGCTGCTCCAGCAGGTCGAGCGCGACGAACCGGCCGTGCGGCATGGCCGGCGTGCCGCCTCCCACGCTGACCGGGACCAGGATCAGCCACACCTCGTCGACGAGCCCCGCGTCGAACGCGGCCGCAGCAAGGGTGGGGCCGCCGATCGACACGTCGCGATCGCTCGCCTGCACCAGCTCACGCACTCGGTCGGCGTCGAAGCGGCGCTCCACACGTGTACGCGGCGTTGTGACCTCGGTCAGCGAGGAGGAGAAGACGACCTTGTCGGCGTCGCGCCAGACGGCGGCGTAGTCCGCGATCAGCGGGTCGTCCTCCGGCATGTCCTGCCAGACGCGCATCGTCTCGTACATCCGCCGGCCGTACAGGTAGGTGCCGATGCCGCGATCGAGGTCGTTCGCGAACGCGTGCACCTCGCGGTCGGGGTGCGCCCACTCGAACGAGCCGGACGCATCCACCGTGTAGCCGTCGACCGACGCGATGGCGGAGAAGATGAGGCGAGCCATGCGCCGACTCTAGAGGCGCGGCACCCTCACGGCCAGTGCCGCGTCAGCCGAGCTGCGGAAGCAGCACCTTGAGCGCGTGCAACTCGTTGCCGAACACCCAGGGCACGACGACATCCAGCACGGCGGCGATCCCGAGCGTCAGAAGCACCGCGCCGACCGCGATCAGCACGATCGCGACGAGCAGCTGCAGGTACGGGTTGCCGGTGACGGCGGCGAGCAGCCCCCGCGCCCGCCGCCGCACCGTCGCCGACGACGCCGTCCCGAGCGTCGGTGCTGTCCGCAGTCCGTGGCCCAGTGTCGTCATCGGTCTCCCCCTTCGTGTCGATCCCGCCGGGCCGAATGCCCGAGCCGACACGTCGAGTCAACCGCGAGGGCACCCCTCGGGGCATCGACCGAAGGTCGTGAGGTGGTCATACCCGGGGATGATCCGGGTTCGACGGAGAGCGGACGTCAGGCGGTCGCGACGGTGCAGCCGCAACCGTGCGCGGCCTCCGGGATGCGGTGCTCCGCTCCCGCCAGCCGGCTGGCGAGCAGCTTACGCCGGCGCTCCAGCTGCGCGATCGCGGCATCCAGCTCGGCCAGGCCCTCGCGGTACGCGTCGCGGGACGCCGGACACTCGTCGCTGTGCGCATGCCCCGATCCGAGGCAGTCGATGAACGGGCGCGCCTTCCCCGGCGGGATGCCCGTGTCCGCGAGCTCGCGGATCTCCAGCACCGCACGCAGGTGCTCGTCGTCGTACTCGCGGTACCCGTTCGCGAGTCGCGCAGGCGAGACCAGCCCCAGGCGCTCGTAGTAGCGCACCGCCTTGACCGTCACGCCCGCGCGCTCGGCCAGTTCGCTGATCCGCATCGCTTCCTCCCGACGCTCAGCGTAAACCCTGACCCGCGGGGGAGGGTCCAATCGGTCGGTTGTGCTCAGCCCGCCCGCACATCGGCCCGCACGGCCGCCGTGATGACCGTCTGCAGGCTCTCCCGCAGGCTCTCCAGCTCCGACACCGGCAGCCCGAGCCGCTCGACGATCCGCGGCGGGATGGTCTCCGCCTCCGCATGGAGCGCCCTGCCGCGCTCCGTGAGCCGCACCTCCAGGGCGCGTTCGTCCGCCGCGCTGCGTCGTCGCTCGATGTACCCGGTCGCCTCGAGGCGTTTCAGCAGGGGCGACAGTGTCGCGGGCTCCAGGGCGAGCGTCTCGCTCAGGTCTTTCACCGAGCGCGGCTCGCGCTCCCAGAGGGCCAGCATCACCAGGTACTGCGGATGTGTCAGGCCCAGCGGTTCGAGCACCGGCCGGTACAGGGCGATCACGCTGCGGGCCGCGACCGCGAGCCCGAAGCACACCTGGTTCTCGAGGGCGAGGAGGTCGTCCGGCATCCGGCCATTGTACGGCGGGGGGTCAGAACTCATCGGTGCGGCGCTCGACCCGCTCACCGGTGGCGGGGTCGATCGTCTCGCGGCGCACCGTCGTGCGCGGCCGGCGTCTGAGAGCGAAGGCCAGCGAGATGACGAAGACGACGAGCCCCGCGCCCATCAGGATGTATCCGGTCACCTTCAAGTCGATCCAGCTGACCTGCACCTGCAGGGCGAACGCGAGGATGAGGCCGACGACGAAGATGAAGATGCCGCTGCCGATGCCCATGCGCCACGCTCCTTCGGGTTGGTGCGCTCAAGCTACTCTCCGAGAGCCGGTCTGCGCATCCCACCATCCTGCGCAGCGGGACTACTCAGCCCGCGAGAACTCCGACGCGCGCGCGACCTGCTCCGGCGTCAGCGGGATGCCCGTGTAGCGCTCGAACTGTCGCGCCGCCTGCAGCGCGATCACCTCGGCGCCGGTGATCACGGCGGTGCCGGACTCCCGCGCGGCGCGGATCAGCGGCGTCTCCGAGGGGAAGGCGACCACGTCGAACACCGTCGCGGCCCGCTCGATGAACGGCTCGCCGAAGGCCAGCTCGTCCTCCGCGTCGCCGCGCATGCCGAGCGGGGTGACGTTCACGATCACGTCGAACTCGGGCGCCGGGTCTGCGCCGACCCAGTCGTAGCCGTAGCGTTCCGCGAGGGCGGGGCCGGCCTCCGCGTTGCGGGCGAGCACCGTCAGGTCGTCGAAGCCGGCGCCGCGGAACGCCGCGACAACGGCCTTCGCCATGCCGCCGGAGCCCCGCACCAGCACGCGCTGGGCCGGGTCGACCTCGTGCTCGGCGAGCAGCTGGGCCACCGCCTCGTAGTCGGTGTTCGAGGCGGTGAGGAAGCCGTCCTCGTTGACGACGGTGTTCACCGACTCGATGGCCACCGCCGACTGCTCCAGGTTGTCGACCAGCGGGATGATGGCCTCCTTGAACGGCATCGACACCGAGCAGCCGCGGATGCCGAGCGCACGGATGCCGCGCACCGCCCCCTCCAGGTCGTCGGTGGTGAACGCCTTGTAGACGAAGTTGAGGCCGAGCTCGTCGTACAGGAAGTTGTGGAACCGGGTGCCGATGTTGCTCGGGCGGCCGGCGAGGGAGATGCAAACCTGCATGTCCTTGTTCAGGATGGGCATGCACCCATCATCCCAGGCCGATGGCGGTCGCGGCTCAGCCTTCCGCGCCCGCGATCACGGTGCCGATGCCGAGGGCCGAGAGCACGCCGGCCGAGATGCGCTCCAGCGCACGGGTCACCCGCGGCCGGCGCAGCCACGCGATCATGCGCGAAGCCAGCAGGGCGACCGCGACGAGGTACAGCATCCCGATCAGTCCGTCGATGGCGCCGAGCAGCATCGTCTCGCCGAAGCCCGCGTGCGCCGAGACGAACTGCGGGACGACCGCGATGAAGAACAGTCCCACCTTGGGGTTGAGCATCGTCGAGAGCAGGCCGGCGAACAGGCTCGGCGTCGACCCGCGGCGCGGGCCGACCGAGGCGGTCGGGTCCGTCGGGTCCGGCGCGGAGCGCGCGCTCTTCCTGCTGGCCAGGAACGCCGCCACGCCGAGGTAGATGAGGTACAGGCCGCCGGCGATCTTCACGATCCGGAAGACCTCGGCGGACTGCTCCAGCAGAGCCGCCAGCCCGACGCCCACGAGAGCCGCCCAGACGAGCGACCCGATCGCGGTGCCGGCAGCGGCGGCGATGCCGTCGCGGGCGCGGTTCATGCTGTAACGCAGCACGAGGAAGGTGTCCGGCCCCGGGGTGAGGGCCAACACCAGGCAGAGCCCGGCGAACGCGAGCAGCGAAAGGACCGACATGAGTCGATCCTAGGGACTCGCGTGGTCAGCGCGACGACCACACCTGGTTGGCACCGCCGTTGCAGTCCCAGAGCTGGGGGACGGTGCCGTTGCCCGTCCCGTTCTGGAACAGGTCGAGACAGCGGCCCGACTGCAGACCCACGATGGCGCCGTCCGGGCGGAAGACGAAACGCTGGTTGGCGGCGCCGGAGCACGGGAACATGATGAGCCGGGTGCCGTTGGCGGTCGAGGCGCCGTACACGTCCAAGCACTTGCCGCCGATGCCGCGGAGCTCCCCGCTCGCCGTCCTGGTCCAGCGCTGGTTGTCACCGCCGTGACACTCCCAGAGGGTCGTTGCCGCCCGATCTGCCGTCGACGAGTACATGACGTTGAGGCAGCGACCGGAACGCGGATTGGAGAGCAGCCCCGTCGCGTCCGCCGGCGGCGTGGTGAGCGGAGTCAGCGACGACGGGACCGACGCGAGGGCAGCGTGCCAGGCGGTCGCCATCGCGTCGTAACCTGCGGCCGACGGGTGGGTCCCGTCCGTGAGGGCCGAGGGTGGCACCGCTGAGTGCTCGTCCACGAGATGCGTGAGCGGGCCCTTCCAGGCGACCACACCCCGAAGCTCGGAGTTGTACGCGACTGTCTTCTTCTCGCGGTCCGCGTCAGCGGAAGGGATCAGGGTGGCGACGAAGAGCTCGGCCAGCGGAGCGTTCGCACGGATCTTGTCGATCAGCGCGGAGAGACGGGCAGGCGCGTTCGCAAGGTCCCGGTTCTGAATGATGTCGTTGGTGCCGATGTGCAGCAGGATCGTGCGCGGATTCGCCGCCCTGATCCAGTCGACCACTCCCGCGTCGACCTCGTCGATGCGGTAGCCCGGATGGCCCTCGTGGTCATGATCTCCGAGAGAGGTCGGGCCGTTTGCCCGCGAGCCGACGAAGTCGGCGCGCACGCCGGCTGCCGCCAGCCGGTTCCAGAGACCGACCCGGTAGCCGCCCGGGACGCTCGCCCCGTCGGTGATCGAGTCGCCGAGCGGCATGACACGGACGCCGCCGTTCGACTCCATGGCCGAGGCGGGCTGAGGGGCGTCCAGCACGAGCGAGAACTGAGCGGCGACGACGACGGCCACGACCGCCGCAGAACGCAGGACTGCAGACAACACGGTCCCGATCGTGACGGCTCGGCGACGACTCCGACGAACCCGTGGCCGCTATCGACACCCGGACGCGGGGTGGACTATTGCGTTCACAGCTTGACTCCAACAGTCGGATCGTTCACTCTTATCGCATGACCGCCACTCCGGGGCTGATCCCACGTGGCGCTCGCAATCCCGGGTCGCAGGGCGCTCTGAGGCACTTGAACCAGGAGCGGCTCGTCGAGTACCTCCTGGCCAATGGGCCCTCCACCCAGGCTGAGCTGGCGCGCGGGACGGGCCTTTCCACCGCCACCGTGTCCAACATCGTCCGCGACATGGCGGCGAAGGGTGTCGTTGCGACCTCTCCCGTCACCTCCAGCGGGCGGCGCGCCCTGCTCGTGCAGCTGACCGACACCGGCGACATCGCCGTCGGGGTCGATTTCGGGCGACGGCACGTGCGCATCGTGCTCGCAACGCTCGGCTACGACGTGCTGGCGGAGGAGCAGGTGGCCCTCGAACCGGGCTATGACGTGCTGGGCGCGGTCGGCGAGGCGTCCGCCCTGCTCGACCGGATGCTCGTCGACGGCGGCCACGATCGCGAGTCGGTGCTGGCCGTCGGGGTGGGCATCCCCGGGCCGATCGACCGTCGCACCGGCACCGTGCTGCAGGGCGCCATCCTGCCGGAGTGGGTCGGGATCACCCGGAGAGAGCTGGAGGACGCCTTCGGCTTCCCGGTCGTCGTCGACAACGACGCGAACCTCGGCGCGCTCGCCGAGGTGACCTGGGGCGCGAACCGCGGGGAGCGGAACCTGATCTTCGTGAAGATCGGCACCGGGATCGGCGCCGGCCTCATCCTGAACGGCCAGCCCTACTACGGCTTCCTCGGGATCACGGGCGAGCTTGGTCACACACCGGTCGCCGAGCACGGCGTCATCTGCCGCTGCGGTAACCGTGGCTGTCTCGAGACCGTCGCCTCGACGAGCGTGATGCTGGAGTCGCTCGGCCGCAGCGGGGCCACGACGACGGCCGACATCCTGCGCCGCGGGCTCGAGAAGGACCCGGCGGTGCTGCGGGTGGTGAGCGACGCCGGCACGGCGGTCGGGCAGGCGATCGGCAACATCGCCAACGTCATCAACCCCGAGCTCGTGCTCATCGGCGGTCCGCTGGTCGGGCTCGGCGACGCGCTGCTCGACCCGATCCGCCACGGGATCAGGCAGAACGCCATCCCGATCATCGCGGGCACCACGACGGTGCGGGTGTCGTCGCTCGGCGACCGCGCCGAGTCGCTCGGGGCGGCCGCGATCGTCATCCAGGGCGCGCTCGCGGGCAACGACTGAGCAGCGGGCCAGCAGGAGAGCGCCGTTACCGCATCGTTGTCTTCACTATTTGACGACAAGCCGGGACATAGCGTTTACTACTTAGGCACATTCGATTCCAGGTCCAACGCAAGGAGCGACGATGCCGTCGAACGCAGTCATCCTCGAGATGCGCGCGATCACCAAGGAGTTCCCCGGGGTGAAGGCGCTGGAGGATGTCTCCCTCACCGTCCACGCCGACGAGATCCACGCGATCTGCGGCGAGAATGGCGCGGGGAAGTCCACGCTGATGAAGGTCCTGTCGGGCGTCTACCCGTACGGCACCTACAGCGGTGACATCGTGTACCAGGGCGAGGTCATGCGCTTCCGCGACATCAAGTCCAGCGAGTCGCAGGGCATCGTGATCATCCACCAGGAGCTCGCTCTCATCCCGGAGCTCTCGATCACCGAGAACATCTTCCTCGGCAACGAGCCCGGCCGCGGCGGCGTCATCAACTGGCGCGAGGCCAAGACCCGAGCCGTCGAGCTGCTCGCGCGCGTCGGCCTGAGCGACGACCCCGACACCCAGATCAAGAACATCGGTGTCGGCAAGCAGCAGCTGGTCGAGATCGCGAAGGCGCTCAACAAGAACGTCAAGCTGCTCATCCTCGACGAGCCGACCGCCGCCCTCAACGAGGCGGAGTCGCAGCACCTGCTCGACCTGATCGTCGGCCTCAAGGGCAAGGGCGTCAGCTCCATCATCATCAGCCACAAGCTCAACGAGATCGAGCAGGTGGCCGACCAGATCACGATCATCCGCGACGGCCACTCCATCGAGACCCTCGACGTGAAGGCCGACGGCGTCGACGAGGACCGCATCATCCGCGGCATGGTCGGCCGCACCCTCGAGAGCCGCTACCCGGAGCGCACGCCGAACATCGGCGAGCCGTTCTTCGAGGTGCGCAACTGGGTCGTCCAGCACCCGCAGGTGCCGGAGCGCCTGGTGGTCAAGAACTCCAGCTTCTACGTGCGCCGCGGCGAGATCGTCGGCTTCGCCGGCCTGATGGGCGCCGGCCGCACCGAGCTCGCCATGAGCATCTTCGGCCGTTCCTACGGCAACTGGATCTCGGGAGAGATCTACAAGGACGGCCACGAGATCCAGGTGCGCAACGTCGCGGAGGCCATCGACAACGGCATGGCGTACGTGAGCGAGGACCGCAAGGTGCTCGGCCTCAACCTGCTCGACGACATCAAGGAGTCGATCGTCTCCGCGAAGCTGTCGAAGATCGCCAAGCGCGGCGTGGTCGACGACCTCAAGGAGTTCGCGGTCGCCGACGACTACCGCAAGCGCCTGCGCATCCGCACGCCCGACGTCAACCGCGGCGTCAGCACTCTGTCCGGCGGCAACCAGCAGAAGGTCGTGCTGGCCAAGTGGATGTTCACCGACCCCGACCTGCTGATCCTCGACGAGCCGACGCGAGGCATCGACGTCGGCGCCAAGTTCGAGATCTACGGGATCATCCAGCAGCTGGCCGCGCAGGGCAAGGGCGTCATCGTCATCTCCTCCGAGCTGCCGGAGCTGCTGGGCATCTCCGACCGCATCTACACCATCTTCGAGGGTCAGATCACCGACGACTTCCCCATCGCGGAAGCGACCCCCGAAGCACTCCTGAAAAGCATGACTTCCGCAAAGAAGAGGGTGGCCTGAAAACCATGAGCACTCAGATCGCTGAAAAGAAGAAGTCCGGAGGCATCCGGGACCTCGGCAAGATGTTCGGCGGCGGCCAGTCCACCGGCCGCCAGTTCGGCATCCTCGGTGCCCTCGTGGTCATCGTGCTGCTGTTCGAGCTGCTCACCGGCGGCAAGACGCTCGACCCGGTGAACCTGATCAACCTGGTCAACCAGAACGTCTACGTGCTGGTGCTGGCCATCGGCATGGTCATGGTCATCATCGCCGGCCACATCGACCTCTCGGTCGGTTCGGTCGCCGCGGTCGTCGGCATCATCGTCGCGCAGGCGATGAACCTGTGGAACCTGCCCTGGCCGCTCGCCATCGTCCTCGGTCTCGCGGTCGGCGCCGTGATCGGCGCCTGGCAGGGCTGGTGGGTCGCCTACGTCGGCGTGCCCGCGTTCATCGTGACCCTGGCCGGCATGCTGATCTTCCGCGGCCTCAACCAGCTGATCGGAAACGCGAACACCATCCCGGTGCCCGACGGCTTCACCTTCATCGGCGGCGGCTTCCTGCCCGAGTGGGGGCCGGACACCGGCTACAACAACTCCACGCTGCTGCTCGGCATCGTCATCGCCGTCGTGATCGCGCTGCTCGAGGTGCGCACCCGCCGCAACCAGACCAAGATGGGCTCCGAGAAGGCGCCGCTCTGGGTGAGCGTGTTCAAGGTCGTCGTGCTCGACGCCGTCGTGATCTACTTCACGTTCCTGTTCGCGGGCGGTCGCGTCGGCACCTCGTTCCCGGTCTCCGGCATCATCCTCGGCGTCCTGATCATCCTGTACTCGTTCATCACCCGGAACACGATCTTCGGTCGTCACATCTACGCGGTGGGCGGCAACTCGCACGCTGCAGAGCTGTCCGGCGTCAAGATCCGCCGGGTCAACTTCTTCGTGATGATGAACATGTCCGTGCTCGCGGCGCTCGCCGGCATGATCGCCGTCGCCCGTTCGGTCTCCTCCGGTCCGCAGGACGGCCTCGGCTGGGAGCTCGACGCCATCGCCGCCGTCTTCATCGGTGGCGCCGCGGTCTCCGGCGGCATCGGAACGGTCGCCGGCTCCATCGTCGGTGGTCTCGTCATCGCGGTCCTGAACAACGGCCTCCAGCTGCTCGGCGTCACCTCCGACTGGGTGCAGATCATCAAGGGCCTCGTGCTGTTGATCGCCGTCGGCATCGACGTCTACTCGCACCGCCGTGGCGGCCCCTCGCTCATCGGACGGCTGTTCGGCGGCCGTGGGCGCCGGCAGGAGACGGCCGTGGACGCGGCCGGCGCCGAGCAGCCCGCCGTGACGCCGACCGCCGACCCGGCCGACGACTCGTCGCGGTCGCTCACCTCCTGACTCAACCTCCCCTGCACCATCCACAGAGAAGAAAGAGATAAGAATGCGCAAGATCGCACTCGCGACAGTGGCTGTCGCAGCTGCCGCCGCGCTGGCCCTGTCCGGCTGCTCCAGCCGTGACGGCGGCTCGGGCTCCTCGACGGCGTCCGGTTTCGCCAAGGACGCGTCCATCGGCGTCGCCCTCCCGACCAAGACGTCGGAGAACTGGGTGCTCGCGGGCGGCCTGTTCGAGAACGGCCTGAAGGAGGCCGGCTTCAAGGGCGACGTCCAGTACGCCGGTGGCTCCGGCGTCTCCGACCAGCAGTCGCAGATCCAGTCGATGATCACCAACGGCGCCAAGGTCGTCATCATCGGCGCCGTCGACGGCGGCCAGCTCGCCGCGCAGGCCAAGGCCGCGCACGACGCCGGCGCGACCGTCATCGCGTACGACCGCCTCATCCTCAACACCCCGGACGTCGACTACTACGTCGCGTACGACAACGAGAAGGTCGGCGAGCTGCAGGGCCAGGCCCTGCTCGACGGCATGAAGGCCAAGTTCCCGGACAAGAAGAGCTACAACATCGAGCTGTTCTCCGGCTCGCCGGACGACGCCAACTCGAAGGTCTTCTTCGACGGCGCCATGAAGATCCTCAAGCCGAAGATCGACGACGGCACGCTGAAGGTCGTCTCGGGCGAGACCGACATCAAGCAGACCGCGACCCAGGGCTGGCTGCCGGCGAACGCGCAGACCCGCATGGACACGCTGCTCGCCAAGAGCTACGGCTCGACCGAGCTCGACGGCGTGCTGTCGCCGAACGACACGCTGGCACGCGCCATCATCACCTCGGTGAAGGGCGCAGGCAAGCCGGTCCCGATCGTCACCGGTCAGGACTCGGAGGCCCAGTCGGTCAAGTCCATCATGGCGGGCGAGCAGTACTCGACCATCAACAAGGACACCCGCAACCTGGTCAAGCAGGCCATCACCATGGTGAAGGACCTGCAGCAGGGCAAGAAGCCCGAGGTCAACGACGACAAGTCGTACAACAACGGCAAGAAGGTCGTCCCGGCCTACCTGCTGAAGCCGGTCATCGTCACCAAGGAGAACGCGGCGGAGGCGTACGCCAACGACCCGACCCTGGAGCCGCTGACCAAGTAACTCCCGTCGCATCCCATTGCGAACACGAAAGGGCCCGGAGCATTCGATGCTCCGGGCCCTTTCCCGATCCGCCCCCCGACGGGATCGGTCTCCCCCTGGCCGAGACGACCCCAGGCTATGGCGAGGGTCGTGGCGGGGGCATCGGTGGCAGCACGGATATGGCCATGCGTGCCCGCTCGAAGGCTTTCATATGTTAGACAGGAGTGCACATTTCTGTTTGGGAGGCGACGTGGATCCGAGCACGACCGACGGCCGGTACGGCCAGCGACGCCTGCTCCGCAACGATGTCTTCGAGCTGGTGCTCGAGCGCATCCTGACGGGCGAGTACCAGCCGGGGGAGCGGTTGCGCGACGCCGATCTGACAACCTGGCTGCAGGTCTCCCGCACTCCCGTCCGCGAGGCGATCAGCCGGCTCTCCGCGGTCGGCCTGGTCGAGACCTCGCCCAACCGCTACACCGAGGTCTCGCCGCTCGACGACGACGAGGTCGCGGACGCGCTGGAGGTGCTGCGGCTTCTCTGGCCCCAGGCGTTGCGATCCGTCTGCGCGTCCGTGCGACTCGAGACGGAGGTCGAGCTGACGCTGCTCGCGGCCCGGGTGGAGCGCGGCGACCTGGAGCCGGCGCCCGGCTTCCACCACGCCATGGCGACCGTGTCGGCCACCGTGCGCAACCGGGTGCTGGCGGAGTCGCTGCGGGCGGCCGACCTGCGCGTGGTGCGCTACCTGTTGCTCGTGCCGGACGCGCGGGAGCTGCTTCAGCGCGAGCGCGTCGTCTCCCTCATCCGGGCGCTCTGCGAGGGCGGAACCGACGCGGAGGCCATCCTCGCAGGAGTGCTCGACGACCTCGACGCGGTCGTCGCGTGGCGCCGCAGCGCCGCACGGTAGAAGCGCACCAGCTCGGCGGCGGCCGGGCGCTCGGCCGCCATGGTGCGCGCGTCCACCCGTCGGGCGGCCATGTGGTGGCGCCACGACTCGGCCGCACAGCGGTGATCCCACGCCACCGCCGCCGCGGCCTCGAGCGTGCGGCACCAGCCGATCAGCTCGCGGCCGTCGGAGGTGGGCGCCCAGGTCACGACGCGGAACCAGATGTCCGGCCGGTTGGGGTCGCCGAACGCGAACCGCCGGATCACGGCGTACGGAGCCCCGAGCGTGCCCTGACGCAGCAGCCACTCGGTCGGCTGCGCATTCGCCACCGGGTGCCATTCCGCGCTCACGGCGTCACGTTACGGCGACCCGCCGACACCGAGCGGGGGGGGGGGGGATCAGCCGACGAGCTCCTGTGGAAGGACGACGACGTCGACGAGGGCGCCGTTGCGCCAGAGGGTGAGCTCCATCCGCCGGCCGATCGCCCGCTCCACCATGAGGCGCTGGAGTCCCGTGGGGTCGACGACCGGTGTGCCGTCGAGCGAGACGACGATGTCGCCGGGGCGGGCGCCCGCCTCGGCCGCGGGACTGCCCGCGACGACCGAGGCGATCCTGATGCCCTCCGGCGCGCCGACCTTGCGAGCCGCTTCGGGACTCAGGCGCACCTTCGTCCCGGCGACGCCGAGCCAGGCGCGGCGCACCCGCCCGGACGTGCGCAGCGCCTCCACGATCTCCAACGTGGTCGCATTGATCGGCACCGCGAGCCCCAGGCCCGTGCCGGCGACCGCCGTGTTGACGCCGACCATCCGGCCGGCGCTGTCGGCGAGGACGCCCCCGCTGTTGCCGGGGTTGAGCGCGGCGTCGGTCTGGATCACCTCGTCGATGACCCGCCCGGACGCGGTCGGAAGCGAGCGGCCGAGCGCGGAGACGATCCCGGCGGTGACGCTCCCGGCCAGGCCGAGCGGATTGCCGAGCGCGACGACCAGCTGGCCGACGCGCAGGCGCGAGGCGTCCCCGAGGGTGAGGGGTGGGAGAGAGGCGCCGGGCGCGTGCAGCACGGCCAGGTCCGAGAGCGGATCGGCGCCGACGACCTCGGCCTCCGCCGCGTTCCCGTCGGCGAACGCCAGCTCGACGCGGGAGGCTCCGGCGACCACGTGCGCGCTCGTCAGCAGGTGACCGTCGGCGGTGATGACGGACGCGCTGCCGGCGCCCATGCCGCGGCGTGTGCGCACGGAGACGGCCGCCACAGAGGGCAGCACCGTCTCGGCGACGCGCACCACCGCCGCCGAATACGCGTCGAGCGCCGACCGGTCGTCGACGTCGTTGCTGTCGTCCATGCCGACAGTGTCGCTCTGCCGGGAAGGTCTGGGGTTGCGGTTCGCCCTCGGCGCAACGTGTCCTCGGTCGCAGGCTCCTATCCTCGGTCGCAGGCTCCCTCGGCGCTGGGGTCGCGGCACCGCTCCGCGCTGCCCCAAGCTCCGCCGCGCGGCGCTGGGGTCGCGGCATCGCTCCGCGCTGCCCTCAGCTCCACCGCGCAGGTTCGCCGAGGACGGACGGCGGTCAGGTGAACAGGCGGATGAGGGCCGCGACCGCGGCCGCGGCGGGCACGACCACGATGAACGGCACCCGGAGGGCGTAGAGGCCGGCGGCGATCGCGACGGCCGGCAGCCGCGCGTCGAGCTGCAGCGACTGGCCGGCGCCGAGCGTCTGCACGCAGATGAGGGCGGCGAGCAGTGCGGCGGTCAGCAGGTCGCTGACGCGGGCCACCGTCGGGTGGTCGAGCGCCTTCGGCGGCACGAGCCAGCCGATCGCCTTGAGCCCGAGCACAGCGATCGAGGCGAGCAGGATGACGTTCCAGGTGCTCACGGCTCCACCTCGCGTTCCATCGGGACGGCCTCGGGGTGCGGTGGGTCGTCCCGCCGACCGAACAGGTTCAGCACGCCGACCACGATCGCGACCGCCGCCGCGGCCAGGACCGGCAGTCCCGGCGTCAGGAACGGCGTGAGCAGCGTCGCGACGAAGCCCGCGGCGACCGCGACCGCCTGGGTCTGCCGCGCCTTGAGCCTCGGCCAGAGCAGTCCGAGGAAGGCGGCCGCCGCGGCGGCATCCAGTCCGTACGCCTTCACGTCTCCGATCAGGTCGCCGAGCAGCGCGCCGGCGAGCGTCGTGAGGTTCCAGCCGATGTAGACGACGAGGCCGGTGACCCAGAAGCCGATGCGCTGCGCGCGCGGCTCGGTCTGCGCGGTCGCGACGGCCGTCGACTCGTCGATGGTCAGCTGCGTGGCGGCGGCGCGGCGCCAGAACCCGCGGCCGATGATGCGGGAGAGGCGCAGCGCATAGAAGGAGTTGCGGACGCCGAGGAGCGCGGCGCTCGCGATGGCGGTGCCGCCCGCTGCCGCACCGCCGGACGCCAGGACGCCGATGAGCGCGAACTGTGAGCCGCCGCTGAACATGACCAGGCTGAGCACGCAGGTCTGCCAGACGTCGAGCCCGGAGGCCGTCGACAGGGCGCCGAACGAGACGCCGTACGCGGCGGTGGCGATGCCCACCGCCCAGCCCGAGCGGGCTGCGGCGCGTTCCTGGCTGGTCCGTTCCTGGCGCATCGCCTCACGACACTATCGCGCGCGGTGGAGCTTGGGGCAGCGCGGAGCGGTGCCGCGACCCCAGCGCCGCGCGGTGGAACTTGAAGCAGCGCGGAGCGATGCCGCGACCCCTGCGCCGAGGGAGCCTGCGACCGAGGTTCGGAGCCTGCGACCGAGGTTGGTAAGAGACGCTCAGCGGAACAAGCGGGCGACCAGGTGGTCGGCGGTCGACTCCTCCAGCGTCCAGGGCAGGAAGATCACGCGGTAGATGATCGGAGCGATCACGAGGTCGAGGATGTCCTCGGCCGTGACCTGGGAGTCGGGGTAGCGGTCGAGGAGGAAGTTCGCCTCGATGCGGCGGTTGCGCAGGCAGTAGGACTGCTGTTCGCCCGCCGCCGACGCGCCGCCGCGCAGGAGCGCCGCGTTGACCGGCTTGCTGTAGTGCGCCACGATCTCCCGCGCCCAGGCGGTGAGGTCGGCCTGCAGGTCGCCGTTCTCCGGCAGTGGCCGGCTCGGGTCGAGCTGGTAGGTGGCGATGTCGTTGATGAGGGTCGGGAGGTCGCCCCAGCGCCGGTAGATGCTGGTCGGGTTGACCCCGGCGCGCTCGGCGATCATCGGCACCGTGACGCGGTCCTGGCCCTTCTCTTCGACGAGCTCCTCGACCGCGGTCCGCACGTTGTGGATGACCGCGGCGCTGCGGCCGCCCGTGCGTCGGGCGGGGGTGGTCGTCTGGTCCATGGGAATAGCTTAAAGCAAATCTTGTTGCTTTTTCTCGGATCCGCTTCTATAGTCACAAAAGCAAACTTCTTTGCTTTAAGGAGCCGACATGACCACTGCCGAAGAATCGCTCGCCACCGGCGGGATGATGGCCGTCCGAGCCACGACCGGCACCGCCCGACGTGGTCCGCGGCTGCGGCCCGCCGCGGCGTTCGCCGGCACGGCCCTCGCCTTCGTCGCCGTCGCGCTCGCCGTCGGCGCCCCCAGCCCGCTCTTCGTGCTGTACGAGCAGGAGTGGGGCTTCCAGCCCTGGCTGCTCACCGTCGCGTTCGCGATCTACGCCGTGACGCTGCTGATCACCCTGCTGGTCGCCGGCTCGCTCTCCGACCACATCGGCCGGCGGCCTGTGCTTATCGGCGCCCTCGCGCTGCAGGTCGTCGCCATGCTCGTGTTCCTCTTCGCGCCGGACATCGGCTGGATCATCGGCGCGCGCTCCGTGCAGGGCGTCGCCACCGGAGCCGCGATGAGCACCTTCACCGCCGCGCTCGTCGAGCTCGCCCCCGAGCGGCAGAAGAAGCTCGGGGCGACGATCGGCAGCACCGCGCCCGTCGGCGGCATCGCCATCGGCGCCTTCCTCACCGGGCTCGCCGTGCAGTTCGTGCCGCAGCCGACGACGCTCGTGTTCGTCGCCCTCGCCGTGCTGTTCGCGGCGGGCATCCTCGTGGTCGTCGCCTCGCCGGAGACGGTCGAGCGCCGTCCGGGCGCGGTGCGCTCGCTCATCCCTCGGCTGCTGATCCCGCGGGAGGCCCGCGGCGAGTTCACCGGCGCCATCCCGCTCTTCCTGGCCACCTGGATGCTGGCCGGGCTCTTCATCGGCCTGTCGCCGTCCATCCTGCACGGCGTGTTCCACCTCGACAGCGGCCTGCTGAACGGCGCGATCGTCGCCGTGCCGCCGGCCGTCGGCGCCACGGCGGGGCTGCTGCTCACGCGGGCCCCTGCCCGTCGCACGGTCGTCTGGGCCATGGCCGCGATCGTGGTGGGGGTCGTGATCGCCGCAGTCGGCATGGCCGCCGTCGCCCTGCCACTGCTGTTCGTCGGCGCGACGGTCGCGGGGGGCGGCTTCGGCGCTGGCTTTTCGGCCATGCTCCGGATGCTCGCGCCGCTCGCCCCGAACGACCAGCGGGCCGAGCTCTTCGCCGCGATCTTCCTGGTCAGCTACCTGGCCTACGGCGTGCCCGCGCTGGTGGCGGGCGAGCTGATCGGCTGGATCGGCCTGCTGCCGACCGCGCTCGGCTACTCCGCCGCCATCGCCGCCGCCGCGCTCGTGGCCCTGGTCGTTCAGGCGCTCAGAGCACGTCGATGAGCACCTTGCCCACGGCGCCGTCCTCGACGGCGTCGTGGGCTTCTGCCGTCTGCTCCAGTGGGAACCGGGTGATCGGGAGGCCGTTCTCGGCTCCGACCTTGAGGGCGCCGGCGGCCGCGGCGGCGGACACCGCGCGCACCGCCGCCTCCTTCGACTCCGGTGCGACGGTGTAGGTGAGCACGAACTGCCAGCGCAGGTTCTTCGACATGCTCGGGCGCACCGGGATGGTCACCTCGTCCTGGTCCGGCGCGTTCGCGTAGCTGGCGATAGTCGCGTTGGCGCCCGCGACCTTCACGTCGAGCTCGGCGTTCGCGATCACGTTCACCTCGACGATGATGTCGACGCCGCGCGGGGCGAGCGCGCCGATGGCCTCCGCGGTGTCCGGGTCGGTGTAGTTCACCACGTGGTGGGCTCCGGCAGCGCGGGCCAGCTCGGCCTTCTCGTGGCTGCTGACCGTCGCGATCACGGTCGCCCCGGCCCACACCGCCAGCTGGATCGCGGCGTGCCCGACCGCGCCAGCGCCTCCCGCGACCAGCACCGTCCGGCCGTCGAGCGAACCGGGGGAGAGCTCCGTCGGCGCATGCTCGTACGACGTCAGCGCACGGTGCGCCGTCAGGGCGGGGATGCCGAACGACGCGCCCTCGTCGAAGCTCACGCCGTCGGGAAGCGCGACCACCAGCCGCTCTGGCAGCACGACGAGCTCCTGCGCGGTGCCGTCGGGCCGCTGGTAGGCCGCGTCCCAGACCCACACCCGGTCGCCCTCGCGGAAGCCGGTGACGCCGTCGCCGACCTCGTCGACCATGCCGGCGCCGTCCTGGTTCGGCACCTGCGGCCGCGGCAGTTCGGCCGGACCGCTGCCGCGGCGCGCCTTCCAGTCGGTCGGGTTCACCCCGGAGACGTGGATGCGCACGCGCACCTCGCCGGGGCCGGCGTGCGGCTCCTCGCGCTCGCCGAGGGTGAGGACGCTCGAGTCGCCGGTGGCGGAGTAGGTGACAGCCTTCATGCCACCAAGCCAATCACGTGGCCGGTCCGGGTTCCAGCGCCCGTCACCCCGCGGTGCACGCTCCCGAGCTGATGGGGGCGGAGCCCACCGACGACAGCACGGGCCGCAGCTCGGCGAGGGTCAGCGCGTAGCCGGTCTCCGGGTCCGTGGCGCTCCTGGCGAAGACCACTCCCGCGACGTCGCCGTTCGCGTCGAGCAGTGGGCCGCCCGAGTTGCCGGGGCGGACGACGCCGCGCAGCGAGTAGATGTCGCGCTCGACGGAGCCGCTCTGGTAGATGTCGGTGCCGCGGGCGGTGATGCGGTCGCGCACGCGCTGCGGGGAGATCGTGAAGGGGCCGTCGCCCGGGTAGCCGGCGGCCCAGGCGGCGGAGCCGGCCGTGAGGTCGGGCCCGATGTCGAGGGCGGGGGCGTCCAGGTCGGTCACGTCGAGCACGGCCAGGTCGCGGGACGGGTCGAATGCCACGAGGGTCGCGCGCTCGACGGAGGTGTTGCCGGACTCGCGGACCACGACGGAGGAGGCACCGGCGACCACGTGCGCGTTGGTGACGACGCGACCCCGCTGCACCACCCAGCCGCTGCCCTCGGAGTCGACCCCGCAGGCGGGCTTCGTCGCGAGAACGGTGACGACGGACTCCTGCGCCTTGGCGACGGAGGCCGGCACCGACCCGTCGGGGGCCGGGACGGACTTGATCGTCTCGCCGCCCTCGAAGACCTTGGGGAGCCCGGCCCCCGCGAGGGCGTCGTCCACCGCGCCGAGCACGGTCGACGGCGGAAGCGGCGCGATGCCGTTGAGGGTCGCGACCACGCGCGACGAGCTGGCCGCCTGGACGACCGTGGCCAGGCTCGTGGCCATGGCGAACCCGGCGAGCAGCCAGACGACGACCGCCCAGGTGAGCAGGCCGAGGACCGAGCCGATGAGCGAGTCGACCCAACGGATCGGCCCGTGCCGCAGCACCCTGCCGATGATGCCGGCGACGGCTCCCGCGATCGCGTAGACCACCGCCGCGCAGATGAGGATGACCACCCCGGCGACCACCGATCGCTGCAGCGCCGCCCCGAAGCCGCTGGCGGCGAACCAGCCGACCACGATCGGCGCGAGGGTGAGGCCCAGCCAGAGGCCGAGCCCGAGGCCGACCAGGGTGCCGGCCGAGCGGATGGCGCCCTTGCTCCAGCCGGCGATCACCGCGAGGACGGCGAGCACCACGAGCACGACGTCCACCACGGTCTCCACGGTCTCACCCTGCCCCACGAGACTGGACGCGGGCTCAACCGTGGGTAGGCGTCGGCCCTATGCGCTCTCAGAACGCGCGGGTCAGAGCCGCCCGTCCTCCTCGTCGGAGTCGTCGATGTCGTCCGGCACCGGTTGGGGCGCAGGGACGATGTCGGGATCCATCTGGTCCTCCGGCACGATGTCCGGGAAGTCCGCGGTCTGCTCGTCGGTGCTCTGTCTGGCCATGCGCGAACGCTACGCCAGCGGCCGGGGCGAGGATAGCCCCTGCGTCGCGCGACCGCCGCGGTCCGTCACGTCCACTCTGCTTCCGCGCGGGTGGATGTGACGGACCGCGACGACCGGGTCAGTCGCCTTCGCCCTCGCCCGCGGCCGGCGGCTTCCGCCGCGCGGTCACGACGACGATGACCACCCCGACGATCGCGAGCACGACGATGGCGATCGCGATGCCGATGACCAGTCCGAGGTCGGTGCCGTTCGAGGCGGCCGTCGGCTGTGGCGTCGAAGCGGCGGCGGTCGGCTCGGCGGTCGAGCCGGGACCGGTGGTGGCGCCGGGGCCGGCCGAGCCTCCGGAACCGTCCGCGCGGCACGGGCTCGTCGCCGACCCCTTGGCCGCGGTCGTGCCGGCCGGCGGCCGGTAGGCGAAGGTGTACGACGACGAGACCGTGTGCCCGTCGGCCGACACGATCTGGTACGTGACCGTGTAGTCGCCCGCGTCGCCGAGCGCCACCGGCGTGCTCACCCTCGTGTCGGCGACGGTGGCGCAGCCGGTCTCGAAGTGCGTCGTCCCCGTGCCGGGGCCGGTGACGGTGAGCAGGTTCGTGGAGCCTGTGCCCGAGAGGTCGAGGACGCGGTCGTTGAACGTCAGGGTCACCGTGTCGAGCGGCGTCGTCACCGTCGCGTTCGCGGCGGGGTCGCTGCCCACGAGGTAGTCGTGCGCGTCGGCTGCGGCCGCGGGCAGCAGTGCGAGCGCGGCGGCCGCGGCGACACCGGCGGCGGCGGCCAGCAGTCCTGTCCTCATCCCTGCACCTTACGCTGGCCCTGCCGGCCCACCCGGGTCAGTGCGAACACCGCGATCACCAGGGCGATCGCGCCGAGCGCGAGCCCGCCGACGCCCACCGCGATGGAGACGACCGTGGCGGTCGTCCCCGCGCCCGCGGCCTCGGGTCGCGGCTCCGCGCTCGCGACGAGCGGCGTCCCGCCGTCCTCTGCGGGCGCGGGGTCCTCGATGTACAGCGTCGGGGCCGGGTGCTCGGGCTCCTTCCCGGAGGCGGGCGTGGGCTGGTCCCAGTCCACCACGGTGCCGTCGGAGTAGAACTGGTGCGTCGGCAGCACGACCGACCCGGTCTTCGGCACGGCGCCGGCCGACACCGTGAACTCCTGGAACTGGCCAGGCGCGATCTGCACGCCGCTGTCCGCGGTCCAGGTGACCCGGATCGGGGCCTCGGTGATGGTGCCGTCGTCGGTCTTCACGGGCTTCGCGAGCTTCTCGGTGTCGACCGTGGTCGTCCATCCGGCGAGGGGGAGGTAGCTGACGGAGGTGAACGGCGTCGTGGTCGGCAGGTCGACGACGAGCTTCACCGTGCCCGCGGTGGCCGACTCGGTCGGCACCTTGAAGGTGAGGTTGGTGTAGCTGCCCGGCTGAGCCTGGTCGGGGTCGACGTGGACGTGCGCGCTGGCCGCGAGGGGCGCGCCGAGCAGCAGCAGAGCGGTGGAGGCCGCCGCGACGGACGCGGCGAAGGTTGTCTTCTTCATGGTTTCCCTTAGCAAGGTCGGAACGTCGGTGAGCGCATGCGCGCACGACGACGTCCCGGAGCCTCCGGGAGCCGTCAGAGCGCGCGGGCGACCAGCGGCGGTCCGCGATGCCGCAGGCGCGCCAGCGGCAGGCCCAGGTCGCGCAGGCGCGCCGGCTCGGTGGTCGTCGGCACGGAGGAGGCGGCGACCACGGGGACGGGCACGACCACCAGCCGGTCGGCGGCCCGCACGACGCGCACGCGGGCCGTGCGGAACAGGCCCCAGAAGGCCTGCTCGCCGAAGCGGAGGGCGACGACCGTGACGAGCACGGCCGTGGCGTGCGTTGCCCACATCGACGGGCTGAGCTCCGAGCCGTGGGCCGCGGGCATCCCTCCGAACGTCATCGTCAGGTGCGCGCCGGCGTGGAGATGCGACATCCCGCCCTCCGCGCTGAACCTCGCGGTCGAGTCGCCGAGGCTGAACAGCGCGTGGAAGAGGAACTGGCTGAGGGCGACCGCGAGCGTCAGCCGCCAGAGCGACAGGCGGCGTGCGGTGAGCGCCACGGAGGCGAGGGTCGCGAACGCCATGCTGAGAGCGAGCGGCACCGCACCGGGCGCGGCCCCGCCGCCGGCGACGTGGAACAGCGCGGCCACGAGGATGGCGGTGCCGGAGGCGAGCGTCCCGCGTGCGAGGCGTGCCCACCTCGATCCCATGCGCATCCCTCTCGTGTCGGCGGCGTTCGCGACCAGTCTACGGAACCCACAACGGGGGTGGCCGGCCGGCCGGATCAGGGCGACACGCCGCGTTATCCTGTGCCCATGGCGGTGGGTGCGTGGCGGCGGAGGGTCCTGGTGGTCGAAGACCACGCCCTGATGCGCTCGCTCGTCGCCGACGCCTTCCGGCAGCGCGGTTTCGAGATCGCCACCGCGGGGTCCACGCGGGATGCGCTGGAGCAGGCCGGCGCCTTCGACCCCGACCTGCTCGTCACCGACATCGATCTGGGAGAGCGGCCGAACGGGGTCGAGCTGGCGACCATCCTGCGGCAGAAGGCGCCGCATGTCGCGGTGCTCTTCCTCAGCAACCTCTCCCGCGAGGCCGCGGCCGCCCAGGCGCGCAGCACGGTCGCCGGCGCCTCGTTCGTGAACAAGGGCGCGATCGAGTCCGTCGACGAGCTGGTCGACGCGGCGGAGGCGGTGCTGGCCGACCGTCCGGTCGCCCGCGACCAGGCGACCTCCATCGCGCAGGCAAGACTGCTCCGGCTCACCCCCGCGCAGCTGGAGACGACCCGGCTGCTCGCGGCCGGACTCTCCAACGCCGAGATCGCCCGCCGGCGCAGCGTCTCCGTGCGCGCCGTCGAGAAGGCCGTCGAGCGCGTCTTCGCCGCCCTCGAGCTGTCCGGCGCCGAGCAGACGACCCCGCGGGTGGCGGCCGCGACGCTCTACACGACGACGTTCGGCGACCCGACGACGGGGCTCTGACCCGGTGGCCTGGGCGAACTTCCGTCGCTCGCTGGCGCGCGTCCACGGCCCTGCCGCCATCACCTGGTGGAGCTGGCTGATCACCCTCCCGTTCGCGCTCACGGTGATGTCGGGGCAGCAGTACGTGACGGGAGGGCCCGCTGCGGTGCTCGCGGTCGCCGGGCTGCAGCACGCCATCCTGGGTGGGATGCTGCTGGCCGGCGTCGCCGTGCTCCGAGTCGCGCCCGCGCGTGGGCGCGCGTTGGCGGTGCTCGCGATCTACGCGGTCATCGGGGCCGCCCGGCCGCTGCTGTTCCTCGAGGCGGGCGGCCTGCTCGGCATCCCCGTGGAGGCGGGCGACCTCGCCGGTCGGATCGCGATCAACGTCGTGAGCCTCGTCGTCGTGCTCTCGCTCATCGCGATCGGCGTCGACCTCGTCCGCGAGCACCGCGGCGTCTTCCGCCGGCTGCGCGCCGCCCAGCGCGCGTCGGAGCACGACGCGGCCCGCGCCGCAGAGCGGTTGCAGACGCTCCGGTCGACCGCGGTCGACGGGGTGGTCGCCGCGTTGGAGGCGGCGGCGGACGCCGCTGCCACGAACCGGATGCAGGCGCCGGAGGCCGCCCGGCTGCTCCGCGCGGTCGCGGAGGACGTGGTCCGACCGGCCAGCCACCGCGTCTTCGACGACGGCGACCCCGATCCGGCGCCCGAGCCGGACGTGCTCCGCCGACGCGAATGGTCCGCGGCGGTGATCGGCGGGATGCGGGCCGCGCCGCCCCTCCTGACCGCCGCGCTGTTCTCGCTGCTCGTGGTGCCGTACGGGATCACCCTGTTCGGCACGGAGAGCCTGCTGCCGGTCGCGGTCGGCCTGCTCGTGCTGGTCGCGGCGAACGCGATCATCGCGCGCCTTCCCCTTCCGCGCGGCGCGGCGCCCCGGCTGATCGTGCTCGTCGTTCTCTACGTCGCGACGGGCGTGGTGCTGTCGATCGTCGACACGGGCGTCCTGCTGCTCATCGGCGCCGTGCCCGACTCGGTCTGGTTCCAGGCCGTCATGTACCCGATCATCGCGCTGGGGATCGCCTTCGTCGCCTCCCTGACGACCCGGCTCCGCCTCGACCAGGCGGAACTCGAGACGGCCGTCCAGGCGAGCGTTGCGGCGGCGGCGCGCATCCGCGCGGACTACGAGCGCGAGCGCGGATCGCTGGCCCGGCTGCTCCACGCCGGCGTGCAGTCGGAGCTGATCGCCGGTGCGCTCGCCCTCACGGCGGCGCCCGACGCCGACCCGGCGCAGACGGCGGAGCGGATCGCGGAGGTCGTCGATCGCGCCAGGACGGCGCTGCGCGGCTCGTCGCCAGAGCCGGAGCCCGCAGGGCAGGTACGCGCCCTGATCGACAGCTGGTCGTCGGCGATCCGCCTCCATGTCCGCGTGGCGGAGGGCGCCTGGGACCGGCTCGGGGATCCGGCTCGCGCGGAGGCGGTGGCGGACACGATCTCCGAGGGACTCGCGAACGCCGTGCGCCACGGCAACGGCGCCCCGGTCCGGCTGGAGCTGCGCGCCGGCGACCCGAACGGCGTGCGCGTCGTCATCGTGTCGGGCGGGACGCTCGGCGCGCGGGAGTACGGCGCCGGCCATCCCGGCATCGGTCTCCGGCAGCTCTCCGAGCGCGGAACGGTCGCCCTCCGGGAGCGTGCCGGGCGCGTCGAGCTCGCCGTCGCGATCCCCTGAACGCGTGCTGCGAGCGTGGTCGTAACAGCCGTACCGCGCAGGGTCCGGCTCGGCCCTGAACCGTAGATTCGACACCGACGGAGCGAGCCTCCGTCGCCGGTCCCGGAGGGGGCCCCTGCGTGACCCGAACGCGCGGGATGAGCCCCCGACCGGGATCTATTCGTCTGCATTGATGGAACATCCAGGCGAAATCGGGTAGAAATGATCGGTACGCTTCAGCGCCCATCCCGGTGCGTGTCCCCCCGACCGTCTCGCCCAGGAAGTACGAACAGCTTGCCCCAGTCCATTCCCTCAGCGCGGCCTCGCCGCACTCTCAGGGCACCCGTCGTGGTGGATGTGGACCAGCGGCCCGAGCTCTCCGACGATCCGGCCACCGCGTTCACCACGGCCGAGGAACTGACCGCGACGCAGACCTTCGCCAGCCGCCGCGAGCGGCGTGAGGCCGAGGAGCGCTCCCGGTCGCGCAAGCGCGAGCGGATCGTGGTCAAGCCGACCCGCGCGGAGCGTGCCGAGAAGCCCCGCGCCCAGCGTGCGGCCCGCCCGCAGCGCCCCGCGCGTTCGCCGCGTCCCGCCCGCACCGAGCGCCGTCGCTGGGGAGTCCACGCCGTCGTCATGCTGGCGCTCGCCGCCTTCTTCGGCACCGCCGCCCTCCCCGCCTACGCGACGACCGGAGAGGGATCGACCGTCGGCGCCGCGCGCACGGCCCTCGCCGTTCAGACCCTCACCGGCGGCGGGGTCACGCAGGTCGTCGCCCGCGACGGTCTCGCCATCCAGGAGAGCCCGCAGGCGCTCGACTCCACGATGAACACGACCGTGTCGCCGACGGTCCAGGCGCTCGCGGTGCAGATCATGGGTGCGGTCGCGGCCGGTCGGCTCGTCGGCTCGACGCCGAACCACCTTCCCGAGATAGCGAACCTGGCCGAGGGCAAGGCCGTGCCGGGCTGCGGTGTCGACTACCGCGTGCTGCAGGCCATCTCCATCGCGCTCGACAACTTCAACCAGGTCGGCATCAGCGACATCAACCGCCGCTGCACCGGCCAGATCGAGGGAGCGGGCACCGACTCCGCGCACTACGCCGACGGCGGGGGCCACGCTGTCGACTTCTACCTGCTCAACGGCTCGCCGCTCACCGGAGGCGACGCGAAGTCCGTGCAGCTCATCCGCATCCTCGACCCGCTGGTCCCCAACGGCACCGGCCTCGGCCAGATCGGCTGCCGCGCGTCGATGAGCCTCGACAACTTCAAGCCGTTCGACGACACGTGCAACCACCTGCACATCGACTTCCTCAAGTCCAGCGGCCCAGCCCTCCGCTACGGCTGATCCCGGACCGCGTCAGCCGAAGAGGTTGAGCGCCGCCCACTGGACGAGGATGACGGTCTTGCCGTCGGCGATCCGGCCGTCTGCGACCATCCCGAGCGCCTCGTCGTATGGCACGACGACCGCCTCGATCTCCTCGCCCTCCTCGACGAGCCCGCCGCCGCCCTCGACGTCGGCGGGGACGTACGGCGCTGCGTAGAAGTGGACGCGCTCCGTCACCGACCCCGGGCTCATGTACAGGTCGAACAGGTGGGTGAGCTCTCCGATCCGCACGCCCAGCTCCTCCGCGGCCTCCCGGCGGATCGCCTCCTCGGGCGAGTCGCCGTCGAGCAGCCCGGCCGCCGACTCGATCAGCATGCCGTCCGGGTGCCCGTTGACGTAGGCCGGGAAGCGGAACTGCCGTGACAGCAGCAGCGTGCGCCCGGCGGGGTCGTAGAGCAGCACGGTCGCGCCGTTGCCGCGGTCGTACGTCTCGCGCGACTGCGTCGACCACGCGCCGTCCCGGCCGCGGTAGTCGAAGGTGGTGCGCCGCAGCACGTGCCAGCCGTCGGAGGTCACCTCGACCTCCCGCACCCGGACGTCCGGGTTGCCGGCGAGGTCGAGGCCGGTGCGGTGCAGGCCGATGCGTCCGCGGCCGTCGGGGAGGTCGTGTCCTGGCCGCTGGTCGCTCATGCCTCGAGCCTAGCGTTGGGGGTTACGGCTCCCAGTCGCGGCCTTCGTTACCTCGGTCGCAGGCTCCCTCGGCGCTGGGGTCGCGGCATCGCTCCGCGCTGCCCTGAGCTCCACCGCGCGATACCTCCTGCGGATCTCGCGCGCGGCGAGGATGTCGCCGGCGTGCGCCTCCCGCTGCTTCAGCAGCGCCTTGTCCGACTTCAGCGGCAGCCGCAGCACGTCGTCCGCCTCGATGCCCGCCACCAGCTCGCGCGCCCGCTCCACCTCGGAGTCGAGCTCGGCGCCGAACAGCAGCGCGTTGTTCGCGATCCAGATCCACAGCAGGAAGACGATGATCCCGGCGAGGGTGCCGTAGGTGCGGTCGTAGTTCCCGAAGTTGCCGACGTAGAACGCGAACAACGCGGAGGCGACGCCGAGCACCACGATCGCCGCGATCGAGCCGGGTGTCAACCAACGGAAGCGCGGGTGCTTGATGTTCGGGGTCGCGGCGTAGAGCACCGCGACCAGCAGCACGACGACCACGACCACCACCGGCCAGCGCAGGATGTCCCACGCGGTCTGGAAGGCGTCGCTCAGCCCGATCAGGCTGCCGAGGAACTGCGCGACCGGGCCGGAGATCACGAGCAGCAGCGCCATCAGCGAGATCAGCACGAGCGCGAGCAGGGTGACCCCCAGCTGCACCGGGCGCAGCGTGATGAAGCCCCGCCCCTCACGCACGCCGTAGACGCGGTTCAGCGCCCGCCCGAACGCCCCGACGTAACCCGACGCCGACCACACGGCGCCGACGATGCCGATCGCGAGCGCCCAGCCGGTGGCGGGGGAGGAGGCGAGGTTCTGGATCGGGCCCTTCAGCACGTTCGTCAGCCCGGGCGCGAGGTCGTTCGCCATCTCGAACAGCGCGTTGATGCCCGCCTTGCTCTGCCCGACGATGCCGAGGAGGCTGACCAGCGCCAGCAGCGCAGGGAACAGCGACAGGACGGCGAAGTAGGTGAGCCCGGCCGCCAGGTCGGTGCACTGGTCGGTCGAGTAGCTGCGCATGGTGCGCTTCAGGATGAAGCCCCACGGCAGCCGGTACCAGGGCTCGCTCCTGCGGTCCTCGATCCTGCGGACCGCCTTGGCCCGATCGCTGCCGACGCCGCCCTGGTCAGTCGGCACGCCCGCGCCTCCGCACGAGCAGCGCCGCGATGCCGGCGGCGCCGCCCACGATCGCCAGGAACAGCCCGGCGAAGAAGGTCGGATGCGACCGGATCTGCACGCGGAGGTTGAAGGTGGCGAACAGGTCGTCGAGCGTGGACGCGAGCTCGTCACGCGTCACCTCGAGGTCGAGCTTGAGGGTGTTGATGCCGGCGCCCTTCGGCACCGGCGGTCGTCCGGCCGGGCGCTGGCCCTGCCTGCTGACCGAGGGCGTCGTCTCGGAGGTCACGGCTGCTCTCCCTTCAGCGCCTTCGCGTCGGCGCCCAACTCGCTCCCCAGGTCGTCCGGCACCGGGGGCAGCCCCTTCTTGAGGCTGCGCCAGCCGATCAGGCCCGCGACGACGGCGATGACGATGAGGATGCCGGCGACGATGAGCGCAGACAGCCAGGCCGGCAGGATGAGCGCGAACCCGAGCACGGCGGCGGTCACCAGCACGCCGAACGCGAAGAAGAGGAACAGCAGCGCCCCCACCAACAGGCCGGCGCCGACCCCCGCCGCCTTCGCCTTCGCGGCCATCTCCGCCTTGAACAGGGCGAGCTCGGTGGCCACGAGACGGCGCAGCTGGGAGACCAGATCCTTGGTCAGTTCCGGCAGCGGATGGAGTCCACGGGTGGTGCGGCGGCGCTCCCGCGGCAGCGGTGGCTTGTCGGCCATCGGTTCGGGCTCCCTTCAGACGCTGTAGGCCCGAACGTACCCCACGGCACGGCACGAGTGAACCCGGCGATGGTGCACACTAGGGGCATGAACGGCAACGAGCGCGCCGGCCGCGGAGGCATCCTGGCGGCGGTGGTCCCCGGACAGCCGGTCGCGGTGCTCGAGGAGGCCGCACGTCTCGCCGACGATCTCGACCTGCCGCTGGTGTGCGCGAACGTCGACCCCGACCGCTACCTCGTCTCCAGCTACGTCGACGGCACCGTGGTCGCCCTGCCGTACGACCCCGACCTGCCGGAGACCGAGGAGGAGAAGTTCGACCCGGACCTCGAGGCGCACATCCGCGGCGCGCTCGACGGCCGCGGCATCCCGTACTCCTTGCAGCAGCTGGCGGGCGACCCGGCGTGGTCGCTTGCGCGGCTGGCGGACGACCTGGACGCCCGCTACATCGTCGTCGGCACGCGGGAGGCGGGCCTGCGCGGCAGCGTGCGGGAGTTCTTCAACGGCTCGGTCGCCGTACACCTCGCGCACCGGCAGCACCGGCCGGTGATCGTCGTGCCGCTGAACCCGATCCCGGGAGCCCAGAAGTTCCCGTGGGAA
Source organism: Leifsonia sp. ku-ls (assembly GCA_003367665.1). Classification (GTDB taxonomy): domain Bacteria; phylum Actinomycetota; class Actinomycetes; order Actinomycetales; family Microbacteriaceae; genus Leifsonia. The sequence continues at coordinate 172,839 of QKXI01000003.1, read as the reverse complement.
GAGCCGCAGAGCTAGTGCCGACCGGTCGCGCACCGGCGCCGCTGCATCTGCGCTGGCGTTCCATCCTGCTCGTCTTCGCGGGCGGGTCGCTCGGCGCCGCCGTGCGGTACCTGCTGACGCTGACGGTCCCACCGGTCGGCGGCGTCCCGCTCATCACCTTCCTGATCAACGTCACCGGCGCCTTCGTGCTCGGCTGGCTGCTGCAGGCGCTCGCGTTGCGCGGACCGGACGAGGGCGGCCGCCGCGACCTGCGGCTGTTCGTCGGCACCGGCATCCTCGGCGGCTACACGACCTACAGCTCGCTCGCGGTCGACACGGACGGGCTGATCGCCGCCCAGAGCGTCGGCCTCAGCATCCTCTACGCCGCCGCCACGATCGTCGTCGGTGCGGTGGCGTCGGTCGCCGGGATCGCGCTGGCCTCGGCCATCGCGCGCCGCCAGGCCGGGAGGGGGCCACGGTGACCGTGCTGCTCGTGGTCGCCGTCGGCCTTGCCGGAGGCGTCGGCGCGGTCGCCCGGTTCGTGCTCGACGGCGTGCTGCGCGCCAGGGTGCGGGTCGCCTTCCCGCTCGGGACCACGGTCATCAACGTGACCGGGTCGTTCCTGCTCGGGCTGGTCACCGGGCTCGCGCTGGCCCACGGCCTGCCGCCGGAGTGGCGCGCTGTGCTCGGGACGGGCTTCCTCGGCGGGTACACCACGTTCAGCACGGCGAGCTACGAGACCGTGCGGCTGGCCCAGCAGCGCCGGTACCGTGCGGCGCTGATGAACGGCGTCGCGATGCTCGTGCTCGCGCTCGCCGCGGCCGGGCTCGGCCTGTGGCTGGGGCAACTGGACTGACCGGCGCCCTCAGCCCTGGTCGGGCTCCTGCTCCATCCACCACTCGGTGAACTCCTCCGCGCGGCCGTCGTCGGCCAGGCGCACCACCCAGAGGTTGCTGTAGATCGGGCCGTCGCGGTAGTCGGTCACGCCCTCGACGAACCACACCGGGCCGTCCTGGCCGAGCACCCGCCACTCGAAGGTGGCGGCGCCCGGATCGTCCTGGGCGTCCAGCCAGCCCTCGACGATCTCGTCGTGGCCGTCCCAGGGCTCGGCGAACGGCTCCGTGCGGTAGCTCGCGTCCTCGGTGAACAGCGCCCGGATGTCGTCGGGGTCGTTGCTCTCCCACGCGCGCCGGTAGAGGTCGATCCAGTTGGTGATCGCGTCCGCCATGCCCCCGTTATACGCCCTGCGAGTGACGCGCCGCTACGCTGGGCCGCATGGACGTGCCGTCGCCGGTGGGGCTCGTCTTCGTCGCGGTGGCCACCATCCTCGCGATCGTCACCACCGTGCTCTTCTCGCGGGTCGCGTTGGTCGAAGTGCTGCGCTGATGCTCAGGCCGGCTGGGCGGTCAGCTCCGGGAGGGCGTCGACCAGCGGGGCGAGCTCCGGGACCGCCCTGGCCCCGTCGAGCGCCCGGCTGAGCGCCGCGTCGTGCACCGGCCGGGCGGCGTCGAGCAGGCGGTGGCCCGACGCGGTGAGCTCCGTGTAGATGCCGCGCCTGTCGTCCTCGCACAGCACGCGGGTGAGCAGGTCGCGCTCCTCGAGACGGTTCACCAGGCGCGTGGTGGCGCTCGGGCTGAGTGCGCTCGCGCGGGCCAGCTGCTGCATCCGCATGTGCCAGCCGTTCTGGCGGGCGAGAGCGTCGAGCACCGTGTACTCCACGACCGAGAGCTGGACGTCGCGGCTGAGGTCGCGTTCGAGCTCCGCCTCGATGTAGCCGTGCAGTGCCGCCAGCGTGCGCCAGCCGTGCGCTCGCACCTCGACGGCGTCGTCGGCGATGCCCATGTGCGTCTCTCTTCCGTGCCTCGGTTGCGCCAGATAGTTGCACGTGCAAGTATTTATGGCGCGTCTGCAACTAACAGAGTAGCGCACCGCCCCCATCCAAGGAGAACACCCATGCCTGCTGGCCTGATCGCCCTCGCTCTCGGAGGGTTCGGCATCGGCCTGACCGAGTTCGTGATCGCCGGACTGCTACCGGAGGTGGCCGCCGACTTCCACGTCGACGAGGCCGCGGCCGGGTGGCTGATCTCGGGCTATGCGCTGGCCGTGGTCGTCGGCGCGCTCGGCCTCACCGCCGCGGCGACCCGGCTCCCGCGCAAGGCGGCGCTGCTCGGACTCATGGTGCTCTTCATCGCGGGCAACCTGCTCTCGGCGCTCGCCCCCGACTACGGCGTCATGCTTGCCGGCCGCGTGCTCGCCGCCCTCTGCCACGGCGCCTTCTTCGGCATCGGCTCGGTCGTGGCCGCGAGCCTCGTCGCGCCGGAGCGGCAGGCCAGGGCCATCGCTGTCATGTTCACCGGCCTGACCGCGGCGAACGTGCTCGGTGTGCCGTTCGGGACGCTGCTCGGCCAGGCGCTCGGCTGGCGGTCCACCTTCTGGGCGATCACGGTCATCGGCGTCCTGGCGCTGGTCGGGGTCGCCGTGCTCGTGCCGCGAGCGGCGGGGGAGCGGTCGGACGCCGGCCTGCGCGGCGAGCTCTCCGCGTTCCGCTCCGGTCAGGTGTGGCTGTCGCTGGCGGCGACCGTGCTCGGGTTCGGCGGCATGTTCGGCGCCTTCACCTACATCGCGTTCACCCTCACCGGCGTCTCGGGCTTCCCGGCGGCCGCGGTGCCGTGGCTGCTCATCCTGTTCGGCCTCGGCCTGTTCGCGGGCAACTGGGTGGGAGGACGCCTCGCCGACCGCTCCATCGACGGGACGCTGCTCTGGCTGCTCGCCGCACTCGCCGTAGTGCTCGCCGCGTTCGCACTGGTCGCCGGGATGCCCGTCGGGGCCGTCATCGCGCTCGTGCTGATGGGAGCCTTCGGTTTCGCCACCGTCCCCGCCCTCCAGCTGCGCGTGCTCTCGTACGCGTCGCACGCGCCGACCCTCGCCTCCGGCGCCAACATCGCCGCGTTCAACCTCGGCAACGCGCTCGGCGCGTGGCTGGGCGGCCTCACCATCGCCGCCGGACTGGGCTACCGGTCGCCCCTGTGGGTGGGGGCGGCGATGACCGTCGGCGCGCTGGCCGTGGTTGCTGTGGCATCCGTCGCCGGCCGTCGGCGTGGCCGCCCCACGGACAGTCCCGCGCAGAACTCGGAAAAAGAAACTCTTCCAGTCCACTAGAACAGGGAGTACATTCGCTCGCATCTCGAACGGTCAGGGGGTGATCGTATGACGGATGTGCAGCCCGAAGCTCAGCGCAACCGCCTTCTCACCCCTGCGCGCGTGCTGATCGGATCACTGATCGCCGGCGCCGGACTGACCGTCCTCGGCTTCCTCGCCGGCGGTTCGTCGGCCTCGGCCGCAGAACCGGCGCCGCCTCCCGGCGTGGTCAGCGGCGCCGTGTCGAACGTCGTCGGCCAGGCCGGCGAAGCGGTCGGCTCGGTGACCGCGGCCGTCGCCCCCGCGCTTCCGGCGCCCGTGCAGCAGGTGGTCTCGGCCGTGGTGACGCCCGTGACGCACACCGTCGACCAGGTCGTCGAGCAGGCGCCGGTCACGAGTGTCGTCGCGCCGGTCGCATCCACGGTGGACCAGGTGGTGGCGCAGGTGCCGGTCGTTCGGGATGTGCTCCCGCCGGCCCCCGTGACCGCGGTCACGCAGCCGGTGACCGGCGCTGTGGACCAGGTGCTGTCGGACACGGCGGGCGCCGTCGACACGGCGGTCGCGCCGCTGACGCCGGCCGTCGACTCCCCGCAGCCGCCCTCGGCGCCGGGTTCCTCCGCCTCGGAGGGGCCGGCGTCGCCGCTGGCTGCGGGACCCGTCGCGTCTCTCGACGCCCGCTTCTCTGCGGGAGCGCCCGCTTCGACCGGGGCCGCGATCTTTGCGGTGTCGGCCATGTCTTTCCGGCCGCTCGGCGTCCCCGGTGTGCCCGGCGCCGCCCTGCCTCGGCCGGGTGACGGCGGCCCCACTGGCCTTCCCGGCGGTGGTCTGCCGGGCGGGAGTCTGCCCGCCGGCGGCTCCTCCGGCTCGTCCGGCGGCGGGGGTCCTGGGGCCACTGTGCCCGGTGCCGCCGCCACGCCGGACGGTTTCCTCCTGCCCGCCTCCGCGCGGAGCGGGCTGAGCGGCGCGCCCGCGGACGACTCCGTCCCCGCGAGCCCCGTCGCCGACCACGACATCAGCCCCGACTGAGTGGGTCGCGGCTGCCTTCGCGGCAGCACGTGACCGATGCCCGGCACCCGTGTGCCCGGGTTCACACTCTTTCGAAAGGCTGATCCATGAACAAGTACGTCTCCAGAGGGCTGTGGTTCACCCTCTGCGTCGGCGGCCTGTGGCTCGCCGGGACGGCCGCGGCGAACGCGGCCGAGACCCCCGGCAGCTCCGGCACCGCCAGCGGCGACCAGGCGGTCGTCAGCGCAACCGTCCCCGTCTCGCTGTCGGGCAACGGCATCTCGCTCGTCGGCGACTCGACGAGCTCCGGCTCCACGACCCAGACCCCGCCGGCACCGGCACCGTCGGTATCGATCTCGCCCGACTCCCTCGGCGGTGTGCTCACCGGCGACCAGACGGCGGTCGACCTCAGCGTCCCGGTGACGGTCTCGGGCAACGCGATCAGCGTCGCCGGCGACGCCTCCAGCGCCGACGCGTCGGCCACGCCGGGTTCGGGCTCCGGCGGCGGGGCGTCCGCGACGTCGGGCGGCTCCGACGGCACGGCCTCCGGCATCCAGGCGCCCGTCTCGGTGGACGTCCCGGTGACCGCGGGCGGCAACGCCGTCTCCGTGCTGGGCGACGCCACGTCGACTGGCGCCGACACGTCGTCGGGTTCGACCGGCGGTAGCACGTCGGCGACGTCGTCGGGCTCCGACGGCGCCCTGCTCTCGGATGTGCAGGCTCCGGTCGGTGCGGCGGTTCCGGTGACGGCGGGTGGCAACGCGGTGTCGGTGCTCGGTGACGCGTCGACCTCAGGTTCGGATGTGGCGGCTCCGGCCGATGGTGACACGACGGCGACCTCGGGCTCCGGTTCGGGTGGCGGTCTGCTGTCGGGTGTTGCTGCGCCGGTCGGCGCGGCGGTTCCGGTGACGGCGGGCGGCAACGCGGTGTCGGTGCTGGGTGATGCATCGACGTCGGGTTCGGCTGTGGCTGCTCCGGCGGCCGGTGACACGACGGCGACCTCGGGCTCCAGTTCGGGTGGCGGCCTGCTGTCGGGTGTTGCTGCGCCGGTCGGCGCGGCGGTTCCGCTGACGGCGGGTGGCAACGCCGTCTCGGTGCTCGGTGATGCGTCGACCTCCGGTTCGAATGTGGCGGCTCCGGCCGCCGGTGACACCACGGCGACGACGGGCTCCGGCTCGAATGGCGGGGTGCTCTCCGGCATCCAGGCGCCGATCGGGGCCGCGGTCCCCGTGACGGCGGGCGGCAATGCCGTCTCGCTGCTCGGTGACGCGTCGACCTCCGGTTCGCACGCGGCCGCGCCGGCCGGGGGTGACACGACGGCGACCGCGGGCTCCGGCTCCGGCGGCCTGCTCTCGGGTGTCGCCGCGCCGGTGAACGCGGGTGTCCCGGTGACGGCCGGCGGCAACGCGGTGTCGGTTCTCGGCGACGCGACCACCTCGGGCTCGGCTGTGGCGGCCCCGGCCGCCGGTGACACGACGGCGGCCTCGGGCTCCGGCTCGGGTGGTGGTCTGCTCTCCGGCATCCAGGCTCCCATCAGTGCCGGCGTCCCGGTGACGGCTGGCGGCAACGCCGTGTCGGTGATCGGGGACGCCACGTCGAGCGGTTCCTCCACCACGGCGCCGGAGACCGGCGGCTCCACTGCGGGTGGCGGCTCCGGCAGCACCGGCGGGGGACTCCTCGACGGGATCGGGCTGCCGATCGACGTGGGTGTGCCGGTGACCATCGGCGGCAACGCGATCAGCATCGTGGGCGACGCCGACACCACCGGCTCGTCGACGACGCCGACGACGCCGACCACGCCGACGACGCCGACCACCCCGACGACGCCGACCACCCCGACGAACCCGACCGTCCCGGCCACGCCCTCCGGCCCTGCCACCACCGTGGCGGCCGGCCTCGGTGCGGCCTCGATGGTCGCCTCGGGCATCGGGTCTTCGGCCCGCATGCTGGCCTCGACCGGCTCCGACGAGCTCTGGCTGGGCGCGCTCGGCGCCCTGCTCGCGCTCCTCGGAGTGATGATCGCCCTCATCGCGGCGAACCGCGGCCGGCGGCACCAGCTGCACTGACCGTGCATCGACTTCCCGGCACGTCGGCTCCTCCCCAGCCGCCGGCGTGCCGGGAACTCGTCATGTCCGGCGGCCCGCACGGCGCGACGCCGCGGCGATCGGATCCGCTTCTCGAAGCCACCCGGCCGTGGCGGACAGGCTAGAACCGACCTGGCTGTCCCGGCGGCCGCTAGGACCACCCGGCCATCCCGGCGCGCCGCGCCAAACCACGATTCCCTGCTCCGGCGCCCTCGGCTAGAACCCGATGCCCCTGCTCGGTCGCCCTCGGCCAGAACCCGATGCCCCCGCTCCGTCGCCCCCGCTAGAACCCGATCGGCCGTCCCGGCGTCAGCGGCTCCTCGTTGCCGACGAAGACGCGGCCCCCGTTGTACTCGGCCTCGCGGCGCTGGACCTCGGCGAGCAGGGCCTTGGTGAGCATCTCCGACCAGCTGCTGTCGCGTTCGTCGAAGGATGTCTGGCGGTAGGCGGCACGCGCCCTGTTGCGCATCGCCTCGGTGATATAGAAGGTGACCGTCGTCCTCTTCTTCACCGGGCGTTGAGGGCGGGCCGGGCTCGCGGCGTTCGCTGGGGTCGCGGGGCCATCGGTCGGGGTCGGGACGGGTCCTTCCATGTCGCGCCTTTCGGAGTGAAATCTGGTGTTGGGACACATACTAAGCGTTCCACCCTCTCCGAGACCACTATCACAGGTGCTATACACGCTTTAAATGCCCGAGTATGCAAGCATTTGTGCCTCGCGAGCACGCCGACGCGCGTCAGTGAGACAGCCGCTCCACGATCGAGCCGAACAGGTCCGGCCGCCTGGCCGCCGTCGGAACGATGCGCGGCCGGAACCGGGAGCGCGCGGCCACGACGAGCGCCGACGTCACCATCCGGAAGTCCCGCGTCGTCGCCCGCCAGGCCCGCTCGTACTGCTCGGTGTCGCCCGCGCGCACCGCGGCGATCGCCGAGCGCGCCTGCGCGAAGCCCACCCGCATCCCCTCGCCCGTCAGCGCGTCCACGTAGCCGGAGGCGTCGCCCGCCAGAAGCACCCGCCCCGACGCCCGCGATCGCGCCCGCTGCAGCAGCGGTCCGGCCCCGCGCGGGTCGGTGACCGCGGCGACGCCGGCGAGCCGCGAGGCGAGTTCCGGGATGCCGGCGACGACCGCGTCCACGTCGAGCGGCCGGGCGCCGAGCACGGCGACGCCGACGGTCCGCTCGTCCACCGGCGTCACGTACGCCTCCGCCCCGGCCGCCCAGTGCACCTCCACCAGCGACGTCCACGGTTCGATCGCGAAGTGCTTCCGCAGCCCGAAGCGCCGGCGCGTTCCCGGCTGCGCGCGGCCGTCGAGCCCGAGCATCCGGCGCACGGGCGAGTGGAGGCCGTCCGCGGCGATCACCCACGGCGCGCGCAGCGTGTCCCCGGTGCTGAGCGCGAGCTCGACGCCGTCCCGGCTCTGCCGCAGCCCGGTGACCTTGGCGTGGACGCGGTCCGCGCCCAGCTCCGCCGCCCGCTCCGCCAGCGCCTGGTGGAGCACGGTCCGCCGCACGCCGCGGCCGGGCCGGTCCGCGAAGCGGTGCTCGACACGGGATGCCGCGTCGATGTACGCGATGCCGTCCAGCCGGCGGCCGGGCGGGTCGACGCCGATGCGGTGCAGCGCCGCGAGCGCGCCCGGCATGAGCCCCTCGCCGCACGCCTTGTCGATGGGGCCGACGCGCGGCTCGACGAGCACGACGTCCATGCCGTCCACGCGCGCCTCGATCGCGCAGGCGAGCCCGATGGGTCCACCGCCCACCACGACGACCTGCGGGTTCATGCGCGGGCGTCGGCCGGGAGCACGGTCGCGAGCGCCCGGTTCTCGCAGCGGATGCGCACCGCGAGCAGCCAGGCGTTCAGCACCGTGAACGCCAGGGCCGTGATCCAGCCCGTGTACACCAGCGGGAGGGCGAACCCCTCCACGACCACGGCGACGTAGTTCGGGTGCTTCAGCCAGCGATACGGTCCGCGCGCCACCAGTGGCAGGTCGCGTACCACGATGACACGCGTGTTCCAGCGTGGGCCGAGCGTGCCGATGCACCACCACCGCAGCGCCTGGCTGGCGAGCACGAGCGCGAGCATCGGCCAGCCCAGCCACGGCAGGAACGGCCGGTGGAGCAGCCACACCTCCGCCAGGCAGGCGAGCAGCAGCCCGGTGTGCAGGGCGACCATGGGCGGGAAGTGCCCGCGGCCGAACTCGACCCCGCCGCGCGCGAACGACCACTTCGCGTTGCGCGTCGACACGATCAGTTCGGCGATCCGCTCGCCGCCGGTGGCGAGCACGAGCAGCGTGTACCAGATCACGAGCCCGCTCCGCCTTTCCGTGCGCTCACAGCGTCGGCTCGATCATGGCCGCCGGCGGCAGGGTCGCGGAGACCGCGTGAGGCTCGGCGCTGGGAGCGGAGGAGCGCGCCGTGCCGTCGGCCCAGCGCAGGAGCACCAGCTCGCTCGTGACGCCCGGGCCGAGCGCGAACAGCAGGCCGACCGTGTCGGGCGGGTACGCATCCAGCTGCTCCGCCAGCACGTGCAGCACGGCGGCCGACGAGAGGTTGCCTACGTTCGCCAGCGAGCGCCAGCTCGCGTCGAGGGCTCCGTCCGGCAGGTCGAGCGCCTGCGAGAACGCCTCGAGCACCTTGGGGCCGCCCGGATGCGCCGCCCACGCCCCAACGTCGCCCACACCGAGCCCGTGGGCGGCCAGGATGCCGCGGGCGTCGCCGGCGAAGTTCCGCTCGATCACCTCGGGGACGCCGGCGCTGAGCACGATGCGGAAGCCGGTGCCGCCGATGTCCCAGCCGATCACGTCGGCGGTGTCGGGGTAGATGTGGCTGCGGCTGTCGACCACGTCGGGGCCGGGAAGACCCAACTGTTCGGCGCGGGCGTCGCCCACCATGACCACGGCGGCCGCCCCGTCGCCGAACAGGCCGCTCGCCACGATGTTCGCCATCGAATCGTCGCTCGCCTGCACGGTCAGCGAGCAGAGCTCGACCGAGAGCAGCACCGCGACCTCGTCCGGATGCCCGGCGAGGTAGTCGTTGACCCGGGCGATGCCGGCCGCTCCCGCGACGCAGCCGAGGCCGAAGCTGGGGAGGCGCTTCACGTCGGGGCGCAGCCCGAGGCGCGAGACCAGCTGCGCGTCGATGGAGGGCGCGGCGATCCCGGTCACCGAGGTGAACAGCAGGAAGTCGATGTCGGCGGGCTCGAGCCCCGCGGAGGCGAGGGCCGCCGTCACGGCGGTCTCGGCGAGCGTCGTGCCCTCCGCGATGAAGTAGTCGTTCGACTCCTGGAACGACGCGAGCGAGCTGTACCGCTCCAGCGGCATCACGAGGCTCCGCGTCTGCACCCCGGACGACGCGTGGATGCGGCGCATCACCTGCTGCCGGGCCGGGTCGGAGGTGATCATCGCGAGCAGCGCAGCGGTGATCTCCCCCTGGCTGTAGCTCCGGGCGGGGAGCACCGGCGCCACCGACACGATTCGGCTCACATGCGAAACGTACCACCGGCTACCGCCGCCGCTGCCGGCCGTCGGCGGATACCCAGCGTCGGAGATTCAACCGCGGTTCATTCGATTCTCCGACGCTAGGCAGTCCAGACGGAGATCCGAACGTTCGAGCGCTCCTGTAGGCGGCTAGACGGACGCCCCACGCTCCCGCTGCGCCTCCGTCACGACCCGGGTCAGCGGGTCGTGCAGCGGCTCGCCGGCCGCGACTCCCATGACTTCCTCGACGATCGCCGACGGGTCGGCCTCGTCGAGCAGCCGCAGCAGCTCCACGCTCTGGCTGTCCTCCGGCACGTCGAACCGCAGCGCGGCGCCGACGGCGGTGAGCAGCGCCTGCGGGACGCCGCCCACGTACTGCGCATAGTCGGAGGCCGGGCCGATGAAGCGGTCGTTGCGCCCGAGCTTGCGAATGGGCTCGCGACCGACCCGGGTGACCTCGTCCACCAGGTGGGGGTTGGCGAACCGACCGAGGATCTTGGCCCGGTACTCGGCCAGCTCTCCCTCGGGGAGGCCGTGCTTCGCGGTCAGCGCCGCCGACGTCTCGCGCAGCGCCGCCTCCGCGGCCTCCCGCACCTCGGGGATGCCGACCGCCTCGCTGATCGTCGTGGCTCCGCGGAGGAAGCCGGTGTAGGCGACGGTGGCGTGACCGGTGTTCACCGTGAACAGCTTCCGCTCGATATACGGGCCGAGCGAGTCGACGAAATGCGCGCCCGGGATGCGCGGCTCGTGCCCGGCGAACGGCGACCGGTCGACGACCCACTCGTAGAAGGTCTCCACCGTCACGTCGATGCCGGCGTCCGGGGCCTGCGCCGGAACGATGCGGTCGACGGCCGTGTTGGCGAAGACCGCCTTCGCCGCGAGCGTCTCGCGGGTGTCGTCGTCGGGCAGCCCGTCCATGAGCTCGGCCGCGAGCAGGTCGGACGCGCCGATCGCGTTCTCGCAGGCCATGACCGCGAGCCGTGGCGCGTCGTCCGGTCGCGCGGCGAGCCCGCGCGCGATGACCGGGGCCACGAACCGCAGGATGCGCGGCCCGACCGCCGTCGTCACGACGTCGGCCGACGCGATCTCGGCGACGAGGGCTTCCTCGTCGGTCGCGCTGTTGATCGCGCGGAACCCGGTGACGGTCTTCGTCTCCGACTCCTCGCCGACCAGGTGCACCCGGTACGAGTCGGCGGCCGCGAGGGCGTCGATCAGCTCGGCGTTGACGTCGGCGAACACGACCTCGTAGCCGGCTTCGTGGAGCAGGAGCCCCACGAAGCCGCGCCCGATGTTGCCCGCGCCGAAGTGGACGGCCTTCACTCGTTCACATCTCCCAACAGTGCGTACAGCGCGTCGGCGTCCGGGGCGTCGAGCAGCTTCTGCACGTCGTCCTCCTCCGAAAAGAGGATGGCGATCTTCGACAGGATCTCCAGGTGCTCGTTGTTCTGCCCCGCGATGCCGACGACGAACCGCACCTCCTCGCCGCCCCAGTCGAGCGGCGAGGAGTAGCGGATGAACGACAGCGCCGACCGCTTGATCTCGTCCTTGGACTCGTTGGTGCCGTGCGGGATGGCGAGCCCGTTCCCCATGAAGGTGGAGACGGTGTTCTCGCGCTCCTGCATCGAGTCGACGTAACCCGGCTCGACGGCGCCCGCCGCGACGAGCAGCTCACCCGCCTCCCGGATCGCGTCCTCCCGCGTGGTCGCGGTACCCGCGGCCACGACGTTCGCCCGGTCGAGAATCGTGTCGGTCATTTGGAGGCGCTCTCCGTTCCCGCGACCTGCGCCGCGTTCTGGTTCTTGACGAGGTCCACGACCTCGTCGTACTTGGGACTGTTCATGAAGTTGTCGACCGAGACGTGGATGGAGTTCGGCGACTGACCCTTCGCCCGGTCGGTCAGCTGCTGCTGCGTGATGACCAGGTCGGCGGTGCCGTCGAGGTTGCTGATCGCCTGGTTGGTGACCGTGATCCCCTCCACTCCGGCCTTCTTGATCTTGTTCCTGAGCACCGAGGCGCCCATCGCGCTCGAGCCCATGCCAGCGTCGCACGCGAACACGATGTTGCGCACCAGTCGGTCTGTGGCGTCGCCCTGCGCGTCGCCGGTGTCGTGCTCGCCCTCCTGCACCAGACCCTCCAGGACGGAGGAGGACTTGCCCTTGTTCGCCTCGGTCTGGGCGACCGCGGCCGACAGGTCGCCGGCGTTGCCCGCGGCGAGGTCGCGCTTGCGGCTGGAGCGCAGCACGATCGCCGTGAAGGTGAAGGAGACGGCCGCGGCAGCGACGATCGCCAGCGCGATGCCGAACATGCTGGACACCGGAGCCTGCGCGAAGATCGCGAACACCGATCCCGGAGCCGCCGGCGCCCGCAGGCCGGTCTGGAAGGCGACGTTCACCGCCACACCGGTCATGCCGCCGAGGATGGCGCCGATCACGAGGATCGGCTTCATCAGCACGTACGGGAAGTAGATCTCGTGGATGCCGCCGAAGAACTGGATGACGAACGCGCCGGGAGCCGCGGCACGTGCCGCGCCCAGACCGAAGATCGCCCAGGCCAGCAGGATGCCGGCGCCGGGGCCGGGGTTCGTCTCGATGAGGAACAGGATCGACTTCCCGGCCTGCTGCGACTCGAGCGTGCCGATCGGCGTGAACACGCCGTGGTTGATCGCGTTGTTGAGGAAGAGCACCTTGCCCGGCTCGACCAGGATGCTGACCAGCGGGAGGAGGTGGACCGAGACGAGCCAGTCGACGCCGGCCTCCAGGGCCTTGCTCAGCCCCTGGACCAGCGGGGCGATGCCGAAGAACGCGCCCACCGCCAGCAGGAAGCCGAGGATTCCGGCCGAGAAGTTGTTGACGAGCATCTCGAAGCCCGCCTTGATCTTGCCCTCCCAGATGCGGTCCACGAGCTTCATCAGGTAGCCGCCGAGCGGACCCATGATCATCGCGCCGATGAACATCGGGATGTCCGTCCCGACGATGACGCCCATGGCCGCGATCGTGCCGACCACGCCGCCGCGGACGCCGTAGACGAGACGACCGCCGGTGTTGGCGAGCAGGAGCGGGAGGAGGTACGTGATCATCGGGCCGACCAGGCTCGCGATGTCCTTGTTCGGGAACGGTCCCTGCGCGATGAAGAGGGCCGTGACGATTCCCCAGGCGATGAATGCCGCGATGTTCGGCATCACCATGTTGGAGAGGAAGGTGCCGAAGCGCTGCACGTGGACGCGCGCGCTGTTCGGCTTCTTCTGGGTCGACGCGTTCGGCGTCGTCGCTGTCGCCGATGTCATTGGGGTGCCTCGTTTCTGTTGTCGGGGGCTGGTGCGGTGAACCGGTCGGCGGCCGCGCGGACCGCCTCCCGGGCTTCGGCCGCGCTGTCGGCGGCCAGGGCGGTCTCGGCCAGCGATCGGGCCTGGCCGAGGGTGTAGCGCTTGAGGGAGAGCCGCACGTCGGCGAGGGCCGCGGGCGACATGGAGAGGGTCGTGGCGCCGAGGCCGACGAGCACGACCGCCAGCAGCGGGTCCGCTGCCGCCTCGCCGCAGATGCCGACGGGCTTGCCCGTCGCGGCGCCCGCCGCGCCGACCTCGCCGATGAGGCGGAGGACGGCGGGGTGCCACGGGTCCTGGAACCCGGCCACCGAGCCGAGCAGGCGGTCGGCGGCGAGCGTGTACTGGGTGAGGTCGTTGGTGCCGATGGACGCGAAGTCGGCGATCTGCAGGACGCGGTCGGCCAGCAGCGCCGCCGACGGCACCTCGACCATCACGCCGACCGTCTTCAGCCCGTACTCGCGCCCGAGCTCGGTGAAGTAGCGCGTCTCCTCGACGGTGGACACCATCGGCGCCATCACCCACAGGTCGGCGTCGGTCTGCGCGTCCGCCTCGGCGAGGGCCGTCAGCTGCTCGCGCAGGATGTCCTCGTTGGCACGGAGCGAGCGCAGGCCGCGGAGGCCGAGCGCCGGGTTGTCCTCGTGCGCGTCGTTGAGGAACTCGAGCGGCTTGTCCGCGCCGGCGTCGAGCACCCGGACGACGACCTTCCTGCCGCCGCCGAACGCGCTCAGCAGCTTCACGTACTGCTCGCGCTGCTGCTCGACCGTCGGAGCCATGCGCTGGTCGAGGAAGAGGAACTCGGTGCGGAACAGCCCGACGCCCTCCGCGCCTGCGGCCACGGCGGCCTCCGCGCCCTCGGCCGAGCCGAGGTTGGCCAGCAGCGGGATCGCGGTGCCGTCGGCGAGGGCGCCCGGCTCGACGCCGCCGGCGAGAGCGGCGGCGCGCTCCTCGATGCGGCGGAGCGCGTCCGCGCGCTGGTCGTCGGTGGGGGCGACGGTGACCGTGCCGGCCGCGGCGTCCACGATGACCTCGTCGCCGTCGGCCAGGTGGTCGGCGCCGGCTGCACCGACGACCGCGACGATGGACTTCTCGCGGGCGAGGATCGCCGTGTGCGAGGTCGGGCCGCCCTCCTTGGTCACGAGGCCGAGGACCTTGGTCAGGTCGAGCAGGGCCGTGTCCGCGGGGGCGAGGTCGTGCGCGACGAGCACGTAGGGGGTGTCGGAGTGGGGGACGCCCGGGGCCGGCTTGCCCTGCAGAGCCGCGACGACCCGCTGCGAGACGTCGTCGAGGTCGCCCGCGCGCTCGCCCATGTAGCCGCCCAGGTCCTTCAGCATGTCGCGGAACACCGCGAAGCCTTCGAAGACGGCGCGCTCCGCGGTCTTGCCACCGTCGATGCGCGAGGCGACGTCGTCGGCGAGGGTGGAGTCCTCCGCCATCATCGACTGAGCCTCGAGCACGTCCGCGGCGGTGCCCTCCACGGTCGAGGCGCGCTCGCGCAGGTCCGCCGCGACCGCGGCGACCGCCTGCTGCACGCGGGCCTTCTCCTCGTCGGGGGTGCGGGTGCTGCGCTCGTCCGTCGGCTCCGGAAGCGGGGCCGACATCCGGAGGACCGGCCCGACGGCGATGCCCTGGCCGATTCCGGCGCCGGTGAGGATGCTCGTGTCCGTCATTTCGTCGCCCCGATCACGCGTCGTGGTCCGTGGCGAGGATTTCGGCCAGGTCGTCGAGGACCGCCTCGCCGTTGTCGGCGTCGGTGGTGAGCACGATCTTGTCGCCGTGGTCGATGCCGAGCGAGATCACGCCGAGGATGCTGCCCGCGTCGACGGACTTGCCGCCCTCCTTGCTCAGCGTCACCTTCGCGCCGGAGCCGTTGACCGCCTCCACGAAGAGCTTCGCCGGGCGGGCGTGCAGTCCGTGCGCCGATCCGACGGTGATGATCCGTTCAGCCATGGTGGTGTTCTCCTTCGCTCCGTGCCGGCCGGGTGGCCGTGGCCATCGTCTGGATGGCTCTGCTCATAGTGTCGTCGCCTTGGCGTCGAGGGCCAGGTCCAGCGCGCGCTCTCCGTCGAGGGCGGCCGGGGAGACGGGAGGGAGCACGACGACGGCGGTGCCGGTCGCGGCGGCGCGCTCGCGGAGGGCCGGAACGGACGACTCGAGGTGGGCTCCGACGAGGAGCACGTCGACGCCGGAGAGCGACTCCAGCTGACTCGCACTGCCGGGCTGGACCTCGATGGCCGCGCCCCGCGCGCGGGCGGCGCTGCGCAGCTTGACGGCGACGAAGGTGCTCGACGCGCCGGCGCCGCAGACGACCATGATCCTCATCGATCCTTGCCTTTCGAGGTGCTGGGTGGAGCTGATGGAACGACAGCAATGGTCGCCCTCCGCCCTCGGCGTGCTCCAGCAGCGTTTCTTCCGGGGGTGCGGAAAGATGGCCGGAACGCGCGGCGAGACGGCCGCGGGGTGATTGACTCGACGGGAAAGGCGGTTCGACGTGGCGCTCTCGGCGAAGCAGACGAGGATGCTCGACATCCTCGCGCGCCGTGCTGCCTGGGTGACGGCCGCGGAGCTCGCGCACGACATCGGGGTGACGACCCGCAGCATCCGCAGCTACGCCGCCGCCCTCGGCGAGATCGTGGAGTCCGGGCCGAACGGCTACCGGGTGAAGCCGGACGCGTACGCCGCCTACCTCGCCGGCGACGGCAGCTCGGACACGGGCACGGCGGGCTCCCCTCAGGAGCGGCTTGTCTTCCTCGTGCGGCGGCTGCTCGACGAACCGGACGGCGTCGACGTGTACGAGACCGCGGAGAGCCTGTTCGTCTCCGACTCGACCATCGAATCCGACCTGACCAGGATGCGCGGCCTCCTCTCCGGCACGGAGCTCTCGCTCGAACGCCACGGCGCCGTGGTGCAGCTTCTCGGGCCGGAGATCGCGCGGCGCAAGCTGCTCAGCCGGCTGTTCCGCGACGAGATGCGGCAGAGCGTGGTCGACGTCGCGCGCATCCAGGAGGCGTTCGGATCGCAGGGGCTGGCGGAGTTCAAGTCCGACCTGGTGGCGATGCTCGACGCACGCGGCTTCTTCGTCAACGAGTACGGCATCAACGACGTGCTGCTGCACATGGCCGTCGCGCTGGACCGGGTGGCGAAGAATCGTGTGCTGCCCTCGGTGGAGGAGCCGGAGACGAGCGAGACCATCCGCTCGCTCGCGCACGACCTCGGGCGTCTCATCCAGCAGCATTTCGGCACGACGCTGGACCCGACCGAGCTGCGCTACCTCGCCATCCTGATGCGGACACGGGTGATCGCGCCCGGCGCGGGGCACGACACGGTCGAGGAGTTCGTCAGCCCTGCCGACCTGGAGGTGGTGCGCGGCATCATCGACCGCGCCTCGACCGAGTACCTGGTCGACCTGCACGACGAGAACTTCATCGTCCGGTTGACGCTGCACGTGCAGAACCTGGTCGCCCGCGCGCACGAGAACACGTTCTCGCGTAACCCGCTCACCCGGTCGATCAAGAGCTCCTACCCGATGATCTACGAGCTGGCGGTCTACATCGCCAGCCGACTGCAGGCCGCGGAGGGCATCGAGGTCAACGACGACGAGATCGCGTACATCGCCATGCACGTCGGCGCGTACCTGGAGCAGCAGTCACGGCGGAGGGACGCGGTCACCTGCGCGGTGGTGTGCCCCAACTACTACGACATGCACATCCTGCTGCGCGATCGGCTGGAGAGCACCCTCGGCGACGAGCTCGACATCACCAGCGTCATCACGTCGACCGACGCGGACTGGGACGAGCTCGACGCCGACCTCGTGCTGACCACCATCGACCCGCGGGGGAGGCGGGAGAACACGGTGATCGTGCAGCCGTTCCTCACCGAGACGGACGTGGAGCACATCCGCCAGGCCGCCTCCCGCATCCGCCGCCAACGGCACAGGGCGCGGATCAAGAGCGAGCTGCTGGAGTACTTCGACGAGCGCCTCTTCCTGCGCAACTTCTACGCGCGCGACCCGATCACGATGATCAGGGCGCTCGGCGACCGGATGATCGCGGTGGGGGCGATCGACCAGGAGTACGTCGACCAGACGGTCGAGCGGGAGCAGATGTCGTCGACCGCGTTCACCGACTCCCTCGCGGTGCCGCACGCCATGACGATGAGCGCCCACCGCACCGCCATCGCGATCGTCGTGAACGACACGGCGATCGACTGGGGCGACGCGCGCGTGAACGTCATCGCGTTCATCGCGTTCTCGGCGGAGGGGCGCTCCTCCTTCCAGACCGTCTTCGACCAGTTCGTCGAGGTCTTCTCCGACCGCGAGGCCGTGCTCGCCCTGATCCGCCGCGCCGACACCTTCACCGCCTTCATCGACGAGCTGGTCCGCATCATCGACGCCTGACCTCCCGCGAGTACACAAAGACTGCACGCTTTCCGGGGAGAAGCGTGCAGTCTTCGTGTACTCGGCGGCGGGTTTCCTACTGGTTGGCGGTGACGGCGTAGGTGACCGAGACGCCGGGGGTGCTGATCGCGACCGTGTACTTGTCGTTGGTGTAGACGGCCTTGCTGTCGGTGGCGTCCGGCTGGGCCTTGTAGCCCTTCGCCTCGAGCTGCGACTTCGCCTCGGCGAAGCCGTCCTTGCCCTTCGGCTGGACGGTGACCGACCAGCCGTTGTCCTTGTCGCCGCGGGCCACCACGACGGTGCCGTCGATCAGGGGCACGTCATCCTTCGGGAAGTCGGACGGCAGCTCCTCCGACTTGGCCTCGTCCGAGGAGCCGCCCGCCGCGGCCGACGAGGACGAAGCGGGGGTGTGCGAGGAGACGTAGTTGGTGTTTCCGGTGCTGGAGCAGGCGGCCAGCGAACCGATGGTGAGGGCCGCGACGATGGCAGCCGGAACGAACGGATTACGTGTGCGCATGATGATCCCTAGTGCTGTATGAGGTGCGGTATCGCAACCATCCACCCTACCGGTGCAGCCCCCACGAACACGAGCAGGTTTGGAGAAGCGGCCGGCACGCGCCACTCCCTAGCGTGAGGGCATGACAACGATCGAAGCGGTCACCCTCTAGGTGGCAGACGCAACAGCAGCAACAGCCTTCTACCGGGACGCGTTCGGGCTCGACGGCCTGGTGCGGGTCCGGCAGTCCGACGCGCCGACGGAGGGGTTCCGCGGCTTCACGCTCTCGCTCACGGTGTCGCAGCCGGGGAACGCCGCAGCGCTCCTCCACGCGGCCGTGGCGGCAGGAGCCACCGTGATCAAGCCGGCCGCGAAATCCCTCTGGGGCTTCGGCGGGACCGTGCAGGCGCCGGACGGCACGATCTGGAAGGTCGCGACCACCGCGAAGAAGGACACCGCCCCGGTGGAGCGCCGGTTCGACGGCATGGTGCTCCTCCTCGGCGCGGAGGACGTGGGGGCGAGCAAGCGCTTCTACGTCGAGCACGGGCTGAAGCCGGGCAAGAGCTTCGGCTCGTACGTCGAGTTCGACACCGGTGCGTCGCCCATCAAGCTGGGCCTCTACAAGCGCCGAGCGCTGGCGAAGGACGCCGGCGTCCCGGAGGAGGGCCGCGGGTCGCACCGCATCGCGATCAACGGGGACGCCGCCTTCACCGACCCCGACGGCTTCGCCTGGGAGGTGCTCAGCCGAGCAGCAGCGAGCTGAGCTGGTCGGCGGAGTGCACGACGGCGATCGCGCCGGCCGCCTCGGCGGGGGAGCCGTAGCCCCACTCGACGAGGATGGTCGGCAGGCCGTGCGCGCCCGCGCCCTCGACGTCGTACTGGCGGTCGCCGACCATGACGGTGTGCTCCAGGTCGACGCCGCGCTCGCCGAGCCGTCGCAGCGCCTCGGCGACGACATCCGCCTTCGCGCTCCGGCTCTCGTCCTCGGTCGCTCCGGTGATCACGTCGAAGTACTGCGCGAGCCCGAAGTGCTCCAGGATGCGCGTGGCCTGCGCCTCCGGCTTGCTCGTCGCGATCGCGAGCGGGATGCCCGCCGCGTGCAGGCGCTCCAGCAGCCCGCGGACGCCGGGGAAGACCGCGGAGTCGAAGGCGCCGTGCTCGGCGTAGTCGGCGCGGTACACGTCGAGCGCATGGCGGGCGGCCTGCTCCGTCATCCCGCCGATGGACTGCAGCGAGTCGAGCAGCGGCGGCCCGACGTACTCGATCAGCTGTGCGGGGGAGGGGACCGGCTGGCCGAGCGTCGTGAACATGCGCGCGAGGGAGGAGGTGATGCCGGGGGCGGAGTCGGTGAGGGTGCCGTCGAGGTCGAACAGGATGCAGGTCCACGTCCGGGTGACGGTGGTGGTCGGGTTGGTCATAGCCGTCCTAGCGTATGTCAGGTTCCTGTGCGCCCGTTCACTGCTCGCCAAGAGCGGACTCGATGTGCGACCGGGCGACGACCATCGTGTGGGTCGCGCCCGGGTCGAACTGCACGGCGACGAAGTCGGCGGTGCGGATGAAACCGAGCGCCTCGAGCGCCGGCACGATGACCGCCTGCACCTTCGCGCCCTCGCCTTCCGCCGTCTGCGCGACCGCCGCGCGCAGGGCGTTCATGGAGGTGAAGAGGGGGAGCACGGCCTCGCCGGTGGTCGAGCTGATCGTCCGCAGCCGGGTGTCCTGCGGGGTCGATCCGGTCACGTCGACGACCAGGCCGCCCTTGACGGCCGCGGCGAGCAGCGCTTCCAAGTTCTCCAGGGTCGGCTCCGCGGCGATCGCCGTGAGCGCCTTCCTGACCGGGACGTTCTCGTAGCTCTGCGGGAACCTGGGCTTCAGCTGCGCCATCAGAACAGCCTGCTGTCGCTGTCGTCGAGCCCGCGCATCGCGTCGTAGTCGAGCACGAGGCAGCGGATGCCGCGGTCCTCCGCCAGCGTCCTCGCCTGCGGCTTGATCTCCTGCGCCGCAAACACGCCGGTCACCGGGGCCAGGTGCGGGTCGCGGTTCATCAGCTCCAGGTAGCGCGTCAGCTGCTCGACGCCGTCGATGTCGCCGCGGCGCTTCAACTCGACCGCCACCGCAGCGCCGGTGCTGTCGCGCGCCAGGATGTCGACCGGCCCGATGGCCGTCATGTACTCGCGCCGGACCAGCACGTGGCCGTCGCCGAGGAGGTGGATCTGCTCGGCGAGCAGCTTCTGCAGGTGCGCCTCCACGCCGTCCTTCTGTAGTCCGGGGTCGACGCCGAGCTCGTGCGAGGTGTCACTCAGGATCTCGTGGATGGACACCACCAGCATGTCGGCGGTCTTCGCCTGGGTGACGCGCCATACCTCGGTGATGCCGGCCGCCTGCTGCAGCTCGTCAGGCTGGTCGACCGTGAGGGTGCAGGGCGGGCTCATCCAGTTGAGCGGCTTGTACGACCCGCCGTCGGAGTGCACGAGGAGGCTGCCGTCGGCCTTCAGCATCAGCAGCCGCGTCGCCAGCGGCAGGTGTGCACTGAGCCGCCCGGCGTAGTCGACGGAGCAGTTGGCAATGACGAGGCGCACCGGAACATCCTACGTGGCGACGGCGGTGAGCGGCGGGGATGGTTGGATGGGCGCATGACCCGCGAGCTCCTCATCGGCACCTACACCGAACGCCTCCCGCACGTCGACGGCCACGCGGAGGGGGTGCTCTCCGCCCGGTTCGACGGGGATCGGCTGAGCGAGCCCGTCGTCGCCGCGCGGGTGCAGAACCCGTCGTGGCTGGCCGTCGCGCCCGGCGGCGGTGCGGTGTATGCGGTCAGCGAGACGGAGCCCGACGGACGCGTCGTCGCGTTCGCGCGCTCGGCCGACGGCGCTCTGACGGAGCTCGGGTCGGTGTCCAGCGGAGGGCCGGCGCCCGCGCACCTGGTGATGCACCCGTCCCGGCCGCTGCTCGTCGCCGGCACGTACGGCGGCGGGACGGTCTCGGTGTTCGCGCTGCAGGACGACGGCTCACTCGGCGAACGCACCGCCTTCGTGCAGCACGAGGGCGCGGGGCCGGACCTGTCGCGCCAGGACGCCCCGCACGTGCACCAGCTGAGCATCGACCCGGTGACCGGCGACGTCGTGGTGGTCGACCTCGGGCTGGGCGAGGTGCGCTGGTACGCGCTGACCGACGACGGCCGGCTGACGCTGCGCCCCGACGCGACGGTCGTTCTCGGATCGGCCGGCCCGCGCCACCTGGCGTTCGACGCGGACGGGCGGCACGCGGTCGTCGTGAACGAGCTGGACTCCAGCGTGGACGTGCTGCGTCGCGAGGCCGACCGCTTCGTCCGGGTGCAGAGCACGACCACCCGCGCGGACGGTGCGGAAGGAGCCAACACGCCCGCGGCCGTATGCGTCAGCGCGTCCGGTCGCACCGTCCTGGTCAGCAACCGCGGCGACGACACGATCGCCGTGTTCGCCTTCGACCGCGACGCCGCGCGCCTGAGCCTGGTGGACGTGGTCGGGGTCGGCGGCCGCACGCCGCGCGACCTGGTCATCTCGCCGGAGGGAGACCGTGTGCTCGCCGCTTGCCAGGACAGCGACGAGGTCACCGTCTTCGCCTTCGACGACGCCGCCCGCACCCTCCGCCCGGTCTCCCGGGCCTCCGTCCCCACCCCGGTTCGTCTCGCCTTCGCGTGACGCGCGCCTCTCCGCCGCGCATCCCTCGCGGCCGCGCCCGCCTCTCCGCGCCCCTAACCGCCGCGCGCCCATTACCGCGCCCGGCGAGTGGTGACGTAAGGTCACCACTCGCGCCGAATAGCCGCGATTACTCTCGGCTCGCCGCCCCGGCGGCGGGTCAGGCGGGATCGGGAGCGGACTCGCGGGCCGGGGCCGCCTCGGGGCGCACGGCGGGGGCGGCCAGGAAGGCGGCGACCAGCAGCGCGAGCACGAGGAACAGCGCGTTCAGGATGCCGAAGTGCTGCCCGAGGAAGCCGATCAGCGGCGGACCGGCCAGGAACGCCAGGTAGCCGATGATCGCGACGGCCGACACGCGGGCGGCCGGGTTCGCCGCACCGTCGGCAGCCGCCGACATGCCGAGCGGGAACCCGAGCGACACGCCGAAGCCCCACAGCACCGTCCCGATCACGACCAGCCACAGCGGGCCGCCGAGGATGAACAGCACCAGACCGACCGCGCCCATGCCCGCCGTGATGCGGATGGCGGCGACGCGGCCGATCCTGTCCACGATCGGACCGCCAACGACGCGCCCCACCGTCATCGCGACCACGAAGAAGCCGAACACGACCGCGCCGACCGAGTTCTCCTGGCCATGGCCGTCCACGACCGCCAGCGAGATCCAGTCGTTCGCGGAGCCCTCGCCGAACGCCATCCCCAGCATCACGATGCCGATCAGGATGAGGCGCCAGTCCGCCCACACCGCGAGCGAAGCGCGCATGCGCTCGCCGAAGGGCACCTTCTCGGTCGCGCCCGACTCGTCGCCCAGCTCCGCCTCCCGTGGGATGAACCGCACGGCCACGACGGCGATCACCACGACCGCCACGGCGATGCCGACGAGGTGCCAGACGACCGGCACGCCGAGCGCCGCCGCGGCCGCGCCGATGCCGGCCCCGAGAACGGTGCCGAGGCTGAAGCAGGCGTGCATCAGCGGGAGCAGCGTCTTGCCGATCTCGCGCTCCACCGCGGTCGCCTCGACGTTCATCATCACGTCGACCATCCCGTTGCCGAAGCCGAGGAGGATGAGGCCGATCGCGACCGACGGGATGGAGTGGAACAGCGTCGCCCCCGACCCGATGAGCAGGATGCCGACGGCGACGATGACGAGCCCGCCGACCATCCCCCGGTGCGGCCCGAAGCGCACGAGCAGCGGCGACGACACCGTGAGCCCGAGGATGGCGCCGACCGACATCCCGAGGATGAGCAGGCCGACCGCCGACGGGTCCTTGCCGAGCCCGAGGTCGTCGCGGATGCCCGGGATGCGGGCGACCCACGTGGCCAGCGCCAGGCCGGAGAGGATGAAGATCACGAAGACCGCGTTGCGCCAGGCGGTGAGCTCCTTGCGGGAGCGCGTGGTGGTCGGGGTCGGCTGTGACATCGGCGATTCCTGTGCGTTTCGGAGGCTCGAATCGTTTCGATCGAAACGATTCGACTAAGCTACCACACGTGAACGAACCCAGCACAGCCCCCGCGGGCGCCCGGCCGACGCTGGCCGCGGTCGCCCGCCTGGCCGGCGTGTCCAACTCGACCGCGTCCCTCGCCTTCTCCGGCACGGGCCCGGTCTCCGAGGCCACCCGCGAGCGCGTGCTCGCCGCCGCGAAGCGCCTCAACTACGCCGGGCCCGACCCGCGGGCGCGCTCGCTGCGCCGCGGCCGGTCCGGCATCGTCGGCGTCGTGATGGAGGAGCGGGTGCGCGACGCGTTCCGCGACCCGATCAAGATCGCCCTGCTCGACGGCATCACCGAGGAGATCGCCGGCATCGACGCGGGCCTCCTCATCCTCACCGACGCGGGGGAGGCCGCCCAGCGCATCGAGGACGCCCCGATGGATGCCGTGGTGCTCGTCGGCTGCAGCCCGCGGCTCGACGAGTCGGTCGCGACCCTCCGCCAGCGCGGCATCCCGCTCGTCGCCATCGAGGGCGACCCGGCCGACGGCGTCCCCACGATCGGCCAGGACAACCGCGAGGCGACCCGCACGGCGGCCCAGCACCTCTACGACCTCGGCCACCGCGACGTCGCCGTGGTGACCCTGTCGCTCACCCGAGACCGGGCCCGCGGCGCGCTCACCTCGGAGCGTCTGGCCGCCGCCAGCTCCACCACCGCTCTGGAGCGTCTCCGCGGCGCCCGCGACGTCTTCCCCGACGCCGGCGGCTGGGTGACGCGCGGGTCGTTCGTCGAGGAGGGCCGCGCCGCCGGGCGTGCGCTGCTCGCCGACGCCCGCTCCCGTCCGACGGCGATCATCGCGCAGAGCGACCTGCTCGCGGCCGGCGTCATCCGCGCCGCGGAGGAGCTCGGGCTCGAGGTCCCGTGGGACGTCAGCGTGGTCGGGTTCGACGGCGTCCGCGTCGACGGCCTCTGGCCGTACGACCTCACCACGCTGGTGCAGCCGGCCGTCGACAAGGGCCGCGCCGCCGGCCGTGCGGTCGTCGAGATGCTGGAGGGCGAGGAGCCGCATCCCGCCGTCTTCACAAGCGTCTTCCACCAGGGCAACACCACCGCAGCCCCCCGCCTCCACTGACCGGCCCGCCCCACCGCCCCGCCGCCCCGGCCCCGAGTGGTGACATCCTGTCACCACTCGAATCGAATAGCAGCGACTGGTCACCACTCGCTGCCGCGCGCCGGCCCGCTGGTTAGGCTGGCGGCATGGATCTCGAAGCGCTCTACCGCGACCTGCACGCCCACCCCGAGCTCGCCTTCACCGAGCACCGCACCGCCGGCATCGTGGCAGAGCGGCTGACCGAGCTGGGCCTCGACGTCCACACCGGCATCGCCACGACCGGCGTGGTGGGCATCCTCCGCAACGGCGACGGCCCGACGGTGCTGCTGCGGGCCGACATGGACGCGCTGCCGGTCCGCGAGCAGACCGGCCTGCCGTGGGCGTCGACCGAGACGGTCACCGACGAGGCGGGGAACACGGTGCCGCTGATGCACGCGTGCGGGCACGACATCCACATCACCTGCCTGCTCGGCGCCGTGGAGGCGCTGCAGGCGACGCAGGACGAGTGGTCGGGCACGCTGGTGGCGCTGTTCCAGCCCGCCGAGGAGCACGGCGGCGGCGCGCAGGTCATGGTCGACGACGGCCTCTACGAGCAGGTGCCCGTGCCCGATGTCGTGCTCGGCCAGCACGTGCTCCCTGCCCCGGCCGGAATGGTCGGCGCCCACCCCGGCGCGGCCATGGCGGCCGTCGATACCATGGAGGTCACCCTCCACGGCCGCGGCGGCCACGGCTCGCGTCCGGAGACCACGATCGACCCCGTGGTCATGGCGGCCTCGACGGTGATGCGACTGCAGACGGTGGTCTCGCGCGAGATCGCACCGCACGACACGGCCGTCGTCACGGTCGGCAGCCTGCATGCCGGCACCAAGAACAACATCATCCCCGCCGAGGCGACGCTCGGCATCAGCGTGCGGAGCTTCAACGAGGAGGTGCGCCAGCGCGTGCTCGACGGCGTGCACCGCGTGATCGCGGCGGAGTCGCAGGCGTCCGGCGCGCCCAAGGATCCCGACATCGAGTGGGGCGAGCGCTACCCGGTCACCGTCAACGACCCGGACTCGACCGCGCGGGTCAACGCGGCCTTCGCGGCGGAGTTCGGCGAGGACAAGGTCCTGAGCCCGGGCGCCCTGTCGGGCAGCGAGGACGTCGGCAACCTGGCGACGGCCGCCGGCGCCCAGCTCGTCTATTGGATGCTGGGCGGCGCCGACCCGGAGACGGTGCTGCGCGCGCTCGCCGCGGGCACGGCGGACACCGACATCCCGTCGAACCACTCGCCGTTCTTCGCGCCGATCCCGCAGCCGACGATCGACACCGGGGTGCGGGCGCTCGTGGTCGCGGCGCGGGAGTGGCTGGCCTGAGTCCCGGGCGTCCCCCGGGGCGCAGCACGCCCTGACGGCAAGCGTGCGGCGTGCTGCGCGCGTGGATGCGGTTGTCCGCGCCCGTGGGCCGAGGGTGCGGACAAACGCAGTCGACTCTTGCGCTTTGTTTGTTCGTAAGCTTTACTAACAAACATTAACTGACCCACGCATCGTCGCGCAGGCACCACGGCAGTGACGGTTCGTGTATTCCCTTCGAGAAGTGAGGAAGTCAATGAAGAAGTCACTCCGGTGGGGAGCGGCGGTCGCGACAGCGGCGGTGGCCACCATGACGCTCGCCTCCTGCGGCTTCAGCGGCGGGTCCGGAGGCTCGTCCGGGGGCGCACAGACACTCAACCTGATGGTCGCGAGCTACTCCGACAACACCAAGGCCGAATGGCAGCAGATCATCAAGGACTTCGAGGCGAAGAACAGCGACATCAAGGTCAACCTCGACGTCGAGTCCTGGACGGATATCAACGACGTCATCAAGACGCGCATCCAGGCCCAGAAGCAGCCCGACATCCTGAACATCGACGCGTTCGCCGGCTTCGCGGCCGACGACCTGCTCTACCCGGCCAAGGACATCGTCTCGGCCTCGACCCTGAACGACTTCCAGCCGGCGTTCAACAAGAACGCGAGCATCGACGGCACGCAGTACGGTCTGCCGTTCATCGCCTCTGCCCGCGCCCTCTTCTACAACAAGGACGACTTCTCCAAGGCCGGCATCTCGGCGCCGCCGAAGACCTGGGCCGAGTTCGAGGACGACGCCGCCAAGCTGAAGGCCGCTGGTGTCACGCCGTACGGCATGCCGCTCGGCAGCGAGGAGGCGCAGGCCGAGACCGCGATCTGGTTCTACGGCGCGGGCGGCGGCTACGGCGACCCGAAGAAGCTGACCATCGACAGCTCCGAGAACGTCGAGGGCGCGACCGAGATGCAGAAGATCATCGACAAGGGCTACACCCAGCCGAACCCCGGATCGACGAACCGCACCCCGCTGCTCAACGTCTTCATCCAGGGTCAGCTCGGCATGCAGGTGGGCCTCCCCCCGACGGTCGGCCAGATCAAGGACAAGAACCCGTCGCTGCAGTACGGCATCGCGCCGATCCCGACCAAGGACGGCTCGTCCTTCACCCTCGGCGTGGCCGACCACCTGATGGCGTTCAAGAACAAGACCGACAAGACGGCCTCGATCAAGAAGTTCCTCGACTACTTCTACTCGAAGGACGTCTACACGAAGTGGGTCAAGGAGGAGGGCTTCCTCCCCACCACCAAGTCCGGCGCAGACGTGATGGGCTCCGACGAGACCATCAAGCCGTTCCTCGACCTGCTGCCGAACGCGAAGTTCTACCCGTCCACCAACCCGAACTGGTCGGCCGCGCAGGGCGCCATCCAGAGCCAGATCGGTCAGCTCGCCCAGGGGGCGAACCCCGGCGACCTGCTGAAGTCCATCCAGGCGAAGGCCGACGGCCAGTAGACCCGGATGACCAGCACCGCTGAACGGAACCGCGCGGGGGCGGCCACCGGCCGCCCCCGCCACGGTGCATCATCCAAGCCGTCCGGGGGCGGCGGCGACCTGCTGCGCGCCGTCCCGTGGACCCTGCCCGCCCTCATCCTGATCTTCGGCGTCGTGCTGTTCCCGGCCGGCTACATGGTCTACAACTCCACCCGGAAGATCTCGCTCGCCGGTGTGGACCACGGATCCGTCGGGCTGAAGAACTACCTCACCGTGCTCTCCCGCCCGGAGCTGCCGGGCATCCTGCTCAACTCGCTGGTCTGGGTGGTGTCCGTCGTCGTCGTCACCGTGGCGATCTCCCTGGCGCTCGCCCAGTTCCTCGACAAGAACTTCCCCGGCCGCCGCTGGGTGCGGATGGCGATCATCGTCCCGTGGGCCGCCAGCGTCGTGATGACGACCACCGTCTTCGTCTACGGCCTCGACCCGTTCTACGGGATCATCAACAAGTTCCTGGTCGACATCCACCTGCTCGCTGAACCGTTCGGCTTCACCAAGGAGCCGGTGCCGGCGTTCGCCTCGTCGATCGCCATCGCGGTGTTCGTGTCGCTGCCGTTCACGACGTACACGATCCTCGCGGGACTGGCCGGCATCCCGGGCGACATGCTCGAGGCGGCGAAGGTGGACGGCGCGAGCGCCTTCCGCTCCTACTTCAGCGTGACCCTGCCGAACCTGCGAAACGCTATTGCGCTGGCGACGCTGATCAACATCATCAACGTGTTCAACTCCCTCCCGATCCTCAAACTGATGACCGGATCCATCCCCGGCTACAAGGCCGACACCACCACCACGTACGTGTTCAAGCTGCTGCAGAACGAACAGCGGATCGACCTGTCCAGCGCGCTCAGCGTGATCAACTTCCTGATCGTGCTCGTGGTCGTCGGCATCTACCTGTGGATCGTCAAGCCGATGAAGGAGGTCTCGTGACCGCGCCAGCCCCCGTCGCCCTCGCCGGCGCACCCACCGCGCGCCGTCGTCGCCCGCGCGGCGCCGGGTCGCCTTGGCGCACCGCAGTCAAGGTCGTCGCCGGGATCGTCATCGCCCTGGTCTTCATCGCGCCGTACCTGATCATGCTGGTCGGTTCGTTCAAGAGCAGGAACAACATCCTGGCCGTGCCGCCGACGTACCTGCCAGAGCAGTGGCATCCCGAGAACTACCTCACGATGTGGTCGACGCCGGAGACCCCACTGCCGTTCAACCTGATCTCGACCATCGTGATCTCGGTGTTCGCGACCGCGCTGGTGCTGCTGGTGTGCGTTCCAGCGGCGTACTACACGGCGCGGTTTCGGTTCCCGGGACGCGGCGTCTTCCTCTTCCTCGTGATCGTCACGCAGATGCTGCAGCCGACGGTGCTCGCCACGGGCCTGTTCAAGGAGATGGTGGCGCTGGGGATCAACGACACCTGGCTCGCGATGATCCTCGTGAACGCCGCGTTCAACCTGGCGTTCGCCATCTGGATCATGCACAGCTTCTTCGCGGGCGTCCCGAAGGAGGTCGACGAGGCCGCCCAGCTCGACGGCGCCGGCAAGTGGGCCGTGCTGTTCCGCGTGCAGCTGCCGCTGGTCTGGCCGGGCATCGTCACCGCGATCATCTACACGTTCGTGGCGTCGTGGAACGAGTTCGCGGCGAGCCTCGTCATCCTGTCGACGGACGCGAACCAGCCGCTCTCGGTCGCGCTCACCAAGTTCGTAGGGCAGTACGACGCGGCCTGGCAGTACGTCTTCGCCGTCTCCGTGGTCGCCGTGATCCCCGTGGTGATCCTGTTCATGGTGATCGAGAAGCGCCTGGTCGGCGGTCTCACCGCGGGCAGCGTGAAGTAGGCCGCGGACCCGACCCGGCGGAGGGGCCGCGCGTGTGGCGCGATGCGGCCCCTCCCGCCGTGTCCACGACGGGAACGGCGGTCAGATCGCGGCGCCCGCCCGCATCCACACCCGCCCGCGGGCGCGCAGGCCGAGCGTGACGGCGCGTGCGCCGAGGTAGCCGAGCGCGAAGGCGGCGGTCAGCGCGGCGAGCCCGAACGCGTCGTGGCCGCCCCACGCGGCGGCCGCCGCCAGCGGCATGAACACGGCGAAGTTCACCAGGCCGGTCAGCGCGAGGTAGCGGGCGTCGCCCGCGCCGATGAGCACGCCGTCGAGCACGAAGACGTAACCGCCCAGCGGGGCGCCGAGGCCGATGATCGCGAGGGGGAGGGGGAGCAGCGCGGCGACCGACGGATCGTTCGTGAACAGGCCGGCCGCGAACGGGCTCACCGCGATGGTGACGACCCCGAGCACGGCCCCCGCGCCGATGCCCCACTGGACGCAGCGGCGCAGCACCGCACGGACCGTCTCCAGGTCGCCCGACCCTAGCCCCTTGCCGATCAGGGCCTGCGCGGCGATGGCGAGCGCATCCAGGGCGAAGGCGAGGGTCGCGAAGACCGTCATCGTCACCTGGAACGCGGCCAGCTCGTCCGGACCGAGCTGTGTCGCCGCGAACACCGCCAGCAGCATCGCCGCCCGCAGGCTGGCCGTGCGGAGGAGCAGCCAGCCGCCCGACCGGGCGGTCCGCCCGATCCCGGTGTGGTGGGGGAGCAGGGACGCGCCGACGCGCCGCGCGTGCCGGGCGACGATCACGACGTAGACGAGCACCATCCCCCACTGAGCGGCGACCGTGCCGAGGGCCGAGCCCGCGATCCCGAGGCCCGCGAGGTAGATGAAGGTGAAGTTCAGCACGATGTTCGCCGCGAATCCGGCGACGGCCACCGCCAGCGGTGTCCGGGTGTCCTGCAGCCCGCGCAGCAGCCCCGTCGCGGCGTAGACCAGCAGCATGGCCGGCAGGCCGAGCATGGAGAGGCTCAGGTACACGGCCGCCTGCTCGGTCACGCCGGGGGATGCGCCGAACAGCGAGACGAGGAACGGCGACGCCGCCCAACCCGCACCCGCGAGCACGACGCCGAGGCCCAGTGCGAGCCAGCAGCCGTCCACGCCGGCGGCCACCGCCCCGCGCTCGTCGCCGGCGCCGAGGCGACGCGCCACGGCGGGGGTCGTGCTGTAGGCGAGGAACACCATGAGGCCGACGATGGTCTGAAGCACGGCGCTGGCGATCCCGAGGCCCGCCAGCGGATCGACGCCGAGATGGCCGACCATCGCCGAGTCCGCGAGCAGGAAGACCGGCTCGGCCACGAGCGCGCCCAGCGCGGGCACGGCCAGCCGCAGGATCTCCCGGTCGACGGGGCGGCGCAGAAGGGTCGTCACGACCCTCAACGCTACCCGCGGTCACGAGTGTCGCCGCCGCGATGTCGGAGGTCGTTCCTACAGTGGACGCATGGGCCACCTCATGCCGGAACCGCTCGCCACCTGGACCTGGCGACTGGAGCGCGTCCGCAACGGCCGCACGGTGCTCACGCGGGCTCAGGCGGCCACCGCGCGCGCCGACCTGGCCAACGACCGCGCCGCGCACCCCGACGCCTACACCGGCTACGAGGAGGAGTTCGCGACGGCCCTCGACGAGCTCGACGTGCTCTCCCGGCAGGCCAACCGCCACGACGACCTGCTCACGGTGCTCGCCGCCGACCGCCGGAAGGCCGAGCGCGAGAACGCGGTCGCGACGTCCGGCGACGTCCGCTCCGGCGCCCGCGCCCGGGTGTCGCTCGCGGCCGAGCACGACCGGGTGCCCGCCGGCCTCCCGGAGCCCCTGGACCAGTGGGTGCATCGCCTCATCCGCTACCGAGCCGGCGTCAAGATCATCTCGCCGATCGAGGCCGCGCGCGCCGAGATCCACCTGCGCAACGAGGCGGACCTGCAGCCGAAGGCCTACCGCTCAGGCGTGGCGGGCGGATACTACGCCCGCGTCATCCGCGAGCTCGGCGAGATCGCGACGGCCGAGCGCCCCGGGCGCCGCAACCCCGGCGCACTCGTGCGCGGCCTCAGCGACGTGCTGGCCTGAATCGGCAGCGGCAGACCGCAACCTGCCCACTACGATCGACCCAGACGCGTCGAGGTGAACGGGGGGCGTGCGGTGAGTCCGAACGAGGCGGCCGAACTGTTGGGGGTGCCGCCGACAGCGAGCGCCGACGAGGTGCAGCGAGCCTACGCATCCCGCCTCGCCGAGACGGCCGGCGACCAGCAGCGCTCCGACGCGCTCGCCGCCGCCCGCGACGCGATGCAGGCGGCCTCGCCGTGGCGCGCGCCGGGGCCCGTTCCGTCCGTGACGCGGCCGGACGCGGGAGCGCCTCAGGCGGCTCCGGGGGTGTACCCGACTCAGCCAGCCCCGGGGACTGAGGCGTACTCGTCTCAGGCGACTCCGGGGGTGTACCCGACTCAGCCAGCCCCGGGGACTGAGGCGTACTCGTCTCAGGCGACTGCCGGGGGTCCGGGTCCGATCAATCCGCCGCAGCCCGTCCCGGCGTACCCGGCCCAGGCAGGCGGAATGGTCCGCGAGTACCAACACTCCGACGCCTCGGCGCGCGCCACACAGCCCCCGATCGCCGGCGCACCCGACTATCCGCCTACCGCCACTCCCGCATACCCGCAGCAACCTCCCGCCGCCGCACCCGCGTACCCGGCACCCGCATCCCAACCGACCCCAACCCCCGCCGGCTGGTACGCGCCCCCTCCGCCTCCGTACCCTCCGCGCCGCCGCATGTCGACCGGCGCCATCGTCGGGATCACGCTCGGCAGCATCGCCGCCGGGCTGATCGTCCTCTTGGTGGCCGTGTTCGCGATCGGCTCCATCGGCGCGAGCGCCGCCCGTGTCGCCGAGGCCGGGAGCACGGCGGAGCCCACTCCCTACGCGGCGCCGACGGAGGGGCCGTCCGACGGGTCTTCCGACGGCTCGGCCGTCGACGACTACGACGTCGACGGCATCCACGTCCACTACGTCGACGGCTGGACCTTCGAGCTGACGGCCGCCCAGGCCTGCGCCGGCGCCACCGTGACCGCCGGATTCGCGGACACGCCCGACGGCGGCACCCTGGACGAGTGGAGCACGACCGTCGACTTCGAGGCGGGCGTGCCGGTGACGCTCACCATTCCCGACAGCGCCTCCACGCACAACTACGCCGGCATCGACTCCGTGCAGTGCGCTCAGGCCTGACAGAAAACACAGTTTTCACAAATTACTGAAATGGGCGTAGCATGCCGCCCATGAATGCAGTGATCGACGTCTCCGGCCTGGAGAAGCACTTCGGGCGCGTGCGCGCCCTCGACGGGCTCGACCTCAGCGTGACCCAGGGCGACGTGCACGGCTTCCTCGGGCCGAACGGCGCGGGCAAGTCCACCACCATCCGTGTGCTCCTCGGCCTCGCCAAGGCCGACGGCGGGCGGGCGACCGTGTTCGGGCGCGACCCTTGGCGGGATGCGGTCGAGCTCCACCGTCGGCTCGCCTACGTGCCCGGCGACGTGAGCCTGTGGCCCAACCTCTCCGGCGGCGAGGCCATCGACCTGCTGTCGCGGCTGCGCGGCTGCACGACCGACCGCGCTGCCTACGCCGCCCGGCGCAAGCGCTTGATCGACGTCTTCCAGCTCGACCCGAGCAAGAAGGGTCGCGCCTACTCCAAGGGCAACCGGCAGAAGGTGGCCCTCGTCGCCGCCTTCGCCACGCCGGCCGACCTCTACATCCTCGACGAGCCGACCAGCGGACTCGACCCGCTGATGGAGGCCGTCTTCGCGTCCGAGGTGCACCGCGTCGCAGCCGAGGGCGCGACCGTGCTGCTGTCGAGCCACATCCTCTCGGAGGTGGAGCAGCTGTGCGACCGGGTGAGCATCATCCGCGCCGGAAAGACCGTCGAGACCGGCACGCTCGACGAGCTGCGCCACCTCACCCGCACCGAGGTCTCCTTCGCGGACGGCGAGCACGACGCGGCCGCGCTGGCCGGCATCCCCGGCGCCCACGACCTCCGCGTGGACGACGGTCGCGTGAAGTTCACAGCGGACAGCGACGCCCTGGCGCCGGTGCTCGCCGCCCTCGCCCAGCTGCAGGTGCGCGGGCTGACGGTCGCGCCGCCCTCGCTCGAGGAACTCTTCCTCCGGCACTACGGGGACGACCTGGCGGCGGCCGACGCGAACGCGGCCGAGCCCGCGAAGGCGGCGAGCGCGCGATGAGCACCGCGACAGCACGGCTGGAGCCGTCCCACGCCCGCGAGGCGTCGCGGGGCGCTGGCTCCGGCGCGACGCTCCGTGCTCTGCTCCGGCAGCGCCTGCGCCGGGACCGCTGGCAGCTGCTCATCTGGGTACTGTGCATCGGGGCACTAGGGCTCTTCTCTGCGACGAGCATCGAGCAGACCTTCGGCAGTGTGGCGGCGCGCACGCAGCTCGTCCGCCTCGCGATCGCCGACCCGACCGTGCTCGTGCTGCGCGGCCTGCCGCAGGGCACCACCCTGGCGGCGGTGACGTTCTTCGAGATCTACGCGTTCCTCGCACTGCTCGCCGGCCTGATGAACACCTTCCTCGCGGTCCGGCACTCGCGAGCGGAGGAGGAGTCGGGTCGCGCAGAGCTGGTCGCGTCCACTCCTGCGGGCCGGCTGCTGCCGACCACGGCGACCGTGGTGCACGCCGTGCTCGCGAACGTGGCCCTGGCCGTGCTGACCGCCCTCGGCTTCGCAGCGGCCGGCCTCCCGCTGTACGGGTCGTTCGTCGCCGGCGCCGCGGTGGGCGGCGCAGGCCTCGCCTTCTTCTCCGTCGGGCTGCTGCTCTCGCAGCTGATGAGCACCTCGCGAGGGGCGAACGGGTTCGCGGCGGCCGTGGTCGTCGTCGCCTTCGCTCTGCGTGGGATCGGCGACGCGACGGGGACACCGTTCGGCGACGGCACGCACATGCGGTCGGCGTGGCCCACCTGGTTGAGTCCGATCGGCTGGGGTGAGCAGTTCGCGCCGTTCACCGCCGACGACTGGCGACCGTTGCTCCTCATGCTCGGCCTCGCCGCGGTCCTGGTGGCCGGCGTCTACGCGCTGCAGTCCGTCCGCGACACCGGCGCCGGCGTGATCCCGGAGCGGGACGGCCGGGTGTCGGCGTCGCCGCTGCTCGGCGGTGCCCTCGGGCTGGCGTGGCGCCTGCAATGGCCGATCGTGGTCGGGTGGACGCTCGGCGGCGCCCTCACGGGCCTCCTGGCCGGCGCGCTCGGCAGCCTGGTGGGGAGCTCGATCGCCAACGACCCCAGCCTGTCCGGCATCCGGGAGGAGATCGGCAAGATCGGCGCGGGCGGCTCCGGCCCGCTGACGCAACTCTTCATCTCCGCGATCTTCTCCATCGTGGGCGTGCTCGCGGCGGCCTGCGCGGTCCAGGCGGTGATCCGGTTACGTCAGGAGGAGGCGTCGGGCAGCGCGGAGACGCTCATGTCGACCCCGCTCGGCCGCGTCCGCTGGCTGCTGTCGTTCGTCGCCGTCGGCGTGCTCGCGATCGTGGCCGTTCTGCTCGCGGCCGCTCTCGCGTCCGGGCTGTCGGCGCTCGCGGCGGGCCAGCCGGCCTCCACGATCGGCGACTCGTTCGCCGCGGCGGCCGCGCAGCTGCCGGTCGCCCTCGTCTACATCGGCGTGCTGACCCTGGTGTTCGTTCTGCTGCCGTCGTGGACCATCGCCGTGTCGTGGGCCGCCCTCGGGCTCGGCGCGTTCATCGGGATCTTTGGCGGTCTGGTGAACCTGCCGGACGGCGTGCGCCACCTCTCGCCGTTCGCCGATGCTCCGGTGGTGGTCGGCGACGTCGACTGGACCGGGGGATACTGGATGTTCGGCATCACGGTCGTCGCCCTCGCGGTCGCTGCGGCCCTGATCCGCCGGCGTGACTTCGCAATCGGATAGAGGACGGTGCCCATGGCCAAAGACGAGGCGGCGCTCGCCGAGGTGATGGAGCACTCCGCCGCGGTCCTGGCCGCGGCCGGCTTCCCCAAGATGCCCGCCAGGGTGCTGATGGCGCTCACGGTCACCGAGTCGCCCGGCCTGACCGCCGCCGAGCTGGCCGAACGGCTGGAGGTGAGCGCCGCCGCGATCTCGGGCGCCGTGCGCTACCTGCAGACCCTCGGGATCATCCGCCGCCTCTCGCAGACCGGCAGCCGGCGCGACCGCTACGAACTGCCGAGCGACTGGTACGCGCTCATGGTGCGCAACAGCCCGATCTACGGCACGCTCGCCGACCAGGCGGACCTCGGTCTCGCCGCCGTCGGAGACCCCGCTTCTCCTGCCACCGAGCGCCTGCGCGACATGGCCGGCTTCTACCGCTTCCTGCAGCGCCGTCTCCCGGCCCTCATCGCCGAATGGGAGCAGGTGCGCGCCGCCGACTCCTGACCCCTGCCCCAACATCGAGTACGCGAAGAGTGCACGCGACACGCCGATCCTGCGTGCAGTCTTTGCGGACTCGACGGCGGGCGGAGGGCGTTAGAAGACGTATTCGAGCAGGTCGAGGCCGACGGCGCGCATGCCGTCGATGACGGCGAGGCGCTCGGGCAGGCTGGTGTCGTCGAAGTAGGTCGAGACCG
Source organism: Leifsonia sp. ku-ls (assembly GCA_003367665.1). Classification (GTDB taxonomy): domain Bacteria; phylum Actinomycetota; class Actinomycetes; order Actinomycetales; family Microbacteriaceae; genus Leifsonia. The sequence continues at coordinate 137,433 of QKXI01000003.1, read as the reverse complement.
CATACGTGACGCCGGCGCGTGGGCCGCGCAGCACGCCCACCTCGCTGCGCACGCCCGCGTCCGTTCCCGTCTTGTTGACGAGCAGGATGCCGTGCTCCGGATGCCGATGCGAGTGCGGGTCGAGCCCGAAGGCGCTGGAGACGAGCGAGAAGTCGCTGTTCAGCGACAGCCAGGAGATCACGCGCTGGCTGGTCGCCGGGTTGACGATCTCGCCTCGTGCGAGCGCGGAGAACAGCCAGGTCAGCTCGTTGGCGCTTCCGACGGAGAGCTGGGGGGCGTCGTCCGGCCCGCGATGGTCGCGCACCAGGTCGAGCAGAGCAGTGCGCGTCAGGCCGAGGGACTCGGTGCGGGCGCTGACCGCCTCCAGCCCGACCCGGCGCAGCAGCACGTTCGTTGCCAGGTTGTCGCTGGACGCGCCGACCAGGGCCGCGAGGTCGGCGACCGGCAGCGACGGCACGTGGAGGTGCTGCCAGATCCCGGAGTCGCCCGCGATGTCGCGCGGGTCGCGATCGAGGTGGGCCAGTGGGCTCAGCTCGCCCGACTGCAGGCGTGCCGCCACCTCGACAAGGAGCAGCACCTTGCCGATGCTGGCGGTCGGCATCACGATGTGGTCGTCGACGGAGAACAGCACCGCACCGGTCGAGAGGTCGGTCGCCCGGGCGGACACCTGGACGCCGGCGACGGCGAGCCGGCCGAGCGCGTCGAACCCGCGGCTGAACGACTCGACCGAGGCGGGAGCCCGGTGCCGGCCGCGTCGGCTGCTCGCCTGACGGGCTCGTCGCTCGGACTCTCGGGCCTGGATCGTCACGGTGTCGCTGGGTCTTTCTTCCGGGTCGGGCCTACGGTGCCGCGGCGGCCCCTCCCCGACCCCGCTGTCGCCCCCACCACGCTGCCCGCGGCGACGACAGGGAAGATGTTACCCCGTGGTCGGGGGTCACGGGCGGCCGGCTGGCCTGAAATACCGCCGCATCACCAGATGGTGACGCGCTCCTCCGGAGCCAGCCACAGCCGGTCGCCCGACGACACGCCGAAGGTCTCGTAGAACGCGTCGATGTTGCGCACGATCTGGTTGCAGCGGAACTCGTTCGGAGAGTGCGGGTCGATCGCGAGCAGGCGGATGACCTCCTCGTCGCGTCCCTTCTGCTGCCACGCCTGCGCCCAGGAGAGGAAGAAGCGCTCCGCGCCGGTCAGACCGTCGATCACCGGAGGCTCCTGCCCGCCCAGCGACAGCAGGTACGCCTTCCACGCGATGCCGAGGCCGCCGAGGTCGCCGATGTTCTCGCCGATGGTCAGAGCTCCGTTCACGTGGTGCTCCGGGACCTGCGCGGGGGCCAGCGCGTTGTAGTGCTCGATCAGGCTGGCCGTGCGCTTCTCGAAGGCTGCGCGGTCGGCCTCCGTCCACCAGTCCTCGAGGCGGCCGTCGCCGTCGAACTTGGAGCCCTGGTCGTCGAAGCCGTGCCCGATCTCGTGCCCGATGACCGCGCCGATCGCGCCGTAGTTGGCAGCGGCGTCCCGGTCGGCGTCGAAGAACGGGAACTGCAGGATCGCCGCGGGGAAGACGATCTCGTTGAACCCGGGGTTGTAGTACGCGTTGATCGTCTGCGGCGTCATGAACCACTCGTCGCGGTCGATCGGCTTGCCGATCTTGCCGAGCTCGCGGTTGAACTCGAACAGCGCCGCCGCGCGAACGTTGCCGATCAGGTCGGTCGGGTCGATCACGAGGCTCGAGTAGTCGCGCCACTTCACCGGGTAGCCGATCTTCGGCGTGAACTTCTCGAGCTTGTCGAGCGCGCGCTTGCGGGTCTCCTCTCCCATCCAGTCGAGGGTCCGGATGCTCTGCCGGTACGCCTCGATCAGGTTGGCGACCAGCTCGTCCATCTGCTGCTTCGCCGCAGGCGGGAAGTGCTTCTCGACGTAGATGCGGCCGACCGCCTCGCCCATCGCGCCCTCGACCAGAGAGACGCCGCGCTTCCAGCGCGCCCGCATCTCCGGGGTCCCGGTCAGGGTGCGGCCGTAGAAGTCGAAGTTCGCCTCGACGAAGTCGCCGGAGAGGTACGGGGCAGCCCCGTGGATGACCTGCCACGATAGCCAGTCGCGCCACGACTCCAGGCGGTCCTCGGTGAGCAGCTCTGCGAGGCCCGCCGTGAACGACGGCTGCCGCAGGACGACCTCCGCGAGGGCGTCCTGCGGCGCGCCGAGCGCCTCCGCCCACACGTCGAGGTCGGGCGCGGCACCGGCGGCGCCGCCGGAGAACACGCCCTTGGCGTCGGCCCAGCTGTACAGGTTGTAGGTCTTCTCGGAGTCGCGGGACGCGACGTTGTCCCAGTGCTTGGAGGCGATCGCCGTCTCCAGGTCGAACACGCGCTGAGCGCGGGCCGGCGCGTCGTCGAACCCGGCCAGCTCGAACATCCGCTGGATGTGCGCGACGAACGCCTCGCGCACCGGCGCGAAGCGTTCCTCGCGGAAGTACGACTCGTCGGGCAGCGAGATGCCGGCCTGCTCCAGGAACACCAGGTACCGCTCCGGGTCGCCCGGGTCGTTGTCCACGAACAGCTGGTAGAAGCCGCCGAGCCCGCGGCGCTCCAGCTTGCCGACCGTCTCCAGCAGGCTCGGGATGCTGTCGACGCCGTCGGCGAAGGTCAGCTCGTCGCGGATCGCCTCCACGCCGAGGGAGTCGATGCGCTCCTCGTCCATGAAGCTGGTGTAGAGGTCGCCGAACTTGCGCTCCTCCGTGCCCTCCGCCGCCTGCTGGGCCTGCTCGATGATCTCGTGGACCGCCTTCTCCGACTCCTCGGCGAGCACCATGAAGGAGCCCCAGCGGGCCTTGTCCGCCGGGATCTCCGTGCGCTCCAGCCACTTCCCGTTGACGTGGCGGAAGAGGTCGTCCTGCGGACGGATGGCGGGGTCGAGTTCGTCGGTGCGGATGCCGGAGTCGAGCGTCATGCGCCCAGCCTACGGGTCAGGCCGCGGCGCGGGCCAGCGACGCGAGCCGCAGGTAGGAGTTGGCGAACAGCGCGCAGAGGACCAGCTCCGCCAGGATCGAGACGGTGCCGGAGAGGCTGCCGAAGCCCGCGAACGAGAAGCCGATGTTGACCAGGGCGGCCAGCCCGTAGACGGCGGCGAGCACGCCGCTCAGCAGCGGCCGGTTCGTCATCCGCCACCACGGGCGCGCCGCCCGCACCGGTTCGCCGGGCCCGCGGAACATCCGGCTGGCGAGGTACCACGCGACCACCTGCAGCACCGTGAGCACGATCGACCCGGCGTCGGAGTGCAGGGCGTCGAAGAGCAGCGTGAGCAGTCCGCTCACGGCGAGGAGCACAGCGATCACGACCGCCTTCTGGCCGGTGGTTGTGAAGCGCATGGTGTTCCCCCTGGTGGTTCGGCATCCAGAATGTCAGAGGATCCTCAGAGTCGGCCGGAGGCTCGCCCTGCTCCGTATGCTTGCCCGGTGACCTTCGTGCCCTCTCACCAGCAGACGCCGCCGGCCGGCTGGTACGGCGACCCCTACGACCCCACCGTGCTGCGCTGGTGGAGCGGCATCGGCTGGACCGAGTACACCGCACCGCGGCCGCCCGCTCGACCGGTGCGCCCGCCGCGCAAGTGGATCGGACGGTTCGGCGGCTGGATCATCGCCGGGTGCAGCGCCTTCGTCTGGCTCTGGCTGTACGGCTTCAGCCTGCTGCTCGGCGCCATCGCCCCGCACGCCAAGGACGACGCGCCCGCGGTGCTCTCGCCCTACCTGCTCGTGACGGGCGCGGCGACGGTCGCCGCCGCGATCCTCTACACGATGGCCTACCGGTTGCGCCCGGAGGATCGGCTCTCCGCCTCCCGCCTGGTCATCATCGCCGGCGTCGGCGGGCTCGCCGCGACGCTGGTCGCCGGACCGGTGAACAGCATCATCGACGTGCTGAGCGGCGGCACCGCCGCGCACCCCTCCGGCGTCGCCCTGGTCTGCGCCGGCGTCGTGGAGGAGCTCGTGAAGATCTCGGCGGCGGTGCTGCTGGCGTGGCGCCTCCCGGTGAAGGACGCCAGGATCGGCCTGTTCGTCGGCGGCGCAGTGGGGCTCGGGTTCAGCGTGATCGAGAACCTCGGCTACCTTCAGGAGGCGTTCGCCCGCGGCCAGGAGAACGGGATGGGGATCGGTGTCTTCCTCGTGACGACGATCGGGCGGCAGCTCACCGGACCATTCCTGCACCCGGTGTTCTCGGCGCTGCTTGGCGCGGCCGTGTTCGGCGCGGCGCGGGCGGGCCGTTTCCGCCTGACCTGGAGCATCGTGCTCGCCTACCTCGCGGTCGCGGCTGCCCACGGCGTGTTCAACGGCGCGGCCTGGCTCGCCCAGGTGCTCCCATGGCCGGAGGCGGCGCGCGGCGGTGCGCTGCTGCTGTTCGACCTCGTGTTCGTGGTGGCGAGCGGGCTCACCTGGTGGCTCATCGCCCGGCGCATCCGGGTGTCGACGGACGCCCGGCGCGCCGCCGCCGACGTCGCCGCGGCCGAGCCCGCGGCGTAGAGCGCCCGGCGAGCTCAGCGGATGAGCGTCTTGGCGAGCGCGACGTACTCGCGGGCGTTGGCGTCCGGCAGGTAGGCCTTCGCGATCGCGTTGCCGATGGCGGGGAGCGCCACCGCATCCGGGTAGGCCAGGTAGATCGTCTCGTAGGTCGGGTTGAACTTGCTCTTGAAGGCGAACAGCGACGCGAACCCGTAGGCCGGCTCGAGCGTCGTGGCGAGGAAGGCCAGCAGGCGGTCCATCGTCGTCTGGTCGGCCGGCTCCTCGGCCGCGCCGAGCGGCTTGGTGGCGAGCGGAGCGCCGGAGAGGCTGAGCACCTCCACGCCCTCGTCGCGCATGCGCTGGGCGGCGGACGCGATGACGAACTCCATGATGCCCGGCATCGAGCCGTCGGCGCGGCGCATGAAGTCGATGGTGTAGCCGACCACCCGGCCGTCGCGCCAGCTCGGCAGCCAGCTGGTGACCGCCTGCAGCTCGCCATCGCGGCCGAACGCGAGGTAGAGGCGCACGTCACGGTCTCTCAGCTCGGCAAGGCCACCGAGCGTGAAGCCCATCTCGGGCAGCTCCTTCTCGGACACCCACTGTTCGCTGACCGCCGTGATCTGGGTCTGGATGAGCGGCGACAGCTCGTCCCAGCTGGTCCAGAGCGTCGAGATCTGCTCCTTGACGCCCCGGTTGTGTGCCTGACGCACCTTCTGCCAGGGCTTGCCCACCAGATCGAAGGTCTGCGGGTGCATCAGCGTCTCCTCGCCGACCGACATGGTCGGCCAGCCGAGCGCGTCGAACACCGGCAGGTACTCGCCGTGGATGCTGTAGAAGGCCGGCGTCCAGCTGTTCACGTCGCAGAACTGCACGAACTCCGCGATGGTCCGCTCGGCCCGCTCCGGGCGGCAGACCGGGTCGGAGAGCGTGACCGCGACGCCGCCGATCACCCGGTAGGCGATCGCCGACTCGCCGTCGGAGCTGAACCAGTAGACGTTGCCCGGCCAGGTGCCCATGAACCCGAAGGTGCCGCCTCCGCCCTCGCGAAGCAGCGCCCGGAAGTGCTCCTCGTCGGCGATGGTGCGGCCGGTGAACGTCGCCCGGTACAGCTGCAGCGTGGCGAAGACGAACACCGTCCAGAACGCCGGCCCGACCCAGTGGTAGAGCAGCACGACGACCGGCGTCGTCGGCACGATCGGCGTTCCGAGCAGCGACAGGAAGCCCGCCGGCACGAAGCGTCGCAGGGTGGACGCGAAGATGTCGGCGACCGTGGCGTCCGGCACGAACTCGACCAGCGACGACAGGGCCGCGACGAGGTACGCGAGCGCCAGCAGCCCGAAGGTGCAGACGACGATGATCGTGAACCGTGCCACGGCCTCCCGCGGCGCACGGATCTGGAATTGGCGCCTTGTGGCGATCAGCAGCGCGATGGAGGCGATCGGCACGACCATCGCCGCGAGCAGCCACAGCAGCACCTCGATCGCGGGTGCGATCGCGTCCGCGCTCTGCACCTCCAGCTCGATGTCGCCGCCGATCGCGGTGAGCGGCAGCAGCAGCATGGCCGCGTTGACGACGATGCCGAGCAGGAGCGCGAAGCGGCGGCCGCGGCGCAGGCCGATCGCCGTGAGCACGAGGAGCGCGAGCGGCAGGATCGACAGCAACAGCGGACCGGGCCCCTGCACCGCGACCATGAGCAGCTCGGTGCGGCAGTTGCTCGTGTAGGAGACGTCGCAGCGCGACATCACGCTCGCGACGTCGACCGCCGGCCGCTCGAACAGCGCCGCGATGAACGACAGCGGGCCGAAGCCGCCCGGCGGCAGCAGGGCCAGCAGCGGGCCGAACGCCGTGATCGCCATGATCGCGGCCACGAGCGTGCGCGTCTCGGCGTGGGAGCTGCGGTGCAGCCTCCTGATGCCTCCGCGCCGCAGCAGCGCGCCGAGGGCGAGACCCAGCAGCGCCGCGATCAGCCGGTAGACGTTGTTCTGGTCGCCGTTGTAGAGCACGAAGACGAGCACGACCGCGAAGGTCAGCAGGCGGATGCGCCGCCGCCAGAGCGCACTCGCGAAAGCGCTCGCCGTGATGAGTGTTCCGACGATCCCGATGGTGGGGTCGAGCGTCACGTCGGACTTCGTGATCGTCGCCCAGAGCTCTCCCACATTCACCGCGCCCCACTGCAGCAGCACGCCGAGCAGGACGGCGCCGACGCCGGTCACGAGGAACGCCAGCACCGTCCGCGCCGTGCCGAGCAGCCGTTCCGCCGCGGCCATGACCGTGAGCGCGAGCAGCACGGTCGCGATCAGTTGCAGGGTGTCTTCCGGCACGAACAGGGCGGTGAACGGCGTCCACCAGTGGCCGGCCCGGATCGTGGTTGAGATGCCGGCGGCCCAGAGGTCCGCCTGGCCGGCTGTCGTCGCGGGGCTGTAGAGCGTGCTGGTCGCGATCGACGTCACGAACGTCACGACTGCGAGCGCGATGCTCGCGGGCGCGATGCGGGCGTAACGCAGCAGCGCTCGGCCGAAACCGTTCGCCCGCTCGTGCGGGGTCGAGGGAGGGGAGGGCGGCGAACCGGGCGCTGGCCTGGTGCTCGCGGTGTCTGCGGTGCTCATGCCGGCCTCCGTCGCGCCCCTGCGCTCCGCCTCAGATCTCCCGCAGGCGCTCCGCCAGGTAGCGGTCGAGACCCTCGAGCGGGATGCGCTCCTGCTGCATCGTGTCGCGGTCGCGCACCGTCACGGCGTCGTCCTCGAGCGAGTCGAAGTCGACGGTGACCGCGAGCGGCGTGCCGATCTCGTCCTGCCGGCGGTAGCGGCGGCCGATCGCACCGGAGTCGTCGAAGTCGACGTTGCGGCGCTTGCGGAGCCGGTCGGCGAGCCCGCGCGCGAGCGGCGAGAGGGCCTCGTTGCGCGAGAGCGGGAGCACCGCGACCTTGACCGGCGCGAGCCGCGGGTCGAGATGCAGCACCGTGCGCTTGTCGGTGCCGCCCTTGGCGTTCGGCACCTGCTCCTCGTCGTACGCGTCGACCAGGAAGGCCATGAGCGCGCGAGTCAGACCGAAGGACGGCTCGATCACGTACGGGACGTAGCGCTCGTTCTTGTTCTGGTCGAAGTAGCTGAGGTCTTTGCCCGAGTGCTCGATGTGCGTCTTCAGGTCGAAGTCGGTGCGGTTGGCGACGCCCATCAGCTCGCCCCACTCGCTCCCGACGAAGTCGAAGCGGTACTCGATGTCGATCGTGCGCTTCGAGTAGTGCGCGAGCGAGTCCTTCGGGTGCTCGAACCGGCGGATGTTCTCCGGCTTGATGCCGAGATCGGTGAACCACTCCCAGGCCAGGTCGATCCAGGTGTCGAACCACTGCTCGTCGGTGCCGGGCTCGACGAAGTACTCGATCTCCATCTGCTCGAACTCGCGCGTGCGGAAGATGAAGTTGCCCGGCGTGATCTCGTTGCGGAACGCCTTGCCGATCTGGCCGATGCCGAACGGCGGCTTCTTGCGCGCGGCCTGCAGCACGTGCGCGAAGTCGGTGAAGATGCCCTGCGCGGTCTCCGGGCGCATGTAGTGGAGGCCGGACTCGTCGTCGACGACGCCGAGGTAGGTCTTCATCAGTCCCGAGAACTGGCGGATCGGCGTCCACTGGCCGACCTTGTCCGGGTGGTCGGGGTCGGGGATGTCGTCGAGCCCGTTCGCCGGCGGGTGGCCGTGCTCTGCCTCGTACGCCTCGAACAGGTGGTCGGCCCGGTAGCGCTTGTGGGTGATGAGCGACTCGGTCAGCGGGTCGCTGAACACCTGGACGTGACCCGACGCCTCCCACACGGCCGTCGGAAGGATGATGGCGGAGTCGAGTCCCACCATGTCGCCGCGGCCGCGCACGAAGGCGTTCCACCACTCCCGCTTGATGTTCTCCTTCAGCTCGACGCCGAGGGGACCGTAGTCCCACGCCGACCGCGTGCCGCCGTAGATCTCGCCGGAGGGGAAGACGAATCCGCGGTGCTGCGCAAGCGTGATGACGGAATCCAGTCTCGACGGTGCGGCCATGGTGCTCCCTGTGCGGTGCGGGTGTGTGGGGGACGGGTCCATCCTACTGAGGATGCGGCAGGCTCACCGCCTGGCCATCGAGACGCTGACCTTCGCCAGCGCCCGCTCCACCACCGCGAGGTCGCGGGCCTCCGGGCAGGTGCCCATCAGGTAGGTGATCACCCCCGGCTTGCCGTACGCCCTGGCCCAGACCTCCACGCCCGCTCGCGCGCCGGTGCCGCGCACGAGCAGCCCGTCGGCGGACGCCTTCGCCAGCCGGGCCTGCGAGCCGGGGTGGGCGACGGAAAGGGGACGCTGCTCCGCAGACGAACGCAGCGCCGGCCAGGCCGCGCCCCACAGCGTGCCCATGAGGGCGTCCGTCGTTGCCCGGTCGTCGTCCGGCACGATCAGCTCGTAGCCGGCGTGGCCCTCCACGAGCATCAGGGTGCACCCCGTCGATGTGGAGGAGTAGCCCCAGCGGCCCTCGGCGCGGGCGCCGAGTGCCGCGTCCGGCTTCCAGTCGGCCGTCGTCACGAGCGACTCGTTCCAGCCGGGGACGTCGTCGACGCCGAGCCCGACGGCGCCGCGCCAGGTGAGCAGGTCGGGGCTGTTCGATGCGCCCGCCGCCGTCGCACAGCCGGCGAGCGCCGAAGCGACGATGGACGCGACGGCGAGCGTCGCGACGGCTCGGCGGCGGCGCGCGGGGTGGTCGGTCACGGGCGGGGTCCTCTCAAGATGTCCGTCACCTTGAGGACGTGGTGTGTACCCCGTCTATGACGGCGTGTCGCCCGACCGTTCAGCCCTGCGCGCGGTAGTCCTGCTCCAGGATCGCGTACACCGCCGTGTCCGACCACTCGCCCTTGAAGATCTCGGTCTCGCGCAGCAGCGCCTCCTGCCGCATCCCGAGGCGCTCGCAGAGGCGCGCCGAGGCGTCGTTGCGGGCGTCGAGCTGGGCGAAGACGCGGTGGGCCCCGAGCGTCTCGAAGCAGAGCTGGAGCACGCGCTGGGCCGCCTCGGTGGCGTAGCCCTTGCCGTGGACCGCCGGGTGGAACACCCAGCCCATCTCGAACTTGCCCCAGGCCGCGTTCTTCAGGAACAGGCTGATGTCGCCGATCACGCGGCCCGGACCGCCGGACGGGTCGGCCAGCTCGACCGCGAAGACGATGCCGTCGCCGTTCTCGGCGAGACGGTTCATGGCGATGCGCTTGCGCAGGTGCTCGGCGGACTCGTCGTGGTCGTGCACCTCCCAGTAGAGGTAGCGGACGACGTCCTTCAGCTTCTGGTAGGCGTGCACGTCCTCCAGGTCGCCGGTGTTCAGCGGGCGCAGCAGCAGGCGCTCGGTGTGCAGCTGCTCGGCGGCGTACGGGAGGCCGGTGGCGCCGTGCGGCGGGATGGCGGTGGTCGTGGTGGCTTCGTCGCTCACGGTCGCTCCTTACGCGGTCGGTGGTTCAGGATGCCGCGGACTCGTCGTCCACGGCGGTCAGGCGGGGGCGGGCGGCGGCCTCGGCCTCGACGTCCACGCCGAACAGCGCCGCGGCCCCGTCGATGAAGGCCTGCGCGTCGCCCTGGCGGGCCAGCTCCCTGGCGCGGACCGACGGCGTGTGCAGCAGCACGCCGGCCAGGTGGCGGAGCGCCGCCTCGGTGGCCTCGCTCGCATCGCCGCGGCCCCTGGCGCGCTCGATCTCGGCGTCGAGCACGTCGAACACGTGCTTGCGCAGCGCGACGAGGGCCGGCGTGACCGCCTGCTCCGCGGTCTGCGCCCGGTACTCCGCGGCTGCGGCGTCGACGATGCTGCGGGCGTCGTCCGCGGCCTGCAGCTCCTTGAGCGGCGCGTGGATGCTGATGGTCTCCAGGTCGAGCAACTCCACGCCGAGCAGCTCTGCGACGGCCGGGTCGACGTTGCGGGGGAGGCCCAGGTCGATGACGAGGCGGCGCTCGGCGGCGCCGGGAAGGGCGACGGCCTCGGCCAGCAGCGGCTCCGTGAGCACGTAGTCGGTCACGGCGGAGCAGGTGACGACGAGGTCGCTGTCGGCGAGCGCGGCGAGCAGGTCCTCCTGCTCCACCGCGGCGATGTCATGCGACCGCGCGAACTTGGCGGCCCGACCGGACGGGGAGTACACCCGCACGTCGTTCGCGCCGCGGTCGCGGAGCGCCGCGAGGCTCGCGCCCGCGTACTTGCCGGTGCCGACCAGCAGCACCCGCGTGCGCGCCCAATCGCTGACACGGCTCTCGGCCAGGTCGAGCGCGAGGCGGACGAGCGAGCGGCCGGCGGTCATGATCCCGGTGCGGTTCTTGACGCCGCGCGACGTGCGCGAGGCCACCTGGAAGAGCCGCTCCAGCTCGCTCGTCACCGAGCCGTTGGCGCGGGCGGCCTCCAGCGAGCGGCGCACCTGGCCGGCGATCTCGCCCTCGCCGACGACCACGGATTCCAGCCCGCTGCTCACGGCGAACAGGTGCTCCGCCACGGCGTGGTCGCAGTAGACGGCGCTGGCCTCGCGGAGCACGGCCGGCTCGATCCCGGAGGCGGTGCTGACGGCGTCGATGACGGCCTCCGCCGACACCGCGCGTGCGGCCGGAAGCGGCTCGTCGATGTCGAGGTACGCCTCGAAGCGGTTGCAGGTCGCGAGGACGACCGAGCCGGAGACGATGTCGCTGTGCTCTGCGAGTGCGGCGGTGATGGCCGGAGCGTGACGCTCGAGCCGTTCCAGGAGGTCGAAGTCCGCCGTCCGGTGACTCGACGAGAAGCACAGAAGCACGACGGAAAGCCTACGCTTGCGTTCGATCGACTTCGAATCGGCCCCCAGCTTCCGCTCAGCCCCCAGGTTCCCACCAGTCACGGCACTGGCAGAATCGTGGGGTGACCTCCCTCCCACCCGAACATCCCCTCTCCTCCGGCCGCACCGCGTCCAGCCGCCTCGTGCGGGCGTACCAGGGCGAGCGGCAGCAGGTGACCCCCGTCTGGTTCATGCGTCAGGCCGGCCGCTCCCTCCCCGAGTACCGGGAGCTGCGCGTCGGCACGCGCATGCTCGACGCGTGCCTCGATCCGGCGATGGCGAGCGAGATCACCCTGCAGCCGGTGCGCCGCCACGGGGTGGACGCCGGCATCTTCTTCAGCGACATCGTCGTGCCGCTCAAGCTGGCCAGCGTGGAGGTCGAGATCGTGCCGGGCAAGGGTCCGGTGTTCGAGCACGCTGTTCGCACCGCTGCCGACGTCGACCGGCTGACCGCCATCGACCCGGAGTCGCTGGGCGCCGAGGTGTTCGCGCCGATCCAGGAGGCGGTGCGCCTGACCGTGGCCGAGCTGGGGGAGACTCCGCTGATCGGCTTCGCCGGCGCGCCGTTCACGCTGGCCGCCTACCTCGTCGAGGGCGGTCCCTCGAAGGACCACATCCGCGCCCGCACGCTGATGCACGCCGACCCGGAGGCGTGGAGTCGCCTGATGGCCTGGACGGCCGACATCTCCGGAGCGTTCCTGCGCGCGCAGGTGCTGGCCGGCGCCAGCGCGGCGCAGCTGTTCGACTCGTGGGCGGGCTCGCTCTCGCTGCACGACTACACGACGCACGTCGCGCCGGCCTCCGCGCGGGCACTGTCGCACGTGCGCGACCTGGCGTACGAGCTGCCGCGGCCCGCGGCGGAGGACGCAGAGCCCGCGATCGACGCGCTGGTGCGCAACGTTCCGCTCGTCCACTTCGGCGTCGGGACGGGTGAGCTCCTGAAGGCGATGCACGAGGTGGGCGCGGACACGGTCGGGGTCGACTACCGCATCCCCCTCGACGAGGCGAGCCGCCGGCTCGGGCACGTCGTGCCGGTGCAGGGCAACGTCGACCCCGCCATGCTCGACGCGCCGTGGGAGGTGCTGGAGGCCCACGTCCGCGACGTGCTCGACCGCGGCCGCGAGGCGCCGGCGCACGTGCTCAACCTGGGCCACGGTGTCCCGCCGGAGACCGACCCCACGGTGCTGACGCGCGTGGTGGAGCTGGTGCACGGGTGGCGGCCGGAATGAGCGACCACCCGGCCGGGCGGTCCGACGACCTCGGCGAGGAGATCCGTCACGCGGTCGAGGCGCCGCCGACGCGGATCGTGGTGATCGGCGGCGGCATGGCCGGACTGGTGGTGGCCCGAGAGTGCGCCCGCCCCGGCTTCGCCGTGACGCTGCTGGAGGGCTCCGACCGGGTCGGCGGCAGCGTCGCCCCGATCGAGCTCGGCGGGATGACCCTGGACGCCGGGGCGGAGAGCTTCGCCACCCGCGGGGGCCACGTCGCAGAACTGCTGGACGACCTCGGCCTGTCCGACGACGTCGTGCAGCCGAACCCGTCCGGCGCGTGGGTCCGGCACGGCTCGCGTTCGGTCCCGCTGCCGAAGGCCGGTCTGCTCGGCATCCCGAGTTCGCCGCTGGCGCGCGACGTCGTCGCCGCGATCGGCTGGTCGGGCGCGCTGCGCGCGTACCTCGACCGGCTCATCCCCGTGCTGAAGATCGGCGCAGAGCGCCGACTCGGCACGCTGGTGCGCAAGCGCATGGGCCGCAAAGTGCTCGACCTTCTCGTGGCGCCGGTCGTCACGGGCGTCTACTCGGCCGCGCCGGACGACCTCGACGTCGAGGTGGTCGCTCCCGGCCTCAACGCCGCCCTGACCAGGCTCGGCTCGCTCTCCGGCGCGGTCGGCGAGCTGCGGTCGGCGTCGAAGGCCGGCAGCGCCGTCGGCGGCATCCGGGGCGGGATGTGGCGGCTGCCGCAGGCGCTCGCCGCTGACGTCGAGGCGCGCGGCGGGTCCGTGCGCACCGGCGCCCGCGTCACCGCCGTCGAGCCGTGGACGCCACCGACCGCAGAAGAGGCGGCAGAGGCGCTCGTGGAGTCGGCCCTCGCCGACCCGGTCGAGCCGGAGCAGGAGCCGCAGCAGGAGGCGCGCTGGATCGTCCGCCTCGACGACGGAGAGGAGCTCGGCGCCGACGCGGTCGTGCTCGCCTCGCCCGCCGACGCGTCGCTCGCGCTGCTCGCCTCCGCCGACCCCGCGCTCGCCGGGCTCGCCGACCTGGACTGGCCGCCGGCCTCCAGCGTCGAGCTCGTCACGCTCGTCGTCGCGGACGAGCGGCTCGGGACCACCCCGGTCGGCACCGGTGTGCTGGTCGCCGACGTGCCGGGCTCGGACGTTAAGGCGAAGGCCATGACGCACTCCAGCGCCAAGTGGGCCTGGGTTGCGGAGGCGGCAGGCGACGGCACGCACGTCGTGCGGCTCTCCTACGGTCGTGCAGGTCGACCGGCCGAGAGCCTCGCCCTGAACGACGGGGAGTTGAAGGCCCAGGCCGTCGCGGACGCGGGCCGTCTGCTCAATATTCCGTTCGCGGAATCCGCCGTGACCGCATTCGCCAGGACCCCCTGGACGAACGCCCTCCCGTATGCGACAGTGGGGCAGCGGGAACGCATCCAGCGGGTCCGCTCCGAGGTCGACGGCGTCGAGGGTCTCGAGGTCACCGGGTCCTGGCTCACCGGCACGGGCCTCGCCTCCGTGATCCCGGATGCGCGCCGCACGGCCGAGCGTGTGCGAGGTCTGCGTTGGAGGGCTCTGACAGAGGCCCTGCACGCCGACGACTGAACAGACTCGAGAGTAGGGAGACGGAATGCGCGGCAAGCTCCTCTTCGTCGCCGGGGCGGCGGTGGGCTTCGTGCTCGGCGCGCGCGCCGGACGCGAGCGGTACGACCAGATCAAGGAGACGGCCACACGCGTGTGGCAGTCGCCGACCGTGCAGAAGCAGGTGCACGCGGTCGAGGACTTCGTCGCCGACAAGGCGGGCGAGTTCCCGGACACCGTGTACATCACCGTCAAGCGACTCATCGTCCGCGCGAACCAGCGCCGTCGCGAGGCGCGGGCGCCCTATCCGCCGTCGCCGGCCGCCGAGGCAGCGATCCGCCGTGCAGAGGGCCGCAGCGACACGTCAGCGTGACGGGGGTACTCTACGGAAACGACGAGGGGAGACGCCGATGACCGACCGTGAACCGCCGGCCCCCGCCGGTGCGGCGGCCGAGACAGCAGCACGGGGCGCCACCGGTGCGCGCGCCAAGTCGCTCGGCACGCTCATCTCCGACCTCCCGCGCCTCGTCGTCGAGCTCCTCAAGGCGGAGCTGAACCACCTCAAGGCCGAGTTCGCCGAGAAGGCGAAGTATGCCGGTGTCGGCATAGGGCTCTTCGCCGTCGCGGCGTTCCTGCTCTTCTTCGCGTTCGGCACGCTCGTCGCGGCGGCGATCCTCGGGATCGCGGTGGCGCTTCCGGCGTGGGCGGCGGCGCTGATCGTGTTCGGCGCGCTCGTCGTGATCGCCGTGATCCTCGCGCTCGTCGGCATCCGATCGTTCAAGAAGATGGACGGCGTGGCGCCGTCGCAGACCATCGCGAGCATCAAGCAGGACGCCGACGCGCTGAAGGGACTGGGGAAGTATGACAACTGACCGCAGCGACGTCGATCGCGCCCGCGCAGAGCTCGCGGCGACCATCGACGCGATCGAGTACAAGCTCAACGTCCCGAAGCGCACCGCGGAGCGCATCCAGCGCCTGCGGAAGGAGAACCCGGCCGCCCTCGCCGGCATCGCGGCGGGCGCCGCGGTGGCCGCCGCGGGCATCGTCTGGGGCGTCGTGCGGCTCCTCCGCCGGTGAGCGCCCGCGGTTTTTTGGCCTTCTCAGCTTTCAGAGGGAGACTGTGGGTATGAGTACCCCGGCTGCCGTTCCGGCAGAGTCGTCCGCCCCCGAGACCCCCGACGAGAACCCGACCGGCTTCACCCTCTGGGCCGTGCTCCGCCGCGACCCGGCACGCCCCGACGACCTCGACGGCACCGATGTGCCGAAGGCCGTCGCCGAGCTCGAGGGCGTGATCGCCGACATCGAGCTGCAGGGTGTGACCACCCGCGGCCTGTACGACGTCTCCGGCCTCCGCGCCGACGCCGACGTGATGATCTGGCTCCACGGCCCCGAGGCCGAGGCGCTGCAGTGGGGCCTTCGCCAGCTGCGCCGCACCCGCCTGTTCAAGGCCCTCCTTCCAACCTGGAACGCGATGGGCGTACACCGCGACGCCGAGTTCAACAAGGCGCACGTCCCGGGCTTCCTGCGCGGCGTCGAGCCGAAGGGCTGGCTCACGGTCTACCCGTTCGTCCGCAGCTACGAGTGGTACCTGCTGCCCGACGAGGAGCGCTCGAAGATGCTGGCCGACCACGGCAGGAAGGGCGCGGCGTTCCGTTCGGTCATCGCCAACACCGTCGCCTCCTTCGCGCTCGGCGACTACGAGTGGCTGCTGCCGATGGAGGCCGACGAGCTCACCGACCTCGTCGACATGATGCGCGAGCTGCGCTACACCGAGGCGCGCCGCCATGTGCGCGAGGAGGTCCCGTTCTTCACCGGCCGGCGCATCCAGCCCGCCGAGGTCGTGGAGGTCCTGCAGTGACCGAGGCGCAGACCACCCCGCGCGTGCTGGGGGCGACGTCCGCCGCCGCCGGCGGGCCGGAGCACGTGACCGAGCCGGTGGCGTACGACGCGATCCTGCTCGCCGGGTTCGGCGGCCCCGAGGGGCAGGACGACGTCATCCCGTTCCTGCGCAACGTCACGCGCGGCCGCGGCATCCCGGAGGAGCGGCTCGAGGAGGTGGCGCACCACTACCGCCATTTCGGCGGCGTCAGCCCCATCAACGACCAGAACCGCGAGCTCAAGGCGGCGCTGGAGGCGGAGCTCGCCTCGCGCGGCATCGACCTGCCGGTGCTGTGGGGCAACCGCAACTGGGACCCGTATCTCGCCGACGCGCTCCGCGCGGCCGACGAGCGGGGCTTCACGAAGCTGATCGCGATCGCGACCAGCGCGTACTCCTCGTATTCCAGCTGCCGCCAGTACCGCGAGGACTTCGCCGGCGCGCTGGAGGCCACCGGGCTCGAGGGGCGCATCCAGATCGACAAGGTGCGCCAGTTCTTCGACCACCCCGGGTTCGTCGAGCCGTTCATCGAGGGCGTGAAGAAGGCCATCGACGAGCTCCAGGAGAAGCTGCCGGGCCTCGACCCGGCGACCGAGGTGCGCATCCTCTACTCGACGCACTCCATCCCCTCGACCGACGCGGCGAAGTCGGGACCGGCCGACCGCGGCTTCGGCGAGGGCGGCGCGTACGCGGCCCAGCATCTCGCGGTCGCCGAGGTCGTCTCGCAGGCCGCGACCGGCGGAACGGTGGAGTGGGATCTGGTCTACCAGTCCCGTTCCGGCCCGCCGTCGATGCCGTGGCTCGAGCCCGACATCAACGACCGCATCGCCGAACTCCCGGCGCTCGGCGTGAAGGCCGTCGTCATCGTGCCGCTCGGGTTCGTGAGCGACCACATGGAGGTGCTCTGGGACCTCGACAACGAGGCGATGGAGACAAGCGACGAGAACGGCCTGGTCGCCGTCCGCGTCCCCACCCCCGGCACGCACGCGGCGTATGTGAAGGGTCTCGTCGACCTGGTGCTGGAGCGCCGAGACGGCGTCCCGGTCGACCAGCGTCCGGCGCTCACCCCGCTCGGGCCCTGGTACGACGTGTGCCGTCCGGGATGCTGCGAGAACGTCCGTCTGGGCTTCAAGCCTGCCGCGGCAGGGCTCGCGCCGTGAGCGGGACCGTGACGAGGGTCGACGGCGCCGCGGAGCGCCGCGACGGCGTGCTCCGGATCGGCACGCGCGGCAGCGCACTCGCCGTCGCCCAGACGACGGCGGTCGCCGAGTCGATCGCGCGCGCCACGGGCGTCGACGTCGAACTCGTCACGGTGACCACGCACGGCGACGTCTCGCGGGAGTCGCTGGCGCAGCTGGGAGGCACCGGCGTCTTCGCGACGGCGCTGCGCGATGCGCTCCGGGCCGGCGAGGTCGACCTGGTGGTGCACTCCCTGAAAGACCTGCCGACCGCGCCCGCTCCGGGCTTGGTGATCGGCGCCATCCCGAAGCGTGCGGACGCCCGCGACACGCTCGTCGCCCGTGACGGCCTGACGCTGGAGACGCTGCCGGAGGGCGCGAAGGTCGGCACCGGCTCGCCGCGCCGCGTCGCCCAATTGAAGGCGCAGCGTCCCGACCTCGAGGTGGTCGACCTGCGCGGCAACGTCGACACCCGTCTCGGGAAGGTCGCCGACGGCGAGCTGGACGCCGTGGTGCTCGCCGCCGCCGGACTCGGCCGACTCGGCCGGATCGACAGCGTCACCGACTTCTTCCCGCTCTCCCTGATGCCGACCGCACCGGGGCAGGGCGCGCTGGCGCTCGAGGTGCGCGCCGGCGACGAGAAGGGCCGCGGCCCGATCGCGCGCGCACTGTCCGCGGTCGACCACGTCACCACGCACGCCTCCGTGATCGCCGAGCGCGACGTGCTCGCCGGACTGGAGGCGGGATGCGCCGCCCCGATCGGCGCGACCGCGCTCGTCGACGACGGGCTCCTGTTCCTCACGGCGACCGTGTACCGGCCGGACGGCACGGAGCGGCTCACCGCCTCCCACGCCGCCACTCCCGACTCGCTCGGCTCCGCCCATCTGCAGGAGGCCGCGCACGACGTCGGCGCCCGTGTGGTGGCCGAACTCCTCGCGGCCGGTGCCGCCGACCTGGCACCACTGGGGGAGTCCCGATGACGAACACGGCCCCGACCCCGAAGCCCCTCGCCGGCTGGCGCGTCCTCGTGCCGCGCGGCGGCCCCTGGGGCGACTCGGTCGCGGCCGACCTGCGGTCGAAGGGTGCGTCCCCGATCGTCGCCGCCATGATCAACTTCGCGCCGACCGCCGACGCGCCCGCCCTGGAGGCGGCGCTCGAGCGGCTCGCGAACGGCGAGTTCGACTGGATGACGGTGACCAGCGCCACGACGGTGGATGTGCTCAGCGCCCAGCGCGCCGTCGTGCCGCCCACGACGCGGGTCGCCGCCGTCGGTGAGACAACCGCGGCCGCACTCGCCGCCGCCGGTTACCACGTCGACCTCGTGCCGTCGGAGGACAACTCCGCCCGCGGCCTGCTCGCCGAGTGGGAGGCCGCCACGCAGGGCGCGTTCCCCCTGCGCGTCCTCACCCTCCGCTCGGAGATCGCGAAGCCGCTCCTCACCGAGGGCCTGCGCCGGATCGGCCACGAGGTGGAGTCGGTCGTCGCGTACCGCACGGTCGGGGTCCCGGTGCCGGAGAGCGTGGCGGAGGACGTCCGCAACGGCCTGGTCCAGGCCATCCTCGTCACCAGCGGCTCGGTCGCCGAGCAGGTGCAGCAGCAACTCGGCCCGGTCCCCGAGTCGACCCTCATCGCCGCGATCGGCCCGCAGACCGCCCGCGACGCCCGCGCCTTCGGCCTGCGCGTCGACGTGATCGCCGCAGAGCGCACCGCCGCATCCCTCATCGACGCGGTCGTGCAGGTCGCCCTCTCCCGCGCGGCCCACGCCGACAACTCCTGAGTTTTTCGAGCATTTCGCGCTGCGAAGGGCGAAAAAGTCCGGAGCTGTTGGCTGGGAGGGCGTTCAGCGACCTCAGCGTAGGCTGACATGAGTGAGTGAACTGCATCCCGTCATCCGCCCCCGACGGCTGCGGCAATCGCCGGCGATGCGCCGGCTGACCGCCGAGACCCGCCTCCACCCCGCTGAGCTGATCCTCCCGCTGTTCGTGCGCGAGGGCGCCACCGAGCCCGTCCCGATCGGGTCGATGCCCGGCGTCGCGCAGCACAGCCTCGACTCGCTGAAGCGCATCGCGAACGAGGCCGCGGAGGCCGGCGTCGGCGGGCTGATGTTGTTCGGCGTCCCGGAGACGCGGGATGCCGTCGGCTCCGCCGCCACCGACCCCGACGGCATCCTCAACGTCGCCACGCGGGTGCTGGCCGACGAGGTGGGCGACGCGCTCGTCGTCCAGACCGACCTGTGCCTCGACGAGTTCACCGACCACGGCCACTGCGGCGTGCTGGACGAGCGCGGGCACGTCGACAACGACGCCACCCTGCTCCGCTACCGCGACATGGCGGTGGCGCAGGCCGAGGCGGGCTCGCAGCTGCTCGGGCTGAGCGGCATGATGGACGGCCAGGTCGCGGCCGTGCGCGAGGCGCTCGACGACGCGGGCCACACCGACGTCGTGATCCTGGCCTACGCCGCCAAGTACGCCTCCGGCTTCTACGGCCCGTTCCGCGAGGCCGTCGACTCGCAGCTCTCCGGCGACCGCCGCGCCTACCAGCAGGACCCGGCCAACCGTCGTGAGGGCCTGCGCGAGGCGCGGCTCGACCTGGAGGAGGGTGCTGACATCCTCATGGTGAAGCCGGCGCTCAGCTACCTCGACGTGCTCAGCGACGTCGCCGCGATCAGCGACGTGCCGGTGTGGGCCTACCAGGTCTCCGGCGAGTACGCGATGGTGGAGGCCGCGGCCGCCAACGGCTGGATCGACCGCGAGCGCATCATCGAGGAGACGCTCGTCGGCGCCAAGCGTGCGGGGGCCGACGCGATCATGACCTACTGGGCGACCGAGGTGGCGGGGTGGCTGCGATGACCGACGTGAATCTGGAGCAGTTCGAGCGGGCCCAGCGCGTCATCCCGGGCGGAGTGAACTCGCCGGTGCGCGCGTTCCGCTCCGTCGGCGGCACGCCGCGCTTCCTGGTGTCGGCGCGCGGTCCGTATGTGACTGACGCGGACGGCCGCGAGTACGTCGACCTCGTCGCGTCGTGGGGCCCGGCCATCCTCGGCCACGCCCATCCCGCCGTGGTGGACGCTGTGCAGCAGGCTGCGGCGCGCGGCCTGTCGTTCGGCGCGTCGACTCCGGCGGAGACCGAGCTCGCCGAGGCCGTGATCGGCCGGGTGCCGCTCGTCGAGAAGCTGCGGCTGGTCTCGACCGGAACCGAGGCGACGATGAGCGCGATCCGCCTGGCCCGCGGTTTCACCGGCCGGCCGCTGCTGATCAAGTTCGCCGGCCACTACCACGGGCACTCCGACGGCTTGCTCGCAGAGGCTGGCTCCGGACTCGCCACGCTCGCGCTCCCCGGCTCGGCCGGCGTCACGGAGGCGACCGCCGCGCAGACGATCGTGCTGCCGTACAACGACCTGGACGCCGTGCGCGCGGTCTTCGAGGCCCAGGGTCCCGACATCGCGGCCGTCATCACGGAGGCCGCCGCCGCGAACATGGGCGTCGTCCCGCCGGACGAGGGCTTCAACGCCGCGCTGACCGACCTGGCGCACGAGTACGGCGCGCTCCTCATCCTGGACGAGGTGCTGACCGGCTTCCGCGTCAGCGAGGCCGGCTTCTGGGGGCTCGACCGCGGCTACACGCCCGACCTGGTCACCTTCGGCAAGGTCATCGGCGGCGGAATGCCGCTCGCGGCCCTCGGCGGACGCGCCGACCTCATGGACTTCCTCGCACCGGCCGGTCCGGTCTACCAGGCGGGCACGCTGTCCGGGAACCCGGTCGCCGTCGCGGCCGGGCTGACGACGCTCGCGCTCGCCGACGAGGCCGTGTACGACCGGCTCGACACGGTGGCGGGGACCATCTCGGCCGCCGTGTCGGATGCGCTCGCCGCCGAGGGGGTCGCCCACCGCGTGCAGCGAGCGGGCAATCTGTTCAGCTTCGTCTTCGGCGACTACGCCGCGGCGCCGCGCACGTACGCCGAGGTGCAGCTCCAGGAGGCGTACCGCTACCGCGCCTTCTTCCACGCGATGCTCGACGCGGGCGTCTCCCTGCCGCCGAGCGTCTTCGAGGCCTGGTTCGTCACCGCCGCGCACGACGACCAGGCCGTCGACCGCATCCTCTCCGCCCTCCCCGCCGCCGCCCGCGCCGCCGCCACCGCCACCCCGGCTTCCTGACCCGCCCGTCCCGCCCGTCCCCCGTCCCGCCCGTCGAGTGGTGACATAACGTCACCACTCGACGGGAATTAGCGCGATTTCTCACCGCTCGACGGCGGCGCCGTCAGGCGGGACGCGGTCAGGCGTCGGGGGCGGCGGGTTCCCGGGAGAGGGACTCGACGTAGGTGTAGGTGGCGGATGCCGGCCAGCCGTCGGCGTCGAGCAGCGCGTACACGTCGAACTCCAGCATCCCGCCACCGCCGGTCGCGCGCCGCAGGGTGCGCGGCGGCGCGTCCGAAGCGGCCCGCACGGTCACCGTCTGCGGCTCGACGCCCGAACGGAGAAGGCGGGCGCGGAAGGTGGTGGTCCGGGTCATCCCACCACTCTCCCACGCCCGCCCCGAGGCAGGGACTCGCGTCCCTAGGCTTGCCCGTGCGACTCGCGCGACCGCCGCGACAGCGAGTCGATGATGACGGCGAGCAGCAGCACAGCTCCGGTGATCATGAAGCGGTACGACGAGTCCAGGTTGAGCAGCGTCAGGCCGTTCGAGATCGACTGGATGACCAGGATGCCGAGCAGCGCCGACCACGCCGAGCCGCGTCCACCGAACAGGCTGGTTCCGCCGATGACCGCCGCCGCGATCGCGTTCAGGTTGGTGTCCGTTCCGCCCGACCCCGCTCCGACGGACGCGAGTCGCGCCGCCGCCAGCAGGCCGCCCACCGCGGCGAACGTCGAACAGAGGATGAACACGCTGATGAACACCCGGTTGACGCGGATGCCGGCGCGGCGGGCCGCCTCCACCGAGCCGCCGACCGCGAAGACCGAGCGGCCCCAGCGGGTACGGGTCAGCAGGAAGTTCATCACGATCACGAGCACCACGAAGAACAGGAACATCGCCCCGGTGCCGCGGTCGGTCGACAGGTACCAGACGCTGATGCACAGGCCGATCAGCAGCAGGACGGCCTTGACCGTCACGACCGTCATCGAGCCCTCCGACAGGCCGGCCCGGCGCCGCCGCACGTTGCGGCGGAAGTCGGAGTAGAACATCCCGGCGGCCGCCAGCACGGCAAGCGCGTACGCGGCCCACGGTGGCAGGAACCACTGCTGAGCGAATTGCACGATCCACGAGTCGTACGGGATGTTGATCGAGCTGTTCGGCCCGAGGATCCACAGCTGCAGGCCCAAGAAGCCGAGGAGTCCGGCCAGCGTGATCACGAAGCTCGGAACGCCGAACCGGGTGAACAGGAAGCCGTACAGCAGGCCGATCGCCGAGCCGGCGAGGATCGCGACGATCACCGTCAGCCACAGCGGCCAGTGCAGCTGCGTGAAGCCGACGCCCAGGATGGCCGCCGCGACACCGCTGACCGAGCCGACCGACAGGTCGATCTGGCCGAGCAGCAGCACCAGCACGATGCCGATCGAGATCGTGCCGATCGCGGCGCACTGCAGCGTCAGGTTGACGAGGTTGTTCGCGCTGAGGAAGTTCGGGTTGAGGATCTGGAAGACGACCCAAATGACCACGAGCCCGATCACCACGGGCAGCGATCCGAGGTCGCCGACGCGCACCCGGCGACCGAAGCTCCGCACCGCGCCGAGGAGACCCTCGTCGCGGATCAGGCGCTCGTCCTGCAGGTCGGCGGCGAGCTGGCCGGGCGTCTCGTCGTCGATCAGCTCCGCACCCGTTGGCTGGTCTGCCTTTGTCATGCTTCCGGGCTCCGTTCCGGGGTCTCTTCGGCTTCCATGAGCCGTTCGGCGCGGCGCACGACCACGTTGTCCGTCGCGCCGGTGATGGCGGAGATGATCTCCTCGTAGCTGACCTCCGGCACGCGGAAGTCGCCGTTGTTGCGGCCGAGTCGCAGCACCGCGACGCGGTCGGCGACGGCCTGCACGTCGGCCATGTTGTGGCTGATCAGGATGACGCCCAGCCCGCGCTCGCGCAGCCGCTCGATGAGGTTGAGCACCTCGGCGGTCTGCGCGACGCCGAGGGCCGCGGTCGGCTCGTCGAGGATGACGACGCGCGGGTCGCCGATCAGCGAGCGGGCGATCGCCACGGTCTGGCGCTGGCCGCCCGAGAGCGACGCGACCGCGATCCGGACAGAGGGGATGCGCGCCGAGAGCTGGCGGAGCAGCGTCCAGGAGCGCTGCTCCATCTCCTCCTCGTCCAGCGTCCCGTGCGTGATCTCGCGGCCGAGGAAGAGGTTGGAGACCACGTCCAGGTTGTCGCACAGGGCGAGGTCCTGGAACACGGTCGCGATCCCGAGCTCGCGCGAGGCGGCGGGCGTCGGGATGCTCACCTCCTGGCCGTCGAACTCGATCGTCCCGGTGTCCTGCGGGTGGACGCCGGCGAGGATCTTGACGAGGGTCGACTTGCCGGCGCCGTTGTCGCCGACCAGGGCGACGACCTCGCCGGGGTAGACGTCGAGGTGGATGTCGGTGAGCGCTTGGACGGCGCCGAACCCCTTCGAGACCCCCCGCAGGGAGAGGACGGGCCTGCGGCTGGACCGCTCCTCGTCCACGATGGCGGATTCCATGGTCACGGCGTTCTCCTTCGAGCTGTGCTCAGCATGCTTCCTGTTCTCAGGCTAGAGCGGAACCACCCGGCCCGGGGTGCGCTGTTCCGTTACGGATGCGCATCCCGGGCCGGGGTCCCTATCGGGTTCTTACTTGATGCCGTACTTGTCGCACGCCGCCTTGTAGTCCGGGGTGCAGATCTTCGCGGCGGAGTCGGGTCCGTAGAAGTTGTCCTTGACGACCGTCGACTCGATGTTGTCGGTGGTCACCGAGACCGGCTTCAGCAGGATCGAGGCGATCTTGGCGCCGCCTGCGGTCTGCACCTCCGTGGTCTGCTCGGACGGCTTCTGGCCCTTGGTGAGCGCGATGGCCAGCGTGGCCGCCTGCTCCGCCTCCGGCTTCAGCGCCTTGTACACGGTCATGTACTGGTCGCCGATCAGGATGCGCTGGATGCCCGCGAGCTCCGCGTCCTGTCCGGTGACGGGCGGGAGCGGGTTCACGTTCGCGGCCTTCATGGCTGCGATCGCGCCGCCGCCGGTGCCGTCATTGGCCGCGTAGACGCCCTTGATCTGGTCCTTGAACTGCGAGACCTGGCCGGACACCCAGTCCTGGGCCTTCGCCGGGTCCCATCCCGGGGTGTCGTACTCGGCCAGCACCTTGTAGCCGCTGGAGTCGATGACGCTGTGCGCGCCCTTCTTGAACAGCGTGGCGTTGTTGTCCGTCGGCGAGCCGTTGACCATCAGGATGCCGGAGCCGCTCGGAACGCCGTCCTTCTTCAGCTTGTCGACGAGCGCCGTGGCCTGCAGCTGGCCCACCTTCTCGTTGTCGAACGAGATGTAGTAGTTGAGGTCCTTGCTGTTGATCAGACGGTCGTAGGAGATGACCGGGACGTTCTTCGCCTTGGCCTCACCGACGATGGACGCTGCCGCCTCGCCGTCGAACGGGTCGAGCACGAGCACCTTGACGCCCTGGGTGAGCATCGACTCCGCCTGCTGCTGCTGCTTGCTGGCGTCGCCGTCGGCGTTCGCGTAGAGGACCTTGCAGCCGGAGCAGAGCTCCTTGACCTTGGCCTCGAAGAACGGCTTGTCCGCCGACTCGTAGCGGGCGGTGACCGAGTCGGGCAGGAGGAGGCCGATCTGGGCGTTGGCGGAGTCGTTGGTGCTGCCCCCACCCGAGCCGTTTCCGGAACCGTTCGAACAGGCTGTGAGGGTGACGGCTGTGAGCAGGATCGCGGCCGACGCGATGACCGCTCTCTTGGTGGCGATCTTCATTGAAAAACCTCCGATTCGGGTCCGCCTTCGTTGGCGGCTGGGTTGAGTGTGCCAGTCGGGGGATTTGGCGTCAAGACTTGAATTCAATGGATTCGATAACGGTTCGAGACGCTTTCGGGGGACACCGTGGGAGCGGTTTCAGTAGGAGACGCCGGAGGACGTGATCGAAACGCAGTCGACGGCGTACGCGACGGCTCCCAGTGTGGCCGCGCGGATGCCCAGCTGACCCTGCACGATGTCGGGCATGAGGTCCGGGTTCACGATGATCGAGCGCTCCACGGCGTGCCGCATCGGGCCGAGCAGGATCTCCCCGGCGCGGGCCAGCTCGCCGCCCACGACCACGCGTTCGGGGTCGATCAGGTTGCACAGGTTGGCGGTCGCGACGCCGATGTGACGGCCCGCGTCGCCGATCGCCCGGATGCAGCGGGCGTCGCCGGCCATCGCCTGCAGCACCACGTCGCCGAGCTTGAGGCTGCCGAGGTGGTCGCGCAGCTCGTCCAGGATGGCGGGACCGCCGGCGAGGGCTTCGAGGCAGCCGCGGTTGCCGCAGCGACAGAGCGGCCCGTTCTCGCGGATCGTGGTGTGCCCGAACTCCCCGGCGACCCCGTGATTGCCGCGGAACAGCTGGCCGTTGAGCAGCAGCCCTGCGCCGATCCCGTCGCCGATGTCGAGCGTGATCGTGTTGCGCTTGCCGCGTCCGGCCCCGAACCGGGACTCGCCGAGCGCGCCGAGGTTGGCGGCGTTGTCGACGAAGACCGGTCGCTTGATCCTGCGCTCCATCGACTCGGCGATGACGACGCCGTCCCAGCCGCGCATGATCCCGCTGCGGGCGATCGTCCCGGTCGCCCTGTCGATCGGGGCGGGCACGGCGATTCCCACCGCCAGTAGGTCGTCGCGGGACGCGTCCACCGACTCCAGCATGTCGTTGAGCAGGAGCGAGACCTTGTCGAGCTCGTTGTCCGCGCGGTGGTCGCGCGCCAGCGGCATGTGGTTCTCGGCGACGACCGTGTGGGCGACGTCGGCCAGCGCGACCCGCAGGTGCCTGGTCGAGAAGTGGACGCCCACGACCAGGCCGAGGGCGTGCGCGAGGGTGACGTGCTGGGCGCGTCGGCCGGAGCGGATGCTCTGCGTGGTGTGCAGCACGCCGGAGGTCGAGAGCTCCTTGACGATGTTGGAGACCGTCGCGGGGGAGAGGCCCGTCGCGCCGGCCAGCTCGACCTGGGTGAGCCCGCCGTGCTTCTTGATGGCGTCGACGATTCGGGCTCGGTTGGCTTCACGAAGTGAAGTCTGCGAGCCCGGAGTCCGTCGCTGCGTTGCCACGACGAGAAGAATACATGGCGGGAATCGGCGGCGGCTCGTCGCGTGAAAGTAATCGGTTTGTGAGCTTCGCACGGCCATCCCACGGCGTCGGCTTGGCAGGATAGACCTATGGCCGACCTGCACGTTCACCCAGACCGTCTTGAGATCCACCTCACGCGGGCCGAGAAGGTGCTGGCCATGAAGCGCGACGACCTGGTGGTGCCGCGGGACAGCATCCGTTCCGTCGCCATCACGGAGGACCCGTGGATCTGGATCCGCGGCATCCGTGCACCCGGCGCCGCGGTGCCGCTCACGCTGTCCATCGGGACGTGGAAGTTCCACGGCGGCAAAGACTTCCTGCTCATCAAAGGAAAGCAGCGCGCCGCCGTCGTCATCGACCTCGACGGCGAGGAGTTCTCCCGCATCATCGTGTCGACCCCGCACGCGGCCCGGCTGGTGGAGGCGCTCCGCGTCGACGGCAGCGAGCTC
Source organism: Leifsonia sp. ku-ls (assembly GCA_003367665.1). Taxonomy (GTDB): domain Bacteria; phylum Actinomycetota; class Actinomycetes; order Actinomycetales; family Microbacteriaceae; genus Leifsonia. The sequence goes on along the minus strand of QKXI01000003.1, from coordinate 110,621 downwards.
GCGGCCGACGGCGGCGTCATCGACTGAGCGGCGCGCGCCTCCTTCAGGCGTTCTCGGCGATCACGAACAGGATGAGCGCCACCAGCGGCAGCGCGCCCTGGAGCAGTGCCGCCCGCCAGTACCGTCGCCCGGTCGTCACGAGCACGAACGACGCCAGCACCATGCATGTGCCGCAGAAGAAGATGAGCCCGAAGCCGACCTGGCGCAGGGTCGTCCAGTAGAGGGCGAGACCCACGACGGCCCCGCCGGCGAGGAAGAGGTTGTAGAACCCCTGGTTGTACGCCATCGGCCGCACGACGTCGGCGTCCCGCTGGCTGCGCAGGCCGAACCGCCGCCAGACGCCAGGGGCCGACCACAGCATGCTCTCCATCGCGAAGAAGGCGAGGTGGACGAGCGCAGCCGCCGCGAGCAGGACGCTGCCGATGATGGCCATGCCGGGAGGATACGCTGCCGTGCATGGAGACGGTGCACACGACGTGCCTCATCGCCGGGGGCGGCCCTGCGGGCATGATGCTCGGGCTGATCCTCGCCCGCAACGGAGTGGATGTCGTCGTGCTGGAGAAGCACGCCGACTTCTTCCGGGACTTCCGCGGGGACACCATCCACCCGTCCACGATCGGCGTGCTGGGCGAGCTGGGCCTGCGCGAGCGGTTCCTCGGCCTGCCGCACACCAGCGTCCCGCGCCTCGACGTCGTCGTGAACGGCAACCGCGTGCACGCGATCGACTTCGGCCGGCTGCGTCCGCCCGACGACTTCCTGGTGCTGGCGCCGCAATGGGACTTCCTGAACTTCCTGGCGGGGGAGGCGGCGAAGTACCCGAACTTCCGGCTGCTGATGAGCACGGAGGCGACCGGGCTGATCTGGGAGGGCGATGTGGTGCGTGGGGTGCGGGCGACCGGGCCGGACGGGGACGTCGAGTTCCGCGCGCGGCTGGTCGTCTCCGCCGACGGTCGCGCCTCCGCCCTCCGCGAGCAGGCGGGGCTGCGTCCCCGCCGGTTCGGCGTGCCGATCGACGTGCTGTGGTTCCGCCTCCCGAAGCCCCAGGATCAGCCCGCGCACACGCTCGCGTATATCGCCGGCGGCGGGATGGTGGTGACGATCGAGCGCGACGACTACCTCCAGGTGGGCCTCGTCATCGAGAAGGGCGGCTTCGCCCGGCTGCAGGCGGCGGGCCTCGACGCCTTCCGGTCGGCGGTCGAGCAGGCGGCGCCGCACCTCCACCAGGTGCTCGAAACGGTGACCGAGTGGGACCAGGTGAAGCTGCTGAGCGTGCAGATCGACCGGCTGCCGCGCTGGTACCGACACGGCTACCTGGCGGTCGGGGACGCCGCACACGCCATGTCGCCCGCGTTCGGCGTCGGAGTGAACTACGCGATCCAGGACGCCGTCGCGGCCGCGAACGTGCTCGCCGGCCCGCTGCGGGACGAGGACCCGTCAGCGCCCGTCGACCTCCGCCTGCTCGACGCCATCCAGCACCGGCGTATCGGGGCGGTGGCCGCGATGCAGCGCATCCAGCTCGCCGCGCACCGGTTCATCGCCCGGCCGGAGGGCGCGCACCTGCTGCCCGACCCGCTCCCCGTGGCGTTGCGACTCGGCGTGGATGCGGTGACGCCGGCGATGCAGGCGGTCGCGTCGCGCCTGATCGGCCGGGGTCTGCGGCCGGAGACGGTGGCGGTGGAGTTGCGCTAGGTGGGGGCTCGCCGCGGCTCGGCGCTGGGGGCGCGTCAGTGCCCGCTGCGTGTCAGTGCCCGCTGCGTGTCATTGCTCGCTGCGTGTCAGTGCCCGCCGGGTCTGCGCTCGCCGGGTCTGCGTGCTCTCCGCGCCTCAGCGCTCGCCGTTGGCGAGGCCGATGAGCAGCAGCGCCAGCCCGATGAGCGGCAGGATGCCCTGGATGATCGCCGGCCGGATGTATCCACGCCCGGTCGTGACGAGGACGACCGCCGCCCCGATCATGCAGGCCGTGGTGAAGATGATGAGCGCCAGCCCGGCCGCGTGCTGACCGATCCCGTACAGGATGAGGCCGATGACCGCCCCGATGGCGAGGAACAGGTTGTAGAACCCCTGGTTGTACGCCATCGGCCGCACGGTGTCCGCCGCCTGCTGGCTGGCGACGCCGAAGCGCTTCCAGACCGTCGGGCGGGTCCACGCGACGCTCTCCATGAAGAAGATCGCGACGTGGAGGGCTGCGGCGAGGGTGACCACGACGGTGGCGAGGACGATCATGGCGCCAGCATACCGACGGGTCTGCCCTGCGCCCGTCAGGCGCGGACGTCGACCACCGTGCGCCCGCGCAGCCGCCCGGCGAGGATGTCGTCGGCGGCCGGGATCGCCTCCGCCAGCGGGATGAACCGGGTCATCGCGGCGAGCGCCTCCTCGTCGAGGTCGACGGCGAGCCGGCGCCAGGCGGTCTCGCGCAGCGCAGCGGGCGCCTCCACCGAGTTGATGCCGACGAGGCTGACGGCCCGCAGGATGAACGGCATGACCGTGGTCGGCAGGTCGGGACCCTGGGCGAGCCCGCAGGCCGCGACGGTTCCGCCGTACCTGGTCTGAGCGAGCACGGTCGCCAGGGTCTGGCTGCCCACCGAGTCCACCGCCCCCGCCCAGCGCTGCGACTGGAGCGGACGGCCCGCCGCGTCGAGCTCGGACCGGTCGATGATCTCGCTCGCGCCGAGGTCCCGCAGGTAGTCGCCCTGCTCCTCCACACGGCCGGTGGATGCGGTGACGGGGTAACCCAGTTTCGCCAGCAGGGCGACGGCGACGGAGCCGACTCCGCCCGCGGCCCCCGTGACCAGCACGCTGCTGCCGCTCTCAGCCACCTGCTGCGGGTCGACGCCGCTGCGTTCGAGCGCGAGGACGGCGAGCATCGCCGTGAAGCCGGCCGTCCCGATGGCGGCGGCCTGCTCGGACGTGAGCTGATCCGGGACCCGGACCAGCGCCTCGCCGTTCACTCGCGCCCTCTCGGCGAGGCCACCGTGGTGGCTCTCCCCGATCCCCGCCCCGTTGAGCACGACGCGGTCGCCCGGCGCCCACCGCGGGTCGGCGGACTCCTCCACGGTGCCGACCAGGTCGATGCCGGGGATGAGCGGCGACGTCCGCGCGACACCGGGCCGCCCGGCGATGGCGAGCCCGTCCTTGTAGTTGAGGTCGGAGAACTCCACCGCGACGGTGACGTCGCCCGGCATGAGGAAGTCGTCGCCGACCGTCCGCACCTCGACACTGTGGGAGGCGATCCGCCCTCCGTCGACCTGCTGCTCGATCACGATCGCCCGGAAGTCGCTCATGGCCTCACCCTACGCCGCGGTGGTGGGCCCGCGCGGGGTGGTCCGGCGTGCGGGGTTGCTTCTGTTGGGTGGACACCGCGCCACCGGCGTGTCAGCGCAAACGTCCCGCCTTCTCACCGATTGAGCGGTTGCATTCTCAGCAGGAGCGCACCGCCCTGCTGTCCCGCCCGTCAGTTGAGTGGCTGCGTCCCCCCGTGGGAGGACCCCGTCGCCCTGCTGTCCCGCCCGTCGGTTGAGTGGCTGCGTTCTCAGCGGGAGCCCCCACCGCCTTGCCGTCCCGCCCGTCAGATGAGTGGCTGCGTCCTCAGCGGGAGCCCCCACCGCCTTGCCGTCCCGCCCCGTCAGTTGAGCGGCTGCGTCCCCAGCGGGAGCGCCCCGCCGGCGTAGAGCTCGAGGGCCGTCTCGCGCAGCGCCGTGAGTGCGACCCGCTGCGTCCACGGGCCGTAGGAGACCCGGGCGACGCCGAGTTCCTGCAGTCGCGCCGGCGGGAGCGAACCGGGAACCGCGATGACGCTGAGCCGGCGCTCGCCGAGGCCGCCGACGAGGCGCTCGACCGCGTGCTCGTCGAGCTTGCCAGGGACGAACACGCAGGTCGCGCCCTCGTCGAGGAACGCGCGTCCCCGGCGGATCGCCTCCTCCGCCTTCTCGTCGTCGGTGGGCAGGGCGTTGCGCAGGTACACGTCCGTGCGCGCGTTGAGCGCGAACGGGACGCCCTCGCTATCTGCGGCGCGGACCGCCGCTCGCACCATCCCCACGGCCTCGTCGAAGGGTCGCATGCGGTCTTCGAGGTTAGCGCCGACGACCCCGACGCCGATCGCCCGCCGGATGGTCTCGCCCGCGTCGCCGTACCCTCCTTCGAGGTCGGCGCTGACCGGGAGCTCCGTGGTGGCGACGATGCGGCCCACCATGTCGAGCATGAGGTCGAGGGGGATGTTCTCGCCGTCGTCGTAGCCGAACGTCGCGGCGATGGAGTGGCTGGCCGTCGCCAGAGCCCGCGTGTCGGGGAGGTCGGCGACCACGCGTGCGCTGACCGCGTCCCACACGTTGACCACCTGGAGCAGTTCGGGGGCTTCGTGGAGGCCGCGCAGCTCGGTGCCGCGGTCCTGGATGCTGGTCATGCGCCCACCTTACGACCGGGCCTCTGCGCTCTAGGATGGCGGCATGTCCCGCACGAGGGAGCCGGTGGAGGTGCCGAAGAGTCGTTCGGCGCTCGGTCGGCGCGTGTCGGCGAGCAGTGTGGTCGACTACGCGTTCTTCGTCTTCGGGGGCCTCGCAGCGGTCTGGCTGGCTTGGCTGGTCCTGACGGCGAGCTTCGACTGGGGCTGGTTCCTGATCCTCTTCTTCGTGCTGTTCTGGGCGGTGCTCGCCTATCTCGTCCTGCCGAGGCTCCACAGGATCCTCACCGAGATCTACGTGCCGGACTACTTCATCGGCCGCGCGCGCACGAGCGACGGCCTGCTCGGCGACCCGATCAACCTGGCGCTGGTGGGTTCGGAGGCGCAACTCGACGACGCGATGAGGGCGGCGGGGTGGACGCGCGCCGACGACGTGACGCTGCGCTCCAGCTGGCGGATCATCGCCTCGACGCTCCTCCGTCGGAGTTACGACGAGGCTCCCGTCAGCCCGCTGTTCCTGTTCGGGCGGCAGCAGGATGTCGCGTACCAGCAGGAGGTGAAAGGCAACCCCGCGAAGCGCCACCATGTGCGCTTCTGGCGCTGCCCGGACGGGTGGCTGCTGCCGGGCGGCCACCGCGTGGAGTGGCTCGCTGCGGGGACCTTCGACCGCTCGGTGGGGTTCTCGCTGTTCACCCTCCAGATCACACACAAGATCGACGCCGACACGGACATCGAGCGCGACCACATCGTTTCGACGCTGCTGCGCGCGGACGTTGGCGTGGAGGTGTCCGTCATCCGCGACTTCTCCACCGGCTACCACGCGCGCAACGGCGGCGGCGACAGCATCGAGACCGACGGCGACCTCCCGGTGCTCGACCTGAGCGCAGTGCTCGTCGACCCGCAGGCGGTCTGGGTGGCGCATGACGCCGACGCGCGCCGCCAGGCCCGAGCAGAGCGCCGTCCCGTTCCGACCGCTCTCGGTGCGCTGCTGATGATGCTGCGCGTCGGCGCCGGTGCGCTCTTCATCGCCCTCAACCTGCTGGACTGGAATGCCTTCGTCTCCTCGGAAGTCAACGGGGGCACCCTCGATCCCAGCCAGCAGGCCACCGCCAGCCTCGTGCTCGGGATCGCCATGGGCGTTTTCGGCGCCGGCCTCGTCCTGTACTTCCTGCTCGCCCTCCTCGTCTTCTTCGGCAGCAACTGGGCCCGCATCGCCGCCATGTCGTACAGCTCTCTGATCATCGTCACCGCGGCGATCGACTCCTTCAACGGCGGCCCGGAGGTCTCGCTGCGCAACAACCTCCTCGGCGTCGCGCTCGACATCCTGGTGGTGATCGCCCTCTCCTCGAAGCGCTCCCGCCTCTGGGCCCGCCGAGCCCGTGCCGACGCCTCCGAGGCGCACTCCGCGACGAGGGGTGTCGCTCACGAGGCCGCCCGGCCTTCTGCGCGCCCCGCCGCCCGCTAGGCCACGCCGCGGCGTCCGCTTATCTCTTTCCGCCGCCTCACATGAGCGACTTCTTCCCGTCGGCACCGCCCGCTTTGAGCGCCGACTCCTCCGCGTCGAGGAAGGCGAGCACCGACCGCACCGCCGGCTCCTGATACCGCCCTTCGGCACGAGCTTCGAGCACTGCCTGCCGCTCGGCGACGATCATCGAACGGCGAAGCCTCCTGTACTCCAACGGCAGGTCGGCGCTCTCGTCGGCAGACGGATTCTCCAGCGCATCCGACAGGAAGAGCGCATTGATGCGCAAACGCTGAAGGACGCGCTCGTCTTCGTCGCCGGTGACCCGGGACTCGAGATGCTCGAGCCCCGCCGACTGCGCCTCAGCGAGCAACCGCTGCATCTCGCTGGCCTCCTGGCCGAAGTCTGGCGGAGGCAGCCTCAGCTTCCGGATGATCCACGGCAACGCCAGCCCTTCGAGCAGCGTGGCGACGACCACGACGAACGCGAGGAACTGCAGGAACTCCCGGTGCGGCGTCTGGGTCGGAAGCAGGAAGACGGCCGCAAGCGTCACCACGCCGCGGATCCCGGCGAAGGAAACGGCGATGCCGGTCGGCCACGACCAGCCACGCTCCCTCAGCCGCCGCGGACCGTAGCGGTAGAGGGCCGTCGTGCCGACCATCCAGGCGAAGCGCGCCAGGAAGATGGTGAGGAGGACGACGACGCTGATGCCGATCGTCTGGGGCACGGTGATCCCGGAGGTGAATGCGCCGGTCAAGATCGAACGGAGCTCGAGACCGATGAACAGGAACACCGCGTTCTCGAGCAGGAAGCTGATCGTGCGCCAGTTGATCGTCTCGGCGATCCGCGCCTCCGCCGTCTGGATGGTGGGGGAGCGGTAGCCCAGGTACAGCCCCGCAACCACGACGGCCAGCACGCCCGACCCGTGCAGCAGCTGCGACGGGATGAAGGCGAGGTACGGCGTGATGAGAGCGAGCGAGGTGTCGAGAACCGGGGACCGCAGCTGCTTGCGGATCACCGCCAAGACCAGCCCGACGACGAGGCCAATGCCCACCCCCACGACGACCGCGAGGACGAAGTCGCCACCGATCGCCCACGGGTTCACGATGCTGACGATCGCCGCGATGCTGGCGTTCAAGGCGACGAGTGCGGTGGCATCGTTGAGCAGGCTCTCGCCTTCGAGCACCGTGACCAGCCGTCGTGGCAACTTGACGCGCCCGGCCACCGCTTGCACGGCGACGGTGTCGGTCGGCGCCACCACGGCGCCGAAGGCGAAGGCCGCGGCGAGGGTGATCGCCGGGACGACCAGGAAGGTCGCGAAACCCACCACGATGACCGTGAACGCCACCAGCCCGACGGACAACAGGAGGATGCCGTCGCGCCTGGCTCGGACATCGACGATCGACGTCTGAATGGCCGCGGCGAAGAGGAGGGGCGGCAGGAGCCCGAACAGGACGACCTCCGGCTCGAGCACGACCTCCGGAACGCCCGGGACGAAGGACGCGGCGGCGCCGACGAAGACGAGGACGACAGGAGCGGACCACCCCACCCGGCGCGAAAGGCCGGTGACGGTGACCGTGACGAGGACGAACGACACGATCCAGACGATGGTGGTGACCGGATCCATGCTGTCCATGATGGCGAGAACGCGGAAGGGCCGCCAAGATTTCCCGGAGTCTGTGGAGAGCTCGTTATCCGGGATGCCTGTGGGCACTTTCGCGCCCCCGACGCAGGCGACCCCGGAGGAGGTCGTCAGGCAGCGTGCTGCACGCAGGTGGTGGTGTCGCAGCTCTCGCAGACGACCAGCTGCTCGCGGCAGGCCGGGTCGACGCAGTTGCGCATGCGACTGGTCGCTTCGTCGCACACCGTGCAGTGGCCGAGCACCGCGGCGCGGTCGCTGAAGGTGAGGGATCCGCGCCCGTCGAAGACGTAGAGCGCACCCTCCCAGAGCCCATCGTCGCCGAACGCTTCGCCGTAGCGAGCGATGCCGCCTTCGAGCTGGTACACCTCCTGGAAACCACGCGCCCGCATGAGCGAGGAGAGCACCTCGCAGCGGATGCCGCCGGTGCAGTACGTGACGACCGGTCGTTCCTTGAGGTGATCGTAGGCGCCGCTGTCCAACGCGGACACGAACTCGCGCGTGTTGGAGACCTCGGGCACGACGGCGTCCTTGAACCGGCCGATCTCCGCCTCGAACCGGTTGCGTCCGTCAAAGAACACGAGGTCGTCGCGCTGTGCGGCGAGCTCGTGCACCTGTTGCGGCGTCAGTCGCGTTCCGCCGCCGATGACCCCGTTCTCGTCCACCCGGAGTTCGCCCGGAGCTCCGAACGAGACGATCTCTTCGCGCACCTTCACCGAGAGGCGTGGGAAGTCGAGGCTCGCGTTGTCCGCATCCAGGCCGGAACCGGCGCTCCATTTCACGTCCAGTTCGCGGAAGGCGGCGTACTCCTTCGTCACGCGCAGGTAGCGCTTCAGTGCTTCGAGTTCGCCGCCGAGAGTGCCGTTGATCCCGTGCGGAGAAAGCAGGATGCGTCCGCGGAGGCCCAGCCGCTCGCACAGCTCCCGCTGCCAGAGCCGGATCGCTTCCGGGGCGGGCAGCGGCATGAAGGCATAGAACAGCAGGACTTTCGGGACGGCCACCGACCCATGGTAAGCAGCCTAGGCATAGCCGGGCGAACGTAGGATCGTGGACGCTGTGAGCCTGTGAAGGCTTGTTCGCCTGCCGTTCAGACTGGTGCGACAGGGTGAATGGAATCCCGGGGTGCGTCCCCGAAAGAAAGGCGGCTCGTTGAGAACCCTCGTCATCATCCCGACGTACAACGAGCGCGAGAACGTCGGCGCGATCGTCGGACGGGTGCGAGCCTCGGTCCCCGAAGCCGAGATCCTCGTCGTCGACGACGGGTCGCCCGACGGCACGGGAGAACTCGCGGACGCGCTCGCCGCGACCGATCCAAACGTGCACGTGATGCACCGGGCAGGAAAGGACGGCCTGGGAGCCGCCTACCGCGCCGGCATGCAGTGGGCGCTCGACGCCGGTTTCCAGGCCATCGTCGAGATGGACGCGGACGGTTCGCATCGACCGGAGGAACTGCCGCGGCTGCTCGGCGCCCTCCGCCAGGACGACGACGCACGGGAGGGTGCCGACGTCGTCCTCGGCTCCCGCTGGGTCGAGGGCGGAGGGGTTGTGAACTGGCCTGCCGGCCGCAAGTTCATCTCCCGCGGTGGGAGCGCCTACTCGCGACTTGCTCTCGGTCTCCCGGTGCGGGACGTGACCGGCGGGTACCGCGCCTTCACCTCGGATGCTCTGCGACGCCTCCACTTCGAGCGCACGGAGAGTCAGGGCTACTGCTTCCAGATCGATATGACGCGTCGTGCTTTCGACGCTGGCCTGCGGGTGGTCGAGGTCCCCATCACTTTCGTAGAACGCGAGCGCGGCGCATCGAAGATGGGCGGAGGAATCGTCGTGGAGGCGATGCTTCGCGTCACGGTGTGGGGCCTGACCGGGCTGCCTCACCGATTCCGGAAGCGGCCGGTGCAGGCGACTGCGGAGACCGCCACTCGGGCGTAGCGTGGCGACATGGCCAATGATCCTCTCGAGCGCTTCGGCGCTGTACCGATGTTCACCGTGACGAGCCAGGACGTCGCCGACGGCCGCCCACTTTCCCGCGAACAGTGGGGTGCCGGAGGCGGAGGGGGTGACGTCTCGCCGCAGCTCTCCTGGACCGGCTTCCCGGCCGAGACGAAGAGCTTCGCGGTCACGATCCACGACCCCGACGCTCCGACCGGCTCGGGCTTCTGGCACTGGGCCGTGTACAACATCCCCGTCTCCGTCACCGAACTGCCGTCCAACGCGGGCGCTGAGGGCGGCGAGGGGCTGCCCGCGGGCGCCGCGATGCTCTCCAACGAGATGCGCTCGAAGAGCTTCACGGGAGCGGGACCGCCGCCCGGGACGGGGACCCACCGATACGACATCGTGGTCCACGCGCTCGACGTCGAGCGGCTGGACCTCGACCCGGAGTCGACTCCCGCCGTGCTGGGCTTCAACGCGCACTTCCACACGCTTGCGCGAGCCGTGATCGCCCCGGTGGCGACGGCCGGCGACATCTGAGCCGGCCGCCTCGGCGCTCAGTGTTTGACGCCGGTGAAGGCGAGCACCCCGCCCAAGCCGATCATCATGACGCCACCCGTCGCACCTAGGCGTTCGACGCGTTTCGGAGAGCGCGCGAACCACTGTCGTGCTGTACCCGCCGCGAGCGCCCACACACTGTCGAACATCAGGGCGAGGATGAGGAAGACGACTCCGAGCTCGAACAGCTGCAGCGGGATGGCGCCCCCGCGATAGTCGACGAACTGCGGCAGCACGGCGACGAAGAAGACCAGCGACTTGGGGTTCGTGAGACCGACGACGAAGCCCTCGCCGAGGATGCGCCAGCGGGAGCGGCGCGGTGGCGTCGCCTCGTGCGTCACCGCGGTATGCCTGCGGTGGCGGATGGCCTGGATGCCGAGGTAGACCAGGTAGGCGGCGCCGGCGAACTTGATGATCGTGAAGAGCACGAGTGACTGCGCGACGATGGCACCGATGCCCAGGGCGACGGCGATCACCAGGGGAAGCATCCCGAGTGCGTTGCCCAGCACGCTCAGCAGGCCGCCGAGCCGCCCCAGTGCCAGCGATCGCCCGATCACGAACAGGACGCTCGGGCCCGGGATGACGATGAGGGCGATCGACGCGAGTGCGAATGCGAGGAGCGACGGGCCGGGAACCATGTGCCGAGCGTAGGGGAGGTAGGTTCGTTACGTGAAGCTCCACAACGTTCGTGTGCACAGCAGCGAAGAGAACCTCGCCCGGCAGGATCAGCTCGCGTGGAAGATCGCGGAGGTCGCGGCTGATCCCGTGGAGGTGGACGCGGAGGTCACCGAGATGGTGATCAACCGGGTCATCGACAACGCCGCCGTCGGTGCCGCTTCGCTGACTCGGCGTCCGGTCGTCTCGGCCAGGTCGCAGGCGCTGGCGCATCCCGTGCCGTTCCGCCAGTTGGAGGAGCTCAGCGAGTCCGTCGACCACCCGCAGGACGGCTCCACGGTGTTCGGCGAGCCGTCTTCCGTCCGGGTCTCGCCGGAGTGGGCGGCGTGGGCCAACGGTGTCGCCGTTCGTGAGCTCGACTATCACGACACCTTCCTCGCGGCCGAGTATTCGCACCCGGGTGACAACATCCCGCCGGTGACGGCCGTGGCGCAGCATGCGGCCCGTGCATACGGGCTGACCGGCCGGGATCTTGTTCGCGGCATCGCGACGGGCTACGAGATCCAGATCGATCTGGCCAGGGCGATCAGCCTGCACCGTCACAAGATCGACCACGTCGCCCACCTGGGGCCGTCGGCGGCGGCCGGCATCGGGACCCTGCTCGGGCTGCCGCCGGAGACGATCTACCAGGCGGTCGGCCAGGCCCTTCACACGACCACCGCCACCCGGCAGTCGCGGAAGGGCGAGATCTCGAGTTGGAAGGCGCACGCCCCGGCCTTCGCGGGGAAGATGGCCGTCGAAGCGATCGACCGGGCGCTTCGCGGCGAGACCAGCCCGACTCCCATCTACGAGGGCGAGGACGGTGTCATCGCGTGGCTGCTCGACGGACCTGACGCCTCCTATGACGTGCCGCTGCCCGAGCGCGGCGAGCCCAAGCGCGCGATCCTCGACTCGTACACAAAGGAGCACTCCGCGGAGTATCAGGCGCAGGCCTGGATCGACCTCGCACGCAAGCTCCACCGGGAGCACCCGGAGGTGGCGGACGCGTCGCGGGTGGAGAGCATCGTCATCCACACGTCGCACCACACGCACTATGTGATCGGCTCCGGCGCCGGCGATCCGCAGAAGTACGATCCGACGGCGTCGCGCGAGACGCTCGACCACAGCATCCCGTACATCTTCACGGTGGCCCTGCAGGACGGGGGCTGGCATCACGTGGAGTCGTACCTGCCGTCGCGCGCCGCGCGCCCGGACACGGTGGCGCTCTGGGCCAAGGTGACGACGACCGAGGACCCCGAGTGGACGCGTCGGTACCACTCCACGGACCCCTCGGAGAAGGCGTTCGGTGGGCGCGTCGTCATCACGATGGCGGACGGCCGCGTGTTCGAGGACGAGATCGCGGTGGCCGACGCGCATCCCCTGGGTGCTCGCCCATTCGCCCGAGCCGACTACGTCTCGAAGTTCCGCACCCTCGCCGCCGACGTCCTCGCTGAAGAGGAGATCGAACGTTTCCTGGCGCTCGCCGAACGGCTTCCCGAGCTGAGTGCAGCGGAGCTTGGCGACCTGACCATCACCGCCAAGTCGGGCGTTCTGGCGTCCGCGCCGTCGCCGAAGGGACTGTTCTAGATGCTGTATTCGTCTGTTCCCGCGCACGAGAAGCGCGCAGCCTTCCGCTCCCGCCTCGCCTCGGGCGAGCTGATCCGCATGCCCGGCGCGTTCAACCCGCTCAGTGCGCGCCTGATCGAGCGCAAGGGGTTCGAAGGCGTCTACATCTCCGGTGCGGTGCTCTCGGCCGACCTCGGGCTTCCCGACATCGGTCTGACCACCCAGAGCGAGGTGGCGTCGCGCTCGGCGCAGATCGCCCGGATGACCGACCTCCCCGCGCTGGTGGACGCCGACACGGGGTTCGGTGAGCCGATGAACGTGGCTCGGACCGTTCAGGTGTTGGAGGACGCCGGCGTGGCCGGGCTCCACATCGAGGATCAGGTCAACCCGAAGCGCTGCGGTCACCTCGACGGCAAGCAGGTGGTGGACGAGGACACCGCACTCAAACGCATCCGTGCCGCCGTCGACGCCCGGCGTGACGACAACCTGCTCATCATGGCCCGGACCGACATCCGTGCCGTCGAGGGCCTCGCGGCCGCGATCGACCGCGCCAAGGCGCTGGTGGACGCCGGTGCGGACGCCATCTTCCCGGAAGCGATGGCCGACCTCGGGGAGTTCGAGGCGGTGCGCTCCGCCGTGGATGTACCCGTGCTCGCAAACATGACCGAGTTCGGCAAGAGCGACCTCTTCACGGTCGAGCAGCTCCGCGATGTCGGGGTCAACATCGTCATCTGGCCGGTGTCGCTCCTCCGGCTCGCGATGGGCGCCGCCGAACGGGGGCTCGACCAGCTTCTGTCGGAAGGCTCGTTGAAGCCGATGCTGGGCGAGATGCAGCATCGCGCCGACCTTTACGACCTGATTGACTACGAGGGCTACAACGCCTTCGACACCTCGGTGTACAACTTCGAGGTGCGTCGCTAGTACCTGTCTCATGTGGCGCCGCCGATCGGTGGCGCACCGTTCGCAGCGAAGGAGCTCGCATGACCGACCAAGAGATCCACAAGGGACTGGCGGGCGTCGTGGTCGACACGACGACCATCTCGTCCGTGAATCCGCAGACCAACTCGCTGCTGTACCGCGGTTACCCGGTCCAGGAACTGGCCGCGCACTGTTCCTTCGAAGAGGTGGCGTACCTGCTCTGGCACGGGGAACTGCCGACCGACGACCAGCTGGTCGCGTTCGAGTCGCTCGAGCGCTCCCTTCGCCGCCTTGACGACCGCACGAGGCGGGCGCTGGACGACATTCCGGTGTCGGCGCACCCCATGGACGCGCTGCGCACGGCGGTCAGCCAGCTCGGCGGTCTCGACGCGACGCTCCAGCAGACCGACGGAGTGCTCGACAGCGACCTCAACGAGGGTCGCGCGTTGTACCTGCTCGCGCAGTTGCCGACGATCGTCGCGTACATCCAGCGCCGTCGCCGCGGCCTCGAGCCGGTCGAGCCTCGAGACGACCTGGACTATTCGCGCAATTTCCTCTGGGTCACCTTCGGTGAGGTGCCCGACGACGTGGTGGTCGACGCCTTCCGTGTCTCGCTCATCCTCTACGCGGAGCATTCGTTCAACGCGTCCACGTTCACCGCCCGCGTCATCGCGTCCACCCTCTCCGACGTCTACTCGGCCGTCACCGGCGCCATCGGCGCCCTCAAGGGGCCGCTGCACGGCGGGGCGAACGAGGCTGTCATGCACGCCTTCGACGAGATCGGGACGGCCGATCGCGCCGCCGATTGGCTGGACACGGCCCTCGCGGAGAAGCGGAAGATCATGGGGTTCGGCCACCGCGTCTACAAGAACGGTGACTCCCGCGTGCCCACCATGCGGGCAGCTCTCGTCACGCTGGTCGACCACTACGACCGTCAGGACATGCTCGACCTCTACGACGCTCTCGAGAACGCCATGGTCGAGCGCAAGAACATCAAGCCGAACCTCGACTACCCGTCCGGACCGGCGTACAACCTGATGGGATTCGACACCGAGACGTTCACGCCGCTGTTCGCCGCCGCCCGGGTCACCGGATGGACCGCCCACATCTTCGAGCAGTACGCGGCGAACTCCCTGATCCGTCCGCTCTCGCAGTACACCGGACCGGAGGAGCGTCACCTGGAGCGGTGAGGCTCGCAGCGGGCGGCGACTCAGCGGTAGAGAAGGAGTGCGTCGCCCTGACCACCGCCACCGCACAGCGCGACCGCTGCTCGACCGGAGCCCCGGCGCGCCAGTTCGTGCGCTGCGTGACCAGCCAGGCGAGCACCCGACGCTCCGATCGGATGTCCGAGGGCGATCGCACCGCCATGGATGTTCACGTTCTCGCCATCCAGTCCGAGGTCGGCCATGGACTGCAGCGCGACTGCCGCGAAGGCCTCGTTGATCTCGACCAGGTCGAGGTCGGAGACCGCCCAGCCGGCCCGGCGAAGGGCGGCGTCGATCGCATGCGAGGGCTGCGAGTGCAGTGAGTTGTCCGGGCCCGCCACCTGGCCGCTCGCACCGACCATCGCGAGCCACGGCAGCCCAAGGCGTTCCGCGTTCGAGCGGCTGGTCAGCACCAGCGCGGCGGCTCCGTCGCTGAGCGGTGACGAGTTGCCGGCGGTCAGCGTGCCGCCCTCCGCGAAGCTCGGCTTGAGGCCGGCGAGGGCCTCGGGCGTCGAGTCGGGTCGCACCCCCTCGTCGGCGGACACGACGAGCGGGTCGCCCTTGCGCTGCGGGATCGTCACGGGGGCGATCTCGTCCTCGAAGACGCCATCGGCCGTCGCCTTGCCCGCACGCTGGTGGGATCGCGCCGCGAACTCGTCCTGAGCCTGTCGCGTGAGCCCGAGCTTGTCCGTGTACCGCTCGGTGGACGCGCCCATCGAGATGCCGTCGAAGGCGTCCGTCAGCCCGTCGTGCGCTGCGGAATCGAGCGCCTGGATGGACCCGTAGGTCCAACCCATCCGCGATCCCGGCAGCACGTGCGGCGCGTTCGTCATCGACTCCTGTCCGCCCGCGACGACGACCGTCGCCTCGCCCGTGCGGATCAGCCGCGCGGCGTCGATCACCGCGGCCAGCCCGGAGAGGCACACCTTGTTGATCGTGGTGGCCGGCACGTTCCACCCGATGCCCGCACCGATGGCGGTCTGCCGGGCCGGATTCTGACCCGCCCCTGCCTGGAGGACCTGGCCGAAGAGCACCGTGTCGACCGCCTCCGCACCGAGCCCGGACTTCTCGAGTGCCCTCTTCAGTGCGATCGTCCCCAGCTGCACTGCGCTGAAGGCGGCCAATGCCCCCTTGATCTTCCCCAGCGGGGTGCGAGCGGCGGACAGGATGACGACGTCGTCGGTACTCATGGGCTACTCCTTCGTGCCTGGTCCCTCCATTCTCACACCCGCCACCCGGGTAGGCTTGGGGCTCGTGACCGCACGCGTTTTGATCAAGGACCTGGCTGCTATTCCCGACGGCCCCGTGAGCGTCGCCGGATGGGTCGAGACCGTCCGCGACCAGAAGAAGGTGCAGTTCGTCGTGCTGCGCGACGAGTCGGGTGCCGTCCAGCTGGTGAACCCGCGGACGGTCGACGAGGACGGCGCGGTTGTCGCCGACGAGCCCGCGACCACCATCTCCGGCCTCTCGCAGGGCAGCTTCGTGCGCGCCTCGGGAGAGCTGAAGCACGACGAGCGCGTCAAGCTCGGCGGCATCGAGATCCGGCTCGCCTCGCTCGAGGTCGAGACGGCGGCCATTCCGGAGACGCCGATCGCGGCGGACAGCGGCATCGACAAGCGCATGGACTGGCGCTTCCTCGACCTGCGCGAGCCGCGCCACAACCTCATCTTCCGTGTGCAGACGACGTTCGAGCACGCGCTGCGGCAGTACTGGGTGGACAACGGCTTCGTCGAGATCCACACCCCGAAGCTCATGGCCTCGGCCTCCGAGTCGCGCGCCGAGCTGTTCGAGCTCCCGTACTTCGAGACCACCGCGTACCTGGCGCAGAGCCCGCAGATCTTCAAGCAGATGGCGCAGGCCGCCGGCTTCGGCCGGGTGTTCGAGATCGGCCCCGCGTTCCGCGCCGACCCGAGCTTCACGAGCCGCCACGCCACGGAGTTCACGAGCGTCGACACCGAGATCAGCTGGATCGACAGCCACGAGGACGTCATGAAGGTGCACGAGGACCTTCTGGTGGCGGGCTTCACCGCGGTCAAGGAGAAGCACGGCGAGGAGATCGAGCGGCTCTTCGGCGTCGAGATCACCGTGCCGTCGACGCCGTTCCCGCGCATCCCGCTCGCCGAGGCGAAGCGCATCGTCGCCGAGCGCGGCTATGAGATCCCTCGCGAGGACGACGACATGGACCCCGAGGGCGAGCGTCAGATCTCCGCCTACGTGAAGGAGAAGTACGGACACGAGTTCGTCTTCCTCACCGACTACGCGGCGAGCATCCGGCCGTACTACCACATGCGTCACGCCGACGACCCGTCGATCACCCGCAGCTACGACCTCATCTTCAACGGGGTCGAGATCTCGACCGGTGCTCAGCGCGAGCACCGCGTCGACATCCTCGAGCAGCAGGCGACCGAGAAGGGCCTCTCGGTGGAGGAGCTGGAGGATGTGCTCGCCTTCTTCCGGTACGGCATCCCCCCGCACGGCGGCTTCGGCATGGGCCTCGCCCGTGTGCTGATGCTCATGCTGCACCTCTCGAACCTCCGCGAGACGACCTACCTCTTCCGCGGTCCGACCCGCCTGACCCCGTAACGCCTGAGCCGCCGGCGGCCAGCGCCGTCCAACTGTCGCCGGCGACCAGGATGTGGCCGAGGAACCGCAACCCGAGCGTGGCCGCGGCCTGGTCGAGCCGACGGGTGAGCATGATGTCGGCCACGGACGCATCCAGGACGCCGGACGGGTGGTTGTGCGCCACGGCGAACGACCGTCCGCCGCGCGTGAGCACCGCCTGTAGCACGTCGGCGGGCTGGACACTGCTCTCGTCGACGCCGCCGTCGCGCATGAGCACGAGCTCGATCGGCCGTGCGGCGCGGTCGGCCACGACGACGAGGAACCGCTCGGAGTCGCGATGCAGCAGCTCGGGGCGGACCACCTCGGCGATGGTCTTGTGGTCGACCAGCCGTGTCCAGGCCGACGACGCCCCTGCGCGCCTCCAGATCTCGGTGATGGCGACCAGGCGCCCCGCGGTGGCCGGCCCGACACCGGGCAGCCGCTCCAACCGGGCGAAGTCCATGGTCGCGAGCCCGGGGAACCCGCCGGTGCGGCGGAGGACAGACCGAGCGAGCGCGAGCACGCTGCGGCCGGTCTGGCCTGACCCGAGCACCAGCGCGAGCACCTCGTCGTCGGTGAGTGACCCGATGCCGAGGCGACGCATCCGCTCGCGGGGGCGGTCGTGGGTGGGAACGTCTGCAAGCGCCTCTCCTTGCTCTTCCTGGTCGGCCATGCATCGACGGTATGAACTCTCGAAGGCTCCAGAACGGGCGAGCCGGAATCTGTGGACAACTCCTCACGCGCGCCTCCCTGTGGAGGAATTCGTTCTCCACAGCCGCGCCGGCGCTCAGTGAATTCAAGGGAACCTCCTCCGTAGACTGGAGCAGTGGTAGCGAGCCAGGTCCATCTCGTCCGTCATGGCGAGGTGTTCAACCCCGACGGCATCCTGTACGGCAGGTTGCCGGGCTTCGGCCTCTCCAAGCTCGGCCACCGCATGGCGCAGGCCGCGGCAGACGAGCTGCGGCAGCGCGAGCGCCCCATCGCAGCGCTCCGGGTCTCCCCGCTGCAGCGCACGCGCGAGTCGGCTGCGCCGATCGCCGCGGCCTTCGGCCTCGAGCCCGTGATCGACGAGTCGATCATCGAGCCGACCAACCGGTTCGAGGGCACCAAGATGAAGCTCGCGGTGCGCAAGCCGGCCTACTGGCCCTATCTCGTGAACCCGCTCCGCCCGAGCTGGGGCGAGGCGTACACGAGCATCGAGCGCCGGATGCTCGCCGCGGTCGAGCAGGCCTTCGACGCCGTCGATTCCGGCGACGTCGTCCTGGTGAGCCATCAGCTCCCGATCTGGGTCACGCACCTCTCCGTGGCGGGTGAGCGATTCCCGCACGATCCGCGCAAGCGCCGCTGCGCCCTGTCCAGCATCACGACCTTCGAACGGGTGGCCGCCGAGGTCGAGAGCGAGGAGGGCGCCACGCCCGTCGCCGATCGTCCGGCACACCGACTCGTCGAGGTCGGCTACGTCGAGCCGGCGTCCAGCCTCCAGACCGCGGCCACGGACGTGGGTGCCGTGTGAGCGCCCGATCCCGCTTCCTGGTCCCGCTCGCCGCCGTGGCGGCCGCGACCTCGCTTCTGCTCGCCGGCTGCACCGCCGACGACAGCCTCGCCAAGCAATACCGCTCCGGCAACGGGCAGAACTACATCGCCGGCGATGGGACGGTGAGCGAGTACGCCGCCGCCAACCGCGGCGAGCCCGTCTCCTTTACCGGCACCCTGCAGGACGGCACGAAGGTGTCCTCCGCCGACTACGCCGGCAAGGTCCTCGTGGTCAACTTCTGGTACGCGGGCTGCCCGCCGTGCCGCGTCGAGGCTCCCGACCTGCAGTCGCTCAGCCAGAAGTACGCCGCGCAGGGCGTCGAGTTCCTCGGCGTGAACCTCTACGACTCGGCCCAGACGGCCGAGAGCTTCGAGAAGGACAAGGGCGTCACCTACCCGTCGGTGCTCGACCGCGACACCGGCTCGGTGCTCCTCGCCTTCAGCAAGACGGTCCCGCCGAAGGCGACGCCGACCACCCTCGTCGTCGACAAGAAGGGCCGCGTCGCCGCGCGCATCCTCGGCGCCATCCCGGGCAAGAGCATCCTCGACACCCTCATCTCCGACGCCGTGGCCGAGAACTGACGTGGGCGACGTCGGTCAGATCGTCTTCAGCGGTCAGCTCCTGCTGGCCCTGCCGATCGCTCTGCTCGCAGGGCTCGTGTCGTTCGCGTCGCCGTGCGTCCTCCCGCTGGTGCCCGGGTACCTCGCGTATGTCGGCGGGATGAGCGATCCCGGCGCGAAGCGCGACCGGTCGCGGGTGCTCACCGGCGTCGCGCTGTTCATCCTGGGCTTCGCCGTCGTCTTCATCGCGTACGGCGCCGCCTTCGGGGCGCTCGGCTTCTGGCTGGTGCGCTGGCAGGAGGTCGTGGTCCGGGTGCTCGGCGCGCTCGTGATCGTGATGGGCCTGGTCTTCATCGGGCAGTTCTCGTTCCTGCAGCGCACCATCAAGCCGTCGTGGCGTCCGGCGACCGGGCTCATCGGCGCGCCCCTGCTCGGCATCGTCTTCGGGCTGGGATGGACGCCGTGCATCGGCCCGACGCTCGCCGCGATCAGCGCCCTCAGCGTTGGGAGCGGTTCGCCTTGGCGCGGAGCCCTGCTCGGTCTGTTCTACTGCGTCGGCCTCGGCATCCCGTTCCTGCTCGTCGCCCTCGGCTTCGACTGGGTCGCGGGGTCGGTCGCGTTCCTCAAGCGGCACATCCGTGCCATCAACATCATCGGCGGCGTGCTGCTGGTGCTCATCGGCGTTCTGATGGTCACCGGTCTGTGGAGCGAGCTGATGTCCCAGTTCCTGGCGGTGATCCAAGGTTTTGAGCCGGCCCTCTGATCACATCGACGTCGTCCCCCCGCGGGAGGACCCGGACGTGACCCAGCCGAAGCTGGGCCCGGTCGGCTGGCTGCGCTGGTTCTGGCGGCAGCTGACCAGCATGCGCACTGCGCTGTTCCTGCTGCTCCTGCTCGCGATCGCCGCGGTGCCCGGGTCGCTCGTGCCGCAACGCAGCTCGGACCCGAACGGCGTCACCAAGTACTTCACCGACAACCCGCAGCTGGCGCCGGTGCTCGACAAGCTGCAGTTCTTCGACGTCTACACCTCGGTGTGGTTCTCGGCGATCTACCTGCTGCTGTTCGCGTCCCTCATCGGCTGCATCATCCCGCGCACCAAGCACCATTTCGACGCGATGCGGGCGAAGCCGCCGAAGACGCCGGTGCGGCTGACGCGCATGGCCGGCTTCCAGGCGAGGACCCTACCCGCCGAGGCGCGCGCCGACGCGCCCGACCCGATCCTGACCGCGCGGGATGTGCTCAAGGCCAACCACTACCGCGTCGCCCTCTATCAGGACGCGCGGTCCACATCCGTCTCGGCCGAGCGCGGCTACCTGCGCGAGACCGGCAACCTGGTGTTCCACATCGCCCTGCTCGGGGTGCTGCTGGCGATCGGCGTCGGCGGCGGGTTCGGCTACACCGGGCAGAAGATCGTCGTCGAGGGCCAGAGCTTCGTGAACAGCCTGCCCTCGTACAACTCGTTCAACCCGGGGCGGTTCTTCAGCGACGCGTCGCTCGCGCCGTTCTCGATCGCCGTCGACAAGTTGGATGTGCGCTACGAGACCAAGAACCGGGACGCGATCGGGACGCCGCTCGACTACACGGCGCACGTGAAGACTACTGGCCCGGGCGACACGAGCTCCGACACGACGATCAAGGTGAACGAGCCCCTGGCGATCGGCGGGACCAACGTCTACCTGCTCGGCAACGGCTACGCGCCCACGATCACCGTGAAGAACACCTCGGGCAAGGTGGTGTTCAGCGACTCCGTGCCGTTCATCCCGCAGGCCGATCCGAACCTCACGTCGCTCGGCTTCGTCAAGGTTCCGGACGGCCTGAAGGAGCAGGTCGGCATGATCGGCTTCTTCTACCCGACCGTCACCGCGAGCCAGACCGCCAAGGGCGCTCTCGCGTCGAAGTTCCCCGGTCTGGAGGACCCGGTGCTGAGCCTCAACGTGTACGCCGGGGACCTCGGCGTCGACGACGGCGTGCCGCAGTCGGTCTACAGCCTGAACACCGACACGCTGGAGCAGCTGGCCGGGCCGCCGACCAAGACCAAGGCGCTGGAGCTCAAGCCGGGCCAGACGGTCGAACTCCCGAACGGGTTGGGGACGATCACCCTGGACGGGGTGAAGCGGTTCGCCACGCTCGAGGTGCACCACGATCCCGCTCAGGTGTGGGTGCTCGTGTTCGCCGTCCTGATCCTCGCCGGTCTGCTGACCTCGCTGTTCGTACCTCGGCGCCGACTGTGGATCAAGGCCATCGAGAACCCGGACGGCTCCCTCACACTCGAGTACGCCGGGCTGGCCCGCGGCGACGACCCGAACCTTGTCGCGGCGGTGACCGCCGTGGCCGATCAGCACTCTCATGCCCTCACCGGGCGCCCGACGACTTAGGCTGGCATCGTGACCGAAACCCTCGCTCAACTCTCGACCGTGTTCCTGTACGCGGCGATGGGACTCTACGCAGCGGCGTTCATCGCCTTCGCGCTCGACCTCGCGCGCCGCGGGGCCAGGGCGACGGCGGTCGAGGCCGCGGTGGTGCCGAGCGCGGTCGCCCGGCGCGCCCAGGCGTCCGCCCCGGTGGGAGCGCCGACGACCACCATCATCGGCGACGGGCCCGGAGACTCCTCCCCGCCGTCGTCCGCTCTCGGTCGGCTGTCGTCCCGCATCAGCTCGAAGGTCGAGGACGACCTGGTCAACGGGTCGGCGAACTCGGCGTCCATGCGGTGGGCGTTCGTGCTCACGATCGTCGGCTTCGCCTTCCACCTCGTCGCGGTGGTGTTGCGCGGCATCGCGGCCGCGCGCGTCCCGTGGGCGAACATGTGGGAGTTCTCGATGACGGGGACCCTGGTGATCATCGGGGTGTTCCTGGCCGCGAACCTCAAGTGGCAGATCAAGTACCTCGGCACCTTCGTGCTCGGACTCGTCCTGGTGCTCCAAGGCATCGCGCTCTTGCGGTACTACGTGCCGGTGGTGCCGTTGCAGCCGGCGCTGCAGTCGTACTGGCTCGTCATCCACATCATCGTGGCCGTGCTCGGCACGGCGTTCTTCGCGCTCGGCTTCGCGCTCTCGGGGCTGCAGCTGCTGCAGTACCGACGTGAGCGGCAGGTCGCGGAGTCGCGACCGCAGCAGTTCCGGTTCCTGGCGACCCTTCCGAATTCCGTCGTGCTCGAGAACCTGGCGTACCGGATCAACATCGTCGGCTTCATCGCGTGGACCTTCACGCTGATCGCCGGAGCGATCTGGGCCGAGAAGGCGTGGGGTCGTTATTGGGGGTGGGACACCAAGGAGGTGTGGACCTTCATCATCTGGGTGATCTACGCCGGATACATCCACGCGCGGGCGACGCGCGGGTGGCGCGGGTCGCGGTCCGCCTGGCTCGCGATCATCGGGTTCGCCGCCGTGCTCTTCAACTTCGGGATCGTGAACGTGTTCTTCCACGGACTGCACGCCTACTCGGGTCTGTGATCGATCGGACCTTTTCGCGAGAGAACCCCCTCGGAAGCCGACGGCTTCTGGAGGGGGTTCTGTCGTATTCGGGAGCGATGTAGGGGAAAGATCCGCGGAATCTCGCGGAAGTCAAGCGCGACACGCCCGGGATGCGGGGCGAATTTGCGACGTCCCGGAGGCCTGCGTAAAGTACTTACTTGTCACCCCAAAGGTGCGGGAGAGCGGAAGAGCTCCCCGGCCTCAAGCGGGACCAAATCCAAAGCCTAGCGGCAAACCTGAACTTGAATAAGTTCGCTTGCTGCGCTTAGGATTAACACCCACTCACAGAGCAGGTCTAACCGGTCTGGTTCGTGTGATTCGGTTGTGCCCACCACATATCGGGCCAACGAGGAACACGAAACGCCGACTTGACAAACTGACTGAGAGTGGTAAGGTAGAGAAGTTGCCTCGCAGAGACAGCCGGAAGGTTGAAAGGCGAGAGCGTCCGATCCTTGAGAACTCAACAGCGTGCACAATGTCAAATGCCAAACAACCTCGGCATTGACCTTCTAGACACAGTCTAGTGGTTGATGCGAGATTCCTTTGGATTAGAAACAGAATGTCAGTAGATATTCGAAACTAGTCAAGACAAACTCGCAGTGCGAGGGCACATTTCCTGCCCGAGCCTGCACTATGTTTCCAGTCGCTTGCGACTTGGAGCTAAACATTTTACGGAGAGTTTGATCCTGGCTCAGGACGAACGCTGGCGGCGTGCTTAACACATGCAAGTCGAACGATGAACCAGGAGCTTGCTCTTGGGAATTAGTGGCGAACGGGTGAGTAACACGTGAGTAACCTGCCCTTGACTCTGGGATAACCTCCGGAAACGGAAGCTAATACCGGATACGACGCACGGAGGCATCTCCTGTGCGTGGAAAGAACTTCGGTCAAGGATGGACTCGCGGCCTATCAGGTAGTTGGTGAGGTAACGGCCCACCAAGCCTACGACGGGTAGCCGGCCTGAGAGGGTGACCGGCCACACTGGGACTGAGACACGGCCCAGACTCCTACGGGAGGCAGCAGTGGGGAATATTGCACAATGGGCGCAAGCCTGATGCAGCAACGCCGCGTGAGGGATGACGGCCTTCGGGTTGTAAACCTCTTTTAGTAGGGAAGAAGCGAAAGTGACGGTACCTGCAGAAAAAGCACCGGCTAACTACGTGCCAGCAGCCGCGGTAATACGTAGGGTGCGAGCGTTGTCCGGAATTATTGGGCGTAAAGAGCTCGTAGGCGGTCTGTCGCGTCTGCTGTGAAAACCCGAGGCTCAACCTCGGGCCTGCAGTGGGTACGGGCAGACTAGAGTGCGGTAGGGGAGAATGGAATTCCTGGTGTAGCGGTGGAATGCGCAGATATCAGGAGGAACACCGATGGCGAAGGCAGTTCTCTGGGCCGTAACTGACGCTGAGGAGCGAAAGCGTGGGGAGCGAACAGGATTAGATACCCTGGTAGTCCACGCCGTAAACGTTGGGCGCTAGATGTGGGGACCATTCCACGGTTTCCGTGTCGCAGCTAACGCATTAAGCGCCCCGCCTGGGGAGTACGGCCGCAAGGCTAAAACTCAAAGGAATTGACGGGGGCCCGCACAAGCGGCGGAGCATGCGGATTAATTCGATGCAACGCGAAGAACCTTACCAAGGCTTGACATACACGAGAACGCCCTAGAAATAGGGAACTCTTTGGACACTCGTGAACAGGTGGTGCATGGTTGTCGTCAGCTCGTGTCGTGAGATGTTGGGTTAAGTCCCGCAACGAGCGCAACCCTCGTTCTATGTTGCCAGCGCGTAATGGCGGGAACTCATAGGAGACTGCCGGGGTCAACTCGGAGGAAGGTGGGGATGACGTCAAATCATCATGCCCCTTATGTCTTGGGCTTCACGCATGCTACAATGGCCGGTACAAAGGGCTGCAATACCGTAAGGTGGAGCGAATCCCAAAAAGCCGGTCTCAGTTCGGATTGAGGTCTGCAACTCGACCTCATGAAGTCGGAGTCGCTAGTAATCGCAGATCAGCAACGCTGCGGTGAATACGTTCCCGGGCCTTGTACACACCGCCCGTCAAGTCATGAAAGTCGGTAACACCCGAAGCCGGTGGCCCAACCCTTGTGGAGGGAGCCGTCGAAGGTGGGATCGGTGATTAGGACTAAGTCGTAACAAGGTAGCCGTACCGGAAGGTGCGGCTGGATCACCTCCTTTCTAAGGAGCATCTGGCACCTCAGGGTGTCCAGGCGCCGGATCTGAGCGAACGTCTCAGCCGGTTAGCTCATGGGTGGAACATTGACATTGGTGCGGAGCCGAACGGCTCGAACTCAGTACGCCTCTTGCAGGTAGGAACGGTTCGGACCAGGAAGCCCCGCACATGCACGCTGTTGGGTCCTGAGGGACCGGACCTCATCCGAACGGATGAGAACCGAATCCTCTGGACCTTTTCTGGTCGGCCATGACTCGGCCGGCGGAGAAGGTACCGCCCGTACTTTGAGAACTACACAGTGGACGCGAGCATCTTAGATTCGAACCTTCGGGTTCGAATCACATAGATGATCTGATTTATTAGATCATTGGTCAATCTGCTCATCTTCGGATGAGCCGATCGATTCTAAAACTCATGTGATTTCAAGTTTCTAAGAGCAAACGGTGGATGCCTTGGCATCTGGAGCCGAAGAAGGACGTAGCAATCTGCGATAAGCCTCGGGGAGTTGATAAGCGAACTTTGATCCGAGGATTTCCGAATGGGGAAACCCCGCTGGGCCCTTTATGGTGACCCAGTGACTCCCGCCTGAATATATAGGGCGGGTAGAGGGAACGTGGGGAAGTGAAACATCTCAGTACCCACAGGAAGAGAAAGCAAAAGCGATTCCGTTAGTAGTGGCGAGCGAACCCGGAAGAGGCTAAACCGATCATGTGTGATAGCCGGCAGGCGTTGCATGGTCGGGGTTGCGGGACTTTTCAGCAGCTTCTGCCGAACTGCAAGCGTTACAAAGGATCATAGGTGAATGGCATTGAAAGGCCAGTCATAGAGGGTGCCAACCCCGTAACCGAAATGGTCCAATGGCGCGAGAAGTATCCCAAGTAGCACGGGGCCCGAGAAATCCCGTGTGAATCTGTCAGGACCACCTGATAAGCCTAAATACTCCCAGATGACCGATAGCGGACAAGTACCGTGAGGGAAAGGTGAAAAGTACCCCGGGAGGGGAGTGAAATAGTACCTGAAACCGTTTGCTTACAAACCGTTGGAGCCTCCTTGTAGGGGTGACAGCGTGCCTTTTGAAGAATGAGCCTGCGAGTTAGCGATATGTGGCGAGGTTAACCCGTGAGGGGTAGCCGTAGCGAAAGCGAGTCTGAATAGGGCGATTCAGTCGCATGTCCTAGACCCGAAGCGAAGTGATCTATCCATGGCCAGGCTGAAGCGACGGTAAGACGTCGTGGAGGGCCGAACCCACTTAGGTTGAAAACTGAGGGGATGAGCTGTGGATAGGGGTGAAAGGCCAATCAAACTTCGTGATAGCTGGTTCTCTCCGAAATGCATTTAGGTGCAGCGTTGCGTGTTTCTTGCCGGAGGTAGAGCTACTGGATGGCCGATGGGCCCCAAAAGGTTACTGACGTCAGCCAAACTCCGAATGCCGGTAAGTGAGAGCGCAGCAGTGAGACGGTGGGGGATAAGCTTCATCGTCGAGAGGGAAACAACCCAGACCACCAACTAAGGTCCCTAAGCGCGTGCTAAGTGGGAAAGGATGTGGAGTTGCACAGACAACCAGGAGGTTGGCTTAGAAGCAGCCACCCTTGAAAGAGTGCGTAATAGCTCACTGGTCAAGTGATTCCGCGCCGACAATGTAACGGGGCTCAAGCACGCCACCGAAGTTGTGGCATTGACACTATTGGTAGGCCTTCGTGGTCCAGCCGTGTTGATGGGTAGGAGAGCGTCGTGTGGCGAGTGAAGCGGCGGTGTAAACCAGCCGTGGACGCCACACGAGTGAGAATGCAGGCATGAGTAGCGAAAGACGGGTGAGAAACCCGTCCTCCGAAAGACCAAGGGTTCCAGGGCCAGGCTAATCCGCCCTGGGTAAGTCGGGACCTAAGGCGAGGCCGACAGGCGTAGTCGATGGACAACGGGTTGATATTCCCGTACCGGCGAAGAACCGCCCAAGCTAATCCAGTGGTGCTAAGAGTCCTAATCCTGGACACGGATCCCTTCGGGGTGAAGGTCCGGGCCTAACGCTCGACCCCATGCTGGTGCGGCTAGCGTATTAACAGGTGTGACGCAGGAAGGTAGCCCAGCCGGGCGATGGTTGTCCCGGTGTAAGTGTGTAAGCCGAGAGATAGGCAAATCCGTCTCTCACATAGGCCCAGGCACGATGCGTAGTCTTCATTGACGAAATGGGTGATCCTATGCTGCCGAGAAAAGCATCGACGCGAGGTTCCAGCCGCCCGTACCCCAAACCGACTCAGGTGGTCAGGTAGAGAATACCAAGGAGATCGAGAGAATCGTGGTTAAGGAACTCGGCAAAATGCCCCCGTAACTTCGGGAGAAGGGGGGCCTGAGGCGTGAAGGGACTTGCTCCTGGAGCGTTTGAAGGCCGCAGAGACCAGTGGGAAGCGACTGTTTACTAAAAACACAGGTCCGTGCCAAGTCGCAAGACGATGTATACGGACTGACGCCTGCCCGGTGCTGGAAGGTTAAGAGGAAGGGTTAGCTTCGGCGAAGCTCAGAATTTAAGCCCCAGTAAACGGCGGTGGTAACTATAACCATCCTAAGGTAGCGAAATTCCTTGTCGGGTAAGTTCCGACCTGCACGAATGGCGTAACGACTTCCCAGCTGTCTCAACCGCGAACTCGGCGAAATTGCACTACGAGTAAAGATGCTCGTTACGCGCAGCAGGACGGAAAGACCCCGTGACCTTTACTACAGCTTGGTATTGGTGTTCGGTGTGGCTTGTGTAGGATAGGTGGGAGACTTTGAAGCGGGCACGCCAGTGTTCGTGGAGTCATTGTTGAAATACCACTCTGGTCACTCTGGATATCTAACTTAGAACCGTAATCCGGTTCAGGGACAGTGCCTGGTGGGTAGTTTAACTGGGGCGGTTGCCTCCCAAAAAGTAACGGAGGCGCCCAAAGGTTCCCTCAACCTGGTTGGCAATCAGGTGTCGAGTGTAAGTGCACAAGGGAGCTTGACTGTGAGACTGACAAGTCGAGCAGGGACGAAAGTCGGGACTAGTGATCCGGCAGTGGCTTGTGGAAGCGCTGTCGCTCAACGGATAAAAGGTACCTCGGGGATAACAGGCTGATCTTGCCCAAGAGTCCATATCGACGGCATGGTTTGGCACCTCGATGTCGGCTCGTCGCATCCTGGGGCTGGAGTAGGTCCCAAGGGTTGGGCTGTTCGCCCATTAAAGCGGTACGCGAGCTGGGTTTAGAACGTCGTGAGACAGTTCGGTCCCTATCCGCTGCGCGCGTAGGAAATTTGAGAGGATCTGACCCTAGTACGAGAGGACCGGGTTGGACGAACCTCTGGTGTGCCAGTTGTTCTGCCAAGAGCACCGCTGGTTAGCTACGTTCGGGATGGATAACCGCTGAAAGCATCTAAGCGGGAAGCCGGCCTCAAGATGAGATTTCCATGCCTTCGGGCGAGAGGCTCCCAGCTAGACTACTGGGTTGATAGGCCGGATGTGGAAGTGGGGACTAAAGACCCATGGAGCTGACCGGTACTAATAAGCCGATAACTTGATAATCACCACTCTCATAAACGTTGTAAGGCAGCTATGAGGGGCCCAAGATTGTTCGCGTCCACTATGTGGTTCTCGATGTACGGTCGAGAACTGATTCGAGCTAACGCTCGACGTTCACTTTGATACATCAATAGTGTTTCGGCGGCCATAGCGAGAGGGAAACGCCCGGTTACATTCCGAACCCGGAAGCTAAGACTCTCTGCGCCGATGGTACTGCAGGGGGGACCCTGTGGGAGAGTAGGACACCGCCGGACTTCTTTGTGAGATGGCCACCCAGTGATGGGTGGCCATTTCGCGTTAACGGGGTCGTACAGTTTCGAAAGCAGTGGCGGCGATCCGACCCCGCCGACTTGGACAGGAGAAGCCGTGAGCGAGACACCGGCAGACGACAACCCCCGCAACGACCGAGCCGGTCGCGACGCGCAGCAGAACGGAGCTGAGCGACGCGATGGGCGGCGCCCGGCCTCGGACGGCTCGACGTCGGGCCGCTCGCGCGGGGCAGGCGGTGCCTCGCGGGATCGTTCCGCGTCCGCCGGAAGCTCGTGGCGTGGGGGCCGTTCGTCGGGCTCGGGCTCGGCCGACGGTGGTGACCAGCGAGGCGCAGCACCGCGGTCGGGGGGCGGCTACCGCGATCGCGACGGCCAGGGCGGCGGGTATCGCGGACGCGATGCCAGCGCCGGTTACGGACGACGCGACGGCCAGGCGGGACGCGGCCAGGACGCCGGGAGCGACCGTGGCCGTGATGGTGGCCGGGGTGGCGGGTATCGCGCGCGCGAGGGGCAGGGCGCCGGAGGGTCTCGCGGTCGCGACGGTGACGGCGGCGGATACCGCTCGCGCACCGGTGACGGCGGCGGATACCGCTCGCGCGCCGGTGACGGCGGCGGATACCGCTCGCGCGCCGGTGACGGCGATGGATATCGCTCCCGCGAAGGCCGCGGCGCTGGAGCATCCCGTAACCGCGACGCGCAGGGTGGCGGGTATCGCGGCCGCGACAGCCAGGGCAATGGAGCCTCGCGGAGCCGCGACGGTCAGGGCGGCGGCTACCGTGCCCGATCTGGGGAGCAGGGCGCCGGGTACGGCGCGCGCGATGGCCAGGGTGGCGGTGGCTACCGTTCTCGCGATGGCCAGGGTGGCGGCGGCTACCGCTCCCGCGACGGCCAGAGCGGCGCGCCGCGGCGCGGTCGCGACGCCGATGGAGGCCAGCGGTCCTCGGCACAGCCACGTCAGGGTGACCAGCCCCGTGACGGCCGCCCGGCGCACGGTGACCGCAAGCCATGGTCGGCGGGATCGCGTGCCGGCGGGCCGCGGCGAGACGACAAGCTGTGGACGCGGGACGGGCGTCCGGCCAGAGGCGACCGGGACGCTCGCGACCAGAGCGAGCGAAGCGACGAGGAGTTCCGTCGGTCGCGCGAGCTGCAGTCCGTTCGTCCGCGCCACGATGACCCGGTCATCCCGGACGATGTGCAGGCTCGCGACCTCCCGAACGAAGCACGTGTCGAGCTGAAGACGCTGAGCAAGGACAACGCCGACTGGGTGGCGAAGCACCTTGTCATGGCGGGCCGCCTGATCGAGACCGATCCGGCCGCCGCGCACAGCCATGCGCTGTCCGCGGCCCGACGCGCCGGCCGGGTGGCCGTCGTCCGGGAGACCCTGGCCATCACCGCCTACGCCACCGGGGACTTCGCCCTCGCCCTGCGCGAGCTGCGCACGTACCGCCGCATCTCCGGCTCCAACGACCAACTGTCCCTGATGGTGGACAGCGAGCGCGGCGTCGGCCGGCCCGACCGCGCGCTCGAACTCGGCCGCTCAGTCGACCGCGCGTCGCTGCCTGCCGACGTCCAGGTATCCCTGGCCATCGCCATGTCGGGCGCCCGGCTCGACCTCGGTCAGCCGGAGGCCGCCCTCGCCGAGCTCGAGATCCCGCAGCTCGACCCGGATCGGGCGTTCAGCTACAGCGCGGACCTGTTCCACGCGTACGCCGAGGTCCTCGAAGAGCTGGGCCGAGACGCGGACGCTGCCCGGTGGCGCGAGCGAGCCGCCCGCGCCGAGCAGGCACTGGTGGAGGCGGGGCTGCTCGACGAGCACGAGACCGTCGACATCATCGAGGAGGAGATCGCCTTCGACGGGGCGGCGGATGAGGATCTGACGGGTGGCGACCTGTCGGGCGCGTCCGCGCTCGACGACTCCGACGCGTCGGCCGACGAAGCAGGCTACGAGGAAGCGGAGGCCGGCGACAGGCCGGCCAGATCCACGCTCGATGACATCGAAGCAGCGGAGCATGACGACGCGACGACCGGCGACCAGCCGGCCACGTCCGCACCCGATGAGGAGGATGAGCCGAACGATGGCGCTGTTCCGACGGAGCACTGAGGGGCGCACGCCGCTGGACGGCGTCGACCTTATCCTGGCCGACCTCGACGGCGTCGTCTACAAGGGGCCCGACGCCATCCCGTTCGCTGTGGACAGCCTCAACGCGGCCGCTGAAACCCGGCGAGTCGGTTACATTACCAACAACGCGTCGCGCACGGATGCGACCGTCGCGAACCACCTGAGCGAGCTCGGCCTCCGCGTCGAGCCGAGCGACGTCGTGACCTCGCCGCAGGCGGCCGTGCGACTGCTGGCCCAGCATGTCCCGGCCGGCTCCGCCATCCTCGTCATCGGCGGCGACGGGCTCGTCGACGAGGTGCAGAAGGCGGGCTTCACGGTGACGCGGTCCGCGGAAGACGATCCCGCCGCCGTCATCCAGGGCTTCGCTCCCGAGGTGGGGTGGGAGCAGCTGGCCGAGGCGGCCTTTGCGCTGCAGGGTCGAACCGAGGCCGAGCGGCCGTGGGTCGCCACCAACACCGACTGGACGATTCCGGTCGCCCGCGGCATCGCCCCCGGCAATGGGACGCTCGTCTCGGCCGTCCACACGGCGGTCGGGCGACTGCCGATCGTCGCGGGAAAGCCGGAGCGCGCGATCTTCGACGAGGCCGTCGCGCGATTCGGCGCCCAAAAGCCGTTGTTCATCGGCGACCGTCTCGACACCGACGTGCTCGGCGCGAATCGGGCCGGCATCGAGTCGGTGCTTGTGCTGACGGGGATCGACCGGAGCAAGCAGCTGCTCGCCGCCGACGCCGACTCGCGGCCCACCTTCATCCTGGAAGACCTTCGTGGTCTGAGCGAGCCCTACCCCGAGGTCCGAACGGCGCGGAACGGCGCCGTCAGCGTGCGCGACGCCACCGTTGCGATCGAGGGAAACGAGGTGCGAGTGCTGTCGGACGGGTCCAGCCAGATCGACCTGCTTCGCGCGGCGTGTGCGGCCATCTGGGACTCCGGACGCGCGATCTATGCGCTCGAGGTGCCGGAGCGCCTTTACACCTGAGGTCTCAGAGGGCGGTCGATCGTTCGACGAGGCGGTAGCACCTCCGGACCCTGTCGAGCCACCAGGCGGTGCGGTCCGGGTCGGCGCTGAGCGCATCCACTCGGGTCGGGGAGACCGTCGGTCGGACCACCGGGATCGCGCCGTCGCGGGGCAGGAGCGGCTCTTGGGCCACGTCCTCGACGAACATCGCGACGGTGCCGAGGCCGCAATCGTAGGGCAGCTCGGGCAGGGCGGCGGCGAGGTGCGCGCCCATCGCGATGCCGACGGACGTGTCGATGGCGCTCGACACGACGGCCGGCAGGCCGGCCGCGGTGACGATCCGGCTTGCGGCGTGCACGCCGCCGAGCGGCTGCGCCTTCACCACGACGACGTCTGCGGCTCCGGCCTTCGCGACGGCGAGCGGGTCCGCGGCCTTGCGCACGCTCTCGTCGGCGGCGATCGGGATGTCCATGTAGTGGATGCGGCGGCGCAGCTCCGCCAGCTCGTCGATGCCGGCGCAGGGCTGCTCGACGTATTCGAGGTCGAACGGGGCGAGCGCGTGGATGGCGTGCTCGGCCTCGTCGAGGTTCCAGAGCGCGTTGGCGTCGACGCGAACGCGGCCCTCAGGGCCGAGCGCTTCGCGAACGGCGCGGACGCGAGCGACGTCGTCCGCGAGGGTCTGGCCGGGCTCGGCCACCTTGACCTTCGCGGTGCGCGCGCCGGGGTAGCGGGCGAGGACGGCCGCGACGCGTTCGGCTTCGACGGCGGGGATGGTCGCGTTGACCGGGATGCTGTCGCGCAGCGGCGGAGGCGTCGCACGCCAGCCGAAGTCGATCGCGGCGTGCAACCAGGCGGCCGCCTCGGCGTCGTCGTACTCGACGAACGGGGAGAACTCGGTCCAGCCCTCCGGACCCTCGAAGAGCACCGCCTCGCGCACGGTGATCCCGCGGAACCGCGTGGTCATCGGGAGGGACACGACCCGCGAAGTTGCTAACAGGTCGGCGAGGTCGGGCAACATTCCACAAGTTTGGCACGCGGGGTTCAGGCCGGAACCCCGAACCGTAGTCTGGATCCATGCAAGCGGACGTCTCAGAACTCTTCGACCCACGTGCCTGGCGTGAGGTGCCCGGTTTCGGCGGATTGACCGACATCACCTACCACCACGACACCACCGGCCGCATCGCCCGGGTGGCGTTCGACCGGCCCGAGGTGCGGAACGCGTTCCGGCCGCACACGGTCGACGAGCTGTACGCCGCGCTGGAGGATGCGCGCACCAACCCGTCGATCGGCGTGGTGCTGCTCACGGGCAACGGTCCGAGTCCGAAAGACGGCGGTTGGGCGTTCTGTTCGGGAGGCGACCAGCGCATCCGCGGTCGAGACGGTTACAAGTATGCGGAGGGTGAGACGGCCTCGAGCATCGACGCGGCGCGGGGTGGTCGGTTGCACATCCTCGAAGTGCAGAGGCTCATCCGCTTCATGCCCAAGGTGGTGATCGCCGTCGTCCCCGGGTGGGCGGCGGGCGGCGGCCACTCGCTCCACGTGGTGTGCGACCTGACGATCGCCAGTGAGGAGCACGGCCGGTTCAAGCAGACGGATGCCGACGTCGGGTCGTTCGATGCCGGATACGGGTCTGCGTACTTCGCGCGCCAGGTGGGGCAGAAGTTCGGGCGCGAGGTGTTCTTCCTGGCGCGGGAGTACTCGGCTCAGCGCGCCTACGAGAGGGGAGCGGTGAATGCGGTGGTGCCGCATGCGCAGCTCGAGACGGTGGCCCTCGAGTGGGCCAACGAGATCCTGACGAAGTCGCCGACGGCGATCCGCATGTTGAAGTACGCGTTCAACGCGGTCGACGACGGTCTGGTGGGGCAGCAGTTGTTCGCGGGTGAGGCGACGCGGCTGGCGTACGGCACCGACGAGGCGGTGGAGGGGCGCGACGCGTTCCTGCAGAAGCGGGAACCGGACTGGTCGCCGTTCCCGTGGCAGTACTGAGGAAGAGACGATGACGCGGGCGGTGCGGGTGGTCGACTCCTCGCGACCGGAGGAGGTCTTCGCCGCGATCAGGGACGCGCTGAGCGGCGGCGGGCCGGCTGTCGTTCCGCGGGAAGGCGGGGACCGCGGCACGGGGTGGCCGCGGGGTGGAGATCGGGTGGCCCAGAATGTGGCGCTGGTGATCGAGACCTCTGGTTCGACGGGAACGCCGAAACGGGTGGCCTTGTCTGCAGACGCTCTCCTTGCCAGCGCGGCGGCCTCGGCGGGGGCGCTCGACGGGCAGGGGCAGTGGGTGCTGGCGTTGCCCGCACACTATGTGGCCGGCGCTCAGGTGCTCGTGCGGTCGTTGGCGGCGGAGACCGAACCGGTCTTCTCTCCGCCGGGGCACTTCGACGCGCTTCGGTTCGCGGAGGCGGCGGGCGCCTTGGAGCACGATCTGCGCTACACCTCGCTGGTGCCCGTCCAGCTCTCGCGGCTGGTGGAGGCCGCCGAGGCGGGATCTGACCGCGTGGGGGAGGCGCTGCGGAGGTTCGACGGGATCCTCGTCGGGGGGCAGGCGCTCCCGCCGGCCCTTCGGGAACGGGCGCAGCGGCTGGGCGCTCGGGTGGTGACGACGTACGGCTCCAGCGAGACGGCCGGCGGATGCGTCTACGACGGTGTGCCGATCGGCACGACGGTGGTCCGCGAGAACGAGGGGCAGTTGGAGATCAGCGGGGCGGTGCTCGCGGAGGGGTACGTGGGCGACGCCGAGCGCACGGCGGCGGCCTTCACCGAGCACGACGGGATGCGGTGGTACCGCACGGGCGACGTCGGGCGCGTGGGTGAGGACGGGCGCGTGACGGTGCTCGGACGCTCCGACAACGTGATCATCTCCGGCGGTGAGAAGGTGTTGCTGGATGCCGTGGAGCGGGCGGTGCAGGAGTTGGCCGGACTCGAGCATGCCGTGGTCGTGGCCGTGGACGACGCCGAATGGGGACAGGTGCCGGTCGTCGTGGTGGAGGGGGCCGGCGGCACTCCGCTCACGGCGGTTCGTCAGCACGTCGCAGGGCGGGTGGGCCGGGCCGGCGCGCCGGCCCGGATCGTCGAGGTCGAGCGGGTGCCTCGGCTCGCGAGCGGGAAGCCGGACCGGGTGGCGCTTGCGGTCATCGCCGCTGCCGCTGGAGGCGGGGTGGCATAGCCGATGTTGTTACGATTCGCACTGTGATGAGTCAGAACAAGCCACGCATGGAGAGGATGGCGCCGCCGACGTCCCGCGGGCCGCGAGGCGGCCGCAGCGGACGGCCGGGAGCGGCCGCCGCGGCGGTGAAGCCGGCGACGACCTCCGACTGGATCGCCGGTGCACGGCTTCGGACCCTTCCGCTGGCGGTCGCGCCCGTCCTGATCGGCGTCGGCGCCGCCAAGGTCGCGGAGGGGCCGGGGGTCTGGCATCCCGTGCGTTCGCTGCTCTGCCTCGCGGTGGCCGTTCTGCTGCAGATCGGCGTCAACTACGCCAACGACTACTCCGACGGCGTTCGCGGCACGGACCGCTTCCGGGTCGGACCGAGCCGGCTGACCGGATCGGGCAAGGCGGCGCCGCGCGCCGTGCTGACCGTCGCGCTGATCTTCTTCGGGCTGGCAGCCGTCGCCGGGCTGATCCTGGTCGTGCTCACGCAGCACTGGTGGGTGATCCTCGTGGGCGCCGCGGCGATCGCGGCGGCCTGGTTCTACACCGGGGGGAAGCGCCCCTACGGGTACTACGGGCTCGGCGAGGTTTTCGTCTTCGTCTTCTTCGGGCTGGTCGCCACGGCCGGCACCACCTACATGTTCGCCGGCCTGGTGAATCAGGAGGCGTGGTACGGGGCGGTCATCGCCGGACTGATCGCGTGTGCGGTGCTGATGGTGAACAACATCCGCGACATTGAGCCCGACCGCCAGGCGCGCAAGCGGACGCTCGCCGTGCTGCTCGGCAACGTGGCCTCGCGGATCGTGTTCTGCGTGCTGCTGCTGGTTCCGTTCGTGATCCTCGGTGTGATCGGGCTGCTGTACCCGTTCGCGTGGTTCGGGATGTTCGCGCTCCTCGCCGCGCTGCCGGCGTGCGTCATCACGCTGTTCGCGAAGACGCCTCGCGAGCTGGTGACCGCGCTGCAGCTGACCAGCATCACGGGCCTGCTGGTCGGAATCGCGCTCGGCGCAGCGTACGCCTTCTGACGCGGGCTCAGGCGGCGGGGCCGGCGTGGTCGGGGCGGTGGCCCGCGGTGCTGTCGGCGGCGGCGTCCTCCACTGCCGCGTCCTTGTCGGCCGCCGCATCCTCTACGGCGGCGTCCTTGTCGGCCGCCGCATCCTCTACGGCGGCGTCCTCGACGTCGTCGTCTTCGGAGCGGAGCGGCTTGTCGCGGTGGCGGGCGGCGTACAGCTCCGAGGACACGGCGTTCCGCGGGCGGCTCAGGAAGATGTACGACAGGCAGAGGCCGATGAGGGCTGCGGCGATGACCGCCAGCCACCAGACGAGACCGACGAGAAGCAGGATCGCGAGCGGCACCGCGAACACCAGGAGGCGCAGCACGGTGTAGGTGATCCAAGAGGGAATCCGCTTCACCCTCCCAGCTTAGAGACCGTCTCTGAGAGTTACGATTGACCCATGGTTCGCCTCTGGATAGCCCTCGGCGTCGCGGCCGTGGTGTTCTACATCTATTCGGTGGCAGACTGCGCCCTGTTCGACCGGTCCCGGGTGCGCGGCCTTCCCAAGCCCGTGTGGCTGCTCATCATCATCCTGTTCCCGGTCATCGGCGGAATCCTGTGGTTCCTGATCGGCCGTGGACGGCGGCGCGCCGACACCATCCGGCGGGTGACGGCGCCCGACGACGACCCCGAGTTCCTCGGAAAGCTGCGGATGGACCGCGACCAGGAGGAGCGCATCCGGCAGCTCGAGAAGGAGCTCGCCGAACTCGACGACAACGGCCCCGACAACGACCAGACCGGCCGACGGGATGGCTGACCGCCCGGACGCGGGCGACGCCACCGCGCTGGGCACCACCGCGCCCACCGACCGGCCCATGGGCGACCCGGCGAGCGACCGGCCCACCGGTAGCCCGGCGACAGCGCGGCTTACGGGCGACCCGGCCACCGAGCGGTCCGCGGGCAACCCCGCGAGCGACCGGCCCACGGGCAATCCCGCGACCGACTTCTCGCTCGCGTTGCTTAGCGCGTTCGTCCGCAACGGCGTCCGCGACATCGTCGTCAGCCCGGGGTCGCGGTCGCAGGCTCTCGCTCTCGTGTCGGCCGAGCTCGAGCGGTCCGGGTCCGCTCGGTTGCATGTGCGGATCGACGAGCGAGCCGGCGGGTTCCTCGCCCTCGGCCTCGCGCGGGAGACCGGCGCTCCCGCCGTCGTCATCACCACGAGCGGCACGGCGACCGCCAACCTGCACCCCGCCGTGCTGGAAGCGCACGAGGCCGGCATCCCGCTCATCGTCCTCACCGCCGATCGGCCGGAAGAGCTGCGCGGGATCCGCTCCAACCAGACCACGCACCAGGACGGGCTCTACGCCGACGCCGTCCGCTGGTCGTACGACGTCGAGGCGCCCGACGGGTCGCCGGGCGAGAACGACCGGGCCGCGGCGCTCGCCGCGGCGGCCGTCCGGGCCGCGGTCGGAACCGACACGGCGGACCCCGGGCCGGTACACCTCAACGCTGCCTTCCGGGAGCCGCTGTCCGTCGCCGTCCCGCCGCTGCCGGAGCCGATCGTCGGCGAGCTTCCCGGCACCGCCGCACCCGCAGCGCTGGGGCGCGAGACGGTGCTCGTCGAGGCTGAGGCGCCGACGATCGTCGTGGCCGGCGCCGATGCGGGGCCGGAGGCCGAGCAATTCGCGCGCGAGGCCGGTCTCCCGCTGCTGGCGGAGGTGTCGAGCGGCGCGCACTTCGGGCCGAACCTCGTGGTGTCGTACCGCGAACTGTTGCGCGACGAGAGCTTCGGCGGCGCCGTACGGCGAGCGGTCGTGTTCGGGCATCCCACGCTCAGCCGCGAGGTTCCCGCCCTCCTCACAGGGTCCGATGTCGAGGTGATCGTCGTGGCGCCGACTGGGCGGCAGGCGTACAACCCCGGACACCGTGCTCGCGTGGTCGGCGCAGTCGAGGCCGACCCCACGACCGACCTCCGCTCCCCCGAGGTGCGAGGCTGGGTCGGACGCTGGGTGTTCGCCAGCCGGCGCATCCTCGAGGAGGCCGAGCGCGCGGCCGACCCGGCGGCCGTCGCGCCCGATGTGGACAAGGCCCGGTCGTACGACCCGGCCGACGCGCTGGCCTTCGCCGCCGCCGAGCTCGCCGCCATCCGTGCGCCGATCACCCGCGCGCTGCTGGCCCAGGCGGTGTGGCGGTACACCTGGCCGCACGACCGTCTCGTGCTCGGCGCATCTCGCCTGATCCGCGACGTGGACCGCATCGTGCCGGGCAAGAAGATCACCGTCCACGCCAACCGCGGGCTCGCCGGCATCGACGGAACCATCGCGACGGCCACCGGCATCGCACTGGCCAGTCAGGCCGCCGCCGAAGCGGCCGGGACGCCGAACGGCGTCACGCGCGTCCTCCTCGGAGACCTTGCGCTGCTCCACGACGCCGGCTCCCTGCTGCTCGGCGCGGGGGAGCGCCGGCCCCACCTGCAGGTGGTCGTCGGCAACGATCGCGGCGGCACGATCTTCGACAGCCTGGAGGTCGCGGGCACCGCCGCGACCGAGGCCTTCGACCGCGTGCTCTACACCCCGCACTCCGTCGACCTCGCAGCGCTCGCGGCGGCCTACGGCTGGCACCACTCCGTCGTCCGCACCAAGGGCGAGCTCGACCAGGCACTGTCCACCCCGCCGGCCGGGGTGAGCATCGTGGAGGTCCCGCTCGACCGCTGAGCGGATCCGGTCGCCCGAACAGGGAGGAAGCACATGACAGACGTCGCCGTTCCCGAGCCGATCCAGCGGTTCATCGACACCACCAACCGCGGCGACTCAGCCGCCTTCGTCGAGACCTTCACCGAGGACGCCTACCTCAACGACTGGGGGCGGGGGTTCCACGGCCACGAGGGGGTGCGGTCGTGGGACCGCACGGACAACATCGGCAAGAACTCGCACTTCGAACTGGTGGACGTGCGCCCGGCGGATGAGCCGGAGACGTACGTCGTCACCCTGACGGTCGCCGGCGACGGCTACAACGGCACCGGCCCGATGACGTTCACCCTGAGGGATGGGCGCATCGCCGCCCTGCGGATCAGCCCGAACTGAGCCTGCCTCGACCGCCAAAGCCCCGCTTGGGGCCACCGTACGATCCGACGCGCCGATCCCGCGGAGCTGATTGGAGGGAACGGACAACGAATGCTCCGATCGTGCGGAGGATCACTAACATGACGGCGTGCATATGATCTTCCGGACGATGCTCCACGCGATCATCTCCCGCTTCGGTCCGCGGCTCGGTCACTGGGACGTCGCGCGCACCCGATTCCGCGTGCTGCCGACCGACCTCGACATCCTGAAGCACATGAACAACGGCGTGTATCTGTCGATCGCCGACATCGGGCGGTTCGACCTGCTGCAGCGGAACGGGGTGTGGGCGATCTTCAAGCGGCGCGGGTGGTATCCGGTCGTCGCTTCGGAGACCATCTCCTTCCGCAAGTCGCTCGAACTGTGGCAGCCGTTCGTCGTGGAGTCGCGCATCCTCGGGTTCGACGACAAGGCCGTCTACGTCGAACAGCGGTTCACCGTCGACGGCGAGATCTACACGCAGGCCTTCATCCGGGGGCGGTTCCTCAAGCGCAGCGGCGGCATCGTCACGATCGAGGAGCTGCTGGAGGCGGTGGGCCCGTCGCCGACGGACGTCACCGTCCCCCAGTGGCTCCTGGAGTGGGGCGCCGATGCCGCGCTTCCGTCCACGCGCGCCGAGGCGCCCAGCATCTGGAGCGAGTGACCGGCAGCGGTCAGTTGGCCGGGCCGAAGGCGAACAGGCGGTCGGGATCCCACTGCTCGCGCGCGGCCTGCAGGCGCTCGAAGACGGCCGGCGGCCACACCCGCTCGAAGGCGGCGCGGTCGGCCAGGTCGCCGGCGAAGTTGACGTTGGTGACGGCCGAGACGCGGTCGTTCAGGGCCTCCGCGATCGCCCGCGCGCGGGCAGGAGCGGCCTCCGCGAACGTCGACGGGTCGCCGGCCAGCAGGCTGAGCGTGTAGCCGCTGTCGCGGCCCCCGACGGCCGAGCCGTCCGCCGTGTCCCGCGCCGTCGCCCCGCCGAGCTGGCGGATCTCGACGGCGAGGAACGGCGAGCCAGAGCCGGGGCCGGCCAACTCCAGGACGACGTCGCCGGCGTCCTGGTCGAAAGTGTCGAGCATGAAGCCGCGGATCCAGGACGGTCCGCCCTCCTCCGGGTCATTGTGGATGCTGGCGACGGCCGTCGTCGGCATCTCGGCCACGAAGTCCAGGTACAGCGGTGCAGCGGCACGGATCGGCGCGAACAGCCGCTCGCCCTCCGACGCGTCGCCCGGGTAGGCGAACCGGACACTGAGCACCGTGCGACCGCGCAGCGGCGGAGGCGGGCCGTCGACATCCGGCACGGCGAGGAGCACGACCGAGGTGGTCGCCTCGTCGGGCAGTTCGGCCGACCAGTCGATCCAGGCCCGGAGCGCCGGCTCGATCGCCGCACCCTCGAAGAAGACGCTGCCGCCGTACAACGAACGCAGGGGCACGAGCTCCAGCGTCATCTCGGTGACGACGGCGAGCCCGCCCTTGCCCCCGCGGAGCGCCCAGAACAGGTCGGGGTTGGTCTCGGCATCCGCCGTGACGATCTCGCCGTCGGCGGTGACGACGCGGAAGCCGCGGATCCAGTCGGAGGTGAAGCCGTAGGTCCGTGCGAGCGGGCCGATGCCGCCGCCGAGGCTGTAGCCGACCGCGCCGACGCTCGTCGACGAGCCGGTGATCGGCGCGAGGCCGTGCTCTGCCGCGGCCACGATGACCGGCGCCCAGCGCAGGCCGGCGCCGATGCGGGCGAGCCGGTCGTCCGCGTCGATTGACAGTCCGTCGAGCCCGCGCGTGGAGACGATCATGCCGCCGCTGATCGGCGACTCGGCGCCGTGTCCGGTGCACTGCACCCGCACCGGGAGCCCGGCCTCGCGGGCGAAGCGGACGGCTGCCGCCACGTCACCCTCCGATGCGACGGCGACGACGATGTCGGGGTCGTGGCGGATCGCCGGATTGAA
The DNA here is from genome assembly GCA_003367665.1 of Leifsonia sp. ku-ls. Lineage (GTDB taxonomy): Bacteria > Actinomycetota > Actinomycetes > Actinomycetales > Microbacteriaceae > Leifsonia. The sequence goes on along the minus strand of QKXI01000003.1, from coordinate 69,883 downwards.
GCAGGCGACCTCAGCGGCGAGGCCCGCGTCGCCGCGGACGTAGACGGTTCCGGAGACGGCCGCGCGCAGGCGCGCGACCGCGTCGGTGTCGAGTTCGATTCCCATGGCGGCAATGTAGGGGAGACCGCCGACATCCGGGTAGCCCCCGGGGCGTGAACGTCAGGTGCGTGACGTAGCATGCCTGCATGACCGCCGTGCTGCCCTCCCGCGCCTCCGGCGCCGGGGCGGCGAGCACCGCGCCCGACGCGGAGACCGTTTACCGCCCCGCCGAGCCCATCGACCTGGCCGGCACGCTCGCCCTGCTCGGCAGGGGACCGTACGATCCGACCACGACTTGGGACACCGGCGGACTGTGGCGCACATGGCGCACGCCGCTCGGCGCAGCGACGCTCCGCGTCCGCCGCTCGCCGGCCGACGGTGGCTTCGCCGCCGCGGCGTGGGGGCCGGGGGCGGAGTGGGCGATCGAGCAGCTCCCGGAGCTGCTGGGTCGCGGCGACGACTGGTCGGGACTCGACGTGAGCGGCCATCCACTGCTCCGTGACAGCCTGCGCCGCAACCCGGGCCTGCGGCTGGCACGCACCGGCCGGATGCTGGAGGCCCTCCTCCCCGCGATCATCGAGCAGCGCGTGACGAGCCTGGAGGCGTACCGCTCCTGGGCCCGCCTGCTGCGATGGTACGGCGAGCCGGCACCGGGTCCCGCGCCGGACGGCATGCGCGTGAGCCCGACGCTCGAGCAGTGGCGCGGCATCCCGTCGTGGGAGTGGCACCGGGCCGGTGTCGACCCGCGGCGCGCGAGGGCCGTGCAGGCCGTGCTCGCGGTCGCGCCCTCGTTGGAGCGCGCCGTCGAGCGCTCGGCAAGCCTCGCCGACGCCGAGACCGCGCTCCAGACCCTCCCGGGTGTCGGCCTGTGGACCACCGCCGAGACCCTGCAGCGGTCGCACGCCCATCCCGACCTCGTCAGCGTGGGCGACTACCACCTCGCGCACCAGGTCGGCGAGGCGCTCATCGGCCGCCGCGTCGACGACGACGGCATGCTCGAACTGCTCGAACCCTGGGCCGGCCACCGGCAGCGCGTCGTGCGGCTGATCTTCGCGAGCGGCTTCCGGTTCCAGCGCCGCGGGCCGCGCGTCACGCTGCAGGACCACCGCTGGCACTGAGCCGGGGTCAGCCCTCCGCTGCCGCGGTGCGGGCGGCCGCGTGCTCGGAGCGCAGGTCGCGGTCGAGCTCTCGGCAGAGCATCCGGTAGTGCTCCGTCATGGCCGGTCCGTAGGCGGCGCGCTCGGGGAGCGGCTTGTGGTCGTGTGCGGCGACGAGCCGGTCGAGGTAGAAGTCCCACCGCGGTCCCTCGTCTGCCTCCTCCAGCAGCGAGCGGAGCCGGCGGCCGACAGTGACGGTGGTGTGGCCGCTGGCCTCGGTGAGGTGAACGAACATCCGGTGGGATGCCCCCGCTGGGCCGACGTCGGCGTGCAGCCGGTGGGGCGCCGAGCATTCCAGGACCGAGACGTCCTCCCAGTCGGCGTCGTCCCGGTCCGCCGTCATACGGAAGCGGACGGCTCCGGTCGAGCCGGTGCCGGTGTACTCGCCCAACCACGAGCTGAGCCGCGGCGACCGGCTGAAGTACGTCCACACCTCCTCGATGGGCGCCTTGAACATCCGGTCGAGGACGAGGTAGACCCCGTCGTCCTTGCGGACCAGTCTTCCTGTCGGCTGCGGCATCATGGTGACCTCCGTCGGCTCAGCCTCTGGTGATCCACACCTTAGTCACGAGTGCCCGGAATCGGCAGTAGGCCTCTGCGAGTGCTCTCAACCCTCGAGCACGGCCATGGCGGCGTTGTGCCCGCCGAGGCCGCTGACCGCACCTCCGCGTCGCGCGCCGGAGCCGCAGAGCAGGATGCGCGGGTGCCTGGTCGCGACGCCCCAGCGCTGCGCGGGCGTGTCGAGAGCGTCGTCGTCCTCGGCGAAAGGCCACGACAGCGGGCCGTGGAAGATGTTGCCGCCTGGCATGTTGAGCGCTTGCTCCAGATCGCGCGTTGTCTTCGTCTCGATGCAGGGATTGCCGTCGCCGTCGGTCAGCAACAGGTCTTCGACCGGTTCGGCCAGCACCGAGTTCAGGGAGGCGAGCACGGCGTCCTGGAGGCGCTGCCGGGTGGCGTCGTTGTTCTCGTCGGTCAGCCAGCGGTCGGGGGTGTGCAGGCCGAAGACGGTGATCGTCTGGGCGCCCGACTCGGCCAGCTCGGGGTCGAGGATGCTCGGATCGGCCAGCGTGTGACAGTAGATCTCGCAGGGCAGCAGTTCGGGCATGACGCCGCGGGTCATGCCCGAGTATGCCTCCTCCAGCTGCGTGTAGGTCTCGTTGATGTGGAAGGTGCCGCCGAAGGCCGCCTTGGGGTCGATGCTCTCGTCGCGCAGCCGGGGCAGGCGCTTGAGGAGCAGGTTCACCTTGACCTGCGCGCCCTCCGCCTTCTCGCGCGGCGGCTCCGGGGTTTCGTCGATCAGGCGGTCGAGCACGTCGGGGGCGACGTTGACGAGCACGTGGGCGCCTTCCACGCGTCGCTCGTGACCGTTGCGGCGGTACTCGACCGTGCCGTCCGGGTCGATGCGGGTAACCTCGGCGCCGGTGACGATGCGGGCGCCCGCCTCTCGCGCGACGCGGGCCAGCTCGCCGGTGACGGCGCCCATCCCGCCGACCGGGACGTCCCATTCGCCCGTGCCCTGGCCGATGACGTGGTACAGGAAGCAGCGGTTCTGAGCGAGGCCGGGGTCGGCGACGCTCGCGAAGGTGCCGATCAGAGCGTCCGTGGCGACCACGCCGCGGACGAGGTCGTTCTGCACGCGCGACTCGATGAACTCGGCGATCGGGCGCTCGACGATGGCGTTCCACAGCTCGTCGTCTCCGACCAGGGCCTTCGCCTCGGAGCGGGTGAGGAGCGGCTCGGTCACCGTCGGCCACAGCGCGCGGGCCAGTTCCCCCGTGCTGCGGTACACGGAGTTGAAGCCCTCGGCGTCGTCCGCTGCGCCGATCCGGGCGAAGGAGGCCGCGGTCGCGGCCGCGTCGGTGTTGTCGACGAGCAGACCGGCTCCCGAGGGGTCGCCGGGGACAGGAGTGTAGGACGAGTAGCGGCGGCGCGCGAGCCGGATGTCGAGGCCGAGCTCGTCGATGATGCGCTGCGGCAGCAGGCTGACCAGGTAGGAGTAGCGCGACAGCCGCGCCTCGACGCCGGGGAAGGCCTGCGCGCTGACCGCGGCGCCGCCGACGTCGTCGAGCCGTTCGAGCAGGATGACCGACTTCCCGGCGCGCGCCAGGTAGGCGGCGGCGGTGAGGCCGTTGTGGCCGCCTCCCACGATGACGACGTCGTGCGTTGCGGCGGAGGGTGAGGTGGGGCGGTCGGTCATGAGTCGACTCTAGCCGGGGACTTATCCACAATCTCAGGTCGATCCGGTGACCGCCCGGCGCCGGGTAATAGTGTCGTTCCATGGTCGACAACACCAAGGACGGCGCCGCGGTGCGCCCGGCGCAGATCGCTCACGAGGCGGTCGAGCTGGTGCAGCGCTGGCTCGCCGAGAGCACGCAGCCAGGAGAGGGCGCACCGCCGAAGGAAGATCCCGCCGCGCGCCGGCTCGCGGGGGTGCTCAGCGATGCCGACGGGCTCGACTTCGCGGTCGGTTTCGTCGACGGGGTGGCGCGGCCACAAGACCTGTTCGTCGCCGGGTACAACCTCCAGCGGCTGGCCAAGCGCATTCCGCGGTTCCTGCCGTGGTACCAGCGGGCGGCCATCTGGCTCGGCGGCGTCTTCGGCCCGGTGCTCCCGTGGATCGTCATCCCACTGGCCCGCCTTGTGCTGCGTCGCATGGTCGGCCACCTGGTGGTCGATGCGACGCCGGAGAAGCTGGGGCCGGCCATCGAGCGACTGCGCCGTGCCGACGATCCAGACGGCCACGGCGCCCGGCTCAACCTCAACCTTCTCGGTGAGGCGGTGCTCGGCGAGAAGGAGGCGCTGCGCCGGCTGGAGGGCACCCGAGCCCTGCTTGCGCGAGACGACGTCGACTACGTGTCCATCAAGGTGTCGTCCATCGCGTCGCAGCTGTCGATGTGGGCGTTCGACGAGACCGTGGACCGCGTGGTCGAGCGGCTGACGCCTCTTTACGAGCTGGCGGCGTCGTCCCCGACGCGCAAGTTCATCAACCTCGACATGGAGGAGTACCGCGACCTCGACCTCACCATGGCGGTGTTCATGCGCATCCTGGAGAAGCCGCAGCTGCTCTCCCTCGAGGCCGGCATCGTGCTGCAGGCGTACCTGCCCGACGCGCTCGACGCGCTGCAGACCCTGACCGAGTGGGCGACCCAGCGGCGCATCCAGGGCGGTGCTCCGATCAAGATCCGCGTGGTCAAGGGCGCGAACCTCGCGATGGAGCGAGTGGATGCGGCGATCCACGGCTGGCCGCTGGCCACGTACGGCACCAAGCAGGCGACCGACGCCAACTACAAGCGGGTGCTCGACTGGGCGCTCACGCCGGAGCACACCGACGCCGTCAAGATCGGGGTCGCCGGGCACAACCTGTTCGACATCGCCTTCGCCTGGCTGCTCGCCTCACGTCATGGCGTCACCGATCGCATCGACTTCGAGATGCTGCTCGGCATGGCCATGCGTCAGGCGGAGGCGGTCAAGCGGACGGTGGGGCAACTGCTCCTCTACACACCGGTCGTCGACCCGCGTGAGTTCGATGTGGCGATCTCCTATCTCATCCGGCGGCTGGAAGAGAACGCGAGCCAGGAGAACTTCATGTCCGCGGTCTTCCAGCTCGACAGCGACCCGCAGCTGTTCGAGCGCGAGAAGCAGCGGTTCCTGGCCTCGGTGGCGGAGTTCGAGGCGGACGATGGTCCGCGCGGCGCGGCGCCCGTGCCCAACCGTCAGCAGGACCGCACGCGCGAGTGGGAGGAGGCCTCGGCGCCCGCCTTCACCCGGCCGCCCGCCCCACCCGCACCATCGCCGGAAGAGGAGCAGGGTCTGACGAGCGTGGTGCTTGGCCTCACTCGCGGTTCCGGGGGCATCGAGTGGACGCACGATGCTGTTCCCGGTCCTGCGACGGAGGCCCCGCCGTCGGTCGGGGCGCAGGAGGACGGGTTCCGCAACGCGCCGGACACCGATCCGTCGCGAGCGGCGAACCGGCTGTGGGGGAGGCGGATCCTCGCGCGCTCGCAGGGCTCCGACCTCGGTGTGGAGACCATCGCCGCCGCGGCCGTCACCGAGGCGGAGCGACTCGACGCGATCCTGGGCGACGTGGCGCGCGCCGGGGCCGCGTGGGGGAGCCGCACCGGACACGATCGTGCGGCGGTCCTCGACCGGGCCGGCCACGCCCTGGAGGCCAACCGCGACCGTCTCATCGAGGTCATGGCGGCCGAGACCGGCAAGACCATCGCGGAAGCCGACCCGGAGGTCAGTGAGGCGGTCGACTTCGCCCACTACTACGCCACTCGTGCTCGCGAGCTCGATGTGGTGCAGGGTGCGCGCTTCGTTCCCTCTGCGCTCACCGTGGTCGCACCGCCGTGGAACTTCCCGGTGGCGATCCCGGCCGGGTCGGTGCTGGCGGCGCTCGCCGCGGGGAGCGGCGTCGTCATCAAGCCGGCTCCGCAGGCCAGGCGTTCGGCGGCGGTGATGGTCGAGGCACTCTGGGAGGCGGGGGTCCCGCGCGATCTGCTCGTACTCGTCGACGTGGCCGAGAACCAGCTCGGGCAGCAGCTGATCTCCGACCCACGGGTCGATCGGGTGATCCTCACCGGCTCGTACGAGACGGCGAAGCTGTTCCGCTCCTGGCGTCCAGACCTCCCGCTGCTCGCGGAGACCAGCGGGAAGAACGCGATCGTGGTCACGCCGAGCGCGGACTACGACCTGGCCGTCTCCGACATCGTGAAGAGCGCCTTCGGGCACGCCGGGCAGAAGTGCTCGGCCGCGAGTCTCGTCATCCTGGTGGGATCGGTGGCGAAGTCCGAACGGTTCCGCAATCAGCTGGTGGACGCCGTCACGAGTCTCCGCGTCGGATACCCGGCAGACCCGACGAGTCAGATGGGGCCACTGATCGAGCCGGCGAGCGGCAAGCTGCTCCACGCCCTCACGACGCTCGGCGCCGACGAGGAGTGGCTGGTGCAGCCCAAGCCTCTCGACGACACCGGGAGGCTCTGGTCACCCGGCGTGCGCACCGGAGTCCAGCCCGGCTCGTACTTCCACCTCACCGAGTTCTTCGGCCCGGTGCTCGGCATCATGGCGGCCCGCGACCTGGAGGAGGCCATCCGCTTCCAGAACGCGGTCGAGTACGGTCTCACGGCAGGCCTGCACTCGCTCGACTCCGACGAGCTGGCGCTCTGGCTGGACACGGTGGAGGCGGGCAACCTCTACGTCAACCGCGGGATCACGGGCGCGATCGTGCGTCGTCAGCCATTCGGCGGCTGGAAGCGCTCCTCCGTCGGCGCCGGGACGAAGGCGGGCGGTCCCAACTACCTGCTCGGGCTCGGTTCGTGGGAGCCGGAGGCCGGGAGCTCCAGCTCCAGCCTGCACCTGCGGGGCCTGGAGCAGCGCGTGTCCGACCTGATCGAGTCCGGGCAGTCGTCGATGGACTACCCGTCCTTCGACCTGGTCCGCCGCTCCGCCCTCAGCGACGCCATCGCGGTCGCGACCGAGTACCACCGGGTGACCGACGTGTCCGGCCTCGGCGTGGAACGCAACCTGTTCCGCTACCGGCCGGTCCCGGTGGCCATCCGGCTCTCCGAGGGGAGTTCGCTGCCCGAGCTGCTCCGCGTGATGGCCGCGGCCACGGTCGCACGGTCGCCGTTCACCGTCAGCACGCCGGTGAAGCTGCCGCGCGCCATGCAGGCGTTGCTCCGCGACCGCGACGTCGAGGTAACGGTCGAGTCCGACGCGCACTGGCTCTCCCACGTCCGCGCGCGGAAGATCACCGCCCACCGCATCCGGCTCATCGGCGGCGACCCGACCGCGCTCGCGACGGCCCTCGGCGGGACGCCGGACGTCGCGATCTACGACGGCCCGGTCACGCCGTCCGGGCGGATCGAGGTGCTCACCTTCCTGCACGAGCAGGCCATCTCGATCACGAACCACCGGTTCGGCAACCCGACGACGCTCTCCGACGCGATCATCTGAGGGGAGGGCCGGGCTGGGGGTCGGCCCCTACGAGGGACGGCTCCGCCGCTCCACGCGGCGCCGATCGGCGTGGTGCGCGGCACGCAAAGCCTCCAGAGCGCGGTCGAGCGTCGCCGGGCCGGGGTTCACGATGCATACCCATCCCGAGGAGCCGTACAGCGGGTGCGGGTTGATCACGTCCTCTGCGGAAAAGTCGAGCACCGAGGCATCGATCGCGGCGGGCTCGTAGCCGAGGAGGTCGGCGAAAGCCGGCGCGCCGACGTGGATGTTCAGTCGCCACCGGTCCGGGAGGTTCAGCTCCGAGAGCGTGTCGTCGGGGTAGTCCTTCGTCACGATCGTCGCGTACGGCTGCCTGTTATGCGGCACCTCGCCGTCCGGCGCGTAGTAGAAGAAGTGGTCGCCCCAGACAAGTTCGGGGTACTCGCCACCCGGCTCGGGGGCGAGTTCGAGGAGGCCGTCGAAAGTCCGCACCTCCGAGAGGATCCGCTGCATCGTCATGCTTCAACTATGATCTTCAAGTGCTTGCGGAGGGTTTGCCGTCGGGGCTCTACACAACGGGGCAGCTGGCCGCCGCTGCCGGATGCTCCGTGCAGCAGGTGCGCGACCTGGAGCGGCTCGGCGTGATCCCGCCCGCGCAGCGGCTGCAGAACGGCTATCGTCGCTTCACCTCCCGGCACCTGGTCGCCCTCCGCGCCTACCGGAGCCTCGCTTTCGCCGTCGGACCCGTTGCCGCCCGCTCCACGATGGGCGCCCTTCACGCACTCCCGCACGGCGAGGCCGTCGCGCGGATCGTCGACCTCCACGTCGGCCTCGCTCGGTCGCGGGACGACACGGCGGCGGCCGTGCGCGCCCTCGACAGCATCGTCGAGGACAGCGCGCGAGACGCCGACCCACTACCCGGCGACACCATGAGCATCACTGAGCTGTCCGCGGCGATCGGGGTGCGCTCCTCCACGCTGCGCTTCTGGGAGGACGAAGGGCTGATCTTCGCCGACCGTCCCGACCGCGCGAGCCGCCGCCGGTATCCGCCCGCCGCCGTCAGGGACGTCCGTATCGTCGCCGCCCTCCGGGCCGGTGGCTACCGCGTCCCGGCCGTTCGCGCGGTGATGGAGTCCCTCCGTGGCGGCGGAGGCGGGAAGGATGCTGCCGATGCCCTGCAGACGCGGTTGCAGACGCTCGCCGCGCGATCCACCGCGCTCCTGCGCGCGGGCGCAGACCTCGCCACCCTGCTGGAGCACGAGAACCAGCAGCGCGCAGACACGGCTCCGCCGCGCGTACTGTGAGACGCATGACGACCTCCATCCCCTCCCTCCCGCTGACCGGCGGGGGCAGCATCCCGCAGCTCGGCCTCGGCACTTGGCCCCTCGACGACGCCGAGGTGCAGCGCGCCGTCATCGCCGCGGCGGAGGCGGGCTACCGCCATGTGGACACCGCGGTGAAGTACGGCAACGAGGCCGGCGTCGGGCGCGGGCTCGTCGAGAGCGGGGTGCCACGCGAGGAGTGGTTCGTCACCACAAAGCTGGACGGCGCCTACCAGGGCGACGACCGCGCCGTGGCCGGGCTCGACGCGAGCCTCCAACGGCTCGGCCTCGACTACGTCGACCTGCTGCTCATCCACTGGCCGCTGCCGCAGCGCGACCAATACGTGTCCACCTGGGAGACCTTCGTCCGTCTGCGCGAGGCCGGCAAGGTGCGCGCGATCGGCGTCTCCAACTTCAAGCCGGCCCACATCGACCGGCTCATCGCCGAGACCGGGGTCACGCCGGCGGTCAACCAGATCCAGCTGAGCCCCGCCATCCCGCGGCGCGAACAGCGGGCCTACGACGCAGAGCACGGCATCGTCACCGAGTCGTGGAGCCCGATCGGCGCCGGCAGCGAGCTGCTGTCCCAGCCGGCCATCGCCCGGGTCGCCGAGAAGCACGACCGCACCCCGGCGCAGGTCGTGCTTCGCTGGCACGTGCAGAACGGGCTGGTCGCCATCCCGAAGTCGCGCAACCCGGAGCGGATGGCGCAGAACCTCGCCGTGTTCGACTTCGAGCTCGACGCCGACGACCTCGCCGCGTTCGACACCCTCGACGAAGGACCCGCCGCAGGAGTCGATTCCGACCGCACCGGGCACTGAGCCGAGGGTTCGCAGGAGGCCGCTGGCCTCAGTCGTGACGCAACGGCAGCCGCACCGTGACCGTCAGACCGGACGGCTCGGCGTTCGCGAGCACCACCTGACCACCGGCCGCGCCGGCCAACGCGCCCACGATGGCCAGCCCCAGCCCGCCGCCGGACTGGCCGGTCCGTGCGCCGTCGGCGCGCGTGAAGCGGTCGAGAGCGACCGGGATGAAGTCCTCCGGCATCCCGGGGCCGGTGTCGCGCACGGTCAGCACGGCCTCCTGGCCGCCGTCGGGTCGGTCGGCGAGCGCGAGGGTGGCCGTGACGGTGGCGTCCGGGTGGCCCTTGGGCGACGTCCTGATCGCGGTGATGGCGTTGCCGAGCAGGTTGTCCAGGATTCTGCCGAAGTCGGTCGGCGACAGCGCGACGCGGGCGCCCGAATCGGGCCGCCGGCGCGGGTCGTAGTCGAAGTCCACCGAGATGCCGGACGCCTCGTCGTCACTGCTCACCAGCAGGCGCGCGCGGTCGATCGCGTCGGTGAGCTCGTCGACGAGCGTGCGCCAGTCGATCCGGCCGCTCGACGGACCCGCCTCGATGCGGGACAGCTCCAGCAGGTTGTTGGCGAGCTGCGCGAGACGGATGGCCGTGGCGTGCGACGAGCGGATGTCGTGCAGCAGCGCGTCCGGGTCGCCGGCATCCAGCTCCGCCAGCTCCAGCTGCCCGCGAAGCACCGCCAGTGGCGTCCGGAGCTCGTGGCTCGCGTCCGAGACCATCTGGCGTTCCCTGTCCGCCGAGGCGCGCAGGCGCAGGATGAGGTCGTTGAGGGTCGTGGCCAGCTCGGAGAGCTCGTCCTGCGCGGGCCCGACCGGCAACAGCCCGGCCTCGTCGGGGGTCGACGCGGCGATGCGGTCCGCCTGCTCGCGCATCCGGCTCACCGGGCGCAGCGCGGTGCGGGTCAGCAGCCACGACGCCCCGCCGAACCCGAAGATCAGCACACCCGCCCCGGCCAACAGGGCGGCGGTCAGCCGATCCAGCAGGAGCGCCGTCGTCTCCTCGTTGCGTGCCGCGACCACGTGCATGGTGCCGCTCGACGTGTCGACGCTGCGGGTCAGCACGAGGTAGTGCTCGTCGCCGACCTGCACATCCCGGAGGCCCTGGCCCTGGGCGACCAGGGACGGCATCCGGTCCTCCAACCCTTCCGGCATGGTCGAGGCGAGGATCGCGCCGTCGTCCGCCACGATCGCCAGCTCCTGGCCGCCGCCGGGAAGATCGAATGGCCCTGTCGGCTTGGTCTCCAGGGACTGCGCGGGGCCGGCGACGTCGTTGCTGAGCAGGGTGAGCGTGGCGTTGTGCAGGATGGACGACACCCCGATGCGGATCACCACGACGGCGACGAGAGCGAACAGCGCGGCGACGATCAGGCTGCCGATCGTGATGCGCGCCGTGATCGACAGCCGCCGCAGCGCGTTCACGGGGTGGAGGCGGCGTCGGTGGTGCTCTGAGCGGTCTCGTCCGGCGTGCCGGCGCGCTTGGCGTCCGCCGCGTTGCGGGCATCCAGCCGGTAGCCGCGTCCTCGCTCGGTGACGATCGACAGCCCGGCGTCCGCGGCGTCCAGCTTCTTGCGCAGGTAGGAGACGTACTGGTCGATGACGTTGGTGCCGATGTTCTCGGTGGTGCCCCACACCGATTCGAGGATGTCCGAGCGCGACAGCGTCTTGTCCGGGTTGGTGGCGAACAGGCGCAGCAGCGTGAACTCCCGGCGGCTGAGCGGCATCTCGTGCCCGGCGACGAGCGCCTGGTGCTCGTGCGAGTCGATCGTGAGCCGTCCGACCGTCACCTGCGGGCGCATCCCGGTCGGCTCGCGGCGCAGCAGCGCCCGGACGCGCGCCGCCAGCTCGGCGAACGCGAACGGCTTGGTCAGGTAGTCGTCGGCGCCGGAGTCGAGGCCGTGCACCCGGTCCTCGATCGCATCCCGTGCGGTCAGGAGCAGGATCGGCATCGGGTTGGCGGCCTCGCGGATGTGCCGGCAGAGCTCGAAGCCGCTCATCCCGGGCAGCATGACGTCGATCGCGGCGGCCGAGAAGGCGTCGCTGCGCAGCGCGATGAGCGCATCCACACCGTTCGTGACCAGCGTCACGTCGTATCCCTCGGCCGCGAGCCCCCGCTGGACGAGGCCTCCCATGTCCGGATCGTCTTCGACAACCAGCAGCTTCATGCGCCCATCGTGCCACTGTTGGCCGTGTCGGCGCTCGGATGCGGTCGTCGCGCGCCGGGCGATCGCTGAACATCCTCGCAGGAGCCGGTCAGCCTTCTTCGACGACGCCCTTCATCGACTCCAGCACGGCCGCCCAGTTGGCGCTCATCCGCTCGGCGTCCTCGTCGTCGGCGCAGCCGTCTTGGGTGATGGTGACGAGTGTGCCCTCGCCGTCGTCGGCGACCGAGTACGACACCCTCTGGTAGCTGGCCGGCTCGTCGGGCTTGCCGCTGAGGGGGCTGTAGTAGCTGGTGACCAGGCGGTCGCCCGGGACGATCTCGAGGATGGTGCCCTTGTCCTCGTAGGGCTTGCCGTCCCACTCGCCGCGGTAGAGGATCGGACTGCCCTCGCGCCAGTCGGTCTCGACGCGAGTGCCGAAGAGGTAGCGGCTGATCGTGTCCGCGTCGGTCAGGGCATGCCAGAGGCGCTCGCGGGGAGCGTCGACGTGGAGTTCTGCTCGTGCTGTGGTGCTCATGCCGTCAGTCTCGCCGGCGTCTCACGGCTCCGTCTTGAAGATTCGCGACGCTCAGCTGCCGCGCGTGATCAGGCGGGAGAGCACGATCGCGCTGCGGGTGTGGTCGACGTTCGGCGCGAGACGCACCTTCTCCAGGGCGGCCTCCAGGCTCGGGATGTCGCGCGAGCGGATGTGGACGATCGCGTCCGCGCTCCCGGTGACCGTTCCGGCGTCCACCACCTCGGGCACGGCCGAGAGGATGCGGAGCAGCTCCTCCGGCGAAACGGTGCCTCGGCAGAACAGCTCGACGTACGCCTCCGTGCTCATGCCGTCGATCGCCGGGTCGACCTGGATGGTGAACCCGCGGATCACCCCGTCGGCCACCAGCCGGTCGACGCGTCGCTTCACCGCCGACGCGGACAGGCCGACCACCGAGCCGATGTCGCCGTAGCCGGCCCGGGCGTTCTGGCGGAGCAGGTCGAGGATGCTGCGATCGAGGTTGTCCACCCTGTCGAGCTTACGGTGGATCGTTGCGTCGAAGCGAGACAAGCGGCCATATCGTGCGCGGTTGTGCACAAACCTGGCGTCTGTGCACGTTGTCCACAGTTTTAGGATCGCCGTTCACGCCACGCGATCCCGGTGGGACCATGGCTCACATGAGTCGAACCGACACCACCGACACGAGACGCGAGGGCGACAGCAGCCACGGCTTCTTCGGGCAGCCGCGGGCGCTCGCCAACATCTTCGGTGTCGAGATGTGGGAGCGGTTCTCGTTCTACGGCATGCAGGGCATCCTGCTCATCTACCTCTACTACTCCGTGGAGCGCGGCGGTCTCGGCATCGACCAGGCGACGGCCGCGGGCATCGTGGGGGCGTACGGCGGCGCGGTCTACCTCTCGACCATCCTCGGCGCGTGGCTCGCCGACCGGCTGTTCGGCTCGGAGTTGGTGCTCTTCTGGAGCGCGGTGGTCATCATGGCCGGCCACATCTCGCTCGCGCTCATCCCGGGCGTGGGCGGGGTGCTCGTCGGTCTGCTCTTTGTGGCGTTCGGCAGCGGAGGCCTGAAGGCGAACGCGACCCGCATCGTCGGCACGCTGTACTCCGAGAAGGATCCCCGCCGCGACGCCGGCTTCTCGCTGTTCTACCTCGGCATCAACCTGGGCGGGCTGTTCGGCCCGCTGCTCACCGGCCTCCTGCAGTCGACCCTCGGTTTCCACTGGGGCTTCGCGCTCGCCGCGGTCGGCATGGCCATCGGCCTCATCCAGTACTCGCTCGGCCGCAAGCGGCTGCCCGACGAGGCGCGGCACGTGCCCCACCCGCTCGAGCGCTCGCGGTATCCGCTGGTGATCGGCATCGGCGTCGCCGGGCTGGTGGTGATCGTCGTGCTGGTGCTCACGCACGTGATCAACGCGGTCAACCTGGCCCTGTGGGTCATCGGCGTGACGATCGTCGCGGCGATCGCCTACTTCGTCGTGATCCTGTCGTCCAAGCTGCTCAGTGCGGACGAGCGGAGTCGCATCTTCGCGTTCATCCCGCTGTTCATCACGAATGCGGCGTTCTGGTCGTTGTACCAGCAGCAGTTCACGGTCGTGACGATCTACTCGGACGAACGGCTGGACCGCAACCTGTTCGGCTGGGAGTTCCCGGTCTCCTGGGTGCAGTCGATCAATCCGGTGTTCATCATCGTGCTGTCGGGGGTGTTCGCGGCGATCTGGACGAAGTGGGGCGAGAAGCAGCCGTCGACGCCGATCAAGTTCGCGGCGGGCACGGTGCTGATGGGCCTGGCCTTCTTCCTCTTCCTGATCTGGGCGGGAGGCGGGCGCAACAGCACGCCGCTGCTCGCGGTCGTCGGCATCCTGTTCGTCTTCACCGTGGCCGAGCTGCTGATCTCCCCGCCCGGCCTCTCGGCCGCGACGAAGCTCGCGCCGCGACCGTTCCAGGCGCAGATGGTCGCGCTGTACTTCCTCTCGGTCGCCCTCGGCACCGCCATGGCCGGCCAGCTCGCCAAGCTGTACCGACCGGAGACGGAGGCGGTGTACTTCAGCATCATCGGCGGCGTGGCCGTGGTGATCGGCCTGTTGCTCGCGCTGGTCAGCCCCTGGGTGCTGCGAATGATGCGCGGGGTGCGGTGAGGTGCGGTCCGGGCGCTGCGATACTGGGCCGATGGCAGAGATTCTCGCGGTGTGCCGGGTGGAGCAGTTGCTCAGGGATTCGGGCGGCATCGGGGTCACGGCGATCGACAAGCGTCCGGTCGAAAGGCGCCTGCACGTGCGACCGCTGGGGCTGCACGGTGACGTCCAGGCCGATCGGAGGCACCACGGCGGCGCGTCGAAGGCGCTCTACGCGTACGCCGACGAGGACGCCGCCTTCTGGGCGGGCGAGCTGCGGCGCGACATCCCGGCCGGGCTGTTCGGCGAGAACCTGCGCACCTCCGGGCTCGACGTGAACGGCGCCGAGATCGGGGAGCGGTGGGCCATCGGCGACGAGCTCGTGGTCGAGGTGACCTGCCCGCGCGAACCGTGCGCCGTGTTCCAGCGGAGGATGCGCGAGCCGCAGTGGGTGAAGCGCTTCACGGCCGAAGGGCGTCCCGGCGCCTACCTGTCCGTCGTGAAGTCGGGAGGTGTGGCGGCCGGCGACGAGGTCCGGGTCGTGTCGAGGCCGGGGCACGGCGTCACCGTCGCTTCCTGGTTCACCGGCGCGGACGCGGCCCAGGCCGACGCGCTGGAGGCGGCGGAGCGGGAGGGCGCGCTCGTGCTGGTGCCGGAGATGTGGGAGGCGATCGGGAAGCTCAGGAAGCGTCGATTACTTGTTCTTGACAAGTGAACTTGCAAAGAGCAAGCTAGGCGTATTCCAACCGGACAGACCAGGGGAGCACGACATGCCACTCAACATCTTCGTCAACTTCACCACCGACGACCTGGAGCGCTCGAAGGCGTTCTACGAGGCGCTCGGCTACAGCATCAACCCGATGTTCACCGACGACAACGCGGCCTGTGTCGTCCTCAGCGACACCATCTACTTCATGGTGCAGACGCGCGAGTTCTACGCGACCTTCACCGACAAGCAGATCATCGACCCGCACACGCAGGCCGGCGCGTCCGTCGCCCTGAGTCAGGACTCGCGCGAGGCGGTCGACGCCGTCATCGCCCGCGGGCTGGAGGCCGGCGGATCGGAGCCGCGGCCGGCGCAGGACTACGGGTTCATGTACTCTCGCGACCTGGAGGACCCGGACGGCAACCTGCTCTCCTTCCTCTTCATGGAGCCCGCCGCCGCCGAGAAGGGCCCGGAGGCCTACATGACCGAGCAGGGGGCCGGCGCTCAGGCGACGGCCTGACGCGGATGGCGACGCGCACTCCACGAGGCTTCGGTCAGTACGGCGGCCTGGCCCGTGCCGTCGAGAAGGTCGGGGAGCGGTGGGCTCTGCTCATCGTCCGCGACCTTCTCGCCGGCGCCCGCCGGTACAGCGACCTCAAGGCGGGGCTGCCGCGCATCCCGACCAACATCCTCAGCGACCGGCTCAAGGAGCTCCAGGCGGCGGGAGTGATCCGTCGCGTGCCCGCCGTGCGCGGCGGATACGAGCTCACGCCGCTCGGGCGGGCGCTCGAGCCGGTGGTGCTGGAGCTCGAGCGCTGGGGTTGGGCGGCATCCGCCGAGCCCGCCGAGGGGGAGGTGCTCACGGCCGACGCCCTCGGCGTGACGCTGCGCGCGGCGTTCCGCGGGCAGGAGGCCCAGCGGCTCCCGCCCACGGAGTACGTCGTCCACGCCGGCGACGCCTCCGTCAGCGCGCTGGTCGTCGGTCGGGTGCTGGATGTGATGGACATCGGTCCGGACGCCCTCCCGCAGCCGCAGCGTCGCCTCGACATCGGGGCGCCGGAGGACGTGGTCGAGTTCCGTGTCCCGCTCGACGGCCTCGGCAGCCTGCTCGGCGCCGGCGAGCCCGAGGTCGAGGTGCTGGCCGGGCGGCGCGAACTCGTCGACCGGTTCCGCCGCACGTTCCACATCGAGCCGCTGCCCGGTGCGGACACGGCGGAGGCCGCGCACGCCGCCTGAGAGCCTCCGCTTGTCAGCGGTCGACCATTCAGCAGTACCATCGCACAATGGAACTGCGCCAACTGCAGCACTTCGTCGCCGTCGCGGAGGAGCGCCACTTCACCCGCGCGGCCGAGTTGCTGCGCATCTCCCAGTCCGGGCTGTCCGCATCCATCCGCTCGCTCGAGCAGGAGCTGGGCACGTCGTTGTTCGTCCGCAGCACCCGCCGGGTCGAGCTGACCGCGGCCGGGCAGGCCCTGCTCGCCGACTCGGTGCGCACGCTCGCGAGCGCCGCCGCCGCACGCGACGCCGTCGCGGCCGTGCGCGGCCTGCTGCGCGGACGCCTGACCATCGGCGCCGAGCCGTGCCTCGGGTCCGTCGACCTCCCGGCCGAACTGGCGGCGTTCCGCACCGCGAACCCCGGTGTCGAGGTGCGGCTGCGCTACTCCGGGTCCGAGGAGCTGATCGACGACGTGGCGGGTGGGCGCACCGACGTCGCGCTGGTGGTCGACACCGGACACACGCCGCCCGGCGTCCGCCTGCGCCGGTTGAGCACGCAGGAGATGCTGGTGCTGTGCCATCCAGAGCACCGGTTCGCGCGCATGGAGAGCATCCCGCTGGAGAGCCTGCGCGGTGAGCCGCTCGTCGGCTTCCAGGAGGGCTGGGGCGCCCAGGCGCTGGCGCGTCGCGCGTTCGCGGCCGCCGGGTTCGACTACCGCGCGGCGATGGAGGTGAACGACGTCCACCCGCTGCTCGACCTGGTCGGCTACAACCTCGGCGTGGCCGTCGTTCCGACGAGCTTCGCCCGCAAGCGGCCGGACGCGCTCCGCGCGGTCCCGCTTCAGGACGCCCCGGACTGGACGGTCGCGGTCGCGGTCGCCGACCAGCCAAGCCCCGCCGCCTCCGCCTTCCTCGCCCAGCTCCGCCCCCAGGCAAAGAGCTCCTGAGTTCTTCGACCGGATCGCGGCGGATCGGTCGAAAAACTCAGGAGCTGTCGGCTTGGATCAGGCGGCGTCGAGGGCGGCGAGCTCTTCGGGGGTGAGTTCCACATCCACGGCGGTGACCGAGTCGCGGATCGTCTCGGGACGCGACGAGCCGGGGATCGGGATGACGTGCGGGCTCTGCGCCAGGTGCCACGCGAGCGCCACCACCTGCGGGCTGATCCCGCGGGCGTCCGCGACGTCCTTGAACGGCTCGAACCGGCTGCCGAGGTCGCCCGCCGAGGTGATGCCGCCGAGCGGGCTCCACGGCAGGAACGCGATGCCGAGCTCGTCCGCCAGGCGCAGCTCCGGCTCGCTCGACCGGAACGCCGGCGAGAACTGGTTCTGCACCGACACCAGCCGGCCGCCGAGGACCTCGTTCGCCTCCCGGATCTGCTCCGGGTTCGCGTTGGAGATGCCGGCCATGCGGATGACGCCCTCGTCGAGCAGGTCGCGCAGCGCGCCGACCGACTCGGCGTACGGCACCTCCGGGTCGGGCCGGTGGAACTGGTAGAGCCCGATGGCGTCGCCGCCGAGCCGGCGAAGCGAGGCCTTTGCGGCCTCCTTCAGGTACTCCGGGCGGCCGTTCACGGTCCACGAGCCGTCGCCCGGGCGGAGGTGGCCGCCCTTGGTCGCGACCAGCACCGCGGAGGCGTCGCCGTCCCAGCTGCGCAGGGCCTCCGCGATCAGCTCCTCGTTGTGACCGACCTCGTCGGCGTGCAAATGGTAGGCGTCGGCCGTGTCGATGAACGTCACGCCCTCGTCGAGGGCGGCGTGGATGGTCTTCACCGAGCGTTCACGGTCAGGGCGGCCCTCGATCGACATCGGCATCCCGCCGAGCCCGATCGCCGAGACCTCGACGTCGCCGATGGTGCGTGTCCTCATTCGTGTCCTCTCGTGTTCCGTGTGCCCAGGGTCACCAGGCGTAGTCTTCCGGCGCCGTCTTGTGGCCGGGGAAGATCTCGTCGAGACGGGCGAGCGCCTGCTCGTCCAGGTGGATGTCGAGCGCGCGCAGGCCGCCCTCCAGCTGCTCGTGTGTACGCGGCCCGATGATCGGTCCGGTCACGCCGGGTCGCGACAGCAGCCAGGCCAGCGCGAGGTCACCGGGCTCGTGGCCGAGCTCGTCCGCGAACGCCTCGTACGCCTCGATGGCGTCGCGGTGCTTCTCCAGCGTCTCCGCCGCGCGTCCCTCCAGCCGCCGCTTGCCCTCGTTCTGCTTGCGGACCACCCCGCCGAGCAGCCCGCCGTGCAGCGGCGACCAGGCGATGACGCCGACGCCGCTGGCCTGAGCGGCGGGCAGCACCTCCAGCTCGATCTGACGGGTCAGGAGGTTGTAGATGGACTGCTCGCTGACGAGGCCGAGCAGGTTGCGCCTGCGCGCCTCCGCCTGCGCCGTCGCGATGTGCCAGCCGGCGAAGTTGCTCGAACCGGCGTACAGGATCTTGCCCTGCGCGATCGCCGTCTCGATGCCCTGCCAGATCTCGTCCCAGGGGGTGTCCCGGTCGATGTGGTGGAACTGGTAGATGTCGATGTAGTCGGTCTGCAGCCGCTTCAGGCTCGCGTCGAGGGCGCGGCGGATGTTGAGCGCCGACAGCCTGTTCTCGTTCGGCCAGTCGCCCATGTCGCCGTACAGCTTGGTGGCGAGCACCGTGCGCTCGCGGCGGCCGCCGCCCTGAGCGAACCAGTTGCCGACGATCGTCTCCGTGGCTCCGCGGCCGACATGCTGGCCGTAGACGTTGGCGGTGTCGAAGTAGTTGACGCCGGCGTCGTGCGCGGCGTCCATGATCCGGTGGGAATCCTCTTCGCTCGTCTGCGGCCCGAAGTTCATGGTGCCGAGGACGATGCGCGAGACCTTCAGGCCGGATCGGCCCAGGTGTGTGTACTCCATGCTCGCCACTCTCCGCCGCCGGTGCGCCGATGTCCAACAGAAGATGTGGATGGGATTGCGCGCCGGCGACGATGAATCGGCTCAGCCCCGTGCCGGCAGCAGGAGACGCCCCGCCTCGTCGATGACCCGGTCGGCGGCGTCGCGGTCCCCGGCCGTCATGAAGGCGTGCGACGCGCCGGGCACGATGCGCAGTTCGACCGGGACCCCCGCGCTCGCGCACCGCTCGGCGAGGTGGTGGGCGTCGGGCAGGAGGGAGTCCTCCGATCCGACCGCGACGAACACCGGCGGAAGGCCGTGCGCGTCGGCGGCGAGGTCCGGCGCGTCGGCGAGGTTCACGACGTCCGACCAGCGCAGGAATGCCCCCTCGGACAGCTCCCGGCCGGGCCCGCCGGGCGCGGCGTCGTCGTAGCGGGAGAGGCTGAGGTCGACGTTCGGGTTGGTGAGCGCCAGCCCGGCGACGGGTGCGCGCCGTGCCGCGGCCAGGGCCACCGCGCCGCCGGCGGAGTCGCCCCAGAGCAGCACCCGACCGATCCCCGCCGCCCGCAGCGCAGCGGCCCCCGCGACCGCGTCGGCGCCCGAGTCGGCGAGTGTGGCCTCCGGCGCCAGGCGGTAGCCGACCGAGAGCACGGTGACGCGGAGGCGCCCTGCGATGCGTCGGCAGTACCCGTCCTGCAGGTCGAGGTCGCCGAGGATGCCGTACCCGCCGTGCAGGAACACCACCCCGCTGTCGGGACGGTCGAGAGGTCGCGGTCGGTACCACCGCACGGGCACGGCGCCGATCGCGTCATCGTGCACCTCGCCGTCGAACGGTTCGGTGGCCCTGGCGCGAGCCCGTTCCGCGGCGCCGGCGCGGAGGGAGGCGATGTCCGGGTCGGCCATGAGGACTAGCATCCCACCATGCGCGAGGTCATCGAAGGTCTGTACCGAGTGGACGCGGCGCGCGCGGGCAACTCCTACCTGCTGGAGGTGGGGGAGCGCGCGGTGCTCGTCGACACCGGCCTCTCATCGAGCGCCGACAGGGTGGTGGCCGAGCTGTCCGCGGCGCGCATCCCGCGCGTGACGGACGTCGTGCTCACGCACTACGACCCCGACCACGTCGGCGGGGCGGCGGCCGTGCAGCGGGCGACCGGTGCGACGGTCTGGCTCGGTGCGGCCGACGCGCGGATCCTGCGCGGCGACGTGCCGCCGCCGACGCGGACCCGCCGCGCCATGATGCGCTTCGGCTGGCTGGGTCGCGCCGAACTTCCCCGGCTGACCGAGCTTCCCGACGACGCCGAAACCGAGGTCGCGCCGGGAGTGGTGGCCGTGCCGGGACCGGGTCACACGCCGGGACACCACCTCGTGCGCTGGCGCGGGGTCGCGCTCGTCGGCGACTCCGGCCGGCTGTCCCGCGGCCGCCTCGTGCACTTCCCGGGCCTCCTCATCTCGGACCGCGCGGCGGCGGACGCGACACTGGCCGCGATCACGGCGTCGCGCCCGCGGCTGGTGCTGCCAGGGCACGGGGCGCCGGGGCGGTTCGTGGGGGCGTAGACATTTGTCTACGAATCGCTACGATGGTTCCGTGATCGAAACCGCTTCCGCTCCGCACACCATCACGGTCGGTCAGCTTCGCCAGAACCCGACCCGGATGCTCGACGAGGTGCAGGACGGAGAGACGTACGTCATCACCAGCCACGGTCGCGCGATCGCCGACGTCGTCCCTCACGAGGGGTCCGCCTGGGTTCCGGCAGACCGGGTGCGTTCGCTCCTCGCCGTGCCGGGCGATGAGGCCTTGGCCGCCGAACTGCGCGAGCAGCGTGCAAACTCCGACCTCCGGGACCCGTGGTCATGAGGGCGCTGCTCGACACCAACGTCCTCATCGCGGGTGCCTATCGCCTTCCGGACGATGTCTCGGAGGCGGCGATCTCGTCGATCAGCTATGCGGAGCTCGAGCAGGGAGTGGTCCGGCCGGGTCTCGACGCGAGGGTGACCGCGGAGCGACGGCTGCACCTGATGGAGATACGGCGTGCCTTCGGGCGTGGCCTGCCCTTCGACGACCTCGCGGCCCAGTACTACGGCCGGATCGTCGAGGCCGTCTTCGCCGCGGGGAGAAGCCCTCGAGGCCGGATCGCCGACCTGATGATCGCCGCCACCGCCCGTGCCCACAACGCCTGCGTCGTGACCCACAACGTGGACGACTTCGCCGGGCTCGAGCGGATCGTGCGAGTGTTGCCCGCCTAGACCGCCCCTATCACCCCTTGAGCGCCGCCTCCAGCTCCGGGTCGGTCGGCTCGACCAGGTGGCGGCCGTCGGGGAAGACGATCACCGGGATGTTGGTGCGGCCGCTGATCTCGTGGGCTCGGTCGGCCTCTTCGGGGCGGGCGACGAGGTCGATGTACTCGTAGTCGGTGCCGAGGCGGTCGAGGAGGGCCTTCGAGCGGATGCAGTCGCGGCACCAGTCGGCGCCGAACATGGTCACGCGGTCGAACGAAGCGGTCGGGGAGGTCATGGCTCCAGACTAGGCGCCTGCGGCTGGGAGTCCGGTGGTGCCGTCCACGACCAGGTCGGCCCGTGGGCGCGACGCCTCGATGAGCACCGCGTTGGCGCCGTCGACGTCGCGGGCCCACGCCGTCGCCGCCTCCGGGGTGCGGCCGTGGCGGGTGTGGCGGTCGACGAGGCGGCGCATCCGCTCGTGCTCCGGGGTCGAGACGAACCAGGACTCGGCGAGGAGCGGCGGGATGCGCGTCCACGGGGCGGCATCGACCAGCAGGTAGTTGCCCTCGACCACGACCAGCCGCGTCCCGGGCTCGACCGCGATGGACCCGGCCACGGGCTCGTCGACGGTGCGCTCGAAGGCGGGGGCGTAGACCGGGTTGGCCGTCTCGGTGAGGACGCGCTCCAGCAGGGCGGCGAACCCCCAGCCGTCGAACGTGTCGATCGCGCCCTTGCGGTCGTGGCGGCCGAGCGCGTCGAGGGTGGCGTTCGCGAGGTGGAAGCCGTCCATGGGCAGGTGCACCGCGGTGCCGTCGCCGGCGAGCTCGTTCACCCGGCGCGCGACGGCCCGCGCGAGCGTCGTCTTGCCCGAACCGGGGCTCCCCGCGACGCCGACGATGGCGCGGCCGCCGTGTGGGAGCAGTGCGATGGCGCGTTCGGCGAGCGCGGTCAGGCCGGGGGAGGAGGTCACGCCACCCATTCTCCCTGCCGGGCGAACCCGCTGATCGCCTCCGCCATGATCCGGGTCGCCTCCGGGCCCCAGTGGCCTTCGCCCTCGACCACGATGAGCCGGCTCGCGGGCCAGCGGCGGTGCAGACGCCACGGCGTGATCACGGGCCCACTGACGTCGTGGCGGCCGTGGATGAGCACGGCCGGGATGTGCGCCAGCTCCTTCACCCGGTTCAGGATGGCGCGCTCGCCGGGCAGGAAGGCGAGGTTCGCCCAGTAGTGGGTCACGAGGGTCGCGAAGACCTCGCGCTTCGTCGCATCCGCGAACATCGGCCCCGGGACGAAGTTGGGGTCGAGGGAGACGTGGGTCGATTCCCAGGCCTCCCACGCTTCGGCCGCCGCCGAGCGCTCCTCCGGCGCGCCGGTGGCGAGGATGCGCGCGTACGCCTCGACGACGCGCTCGCCCGGTCGCCGGTGGGACGCCCGCTCCAGCGCCTCCCACGCCTCCGGGAACACGCGGCCCATCGTCTCCGTGATCCAGTCCACCTCCTCGCGGCCGGTGGTGGTGACCGCGCCGAGGACGATCCCGGCGACCCGGTCGGGGTGCGCCAGGGCGTACGCCAGCGCGAGGGTGGAGCCCCAGGAGCCGCCGGTGACGAGCCAGCGGTCGATGCCGAGCTCCTCGCGCACCAGCTCGATGTCGGCGATGAGGCCGTCCGTCGTGTTCGCGGCGAGGCGGTCGAGCGCGTCCACGACGAGCGGGGTGCTGCGGCCGCAGCCGCGCTGGTCGATGCCGACGACGCGGAAGACGGCGGGGTCGTAGCGCGTGCGGTAGCCGCCCGCGCCGAGACCGGAGCCGGGGCCGCCGTGCAGCCAGAGTGCGGGCAGGCCTTGCGGGTTGCCGCTGGTCTCCCAGTAGATGCTGTCGCCGTCGGGGTTGTGCACGAAGCCGTGTGCATGCGGGGCGGTCGCGGGGAACATCCCCGCACCGTACCGCACGCGGCTCAGGAGGTGCGGGTGGCGGTCGCCTCGGTCTCCTCCAGCTCCTCGCGCACGGCCTCCCGGGCTGCGAGGGTGACGCGTGGCCGCAGGCCGGAGAAGCGGACGCGCATCCCGCGGTACTTCACGAGGTAGAACACACCCACGAGGGCCGCGGCGAACCCGCTCGCCGCCCCGACGCCCATCGCCCAGCGCGGGCCGAAGGTGTCGGCCACCCAGCCGACGATCGGCGCACCGACCGGGGTGCCGCCCATGAAGATCGCCATGTAGATGGCCATCACGCGGCCGCGGAGCACCGGATCCGTCGTCATCTGCACGGTGCCGTTGGCCGTGGTCATGAGGGTCTGCGACGAGACGCCGATGACGATCAGCGCCGCCGCGAACAACCAGTACGTGGGCATCACGGCCGCCAGCGCGCAGCCGAAGCCGAAGAACGCAGCACCGGCGAACAGCAGCGAGATGCGCGGTCGGTCGCGGCGCGCGGAGAGCAGGGCGCCCACCACGGAGCCGACCGCCATGATCGACGACAGGATGCCGTACTCGCCGGCGCCCTGGTGGAAGACGCTCACCGACATGGTCGAGATGAAGATCGGGAAGTTGAGGCCGAACGTCCCGATCAGGAACACCATGATCAGGATGACGAGGATGTCCGGCCGGCGCCGCACATACCGGAAGCCGTCCACCAGGCTGCCCCGGGAGCGCTTCGCCCGCTCCGTGCGGTACAGCTTCTCGCGTCGCAGCAGCGCGAGCGACAGCAGCACCGCGCCGAACGTGGCCGCGTTGATGAGGAAGACCCAGCCTGCGCCCACGGCAGCCGTGAGCAGTCCGGCCACGGCCGGGCCGATCAGGCGCGCCGCGTTGAAGGAGGCGGAGTTGAGGGCGACCGCGTTGGACAGGTTCGGGCCGGCGACCAGCTCGGAGACGAACGTCTGCCGCGCCGGGGCGTCGAACGCCGCGACGACGCCGAGCAGCAGCGCGAACAGGTAGACGTGCCAGAGCTGCACGGCGCCGGTGACGGTCAGGATGCCGAGCCCCAGCCCGAGCGTGCCCATCGCGCCCTGCGTGGCCATGAGCAGCTTGCGGCGGTCGAGGTGGTCGGCGGCCCATCCCGTGACCGGCAGCAGGAGCAGCTGCGGGCCGAACTGCAGGGCCATGACGATGCCGACCGCGGCGGCGTTGTTGTGGGTCAGCTGGGTCAGGACGATCCAGTCCTGCGCGGTGCGCTGCATCCAGGTGCCGACATTGGAGACGATCGCGCCCGCGGCCCAGATGCGGTAGTTGACGCCGGCGAGGGAACGGAACATGGAACTCACGAGTCGGCGAGCTCCCGCATGATCCGTGCGGCCTCGGCGAGGGTGGCCCGCTGCTCGGCGGTCAACGTGCGGAGGCGCTGGTGCAGCCAGGCGTCGCGGCGCCTGCGGGTCTCGGCGACGAGCGCCCGCCCGCGCTCGGTCGGGACGACGACCACCTTGCGACCGTCGGCCTCGTCGGCGGTGCGGGCGACGTAGCCGGCCTCCTCCAGCCGGTTCACCGTGCGGTTCATCGACGGCGGCTTGACCCGCTCGAACTCGCTGAGGCGGCCGATGGTGGCGGAGCCCTCGCGGGTGAGGAAGCCCAGGATCGCGGTCTGCGCGTCGCTCAGCTCGTCGTCCTCCTTCTCGGCGCGCAGGCGCCGGGAGAGGCGCGCCACGGCGATGCGCAGTGCGCCGCTGAGGTCATGGGTCGACAGTCGTCCGGTCATACATAGTTAGCCTAACAAATTAGCCTCGCTAAATAAACCTCCTTCGCCTGCGGCGTACGCCAGAATGAGGCCGTGCAGACAGAGCAGGGCCGCAGCTTCGACGACGAGAACGGCACCCGCGTCTACTTCGACGTGTACGCGCCCACGCCGGAGGGCGCCCGGCCGGCCGCTGTCGTGCAGCTGGCGCACGGCGTCGGCGAGCACGCCGGCCGCTACCGGCCCCTCGCCGAGCACCTCGCCGCGAACGGCTACGCCGTCTACGCGGACGACCACCTCGGGCACGGTCGCACCGGGCTGGAGCAGTGGGACGGAGACGCGACGAAGCTGGGGAGGCTGGGGCCGGGCGGCCTGCGCGCGGCCGTCCGCGACGTCCACGCCTTCACCGAGCTCATCCGCGCCGAGAACCCCGACCTGCCGCTCGTCTACGTCGGCCACAGCTGGGGCTCCCTCATCGGCCAGATGCTGCTCAACCGCCACAGCGAGGAGTACGACGCCGCCGTGCTCTCCGGGACCGCCTACCGGGTGCTCGGCTCGATGAACGGCGGCGACCTGAACAAGCGCCACGCCCACCTCGGCACCACGGGCGCCGAGTGGCTCAGCCGCGACCCCGCGGTCGCGCAGGCCTTCGTCGACGACCCGCTGACCACGCTCACCCCGCTGCAGAAGCTGTTCGGGATGGCGGACGCCGCCCGACTGCTCGGCCGCCCGGCCCGCAACCTCCCGAACGACCTCCCGCTGCTCATCCAGGTCGGCTCGGAGGACCCGCTCGGCGGCCCGGCCAGCGCCAGGAAGCTGGAGCACTCGTACCGGACGAGGTCGAAGCTGAGCGACGTGACGACCATCGTCTACGAGGGGGCGCGGCACGAGATCTTCAACGAGACCAACCGTGAGGAGGTCTTCGCCGACCTCACGGCGTGGCTCGTGCAGCGGTTCCCCGAGCGCGACTGACCGGCACCGCCCGAGCCCTGTCTAGCGCACCCACCCACCCGGCGCGGACACTGGGCGAGGGAGGGTCGTCATGGGCATCAACATCCTGCTCGGCTTGTCGCGGTTCGCGCCGATCGACAATCCGGCCACCGTCGGCGGGAACGAGAACCTGCTGACCGGGCTCATCTTCATCGTGGGCCTCATCCTCGTCATCCTGCTGATCGGCTTCGGCGTCACGCTGGCGCGGCGGCCCGACAAGGCGATCGACGAGTTCGGCGACGAGAAGCCGTCCCCGCCGCCGCACTGAGCGTCGCGCCCGCCCGCGGACGTAGGGTGGGCGTATGCATGGTGAGTACAAGGTCCCCGGTGGCAAGCTCGTCGTGGTCGACCTGGAGGTGGTCGACGGCAAGATCGCGGACTTCCAGCTCGCGGGCGACTTCTTCCTCGAGCCGGACAGCGCTCTGGAGGCCATCGACGCCGCGGTGAACGGGCTCCCGGCGGAGGCCGACGCGAAGACCATCGCCGGGGCCGTCAAGGACGCCCTGCCGGAGGGGGCGAGCCTGCTCGGCTTCTCGCCGGAGGCCGTCGCCGTGACCGTGCGCCGTGCGCTCGCGAAGGCGACGAGCTGGCGGGACTACGACTGGCAGATCGTGCACGCCAAGGCCGTCTCGCCGCAGATGCACCTGGCCCTCGACGAGGTGCTCGCCAACGAGGTCGGAGAGGGCCGCCGCGGGCCGACGCTGCGCATCTGGGAGTGGGACGAGCCGGCCGTGGTCATCGGAAGCTTCCAGTCGGTGAAGAACGAGGTCGACCCGGAGAACGCGGCGAAGTACGGCATCCAGGTGGTCCGGCGCATCTCGGGCGGCGGCGCCATGTTCATGGAGGCGGGATCGGTCGTCACCTACTCGATCTACGCTCCGGCCGACCTCGTGCAGGGCATGAGCTTCGCCGACAGCTACGCCTTCCTCGACGAGTGGGCGATCATCGCCCTCAAGTCCCTCGGCATCGACGCGGTCTACCAGCCGCTCAACGACATCACGAGCCCGTCGGGCAAGATCGGCGGGGCCGCGCAGAAGCGACTCGGTTCCGGCGCCGTGCTCCACCACGTCACGATGAGCTACGACATGGACGGCCAGAAGATGACGGAGGTGCTCCGCATCGGCCGCGAGAAGATCAGCGACAAGGGCATCACGAGCGCCGCGAAGCGCGTCGACCCGCTGCGCAGCCAGACCGGCCTCAGCCGCGCCGAGATCATCGAGCAGATGAAGCTCACCTTCAAGAACCTGTACGGCGCGACCGACGGCGACCTCACCGAGGCCGAGTACGCGGCGGCGGAGAAGCTGGTGGCCGAGAAGTTCGACACCGAGGAGTGGCTCTACCGGGTGCCCTGACACCCGGCACTCAGGCACTCCACAGGCCCTCCGGTACCCTGGATGGCGTGAATTGGTGGGTCGTGGGGATCGTGGCGGCGTTCGTCGTCCTCATCGTCGTTGCCGTGAAGCTCGGGTGGATCGACCTCTCGAACAAGGCGCAGCGCGGCTCCGGCACGATGAGCGGCGCCATCGGCGGCTCGTTCGACGAGATCTTCGCGCCCGCCCGTCACGAGGCCCAGCAGGAGATGGACCGCCAGACGCTGCTGCCCGCGCCGGCCCCGCTCCCGGGCGACCGGGGCGACGAGGGCTGGCAGGGCGGCAAGATCACGCTCGACCTCGGCCGCGCAGGCGATGGCCGCCACGTCGAGGGCCGTGCGCCCAACGAGGACGGCCGCGCTACCGCTTCTGCAGGTCCGCGTAGTCGGGATGCTCGCTGAGCCAGCTCCGCACGTAGGGGCACGAGGCGATCACCCGACGGGAGGAGTGGTCGCGGACGTCGTCGAGCGCCGTCCGGACCAGGTTGGACGCCATCCCCTTCTCGCGCTTCGACTCGTCGACCTCGGTGTGCGTGAAGACGATGGCGTCGTCGCGCAGGTCGTACTCGGCCACGCCGATGACCTCGCCGTCCTGGAGGAGGGCGTAACGGGACTGATCCGGCTGGTTCTCGACGCTCAGGCTCATGCCGCAACGCTACCCCGGATGCCGGCCGCGTCAGCCTGAGGGGTAGACCCGCGTCTCTACGGGTGAGGGCATCGCCGCCTTCGCCGAGAGGAGCCCGCCCATGCCCACCGTCCTGACCATCCACGATTCGCCCGACGACTGGGTCCGGATGGAGCCCGTCGTCCGCGCGCTGCACGAGTCCGACGTGTTCCGCCAGGTCGGCGACACGGAGGGGCGCCCCCGCGACGGCGTGCAGACCCTGATCGAGGCGACGCGCCCGGACGCGGTGATCGTCGCGTCGCCGTCGCCGCGGGCCGTCGCCGCCGCCGTCGTCGCCGTCGGGCTCGGACTCCCCGTCGCCCACCTCTCCGCCGGGCGCCGTGCGGGCGAGTACCCGGCCGGCGCCGCCGAGGAGCCGGGCGGTCGTGAGCTCGACCGCCTCTGCCGGTTACACCTCGCGCCGACGCAGCATGCCGCACGGGTGCTGCTCGCGGCCGCCGTGCCGGAGGACCGCATCGTCGTCACCGGCGACACCCTGGTCGACGCCGTGCTGTCCCTCCCGAACGTGCCGTCGCCCGTCGACGCGCCCCCGATCGTGCTGGTGGTCGCGCACCGACGGCAGCACGACGGCGAGACGCTCCGCCGCTTCGGGGCGGCGGTCCGCGTCCTCGCGGCGCGCTTCCCCGGGCACGCGTTCGTCCTGTCCGCGGATCCCGACCTCGCCGTGCACGCCGGACTGGGATCCGGCCTCGGCCGCGCGGGCCGCATCCACTCGATCCCGCAGCCCGGGTTCGCGGCTCTCGTGGAGCTGATCCGGAGCTCCGTCCTCGTGCTGACCGACTGCACCTGGATCGAGGAGCTCGCGCCCGCGCTCGACGTCCCCGTGCTCGTGCTCGGAGACACCACCGCACGACCGGAGGGCGTCCTCGCCGGAACCTCGGCGGTCGTCGGCACGCGCGTGGAGCGGATCGTGGAGGAGGCGTCCGCGGTGCTGGCCGACCCGGTCCGGCACGCGCTCATGGCGGCAGCGCCCAGTCCCTTCGGCGACGGGAGTGCCGCCCCGCGTGTGTTCGGCGCGCTCGCCGAGCTGCTCGGCTGCGGGACGAGGCTCCCGGAGTTCGTGACGCCGGTGCGGCGCGAATCGGTAGTGGCTCGGTAGTTCCACGGATCGGGCGGGACGGTCCCGCGCAGGAGCCTGAGGTCATCCACCAGCCGAGGAGTGAGAATGACCGCCAGCGCCAACCGCCCCACCGACCTGGAGCTTCTGGACCGGGTGCGTGCCGGCGACCTCTCGGCGTTCGGCACGCTGTGGGCGCGCTACGAGGGGTGGGCCCTTCACGTCGCCCGCCGCACGACGTCGCGTTTCGACGCGGACGACATCGTGCAGGAGGCGTCGGCCAAGATCCTCACCTCCCTGCGCAACGGCAAAGGCCCGGTCGAGGGCTTCGCCCACTACCTCCGGACCGCCATCCGCAACGTCGCCGCGACCTGGGGCGCCAGGGAGGCGCGGACCACCCTGGTCCCGCTGCCCGAGGACGGTTCCGCCGGCAGCTACCGGTTCGAGGTGAACGACCTCGGCGACCTCGAGCGGCCGTTCCGGAGCCTGCCGGAGCGCTGGCAGCAGGTGCTCGTCCTGACCGTGCTGCAGCAGCTGCCCGTCGCCACGGTGTCCCGGCTCATGGGAGTGACCCCCGCGGGAGCGACGGCGCTGGCCGCGCGTGCCAGGGCCGGCCTGCGCGCCGCCCTCGTGAGCGACGGCGAGGAGCTGGCTCTCGCCGCCTGAGTGTCCGCCCCGGAGGGCACGTGCTAAGGCCGTGCCCTCCGGGCGAGCGGTCCCCGGCTGCTCACGGAACCACACCGCGAGCTCGGTCCGCGAGCGCAGCCCCAGCTTGACCAGCGCGTTCTGCACGTGCGTCTCGACCGTGCGGATCGAGACGAACAGCCGTCTGGCGATGGAGCGGTTCGTCTCGCCATCGGCGACGAGCGAGGCGACCTCGGTCTCACGCGGAGTCAGGACCGAGCGGGCCGCCAACGGCACGGCCGCGCGGATGCGGGTCTCGACGATGCCGTGCAGCGCGAAGCCGATGCTCTCGTCCTCGGTGAGCGCGGCCCCGTAGTCGAACGCGCGGTCGAAGGCCGCACCCCCGAGGCGGCGGCGCAGTGCCTGCTCCAGCGAAGCGGAGTCGTAGAAGTACGGCGGGTAGCTGGCTCGGAGGGCCCCGGCATCCCGCCAGCGCGCCGCGGCCGCGCCGAGCAGGCTCGCACCGCGGGCAGCGTCCGCCCGCTCCCGCGCCACGTCGGCGAGCAGCTCCAGCGCCTGAGCGACGCCGAGCCCGTTGCCGAGGCCGCGCTTGAGCACGAGCGCGTCCCTGGCGTCCAGCTCGCTCGCCTCGTAGTCGCCGGCGGCTGCGGCCGCGGTGGCTCGGGCGGTGCGCAGGAAGGAGCGCTCGTACCGGTCGCCAGCCACCAGGGCGCGTTCAGAGATCGCGGCCTCCACGGGCGCGGCCTCCGCGACCTCGCCGAGGGAGCGCAGCCGGGCGGCGAGACGCTGGGGCGTGTTGATGCGGCCGAAGCGGTACGCCTCCTCGCCGAGCTCGTCCATGAGCTCTCGGAGCATCGCGACCGCTGCCGCATCGTCCCGTTCTAGCGTCTCCGCCGCGCTGCGTGCCGCGATGTCGGCCTCGCGTGCCGTCGCCGCGTCGCCCGTCGCGCTCGCGGCATCCCGCGCCAGCAGAGCCAGCCGGAGCTCGTCGCGGGCCAGCCCGGGCTTGCCGGTCTGACCGTAGACCGCCGCGCGGAGCGCGTGCCCGAGCGTCTCCCACAACGGCGACGGACTGCCCGATCCCAGCGCCCGGCCGAGCCACCTGGCCAGCTCGTCCGCGCTGCCGTGGATCATCCACGCCTGACGCCACGCCGTCACCGCGACTTCGACGGCACGGTCCGCGTCACCCAGCGCGGCGGCCGTCGTCACGGCGCGCCGGATGTTCGGGAGGTCTCCCTGCAGGCGCAGCAGGATCTCGCGCTGCCTCCCCGAGAACCAGCCGTCCTCCGCCTCGTGCAGCCGGGCGATCATGCAGGCGACGGAATGCCGTTGCGCTTCCACCGGATGCTGCTGATGCTCCGCGCCGAACTCGCGGATCGCGGGCAGCAGCTCGTAGCGCACGGCGTCCCCGACGCGTCGGCGGTGCACCACCGACCTGCGGATCAGCTGCTTCACGGCCGCGGTCGCCTCCCGTCGGTCTGCCGCCCCGAGCATCGCCATGGCCTCCCCCAGGTCCAGATCCCACCCGGGCGCGAGCACGGAGAGGTCGCACCACACCCTCCGCTCGGTGGCACCGCAGCGCTCCCAGCTGTCCTCGACGGCGGCGCGCAGCGACCGGGACGCGGGGTCGGCGGGTTCCAGGGTGGAGAGTTGGTCGTCCATCCGGTCGGCCAGCGTCTCGATGTCCATGAACTGGAGCTGAGCGGCGGCCAGCTCGATCGCGAGCGGGACGCCCGAGGTCGCCTCGCAGATCCGGACGACGTCGGGAAGCGTGGAGTCGTCGAGCGCGAAGCGCGCGTCGCCGGACGCGGCACGATCGGCGAACAGGCGCACCGCGTCGCTCGTCGGGCCCAACCCGCGGTCGGCGAACGGGCCGAGCACGACCAGCGCCTGCGCCATCGAGCTGAGCGGCTCGCGGCTCGTCACCAGCACCTTCACGCCGGGACAGGCCGTGAGAAGGGCGTCGACGACGGCCGAGGTCTCACGCACGACCTCGTCGACGTCGTCGAGAAGGAGGAGCGCCTCCCTTCCGGCGAGCGCGCCGGCCACCGCCGCGACCGGGTCGGGGCCAGGGTCCACCTTCAGCTCAGAGGCGATGGCCGCTGCGACGGCGTCGCCGCGCCCGCGGGCATCCACGTACCAGACGCCGGCGACCGTGCGGGCCAGTCCCTCCGCCGCCGCGATCGCCACCCGGCTCTTGCCGACCCCTGCGGCACCCGTCACCGTGACCAGCCGCGCGGACGACAGCAGCAGCCGGCGGATGAGCGAGGTCTCCTCACGGCGGCCGACCAGCGCGTCGAAGCGCACCGGGAGTCCGTGAGCGCCGCCCATGTCGTGTCCGTCGGCTCTGCTCATTCCCTCCACCCGTCGCATCACGAAAGCGCGACCGCTGCGTCTTCACTAGTGGAAGCTCTTCGGGCGAGAGCTCCCTCCCATTGGGGTGGAGGGCCGCGGTCGCGTTTCGGGTTTCGCGCAGGCGGGCCCTCCACCTCGTCCCCGCTGGTCACCCGTCCTGGATGGGGCGGGGCGCCGGCCCCTGGTCGTCGTCAGGTGTTTCGGGCCGGCACCCCTTTTGTGTTGCGCTGCGATGCTCGCAGTGCGCGCCGGACCGCGAAAGACACCTGCTACAGATGCGGCTGGTAGGGCAGCCATGTCTCCAGGTCGTACTCGAGCACGGCGCCCGAGTAGAGCTGGACCGTCCAGCGGTGAGCGTCCCCGCCGGCGAACTGGCCTGTCACCGTCTCGTTCACCCAGTCCCCTTCCGCGTCGCGCGTCCACCGCACCAGCCCGACGTGCTCGCGCAGCCGCGGCGGGTGCGGCGGGTGGATGTACTCGCTCTCGTCGATCATCGTCGATTCCCCCTCCCACCTCGGCGGGGCTCTCCCCGCCGAGCCAGGCCCCCATGGTGCACCAGGGCCCGCGCCGTGCACCAGCCCGGTCAACGCCGAAGAGGGGAAACGTCGGACGTTCCCGCATCGCGTGGCCACTCCAACTCGACGCCCGAGCGCAGGCGCACGCGGACCACCGTGGCGTCGACGTCCACCCGCTCGACCTCAGGATGCTGGAGCACACGGCTCCACCACCCCTGGCCCGACCAGGAGGGTGCCGTTCCGTCGTCGCCCACACCCAGCACCTCATCCCGCGTCGAGAGCCACTTCCGAGGTCAGCTTGCCGTTGTGAGTCGGCGTGGGCTAGACAGGTGAGGGCTCCGTCAGACGGCCTCTGCCCCACGGAACCGGTACGTCGCCTCGCGCGGCCAGTCCTCCGCCGTGACGAGCTCGTACACGAGGACCCTGCCTGCCGCGCCTGGATCGGGAACCCTCACGCGCGACGGCGGCATGGGTGTCAGGAGGGGGAGTTCGATGGTGCGATCCTCCGACCCGGCATCGGTGTGCACGAGGTACGCCGTGAACACTCCGGGCTCGGGATCCATGCGTTCACATTAGTGAGCTTCGGTCAGAGGGGCACGCCCATCCGCCGCGGTTTCAGGCATCGGCGACGAGAAGGCACTGTCTAGCCAGGCGCGGCCGTCGCGCTCCACCCTGGTCGCAACACACGTGAAGGGGGCATCGCATGGCGTCGGAAGGCGAGAACCGGCAGGGCCGGCCCGGCAGGTTCCCGGTGTGGGCCGTCGTGGTCCTCGCGATCGTCGGAGCCGTCGTGCTGGTGGGGGCCGGCGTGCTGGGAGGTCTCACCCTCCGCAACGCGACCTCGGCCTCCGGCGTGCGACCCTTGTCCGCGGACAGCCAGTCCGTGTGCGATGCCGAGAAGGTCGCGGAGGATGTGCTGCCCTCGATCGTCACCATCGGCGTCCACGCGGGCGACGGCTCCGGCGGCACGGGAAGCGGCGAGATCATCACCGCCGACGGGTACATCCTGACCAACAACCACGTCATCGCGCCCGCCGCAGAAGGAGCGGAGATCGTCGTGCTCTACAACGACGGGAGCACTCACCCCGCCAAGCTCGTCGGTCGCTCCCCGCGTGCCGACATCGCGGTCGTGAAGGTGCAGGGATCCGGGCTTCCGGTCATCCGGCAGGGGGACTCGGCCAGCCTCAAGGTGGGGCA
Source organism: Leifsonia sp. ku-ls (assembly GCA_003367665.1). Classification (GTDB taxonomy): domain Bacteria; phylum Actinomycetota; class Actinomycetes; order Actinomycetales; family Microbacteriaceae; genus Leifsonia. The sequence continues at coordinate 36,354 of QKXI01000003.1, read as the reverse complement.
GCCCGTGGTGGCCCTCGGCGCGCCGCTGGGCCTGTCGAGCACGGTCACGACCGGCGTCGTGAGTGCTCTCGGGCGGACGGTGCCGGTCCAGAGCGACAGCGATCGCAACGCCGTGCTCGCGGACGCGATCCAGACCGACGCCTCGATCAATCCCGGCAACTCGGGCGGCGCGCTCGTGGACTGCGCGGGTCGGCTGGTCGGGGTCAACTCCGCCATCGCGACCGTCCCCGGGGCATCGGGTGTTGCCGGCGGAGGAAGCGTCGGCATCGGTTTCGCGGTGCCCGAGGCGGTCGCGATGCCGATCGCGCAGCAGATCATCGAGACCGGCAAGGTGGTCTACCCGACCTTCGGGCTCTCGGTCAGTCCGGTCGTGCCGGGCCAGAACGGCGAGGGGGAGCCCGGCCTGTATGTTCAGGCGGTGGTCCCCGGCGGTCCTGCCGACGAGGCGGGGTTGCAGGCCGGCGACATCATCACAAAGGTGGACGGCCAACCGGTCTCGAGCGTCGACGACCTGACCGCGAAGCAGCTGACCAGCAAGCCGGGCGACAAGGTGACCATCACCTATGTCCGGGATGGCAAGACGAACAGGACCAGCGTCACCCTCGGCAACGGGTGATCACGCCGAGCGGTTCACCGCCTCGACGGCGGCCTTGAAGCGGTCGATGATCCGGTACGTGTCGCCCGAGCCGACCTCCTCGATGCGCACGGTGTCGTAGACGCGGAAGTCGAGGGCGCGGAGCTCTCCGAGCCGTTCCGCCCGCTCGTTGAGGAGCGCCGACCGCAACGGCGACGAAGGGTCTCGTGGGATGAGCGGTGTGACGAGTTCGCCGCGCCAGCCGTCGGTGGTGGCGCTGACGAGCCCGATCGCGCGTTCGCGGGGATTCCAGGTGGCCCTCATCTCGTCCTCTCGATCGTCGGATGTGGCGACCGCACCAAGGCGGCCGGGCGGGAGGGAGTGACCCGGGGGCTGCTTGAGCACGAGCCCGCCGGGCCACTCGGGAGACAACATGAGAAAGGAGTTGCTCCGCGGGGAACGCGAAACCCGAAAATGCGTTCCTATAGATGAAGACGAGCCTCCCGCGCCGCTATGACGCGATCGGTCAGCCGTTGCACTGCCTCCACTGGGCGGCGATCTGCTCCGCCGTCAGCGCGGTGCTGTAGACCGCGGCGTGCGAGAGCGTTCCGCCGAAGATCCAGTTCGTCGGCGCCTGCGGGCCCCAGTTGAACATGCTCTCGTAGCCGATCCGCCAGTAACCGGAGAAGGCCTGGCCGCGGGTGACCGAGGGGTCGGCTGCCACGAGCTGCCCGTCGACGTAGAGCTTCATGCCGTCGCCGGAGAGCGTGGCCGTCGCCTGATGCCACGCGTCGTCGAGGTACGTCTGGTACGACGTGATGGTGCGGACGGTGCCCGGCCAGACGCCGAACGCCACCCGGCCGTCGTCGGTCAGGAACAGGTGCCGGTCGAAGTCGGGCGAGTCACCCGACATCGCCGAGCTGAAGCCGATCAGCCGACCGCCGCCTACCTGCGACTTGAACCGGATCTGGATGGTGAACTCGTCGGTCGAAGGACGCGCCGTCGTGTCGGCCAGCGTCCAGCCCGGCTGCCCGGTGCTGCCCGCGTAGCGGCCGGTGTCGCCGTGGATGAAGTCGGTCGCGGTCGCTGCTCCCGCCGGGTCGTCGAGCCGGTAGCCGAACACCGTCTGGTCCGCGGGCACGAGACGGATCGCCGCCTCGCACGCGTCCACGGACGGGGTTGGCGCGATGGGGAGCTCTACCGACGGATGGTCCGGCGGCTGCGGGGTGGGCGAAGGTTCCGGCTCGATCGGCGGCTGCGGGGTGGGAGAAAGCTCCGGCGTGGGGTGTGTCTCCGGCGCCTGCTGCCCGCTCGGCGGCGGGGTGGCCGTGCCCGGCGCAGCGGCGTCGGGCACGCGGCGAGTCGTGTCGCCCGGCTCCGTCGGCTGCGGGGCAACGGGGGGACGTGTCGGCGCCGGCGTCGACGGGTCGGCTGCGCTGCCCTGCTCCTTGTCGTTCTGCGTCGGAGTCTCCGGATCGCGACGGTCAGCAGAGATGGGAGCGCCCGGGTCGTCGGAGGCGTGCTCCTGTTCGCCCTGGTGGTCGACTGGCGTGGTGACCGGCTCGCTCGTGCGCTCGCCCCCGGCGACGCTCGACTGGGGCGCCGCCAGAACGGCTCCCGTCGTCAGCACCGCAGCGGCGACGACCGTCGCGACCGCGGCGACGCCCGTGTTCGATCCCGAGACGCCGGCGCTGAGCAGGTGCCGAAGCCGACCGGCGGTGCGGGCCGTGTGCGTTGCGGCCGACGCCCCGGTGTGCTGCGTGCCGGCCAGCGTGGCCGCCACCGCGGCTCCGGAGTGTCCGCCCGTCCACGTGAGGTAGGCGACCGCGCCGGAGACACCGAGGAAGAGCGGCAGGATGCCCATGGCGAGGCGTGATCCGACCCGGCCGGCCTCCTCTGCCGCGTCGCTGCACGAGGAGCACGCCCGCAGGTGATGCTCGACCTTGGTGCGATCGGTGCGGGAGAGCTTGCCACGCACGTGCGAGCCCAGCTTGGAGAGCACCCAGGCGTGCTCCGGCTCTTCGGCCGGCACCTCGGCGAGGTGCGCGTTGATCCACGACTGGCGAAGACCCTCCCTCGCGCGAACCGCCAATGCGGAGACGGCGTTGGGCGTGAGACCGAGCAGCGGAGCCACCTCGCGCGGCGCCATGTCTTCGACCTCGGTGTACCAGAGCACCTCCTGCCAGCTGTCGGGCAGGGCGTAGAACGCCTTCGCCATGGTCTCGCGCTCCATGCGCTCGAGCGCGGTGACCTCGCTGTACGTCCAGTCTTCGATGACGTCGGCGTCTTCGATGTTGGGGGTGCTCTTGCGGCGCGACCAGTCGATGGCGACGTTGCGGATGGCGGTCGCGAGGTACGAGCGGAAGCCGGTCTTCGGCCCGTTGCCCTTCTCGACCGCCTTGAGGATGCGGGCGAAGGCCTCCGAGGCGAGGTCGTCGGCCTCGAACCGGCCGGTGATGGAGGCCGCCATGGCGCGGCCGGCGTGCCAGTGGCGTTTGAAGAGGACACCGTAGGCGGGGCCGTCGCCGTCGCGGGCCAGTGCGAGCAGCTCGGCGTCGGAGAGGTCGTCAAGTCGACAGTTCATAAGGTTTCGGGTCCTTACGGGCAGTGCGGGCGTTTTAACTACGTGGACGCACGCGATCGCGGATCGTGACGCACTCCCGAGAAAAAAGTGCGACATCCACAGAGACCGCACGACGCGGCCGCATCCGACGGCCAATCGCACCGCGCTGCACCTCACGGGATCGTGTGGCTTCACGATCCCGTCCCGAAACGTCCGGCGACGACCGTCGGACTACCGATGCACTGCGTAGTCGGCGCGCATGCGCGCGCCCGCCCGCCCTAGCGGGCTCGGCGCGGCGCCAGGCGCCGCGTGGCCAGGTCCCAGATCCCGACCATGAGCACGGCCCCGGCCACACCGTTCAGCACGCCTCCGACGACGTCCGTCCCGTAGTGCACGCCGACGTAGAGCCGCGACCACGCCACGGCAACGACGAGCAGGCCGCCGACGACGATCACGGCCGCCCGGGCTCCGCGCGTGCGGCACACCGTCACGAGCGCGGCGACCAGCGCCGTCGCGAAGACGACGTGACCGCTCGGGTAGCTCAGCGTCGCGGGGGAGACGTGCAGCAGATGGGTCAGGTCGCCCGTGGACGGCCGGGGCTGCGCGACCACGAACTTGACGACGAGCGTGGTCAGCCATCCGGCGCCGGTGACGATGCACACGCCGAGCGCCCGGCGCCAGCCGGCGAGCGGAAGCAGCACGACGAACACGACCACGAGGACGACCGCGACGACCACCGGATGGTCGAGCCGGTCTAGCAGCAGAGCCCCCGTGTCGAGCAGTGGCGAGTTCACCCGGTTGACCGCCGCGTCGAGGCCGGCGAAGCGCAGCGCGGGCAGCGCCTTGGCGGCGAGGCCGAGCGCGATGGTCGCGGCGAACAGCACGACGGACCACACGATCCAGTGGACGGGTCGGCTCAGGGTCCAGGCTCGGTCACGACGGGTCTGCATGCTCCGAGAGTAGGGAACGGGTGCGGCGCGACACTGGGCGTGCGCCCGTTTCCGATGTGAGGACGCTCAGCTCAGGATCGGCGCGAGCGCGCGCGCGATGGCCACCGCCCGCGCCCTGACCTCGTCCTCCGAGGTCGTGCCGCCCTGTTCCGCCCACTCGCGCACCGCGATGCGGGCCGCGCCGATGCAGACGACGACGAGCAGCTCCGCCTGCGCGGCCGGGTCCACCCCGAGCTCCGCGGCCGTCCGGGACGCGTCGGGATCGCGGTGGGCGATGAACGCGGCGACGGCGTCGACCATGCCTGCGCGCAGCTCGTCGAGCCGTCTCGCCTTCCGCCGGATCAGTCCGGGATGCCGGGCGGCGATGAGCATCCGCGCCTCGCGCATGGCCTGATCTGCGCCCTCCTCTTCGGCGAACAGGGCGCCGACGACGGCCTCCACAACGCTCCCGTCGTGGGCCCGCTCCAGCTGCCGGGCGAGCCAGTCGGGATCGCCCCAGGCGCGCCGGACGTCGAACAGCGCGTCCTCCTTGCTGTCGAAGTAGTTGAAGAAGGTGCGGTGCGACACCGGGACGCGCGCGCAGATCTCGTCGACGGTCACGTCGTCGAGATCGCGTTCCAGCGCGAGCTCCAGCGCGGCGCGCTCCAGGTCGGCTCTGACCTGCGCCTTCTTGCGCTCGCGGAGACTCCCGGACGCGGTGGGAAAAGTTTGCATGATCGGAAATTTTGCAGTGAGGAAACGTGTTAGTTGACTTTGGTCACCTAATTATATATGGTTGATCGTCGTCAACCAATTGCGCGAAGGATCCACATGTCCACCACTCTCACCAGGGACGACGCCCCGGCGATGTCGCACCGCCAGGTGCTCGAATCCCTTTCCGGGCTGCTGCTCGGTATGTTCGTCTCGATCCTCGCGGGCACGGTCGTCTCGACCTCGATGCCGCGGATCATCTCGGAGCTCCACGGCGACCAGACCGCCTACACCTGGGTCGTCACCAGCACCCTGCTCGCCACCACGGTCTCCACCCCGATCTGGGGCAAGCTCGCCGACCTGTTCAACCGCAAGCTGCTCATCCAGCTCGCGCTCGTGCTCTTCGTCCTCGGCTCGGCGCTGGCCGGCTTCTCGCAGGACACCAACATGCTCATCGGCTTCCGGGTCGTCCAGGGCCTCGGCGCCGGTGGTCTCACGGCGCTCAGCCAGATCATCATGGCCGACATCATCAGCCCTCGCGAGCGCGGCCGCTACATGGGCCTCTTCGGCGGCATCATGGCGGTCGGCACGGTCGGCGGCCCGCTGATCGGCGGGCTCCTCACCGACTCGGTCGGCTGGCGCTGGAACTTCTTCGTCGGCGTCCCCGTCGCGATCATCGCGATCATCCTGCTCCAGTTCACCCTCAAGCTGCCGAAGCGCCCGGCGCGCAAGGTCCGCATCGACTATCTCGGCGCGATCTTCCTGGCCGGCGGCGTCTCGCTGCTGCTCATCTGGGTCTCGCTCGCGGGCAAGGACTTCGACTGGAATAGCGGCCAGACCTACCTGATGGTCGGCGGCGCCGTCGCCCTGCTGATCGCCTTCATCGTCACCGAGCTCCTCGTGAAGGAGCCCATCATCCCGCTCGGGCTGTTCAAGAACCGCACCTTCACGCTCGCGGTCATCGCCTCCATCTCGGTGGGCGTCGCGATGTTCGGCACGTCGGTGTTCCTCGGCCAGTACATGCAGCTCGCCCGCGGAGCGACCCCGACCGAATCCGGCCTGCTCACGCTGCCGATGATCTTCGGCCTGCTGCTGTCCTCCATGATCGTCGGCAACCTGATCAGCCGCACCGGCCGGTGGAAGGCCTTCATGGTCACCGGCTCGATCCTGCTGACCGCCGGCCTGTACCTGATGAGCACGATCGCGTACGACACGAACTACGTCGTCGTCTCCCTCTACATGCTCGTGCTCGGCGCCGGCGTCGGCATGGTCATGCAGAACCTGGTGCTCATCGTGCAGAACACGGTGCGCCCGGAGCAACTCGGCGCCGCCAGCTCCAACGTCGCCTTCTTCCGCAGCCTCGGCGGCACCATCGGCGTCTCCGTGATGGGCAGTGTGCTCGGCACGACGGTCGCCAACATGGTGGGGGACCGAAAGGACGACCTCCTCGCCGCGGCGGCCAAGTACGGCGCGAAAGGCATCGAGGCGCTCAAGTCGCTGCAGAGCGGCCAGCTGCCCGAGGTCAACCACCTGCCGTCCGGCATCCGCACGATCATCGAGTCGGTGTACGGCCAGTCGGTCGCCGACATCTTCCTCATCGCGGTGCCTCTCGCCGTCGTCACGATCATCGCGATCGCCTTCCTGCCCAACGTGAAGCTCGGCACGAAGACCGCGATCGAACGGATGAAGGAGAAGGAGGCCGGCGGGACCCCGCTGCAGACCGCGGAGGAGAACGCGGTGGAGGTCGCGGAGGCCATGATCGGTGCTCCGGCGACGGGCTCGGTCACCGCGGTCCGACGGGCCGACGGCGACGCCTCGGCCCCTGAGAACGGCCGCTAGCCGATCGCGTTATGATCGCGGCCATGGACAACACGGGACGGGTGGCGGCGGGCGACGCCGCCACCCTTCCGCCCGCGGGTGCGGGCACCGGCTCGACCGACGCGGCCATCGCCGAGGTGGAGGAGCAGTTCACGCGGCTCTTCAACCAGGTGGGCACGTCGATGCGGGAGCGCGCGTCGCGCATCCACCCCGACCTGCAGCCGGTCGGGTACAAGCTGCTGAGCACCATCGTGCGCAGCGGCCCCATCCACGCCGGCGCGCTCGCCGCCATGCTGTACACGGACAAGAGCGTGATCAGCCGGCAGGTGAAGATCCTCGAAGACATGGGCTTCGTGGAGCGCCGGGCCGACCCGACCGACCGGCGGGCGAGTTTCCTGGCGGCGACGCCGGAGGCGATCGAGCGCGTCAACGAGGTGCGGGCGGCCGACCAGGCCAACCTGTACCGGAGCCTGCGGCGCTGGGGCGAGGACGACGTGCGGCGGCTCGCGGAACTGCTGGAGCGGCTGAACGAGGTCGCCAGGTAGCACGGTTCAGGGTGGCGATCCAGCGGGACGCTGGTACCCTTCCTCGGGTATGCCCCCCGCATCCGCCCCCCTCCGCCCGCGCGGCCGTCGCTCGGCAGGCCGTCGCGCCGCCGTGCCGTCGCAGCGGGTGCGGATCCGGATACCGCGGAGCAAGCGCAGGCCGCTCCTGCCGCTGCACCACCGCGTGGGCGTGACCCTCGCCGTCATCGGCCTGGTGTGCGGATTCTCGATCGTCCCGACGGACGAGGCGCTCGCGTCGACTCTGCTCGTGGCGCCGTCGACCACAGTCGCGCCGGGGGAGGTCGCGCCGCCCGAGCAGCACCTGCTGGTGGACGCCACCATCGCCGCGCCCGTCGTGAACCGCGAGAACCTGAGCGCGACCGACGGGCTGCAGACCCTCGCCCGCGTCGGCACGAACGAGGCGTGGGCCAAGCTCGTGCTGATGTTCGGCGGTTGGCCGCAGACCGACGCAAACGTCACGGTGATGCTGCGCTGGATGCGACAGGAGAACGGTCCGCCCGACTGGTGGAACCGCAACAACCCGCTCAACAACGGGTACGGTTCGGGCGGCGGCGCCGGCCTCGGCAGCTACCCCGACCTCATCACCGCGGCGGAGTACTGCGCCAAGAACCTGCAGCGCGGCTACCCCGACATCGTCGCCGGCCTGCAGGCGGGCACCTCCGCCGACACCACGGCCGCGGCGATCTGGGCGAGCCCGTGGGCGACGAGTCACTACGGCAACGGCACCCACTGGAGCACGCGCCCGGTCGAGATCGTGCAGGCCCCCGCCTCCGCCTGGGGGCTTTGACCGCCGATCGGTGACTTTTCGCGGTCATCCCGGCCGAGTGGTGACATGATGTCGCGACTCAGGACTTGGCCAGCCAGGTGCGGAGGCGGTCGAGCGGGAACGTGGTGATGATGCGGTCGGCGGGGACGCCGTTGGCGGCGGCCCGTGCCGCGCCGTAGGCCAGGAAGTCGAGCTGGCCGGGGGCGTGCGCGTCGGTGTCGATCGAGAAGAAGCATCCGGCGTCGAGCGCGCGCTGGATCAGGTCGTCCGGCGGGTCCTGCCGCTCCGGGCGAGAGTTGATCTCGACCGCGACCTGGTTCTCGACGCAGGCGGCGAAGACGGCGTCCGCGTCGAACTCCGACGGCGGCCGGGTGCCGCGGGAGCCCTGCACCAGGCGCCCGGTGCAGTGGCCGAGCACGTTGGTGTGCGGGTCGCGGATGCCGCCGAGCATGCGCGTGGTCATGGTGCGCCGGTCGGAGCGGAGCTTCGAGTGGACGCTGCCCACGACGACGTCGAGCCGGTCGAGCAGCTCCGGCGTCTGGTCGAGCGTGCCGTCCTCCAGGATGTCGACCTCGATGCCCCTGAGCAGCGTCACGCCGCCGGTGTCCAGGCCGGCGATGACGTCCAGCTGCTCCTCCAGGCGCTCTGCGCTGAGGCCGCTCGCCACCGTCAGGGTGGGGGAGTGGTCGGTGATGGCCTGGTACTCGCGGCCCAGCGTGGCGGCCGCCGCGGCCATGACCTCGATCGGGACCGTGCCGTCGGACCACTCGGTGTGGCTGTGCAGGTCGCCGCGCAGCTGCGCGAGCAACTCCGCGCCCCCGGTGTCGAGCGGAGCGGCGTTGCGCTCGCGGAGGTCGGCGAGGTACGCCGGCACGTCGCCCTCGACCGCCTGCGCGATCACCTGGAAGGTGCGGTCGCCGATGCCCTTCGTGCGCTTGAGCCGGCCGTCGGCGACGCGGGCGGCCAACTCCTCCTGCCCGAGTCCGTCGATGGTGGCGGCGGCCCGGCGGAAGGCCTGCACCTTGAAGCTCGGTGCGAGCTCCCGCTCCAGCCAGAAGGCGATCTCGTTCAGGGCGTCGACGGCATCCATGCGCCCATGCTCCCACCGTGTCGGTGGTGCCCGGTACCGTCTCGGGCATGGGGCGGATCATCTTCGACACAGCAGCGACCATCAACGGATTCATCGCGGACGAGCACGACTCCCTGGCCTGGCTGTTCGCCGTGCCGGGCGGGGAGGAGCCGGCCGAGGGGCTCATCCCGGCCAACGCGACGGTGATGGTGGAGGGGCGCACCACGTACGAGTGGGTGCTGCGCGAGACCGGCAGCCTGGAGCACCCGGAGAAGTGGCGGGAGTTCCACGGCGATCGGCCGACGTTCGTGTTCACGCACCGCAAGCTGCGTGCGCCGGAGGGAGCCGACATCCGGTTCGTCTCGGGATCCGTTGCGGACAGCCTTCCGGCCATCCGTGAGGCGGCGGGCGAGGGCGACATCTGGGTCGTCGGCGGCGGCGACCTGGCGGGGCAGTTCCTCGACGCCGAGGCGCTCGACGAGCTGGCCGTCTCGATCGCGCCCGTGGCGCTCCCGGCGGGCGCTCCGCTGTTCCCGCGTCGGGTCGAGTCCGACCGGCTCTTTCTCGAAGAGGCGTCCGCGGTCGGGCAGTTCGCGCGGCTGCGGTACAGCGTCCGTCCCGCCGTGGGGGCCTCCTGAGATAGCGTGGGTCGCGCTCGACGGAGGGAATGGACATGACCGCAGCGGCCGACAGCCACGACCTGATCCGCGTGCAGGGCGCGCGCGAGAACAACCTCAAGAACGTGAGCGTCGAGCTGCCGAAGCGGCGCCTCACGGTGTTCACCGGCGTCTCCGGGTCGGGCAAGAGCTCGCTCGTGTTCAGCACCATCGCCGCCGAGTCGCAGCGCATGATCAACGAGACCTACAGTGCGTTCGTGCAGGGGTTCATGCCCTCGCTGGCGCGGCCCGACGTCGACGTGCTCGAAGGGCTGACGACCGCCATCATCGTCGATCAGGAGCGGATGGGCGCCAACGCGCGCTCCACGGTCGGCACGGTGACCGACGCGAACGCCATGCTGCGCATCCTGTTCAGCCGGCTCGGCCAGCCGCACATCGGCTCGCCGCAGGCGTTCTCGTTCAACATCCCCTCGGTCACCGGCGCCGGTGCGATCACCGTCGGCGGCAAGACGGAGAAGCGGGAGTTCTCGCAGCTGGGCGGCATGTGCCCGCGCTGCGAGGGAATGGGCACGGTGAGCGACATCGACCTGGCCCAGCTGTTCGACGACAGCAAGTCGCTCGCGGAGGGCGCGATCACCATCCCGGGCTACACCGCCGACGGCTGGTCGGTGCGCATGTTCACCGAGTCCGGCTTCCTGCCCGCCGACAAGCCGATCCGCGAGTTCTCGGAGACCGAGCGCCACGACTTCCTGTACCGCGAGCCCGTCAAGGTGAAGATCAACGGCATCAACCTCACCTACGAGGGTCTCGTGCCGAAGGTGCAGAAGTCGATGCTGTCGAAGGACGTGGATGCGATGCAGCCGCACATCCGCGCCTTCGTCGAGCGGGCGGTCACGTTCACGGCGTGCCCCGAGTGCGGGGGAACCCGGCTCAGCGAGGCCGCTCGGTCGTCGAAGATCGGCGGCGTGAGCATCGCCGACGCCTGCGCCATGCAGATCACCGACCTCTCCGACTGGGTGCGGTCGCTCGACGAGCCGTTGGTAGCGCCGCTGCTGCGCAACCTGCAGCATCTGCTCGACTCGTTCGTCGAGATCGGGCTCGGTTATCTCTCGCTCGACCGGCCCTCCGGCACGCTGTCGGGCGGGGAGGCGCAGCGCACCAAGATGATCCGCCACCTCGGGTCGTCGCTCACCGACATCACCTACGTCTTCGACGAGCCGACGGTCGGGCTGCATCCGCACGACATCCAGCGGATGAACGGCCTGCTCCTGCAGCTGCGCGACAAGGGCAACACCGTGCTGGTCGTCGAGCACAAGCCCGAGGCCATCGCGATCGCCGACCACGTCGTCGACCTCGGGCCGCGGGCCGGCGCGGGCGGCGGCGAGGTCGTGTTCGAGGGGACGGTCGAGGGGCTGCGCGCCAGTGGCACGCTGACCGGGCGGCACCTCGACGACCGCGCGCGGCTGAAGGACACGGTGCGCACCCCGACCGGCGCCCTCGAGGTGCGCGGCGCCGACGAGCACAACCTGCAGGGTGTGGACGTCGACATCCCGCTCGGCGTGCTGGTGGTGGTCACCGGGGTGGCGGGCTCGGGGAAGAGCTCGCTCATCCACGGGTCGGTCGCGCCGCGCGAGGGCGTGGTGGCGGTCGACCAGGGCGCCATCCGCGGCTCGCGGCGCAGCAATCCGGCGACCTACACCGGAATGCTGGAGCCGATCCGCAAGGCGTTCGCGAAGGCCAACGGTGTGAAGCCGGCGCTGTTCAGCGCCAACTCCGAGGGCGCCTGCCCGAACTGCAACGGCGCCGGCGTGATCTACACCGACCTCGGGGTGATGGCGGGCGTCTCGACGGTGTGCGAGGTCTGCGAGGGTCGCCGGTTCGACGACTCGGTGCTCGAGTACACCCTCGGCGGCCGCGACATCAGCCAGGTGCTGGCGATGCCGGTCTCCGAGGCGGTCGAGTTCTTCGCCGCGGGCGAGGCGAAGCTGCCGGCCGTGCACGCCATCCTGGAGCGCCTCTCGGATGTCGGGCTCGGCTACCTGACCATCGGCCAGCCACTCACCACCCTCTCGGGCGGAGAACGCCAGCGGCTCAAGCTGGCGACGCACATGGCCGAGAAGGGCGGCGTCTACGTGCTCGACGAGCCGACGACCGGCCTGCACCTGGCCGACGTCGAGCAGCTGCTCGGCCTGCTCGACCGCCTGGTCGACTCCGGCAAGTCGGTGATCGTGATCGAACACCACCAGGCCGTCATGGCGCACGCCGACTGGATCATCGACCTGGGTCCCGGCGCCGGCCACGACGGGGGCCGCATCGTCTTCGAGGGCACCCCCGCCGACCTCGTCGCCGCACGCTCCACCCTCACCGGCGAGCACCTCGCCCGCTACGTGGGCGCCTGACCCTCTGCCCGCCGTCGAGTCCGCAAAGACTGCACGGGTAGGCGGCGTGTCGCGTGCAGTCTTTGCGGACTCGACGGTGGGTTACGGATCGTTGCAAAGGGGAAGGGTGCGGAGAGGCAGGGTGGGTAGCGTCGGAGGGTGAGCGCGCCCATCCAGAACCTCGGCCGGGAGAGCCGGCTGTACCCGCCGCCGGCCGAGTTCGCCGCGCGGGCGAACGTCGACGCGGCCGTGTACGCGGAGGCGGCCGCCGACCCGGTCGCGTTCTGGGAGCGGCAGGCGGCGCGGCTCGACTGGGCGGCGCCGTGGCACACCGCGCACACCTGGGAGCCCGCCACCGTCGGCGAGGACGGCGAGCTCAGCGTCCCGCGCGCGGAGTGGTTCGCGGGCGGACGGCTGAACGCCGCCGTCAACTGCGTCGACCGGCACATCGCCGCCGGACACGGCGATCGGGTGGCCCTGCACTTCGAGGGCGAGCCGGGCGACCGCGAGACGATCACCTACGCGGAGCTGCAGCGGCGGGTGGCGCGCGCGGCGAACGCCCTCACGGCGCTCGGCGTCGGCAAGGGCGACCGGGTGGTCGTATACCTGCCCGTCCTCCCGGAGACCGTCGTCATCACCCTGGCGATCGCCCGCGTCGGCGCCATCCACTCGCTGGTGTTCGGCGGCTTCTCGGCGGAGGCGCTGCGGTTCCGGGTGGAGGACACCGGGGCTAAGCTGCTGGTCACCTCCGACGGGCAGTTCCGGCGCGGCACCGCGGTGCCCGTCAAGGCGAACGCCGACGCCGCCGTCGCCGGCGAGAACGCGATCGAGCACGTGCTGGTCGTGCGGCGCACCGGGGAGCTCACCCCCGACATCCCGTGGACGCCTGGCCGCGACGTGTGGTGGCACGACGTCGTCGACACCGCGCCGAGTGCGCACGAACCCGAGTTCTTCGACGCGGAGACGCCGCTCTTCATCATCTACACCTCCGGCACCACCGGCCGGCCCAAGGGGGTCGTGCACACCACCGGTGGCTACCTGACGCAGGCCTCATGGAGCCACTGGGCCCTGTTCGACGCGAAGGACGGCGACGTCTACTGGTGCACCGCCGACCTGGCCTGGGTGACCGCGCACACGTACGTCCTCTACGGCCCGCTCTCGAACGGCGCGACTTCCGTGATCTACGAGGGCACGCCGAACACGCCACACACCGGACGGCACTTCGAGATAATCGAGCGTTACGGCGTGACCACGTACTACACCGCTCCGACCCTGATCCGGACGCTGATGACGTGGTTCCCGGACGGCGTGGGCGACGCCTGGGACCTCTCCAGCATCCGGCTGCTCGGCACCGTCGGCGAGGCGATCAACCCGGAGGCGTGGGTCTGGTTCCGCGACCAGCTCGGCGCCGGTCGCGCGCCCGTGGTCGACACCTGGTGGCAGTCGGAGTCGGGCGCCGCCATCGTCGCGCCGCTTCCGGGCGTGACCGCGCTGAAGCCCGGGTCGGCGACGACCGCCGTTCCCGGGGTGACCGTGCGGGTGGTCGACGAGCGCGGCGACGACGTTCCGCGCGGGTCGGGCGGCTCCATCGTGATCGACGGCACCTGGCCGGCGATGTCGCGCACGGTGTGGGGCGACCCGGAGCGCTACCGCGACTCGTACTGGCGCGCGTTCGCCGACCGGGGGTACTTCCTCGCGGGCGACGGCGCCGCCGTGGACGAGGACGGCTACGTCTGGCTGCTGGGCCGGCTGGACGATGTGATCAACGTCTCCGGCCACCGCCTCTCCACGATCGAGATCGAGTCGGCCCTCGTCGCGCATCCCCGGGTGTCGGAGGCGGCCGTCGTCGGCGTGGGCGACGCGACGACGGGGCAGGCGGTGGCGGCGTTCGTCGTGCCGTCCGGCGCGGCTCCGGAGGAGGCCGAGCTGAGGGACCAGGTGACGCGCGAGATCGGAGCGATTGCGAAGCCGCGGCACGTCGTGGTCGTGGGCGACCTCCCGAAGACGCGCTCGGGCAAGATCATGCGCCGCCTGCTCGTGGACCTGTTCGACGGCCGGCCGCTCGGCGACACCACGTCGCTCCAGGACGAGACCGTCCCGCACGCGATCGCGGCCGCCCTCGCGAGCCGCGCGCGCTGAGCTGCGCATTCGTCACGAATCGCCCCCTTTCGTGACGAATGGCGCGCGTTCGTCACGAAACGAGCGGCACTCAGCGGCTCAGGTCGGCGATCGTCAGAGCGGCGTCGATGAGCCCGAGGTGGGAGAGCGCCTGCGGGAAGTTGCCCCAGAAGGCGCCGTCCTCATCCACCATCTCGGCGTAGAGGCCCACGTCGTTGGCGCGGCCGACCAGGTCGTCCATCAGCTCGGTCGCCGCCGCGACGTCGCCCACGCACGCGAGCGCGGCCGCCAGCCAGAACGAGCACGCCACGAAGGGACGCTCGCCCTCCGCCCGCGCGCCGGTGAAGCGGTACAGCAGCGGCCCGTCGCCGAGCTCCCTGCGCAGGGCGTCGATCGTCAACCGCATCCGCTCGCCGCGGTCGAAGCCGCTCGGCGCGTGCAGCAGCACCGACGCATCCAGCTCGTCCTCCCCGGCCACCATCGTGTAGGCGCCGAGACGCTCCGACCAGCAGTTGTCGTCCACCCAGTCGTGGATGAGTACCGCCTCCCGCGCCCAGCGTTCGGGGTTGCCGTCGGCCTGCCCGAGCGCGGCGAGCTGTTGCGCGGCCTGGAGTGCCTGCCAGCAGCCCATCTTCGACGAGGTGTGGTGGCGGAGCTCGGTGAGCTCCCACATCCCGGAGTCGGGCTGGCGCCATGCGTCGCAGACGCGGTCGGCGACGTCCGAGACCAGGCGACGGGTGGGCACGTCGAGCACGTTGCCGGCCGAAGCGTAGGCGAGCGCGACGCTGAGCAGGTCGCCGTAGACGCCGAGCTGCAACTGGTCGGCGGCGCGGTTGCCGGTGACGACGGGACCGATGCCGCGCCAGCCGGGCGCGTCGTGCGTCTGTGGTTCCGCCTGCGAGGTCTCGCGCAGCCCGTAGAGGATGCGCAGCCCGCCCGGGTCGCCCTTCACCGCCCGCAGCAGCCACGAGATCGAGGCGTGCGTCTCCTCCCGCAGGCCGAACCGTGCGAGCGCGCGCAGCGAGTACGCGGTGTCGCGCACCCAGGCGAAGCGGTAGTCCCAGTTCTTGCCGCCGCGCGGGGTCTCCGGCAGCGAGGTCGTGGCCGCCGCCGCGATCGCTCCGGTCGGCGCGTAGAGCAGGAGCTTGAGCGCGAGCGCGCTGCGCTGCACGGCGTCGGCCCAGGGACCGCTGTACGAGAACGTCCGCGACCAGAGCTCCCAGTTGGAGACGGTGCGGTCGATCCCGATGTCGACGTTGTCCGGCTTCGGCAGGTGCAGCGGTTCGTCGTGCGTCGCCACGACCGTCAGGGTGCGCCTGCTGCCCTCGGCGACCCGGATGCGTCCGCCGAAGCGCGGGGCGTCGGCGTCCTGCTCGGTGTCCGGGAGGCCGGTGACGCCGATGTTGACGGTGCCGATGCGGAGGATGCGGCTGCCGTCGATGTGCTCCGCCCACGGGCTCGAACGGCCGAGCACCGTCCCGGGCTCCACCGACCACTCCATCGTCACCGTTCCCGACACGCCCTCGATGCGGCGGGCGAACTCCAGCCACGGCAGCCGGCCGGCGACGCCGGTCACGAGCGCGTCCGTGACCCGGACAACGCCGCTCTCGGTGGTGAACGTCGTCTCCAGCACGTTCGTCCCCGGCAGGTAGCGGCGCTTGGCGGTGAAGTCGCGGACCGGCCGCAGCAGCATCCGGCCGCCGCGCTCCGGGTCGAGGAGGGAGGCGAACACCGGCGGAGAGTCGAGGCTCGGGATGGGGAGCCAGTCGACCGTGCCGGAGCGGTCGATCAGGGCCACGGTGCGCCCGTCGCCCAGCGCGGCGTGGTCCTCGATGCCCGCGCCGTCGCGTCCGCCCGCCTCCCTCGTGCTCGTCGTCACACCCTCTGCTGCAGGCCGGCCGCCGCGATGACCGCCTCCCGGAACACGGGCGTGAGCTGCTTCGCCGTCGGCCGTGCAGTCGGGTCGGTCGCGGTCATGGCGTGGAGGATGCGCGTCCACTCGTCCGGCAGGCCCTCCGGCACCGGCGGCTCGTGGTCGAGGCGCGCCATCGCGGACTCGACGGCGCCGCCCGGATAGGTCACCGTGCGGGTGAAGCACTCCAGCAGCACCAGGCCGAGGGAGTAGATGTCGCTCGCCGCGGTGGCGGGCCGGCGCATCGCCTGCTCGGGGGAGAGGTACGCCGCGGTTCCGGTCGTCTTGCCCTCGTCCGGCTGCGATGGCGTCCCGGCGATGCCGCTCGCGATGCCGAAGTCGGTCAGGCGTGCCCGCGCGCGGAACGTCGTGGTTCCGTAGGAGACCAGCATGATGTTCGACGGCTTGATGTCGCGGTGGACCACGTCGTTGGCGTGCACGTACTCCAGTGCTTCGGAGATGTCGTACGCGATCTCCGCGATCTCCTCCAGCGACAGGTCGCGCTGCGCCAGGGTGGCGGCGAGGTCGGTGCCGGAGACGAGCTCCATGATGAGGAACGGCCGCGGGTCCTTCGGAGACGTGTAGTCGATGCCCGCGTCGATGAGCGACACGATGCCGTGGTGGCTGAGCCGGGCGAGGGCGGCCTGCTCGGTGCGGTACTGCGCCATCTCCTCCTCGCCGCCGGACCGGTAGAGCTTGATCGCGACCTCGCGGCCGAGCAGCTCATCGGTCGCCCGGAAGATGCTGGCCTCTCCGCCGCGCCCGATGACGTGCTGCGGGCGGTACCGACCGAGCAGCGCCGGGATGGTGGACTCGGGCATCAGCCGTTCCGCGACCGAAGGAGGGCGAAGGCCGACTCGCCCAGGATGACGCGCTCCCCGTCGCCGAGGACGAGCTCCGGGTCGCTGGAGAGCTCCAGCTCCCACGCCCCGCCCGGAGCATCCGGCAGCACGAACTCGACGCCGTTGCCCGCGGCGTTCAGCATGAGCAGGAACGAGTCCGCCCCCTCGTGACGCAGCTCGAAGGCGATGGACCGCGCCTCCGGGTCGGACCAGTCCTCGTCGGCGAAGGGCTCGCCGTCGGCGCGGACGATGCACACCACATCGGGGCCGCCGACGTCGGGCGCGTGCCGGTACCACTCCGGCCGGAGCGCGGGCTCGCTGCGCCGCAGGTGGATGAGCTTCGAGGTGAACTCGTGCAGCTCCCAGTCGGCGTTCTGCCAGTCGAACCAGGAGATCTCGTTGTCCTGGCAGTAGGCGTTGTTGTTGCCCTGCTGGGTGCGGCCGATCTCGTCCCCGCCGAGGATCATCGGCACCCCGGCGGAGAGCAGCACGGTCGCGAGGAAGTTCTTGCGCTGCCGGGTGCGGAAGGCGTTGATCCCCTCGTCGTCCGTCGGCCCCTCGACGCCGTAGTTGCTCGAGCGGTTGTCGGATTCGCCGTCGCGGTTGTCCTCGCCGTTCGCCTCGTTGTGCTTCTCGTTATAGCTGGTCAGGTCGGCCAGGGTGAAGCCGTCGTGCGCGGTGACGAAGTTGACGCTCGACAGCGGCGCGCGCCGGGAGTCCTCGTAGATGTCCGGGCTGCCGAGCACCCGCTGCGACAGCGTCGACAGCACACCGGGCGTGCCACGCCAGAAGTCGCGCACGTCGTCGCGGAACTTGCCGTTCCACTCCGACCAGTCGGCCGGGAAGCCGCCCAGCTGGTAGCCGGCGACATCCCACGGCTCGGCGATCATCTTCACCTGGGCGAGGGTCGGGTCCTGCTGGATCAGGGTCAGGAACGCGCTGTGGAGACTGGCGTCGCCGCCCTGCCTGGTCAGGGTGGTCGCCAGGTCGAAGCGGAAACCGTCGATGTGGTAGTCCTCGACCCAGTAGCGCAGGGAGTCCATGATGACCTGCAGCGCGGCCGGGTGGCTGACGTTCCAGCTGTTGCCGGTGCCGGTGGTGTCGAAGTAGTGGCCGGCGTCGCCGTCCACCAGCCGGTAGTACGACGGGTTGTCGATGCCCTTGAAGCTGTAGGTCGGACCCAGGTCGTTGCCCTCGGCGGTGTGGTTGTAGACGACGTCGAGGATGACCTCGATGCCGGCCGCGTGGAGCGCCTTCACCATGCCCTTGAACTCGTCGACCTGGTGGCCGGTGTCGCCGGTGGCCGCGTACTCGTTGTGCGGGGCGAAGAAGCCGATGGAGTTGTAGCCCCAGTAGTTGCGCAGGCCCTTCTCGGCGAGGTGCGCATCCTGGACGAACTGGTGGATGGGCAGCAGCTCGACCGCGGTGACGCCGAGGTTCTTGAGGTACTCGACGGCGGCGGGGTGCGCGAGGCCGGCGTAGGTGCCGCGGAACTCCTCCGGCACCCACTCCATGAGCTTGGTGAAGCCCTTCACGTGCAGTTCGTAGATGATGGTCTCGCTCAGCGGGGTGCGCGGCCGCTCGTGGTCGCCCCAGTCGAACTCCTGCCGGTCGACGACGACGCCGAGGGCGACGTGACGTGCGCCGTTGGTGTCGCTGCGACGCTTCGGACGGCCGAGCTGGTGGCCGAACACGGCCTGCGTGTTGTCCCAGGAGCCGGTGATGGCGCGCGCGTGCGGCGGCAGCAGCACCTTGGCGGGGGCGAAGCGGAGGCCGTTGGCGGGATCCCACGGGCCGTCGACCCGGAGGCCGTAACGGGTGCCGGGGACGAGCCCCGGCACGAACCCGTGGAAGACGTGACCGGTGCGCTCCGGCAGCACGGTCTGCGTCTCCCGTCCACGCCGGTCGAAGATCGAGACGATGACCTTGTCGGCGCGCTCGCTGTAGACGGCGACGTTCGCGCCGCCCTCCTTCAGGGTGAGGCCGAGCGGGTACGGCGTGGAGGCGGTCATCGGCGCGCTCCGTCGGGTGCGGGGCGGCGGCGCGGGGGACAGGGCAGGGACACGGCGTCTCCGATCGGCGGTAGACCGCCACGATACCTGCGCGGCGGCGCGGGGCTCCAGGCATTGACAGGGAGGGGTGGGGCCGTTAGGTGGCTGGTGGGGGTTGTGGGATGGTGTCGATAGTGACACCATGGAGCGTGCCGAATGTCGCGAAGCTCCTCACGCACATGAGGCGAACTCCGGGAAATGTCCGCTTCAACGATCTCGTTCGCGTCTGTGTCGCCTACTTCGGTGAACCGAGGCAGTCGGGGACGAGTCACATGGTGTTCGCGATGCCGTGGAGCGGCGATCCCCGGGTGAACATCCAGAACGACCACGGCCAGGCGAAGCGATACCAGGTCGTGCAGGTGCTGTTGGCGATCGAGCGATGGGAAGGCGAACGACGATGAGCGATTTCACGCACTACACGTATCGGGTGCTCTGGTCGGCGGAAGACGGGGAGTTCGTCGGGCAGGTCGCCGAGTTCCCGTCCCTCTCCTGGCTCGCGCCGACGCAGTCCGAGGCGCTGCAGGGGATCGTCGGCCTGGTCGAAGACGTGGTCGAGCAGATGGAGCAGACCGGGGAGCGGGTTCCCGAGCCCTACTCCGAGCGGCGCTACAGTGGCGAGTTCAAGGTGCGCATCCCGCCGGAGCTGCACAGGAGCCTGGCCATCCAGGCGGCGGAGGAGCATGTGAGCCTGAACCGGTTGGTGAGTTCGCGCCTGGCGTCGTGAGAGGCAGTGGTGTCTGCCCTCCGGAGATTCGCCGCAGGCAGAAGCCGTAGCCCCTGCCCGCCGGCCGCCGCAGGATGAGCGGCATGGACAACGACAAGACCTCCCCTGTGCAGCGGCTGTTGGATGAGCGGATCGTGTTCCTCGGCAGCGAGGTGACCGACGAGGCCGCCAACGAGATCTGCGCTCAGCTGCTGCTGCTCGACTCGATCACCTCCGATCGGGACATCTTCCTGTACATCAACTCGCCCGGCGGATCGGTCACGGCCGGGCTGGCGATCTACGACACGATGAACTTCGTCCGGGCCGATGTCGCGACGCTCGCGCTCGGCTTCGCGGCGTCGATGGGGCAGTTCCTGCTCTCGTCGGGTGCGCGCGGCAAACGGTACGCCCTGCCGAACTCGTCCGTGGTCATGCACCAGCCGCACGGCGGCTTCGGCGGGACCTCGGCCGACATCCAGGTGCAGGCGAAGCAGATCCTGCACTTCAAGCGGCGGATGGCGGAGCTGACCAGCGAGCAGACCGGCCGGCCGGTGGAGCAGATCATCGAGGACGGCGACCGCGACCGCTGGTTCACGGCCGAGGAGGCGCGCGAGTACGGGTTCGTGGACGAGGTGGTCTCGTCCGCGGCGGGACTCGGCCGGTAGCCGGCAGCCGGCAGCCGGCGCCGGGTGGCCGGTGACTACTCCCGCGTCACCCGCACCGCCTCGTCGAACGCCGCGACCGCCTCCGCCGGCGCCGCGCCGAGTCCCATGCCCGACAGGCTCACCTCCACGAGCAGCTCGCCGCGACGGAACCGGAACACGCCCTCGGCGTAGGCGACGTCGGTGGCCGGCGTGTCCGCCGGGATGGTCCGTCGCACCGCGGTCAGCGTGCGGTACCACTCCAGCATCCGGGCGTTCTCGGGTCGCGACAGCTCCGACCAGTCCAGCTTGGAGCGCCGGAACGTCTCCGGGTCCTGCGGGTCGGGCACGACCGCCGGGTCCCAGCCCATCTTCGCGAACTCGGCGATCCGGCCCTCGGCGGTCGCCTTGCCGAGCTCCGGCTCCGGGTGGGAGGTGAAGAACTGCCACGGTGTGGAGGCAGCCCACTCCTCTCCCATGAACAGCATCGGAGTGAACGGGCCGAGCAACGTGAGCGCCGCGGCGACGGCGAGGCGCCCCTGGTCGAGCGTCGCCGTCAGCCGGTCGCCCTCCGCGCGGTTGCCGACCTGGTCGTGGTCCTGACTGAAGACGACCAGGCGCGTGAAGGGGATGTCCGGGTCGAGCGGGCGGCCGTGGTGGCGCTCGCGGAAGCTCGACCAGGTGCCGTCGTGGAAGAAGCCGCGCTGGAACACCTTCACCAGCGCCGCCGGGTCGGCGAAGTCGGCGTAGTAGCCGGTGTCCTCGCCGGTCAGGTTCGCGTGGATGCTGTGGTGCACGTCGTCGTCCCACTGCGCGTGCAGGCCGTAGCCGTGGTGGGAGCGGGCGCGGATCAGCTTCGGGTCGTTCAGGTCGCTCTCCGCGATCAGCGTGCGCGGCCGGCCGGTCTCGCCGGCGAGCTCGTCGGCCAGCACCGCGAGCGCCTCCAGCAGGTGGATGGCGCCGTGGTCCTGCAGGGCGTGCACCGCGTCCAGCCGCAGGCCGTCGACGTGCTGCTCGCGCAGCCAGTACTCCGCGTTGTCGAGGATGTAGCGGCGCACCTCGTCGGAGAGCGGCCCGTCGAGGTTCACGTTGACGCCCCAGGTGCTCGCGCCCTGGCCGAGGTAGGGGCCGAACTTCGGCAGGTAATTGCCGCTCGGCCCTAGGTGGTTGTAGACGACGTCCTGGATCACGGCGAGCCCGCGGGCGTGGCAGGCCTCCACGAAGCGCTGGTACGCGGCCGGTCCGCCGTACTGCTCCTGCACTGCGTACCAGAGCACGCCGTCGTAGCCCCAGTTGTGTGCGCCGTTGAACGCGTTCACCGGCAGCACCTCGACGGCCTCCACCCCGAGCTCGACGAGGTGGTCCAGCCGGTCGATCGCCGAGTCCAGGGTGCCGTCGGGCGTGAACGTGCCGATGTGGAGCTCGTAGATCACGGCCCCGGTCAGGTCTCGGCCCTCCCAGGCGCCGTCCGTCCACTCGTGCCCGCGCGGGTCGAACTCGCGGCTCCGCTCGTGCACGCCGTTCGGCTGGCGCAGGGAGCGGGGATCGGGGAACGGGCCGTCGCCGTCGATGAGGTAGCCGTAGTCGAGCGGCTCCTCCGGCAGTGTTGGCGCCTCGGCCAGCTCCCACCAGCCGCCGGCGGGGGCGGAGTCGGAGGCCGGGACCGGCGTCAGCGGGAACGTGCCCAGGTCGCCGAGCACCACATCCACCGTCCGGGCGTGGGGCGCCCAGACACCGAACCGACGGTCGCGCGCCCTCATCGGATCACCGCCAGCAGGGCGACCGGGTACCGCTCGAAGACGGAGGCCACCGGCACCCGGCCGCGGAACTCGCGGCCGGTCAGTTCGTCACGCATGGGTTCCTCCCCTAAGTCGACCGTGGTGTCGGCCCACCCGCCCGTGGCGGACAGGCCGACCGGCAGGCGCGTGGCGAGAGCGATCGCGCCGCCGCGGTCGAAGCCGACCAGGTGGCCCGCGCGCGAGCCCTCCGCGTAGACCGGACGGTAGTCGGTGAACAGTTCGGGCCGGTCGCGGCGCAGGCGGAGCGCCTTGGCGGTGACCAGCACCTTGGCGGCGCCCGACGAGTCGACCTCGGGGAGCCATCCCTCGTCGATGTGGGCGAGCAGCCCGGCCGACGCGTCGAATTCGACGGGGCGCCGGTTGTCCGGGTCGACCAGCGACCGCTCCCAGCGCTCCGAGCCCTGGTAGACGTCCGGGATGCCGGGCGCGGTGAGCTGCAGCAGCTTGGCGCCGAGGCCGTTGGCGGCTCCTGGTCCGTCGATCACGGCGGACAGCGCCTCCACCTCCGCGCGCACCCGCTCGTCGTCGAAGGCGGCGTCGACGGCGGCGGCCATGCGCGCCTCGAACTCCTCGTCGGGATCGGTCCACGAGGTCGACGCGCCGGCCTCCCTCGCCGCCTTCGTCGCGTAGGCCTGCAGCCGCTCGCGCGAGGCCGGCCAGGCGCCGACGATCGACTGCCAGAGCAGGTTCTCCAGCGAACCGTCGCCGAAGCCGACCCGCTCACGCACCGTGCGCAGGAAGCGCTCCCAGCGGCCCGGCAGCTCGGCCAGCACGTGGATGCGCGCCCGCGTGTCCTCGCCGCGCTTGGTGTCGTGCGTCGACAGGACCGTCATCGACTCCGGCAGGCGGCGCTGCCGATCGGCCTGCCTCCGATGGAACTCCTCCGGCGAGATCGCGAACTCCGACGGGTCGCCTCCGACCTCGGTGAGCGAGACCAGGCGGGTGAAGCGGTAGAACGCGTTGTCCTCGACGCCCTTCGCCATGACGGCGCCCGTGGTCTGCTCGAACCGGTCGCCCAGGCGGTCGGTGATGCGCGCGATGACGTCCACGAGGTCGGGCCGGGAGTCGGCGGCGGCGAGCCGTGCCTCCTCCAGGTACTCGGCTCCGAACGGCAGGTAGCTGCGGTACACCGGGAACCAGGCCGCGAGCTCGGCGACCGCGTCCGCCGTCTGCTCGTCCGTGCCCTCGCCGAGCTCGCGCACCACGCGAAGCACCTCGGAGCGCAGGATGCCGTCGGCGACGGCCCGTTTGCGGCGGTGCACCAGCTCGACCCAGTCCTGGCTCTCCTCGCGGTCGTCGATCTCGCCCGCGAGCGCGGACAGCGGGCCCTCGCCGGACGCGTCGACGAACACCCGGTCGATGACGGCCAGCGCGTCGTAGCCGGTGGTGCCCTGCACGGGCCAGTCGGGCATCCGCTCGTCGCCCTCGATGATCTTCTCCACCCAGATCGGCGCGTCGCCGGCGAGGGCGCGGAGCCGTTCGAGGTACTGGGCGGGGTCGCGCAGGCCGTCCGGGTGGTCGACGCGCAGCCCGTCCACCAGGCCCTCGTGCAGCCAGCGGCCGATCTCGCGGTGCGTGTCGTCGAAGACCTGCTGGTCCTCCACGCGGAGCCCGGCCAGGGTGGTGACGGCGAAGAAGCGGCGGTAGTTGAGCTCGGCGTCCGCGCGTCGCCACGACATGAGCTCGTAGTGCTGGCGCGCGTGCACCTCGCGCGGGGTTCCGCCCTCGGTGCCGGGCGCGACCGGGAAGCGGTGGTCGTAGTAGCGCAGCTCGCCGTCCTCGACGCGGAGAGCGTCCTCCTCGTCGGGGCCGTCGCCGAGCACGGGGAGCCGCAGCCGGCCGTGGCCGAACTCCCAGTCGATGTCGAAGTAGGAGGCGAAGCGCGACTCCGGGCCGTGCTGCAGCACATCCCACCACCACGCGTTCACCGCAGGGGTGGCCACCCCCATGTGGTTGGGGACGATGTCCACGAGCACCTTGAGCCCACGGGCGTGGGCGGCGTCGGAGAACTCGCGGAGCGCATCGGGGCCGCCGCGCGACTCGTCGACCCGGCTGTGGTCGACCACGTCGTAGCCGTGCATCGAGCCGGGCTCGGCCTCCAGCAGCGGCGACAGGTAGACCCAGTCCGCGCCGAGGCGCTGGAGGTGATCGAGCACCTGTGCGGCGTCGCGGAGGGTGAACGAGGGGGAGATCTGGAGGCGGTAGGTGCTCACCGTCTCATTGTCCGGGAGGCGGTCGGACACGAGTAGGCCTTGAAATCATCGCCGGGGCACATTACTAGACCAGCTAGCGATCACGGGTTGACTTCCCAGCCGGGCCGTACGGGGTAGACGCGTCTCGCACTCGGTGGGAGCGTCGAAATCAACCGGACCACGAAAGGGGACGTCATGGGACTCGACGACAAGATCGAGAACGCGGGCGAGAAGCTCGGCGGCAACGCCAAGGAGGCCACCGGCAAGGCGACGGGTGACGAGCGCCTCGAGGCCGAAGGCAAGGGCGACCAGGTCAAGGCCGACGTGAAGCAGGCCGGCGAGAAGATCAAGGACGCCTTCAAGCACTGACCCGCGGGATCGAAGAGCCCCCGTCCGGACCTCCGGGCGGGGGCTTCTTCGTGTCAGGGCGATTCATCGGGCGTTCACAACGGGTTTGTCTTACGTTCACCGCTGCCGCGGAGTAGCTTCCCGTGCATGGGAGACCGAGCGGACCGCATCAGGGCGCTGCGCCGCGCGTGGACGGGCGCGGTGCTGACGGCGCTCGCCCTCGTCTCGACGGCCGCCCTCGCCGTGGCGATCCCGACGCAGGGGGAGAACCCGCGCGCGTGGGGCGTGATCGTCTGCGGGCTGGTGACCGTCGCGCTGTGCGGGGAGCTGACCCTGCGCAACCGGCGGCTGCTGCGGCACTACCGCGGCGAGGACCTTCCGCCGGCGCCGCGGCGACGTGACGCGTCCCTCCCGCCGCGCGGCGTGGTCGGGCGCGGTCAGGCCCGCGCGAAGGCCGCCCGGTAGCGCGTCGGCGGGACGCCGACCTCGGCGTCGAAGTGGTGGCGCAGCAGGGTGGCGCTGCCGAAGCCGCACTGACGCGCGACCTCGTCGATGGGCAGGTCGGTGGTCTCCAGCAGCAGGCGGGCGTGGAGGATGCGCTGCGTGGTCAGCCACTGCATCGGCGGGACGCCGGTCTCCGCGACGAAGCGGCGGGAGAAGCTGCGCGTCGACATGTGGACGCGTTCGGCCAGGCTGCTGACGGTATGCGCCTCGTCGAGGCGGTCGGTCAGGTGGTCGAGCAGCTCGCTGAAGGTGTCGTCCTCGCAGTCGCTGACCGGCTTGTCGATGTACTGGCGCTGGCCGCCGTCACGCTGAGGCGGGACGACCATGTTGCGGGCGATCGTGTTCGCGACCGCGCTGCCGAGCTCCCGGCGCACCAGGTGGAGGCTGGCGTCGATGCCCGCCGAGGTGCCGGCGCTCGTGATGATGCGGCCGTCGTCGACGAAGAGCACGTCGGGGTCGACGCGAGCCTCGGGGAACCGGCGCTGCAGCGCATCGGCATAGCGCCAGTGCGTCGTGCAGTCGCGGCCGTCGAGCAGTCCGGCGGCGCCGAGCGCAAAGGCGCCGGAGCAGACGCTGAGCAGGATGGCGCCGCGGTCGTAGGCGCGTCGGAGGGCGTCCAGGAACTCCTGCGGGTACTCGTCGCGCACGGTCGCGGCGGGGACGGCGATGAGGTCGGCGTCCTCTATCGCCTCGAGCCCGTAGGGGACGGTGAGGGTCACGCCGGTGGGACTGGCCACGGGCGTCTGCGGGTCGATGGCGCACACCCGGAAGTCGAACGGCTCCAGGCCGGCGTAGCTGCGGTCGAGCCCGAAGACTTCGCACACGACGCCGAACTCGAACATGGCGAAGTCGTCGATCAGGGGGACCGCGACGGATCGGATCATGGCGATCAGTGTAGTGGCTGAATGTTTGCGAAGATAGACCGTAGGCCATCTCGTGTCCGAATCTTTACGTCCGTAACGTGAAGGTCATGGCAAACACGACGTGGACACAGGGAATGGAGCACGGCTGGGTGGCGCACCCGGTCCGGACGAACGGCGGCCGGCCGGTCGCGAAGCGGCGCTTCGTGCTCAGTGACTGGCTGCCGGCGGCGATCCTGGCCCGCGGCGGCTCCGTCACCCGCGAGACGGACCGCGCGCTCAGCGACCTGCGTGCGGCGCAGTCCGCCCGCGAGACGGGTCGCTGACCTCCCCGCCTGACCCGAGGGGCGCGAGACTGCGTACACCTCGCAGAGGCGATTCGTGACGAATAGATGAGATTCGTCCCGAATGGCGCGCATTCGTCACGAATCGGCGGGGGAAAGAGCGGGCGCAGCGGCAGCGGCAGCGGGTGCGGCGACGGAGGCGCGGCGGAGCAGCGCCGCGTCGAAGACGACGGACTCGTCCTCGACGCGCTCGCCGTGGATGCGCCGCAGCGCCAGGCGCGCGGCGGCCGCGCCGAGCTCGTAGATCGGCTGCTCCACGACCGTCAGCGGCGGGCTGGTGATGCCCGTCCACTCCGGGTTGTCGAAGGCGATCAGGGAGACGTCCTCCGGGATGCGCAACCCGAGCGTCCGAATCGTCTGGAACACCGACATGGCGATGAGGCTGTCGGAGGCGATGATGGCCGTGGCCGGGTCGTCGCCCTCCAGCAGCTCGCGGGTCACGACATCCACGCCGCGTCGCCGGGCGTCGAGGCGGATGCCGCGCTCGGGGGAGGGGATGCCCGCGTCGAGCAGGGCCTCCATCACGCCGTCGACGCGGTCCGCGACGCTCGACATGGTGATCGTCGCGCCGGGGACGTACGTCGCATCGGGGTGGTCGTGCGTCGAGACGAACGCGATGCGGCGGTGTCCCTGCGCGAGCAGTTCCGCGGTGGCGCGGGCGGCCGCGGTGCGGTTGTCCACGGTGACCGAGTCGTAGCGCTCGCCGTCGGCGCGGCGGTCGAGGAGCACGAGCGGGCGTCCCGCCGCGCCGACCGCGGCGAGGTGGGCGACGCGGGCGGAGGATGCGGGCGCCACGATGAGGGCGTCGACCTGCTTGTCGAGCAGCACGTCGACGGCGGCCTCCTCCGCCGCCACGTCCTCGTCGGAGTTGGTGAGGATGACGTCGTAGCCCGCCGCGTTCGCCACGTCGGAGATGCCGCGCATGGCGTGGGCGAAGAACGGGTTCTCGATGTCGCCGACGACGACGCCGATGGTGTTCGACCGGCCGGTGTTCATCGAGCGGGCCAGCGCGTTCGGGCGGTAGTTGAGCTCCTCCGCGGCGGCGAGCACGCGCGAGCGCACCGCGTCGCTCACCTGCCCGTAGTCGCCGAGGGCGCGGGCCGCCGTCGCCTTGGAGACCTTCGCCGCGCGGGCGATGTCGGCGACGGTCACGGCGCGCCGCGATGCGGGGCGTGGGGACATCGGTGGACCCTTCCTGTTTCGCACATCCCGTGTTGACGAACCCGGGAGAGGTGTTGTAGCGTCCCAGAAAACCAAATGAGACCGGTCTCAGTGTAATCGCCAGAGACCGGTCTCAGCAACCAAGAGATCGACGAGGATCGCACGTCCTGTTTCTCGCCGACCATCCCCCTCACGATTGGACACCCGCAGTGAAACGACGCACCCTCCTCCGGCCGGCAGCGCTGCTGGCCGCCGCGGCCTCCGCCGCCCTCGTCCTCGCCGCGTGCAGCGCAGGCGGCGCCTCCGGTTCGGCCACCAAGGACAACCCATACGGGCTCATCGAGGCCGGCACCGTCCGCGTGGCCAGCCTCGGCGACTCCAAGCCGTACACCTTCACCGACGCCAGCGGCACGTTCACCGGCTTCGACGTGGAGCTCTTCACCGACGTCGCGAAGCGCGCCGGCATCGGCAAGCCGGTCTTCACGGGCCAGGATTTCTCCGGCCTCCTCGCCGCCGTCGCCAACCACCAGTTCGACGTCGGCGTCGCCGCCATCGGCATCACTGCGGAGCGCAAGAAGACGGTCGACTTCTCCGACGGCTACCTCGCCGGCTACCTCACCGTGCTCACCACCAAGACCAGCGGCATCGACTCGGCGAAGGACCTCGACGGCAAGCGCCTCGGCGTCGTGCAGGGCACGCTGCAGGAGGCGTACGCGGTCAAGAACTTCCCGAAGGCGAACCTCGTCCGCTTCCCCGACAACAACGCCGCCGTCTCGGCGCTCAACAGCGGCTCGGTCGACGCGCACTTCCTCGACTACGAGGCGGCGAAGAGCTACGTGACGCAGTACCCGGCGCTCAAGGACGCGGAGGACATCCCGTCGTTCGACGCACCGGCCGGCTTCGCCATCGCCAAGGGCAACACCGCCCTCAAGAACGCCCTGAACAAGGGCCTGCACGAGGCGATGGAGGACGGCACCTGGAAGAAGCTCTACCAGAAGTGGTTCCCGGGCTCGCCGATGCCGAAGCAGTACCTGCCGAAGGCGGAGCAGTCCTCGACGCCCACCCCCTCCAAGTAGCGAGCGGACACCCGCAGGGAGATCCCCATGGACTGGCTCACCACCATCACGCACACCTTCTTCGACATCCCGTCGATGCTGCAGGTCTTCCCGCAGCTGCTGGGCGTCGGACTCGTCAACACGCTGATCATCTCGATCGCGGCGACCGTCATCGGCGTCGTGCTCGGCATGGTGGTCGCCGTCATGGGGATCTCCACCTCGCGCTGGCTGCGCATCCCCGCCCGCATCTACACGGACGTGTTCCGCGGCCTGCCGGCGATCCTCACCATCCTGCTCATCGGCCAGGGCTTCGCCCGGTTCTCGCAGTCGGTCTTCGGGCCGTCGCCGTACCCGCTCGGCATCCTGGCCCTGTCCCTGATCGCCGCCGCGTACATCGGCGAGATCTTCCGGGCCGGCATCCAGAGCGTCGACCGCGGGCAGCTGGAGGCGTGCCGCGCGCTCGGCCTCAGCTACACGAAGGCCATGGCGCTCGTCGTGGTGCCCCAGGGCATCCGCCGCGTGCTGCCGGCGCTGGTCAACCAGTTCATCGCGATCGTGAAGGACTCCAGCCTGGTCTACTTCCTCGGCCTGCTGGTCGGCGAGCGCGAGCTGTTCCGCGTCGGGCAGGACGCCGCGGTGCTCACCGGCAACCTGTCGCCGCTGGTGCTGGCCGGCCTGTTCTACCTGGTCATCACGGTTCCCCTGACGCACCTCGTCAACTACTTCGACAACCGTTTCCGCACCGGACGCCGCAAGCCGGCGCCGCCGAAGAGCGGCCTGGACGAGCTGGACGAGGTCCAGCCTCCCGCGCCCATCACCCTCGGGAGCAACACATGACGTACACCTCGCCCCTCCCCGCCCAGCAGACGCCCGACTTCCGCGGCTCCGCGCTCGACCTCGTCGACCTGACGATGGCCTACGGCGACATCGACGTGCTGCGCGGCGTGACCATCTCGGTCGCGCCGGGCACCACCACGTGCGTGATCGGGCCGTCCGGCTCGGGCAAGTCCACGATGCTCCGCGGCGTGAACCGGCTGCACGAGCCCAAGAGCGGCGATGTCCGGCTCGACGGCGAGAGCATCCTCGGCACGAAGCCCGACGTGCTGCGGCGCCGCATCGGCCTGGTCTTCCAGCACTTCAACCTGTTCCCCGACCACACGGCGCTGCAGAACGTCATGCTCGCGCTGCGCAGCGTCAAGCGGATGCCGAAGGCCGAGGCGAAGCGCATCGCCGAGGAGCGCCTGATCGAGGTAGGCCTCGGCGAGCGGATGGACCACCGCCCGCGCGACCTCTCCGGCGGCCAGCAGCAGCGCGTCGCCATCGCCAGGGCCCTCGCCATGGAGCCGGAGGTGATGCTGTTCGACGAGGTCACCAGCGCGCTCGACCCCGAGCTCGTGAAGGGCGTGCTGAACCTGATGGCCGACCTCGGCCGCCGCGGCATGACCATGGTCGTCGTCACGCACGAGATGAACTTCGCCCGTAAGGTGGCCGACCAGGTCGTCTTCATGGACGAGGGCCGTGTCGTCGAGGCCGGACGGCCGGACGACCTGTTCGACCGGCCGCAGAGCCCGCGGCTGCAGCGCTTCCTCTCGGAGGTGCTGTGAGCGCCGCGGCGCCGATCCGGGTCGGCCTGATCGGGTACGGCGTCGCCGGGCGGGTGTTCCACGCGCCGTTCCTCGCGGCCGACCCGGCCTTCGAGCTGGCGGCGGTGGTGACGTCGCAGGCGGACCGGCTGGGCGCCGACCATCCCGGCGCCGTCGCGGTGCCCGACGTGGATGCGCTGCTCGCGCACCCCGGGCTCGACCTGGTGGTCGTCGCCTCGCCGACGCCGCTGCACGTTCAGCACGCCGCGGCGGCGATCGACGCCGGCATCGCGACGGTCGTCGACAAGCCGTTCGCCCCGGACGCCGCCTCCGGTCGCGCTCTCGTCGAGCGCGCGCAGGTCGCCGGCGTGCCCTTCACGGTCTTCCAGAACCGCCGCTGGGACGGCGACTTCCTGACGCTGCAGCGGGTGGTCGCGGACGGCTCGCTCGGCGAGGTCCGGCGCTTCGAGTCCCGCTTCGAGTGGTGGAAGCCGTCGGTCGACGACTCCTGGAAGTCGACGACGGGCGCGGGCGAGGGAGGCGGCATCCTGTTCGACCTCGGCGCCCACCTGATCGACCAGGCGCTGCTGCTCTTCGGGCTGGCGACCGTGAGCCACGCCGAGGTGCGCAACCGCCGCGGCGGCGGCGCCGACGACGACGCGCTCGTCGTCCTCCAGCACGACGCGGGCGTCACGAGCCAGCTGTGGATGAGCGCGGTCGCGCCCATCGTCGGCCCACGCTTCCGGGTGCTGGGCTCCCGTGCCGGGTTCGTCTCGTGGGGACTCGACCCGCAGGAGGCGCAGCTCGCCGGCGGGATGCGTCCGGGCGACCCGCGCCTCGGCCGGGCCACCGCCCCGGCGCGCGTCGGGACGGACGCCCACCCCGACGAGCTGCCGCTCGCGTCGGGGGACTACGCCGGCTTCTACCGGCAGCTCGCCGCCGCCCTGCGCGGCGGGGGACCGCTGCCCGTAGACCCGGCAGGGCCGATCGCCGTGCTCGACCTCATCGGGTCGGCGCGGGCGTACGCCGCGACGCGCTGAGCGGCAATCGAATGCAGAACGATAACGAGAGAAGGAAGCACCACATGTCCCATCCCCGCCCCGCACACGTCGTCGTCCTCGGCGGCGGCATCCTCGGCGCCTCCACCGCCGCGCAGCTCGCCCGCCAGGGCGCGGGGGTGACGCTCGTGACGGCGGGCGCTCTCGCCGACGGCGCTTCCGGCCGTTCGATCGCGTGGCTGAACTCGTCGGGCGACCGCAGCGCGGCCTACCACTACCTCCGCCTGGTTGCGCTCGACCGCTACCGCACCTGGCGCGAGCGGCACCCGCGCAGCCGCGACTACCTCCACTTCGACGGCGCGATGAAGTGGGCAGGCGAGGGCGAGAGCTTCCGCCGCACGTTCGAGTTCGAGCGGGCGAACGGCTACGACAGCGTCTGGGTCGACCGCGCCGACGTCGCCCGGATCGCGCCGGACGTCGACCCTTCCGCCGTGGCCGAGGAGGGCGCCATCTTCAACGCCGGAGAGGGCTGGGTCAGCCTCCCCGACCTCATCGCGGACCTGATCGAGGAGGCCACGGCCGCGGGCGCCAAGGTCATCGACAACGCGGGCGAGGCGGCCGTGGACGTGCAGGACGGTGTCGCGGTCGGGGTGGTCCTCGCCGACGGCACGCGCCTCCCCGCCGACGCGGTCGTGCTGGCGACCGGGCCGTCGGTGCCCGCGCAGCTGGCCCGTCTCGGCGTGACGGTGCCCGACGCGACGCCCGCCGCCTTCGTCGTGTTCACCAAGCCGGTGGACGTCGAGCACCGGACCGTGCTGAACACTCCGCGCGTCGCCGTGCGGCCGACGCCGGACGGCCGCCTCGTGCTCGACGCCGACTGGGCGGAGCGGACCGTGCAGATCGCGGACGACGGCACGATCACCGTTCCCGAGTCGTCGGTGCAGGGCCTGCTCGACGAGGCCTCAAAGGTGATCGCCGGCAACCCGCGCCTGGAGGCGGACCGCATCGGCGCCGGCCTCAAGCCGATCCCGGGCGACGGCGACCCGGTGGCCGGGCCGGTGCCCTCCATCGAGGGTCTGTACACCCTGTTCACCCACTCCGGCGCGACCCTCGGGCTGGCGCTCGGCGAGCTGGCCGCCGAGGAGATCGTGACCGGGAAGGCGTCCCCGGTGCTCGAGGCCTTCCGCCTGGAGCGCTTCGGTGCGGCGGCCGCGGACGAGGCCGTTCCGACCGGTGCGTGGGCGCCGGTGTCGGAGCAGTGACCCGTCCCGCCCGGCCGGCCGCACGGTCGGCCGGGCGGGGACGTCGCGGAGGAGACCCGCTGCGGTCGTGCAGCAGCGTGGGATGGGTCCCGTCCGCTCCCGGCCGCCTCGCCTCCCCGGTCTCGTAAGCTCGAACCGTGGAGAGTATCGAGGCGGCCGGTTTCCTGTTCGACATGGACGGCACGCTCGTCGACTCGACGCCGGTCGTGGAGGCCGTGTGGACGTCGTTCGGCGAACGCCACGGCATCGACCCCGCAGCGCTGCTGGCGTACGCGCACGGACGGCAGGCGGTCGACACCATCGCCCACTTCCTGCCGGAGCTGAGCGTCGCCGAGCGCGACGGGCTCGTCTCCGACCTGGTGGCAGAAGAGGTGACCAGGACGGACGGCATCGTGCAGATCCCCGGCGCCGTCGCGCTGCTGGAAGGTCTGATCGCCGACGGCGCGCCGGTTGCGGTGGTGACCAGCGCTCCCCGGGAGCTGGCCGTCGCGCGGCTGCGGGCGGCCGGGGTCCCGGTGCCCGAGGTGCTCGTCGCCGCGGAGGACGTCAGCAGGGGCAAGCCGGACCCCGAGGGCTACCGCCGAGCGGCCGCCCTGCTCGGCGTCCCGGTCGAGGACTGCGTCGTGTTCGAGGATGCGGAGGCGGGCCTCGCGGCGGCCGTCGCCTCCGGCGCCCGGGTCGTCGTGGTCGGCCGTCACGCGTCGCACACGACCCAGGGGCTGGCGCGTCTAGCCGACTACACGGGGTTCCGGGCGCTGCTGCGCTGAGGGTCGCGGCCGGTCAGGAGACCAGCCGGGCGAGGTTGTCCAACTCGTTGGCGCGGCCGGCGAGGAGACGATCGGTCCAGATGTCGTCGTGCAGCTCCTCCACCTGCATCGTCACGTGTGTGCCGTCGCCCGCCGGCTCCAGGTCGACGACCGTGAGCTGCTCGTAGGGCTCGTGGTCGGGCACGAAGTCGATCACCGACCGGTAGGCGAGCAGCGTGGGTCGCTGCAGCTCGGTGAACACCTTGCGGGCCCGCGTGCTGAGCGGGAGGCCGTTCTGCTCCAGGAACGCGACCTGCGCCGGGTCCTCCGCGGTCATCGTGTAGACGAGCTCGCCGTCGGGGCGGAGGTCGATGCGCTCGACCTCGGTGCGGAAGCCGTCGGGCGCCCACCAGCGGGAGATGCCGTCGGCGGTGGTCCAGAGCTCCCACACGGTCTCGGGCGCTGCCGCGACGGTGCGTTCGATGGTCTTCATGGTGCGGTCCTCCTCGTCGAATTGCGTCGGTACGGGGGAGACGATATATTCGTTGCGACGAATGTGTCAAGAGGGAGATCATATGGACCTTCAGCAGGCGCTGGCGGCGATCGGGGAGCCGACGAGGTTCCGCATCCTGACCCTGCTCGCCAGCGGTCCGCGCACGGTGGGTGAGGTGGCGGCCGAGCTCGGGGCGCTGCAGCCGCAGACCACGAAGCACCTGCAGGTGCTCGAAGCGGTCGGCGTCATCGTGGTCGAGCGGCTCGGCCGCCGACGGCTCGCCCGACTCGACCGCGACGCGCTCCGCGAGCTCGCCGAGTGGCTCGGTGCGCTCGCCTCCGCCACGGCGGACGATGACGCGCTGCAGCGGTACGCCGCCGCGGTCCGGTCGGCCGGAGCGACGGCCGACATCCTGCTCGAGCGCACGGTCGCCGCGTCGCCGGAAGCCGTGTGGCGGGCGTGGACGGACCCGGTCGAGGCCGCGCGCTGGTGGGCTCCCCGGCACTTCGCGGTCGTGCGCGCCTCCGTCGCCGCCCGCGCCGGCGCAGCGGTCGAGCTGGTGCTGCGCGAGGGCGACGGCGCCGAGTACGCGTCCGCCGGGCTCGTGCGCTCGGTGGAGGCGGGCCGCCGGATCGTGTTCGAGCTGTCGCCGCTCGACGAAGCGGGGCGGCCGTTCTTCGAGGTGGTCGTGGATGCCGGACTCGAGCCCTCCGGCGACGGCACCGCGCTGCGCGTGCACATCACGGCCGCAGGTGCCGACGCCGCTGCCGCAGCCATGGTCGCCGGGCTCGAACCCGGCTGGAGCCAGCAGCTCGACCGGCTGGAGGAGCTGCTCGGCTAGTCGCCGGCCCCGCAGATCGTGGAGCGCACCCACGCATCCGCGTCAGCCGGCGCGAGCTCTCCGGCGCGGATCAGCCGGACGAAGTCCAGCGCCTCGTCGGTGAGCCGGCCGTCCGCGCTGTCGGGCGCATCCCGTCCGATGTGGATCGACAGCCAGCGCGTCAGTCGGGGGCCGATGTGCACGGCCACCGCGACGATCCCGGCGAAGTGCCGAGCCTGACCCTCCGTGCCGTCGTCCACATGCCGGCGGAAACCACGGCCGCGGAGGCGGTTGGTCCCGCCGCGGCCGGCGTCCAGCGGCCAGAGCGGCCCGCGACGGACGCCCGCGGCCTCGCGCCCGAGCTCGCGCAGGAAGGCCCCGGGGGAGTCGGTGCGCGCGGCGACGCGGGCGCAGGTCTCGGCCAGCTGCGCGCAGCCGTCGGCCGTCATCCCTTGGCCCCCGTGGCGAGCGCTGCGGCCCCCTGCTGCCACCACACGCCCGCGGCGGGGCCGCCGTTGCAGCTGCCATCGCTGACCCCGGGATGCTTCACCCAGAGCAGGGCGTCGAGCTTGCCGCCGTCGCCCTCCGTCACGCGCGGGGCCTCGCCGAGTGCGGCGCCGGGCGGGTTGCACCAGGTGCCGGTCCAGCCGTTCCCGTTGCGGGAGACGTCGATGACGTAGTGCTTCCAGCCCACCTTCGACGACAGGCGGCCCGCATAGTCGCGTTCTCGGGACGTCGTGTCGAAGTTGGAGACGTTGGTGAAGAAGCCGTGCGCGCGCTGCACGTCCGCGCGCTCCAGCCAGGCGGCCTGGTCGGTGGCCGAGAGCCAGCGCGCGTTGCCGCCGTCGAGGTAGGTCGCGACCCCGGCCGACTCCAGCAGCTCCACGGAGGAGCGGAGCAGCGGCAGCCGGACCTCGGCCGAGCCGGCGCACTTGGCTGAGGACAGCATGGCGAGCGAGTCCGGCTCCAGCAGCACCACGGCGTGGCTGCCCTTCAGGGTGGACGCGATGGTGCGCATCCACGGCAGATACTGGTCGGCGGCCAGTCCGCCCTTCGAGTAGCCGCCGCAGTCCCGATTCGGGATGCCGTAGGCCACGAACACCGGCGTCGCACCCTGCGCGCGGGCGTCGGCGAGGTCGTTCCGGAGCTCGGTCACCAGTCGGTCCCCCTGGAACCACTCGCCCAGCCAGACGGCGGTCGGCACGGCGGCGATGCGCCCGGCGAGGGCGGCGCCCGCGGTGTCGCCCTGCTGCTGCAGCCGCTTCTGCGCCGCGGCCGCCTCGGTGTTCGGGTCGAGGTAGAGCCGCGGGGACGCGAAGGCGGCCGCCTGCGGCGTGGTGGACGGGGTGGGCGTCGCGGTGGAGGTCGGCGCGGCGGCGGCGTTCTGCGCGTTCATCGCGGCCTGGCGGGCGAGGCCGGCGCCGATGGCGGCGGCGGCCAGCACGGCGACGATCGCCACGATCACCGCGACGGCGGGTCTCCGCATGCGTTCCCTCCCCGAGTCCCTCGGAGACCTCACCATAACAGCGCCGTGTTACGCCTCCGTGTCGCCCGGATTGGGGTACAGATAGATGTCCTCCAAATGACCCACAGAACCGTCTTTCTGGCTATGCTCGCCGATGTCACACCAGAGTTACTGCCTGAGCCCCGCGGAACCCGACCCGATATCGGCCCGCGGGAGATCCGAACCGCGAAGGACGTATCGTGCACACCACCACCTACAACCATGCCCACGACCGGGCCCAGCTGCTCGCCCGGCGCCACGAGCGCGACCTGCACTGGGCGAAGGAGCGCCGCCGCCAGCAGGAGCGGGAAGCCGCGGAGGCGCGGGCGCTGCTCGCGGTCTCGCCGCTGCGCCTCGCCCGTGCCGCGCTGTGGACCACGGCCGCCGCGCTCGCCGCGACCGCCGGCGCCTGGGTGGCCGGTCTTGC
>QKXI01000020.1 GCA_003367665.1 Leifsonia sp. ku-ls | reverse complement strand
CGGAGGCCGGGGCGCCGGGCGTGGCGGCCGCTGGGGCGCCGGGTGGTGTGGCGTCCGGTGGTGCGTCAGCGGCCGGGTCGCCGGGTGGTGTGGCGCCCGGTGGTGCGTCGGCGGCCGGGGCGCCGGGCTGGGCGGCATCCGGTCAGGGCGCGGCGGGCGCTGGGACGGCGGGGTTGCCCGGGGCCTCCCGGGTGGCCGGGGTCGGCGATCTGGTGGGGCGCCGGGTGAACGAGTTCCTCGCGCCGGAGCTCGACCCGAACGCCGCTCCGCCGGAGTCGGTGGTCAGGATCCCGCCGTTGCGGCTCCTCGGCTCGCTCCTGCTCAGCGGGTTCACCATGTTCGTGGTGATCGTCGTCGCGTTCCTCGTCTGGGGCGCCTCGACCGGGTCCGCCTGGCTGCTCATCGTCGTGCTCCCCGGCCTGATCGGCTCGGCGAGCTTCTACATCAACCGGTTCACCAAGTCGCTGCGATACTCGATCGCCGGTACGCCGGACGGCGTCCGTGTCGGCTTCGGCCTGCTCAGCACGAGCAACGAGACCCTGCCGCCCGGCCGCATCCACGCCGTCGAGGTCCTGCAGCCGCTGCTGTGGCGGCCGTTCGGCTGGTGGCAGATCCGGATCGACACCGCGGGCCACTCGCGCGAGAAGGGCGCGGCGGGCCAGCCGAACACGACGATGCTCCCGGTCGGCGACGCCGCGGACGTCTCCCGCGTGCTGTCCCTCGTCCTGCCGGGGCTCGCGACGGAGGAGCAGCGGCGCACGATCGAGGCCGGAATGGTCTCGTCGGGCCGGGACGGCTTCGTCGGCAGCCCGCGCCGCGCGGCGTGGCTACGTCCGCTCTCGTGGCGGCGCACCGGCTACCTGCTGCTCGACGACGCCGTCCTGCTGCGCCGCGGCTTCGTCTGGCGGAGCCTCGCCATCGTGCCGCTCGCCCGCCTCCAGAGCCTGGAGCTCCAGCAGGGCCCGATCGAGACCGCCCTGCGCCTCTCCGAGGCGCGCTTCCACACGGTCTCCGGCCCGGTCCGGCCGCGGCTGGCGGCGATCGACGGACCGACGGGTGTCCGGCTGTTCGAGGAGGTCGCCGCGCGCGCGGTCGCCGCCGCGGAGGCCGACCGCAGCCACCGCTGGGGCGCCGCCGGTTCGGCAGGGTCGGGGGATGGGCGGCCGGCCGTTTCGGCCGCCGAACGCGGTACCCCGCCCGCGGGCCCGCCGGCCGCGCCCCTCCGCCCGCAAGAGGAAGAGCCGTGATGCGCCCGTCCACAAGCGGCGCCCCGCTGGCGGCTCCGCGGGTGTTGCCGCCGCCCATCGCATCCTCGGAGGAGGAACACTGATGCACCCGTCCACGCGCCCACCGTCGCAGCGTTCCGGTCGGCTGGGGGTCGGCATCGTCGGCGCGGGCCGGGTCGGTCCCGTGCTCGGGCTGGCCCTCGCCGGGGCCGGGCATGCCTTGGTCGGCGTCTCGGCGGTCTCCGAGGCCAGCCGTGAGCGTGCCGAGGGGATGCTGCCGAACGTGCCGCTGCTCGACGTCCCGACCCTGGTGGAGCGCAGCGAGCTCGTCATCCTCGCCGTGCCGGGGTCCGAGCTGCCCGGACTGGTGGCGGGTCTCGCCGCCACGGGCACCTGGCAGCCGGGCCAGATCGTGCTGCACACCGCCGCCGACCACGGGATCGAGGTGCTCGCGCCGGCGGCCGCGGCCGGTGCGATCCCGCTGGCGATCCATCCTGCGCTCGAGTTCACCGGCACCAGCCTCGACCTGGCGCGGCTCGCCGAGAGCTACTTCGCCGTCACCGCGCCCGCGGCCGTGCTGCCGATCGCGCAGGCGCTCGTGGTGGAGATGGGTGGAGAGCCGGTCGTGGTCGCCGAGACCGATCGGGCGGCGTACGCGGAGGCGATCGCGACGGCGACCTCGTTCTCCCGCTCCATCGTCGAGCAGGCCACCGGGCTGCTGCAGGGCATCGGGGTGGAGAACCCGGGTTCGTTCCTCAGCTCGCTGATCCGGTCCGCCGTCGACAACGCGCTCACGCGCGCCGGCGCCCCCTCCCGGCTCGACCTGGACGTGCTCGACGCGCTCGAGGGCGGCGACGCCCCGGGCGCCGGCGACGACGGCCGCGGCTGGTTCCTCCGCGGCGAGTAGCCTTGATCCGGCCGGTGGACGACCGGTCGGAGGGACGAGCATGCCAGAGATCATCACCACCATCGCGGCGCTGCGCGCGCGGATCGCCGAGGCCCGCCGGACGGCCCGGCAGGACGGCCCCGTCGACGCACCGGCCGGCCGCGTGGTCCTGGTGCCGACGATGGGCGCGCTCCACGAGGGGCACCTGCGGCTGGTGTCCCGTGCCCGCGACCTCGGCGGCATCGTGGTGGTGTCGATCTTCGTGAATCCGCTGCAGTTCGGACCGGGCGAAGACCTCGACCGCTACCCCCGCACCCTCGACGCGGACGTCGTCGCCCTGGAGGGGCTCGCCGACATCGTCTTCGCGCCGACGGCCGCCGAGATGTACCCGGCGGGTCCGTCGGAGACGCGGGTCACCGCGGGGGAGTCCGGCACCCTCTTCGAGGGCGCCTCACGGCCCGGGCACTTCGACGGCGTGCTGACCGTCGTGACCAAGCTGTTCAACATCGTCCAACCCGACGTCGCCGTCTTCGGCCAGAAGGACGCCCAGCAGGTGCACGTCATCGGCCGCATGGTCGACGACCTCAACCTTCCGGTCACGATCGCCGTCGTCGACACCGTCCGCGAGGACGACGGCCTCGCCCTCTCGAGCCGCAACCGCTACCTCGGCGCCGACGACCGGCTCGCCGCCGTCACGCTCTCCCAGGCGCTCGCCGCCGGCGCCGAGGCGGCCGCCGACGGCGTCGACTCCGCCCTCACGGCGGCCCGCGCGCGCATCGAGGCGCAACCGGCGGTTAAGCTGGACTATCTCGCGATCGTCGACCCGGAGAGCTTCCGGGAGGCGTCGCCTGATCACCACGGCCCCGCTCTGATGCTGATCGCGGCCCGGGTCGGAACGACCCGGCTGATCGACAACCAGCGCATCACGACGTGACCGATGACCCGCCCCCGACCGACCGCCCCCTTCGACAAGGAAAGACAGCGATGACCGACGCGCAGACCACCGCGGCCGACCTCGAGACCGCCGACGCCGGCGAGGAGGACGTCAGCGAGCAGAAGGCGGTCCGGCTCAGCAAGCGCGATCGCCTGATCGCCGAAGCGGTCGACGCGGGCGGCGGCGCCTACCCGGTGCAGGTGCCCGTCACCACGACCATCCCCGCGGTCCGTGCGGCGTGGGAGCACCTGCAGGCCGACGAGGCGTCGGGCGAGGTCGTCGGCATCGCCGGCCGCGTCGTGCACCTGCGGAACACCGGCAAGTTGTGCTTCGCCGTGCTGCAGTCGGGAGACGGTTCGCGCATCCAGGTCATGGTCTCGCTCGCAGAGGTGGGCCAGGAGTCGCTCGACGCCTGGAAGGAGCTCGTCGACCTCGGCGACCACGTGTTCGTCTCCGGCGAGGTGATCTCCAGCCGCCGCGGCGAGCTGTCGGTGATGGCCACGGAGTGGCGGATCGCCGCGAAGGCGCTCCTGCCCCTGCCCAACCTGCACAACGAGCTGAGCGAGGAGACGCGGGTACGCGCCCGCTACCTCGACCTGATCGCTCGCGAGCAGGCGCGCAAGACCGTGCTCGACCGCGCCAAGGCCGTCGCGAGCCTGCGGCGCACATTCGCCGAGCGCGACTTCGTCGAGGTCGAGACGCCCATGCTGCAGGTGATGCACGGCGGTGCGTCCGCGCGCCCGTTCGTCACGCACTCCAACGCGTTCGACACCGAGCTGTACCTGCGTATCGCGCCGGAGCTGTACCTCAAGCGCGCCGTGGTCGGCGGCATCGACCGGGTGTTCGAGATCAACCGGAACTTCCGCAACGAGGGCGCCGACTCCACCCACTCGCCGGAGTTCGCGATGCTGGAGGCGTACCAGGCGTACGGCGACTACAACTCGATCGCCGACCTCACGCAGACGCTGATCCAGGATGCCGCGGTCGCCGTCTCGGGCTCCCACGTCGTCACGTGGGCCGACGGAACGGAGTACGACCTCGGCGGCGAGTGGGACCGCATCCGCATGTACGACAGCCTCTCGGACGCTATCGGCGAGGAGATCACGCCCGAGACGCCGATGGAGCGCCTGCGCGAGCTGGCCGCGCTCGCCGGCATCGAGATCGAGCACCCGCTCGCCGGCAAGTACGTCGAGGAACTGTGGGAGCACTACGTCAAGACCGACCTCGTGCGCCCCACCTTCGTCATGGACTTCCCCGTCGACACCAGCCCCCTGGTGCGCGCGCACCGCTCGCGTGAGGGCGTCGTCGAGAAGTGGGACCTCTACACGCGTGGCTTCGAGCTCGCCACCGGGTACTCCGAGCTGGTCGACCCCGTCGTGCAGCGCGAGCGCTTCGTCGAGCAGGCGAAGCTCGCGGCCGCGGGCGACAACGAAGCCATGCGTCTGGACGAGGAGTTCCTGCGCGCTCTCGAGTTCGGCATGCCGCCGACCGGCGGCATGGGCATGGGCATCGACCGCCTGCTGATGGCCCTCACGGGTCTCGGCATCCGCGAGACGATCCTGTTCCCGCTGGTCAAGTAGGCTCCCAGGCCGCGACGCTACGATGGGCGGGACATGAACGACATCCTCGGTGGCATCGTCTGGGCGCTCGCCCCGACCGTCCTGGTCGGCCTGCTGTTCTGGGCGATCATGCGCTTCATCGTGCGCGCCGACCGCAACGAGCGGAAGGCATACAACCGGCTGGAGGCGCAGGAGCGCGCCCGGCGCGGTCTTGCTCCCAAGCCGTGATGTCTGCCGCGCGTCGTGCGCAGCCGATACGGTAGCTCTGGGGACG
Source organism: Leifsonia sp. ku-ls (assembly GCA_003367665.1). Taxonomy (GTDB): domain Bacteria; phylum Actinomycetota; class Actinomycetes; order Actinomycetales; family Microbacteriaceae; genus Leifsonia. Next base: position 41,926 of record QKXI01000020.1, on the reverse strand, counting down.
CGTCCGCGTCCCTCTGACTTCGCCGGAGGGACGTGTGCATGGAGACGGGATTCTGGGTCTCGGTCTCCATCTGGCTCGCTCTGCTCGTCGACTTCGTCATCCGTGTGTTGGCGATCATCATCGTGCCGCGCAACCGCAAGCCGACGTCGGCGACCGCGTGGCTGCTGGCCATCTTCCTCATCCCGTACCTCGGCATCCTGTTCTTCCTGCTCATCGGCAGCTACAAGCTCCCGAAGCGGCGGAGGCAGAAGCAGGAGGAGATCAACCGCTTCATCATCGACAGCACGGAGGGCATCGAGCGTGTGCGGCGCGACCACCCCTGGCCGCCGTGGCTGGAGGGCGTGGTGGAGCTCAATCGCAAGCTCGGCGCCATGCCGCTCGTCGGTGGCAACCGGGCGACGCTCAACGGGGACTACGAGGGCTCGCTGAACGCGATGGCCGAGGAGATCCGCAAGGCCAAGCGCTACGTGCACGTCGAGTTCTACATCCTGTCGCTGGACAGGACGACCGGCCCCTTCTTCGACGCGCTCGAGGACGCGGTGAAGCGCGGGGTGACCGTGCGGGTGCTGCTCGACCACATCGCGTCGCTGCGCACTCCCGACTACAAGCGCACCACGAGACGACTCACCGCGATGGGCGCGAAGTGGCAGCTGATGCTGCCGGTGCAGCCGCTCAAGGGCAAGTACCAGCGGCCCGACCTGCGCAACCACCGCAAGCTGCTGATCGTCGACGGCCGCGTGGCGTTCATGGGGTCGCAGAACATCATCGACCGCAGCTACAACAAGAAGTCGAACCTCCGGCGCGGGCTCAAATGGAAGGAGCTCATCGTGCGCCTCGAGGGCCCGATCGTCGCCGGCCTCAACGCGATCTTCATCACCGACTGGTACAGCGAGACCGACGAGCTGCTGCAGCGCGAGAGCGAGCCGATCACCGACGAGATCGACCCGGACGAGCTGGACGCCCAGGTCGTGCCGTCGGGCCCCGGGTTCGCGGGCGAGAACAACCTGCGGCTGTTTCTCGCGCTGCTGTACTACGCGCAGGAGCGCATCGTCATCACCTCGCCCTACTTCGTGCCGGACGACGCCATGCTCATGGCGATCACGTCGGCCGTGCAGCGCGGCATCTCGGTCGACCTGTTCGTCTCCGAGATCGGCGACCAGGCGCTCGTGTACCACGCACAGCGGTCGTACTACGAGGCGCTGTTGCGCGCGGGCGTGCGGATTTGGATGTACAAGGCGCCGTACATCCTGCACGCCAAGCACTTCACGATCGACAACGATGTGGCCGTCATCGGGTCGAGCAACATGGACATGCGCTCGTTCCAGCTCAACATGGAGGTCTCCCTCATGGTGCGCGGTCGCTCGTTCGTCGAGGAGATGCGCAAGGTGGAGGACGGCTACCGCCGCGACAGCCGCGAACTCACACTCGAGGAGTGGATGAAGCAGCCCCTGCGCTCCACCGTGCTCGACAATCTCGCGCGCCTCACGTCCGCCCTGCAGTAGGGTCGCACCCGCCTCTGCCCCGGCCATGACGCCTCACGCCGCCGCGAGTTCGTGGACACGACGCACCTCGCACAGGCCGTGCGCCGCGGTGGCCAGCCGTTCGTCGGCCGTGAGGAGCGGAACCTCCAGCACGTGCGCAAGCGCCACATACATGGCGTCGTAGGCGCTGAGATTCTCTCGCCAGCGCCAGGCGTACTCCCAGAGCGGCCCGTGCTCCATGCGCATGATGTCGAGCGCTTGGAACGCGAGGATGAATCGCTCGTGAACGGCGGGGCGGTCGCGGTGGCGCATGGCATGTCGCCGCATGGTGCTGAGGAACTCGGGATCGAGCAGATGCGGCGCCACGAGGATGCACTCCTCGAGTTCCGGGTGCTCGCGAAAGACAGCAGGGCCGTGGGTCTCCAAGAGGCGGACCACGGCGCTGCAGTCGACGACGGCGGATTTCATCGGCTGTCGCGGTCTTCGCGGACGGAGGCGACGATCTCCTCGGTCGTCATTCCCAAGGGGCGCCACGGCTCGACCGGCTCGACCGGCGCGCTCGGCAGCTCCGCCCGAGAGCGAGCTTCTGCCGACACCTCTCTCCATCGCTCGTCGATGCGCAGCCTCTCGGCGATACGCGTCAACTCGCGTCGCAGGTACTCGGAGTACGACAGGCCTTTGGCCGCCGCCGCTCCCTTCAGTCGGTCGTTGACCGCCGGATCCAGATCTCTGACTTGCACGGTGACTCCCATGTGATCGAGTGTACGGGTGGGTGCATGCGAAAGCAATGGAATTGCATGCATGGGTCCATTGTGGCCCGGCGGGAGGTGCGGAAGAGCGCGGCGGGAGATCTGTGGAGAACCCGCGAGAGAGCGCGGCCTGTGGACGAAGACCCGGTGATCGACTCAGCCGCGTGGGCGCAGCCGGACCGTCGGGAGTTCGGGAGCGGGGAGCGGAGCGCCCTCGTAGCCCTCGACGGTGCCGAAGCGGCCGTGCGGCTCGGCGCCCGCGATGACCTCGTCCTGCCAGTCGGCCCGGAAGGCGACGACCTCGTCATGGCTGCGGCCGATGAAGTTCCACCACATCACGATCTGCTCGCCGAGGGGCTCGCCGCCGAGCAGCACGACGCGCGTCGGCGTCGCGGCGGCCACGGTGACGCTTCCACGGCCGGGCGACAGGTATGCGAGGTGCGACACCGGGACGGACAAGCCGTCCACCGCCACCTCGCCCGTGTCGACCAGGATGCCGTGCTCGAACGACGCGTCGAGCGGCACCTCCACGGTCTCCTCGCCCGGCACCAGCAGCTCGGCGCCCACCAGCGGGGAGAACACGGTGGCTGTCGTGCCGCTGCCGGCCAGCGATCCGACGAAGGTGCGCACCGTCGCGGCGCCCAGGCGGCCGGCCACCGGGGCGTGGTGCTCGAAGAACGGGGCGACATCCCGAGACGCCGAGGGGAGCGCCACCCAGAGCTGGACGCCGTGCAGCCGGCGGGTGCCGGGCGTCGACACCTCCGAGTGGCTGATCCCGCGGCCGGCCGTCATCAGGTTGAGTTCGCCAGGGCGCACGAGCGCGTGGCTGCCGACGCTGTCGCGGTGATCGATCTCGCCCTCGAACAGCCAGCTGACCGTCTGCAGGCCGGTGTGCGGGTGCGGCGGGACGCGCATCCCGCCGGTGGCGGCGACGTCATCCGGACCGTAATGGTCGATGAAGCACCAGCCGCCGATGAGCGAGCGGCGGCGCTGCGGCAGCGTGCGCCGGACGGTCATCGCCCGTGGGCCGCCGAGCGGGACGTCCCGCGGCTCCAGCAACTCGACGCCGGCGTCGTCGAGCACGGCGGCGCCCGCCACGACCTCGGCCGGATCCCGTTCCAGGTTGCTCATAGCGGCATCCTAGGCGCGCACGGCGCTCACAGAACCGCCCTCCTAGAATGGGCGCGTGCCCTCGACCCGCGCCCGCCTCCTGCCCGCCGTGGCGGCGCTCTCCGTCGTCGCCGCGCTCGCCGGATGCACGTCGGCCCCTGGCCGTCCCGTGGAGGACTACGCGGGCGAGCCGAAGGGTGTCGAGGCGCCGGCCAGCAGCGCCGGCGGCTCCTCGTGGGCCGTCTGGATGGAGGACGGCGCCCGCATCGCGATCGTGCTCTACGGGTCGTCCACCTGCCCGCCGAAGGTCGACCACATCCGCTCGTCGAGCGCGACGAAGATCGCCGCGACGCTCGCCCCAGCGCCCGGCGGCATCTGCACCCACGACTACATGCCGCACACGACCGTGTTCGCCACCCCCGACGGCACCTCGAAGACGGCAGAGGTGAGCGTCGAACTGCCCGATCAGACCCTGACGCTTCCCGCCCGCCAGGGCTGAACTCCGCCCAAGCCTGGCGTCGCCTGAGACCCGTCACGCCCAGGGCGAACAGGGCCGCGGGACGGGGGGACCGGTGGTTACTCTCTTTGTATCGACGCCGAACCTGCAACGGTGTCGAACGAGGAGTAGACATGTTCGAGAGATTCACCGACCGAGCCCGCCGTGTCGTCGTCCTGGCCCAGGAAGAGGCCAAGATGCTGAACCACAACTACATCGGGACGGAGCACATCCTGCTCGGCCTGATCCACGAGGGCGAGGGCGTCGCCGCCAAGGCCCTCGAGTCGCTCGGCATCTCGCTCGACGCCGTGCGCGAGCAGGTCCAGGACATCATCGGCCAGGGCCAGCAGCAGCCGACCGGCCACATCCCGTTCACGCCGCGCGCGAAGAAGGTGCTGGAGCTCAGCCTCCGCGAGGCGCTGCAGCTCGGCCACAACTACATCGGCACGGAGCACATCCTGCTCGGCCTCATCCGTGAGGGCGAGGGCGTCGCCGCCCAGGTGCTCGTGAAGCTGGGTGCCGACCTCAACCGCGTGCGCCAGCAGGTCATCCAGCTCCTCTCCGGGTACCAGGGCAAGGAGCAGGTCCAGGTCGGCGGCAACGATCAGACCACCGCGCAGGCCGGTAGCCAGATCCTCGACCAGTTCGGCCGCAACCTCACCCAGGCCGCGCGCGACAACAAGCTCGACCCGGTGATCGGGCGCGAGAAGGAGATCGAGCGCGTCATGCAGATCCTGTCGCGCCGCTCCAAGAACAACCCGGTGCTGATCGGCGAGCCGGGCGTCGGCAAGACCGCCGTCGTCGAGGGCCTCGCGCAGGCGATCGTCCGCGGCGACGTGCCGGAGACGCTGAAGGACAAGCAGCTCTACACGCTCGACCTCGGGTCGCTCATCGCCGGCTCCCGCTACCGCGGCGACTTCGAGGAGCGCCTGAAGAAGGTCACGAAGGAGATCCGCACCCGCGGCGACATCATCACCTTCATCGACGAGATCCACACCCTCGTCGGCGCGGGCGCCGCTGAGGGTGCGATCGACGCGGCCTCGATCCTCAAGCCGCTCCTCGCCCGCGGTGAGCTGCAGACGATCGGCGCCACGACGCTCGACGAGTACCGCAAGCACTTCGAGAAGGACGCGGCCCTGGAGCGCCGGTTCCAGCCCATCCAGGTGGCCGAGCCGTCGCTGCCCCACGCGATCAACATCCTGAAGGGCCTGCGCGACCGCTACGAGGCGCACCACAAGGTGTCCATCACCGACGGCGCGATCGTCGCGGCGGCGAACCTCGCCGACCGCTACATCCAGGACCGCTTCCTCCCGGACAAGGCCATCGACCTGATCGACGAGGCCGGCGCCCGCCTGCGCCTGTCGATCCTCTCGGCACCGCCGGAGCTGCGCGAGTTCGACGACAAGATCGCCGCCGTGCGCTCCCAGAAGGAGGCCGCGATCGAGGACCAGGACTTCGAGAAGGCCGCGAGCCTGCGCGACGAGGAGAAGAACCTCCTCGGCGAGCGGCTGCGCCTCGAGAAGCAGTGGCGCTCCGGCGAGGTCAAGACCACGGCCGAGGTCGACGAGGGCCTCATCGCCGAGGTGCTGGCCCAGGCGACCGGCATCCCGGTGTTCAAGCTCACCGAGGAGGAGTCCGCCCGCCTGGTCTACATGGAGAAGGCGCTGCACGAGCGCGTCATCGGCCAGGAGGAGGCCATCGCGGCCCTCTCGCGGACGATCCGCCGCACCCGCGCCGGCCTGAAGGACCCGAAGCGTCCCTCCGGCTCGTTCATCTTCGCCGGCCCCACCGGCGTCGGGAAGACCGAGCTGGCGAAGGCGCTCGCCGAGTTCCTGTTCGACGACGAGTCGGCCATGATCTCGCTCGACATGTCGGAGTACGGCGAGAAGCACACGGTCTCCCGCCTGTTCGGCGCCCCTCCCGGGTTCGTCGGCTTCGAGGAGGGCGGCCAGCTGACGGAGAAGGTCCGTCGCAAGCCGTTCAGCGTCGTGCTCTTCGACGAGATCGAGAAGGCGCACCCGGACATCTTCAACTCGCTGCTTCAGATCCTGGAGGAGGGACGTCTGACCGACGGTCAGGGTCGCGTGGTCGACTTCAAGAACACCGTCATCATCATGACGACCAACCTCGGAACGAAGGACATCTCCGGCGGCCCGGTCGGGTTCCAGATCGAGGGCGACACGCAGACCGGCTACGACCGGATGCGCGGCAAGGTGTACGAGGAGCTGAAGAAGAACTTCAAGCCCGAGTTCCTGAACCGTGTCGACGAGATCATCGTGTTCCCGCAGCTGAGCAAGCCGGAGCTGCTGCAGATCGTCGACCTGTTCATCAAGCGCCTGTCGACCCGCCTGCTCGACCGCGACATGACCATCGAGCTGACCGTCCCGGCCAAGGAGCGGCTGATCGAGGTCGGGTTCGACCCGACGCTCGGCGCCCGCCCGCTGCGCCGCGCGGTCCAGCACGAGATCGAGGACCGGCTGAGCGAGAAGATCCTGCACGGCGAGCTGAACGCGGGCGACCACGTCCACGTCGACTTCGCCGACGGCGACTTCGTGTTCACCACGACGGCCCGCAAGGAGCCGATCGGCGCCGGCATCAACGCCGCCGCCGCCATCGGCACCGGCCCGGCGACCCCGGATCTCGCCGCGAACGACTGACGCACGCCTCACCGGAACGGCCGGTGCCCGCTCGACGGGCACCGGCCGTTTCCGCGTTTCCGGGGCTGCCCGCGACCCGGGTCGTCCGGCTAGCCTGGCCGCGAGATCGCGCCGGAGCGGCCGCGGGGGAAGGGGAACGACGATGTCCGATACCGAGGAGACCACGCCGAAGGACGCGACAGAGCACACCAGGGCGGCCAACCGTGCCGCGCGCCAGACCCTCCCGCTCGCTGACCGGCGCGACTACGACGACGCGGCCCGCGGCTTCATCGGCAGCCTCCCGGACCCGGTCGTGCGCCGCGCCGACGGCACGCCGATCGTCGACGTCACTTCGCACGATTTCGTCGATGCCTCTGAGGATGCGCCGGACACCGTCCACCCGAGCCTCTGGCGGCACGCGCAGGTCAACAACCATCACGGGCTGTTCGAGGTCGCCGAGGGCGTCTACCAGCTGCGCGGCATCGACCTGGCGAACATCACCATCGTCGAGGGCGAGACGGGCATCATCGTCATCGACCCGCTCAGCTTCGCGGAGACCGCCCGCGCCGCCCTCGCGCTGTACCGCGAGCACCGCGGCGACCGCCCCGTGACCGGGCTCGTCTACACGCACAGCCACGTCGATCACTTCAGCGGCTCACGCGCCATCCTGGAGGACGCGCACGGCGGCGACTTCCCGGTGATCGCGCCGGAGGGCTTCCTCTACGAGGCCGCGGCGGAGAACGTCTACGCCGGCACGGCGATGACCCGCCGGGCCCTCTACATGTACGGCCCGCTGCTCGCGCCGGGACCGCGTGGACAGGTGGATGCCGGGCTCGCCAACAGCCTCGGCGCCGGCGGCAGCGCGACGCTGGTGCCGCCGACCGACCTCGTCCGCGAGACCGGCGAGAAGCGGACGGTGGACGGGGTGCAGATGACGTTCCAGATGGCTCCGGGCACCGAGGCGCCCGCCGAGTTCCTCATTCACTTCCCGACGCTGCGACTGCTCTGCGTCGCCGAGGACGCCAACCACCTGATGCACAACCTGTACACGCTTCGCGGCGCCCAGGTGCGGGATGCGGCCACCTGGTGGAAGACGCTCAACCAGACCATCGCGCTGTTCGGCGACGACACGGACGTCGTGGTCGGCCAGCACGGCTGGCCGCGCTGGGGCACCGCGGACATCCGCGAGTACCTGGCGAACCAGCGCGACCTGTACAAGTTCATCCACGACGAGACGCTCCGGCTGGCGAACCGCGGGCTCACCATGACGGAGATCGCCGAGCAGCTGCGCCTGCCCGCCGGCCTGGAACGCGAGTGGTACAGCCACGGCTACTACGGCTCGCTCAGCCACAACGCGAAGGCGGTCTACCAGCGCTACCTCGGCTGGTACGACTCGCATCCCGCGCACCTGAACCCCTACCCGCCATCCGAGGCCGGGACGCGGTACGTCGCGTTCATGGGCGGAGCGGAGGCGGTGATCGAGAAGGCGCGCGCCGCGTTCGACGCGGGCGACTACCGCTGGGTCGCCGAGGTGCTCACGCACGTGGTCTTCGCGGACCCGGGGAACCGGGCGGCCGCGCTGCTGCAGGCGGACGCCCTCGAGCAGCTCGGGTACCAGGCCGAGAACCCGACCTGGCGCAACGAGTACCTGATGGGCGCGCTCGAACTGCGCAACGGGGTGCGGAACCTCGGCGAGATCGACCTGGCGACCGCGGACGTGTTCGCCGCCATGACGCCGGAGATGATCTTCGACTTCGCCGGCATCACGCTCGACGCGGACCGCGCCGGCGACGAGCCGTTCGCCCTCGGCTGGACGGTCACCGACGCCGACGGCGGACCGGCCGTGTTCCTGCTGGAGGTGCGCAACGGCGTGCTCGTCTACACGCGCGACGCCTCACTCGACGGGACCGTCTCCCGGGTCTCCTCGGGCAAGGCCGCGCTCGCCGCCGCCCTGTTCGGCGGCCGCCCGCTGGACGAACTGGCGGCAGCGGGTGACGTGAGCGTCGACGGCGACCGGGCGGCGGTCGAGCGGCTGTTCGGGATGCTGGACGACTTCCCGCTCTGGTTCCCGATCGTGCAGCCCTGAGCCCCCGGGCCGTCCGGGCCCCCTCCCCGCCCTCGCTAGGCTGGGACGGTGAGCGGTGACAGCGGGCCAGGGTTCAGCATCCGGCGGGCGCGGACGAGTGACGTGCCCCGCATCCAACAGCTGGTGGAGCCTCTGGTGCAGCGACGCATCCTGCTCGGCAAGGAGATGGTGACCCTCTACGAGTCGGTGCAGGAGTTCCGGGTGGCGCAGGACGCCGACGGCGAGCTGATCGGCTGCGGCGCGCTGCACGTCATGTGGAGCGATCTCGGCGAGGTGCGCACGCTCGCGGTGTCGGACGCGTGGCTGGGCAAGGGCGTCGGCCGTGCGCTGCTCGGGAGGCTGGAGGCCGACGCCCGCGAACTCGGGCTCGACCGGCTGTTCTGTCTGACGTTCGAGGTCGACTTCTTCGCCAGGAACGGTTTCGAGGACATGGGGGAGGCCACGGTCGACCCGGCGCTGTACGCGGAGCTGTTGCGCTCGCACGACGAGGGTGTCGCCGAGTTCCTCGACCTCGCCCGGGTGAAGCCCAACACCCTCGGCAACACCCGCATGCTCAAGCGCCTCTGAGCATGCCCTGACGGCGTGGCGCGCCTGCCGGGCGGGCCGCGGGACGCTGGCTATAGTGCGGGCATGTCGACGTTCAAGCACCCGGTCGGCCCCCAGCCGAGCAGCGTCTACTGGCGTCGTCGGCTCCTCGTCCTCCTCGGCCTGGTCGCCGTCGTCGTCGTGATCGTCCTCATCGTTGTGCGCCCCGGTTCGGCCGGCGGCGAGCCCGAGAAGAAGGCGCCCGCCCCCACCGCCAGCAGCACCCCGGCCGCGGCCACGAGCATCCCGACCAGCAGCGCGAGCGCCGACGGGAAGCCGTGCACGCCGGGCGACGTGAAGGTGGAGGCCGTCACCGACAAGGACGTCTACGCGGCGGGGGAGCTGCCGCAGCTCTCGGTGGCGCTGACGAACACGGGCTCGGCCGCGTGCACGATCGACGCCGGGACGGCGCAGCAGGCGTTCACCATCACGAGCGGCTCCGAGGTGTACTGGAAGTCGACGGATTGCCAGACCGACAAGGTGGACGCCGAGGTGCTGCTGCAGCCCGGCAAGACCATCTCGTCGCAGGCGCCGATCACCTGGGACCGCACCCGCTCCGACCCGTCGACGTGCCAGGCGCAGCGCCCGCAGGTGCCGGCGGGCGGAGCCTCGTATCACCTGGAGACCAGCGTCTCCGGTGTGAAGAGCTCGGAGTCGAAGCAGTTCATCCTGCAGTGACGGCGGCGGCCCCGCGGAGGTAGACCTCGGCGATCTCGCGCACCTCCACACCCGAGCCGTGCCGCATGGCGGGGTTCTGGCGGGCGAGCGTGAGGGCGGCGTCGCGGTCGTCGGCCTCCAGGATGCCGATGCCCGCGATCAGCTCCTTGCTCTCGGTGTACGGTCCGTCGGTCTCGCCGTCGGCGCGCAGCGAGCGGGCGGTGTCGGGCGGCGTGAGCGCGTAGGCGGCGACCAGCGCGCCCGCTCGGATGAGGTCGTCGGAGTGCCGGTCGTGCTCGGCGAGCTCGGCCGCGTCGTGCTCGGCGCTCGGGTCGAAGTGGATGAGGACGGCGAAGAGCGGCATGGAAGTTCCTTCCGTTGTGGTGTCTCGTACGGAAGCGTCGAACGGCGGCGCCCCGATTCGACACGCCTGATCAGAACGCCGCGTCGAGCTCGCGCTCCCGGTCGGTGGTCGCGGCCGCGAACGCCAGCCGGAGCGCTTCGCGAATGGATGCGCTGCGGTCGTCGATCCGCGTCGCGAAGCCGAGCCTCGCGGCCTCCGCCGTGCGTTGCTTGCCGCTGACGACAGGCCTGATCTCGCCGGCCAGGCTGATCTCACCGAAGGCCGCCAGCGTGTGCGGGATCGCGCGGTCGGTGGCCGCGGACGCGATCGCCAGCGCGATGGCCAGGTCGGCCCCCGGCTCGTTCAGCCGCACGCCGCCGACCGTGGAGACGTAGACGTCTTTGTCGCCGAGCTTGATGCCCGCGCGGCGTTCCAGCACCGCGAGCAGCATGGCCACGCGGGACGCATCCACCCCGTTGGTCACCCGGCGCGGATTGGGCGCGGTCGTGCCGACGACGAGCGCCTGCACCTCCACCGGCAGCGGTCGCCTGCCCTCCATCGCGACGGTCACGCAGGTGCCGGACACCGGCGTCGTGCTGCGGCTGAGGAACAGCCCGCTCGGGTCGGGCACCTCGGCGATGCCGTCTCCCGCCATCTCGAAGCAGCCCACCTCGTCGGTCGGGCCGAAGCGGTTCTTCAGGGCGCGGACGAAGCGCAGGGCCGTCTGCCGGTCGCCCTCGAACTGGCAGACCACATCGACCAGGTGCTCCAGCAGGCGCGGCCCGGCGATCGAGCCGTCTTTGGTGACGTGGCCGACGATGACGACGGGCAGGTCGCGTTCCTTGGCGACGCGGATGAGGGTGCTCGCCACCTCTCGCACCTGGCTCGGCCCGCCCGCGATGCCCTCGGTGGCGCCGCTGGACACGGTCTGCACGGAGTCGACGATGACCAGCGCCGGCTGGACCGCGTCGATCTGCGCGACGATGGTCGCCAGGTCGGTCTCGGACGCGAGGAAGAGCGAGTCGTGCACCGCGCCGGTGCGCTCGGCGCGCATGCGCACCTGGCTCACCGACTCCTCAGCGCTGACGTAGAGCACGCGGTTGCGCGCGCGTGCAGCCCGGGACGCGACCTCGAGCAGCAGCGTCGACTTGCCGACGCCGGGCTCGCCGCTCAGCAGGATGGCTGCGCCGGGGACGATGCCGCCGCCGAGCACGCGGTCGAACTCGCCGATGCCGCTCGGCCGCCGGTCGACGCCCTCCGCCCGGATGTCGGTGATCGCCCGCGCCTCGCGCCCCGCCGCGATCGTGACGGGCTTGAGGGCGCGGAGCACCCCGGTGGGCTGCGCCTGCTCGGCGAGCGTGCCCCACGCGTCGCACTCGGAGCACCGGCCCACCCACTTGGCGGTCGACCAGCCGCACTCGGAACAGCGATAGTTGACGGACGCCTTCGCCACGGCACCTCCCCTCCTCGATCGGGCTCCACACTACGGGCAGCCACCGTCATCGCACGGAGGATCGCGGCGGCTGTGGATATCGTCCGGAGACGTCCGCCTGTGGGCACTTCTGCGTGTCGGTCGTCGCGGGCACAATGGGCCGCATGGCTGACCGCACGTTCACCCTCCGTTCCGGCCGCGTCCTTGGGCTGTCCGGGTTCGGCGACTCCGACGCGGAGCGCCTGGTGGTCTTCTGCCACCCCGCGCCCGGCTCGTCGATGTTCGACCCCGACCCGGACGCCTCCGCCGAGCGCAGCGCGCACATCGTCGCGATCGACCGCCCCGGCTACGGTTCGAGCGAACCGTGGCCGGCGGGCGAGTGGCCCAGCATCGCCCGGGCCGCCGACGACATCGCGGAGTACCTGCGCTCGGTCGTGGTGGCCGAGTCGGTGATCGGCGTGAGCCGTCCGCACACGGTCGGCGTCGTCGGATGGTCGGCGGGAGGCCGCGTGGTCCTCGCCCTCGCCGCACGGCATCCCCAGCTCGTCGACCGTGTCGCGATCGTCGGCACGCCCGCGCCGAACGAGGCGGTGCCGTGGATCGAGCCCCAGCTGCAGGCACTGTCGGACCGGCTGGCCGCGATGGAGCCGGACGAGGCGCGGGCGCAGCTCCGCGGCATGCTCCAGCCGCAGGCCGACGCGGTGGCGTCCGCGTCGGAGCCGGAGGACGTGCCGCTCGACCTGCTGGGTATCGGCGCGGTCGACCAGCAGGCCCTCTCCCGCCGCGGCCTCCGCGACCGGCTGGGCCGGATGCTGGTGGACGCGTTCCGTCAGGGCACGGTCGGCGTGGCGGACGACATCCTGAGCTACACCGCGCGTCCGTGGGGCTTCGACCTGGCCGACGTGGCGGCGAAGACGCTGGTGGTCGCGGGCCAGGCGGACAGCATCGCCGGCCACGCGCACGCCGCGTGGTACCAGCGGTCGCTTCCCGACGCGCGCATGGAGGTGGTGCCGGGCGTCGGACATCTCGTGGTCGCGCCGATGTGGGAGCGGATCCTCGCGCACGTTGCGCCGGCCGGGGCGGCGCGGTGAGGGGTGCGCGTCGCGGCGGGCGTGTGGCTGAGGGGCTCGTGGCTGGGCGGGCCGTGCGCTGAGCGGGTGCGTGGCCGGGCGGGTGCGTCTCGGCGGGTCGCGCGCTGAGCGGGTGCGCCGCCGCGCGCGTCAGGCGCTGAGCGGCTCGGCGGTCCGCTGGGCGGCGTCGCCGGTGCGCGGGTAGAGCTCCCGCGCCCGCGCCGTGACGGCCGGGAGGAAGGCCGAGGCCCAGACGCGGTAGCCGTGGTCGTTGGGGTGGAACAGGTCTTCGGCGAACTGCGTGAAGGCGCCACGGATGCCCTGCCGGCGCATGGTCGCGTGCAGCGGCACGACCTGCAGCCCCCGGGCCTCGGCCTCCTCGCGCAGGATGCGGTTGCCCTCGGCCACGAGCCGTTCGTTCCAGGGCAGGTAGAAGTAGGGCAGGTCGGCCACGATGGCGTGGTCGGGCACGGCGGCGAAGACGGCCCGTAGGCCGGCCCGGAACCGTTCCGGATCGAACGCCGCGATGTCGTTGGCGCCGATCGACACGGTGACGATGTCGGGCCGGAGCGCCGCGAACCGCGGCAGCTGGTCGGCCACCGCGAGGGCGACGGTCGCCCCGGAGACGGAGAGGTTGACGACCCGGACCGTGCGCCCGGTCACCGCGCGCAGGTGATCTGCGATGACGCCGACGTAGCTGTTCCGGGGCGCCGAGGCGCCGATGCCCTGCGCCGCACTGTCCCCGATCGCCACATAGAGCAGCTCGCCCGGGTCGTTGGCGGCATCCCGCCACCACTTGGAGTGCACCGGCAGCAGCTCGTTGAGCCGCACGCGCCCCTCCGCGACGGACGCCCGCTTCGCCTGCACCCGCTGCCACCCGACCGCCGCGAGCACCGCACCGGCCACCACACCGGCCAGGGCGGACAGGATGCGCGGAAGAGCCTTCATGCGAGGAAGAGTACCCCGGACCACCGACCCCCGAACGCCCACCGCCCCGATTGGAGACGGCCGCCGGAATCGCGTACGATAGTCCGCGGTACCGTGTCCGAGCGGCCGAAGGTGCAACTCTCGAAAAGTTGTGTGGGTGAAAGCCCACCGTGGGTTCAAATCCCACCGGTACCGCCATGAGGAAGCCCCCGGGCCCTTTGCTTGCAAGGGTCCCGGGGGCTTTCGTCGTCCTCGGCCGAGCGACCGAACGTGAGGGGCGCGATGATCGACATGCGTGAGGGCGAGGACGGGGTCTTCCGCGCCGACGGCCCGCAGCGGCCGCTGCCCTACGGCCTGCCGGAGGATCCGCAGGAGCCGTTCGTCGCGATCGTCGCACCGAACATCGACAAGGTGTCCGGCGTGACCTTCGACCGCCGGACGGTGGCGGGTCGTCGGTCGCGGCGAGGTCTGCTCGCCCTGGTCGCGGCGGGTGCGGGCTGCGTCGCCGTGCTCGGCTTCGTGCTGGTGGCGCAGTCGCTGATGCGGCTGCTCGGGATCGAGTAGGCGCGGGCCGGCGGCCGCCATCGCCACGCCCCGGAGCAGTCCGCCGTGCTGTGGCGCTCAGCACCCGCACGAGGCGCGAGCCTGGAAGTGGTGGGGCAGCGTCTCGTGCACCTGGCCGGCCTCGGGCGCCGTGAGCACCTCGATCGCGCGCGTGGCCAGCATCTCGATGGGCTGCCGGACGGTGGACAGCGGCGGCACGGCGTAGCGCGAGTGTGCGGTTCCGTCGAAGCCGACGACCGCGACGTCGGCCGGGACGGCCAGGCCCAGTTCCGCGGCCGCGGAAAGCACGCCGAACGCCTGCTCGTCGGTGGCGACGTAGATCGCTCGTGGCCGGTCGGGCTCCTGGAGCCAGGCGCGGGCGACGGCGGCTGCATCCGCGCGGGACGTCTCTGACCGTCGGTGGCTCGAGCGTATGCCCGGTTGCCGGAGGATCGCCCGCGTGAAGCCGGCCAGGTGCTGGCGGGAGCCCGCCGAGTCGCTGGGGCCGGTCAGCGCGCCGATGGAGGTGTAGCCGTGGTCGATGAGGTGCTTCGTCGCCTCCTCGGCGGCGCGATCGTAGTCGATGGTCAGCGACGAGGCCGGCTGTTCGAGATCGAGCGGGTGGAGCGCGACCACGGGGATGCCCGCCTCCGCCGGCGCCGCGATCCGGGGAGCGTCGGACACCGAGACGAGCACGATGCCGTCCACCCGTCGCTCGATGAGGGACGTGAGGTGCCTCTGCTCCTGGTCCTCGTCGCCCGCCGAGTTCGCAATCAGGAGCAACCGGCCGTGGCCGGTCGCGGCGTCCTCCACCGCGCGAGCGAGCTCGCCGAAGTAGGGGTTCGCGATGTCCGGCACGATGAGCCCGACGGAGAGCGTCCTGCCCGCGCTCAGAGCCCGGGCGAGAGCGTTCGGGCGGTAGTTCAGCTCCGCGGCCGCTTTCAGCACGCGCTCCCGGGTGGCGGCCGAGACGTTGCGGGGGCCGTTGTTGAACACGTAGCTGACCACGGCCGTGGACGTGCCCGCACGCTCTGCGACATCGCGTCCGGTCGGCATCGGTCTCCTCTAATCGTTTAGAACACATGCTAGCGCCGCTCTTGCGCGCGGGAAAGGCTCGCAGTAAGGTCATCTAACCGATTAGTTCTATCCGCTTAGATCCCGCCCCAACCCCCCAGACCCCTCCGAAAGGGAAACCCGATGAAGCGTTCATCCCTCATCGCCGCCGCCGTCCTCTCCGTGGCGGCGGTCGCGCTGGCCGGTTGCTCGTCCAGCCCGGCGTCCTCGACCCCCACCACGGGAACCGTCCAGCTTCTCGGGCCGGAGGACCCCAAGACCTTCGCTCCGGTGATCCACGGATTCGAGGCCAAGAACCCCGGCGTGACGGTGAAGTACACGCAGGTCCCCTTCGATCAGCTGAGCAGCACGCTCCAGCAGCGCCTCGCCGCGAAGGACTCCACCATCGACGTCTACACCGTCGACCAGCCGAACCTCCCGCAGCTGGCGGCCCAGGGCTTCTTGGAGGACCTGTCTGCCCTCGAGCCGGAGGCGAAGGCGGCGACCACCGACGGCCAGTACAAGATCAACCTCTACAAGGACAAGATGTGGGCGCTGTCGGTGTGGAACTCGACACAGATGATGTTCTTCAACAGGGACGCCCTGGCGAAGGCGGGAGTCACGCCGCCCTCTGCCGACCCGGCCGACCGGTGGACGTGGGAGCAGACGGTGGAGGCGGGCCGCAAGGCTCAGGCCGCGGGCATCAAGAGCGGGCTGCTGCTCGAGCAGGTGGAGGCGTACTACCAGCTGCAGCCCCTGGTGGAGTCGCTCGGCGGAGGCTCCGGCATCACCGGCAAGGACATGCTCACCCCGGCCGTCGAGACCGCGGGATGGAAGAAGGCGATGGAGTGGTACGCCGGCACCTTCGCCAGCGGCCTCTCGCCCCGTGGCGTCGGCGGCTTCCAGACCTCGCCCGTCTTCGCGAACGGCGATGTCGCCTTCTTCGTCGGCGGTCCGTGGGACGTCGGCAACTTCAGCCAGAACGCGAAGTTCGACTGGGGCATCGCCCCTCTGCCGTCCTTCGAGGGCGGCAAGAAGGTGACCCCGACGGGTTCCTGGTCCTGGGGCATCAACCCGGCTTCGAAGAACAAGGAGCTGGCGAAGAAGTTCCTGACGTACGCCGCTCTCGACACCGAGGGCAACCTGCTGACGACCAAGAACACGACGATCATCCCGGCGAACTCGGCCGCGGAGAAGAAGTACCTGCCGACGCTCGAAGCCCTCGGCGGAGCACACAGCGCCGGCGTGGAGAAGCTGGTCGCCTACGAAGTGGCGAACACGGCGGTCGCCCGACCGGTCTCCGTCGGGTACGTCCAGTTCGACTCGATCATGGGCAAGGCGTTCGCCGACATCCGCAACGGCGCCGACGTCCCGGCCCGACTGAGCCAGGCGACCCAGCAGCTGAAGGACGCCTGGAGCCAGCTGAAATGACCGTCGACGTCACCCGTTCCCGGACTCGCGGGGCGAGTCCGGGAACGGCGGCGGTCACCCCCGCCCGGGGCCGCCGCCGTCGCCAGCGTCCCGCGCTCGTCGCCCTGGCGTTCCTCAGCCCTGCGCTGGTGAGCCTCGTGGTGCTCCGGCTGCTTCCCGCCGGCAGTGCGTTCTGGGACTCGTTGTTCCGCAACAGCCTTCTCGCCGGGGGTTCCGTCTTCGTCGGCTTCGGCAACTATGCCGATCTCTTCGCCAACAAGGACTTCCTGGCTTCGCTCGCGGTCACCGTGCTCTTCGCGGTCCTCGTGAACCCGATCCAGGTGGCCGTCTCGTTGGCCCTCGCCGTGCTCTACACGAAGCGCGCGGCGGGCTCGCGGGTGTGGCGCTCGCTGATCATCCTGCCGATCGCGGTGCCGCCTGCCGTCTCGGCGGTCATCTGGAGCGTCATCTACCGTCCGGACGGGCTCGCGAACTCGTTCCTCCGGCTGGTCGGCATTCCTCCTCAGCCGTTCCTCACCTCGCCGCAGCAGGCGCTCTGGAGCATCATCGTGCTGCTGTCGTGGATCGGCGTCGGCTACTGGATGCTCTTCCTCATCGCCGGGCTGAACGACATCCCCGCCTCCTACTACGAGGCCGCGTCGCTCGACGGCGCCTCGGCGTGGCGGCAGCTGTGGAGCATCACCGTGCCGCTGCTGCGGCGACCGCTCGCGTTCGTGCTCGTGGCCGACACCGTGTCGAACTTCCTGGTCTTCGCGCCCGTCCAGATCCTGACAAAGGGAGGTCCCCAGGGGGCGACGAACCTGTTGATGTATGACATCTACAACCGCGCGTACACGCTCGGCGACCTGAACAAGGCGCAGGCCGAGGTGATCGTCCTCGTGCTGCTGACCGTCATCATCGTCGCCCTGCAGTTCCGCCTGCTCCGAAGCGAGGAATCGTGACCTCCGCCGCACCGACCCGGCCGCGCCGCACACGCGGGGCCATCGCCTACGCCGGCCTCAGCATCGTGGCCGCCGTGGTGGGCCTCCTGTTCCTCCTGCCGCTCTGGTGGACGTTCGTCAACTCGCTGCGACCGGGAAGTGACACCTTCCGGTACCTCGATCCGCTTCAGTGGCAGACGTTCTTCACCGGCAGCCCGACCCTGGCGAACTACGCGTCCCTGGTCGACAGCGACCTCGGTCGCGCCATCGCCAACTCGCTGCTGGTCAGCGTCGTCACCGTCGCCGTCGGTCTCGTCATCTGTGCCATGGCGGCGTTCGGGCTGGCGGCGATCCCCTTCCGCGGTCGAGGCGTCGTGTTCTCGATCGTCATCCTGAGCTTCCTGATCCCGTTCGACTCGATCGCCATTCCGCTCGCCGCTCTCTTCCGGGACTGGAACCTGCAGAACACTTTCGTCGGCCTGATCCTCCCCGGTGTGGGGAACGGGATGGCCATCTTCCTGCTCCGCACGTTCTTCCTGGCCGTGCCGGCGGAGCTGGTCGAGGCGGGGCGCCTCGACGGGCTGGGATGGTGGGGGATCTTCCGTCGCATCTACCTGCCGCTCTCGCGTCCGTCGCTGATCGGGGCGGGGCTGATGCTCTTCCTGTTCCAGTGGCAGGCCTACGTGTGGCCGCTGCTGATGGGGACGGACGACAGTCACATCCTCGGACCGATCGCCCTCTCGAACCTCCAAGGTCAGTTCAACGTCGACTACGGCGTCATGTTCGCCGCCTCGATCGTGCTGACGATCATCCCGCTCGCGATCATCGTCGCCTGCCAGCGCTACTTCATCCAGTCCGTCAGCACGACCGGCCTCAAATAGGCCCGCCCGTCTGCCGTCACAACGCAAGGAACCACTATGCCCCGCCATCACGTCATCCTCGACACCGACATCGGCTCGGACGTCGACGACGCTCTCGCGCTCGTGCAGATCCTCGGCACGCCGGCCATCGACCTGCTCGCCGTCACGACGGTGTACGGCGACACCCGGTTGCGTGCCAGAATCGCCCGCCGCTACGCCACTCTGGCGGGGCGGGACGTGCTGCCGCATCCCGGCGAGCAGCGAACCCTTTCCGGACGCGAGGTCTGGTGGGCCGGCCACGAGGGCTCCCTTCACCCCGAGTTGGATGCCGAGCCCGTCGCCGCCACCGGCGCGGTCGACCGTCTCTGCGAAGCCGTGCTGAGCAGGCCGGGGCAGGTCGACGTCGTCGCCATCGGCCCGCTCACGAACATCGCGGCCGCCATCCGCGCCGAACCGCGGTTCGCCGCCGCGGTGCGAGGGCTCTGGGTGATGGGCGGCGCCTTCGCCGACGGTGAGGCAGAGCACAACTTCCGCTCCGACACCGTGGCCGCCCGCGAGGTGTTCGACGCTAAGATCCCGACCGTGGTCACGGGACTGGAGGTCACCCGCCAGGTGGAGATCCGGAGCGAGCAGCTCGCGCGCATCGCGGCATCCGGCCCTGCGGGGGAGGCGCTGCGCGCGGATGTCACGCAGTGGTGGGAGTACTGGGACACCCAGTGGAACATCCCGCACGATCCCGTCACCGTGTTGACCCTGGTGCGTCCCGACCTCTTCACGTTCAGCGGACCCGGGCGCGTGGTGATCGATGCGGACGGCGATACCGCCGGCCGAAGCACGTTCGTGCCGGACGAGAAGGGCTGGGTCCGCGTCGTCGAGACGGCGGACGCGGCCGCGGTGGCGGAGGAGATCGTGCGCGCCATCGAACGGGCAGGGGAGGCCCTCCCGGCGACCGACCTGCGGGAGACGGTGCGGTGAAGACGGCCGTCCTGGGCAGCATCAACGTCGATCTGGTCGCCAGCGTCCCGGCCCTTCCCTCGCCCGGCGAGACGGTGGGCGGTGGCGAGTTCCGGCGGGAGCCGGGCGGCAAGGGCGCCAACCAGGCGCACGCCGCGGCCAGGCTCGGGGCCGATGTCACGCTGTTCGGCGCCGTCGGCGAGGACCAGGACGGGGAGCGGGCGTTGGCGGCACTGCAACGGGCCGGCGTGAAGACCGCCGGTGTCCGTCGGGTGGACGCGCCGACCGGTGTCGCGCTCATCGCGATCGACCGCGCGGGCGAGAACCAGATCGTGGTCTGCCCTGGCGCGAACCGCCACGCCGTTGCGGCCGATACGACCGGCTTCGACCTGCTCATCGCGCAACTGGAAGTCCCCGTGCGGGTGGTGGAGGAGACCTTCGCCGCGAGCCCCGCTTTCACGGTGCTCAACGCCTCGCCCGTCGTGGAGCTCCCCGAGCGCCTGATCGAACGCGCCGACCTGATCGTCGTGAACGAGCACGAATACGCCGCCCTTCCCCGCTTGCAGCACGCCGAGCGCGTCGTGGTCACGTACGGCGCGGCCGGCTCGGCGGCGTTCGAGCGCGGCCGTCGAGTCGCCCAGGTGCCGGCACGGGACGTCGCCCCGGTGAACACGGTCGGGGCGGGAGACGCCTACTGCGCGGCGATCGCGCTCTGCCTCGCCGGAGGCATGGGACTCGAGCGGGCCCTGGCCACCGCCTCCGCCGTCGGGGCCGCGGCGGTGATGGATCCGGCATCGCAGCCGCAGCTCGCGCCGCTCGCCCGCTACGAACCGGGACCCTGAAGCTCCTTCGCCGGGCGCGGCACGAACGAGTACCACCACAGCTTCGCGGTCTGCAGGAACCGGTTGTCGTCGACCACGCGGAGCTCCTGCGGCACCAGGATCGCCGCGAGGGCGGTCGTGACCGGCACCGCGAGGACCAGCCCGATCCCGCTGCACAGGGTGCGCACCACCTCCGCCGCCAGGTCCTCCTGTGAGAGCAGGCTCACGGCGGGACGGTTGTATAGCGAGATCACGATCAGCGTCACCATCGCCGCGCCCGCGTAGGCGAACGCGATGGTGTAGATCGTGGAGGCGATGTGGTCGCGGCCGATGCGCATCGCGCGGGCGAAGAGCTGGCGGCGGGTGAGCAGCGGGGAGGCGGCGCGCAGCTCCCAGACGGCCGACGCCTGGGTCACGGTGACGTCGTTGAGCACGCCGAGGCCGGCGATGACGATCGCGCAGACCAGGACGCCGCGGAAGTCGATCTGGGTGGCGCCGGCCAGCATCCCGCCCACGTCGCCGGTGACGCCGGTGAGGTTCGTGGTGCCGACGGCGAGTTCGGCGATGCCGCCCGTCAGCGCGATGCCGAAGAGCGTGCCGAGGAGTGCGACGCTGGTGCGCATCGAGAGGCCGTGGGCGAGGTAGAGGACGACGAACATGATCGCGGACGCCCCGACCACCGCGACGGCGAGGCCGGGTTGGCCGCTCACCAGAGCCGGGAGCAGGAAGGCCAGGATCATGAAGCCGCTGAAGCCGAGCGCCACCAGGGCCATGAGGCCACGGAGCAGGCCGACGGCGACGACGACGATCGCGAAGACGATCAGCCAGGCGGACAGCGATTGGTCCCGGACGATGCCGTTGACGGTGACGCCCTGGGCCTCGGTCGCCAGCGTCTGGGCGTCCACCCCCGGCGGCGCCGGACTGCTGCTCTTCGGCGGAACCACCAGTTCGAGACGGTCGCCGACGGCGAGGCCGGCCGTGGCGTAGGGCCACAGCAGCGGCACGGTCGCGGTGTGCCCCTTCGTGGCGCCGTCCAGGAAGACCACCTTCGCCAGCCGGCAAGCGCGCGTGTCGCCGGGCGAGGAGGGCGACGCCGTGCCGGAGGCGAAGTACCCCGGACAGTTCTTCGACAGCGTGAGGATCCTCGCGGTCGGGAAGGTGGTGCCCTCCGGCGCGTACTGGATGCTCGAAGACGCGGCGGCGACCTTCCCGTGATCCGGCCACAGCAGCGCCAGCCCGGCCGCCGTCGCCGCGGCCGCCGCGATGAGGATCCCGACGACGACGGCGCGGAGCACCCTGCCGCCCCCTCCCGTGTGGAAGGACGAGCCGTGCGAGTGGGCGTGCGCGTGCGCCATGGAACCTCCGTCAGCCGAGTCGAGCAGCCACTCTAACGGGGCAGGATGACGACACCGCTGGGAGAGCCGCGAGAGCGCGCGATGCGGTGCGCGTGTCCGCCCCTTCCGGAGGGAAACCGTTAGGACCGGCGCCCGCGGCGTATGGGTTCCGTTAGGACCGCCCTCCGGGGACTCCGCGTCCACTTCCATGGGTCCGTGGTTCCGGCAGAGCGCCGGACCCCGGAGAACCCGGATGGAGACATTCCCGTGTTGGACCTGATTTGCGTCGTGGGGGTGATCGCGCTCGGCGCGATCGTCGCCCTGGTCGGGCGAGGGGTGGAGAAGCTGTGATTTTCTTCACCCTGCTCGCCGCGGCGCTCGCCGTGGCCTCGATCGCGTACCTGGTGTACGCCCTGCTGAAGCCGGAGAAGTTCTAGATGACGTTCTGGCTCTTCGTGGCCCAGTTGGCCACCCTCCTCCTCATGCTCGGGCTGGTGTACCGGCCGCTCGGCGACTACATGGCCGCGACCTTCACCTCGAAGAAGGACCTCCGCGTCGAGCGCGGCTTCTACCGGATCATCGGCGTCGACTCGAACGTCGAGCAGAGCTGGCCGGTGTACCTGCGCAGCGTGCTCGCGTTCTCGGTGCTCGGGGTGCTGCTGCTTTACCTCCTCCAGCGCGCGCAGGCGGTCCTGCCTTATGCGCTCGGGCTTCCCGCCGTGCCGGAGGGGATCTCCTTCAACACCGCGATCTCGTTCGTGACGAACACCAACTGGCAGTCGTACTCGCCCGAGACGACGATGGGCTACACGGTCCAGCTCGCCGGCCTCGCGGTGCAGAACTTCCTGTCGGCGGCCGTCGGCATCGCGGTCGGCATCGCCCTGGTGCGCGCGTTCGCCGCCCACCGGTCCGGCACGGTCGGCAACCTCTGGGTGGATGTGACGCGCGCGACCGTGCGCATCCTGCTCCCGCTCTCGCTCGTCCTGGCGGTGATCCTCATCGCCGGCGGGGTCGTCCAGAACGTCAACGGGTTCACGCACGTGACCACGCTGACCGGGGCGACCGCGACGATCCCGGGCGGACCGGTGGCGTCGCAGGAGGCCATCAAGGAACTGGGCACGAACGGCGGCGGCTTCTTCAACGCGAACTCCGCGCACCCGTTCGAGAACCCGACGGCGTGGACGAACCTGCTCGAGACCTTCATGCTGCTGGTGATCCCGGTCTGCCTGCCGCGCACGTTCGGCCGGATCGTCGGCGACAACCGTCAGGGCTACGCGATCCTCGGCGCCATGGGCGTGATCTACCTGGTCACCCTCGTCTCCATGACGGTGTTCGAGCTGCAGGCCGGCGGCACCGCGACCCAGGCCGCCGGCGCGGCGATGGAGGGCAAGGAGCAGCGCTTCGGCATCCTCGGCTCGACCCTGTTCGCCACCTCCACCACCCTCACCTCCACCGGCGCGGTGGATTCGATGCACGACAGCTTCACCCCGCTCGGCGGCATGTTCACGATGCTGAACATGATGACCGGCGAGGTGGCTCCCGGCGGCGTCGGCTCCGGGCTCTACGGCATCCTGATCATCGCGATCATCTCGGTGTTCCTCGCCGGCCTGATGGTCGGCCGCACGCCGGAGTACCTCGGCAAGAAGATCGGGTCGCGGGAGATCAAGCTCGCGAGCCTCTACATCCTCACGACGCCGACCCTCGTCCTGGTCGGGACGGGACTCAGCTTCGCCATCCCCGGGATCCGGGAGAACATCGAGAAGGTCTCGATCCTGAACCCCGGGCCGCACGGCTTCTCCGAGGTGCTCTACGCGTTCACCTCGGCGGCCAACAACAACGGCTCCGCCTTCGCGGGCCTGACGGCGAACACGCCCTGGCTGAACGCCGCGCTCGGCGTCGTCATGTTCCTCGGCCGGTTCCTGCCGATCGTGTTCGTCGTGGCCCTGGCCGGGTCGCTGGCGGCGCAGGACAAGGTCCCGGCCACCACCGGCACGCTGCCCACCCACCGACCGCTGTTCGTCACCTTCGTGGTCGGCGTCGTCGTCATCGTCGCCGCTCTCACCTACTTCCCCGTTCTCGCGCTGGGTCCCCTGGCGGAAGGGCTCTCCTGATCATGACAACACTCACCGGCACCGCGGAACCGCGCGGTCAGCACCACCACGAGCAGGGCGGGAAGGCCCCGAAGGGCGCGTTCAGCGGCCGTCAGCTGCTCGCCGGACTGCCCGGGGCGTTCCGCAAGCTCGACCCGAGGGACATGTGGCGCAACCCCGTCATGTTCATCGTGGAGGTCGGCGCCGCCCTCACCACCGTCCTCGCCATCGCGGAGCCCTTCCTGGGCGAGCAGCGATCCGGCGGGACCGTGACCACGGTCGCCTTCACCTGGGCGATCGCGGTCTGGCTGTGGCTCACCGTGCTCTTCGCCAACCTGGCGGAGTCCGTCGCGGAGGGACGCGGCAAGGCGCAGGCAGCCACCCTCCGCAAGACCAGGACGACGACCATCGCCAACGTGGTCGCCGACTACGACCCGAAGGCGGCCCCCTCCGGCGAGAGGGCGGCCGTGACGCAGATCGCGTCGGCCGACCTGAAACTCGGAGACATCGTGGTCGTCACCGCCGGGGAGCTGATCCCGGGGGACGGCGACATCGTCTGGGGCATCGCCTCCGTCGACGAGTCCGCCATCACCGGCGAGTCCGCCCCGGTCGTCCGCGAGTCCGGCGGCGACCGGAGCGCGGTCACCGGCGGAACGCGCGTGCTGTCGGACCGGATCGTCGTCAAGATCACCAGCAGGCCGGGCGAGACCTTCGTCGACCGGATGATCCGCCTGGTCGAGGGCGCCGCGCGGCAGAAGACGCCGAACGAGATCGCCCTGAACATCCTGCTCGCCGCCCTCACGATCGTGTTCGTGGTGGTTGTGCTCGTGCTCGGGCCGACCGCGGGCTACGCGGACGCCGCGCCGAGCGTGACCGTGCTCGTCGCGCTGCTCGTCTGCCTGATCCCCACCACGATCGGCGCGCTGCTCTCGGCCATCGGCATCGCCGGCATGGACAGGCTGGTGCAGCACAACGTGCTCGCGATGTCCGGTCGCGCGGTAGAGGCTGCGGGCGACGTGACCACGCTGCTGCTCGACAAGACCGGCACGATCACGTACGGCAACCGTCAGGCGGCGGAGTTCACCGCGGTCGAGGGCGTGGACCGGGCGGAGCTGGTGAAGGCGGCCGCGCTGGCCTCGCTGAGCGACCCCACCCCGGAGGGATCGTCCGTCGTCGCGCTCGCCGCCCACCTCGGCTACAGCCACGAGGGCGACCTCGCCGGGGAGGTGGTGCCGTTCACGGCGCAGACCCGGATGAGCGGCGTCGACTTCGCCGACGGCTCCCAGGTGCGCAAGGGCGCCGCGTCCATGGTGATCGCCTGGGCCCAGGAGTCCAGCGCCGTGCCGTCCTCCGTCCTGAGCGACCTGGACGAGAAGGTGCTGCGCATCTCCGAGGTCGGCGGGACGCCGCTGGCGGTCGCCACGAAGTCGGCGGCCGGCGAGGCGACCATCCTCGGGGTCATCTACTTGAAGGACATCGTCAAGGACGGGCTGACCGAGCGCTTCGCGGACATGCGCCGGATGGGCATCCGCACGGTCATGATCACCGGCGACAACCCGGTGACGGCCAAGGCGATCGCCGCGGAGGCCGGCGTCGACGACTTCCTCGCCGAGGCGACACCCGAGGACAAGCTGGCCCTGATCCGCAAGGAGCAGCAGGGCGGCCACCTCGTCGCGATGACCGGGGACGGCACCAACGACGCCCCGGCGCTCGCCCAGGCGGATGTCGGCGTTGCGATGAACACCGGCACCTCCGCCGCGAAGGAGGCCGGCAACATGGTCGACCTCGACTCCGACCCGACCAAGCTGATCGACATCGTCCGGATCGGCAAGCAGCTGCTGATCACGCGCGGAGCGCTCACCACGTTCTCGATCGCGAACGACGTGGCGAAGTACTTCGCGATCATCCCGGCGATGTTCGTCGGCGTCTTCCCCGGGCTGCAGACGCTCAACATCATGCAGCTGCACTCGCCGTCCTCGGCGATCCTGTCGGCGGTGATCTTCAACGCGCTGATCATCGTCGTCCTGATCCCGCTGGCCCTGCGGGGCGTGCGCTACCGGGCGACCTCCGCCTCCGCGCTGCTGCGTAGCAACCTGCTGATCTACGGCCTCGGCGGGATCGTCGTCCCATTCATCGGGATCAAGCTGATCGACCTGCTCGTCAGCCTCCTCCCCGGCTTCTAGAACCAGGAACGGAACTCATCATGAATGCAACGGCACGCGGCACCGGGCGCCAGTACGGGGTCGCCCTTCGGGCGCTGCTCGTGTTCACCGCGGTGCTCGGCATCGCCTACCCGCTGGTGGTCACCGGCATCGGGCAGCTCGCCTTCCCGAGCCAGGCCAACGGATCGACGGCGACCTCGCACGGGAAGGTCGTCGGCTCGTCGCTGATCGGGCAGTCGTTCACCGATAAGAAGGGGAACGCGCTGCCGCAGTGGTTCCAGTCGCGGCCCTCCGCCGCCGGCGACGGCTACGACGGTGGCGCGTCCAGCGGCAGCAACCTCGGTCCGAACAACGCCGACCTGCTGAAGGCGGTCAGGGAACGCACGCAGGCCATCGAGAAGACGGACGGCGTGCCCGCCGACCGGATCCCCGCCGACGCCGTGACCGCCTCCGGGTCGGGGCTGGACCCGCACATCTCGCCGGCGTTCGCGCTGCTGCAGGTGGACGCCGTGGCGAAGGCGCGCGGGATCAGCCCGGACCGGGTGCGCGCGCTGGTGGACAGCCACATCCAACAGCGCGACCTCGGCTACCTCGGCGAGCCGACGGTCAACGTGCTGCAGCTGAACATCGCCCTGGCGGCGATGGACCCCGCCGGCGACGAGTAGGTCCCGATGACGGTTCGAGGCCGGCTCCGGGTGCTGCTCGGCGCGGCACCCGGGGTCGGCAAGACCTACCTGATGCTGGAGGAGGGGCATCGGCTGCACGACCTGGGCAAAGACGTCGTGGTCGCGGTGGTGGAGACCCACGAACGCGAGGCCACCGCCGCGCTCCTTGACGGGCTGGAACGGGTGCCGCGGCGGACGGTGCAGCACCGCGGCATCACCCTGACCGAGCTGGATCTCGACGCCGTCCTCGCCCGAAGGCCGCAGATCGCACTGGTGGACGAGCTGGCGCACACCAACGCCCCCGGCTCGGCGAACGAGAAGCGCTGGCAGGACGTGGAGACGCTCCTCGCGGCGGGCATCGACGTGATCTCGACGGTCAACGTGCAGCACATCGAGTCGCTCAACGACGTCGTCGAGCAGATCACCGGGGTCCCGCAGCGCGAGACCATCCCCGACGCGATCGTCCGCAGCGCCGACCAGATCGAGGTCGTCGACCTCACACCGCAGTCCCTGCGCGACCGCCTCTCCGCCGGGCAGGTCTATCCGGCCGCCCGGATCGACGCCGCCCTGTCGAACTACTTCCGCCTCGGCAACCTGACCGCCCTCCGCGAGCTGACCCTGGTCTGGCTGGCCGACGAGGTCGACAACTCGCTGCAGCGCTACCGCGCCGAGCACGGCATCCAGGAGAAATGGGAGGCGCGGGAGCGCGTCGTGGTCGCCCTCACCGGCGGCCCGGAGGGCGAGACGCTGCTCCGCCGCGGCGCGCGGGTCGCCGCCCGTTCCGGCAGCGGCGAGCTCCTCGCCGTGCACGTGGCCAGCCAGGACGGGCTGCGGGAGACTGACCCGGCCGCGCTCGCGGCGCAGCGCACGCTGGTCGAGCAGCTCGGCGGCACCTACCATCAGGTCGTCGGAACCGACATCCCCGAGGCGCTCGTCGCGTTCGCCCGGGCGAGCAACGCGACGCAGCTCGTGATCGGCGTCTCGCGGCGCAGCCGGATCAGCGCGTTCCTCACCGGCTCCGGGGTAGGCGCCACGGTGATCCGCGAGTCGGGCGACATCGATGTCCACATCGTCTCGCACGCCGCCGCCGGCGGGCGGAACCTGCCCCGGTTCCGCCGCACCGGCGCCCTCAGCGTCCGTCGCCGGGTGTACGGCTTCGGGCTCGCCCTCGTCGCCGGCCCGCTGCTGACCCTGCTGCTGACCCGGATCCGCAGTGGCGACTCCCTCACCGCGGAGGCGCTGGGCTACCAGCTCCTGGTGGTGGTCGTCGCCCTGGTCGGCGGGATCTGGCCGGCCCTGTTCGCGGCCGTACTGTCCGGGCTGACGCTCGACTTCGTGTTCGTCAGCCCGTACTACACGCTCACCATCGGCCGGCCGACGCACCTGGTCGCGCTCGCGCTCTACATCGTCATCGCCGTCCTGGTCAGCGTTGTCGTCGACCAGTCCGCGCGCCGGACGCGGAGCGCCGCCCGCGCCTCGGCGGAGTCGGAGCTGCTCGTGACGATCGCGGGCAGCGTCATCCGGGGCGGCGACGCCGTGCAGTCTCTGGTGTCGCGCACCCGGGAGGCGTTCGGCCTGCAGGCGGTGCGGTTCACCTCCGACGACGGTGCGGTCGAGAGCGTCGACGGAGAGGTCGTGGCCGGCGTCGAACCCACGCGGGTCCCGGTCGGGGAGCGCGGCACGCTGGAACTGTTCGGCGACGACCTGCAGGCGTCGGACCGCCGCCTGCTCACCGTCATCGTCGCCCAGCTGGATGCGGCGCTCGAGCACGCCGACCTGCGGACCGCGGCCGACGAGGTCGGGCCGTTGGAGGCGACCGACCGCGTGCGGACGGCCCTCCTCGCCGCCGTCGGCCACGACCTGCGCAGGCCGCTGGCGGCCGCGACCGCCGCGATCACCGGCCTGCGGTCGGCCGGAAGCCGACTGTCGCTCCGCGACAAGGCGGACCTCCTCGACACCGCGGAGGTCAGCCTGCGCGACCTGTCCGACCTCCTGACGAACCTGCTGGACGTGAGCCGGGTGCAGGCCGGCGTGCTCGCCGTCTCGTTGCAGCCCGTCGACCTGGAGGACCTGCTGCCTCTCGTGCTCGACGAGCTGGCGGTCAAGCCGGGCGAGGTGGGCATCGATGTCCCGGACGACCTCCCGCCGGTCACCGCCGACCCCGTGCTGTTGCGCCGCGCGATCGTCAACCTGCTCAGCAATGCCCTGCGCTACTCGCCGGAGGGCCGGCCGCCCCGCCTGAGCGCGAGCTCGTTCGGCGGGATGCTCGAACTGCGGGTCTCCGACCACGGCCCGGGAGTCCCCGACGACCGCAAGGAGGAGATCTTCCACCCGTTCCAGCGCATGGGCGACACGGACAACACCGCCGGGATCGGCCTGGGACTCGCCCTCACCAAGGGTTTCGTCGAGGGGATGGGCGGCACGCTCACCGCGGAGGACACGCCGGCCGGAGGCCTCACGATGGTCGTCGCCCTGCCGATCGACGGCTAGGAGCCGGAGGGCGCGGCCGTCGTCCCTCGGACGATGAGGCCGCTTGCACGCGCCTGCACCGCGCCAACGTCTGCGGGGCGATGCTTTGCATGACGCCGGGCGACTGGGAGTCGAGCCCGACCCTGCGTGAGGTCGAGCGGTTCACCGCCCCGAGCGGCGACCCTGTGCTGCGCTGAGCCGCGGCGACCTCAGCAGCTGCGGTAGACGTACTGCGCGCTGTCCGGACCGACCAGGGAGTGGTCGCGCAGGATCATGGACGGCGGCCGCGTCGGGTCCGCGCAAGCGCGATCGAACGCGTCAGCGCCCAGTTCGTCGGCGTACTCGATGTCGAACACCGCCGGGTAGACGTCGGTGTAGGCGTCGCACTCCGAGAACCGGGAGCACGACTCGGCGACGGCGAAGTCGTAGCCCGCGGCTCTCAGCCGTCGTGTCTGATCCGCCGTGTTCTTCTGCGCGATGGCCAGACCCGCGGTGTGGGCGATGCGGGCGTACTCGGCCGCGAGGGCGAGGTTGTCCTGCGCGGTGAGCGCGCCCTGGGCGCGCGTGTACGAGTCGAGGTTGTCGATCTCCACCGCGGCGAAGCCGTGGCGGGCGCAGCCGCGGATCCAGACGCCCACGAGGGCGGCCACGGCGGCTCGCTTCGCCTCGGTCGAGGTGTCGAAGAGGTACTCGTCCGGCCATCCCGCGTCGACGAGGGGTCCGTCCGCTGTGTGGAGCACCAGCTCGGGATGGTCGGCGGCGAACCGCTCCGACTCCGCGGGCTGGGTCTGGAACCCGTTGACGTAGCAGATGTCGTAGCCCGCGCGGGCGGGCGCCGCGGTCCTGTCGCGCTCGACGACCGTGACACCCGTCGGCGCGTCGTAGGCGGCGCCCAACTGGTAGTCGAACCGCGCGCCGAGGGGCGGCAGCCGCACCGGGGACGCCGACGGCCCCGGCGCGCCGCAGCCGGCGAGCACGAGGACGGCGGCGAGGGCGAGCGCGCCGGCCACGAGAACTCGGTGGATCACTCGGCGCCTCCCTGGTCGGGGGTTTCGCGCCCCGAACCGACCGTAGCGTGTCCGACGGACGCTCGCCCACGGCTCGATCCCACTGTGACCGGGCCCGCACGGGGCGCCGGGGGCGGGCGGATGCCGTCGTTCGCGCATGAAGGCGGCATCCGCCCGCTCCCGGCGCACCGTGCGGGGCGGCCGGGTCAGGCCAGCAGGGCGGCGTCGACCGTGTGCTCGCGGAGGGACGAGGCGAGCATCTCCATGCCCGTTCCCGGCGTGAGCGGCGCCCGGTAGCGTCCGGCCTCGACGACCGCGGGCGAGACGAAGTGCTCGTGCAGGTGGGTCGTGTACTCGATCATGCGGCCGTCCTGGCTGCCGGAGACGGCGACGAAGTCGAACATCGAGAAGTGCTGCACCGCCTCGCAGAGGCCGACCCCTCCGGCGTGCGGGCAGACCGGGACGCCGAACTTCGCCGCCAGCAGCAGGATGGCGATGTTCTCGTTCACGCCGGCGACGCGGGTCGAGTCGATCTGCACGATGGCGGCCGCCTTGGCCTGAAGCAGCTGCTTGAACAGCACCCGGCTCATCCCGTGCTCGCCCGTCGCGATCGGGACCGGCGTCACCGCCCGGGCGATGGCCGCGTGGGCGAGCACGTCGTCGGGGCTGGTCGGCTCCTCCACCCAGGCGAGGTCGAACGGGGCGAGGGCTCGGATCCACTCGATCGCCTGGTCCCGGTCCCAGCGCTGGTTGGCGTCGACCGCGATGCGGATGTCCGGGCCGACGGTCTCGCGGGCGATGCCGAGGCGCCGCACGTCGTCCTCCAGCCGGTCGCCGACTTTCAGCTTGATCTGGGAGAAGCCCTGCTCCACCGCCTCGCGGGCCAGCCGGCGGAGCTTGTCGTCCGAGTAGCCCAGCCAGCCGGGCGTCGTGGTGTACCCGGGGTAGCCGGACGCGAGCAGTTCGGCCTCGCGGGCCGCGCGTCCCGGCTCGGCGGCCCGGAGCACCGCGAGGGCGTCCTCGGGGGTGAGGGCGTCGGTGAGGTAGCGGAAGTCGACGAGCGCGACCAGCTCCTCCGGGCTCATGCGCGCCAGCAGCTGCCAGAGGGGGAGGCCGGCGCGCTTGGCCTTGAGGTCCCAGAACGCGTTGACGACGGCGCCGATGGCCATGTGCATGACGCCCTTCTCCGGGCCGAGCCAGCGCAGCTGCGAGTCGTGGACGAACTCCCGCCAGAAGCCGCCGAGATCGTCGAGCACCGCTTCGACGTCACGGCCGACCACCCGATGGGCGACCGCCTCGATCGCGGCGACCTGCACGTCGTTCCCGCGGCCGATCGTGAAGACGAACGCGTGCCCTTCGAGGCCGTCGGCGGCGTCGGTGGTCACGCGGAGGTAGGCGGCGGAGTAGTCGGGGTCCGGATTCATCGCGTCGGAGCCGTCGAGCATGGCCGACGTCTCGAATCGCACATCCAGGGTCTCGAAGCCGGTGACGATGCTCACTCCGTTGTCCTTCCGTTCGGCTAACCAATATCCTATTGGATATAGCGGTGGCCATGGCAACATAAGAGCCCGGCCCCGCAGGAGCCGGGCTCTCGTGGCGGTCAGCCGGGCTCTCGTGGCGGTCAGCCGGCCTGTTCCGCCTCCGCCAGGCTGGCCGAGATGCGCGCGTACGACTTCGTGATGTGGTCGAGCATCGCCTTCTCGGCCGACGCGGGCTTGCCGCTGCGCAGCGCCTCGAGCACGGCCTCGTGCTCGCCGGAGGTCTCCTCCACCACGCCGTGCCGAAAGTAGATGCGGTACTGGTGCATGTGCGAGCGCAGCCGCGCGATCGCGTCGGCCAGCAGCGCGTTCCCCGAGTGCTCCGCGATCAGCCGGTGGAACTCGGCGTCCTGGTTGGCGAAATCCTTGTAGTCCTTGAAGCGGTCCTCGCCCGTGTGCGCCGCCTCGCCGCTGCGGTGCATCGCCTCCACCAGCTCCTCCAGCTGCCGCAGAGCCTCCGCGTCCAGCTCGCCGGCGGCGTTGCGGGCGGCGTACGGCTCGAGCAGCCGGCGCATCTCGAACAGCTGGCGGAGGCCGTCGCTGTCCAGCAGCGGAGCGGCGGTGTACCCCTTGAGCGCCTTCTTGACCACGAGCCCCTCCGACTCGAGCCGCGCGAGCGCCTCCCGCACCGGCGTGGGCGAGACGTTGAGCTGCCGGGCGATGCCGTCGATGCTCGCCCGGCTGCCCGGCTCGATCACCTGGTCCATGAGCAGGCCGAGCACGGCGTCGTACACGTCGTCCGCCAGCGCCCGCCGGGCCGGCAGAAAGTGTTCCCCCGATTGGATCGTCATGTGCACATCCTAGGTCGGCGCCAGCCGTTCCGAGAGGATAGAGGATGCAGGATCCTCACGCCAGCAGCCCTTCCGCGCGCAGCTCCTCCCACACCGCGTCCGGCACGGTCGCGTCCGCCAGGGCGGCGTTCCGCCGGATCTGCTCGGGGGTGTCGGCGCCGAGCACGACCGTCGACACGGCAGGGTGGCGCAGCGCGAACCGCACGGCGAGCTCCGGGACGGTGGTGCCGTACCGCTCCGCCACGTCCGCGATGCGACCCACCCGGGCGATCTGCTCCGGCGAGGCGGCGCCGTACTCGACGGTGGCGCCGGGCCTCGGTCGCTCGGTCGCCAGGATGCCGGAGGCGAAGACGGCCGCAACGGCGACGGAGACGCCGCGATCCTGGGCCGTCGGGAGCAGATCGCGCTCGGCGGACGGGTCGAGCAGGGTGTACCGGCTGGCGCACATCACGATGTCGAGGTCGGTCCGCCGGATGAAGCGGGTCAGCATCCCGGTCTGGTTCATGCCCGCGCCGTAGGAGCGGATGACGCCCTGCGAGCGCAGCTCCTCCAGGGCGGGGAAGGCGCCCTCCAGGGCCTCGCGCTCGTATTCGTCGGGGTCGTGCACCAGGAGCACGTCGATGCGGTCGACGCCGAGCCGGTTGAGCGAGTCCTCGACCGACCGCAGAACGCCGTCGCGCGAGTAGTCCCGCCGGCGGCGGCGCGTGGCCGGCACGTCGAACAGGTTGGCGATGTCGGTCTCGCCCGCGCGGTAGTCCGGGTTGGGTTCGAGGACGCGACCCACCTTGGTGGACAGCACGTATTCGTCGCGGGGGCGGTCGCGGAGGCCGGCGCCGAGCCGCGCCTCCGAGAGGCCGAGGCCGTAGTGCGGTGCGGTGTCGAAGTAGCGGACGCCCGCCTCCCACGCCGCCGGGACGATGCCGGGCCAGACGTCCTCCGGCCGGGCGGCGTACAGGTTGCCGAGCGCGGCCGCGCCGTAGCCGACGGGGCCGACGGTGAGCCCGCCGCGGCCGAACGGCCGGTCCTCCTGCGTCATCAGGCCACCCGCAGGGCGTCGACGGCGTCCAGGTCCCACTCGATGCCCAGCCCGGGCGCGGAGGGCGCGAGCGCGTGACCGTCCCGGACGACCAGCTCCGAGCGGGTCACCGCCCGCAGCTGGGGGATGTGCTCCAGGTACAGCGCGTTCGGCACGGCGCAGCACAGCGACACGTGCAGCTCCATCAGGAAGTGCGGCGCGACGGAGACGTTGAAGGACTCCGCCAGGTGGGCCACCTTCAACCACGGCGTGATGCCGCCGACGCGGGCGACGTCCACCTGGACGATCGACGCGGCGCCCGACTGCAGGTACTCGCGGAAGTGGCCGACGGAGTAGATGGACTCCCCGACCGCGATCGGCACGCTGGTCGACTCGGCCAGCCGCCGGTGGCCGGCGACGTCCTCGGCGGGAAGCGGCTCCTCGAACCAGAAGATGTCGAGCTTCTCGAACAGGGCGGCGCGGCGGATCGCCTCGGCGGCGGTCATGGACTGGTTCGCGTCGACCATGATGTCCATCCTGTCGCCCACCGCCTCGCGCACGGCGAGCAGGCGGTCGTAGTCCTCGTGCGCGCGCGGCTTGCCGACCTTGATCTTCACGCCGCCGAGGCCGCGCGCCTGCGACTCGAGCGCCTGCGCGACCAGCTCGTCCGTGCCGAAGTGCAGCCAGCCACCCTCGGTGTCGTAGAGCGGGATGCCGGGCTGCGCGCCGCCGGCCATCACCCAGAGCGGCAGACCGGCGGCCCGGCAGCGCGCGTCCCACACCGCGGTGTCGACCGCGGCGAGGGCGAGCGAGGTGATCAGGCCGACCGTCGTCGCCCGGGTGGAGGAGAACAGGGCGCGCCAGATGTCCTCCGGGCGGTTCGCGTCCATCCCGACGAGCACGTCGAGCAGCGTCGTGCGCAGCAGGCTGAGCACGGCGCCGCCGCCGGTCCCGATCGTGTAGCTGTAGCCGATGCCCTCGGCGCCGCCGGCCGTGCGGATGCGGACGAAGATCGTCTCCTGCTTGAGGAAGGACTGCACCGCATCCGTGCGGACGGTCTCCACCTCCAGGTCGCTGAGCCAGGCCTCTGCGCTGACGATCGTGCCGTCGACGGAGGTGCGGGAGGCGGGAGGGGCGAGGGTCATGGTCCTTCTTTCTGGTGTGGACACGGGTCAGCGTCCGCCGAAGCCGCCGAGCGCGACGCCCTTGATGAGCTGGCGCTGCAGCACGGCGACGATGATCAGCGACGGGACGATCGCGATGGTGGAGGCGGCCATCATCAGGCTCCACTGGGTGCCGTGCTCTCCGGTGAACATCGACAGGCCGAGCGGCACGGTGGCGAGCTCCTGGCTGTTGATGATGATGAGCGGCCACAGGTACGAGTTGTAGTAGCCGACGAACGAGAACACGCCGAGCACCGAGATCGGAGCGGTGAGCTGCGGGAGCAGCACCGACCACAGGGTGCGGAAGCGCGACGCGCCGTCGATCAGGGCGGCCTCCTCGAACTCGACCGGGATGGTCAGGAAGAACTGCCGCAGCAGGAACGTGCCGAACGCCGTGAACGCGAACGGGATGATCAGGGCCGCGTACGTGTCGACGAGCCCCAGCTGGTTCATCATGATGAACAGCGGGACGACGAGCACCTCCTGCGGCAGCACGAGCGTGAGCACGTACAGCAGGAAGAGCCGGTCGCGGTACTTGAACCGGAGCCGCGAGAAGGCGTAGGCCGACAGCACGGCCACGATCACCGACAGCAGCGCGCCGCAGATCGACACGAAGAAGCCGTTGAGGATGAACCGGCCGAACGGCACGAGCGTCCAGGCGTCGACGAAGTTCGACCACTTCACCTCCGAGCCGACGAAGGTCGGCTTCGGCGAGAACACCTCGGACTCCGGCTTGAGGGCCGAGAAGAACATCCAGATGAACGGGAAGGTGAACAGCAGCGCCACCGCGGCCATCACCACGGTGTTCAGCCAGGTCTTGGCGACGACCGCGCGCTGCGCCGGGCGCAGCCGGCGGCGGCCGCGGACGAGCGTGTCACTTGTCATAGTTGACCCACCTCTTCTGGCCGGCGAACTGCAGGGCGGTGATGAGCATGACGACGATGAAGAGCATCCAGGCCAGCGCGGACGCGTAGCCGAGGCGGTCGAACACGAAGCCGTTGCGGTACAGGTAGAGCACGAAGGTGTTCGTGGCCTCGCCGGGACCGCCCTGGGTCAGGATCTGCGGCTGGACGAACACCTGGAAGGCGCCGATCATCGTCATCGTCATGGTGAAGAAGAGCGAGGGCGAGATCATCGGCAGGATGATCGAACGCAGCCGCTGCCAGGCGTTCGTGCCGTCCATCCGCGACGCCTCGAGGATCTCCTTCGGGATGCCGCCGAGGCCGGCGGAAAGCACGATCACGTTGTAGCCGAACGACTGCCACACCGACATCGCGATCACCGAGGCCAGCGCGAAGCGGGAGTCCGACAGCCAGCTCGGCCCGTGGATGCCGATGCCGGCGAGGGCGGAGTTGACCAGTCCGTCGTCGCTGAGCAGCAGACGCCAGACCAGCGCGTTCGCGACCATCGGCGTGATGGCCGGGAGGAAGAAGATCACCCGCCAGAAGCCGGCGAACTTGATCCGGGTGTTGAGCCAGAGCGAGACGGCAAGGGCCAGGGCGAGGTTGAGCGCCGTGTAGACGAAGGCGAAGATCACCGTGTTGAACAGCACGGTGTAGAAGGTGGGGTCGCTGAACAGCTTCTGGTAGTTGGCGAGGCCGAGGAAGGTCGGCGAACCGAAGAGGGGCCACTCGAACAGGCTGATCACGAGCGAGCCGATCAGCGGGAGGACGATGAAGAAGGCGAAGCCGGCGAGGCCCGGCCAGAGGTAGGCCAGGGCCACCCACCCGTCGCCGCGGCGCTTCCGGCCGCGCGGGGGAGTGGGATGCGGAACGCCGAACGGGCGGGTCGGGGGCGCGGCGGGCGCCGCCGTCTCCTCCGAGACGACGGCGCCCGTGATCAGCGGTGAGGTCATGCCCTAGTTCCCCACCGAGTTCTGGATCGTGCTCAGCACGTCCTTCGCGGTCTTGTCACCCCGGTATCCCTCGACGCCGTACTGGGTGAACAGGGTCTCCACCTGGTTCCAGGTGGGGGTGGTGAGCTGCGCCGTGGCGTTCTTGAGCAGCGCCTGCACCGCGGCGTATGCCTCGGGCGACTTGCCCTCCGCCCAGGCCGACTGCGCGTCGGCCCGCGACGGCACGATGCCGCGCTTCTCGGCCTGGCCCTTGAGGACGCTGGTGTCGGTCATGGCGACGATCGCCTTGAACGCGGCGTCCGGGTTCTTGCAGTTCTTCGCGATGCCGAAGCCGGAGCCGGCGGTCATGCCGTGCGCCTCGCCCGAGGTGCTCGGGACGATCGTCACGCCCATCGTGAATTTGGCCGCCTGAGCGAAGGTGCCGTACATCCACGGGCCCTCGATCAGCATGTCGACCGCACCGCTGGTGAACGCGGACTGCGCGACGTCGGAGCCGTCCGCGGCCTCCGGCGCCTTCGCGATGCCCTCCTTGCTCACCAGGTCGAAGTACGACTGCACCTGGTCGACCAGCTTGGAGTTGGTCAGGTCGAGCTTCGAGCCCTTGACTGCCTCAGCGCCGTCGGCGATCGCCCAGGCGTTCGGGATGAAGAAGCCGGGGGAGATGGCGAGCGCCTTGTGGTCGCCCGTCGTGAGCTTCTTCGCGTCGGCGAGGAACTGCTCTCGGCTGTAGCTGGTGCTCGGCGCCTGCAGGCCGGCCTTCGCGAAGTTGTCCGCGTTGTAGTACAGGACGATCGGCTCGGCGTCGTAGGGGATGGCGCGGATGGTGCCGTCCACGGTCATGCCCTTGAGCATCGACTGGTCGAACGCCGAGGTGTCGAGCTTGTACTTCTTGATCAGGTCGTCGAGCGGCATGAGCAGCCCGGACAGCTCCTGCGCCCGCGCGGCCTGCGTGGTCAGCAGGCAGGGCGGGTTGGAGCCGCTGAGGCGGGTCTTGACCTTCGTCCAGTAGTCGTTGAAGCTCGGTCCCTCGATGGTGACGTCGAGGCTCGGGTCGACCTTCTTGCCCAGGTCGATGAAGGACTGCCACTGGTCGCGGTCGCTCTGACTGCTCACCCAGGTGTACATGCTGATCGGGCCGCCCTTGGCGTCCCCGCCTCCGCCGCCGGCACAGCCGGCCAGGGCGGTGAGGGCTCCGGTGATCACGAGCGCGGTTCCGATCCGGACCGCCCTCCGCTTGCTTCGTGCTGTCACGTGCTGTGCCTCCTCCATTGGATTCACGCTGTTCGGGTGGTGCAGATCCTATAGGGTCTACGATATAGGCTCTGCGCTGAGCTTAGAGCGCGTGCTCCGGCGCGGTCAAGCGAAATCGATCGCGATGACGTCGATCGGTGCATCGGACGGCCGCGGGGCCGGGAGGCGCAGCTCGCCGAGGGGGTCCACGCCGGGCTCCGGCTGCTCGTGCACCTCCAGATTGACCTCGTACGGAAGCGACTCGCCGGTGGCCAGCAGCCGCGCCCCCGTCACGCGCCCGACCGGGATCCCGCGGACCACCACCTGCTCGATGGGCCGTGCCACCAGGTGCAGGTACAGCGTGCCGGGTCGGGCGGTCGACGGACCGTAGAAGTCGACGCCGACCGTGGGGGAGACGCCGACGACGCTCTCCGCGTGCACGTCCATCCACGCGCCGATCTCCTCCAGAGTGCGCACCTGCGACTCGTTGAGGCTGCCGTCGCCCTTCGGGCCGATGTTGAGCAGGAGGTTGCCGCCACGGCTGGCGACCTCGATCAGCGTCGTGATGAGCGAGGTGGTGCTCTTGCTCCGGGTGTCGCCGGGGCGCCACGCCCACATCTGGCCGATGGTCATGCAGAGCTCCCACGGGCCGTCCGGCGCGGTGACCGGGAAGCCCTGCTCCGGTGTCTTGTAGTCGCCCTGGCCGAGCAGGCGGTCGTTGATGACGACGTCCGGTTGGAGCGACTTGATCAGGCTCCGCAGGCCGGCGCTGTCCCACTCCTGCTCCGACCGCTCCCACTCGCCGTCGAACCAGAGCAGGTCGATGGTGCCGTAATTCGTCAGGAGCTCGGTGAGCTGGCCGCGCAGGTACTCCTGATAGCGCCGCCATTGCTCGGGCGTCGGGCGGCGGTGGCGGTCGTCCGCGACGGGCGTCCCCGCGTTGGCCGGGTCTCCGGCGGCCGGCCAGTGCTCCAGCGGGTACGGGCGGTCCTCCATCCGGAACGCCGGGTAGTCGGGGTGGTTCCAGTCGGGGAGGCTGTAGTAGATGCCGACGCGGATGCCCTCCGCGCGGATGGCCTCGACGAACT
This sequence comes from Leifsonia sp. ku-ls, assembly GCA_003367665.1. Classification (GTDB taxonomy): domain Bacteria; phylum Actinomycetota; class Actinomycetes; order Actinomycetales; family Microbacteriaceae; genus Leifsonia. The sequence continues at coordinate 3,365 of QKXI01000020.1, read as the reverse complement.
CGCGGGTGATGTCACGGCCGAACGGCGAGTGCTCGATGCCGAAGTCCGAGTGCCGGGTGTGGAACATCGCGTAGCCGGCGTGGTGGCGGGCCGTGAAGACGACGTAGCGCGCGCCGGCCCGCTTGGCGAGGCGCGCGAGCGCGACCGCGTCCCACTCGACCGGGTCGAAGGTCGCGGCCGACGACTGGTACTCCTCGACCGTCACGGCGTCCTCGACGCCGTCGGAACCGGGGATGATGGAACGGCCGACCAGCGGCCAGGAGATCTCGATGCCCTGCTGGCTGGCGTGATCCCAGTGCACGAAGAGTCCGAAGCCGGCCCCGATGAACCATTCGCCGCCCGGCAGGCGGAAGTCGGTTGGCCGGACGAACGAGGCGGGCGGTGCGTCGAGGGCGGTGGTCACGGGGCTCTCCTTCGAGTCATTGAGCACTGATGCTATTGCCTATAGGATATGGATGCGGTCGGCTCGTCACAATCACAGCCGGCATCCATTCGACGACGAAGGAGACCCAGCGTGGCCATGTTCACAGACGACCCCGTCCGCCCGGAGAACTACCGCCGCTTCGAGCGCGAGGTGCCGGAATGGTTCACCGACGCCAAGCTGGGCATCTTCGTGCACTGGGGCCCGTACTCCGTTCCGGCGTGGGCCGAGCCGATCGGCGAGCTGGGCACCATCGAGCCGCGCTACTGGTTCGCGCACAACCCCTACGCGGAGTGGTACTACAACACCATCCGCATCCCGGGCAGCCCGGCGGCCGAGCACCAGCGCGAGGTCTACGGCGGTGCGCCGTACGACGACTTCCTCGACCAGTGGGACGCGGCCGAGTTCGACCCCGACGCCTTCATGGCCCTGGTGAAGAGCACCGGCGCGCGCTACTTCGTGCCGACGACGAAGCACCACGACGGGGTGACCCTGTGGGACGCGCCGGGCACCGACGGCCGCAACACCGTGGCCCGCGGGCCGCGCCGCGACCTGGTCGGCGACTTCGAGCGCGCGGCTCGCGCCGCGGGCATCCGGTTCGGCGTCTACTACTCGGGCGGCCTCGACTGGCACTTCTCCGACCTGCCGCCGATCACGGACGGCGGTGAGGCGTTCCGCCGCCCGGTCGACGCGGCCTACGCCGAGTACGCCTACGGGCACGTCGCCGATCTGATCGACCGCTACCGTCCGGACGTGCTGTGGGGCGACATCGAGTGGCCGGACGCGGGCAAGCCCAGCGGCCCGTACAGCATGGAGCGGCTGTTCGAGCAGTTCTACCGGGCGGTGCCGGACGGGGTGTCGAACGACCGCTGGGGCACCACCCACTGGGACTTCCGCACGAGCGAGTACCAGAACGGCACGAACGTCGAGGGCCGCGGCGTGTGGGAGAACTGCCGCGGGATCGGCTACTCCTTCGGGTACAACGCGCAGGAGGACGAGCGTCACCTGCTGAGCGGTCCGGACGCGGTGGCGTCGTTCGTCGACATCGTCTCGCGCGGCGGCAACCTGCTGCTCAACGTCGGACTCACCGCTCGCGGCACCGTCCCCGAGCTGCAGCGCCGGACCCTGGAGCACCTGGCGGCGTGGAACGCGCTCAACGGGGACGCGGTCTTCGGCTCCCGGCCGCTCGACACCGCGCTCGCCGCGCCGTCCGACGAGCCGTGGCTGCGCTGGACCCGGACCGGCGACGTCGCCAATGCGTTCGTGGACGCGACGGGCGCGGTACGGCTGGCGGGTGTCTCGTCCGCCGTCGTCGCGGGGTCGGCACGGCTGGCCGACGGCACCCCGGTCGCCGTGACGCGCGACGGTGACGCGCTCTCCGTCGAGCTGCCGGAGCCGGCCGTCGCCGGCCCGACGCTGATCCGCTTCGACCTGGCCGTCGCATGACCGTCGACGCCCACCTGCACCTCTGGAATCTCGAGCAGGGGACGTACTCCTGGCTGAGCGACGCCGTGGCGCCGATCAACCGCACGTTCGCCTTCGACGAGGTCGAGCCGCAGCTACGGGCCGCCGGGGTGGACCGCGTCGTGCTGGTGCAGGCCGCCGGCACGCCGGAGGACTCCGCGGCGATGTTCGACGTCGCCGCGCGGCAGCCGATGGTCGCCGGGGTGGTCGCGTGGGTCGACCTGCGCGATCCGGACGGGGTCGGCGCCGCCCTCGACCGGTGGGAGGCGGCCGGCCCGCTCGTCGGCATCCGGCACCTCATCCACGACGAGGCGGACCCGGACTGGCTGGGGCAGCCGGCGGTGCACCGCTCGCTGGCGCAGCTGGCGTCGCGCGGCCTCGCCTACGACGTGATCGGCGTGCTGCCGCGGCACCTGGAGCACGCGGTCGCGCTCGCGGACGAGCTGCCGGAGCTGCGGCTCGTGGTCGACCACCTGGGGACACCGCCGGTCGGCTCCGAGCCCGGGGAGTGGGGGACGCTGGTCGACGCGCTCGGCCGCCGGCCCAACGTGTTCCTCAAGCTGTCGGGACTGACGACGCTCGGCCCCTCCGGCCGCGCGTCGGCCGACGACCTCCGGCCGTACGTCGAGCGCGCTCTCGACGCGGTCGGCCCGTCGCGGATGCTGTACGGCGGCGACTGGCCGGTCTCGACCCTGGCGACGCCCTATGCGGAGACGGTCGCGGTCGCGCGGGAGCTGATCGCGTCCTTGAGCCCGGCCGAGCGGGACGAGGTGCTCGCCGGCTCTGCCACCCGCGCCTACCGCCTGCGCTGAGCCCGTCTCTCAGGCGTCGATGTCGCTGCGGGCCGGGTGGAGGGGCTGCAGTCGGGTGAGTTGGGTGACGTGGTGGGGTCCGAGTTCGGTGAGGGTGCGGACTTGGAGGAGTTTCATGGTGCGGGTGATCTGGTCGGTGAGGATGTGGATGGTGCGGTCGACGCCGTCGCGTCCGCCGGCCATGAGTCCGTAGAGGTAGGCGCGGCCGATGAGGGTGAATTTGGCGCCGAGGGCGTAGGCGGCGATGATGTCGGCGCCGTTCATGATGCCGGTGTCGATCGCGATCTCGGTGTGGTGACCGACTTCCCGGGCGACCGTGGGGAGCAGGTGGAAGGGGATCGGGGCGCGGTCCAGTTGCCGGCCGCCGTGGTTGGAGAGCACGATCCCGTCCACGCCGAAGTCGGTCAGTTTGCGAGCGTCTTGGAGGGTTTGGACGCCTTTGATCACGAGTTTGCCGGGCCAGAGGGCGCGGATCTCGGCCAGGTCGTCGTAGTCGATGGAGGGGTCCATCGCGGCGTTCAGCAGGTCGCCGACGGTGCCGCCGGTGGCCGACAGGGACGCGAACTCCAGTTTCGGGGTGGTCAGGAAGTCGTACCACCACCACGGTCGGGGGATCGCGTTCAGGATCGTGGAAAGGGTCAGCTGGGGTGGGATGGAGAACCCGTTGC
>QKXI01000019.1 GCA_003367665.1 Leifsonia sp. ku-ls | reverse complement strand
TTCATCGCGGCATCGAGCCGGGCGGCGTTGCGTATCCCCTTCGAGTTGACGAGCACTCCCCCGCTGTCGGGGTAGGTGTACTTGTCGTCCTCACTCACCCTTGGGCGTACTTCGCGTCCAGCTCGACGTACGCCTCAGCAGCGGTCACACGACCGTCGAGGATGCGACGAGCGCGATCAAGCGCTTCGTGATCCGGGAAGTGACCGGCAAGCTGCTGAGCCTTCTCAATCATCGACAGCTCGCCATCAACGTCGACAGTCGGTTGAATCGTCGCGGTGCTGCGGGCCATGCTGGCTCCTCTCGCCTGTTCCGTCCATTCTATCACTTATCCCGAAAACGTTATAGGCGGCATTTCGGGTCAAATTGGTTTCGGGACTGAGTTTCGGGACGGGATTTCTCGGCTGTGACTTTGGTCGCTGTGTGGCGGTTTTCTGGCGGTTCTTGGTGGCGGCTTGGTTGTGAGTCGCGGCGCTAAATGGCGGCTTTCTGGCAGCGCTATTTGGCGCGGTCGCGTTGGAGTTCTCGGTAGATCGTCGCGCGGGAGACGCGCAGCAGTTCGGCGAGCTCGCTCTGGGTGTGAGTGCCGGCGGCGTGGAGGGCGAGTAAGTGCTTGCGCTGGGCTGACGAGAGTTTCGGCTTCTTACCTTTCAGTCTGCCGTTGGCGCGGGCAACGGCCATTCCTTCGCGGGTTCGCATGCGGATGAGGTCGGCTTCGAATTCGGCGACCATGCCGAGGACGTTGAACAGGAGCCGGCCTACCGGGTCGGTGGGGTCGTAGATGCTGCCGCCGAGGCTGAGCGTGACGCCTTTGCGGGTGAGTTCTGCTGCGATGTCGCGTGCGTCCGGTAGGGAGCGGGCGAGCCGGTCGAGTTTGGTGACCACGAGGGTGTCACCGGAGCGCACCGCTGCCAGTGCCGCGCGCAGCCCGGGCCGCTCTCGGTTGGTGCCGGTCAGCCCGTGGTCGACGTGGATGTTCTCGACATCGACGCCGAGCGCCCTGAGCGCGTCGCGTTGCGCGGTGAGGTCTTGTTCGGCGGTGGAGACGCGGCCGTATCCGATCAGCATGAGAACAGTGTTGCAGTTAGCGTCCCATCAGCGGGCATTTCATCGGGCGGGTCTAACGGGCATTGACCTTCGCCCGCACTCCCGCGTGATGACGCGGTTCACACACGCAGGCCCCAGCAGTCGAGGACTGTGCGCTGGTCGACCGCCTATCGGACACGCGATTGCAACTCGTCCGCGTCGTTTGGCGACAGCTGATCATCTTCGTCGTCGCACTGTCGGCCGTGGTCGCCGGGTGGGAGGCGATCGACCGGTTCGTCCATCCGCGCCCGGTGGAGAACGCGTGGTGGCTGATCGCCGCCGGTCTGGTCGGCTTCGCCGGCAACGAGCTTGTCGCAATCTACCGAACCGCGTTGGCCGGAAGATCGGCTCCGCGGCGCTCGTCGCCGACGGTGTGCACGCGCGACTGGATGGCATCACCTCGCTGTCGGTTGTGCTCGGCGCAATCGGCGTCCTTCTCGGGTTTCCGATCGCCGACCCGATCATCGGCCTCCTCATTGCGATCTCGATCCTGATCCTGCTGGGGGGGACCGCGAAGTCCGTCGGGGCGCGCCTGATGGATGCTGTCGACCCGGGTCTGATCGACCGCGTCGAGCGCAGCTTGACGCACACGAAGGGCGTGACCGGTATCCGGAGCGTCAAGCTGCGCTGGGTCGGCCACCGGCTCCTCGGCTCGGCAGTCATCACGACGAACGCCGAAAACCTCCGCGACGCCACGCACGTGGCAGAGCACGCGACCGAACACGTCCGCGGCGAGCTGCGCAACCTCGACGAGTTCGTCGTCACCCCCATCGCCGCCGATCGCTGATCAAACCGTGCGCCTTGAGAGGCGGACTTCCGGCGGATACGCAAGGCCACGACGGGACCACTCACGGCTCCTGGTCAATAGAGTGCCGTCTTGAGCAGGATCACCAGAATGCCGAGTAGAGCGCTGATCAGCGCTGCGGTTATGCAGGCCCACCATGGTCGAGCGCGAAGCCAGAGGACGAGGTAGCCCAGCAGAGCAAGCATGACGACGGCGACCCAGAGTGCGATCGATATGCCGGTGTCGGTCGTCATCACACCGAAGGCCGCGAGCAGCAGGGGAATGGATGGGACGACGGCTGCCTCCAACATGCCGCTGGATTCCTTCAGCGCTTGTCTGATCGAATCTCTTATCCGGTCTCGGAGATGGTCGGCATGCCCGTGGGAACCGAGCGCAGTCGAATAGACGTGAGCGACCCAGAACACGACGACGCTGACGACGGCGAAGATGAGCACTTGCCATGCCGAGCTTGATTCCTTGAGACCGATCGAAGTCGCAGCGACGACGCTCGCATAGACGATCGTGCCGTAGATCGCAGCGGGGGTACCGATGTGCCCCAATAACGTACGGCGTGCGTCGTCGGTCGGCGCGTGCGAGGGTGGGCTCAGTGAGCCCCGACCGGTCATGGTTCACATCATCCGTTTGCCGGTCCGCGGTGGCAAGAGGAGCCGCTGCGCCGACGAAGTGCGACCGATGGGCTCTGAGAGGGGCCTCTCACAGTTGAACTGGGTACGCTGAGCCGAGCAAATGGAGGTAGAGGTGAGTAGAACGCTGCGCGTGGTGCACATCTTCCTACTCGTCCTTGTCGCCGCGGTGATCGCCGGCGTCGGCTTCGGCCACTCTTCCGATGCAGCACACGCAGCCGTGGGCACGTCTTGGTCACAGCCAGTGAGTGTCGGCGACACGGATTCCAATCACAGCGATTCCGAATTCTGCGCGGCGTTGTGCGCCACGGCGGGCGCTGCGACCCCGATTCATGATTCGTTGGTCGTGGTCGAAGTCCGATTCAGGACCGAGCGGCCGACGCCGGCTGCTGTGGCCATTCCGCAACGAGAGTCGCCCGCGCCGCCTTCACTGTTGGGACTGCTGGGCATACTTCGAATCTGATCACCGTCCGTTCCGGGATTTTGCACGCGCACGCCCTGCTCGGCGAGCCGTGTGTTCGACGGTTTGTGAAGGTGAAGATGGACGACTTTTGGACCAATGCTCTGTGGTCTCTGACACCAACGGTGTTGGTGGGACTCGTTTTCTGGTTCGTGCTGCGATCAATATTTCGCGCTGATCGGCGTGAACGTGAAGCGTACGCGCGCGAGGAGAAGCGGCAGCGCGCGCAACGCGTGTCGGCAGCCGGTTCCGCGCAGGCCGGTGAGCAGGATCCGTCGTGACCGGGGCAACGTCGACGCGATCCGCCCCAACGCGAGGTGCGATCGCTGCGCTTGCCGCTCTCGCCATTACAGCGTTGTCTGCTGCGCTGGTGCTGGCATTGCTCACCGTCCAGCCGGATGGGTCGATCTTCAATCCGGGGCCGGCGGTGACGTATGGGTTGCCGGCTGTGAAAGTGGTCGTCGATCTGGCGGCTGCGGCCACGATCGGTGTGCTCGTCGTTGCAGCTTTCTGCGTACCGGTCGGATTACGGTCGTGGAACCGGCTCCTGGACGCGGCGCCCTGGTGTTCCGCCTGCTGGCTGGTCGCCAGCTGCATTGCTGCGGTCATGACCTCGATCAGCTTGACGGGGCCGGTTGAGGCGAACATGCTCGGTCCTAGCCTTGCTCAGTTCTTCACACAGATCGCGGTCGGCCAAGGGTGGTTCGCCACAATCCTGATGACTGCGACGATCAGTGTTGTGGCGTTCGCGGCCCGTGGGCAGGCAGGCGTGGCCGCGGCTGCCATCTTGGCTTTCGCTGCGCTGGTTCCACTCGCGCTCCAGGGGCACGCCGCCGGGGCTGGAAATCACGTCACGGCGACGGTTGCGCTGTGGCTGCACGTCGCGGGAGCGGCGGTGTGGGTTGGTGGTCTGGCCGCGGTGGTCTATGTCGCGACCGTTGATGGGCGCACATTTGTTGCGTTGGTGCGTCGCTATTCAGCGATCGCACTGGCGGGGTTGTGCGCGGTGACCATTTCCGGGTTGGCAGGCGCACTCGTTCGTCTGAGCGATCCAGCACAGCTCCTGACCACGGACTACGGTCGGCTCCTGTCCGTGAAGGTGGTCGCCCTCCTCCTTCTGGTGGCGTTCGGATGGGCGCAACGAACCTACGTGATTCGACGGTTCGGTTCCATGGATGCGCCTGCGCTGCGGCGCCGGCTCGCCTTTGGCTCCCTCGCTCTCTGGGAGCTTGTGGTTATGGGCGTCGCGATGGGGACAGGAGCAACGCTCTCTCGGACAGAGACTCCGGGTGGTCAGATCCTGTTGGCGACGAAGGCTGAGCAGCTCACTGGTGACCGGTTACCGTTGGCACCGGGCATCGCCCGGCTCATGGACGCGTGGGTGTTCGACGCCGCAGCGGTGCTCGTTGTAGTCCTCGGCTTTGGGTCCTACCTCTACGGCGCGATCGCGGCACGTCGAAGCGGCAGCTGGCCCCGATCGCGGATGGTCGCCGCGATCGGGTGTGCCGTGGTCATCGTGTTCGCGTTCTGTTCGCTTCCCGGGGCTTATGCAACGTTCTCGTTTGCGGCGTACACGACTCTGCTTCTGCTCGGTGGTGTGCTTTCGGCAATTCTGGTTGTCGCAGCGCAGCCGATTCGCTTGCTTCAGACGGTCGTGAGACTTCGGGGGGACGGCAGCCTCGGTACGCGCGAATGGACGAGCTGGGTACTAGGAAGTCGAGCGATGGCAGTGCCGCTCCGGACGCCGTGGCTGTCGGCTTGTGCTCTGGTTGTGCTGCTCGGCACCGTGTTTCTATCGCCGTGGCTGGGTTGGGCGGTGCAGGACCCGGTGGGCCGGACCCTCACGACAGTCCTGGTGTTCGGGGTGACGACGCTGTTCGCTGCGTCACTGTTGCGCACGCTCGGCGAAGGACAGCGCCTGTTGGCGCAGGCGGTGGGGATCGCCATGGCGGTGGTCCTGGCAGTGGGCTTGCTCGCGGTCGTGGTCGCTTTCGTCCCCGGAGGTATCCTCCCTGCGTGGTACGGGGTGACCTTGCCCGCGTTGGGCGTGACTCCCGCGCTCGATCAGCTCATCGCGGCCGTGCTGCTCTGGGCGATCGCCGCCATTGCTGTGTTCGTGCTGCTGCTGGTTTTGGGTCAGCGGGTGGTCGAGGCTCGGCCGGAGTCTCCAAGACCGGAGCGAGCCTGAGATGGATGGGCCTGTGTACTTGCCGGAGGAGCCACCGGGCTTGGAGGCCTTCCTAACCTGGGCTCCGCAACCGGTGCCGCTTCTCCCAGTGGTAGGCGTCCTTCTCGCCCTCGCCTATGGGTGGGGCGTTTGGTTGCTAGCGTGCCGGCGTATTGCATGGCCGTGGTGGCGCACCACTCTCTTCGTGACCGGCTGCGGAGTTCTCGTCGCATTGACCGGTACGGGGCTGGAGGGCTACGGCTATCGGATGTTTTCGGTGTTCATGTTTCAGCAGCTCACCCTGATGATGACGATCCCGCCGCTGCTGATTTTGGGGGCGCCGGGCACGCTCCTACTGAAGGCGGCGCCGGCGAGGGGGCGTTGGCGCCTCGTTCGGCGATTGGCTCTCACCGGTCTGAGGTCCCGGCTTGCCCGTCTGCTGTTGCATCCGGGGTTCATGGTCCCGCTGTTCCTGATGGTGTTCTACGGGCTCTATTTCAGCGGCATCGCGTCGACATTGCTGGGATCCGTGGCCGGGCACCTCTCACTCGAGGTGGTGTTCTTGGCCGCGGGCGTCCTCTTCACTCTGCCGCTGATCTCTCCTGACCCATTGCCACATCGCCAATCGCATCTCGGTCGCCTGTTGGACATGTTCATCGAGATGCCCCTTCATGCGTTCTTCGGGGTGATCGCGATGATGGCGACCGTACCGCTGGTGGGCTTCTTCGCCCGGCCGCCGGCGGCGTGGAGCGTTGACGCTGTTGCTGATCAGCGCATCGCTGGCGCGTTGGCGTGGTCCTATGGTGAGCTGCCGTCGCTGATTATCGTGCTGATCCTGTTGTTCGCGTGGGCGTCCGACGACACCCGCCGAGCGGAGGCCGCCGACCGCCGGAAAGATGTGGAAGGCGACGCGGAGCTCGATGCGTACAACGCTTGGCTGTTGCGGCTGAATCGCCGCTGAGCAAGCTATTCCTTGCTGGCGCGTCGCCGGTTGAGTTCGGTGGCGAGCCAGAGTCCGCCGCCGGCGAGGATCAGCACGACGATGATGATCACGACCACCAGCGCGATCGGCGTCCCGGAGGACGAGTTCGCGGCCGTCGGGGGGCTGGTTGGTGAGGCGACAACGGAGGGGGTCGGCGTTGCCGATGACGTCGGCGTCACGGTCGCGGTGGCAGCGGCCGGGATGGGCCCGGCGTAGCTGAAGGTGTAGCTGCCGTCGATCGGATGCCCGTCGGCGGAGACCGTGCGCCAGGACACTGTGTAATCGCCTTGATCGGTCATCAGAACGGCACGGGACAGGGTCCGGTCCTGGATGCGGAGTTCGCCGGTGGTGACCTCGTGGCCGCCCGGACCGACGGCCTGGATGACGATGCCGCCCTGGAGGCCGCTCAGCGGTGCCTCGTTGAAGGTCAGCACGATCTGGTCCAGCTTTTCGGTGACGGTTTGGCCTTGGGCCGGATTGGATTCAGTGAGAGCATCGTGTGCTTCGGCAGGGGGCGCGGTCAGGCAGTTGGCGACCAGAGCGAGCGCGACGACTCCCAGGAGGGCAAGGACCCTCCACAGGAAACGGCTGGGCTCGGCGGCGGCGCTGGGGGCAGTCATCAATGGTCCCTGTGTTACTCGTGTGCGGAATGCTCGTGGCGGCTGTGCTGCGGGGGCTCGAACTGGAAGGTGGAGTGTTCGATACTGACCTCGAAGTGACTTGCAACGCAGTCCTGCAGCTTGTCCAGGAGCTCGGGCAGACGCCCGTTCTCGAAGGTATCGGGTTCCACGATGACGTGTGCGGTGAGGACCGGCAGCCCGGTGGCGATCTGCGTGGCGTGCAGGTCGTGGATGTCGACTACCTCCGGCAGCTCCAGGACGTGATTGCGCACGGAGTCGAGGTCGAGGCCGGGCGGTGTGGATTCCAGCAGCACGCTGGTCGTCTCCCGCAGCAACTTGAACGCACGCGGGAGGATCAGTACTCCGATGAACATTCCGGCCAGCGCGTCAGCGGCACCCCATCCGGTCAGTCCGATCAGGATCGCAGCGACGATGACCGCCACCGAACCGAGCGCGTCGTTCATCACCTCGAGGAAGGCGGCGCGGAGGTTGAAGTTCTCGCTTCGGCTGGAGGCCAGCACGGTCAGCGAGGCGATGTTGCCGACCAAGCCGATGATGCCGAAGACCAGCAGCTCGGTGGAGGGAATCTCCGGCGGCTCGAACAGCCGCCGAATGCCCTCGATCAAGACGAACACGCCGACCCCGAGGAGGACGGCGGCCTGCGCGGTCGCGGCGAGCACCTCAGCCCGCCGGTAGCCCCAAGTGCGCTTGTTCGTAGCCGGTTTGGTGCTCAGGTACGACGCCACCAACGCCATCGCCAGCCCGGCAGTATCGGTAAGCATGTGGCCGGCGTCGACGAGCAACGCCAGGGAGCCGGTGAGGACCGTGCCGACGACCTCGGCAATCAGGATGACGAAAGTGATGCCGAACGCGATCGAGAGGCGAACGCGATGGCGTTTGGCGGCCTCGCCGAAGAGTTCCATCGTGCTGCCATGGTCGTGGCCATCCATGCGACCTCCTTTCGCCATCACCCACTTTACGTCAATACATGCGAATATGTAAATTAGTTAATGTAGTTGAGAACCGTAATCAGAACCGTTCTCGGTACGATGAAGAATCGAGGAGCGAGTCGTGGACGAATTGACGTTGAACATCGAGAGCGCCGGCGAGCTGGCGGAGGTCTTCCATGGCCTGGCATCGCCGACGCGCTTGCGCGTGCTCGCCAGACTTCGGCAGAGTCCATCGAGCGTGACCGTCTTGGCGGAGGAGCTGGAGATCGGACAGGCGACGCTATCGAACCACCTGCGCATCCTCCGCCAGGCAAAGCTCGTCATCGGCGACCGCGACGGACGCTCCATCACCTACCGGCTGTTCGATGACCACGTCGTCGAGTTCTTCGACCAGGCACTGCTGCACCTCGGCCACGCCCAGCCGGGCGGCGACTAGTCGCCGAAGAGATCCCCCAGCCAGCCACCGCGGCGCTTGTTGCCGTAGCCGTTGTGGCCGGAGTTACCGTGGCCGGCGTTTCCGTGGCCGCTCTTGTTGTGATGTCCGGATCGATTCGGGTCCGACCATCCTTGCGGGTCAGCCGGGGCGGCGTATCCAGTCGATGGGCTCTGGGTCAGTGAGCGTTCGATGATCTTGTCGAGCTCGCCCCGATCCAGCCAAACGCCTCGGCAGGCGGGACAGTAGTCGATCTCGATTCCGGAGCGATCGGAGAGCAGGAGTGTCTCGCCGTCAACGGGACATTTCATGGTTCTTACCCTTCTGGTCGGTATGGTTGCCGGAGCGTAGGGGCCTCGTCTGAGAGTCGGCTGATCGCGGACGCGACTCGGATGCGGCAGTCAGGAGCCGTTTGCTACGCTTCCCACCAAAAGCTGGCTGTTATCGAACTGTGACCGTGGAGGTGAGGTGAACGCGCTGAGTGCAAGAGGAATCCGACGCTGGGTCGTCCTCGCCGTCGCAGCGCTCACCGTCGTGTTCGCTCTGCTGCTGGCGCACATGTTCGAAACGGCACACCCGGTCAACGAAACCGCCGGGCCCGCGGCATCCGCCATTGAGGGCAACGCCGCTCCGGCAGCAGCAAAAGCCGCCGCCGCCGCGCTCGCTTCATCAGAGAACGGCGTCCCACACGACCAGGTGCTGGTCCTGGGGTGCGTCCTCGGACTTGCTGCGGCCGCCTTAGCTCTAGCCCTGTTCGTGGGTTTGCTGCGACGAGACGTCCGCCTGACTCTTCTGCGCGTCGTGCGACGCCTGGGCGCGTCATTGCAGCTCGAGCGACCACTCGCGCCTTCTCTGGAATCTCTGGCCATAAGCCGGACCTGACGACACTTTCGCGCACCCACGGTGCCCTCGTCGTTCTTGTCCGTGCCCGCATAGGGCCGAGTCCGGAAACCCTAAATGCTCATCACCCGCCGCGCGCGGCCGGTTCGCCGCGCAACCTTCACCCCCGCCCCCGCTGAACCTCGATCACGTCGTGAGGCTCTCTCCGCTGAACGGAGCGTCCCAAGACGGCGACGCCGCAGCCGGCCGCGCTCCAAGGGTCGGCCTGCCCGCCGTTCCCTGCTACTTCCTCTGGCGGGGGCCGTCTTCGCCGTGACTTTGAGCGTGGCGACCTCGGTTCCAGCCGAAGCTGTACAACCTGACGGCGCCCTCGAAACGGTGGCCGACACCATCGTCGCGGGTGTGCCGCAGGCTATCGGGCAGACCGGCGGCGCAGCCGTTCCGGTGAATCGTGACGCACCCAGCGCGACCTCAGAAGCCGAACTCAAGGCTGCGGCGCGAACGGACCCCGCGGGCACTCTCGTGGGCAACACGCTTGGCCCGATCCAGTGGCCGTTCGCCGGCGATGTCCCGATCAGCGACGGCTATGGGTCGCGCTCCGCGCCCTGCTCCGGGTGCTCCAGCAACCACAAGGGCCTGGACATGACCCCCGGCGGCGGCACCAAGATCGCCGCGATCGCTGACGGCGTGGTCCGTTCCGCCGAAGAGTCCGATGTCGGGTTCGGCGTGAATGTGATCATCGACCACCGGGTCAATGGTGAGCGATTCGCAAGCCTCTACGCGCACATGCAGTTCGGGTCGTTGCAGGTCCGGGCCGGCGACCGCATCGCGGCTGGCCAGATCATCGGACGGGTCGGCACGACGGGCGCCAGCACCGGCAATCACCTCCACCTGGAGATCTGGGCGAACGGCGAGACACCGATCGACCCGTACTCCTGGCTCCGAGCACGAGCGAGATGAGTACCACCATGCCGAAACAGCCACGCCGGAAGCCACAGCCGACCCGCCGGCTTTCCGCGCGATTCTGGGCCAACACCATCGTCATCGCGCTCGCCTTCATCGTCGTGATCGTCATCGTGCTCGTCGGCCGGGCGCAATCGGCATCGAAACAGGACGCAGCGCCCGCCGTAGTGCGAGCCGACAGCCGAATCCTGCAGAAGGCGCCGACGGACAAGGTGACGGTGGTGGAATTCCTCGACTTCGAGTGCGAAGCCTGCGGCGCCGCCTACCCCGTGGTCGAGCAGCTGCGTGAGCAGTACAAGGACCGTGTCACATTCATCGCTCGCTACTTCCCCATCCCGAGTCACAAGAACGCGATGAACGCGGCGATGGCTGCCGAAGCAGCCGGCCGTCAAGGCAAGTTCACCGAGATGTACTCGAAGCTCTTCCAAACTCAGACGCAGTGGGCCGAACGACAGGATGACCAGTCGACTGTTCTGCGATCTGTGGCCGAGTCGCTCGGCCTGGACATGCGCCAGTACGACAAAGACATCGCCGACCCGACACTCCGGATCCGGGTGATGAAGGATCAAACCGACGGTGTCCAGCTGGGTGTGGCGGGTACACCAACGTTCTTCCTGAACGGCGAGAAGCTCACGCTGACCTCCACAGAGCAATTCGCCGCCGAGCTGGAGAAGGCGTGGCGGCGATGATGTTGGGCGACCGCCGGATCCGCCGCCAGATGCAACGGCTGTGGAGGACACCAGAAGCACACGAGACCATCCCGGCAGCCGTGTACCGGGAGCTGATCGAAGCAGCGACCGCGGCCTCCGTCCAGCTCCAGGTCCTCCTCCGCCGCAGGCCCGCAGACTCTGACGTGGAGCTCGAGGCACTCAGCGACGACATCGACACCCTCATTCGGATCATCAAGCGTCATCGACCAACCCGCTGAATCGAGAAGAATCATGTCCACTACTAACCGGCCCGTCCTCATCGCCGCTACAGCGGTCGCATTGGCGGCACCCCTGTTGCTCTCCGGCTGCTCGATCGGGGACACCGTATCCAAGCAAGCGCAGAACGCCGCCTGCCCCTTGGTCACCCCGATCACCGACAAGGTGGCATCCGACATCGATGCCGCCTTGAAGTCCGCGGTGCTCGACCCCGCGGCGGCCCTCGACCAGCTGAAGGCCGCCCGGACGATCCTGGCGCCGATCGCCGATCAACTGCCCGCGGGGAAGCAGCAGACTGCCGTGCAGAACGTGGTCGACACCATCGACAAACTCATCCCCGTCTTGAAAGCGGAATCCACCGGGTCGTCGACGGGCACCAGCTCGGACGTGCTCACCAAGAAGCTCTCCGAACAGATGAAGGCGCTGACCACCCTATGTTGACCGAACAAGCCGTAGAGACGGCGACCACTGGAGACGTCGACCGTCGACGCGTGGCGTTGCGTGCGCTGTCCGCAGGCCTTCTCGCGATTGCTGTAGACCAGGCAGTCAAGGGCATCGCCATCCTTTCACTCCCGTATGGCCAGCCCGTGCCGACGGTGATCCCCAGCCTGGATCTCAATCTGGTCCTGAACGCTGGAGCGGCGTTCGGGCTCGGCGCCCGAGTCGGCCCCCTGTTGGCGGCCGGAATCCTCATCGTCCTGACCGTCCTCACGGCCTGGATCATCCGACGAGTGATTCGTCGGGAGAACCCGACGGTGACAATACTGCTCGCGATCGCCGCCGGTGGCGGCTGGGGCAACATGGTCGACCGCGCGCTCCGAGGAGAGCACGGCGTCCTCAGCGGTGCCGTGGTCGACTACCTCTCCGTCAGCTGGTTCGCCATCTTTAACCTCGCCGACGTCTTCACTGTGGGCGGCATCGCGGCCGCGGTAGTTGCCGCAACTGTCCAAAACCGCCGCGCGCAGGGCGTCGCGGCGGCGACCGTTCACGACACGGTGACCGGCGCATGACCGGGACCCTCTCCGCACTCTCGACGGTGGCACTCTACGTCGCGATGGGCTTCTACACGGCGGCTTTCGTGGTCTTCTCCATCGACCTGGCCAGACGCGGAGCCGAAGCGACAACGACCGTCCCCAGCGCGGTCGCACGACGGATCGCGGCAACACAGCCACCGACGACCGTTGTCATCGGCGAGGAATCCAGCGAGCAGTCGACCAAATCGAAAGGAGCGCCGTCCCGCGCCGCCCGCGGCGTCACACGATGGGCATTCGGTCTGACGATCGCGGGCTTCGCCTTCCATCTCATCGCGACGGTGCTGCGCGGCGTCGCTGCGGCCCGAGTTCCCTGGGCAAACATGTGGGAGTTCTCGATGACCGGCACGTTGGTCATCGTTGGTGTCTTCCTGCTCGCCAACCTCAAGTGGGACATCAAGTACCTTGGCACGTTCATCGTCGGCCTGGTGCTTGTGCTGCAAGGCGTGGCACTGTTGCGGTACTACGTTCCTGTCGTTCCCCTGCAGCCGGCGCTCCAGTCCTACTGGTTGGTCATCCACATCATCGTCGCCGTCCTGGGGACCGCGTTCTTCGCCCTGGGATTCGCGCTATCCGGACTCCAACTGCTGCAGTACCGGCGTGAAGGCCAGGTCAAGGAGTTTCTTCCGCAGCAATTCCGGTTCCTGGCTACCCTGCCAGACTCGGTCGCGCTAGAGAACCTCGCCTATCGGATCAACATCGTCGGCTTCATCGCCTGGACGTTCACGCTCATCGCTGGAGCCATCTGGGCCTCCGCAGCCTGGGGTCGCTACTGGGGTTGGGACACGAAGGAGGTCTGGACGTTCATCATCTGGGTGATCTACGCCGGCTACATCCACGCCCGCGCCACGCGCGGCTGGCGTGGCTCTCGCTCCGCGTGGCTCGCGATCATCGGCTTCGCCGCCGTGCTGTTCAACTTCGGTATCGTCAATGTCTTCTTCAAGGGCCTGCACACCTACTCGGGACTGTAAGTCCAAGCCCCGGAGGGCAACAGTACAGCGATGCATTAATTCAGCATTCGCTGTACATTGGTGGAATGAGCATCGTCATGCCGGCGGCGACCATCACACACACCGCCGCTCTCGCCCGCTTCGGCCACGCGCTGTCCGACCCCACACGAGTGGGTATCCTGCTGGCCCTGCGGGAAGCACCCGCCTATCCATCTGACCTCGCGGACGCCCTGGACGTGAGCCGTCAGGTGATGTCGAATCAGCTGGCCTGTCTGCGCGGCTGCGGCCTGGTCGAGGCCATCCCGGATGGCCGACGCACCTGGTACCGACTTGCCGATGGGCACATCGCCCCTGCACTGGATGAGCTGCTTCGGGTGGTCCTCTACGTTGAACCCGGGTGCTGCGAGGGCGAGGAGTGCAACTGCACATGACGACGGCGACCGCACTCACAGACGCCCGCCGCGGCGTTCTGCGTCGACGAATCCGATGGATCGTATCGATCACAATCGGGTACAACCTCATCGAGGCCGTCGTCGCGATCACCGCCGGAAGCGCCGCATCCTCAGCCGCACTCGTCGGCTTCGGCTTGGACTCAACCATCGAGGTGCTCTCCGCTGTCGCGGTCGCCTGGCAATTCACTCGGAAAGATCCGGAGCGATGGGAGAAGGGCACGCTGCGCGTCATCGCGGTCGCGTTCTTCACGCTCGCGGCCTACGTAACCGTGAGCTCGCTGCTGGCCCTGGTCGGAGCTGTCAATGTAAAACACTCACCGTTTGGGATCATCCTCACCGCGGTCAGTGTCGTGATCATGCCCTTCCTTTCCCTCGCCGAGCGTCGCGCTGGGAAGGAAATCGGTTCTGCGACAGCGGTTGCCGACTCCAAACAGACATTGATCTGTACCTACCTGTCAGCAGCGGTGCTGATCGGGCTTGTTCTGAACAGCGCCTTCGGCTGGTGGTGGGCAGACCCGATCGCGGGCCTCGTCATCGCGGTTTTCGCACTGCGTGAAGGGCTGGAGGCTTGGAAAGGCGATGCCTGCGCGACATCTGTTGGAATGGTGCTAGAGGACGGGAGCGACCACGATCAGTAGGTGATGCGCAACGCTTCGCCCTCCTGGCTCAGCCGCGCGATACGCCCACGCAAATGGCACGCCTCATGAATGCACGCCAACAGGCCCTCCATCCACGCACGCCTCGACCGCATCTGCCCCGCACGGTCGGAGATGTCGTACCCGCCCGCTGAAGGATCCGCTTACGTACCAGCGATGCCGCCACGCAGCGATAACAGAACACCGCCACACAGCGACCAAAGTCACAGACGAGAGCGATCGCCTCAGCGTCCCAGAAACGATCGCTTTCGGTGTCAGCGCGGTCGGATTCAGGCTCTGCGCCAAGGCTGCCCTACTCTAGGAGCTTTCGCTTGCCCTGCTCGTACTCCGCATCAGTAAGAACTCCTTCGTCGTGAAGAGCGGCCAGCTGGCGGAGCTGTCGAGCAAATCGCGGCGGCATGTGGCGCACGGTTTGGCGGGCGGCCCATTGGTGACGCCGCCACGACGTCCGCATTCGAGAAGCGAGATACCCGCCAACGAGGCAGATTCCCACTACAGCCAGAAGGATCCCTCCGCACATCCACAGCCTCGCGTCTGCAGCGGCTGAAGCAGCGGCCGGGTCAAATTGAGAAGCACGGACCTCTGCAATGCCTGCGCGATCGGCCTGAATCAGAAAAATGATCGTTCCGGAGATCGCGGCAGCCGCCCCAACCATCCACAGCAGTGCACCGTGTGATCCGCGCTCGGTGTGGGCTTCACTCAGCTCGGATGTGAGAACTTTCGCGCTCATGCGTCGAGGGTAGTCCTGTGGGTGGCGAGGTGGCACGCCTCTGGGCGATTATCGAATGGCGTCGGCGGGGTCAATTCGCGCGGCGCGTACGGCGGGAAGGAAGGCCGCGAGAGCCCCACAGACGGCGCCGGCTACCGGCGCGATCGCGATCGTCTCCCAAGGCGCGATCGCGGTCCATCCGCGCGCGGCGGCGACTGCGACGGAAATTGCTAATCCGCCTGCGATTCCGGCAAGTGCGCCAGCGAGGCCGATAACGACGCCTTCCCAGAGAAAGATTGCCGCTACGCCGCGTTGTCCCAGTCCCACGGCCCGGGCTAGCGCAAGTTCTTGCGTGCGTGCTTGAACTGAGATGAACATCGCTGAGGCGCCGCTAAGTATGGCGAGGGCCAGAAGCGCGATCGCCAACGAGGCGAGTAACCCGTTGAGGTCGGTCTGCACTCCTACCCGCAAGTTCCGTAGCTCGGCAGCGGTCTCGACTGAGATATCTGCGGGGGATGCCGGGGAGAGAGCGAGCGGTATCGCGCTGGCTAAGGGTCCGGCAAAGCCAGGATCAGTTCGGACCACGATTTGTCGAGAACCGGCCGAAAAAGGCGGTAACGGTACGACAACACTCGTCAAGAGGTTCGGTTCCCGAGGCGCAGCAGTGATAGTGCCCACGACTGTATACGGTTCGCCGTTGACCCAGACCTCAGCTCCAATTCCGCCCCTGTCGGACAGGCCGAGCTGTGCGCCCGCGTCCGCACCAACGAGCGCCACGTGTTCCTTGGTCGATGAGAAGAGCCTGCTCAGGCTCTGGGGGGACGTTCCGATATCCAGCACCCCGAAGAGTCCACTATCAACGGCCACGGTGCTCCCTTGAAAGGGCGAGTTACCGCTGGCCGAAGTGAATGCGAACCGGCTTGTCCGTGCGGTGTTGGCGTCGAGGGGTGCCACCTGCCCGACCTCTCGGACATGTGGGAGCTCCCCGAGTCGGTCTAGCCAGGCGGCGGCCTCCTCGTCTGATGTACCCGCCGGTACGTTCACCCGAACCTCGTCCCGAGCTGCGGCCGTTAGCCGTCCGGCGATCTGCTGCGAGGCAGTCGCGCCGATGCCGGCCGCGCCGATGAGTCCCGCGAATGCGAGAGCGAAGGCCGCAATCAGAGCGACAGAACGCAGCGGTCGAGACGTCACGTTGTTGATCGCCCGAGTGAGGCGATCCGATGCCCGTCGTGACCGTGTGCCACGACGCTCCTTTGAGGGAGTCACTGCCAGCGACGGCCGTTCCTGTCCGTCAAGTTTCGAGCCAACAGAATTTTCTGCCCCCGTGATCTCTAGAACACCGTCAGCCATCCGGACCGTTCGGTCGGCGTAGGCGGCAATCCTCGGATCATGGGTGACGAGGATGACCGTTGCTCCCTGTCGATTGAGCTCGAGCAGGGCCTCCATCACTTGATCGCCGGTCTCGCTGTCCAGGTTTCCGGTGGGCTCGTCCGCGACGATGATCGAAGGATTCGTTGTAAGGGCCCGCGCGATGGCAAGTCTTTGACGTTCCCCACCGGAGAGTGACCGTGCCAGTGCAGCGGCCTTTTGATCAAGGCCCACGGCTTCTAACGCTCGCGAGACCTTTTCGGATTGCTCGCGGAGCGGTGCTCCTTGAATTGCGAGGGCCAGCGTCGCGTTTCGTTCGGTGCTTTCGTATGGGTTGGCGTAGGAGGACTGGAAGATAAATCCGTAGGTTGTGCTGCGCAGGTGATCGATCTGTGTTGCGCTCAGACCGCGAACGTCAATGTCGCCGAGGTGGTAGCTCCCCTCCCAGCGTGAGTCGAGCAATCCGATGATGTTGAGGAGTGTCGACTTTCCCGATCCGGATCGCCCCACGATCGCGAGGAATTCGCCCGGTTCGACGACCAAGGACGCCTCTCGGACAGCGAACCACTGCTGCGACTCTCCGTAACGGCGCTGGATATGGTTGAGCGTGAGCCGTGGCGGTGAAACGGTCATTGGGACACCAATATCTCGTCCCCGACTGCGAGGCCCTCAGCTTTGATGGCCGTCCACCCGTCCGCATTTCGTACCACGACGATTGGAGTGCGCGCAGGAGTATCCGATTTGCTGCGCTTGATCACGTAGTCACCGCCAGAGTCCGACCGGATGGCGATTGTAGGCACTGCCATGTCGGGTTTTGACTCGGTGCCGAAGAGGACTGCGACGGCGTCGCCTGCCGTCAGGTTTCCGCCGGCATCAAGGTTGATTTGGATGTCGCGGCCGGGTGGCCGTCCGCCGCTGGTGGGGCTCGACTGGAAGTCACTGATCTTGGCCACGGCGCCGGTGCCCTTTTTCCCGCCAGAGCCGGTGATTGTCACCTTGTCGTTCAGTTTGATTTGTTCGGCCTCGCTGACACTGGCTCGCACACTGACGTAGGGGGATCCCATTCCCAGCACAGCGAAGGGGTGATCGTTGTCCACGGAAGTGCCGGCCGGAGCGACAGAGACCAAGGAGAGGGCGCCGAGCGAGGTTGGAACGGTGTAGAACTCTGCGGTGGTGATCGTCGTGGAGTATCGACCACCAGGTGGCTCGACATTTGCGGCTGAGTAGGCGGAGCGCACTGCACTGAGGGTGGCGCTATCGACCTTCCCCGTTTGCGGGACTCCAAGCGCCTTTTGCAAGCTGGCGACGTCACTGCCAGTATCTCCAGCGACCAGGTTCCGGAAGAGCGGTATATCCACGCTGTACAGAAACACGGGTCTGTTCGAGACAGTACCAAGAAGCTGTCCGTTGGTAAGTGGGCCGGGGTTAGCCGAAACAGAAGTGACAACGATGCGCTCTGCGCCCGCCGGTGGGCCAACCGTCACCGGCTGTTCCTGTGTCCCCGAGACCTCGCCTTGGATGCGGATGTCGGCGGTCACGGTCCTGGATTCAACCGGGGCGTATACGGGCACATTCGTCCCGCGAGCGTCAAGCACAGCCGAGTCCGGCGAACGCACCCATATACCCAGAAGGAATGCCGCACCCGCGATAAGGACCGTGATTAAGACAAATGCGAGTGCGCGGAAGGGATGATCCAAACGACGCAGCCGCCGCGGCTCACCCGCCAACGGTCGTGACCAATTTCTGTGCTTGGGCGACCACCTTCTTGACCTTGTCGCGGTAGGCCGTCAATTCGCCCTCGTGATCATCGATGTACCCTGCCTGCTTGGTCGCTTCCCAGTCCGCCAGCGTCTGGACGGAATTGAGTGATTCTTTGCACCGTACGTCGATTGCAGCGACCTCGAGCTGCTCTTCTCCAGCGGAAGGGAATTGAGGCACCAGAACCCGGGCATCCTTGTTGGCCGCCAGGCCCCCGTCCTGTATGCAGCTGAGCCACTTCTCCCGGACCGACTTAAACTCGTCGCTGGCAAGAAGAGCCTCGAACGATTCATTCATCCCGCGATCTACCACCGACTGATCCGGCGACGTGTTTACCCCCATCACGGGTAGCTGCTTGGTTGATTTGAAGCACGCCCGATAGTCCTGCCACCAATCGGGACCGAGCGCATCCTCCTGGGCTTGAACATCTTTCGACTGACTCGACTCGGGTAGCTCGTACCCATTGGCCTCAGCGTCGGCCGGCGCCCATAACCCATACCGACGATCCGGTAGAGGCGCGAGCGCCGACCAATCCTGAGACGCGCGGGGGAAAGTCAGCCCCTTGTTGGCCATGCACTTTTCGATCGCAATCGAGTTCGCATGGTTGACCGTCTGAACCTCACCCCAACTCATCGCATATGACTCAAGCGGCAACAGAATCTGTGCCGTCGCCGGATTGAGCTGCGCGCGCACGTTGGCGTGCGCTTGCGACGGCCCGGACGAACACCCGGTCAATGCAACGACGAAGATGAGCGCTGCTGCTGAAGTCGTCGCTGTCAGCCGCCCACCCGCCATCAGTAGAAGTAGAGGGAGTCGAACGAGTCGTTACGCCAGTCAGGCCAATTGAAGAAGCCCGCGGCTCCTCCGGGCTGCTGGAACAATGAACCCGAGTAACCGGGGTCGCTGAACCAGCCGATATAGGCAGTTCGGTTGTTGGCGACGGAGGAGATGACGTCGTGGAACCCCGCAAGCGACGACTGGCTGCTGGTCCACGATCCGAAGGCTCCGGCATAGCTGGAGTCAGTCCAGGCGCACGCGCGGTTACTGCCGCACTGAGTGATGGATGCCTGTGCCGGTGCGCTGAATCCAATGACAGAAGCAGCGACAAGAGCTGCAGCACCTGCAACCCCAATGATTGAACGCTTTTTCACGATATCTCCCCAATCCTCAGTGAACGTGAAGCTGAGCCGGAGTCTAGAACGCCCTGTCTAGGGGACGCAAGTACCAAGCGCGAGAGCTCCACGAGCATCCGAGAACATCAAAGCTGGTGCCATCTCGGGCGGCACCAGCCTGGTCGTCGGGCACCGCTATGGCCCGCCGGGTCGCTTGCGCTAACGATCGTTTCTGAACCTGCCCCCTGTCCCAATGTCGGGACGATGGTGTAGTGTCCCAAGCATGGGACAGCAAGACGGCGGATACCTCGATTGGCTCAGATGGCATGACTCGCTCACCACTGAGGAGCGGATCGCCCGCGGGCCTTTTCAGTCCGCGTTCGCAGTAGGCCGTGGCGAGCACGGTAAAGGCGCAATCGACCGCGCGCGCCGGCAGGCGTCCATCGCATCCCACGTGCTCGACCAGGTGGAGGAGCAAGCGGTGTTCGCCCTCCTCGTCGACGGCCACAGCGTCCGCGACGTCGCCGCGAGCACCGGGCTCAGCAAGAGCGAGGTGGGACGCATCGCCAAGCGTTTTGAACGGGACGGTGACACCTTGGTGTCGCACGCGACGTTAGCGCCCCTGGGAGCCGCAGACGATGTGCGCGACGGCATCCGCGCCGCGTGGGGTCACCGCTGATGCGGGGGTACACAGCGGTCCCGGACCCGTGGCCCATGCCCACCCTGCCGCAGTGGGCGGCCAACATCGTGGACAACGCCGTGCTGTTCATCGTCGGCGTGGTGATCGTCGCCGGCATCGGTGTCGTTGTGTGGATGGTCCTGAGCGATCGCGCTGAGCGTCGGCGCCCAGATGGAGGGCTGCATGCGTTTCGACCGTTCCACGCTGGGCGACGAGCTGCCCGGCAGGGTGCACCGGTGGTCGCTCCGGCAGAGCTGAGCGACCAGGACGCACCCGCCTGGGTGGCCGGCTACCATGTCGGCCGCATGGAACCGGTCGCGTCCCGGAAGTAGGCCGCCCGGTAATGCGGGAGGGCTCGTCAGCTCTGGGTATGAGAGTGTCGATGGCATGAGCGATGAACCAGAAGCGAACCCTCACCTTCGGGATGCGTTGCTGATCGCCAGGCAGCAGTGGCAGCTCAACGAGATACGCGAGCTGGTGCGCGCCTTCGCGCGAAATGGGACGTCGACGGCTCCGCCGGAGGCGTACGCCTATCTCGAACTCATGGTGGATGCGATCGTGGACGATCCGGAACAGGTAATGGCGCTCAACGCGGACGTGAGTCGGCTACTCAACGACGGGGGTACGACCTTCGATCCAGACGGTCGCCAGGCCGGCTGAGCTTCACGGCCTCGGCGTCCCGCTGCGTGGGTCGAGGCCAGCCTTCCATCGCTCGCGCTGTTCCTCCGGGGTCACGATCTGCCCGTGCGGGTCGGTGATGGGGACGAGGAACTTCGGCGTGCCTAGCTCGCCTTCGGCGGCGGCCTGTGCCTCAGCGAGGCTTTCGTAGTAGCCCAATGGCCACCGGTCAGCACGTTTCAGGACCCAATGGTCGACGCGGTACATCATCAGCGTTTCGCGGGTGATCTTGTTCACGGCCGGCCCGTGGTGGATTAAGAAGCGCGGTTGGATCGCGTCGTCGAGCACCAGCCAGTCGCTCTCCCCCACCCGAATCGTTCGCACGAATCCATTCGAACATACTTTCGAATCTCTGGTCTAATGGGGGCATGAGCACGAACCGCCGATATCCCGAAATGGGGATCGGCCGCGGCGTGGAGGAGATTCTGATCCGAGCCCAGCCGGTGAGTCTGACCGATGCGGAGCTCGACGTCGAGCACCACCCGATTCACCGGCCGGCGGAGCCGCGGCCGGTGCGGGCGTGGGTGCGTTTCCCGGAGACGGTGATCCGCCCAGAGTGCGAGGCGATCGCCTGGACGGATCGCGCCGTTCAGGTCCGTTGGACGTCGGTCAACGGCATCGTGCGTACGGCATGGGTGTGGCGGGGCGCGATCGAGGATGGTTGGGACCGGCCGCCGATTCCCCCGCGGCGATAGGAGTCCCTTGTCAGGCTCGGTCGCCAGCCGACCGCTCCGTAGCCTGTTGTTCCAGCCGCTCCCGGGCTTCGGTGATCAGCCGGCCGAGCGCGAACAGGGAGGGGATGGCCTCCGGGTTGCCAAGGCCGGAGTCGTCGACGAGCGTGACTTCGAGAGGGTTCTCATCCTCTGAACGGTTGTTGACCGCGGCGCGGATCGTGATGGCATCGATGTCGGCGTGGAGGACGTCTTCACCAGAAATTCCTCCTGTCATGACCACTGTGCCGTCGCCGCGCCGTTCGAACGTGCCCGCGGAAGTCGCGGTGGGAGGCATGTACCAGAGCAGATCGGCCGCGAATCCGGAGTCCGCCGGCAAGCCCATCTTGGCCAGGAAGAGCCGGGTGTACGTCGGGGCGAGCTTGCTCGTCTCCTGCGCCAACCATTCGGAGCGGAGTTCTTCTTGCTCGGCCGCTTCCTGTGCGCGCTTGGCCTCAATCTCGGCCAGCTCAGAGCGGTACTTGGAAAGGGCGGCCTCTGCCAGTCGGGAGTTCGTCATGCGGTGCCGCCGTTCGTCCGTGCGCGACCGGTGTACGTGAGGCCGGCACGGCGCAGGGCGTCGGCCGGCGTGCCGTCGCTGTAGTCGGGGGCCTCCCCCGTCATCGGCAGCGGCGCATTCGCGCGGGCGTACTCGTGCACCTGGTCGCTGAGTGCGTCCCAGGTTGGGATCTCACCCACCGGAGTGGTGACCAGCTCGACGCCGCACGTGATCCCTTGTTCGGTGAGGTATTGGCGGGCTGCCGTGAGGTACGCCTCGGCGTACGCGGCCAGGTCGCGCGCGAACAGCGCTTCGACGTCCTCGACGAGCTGCTGCGCGGCCGCGGCCCGCTCCTCGGTCATCCCCTCGGTGAACGTGGCTTCTGCGGCCGCGTCGCGTTCGTCGTCGTACAGGTCGCCCAGACCGAAGTCGTAGAACACATCCTCCGCGTCGAACGGCAGCCGCACCGGCTCGGTGCGGTAGCGCAGCAGCTCGGCGTCGTCGTCGCCGGCGGTGCTGTGGACGATCTGGCGCACGTAGTCGGCTTCCCATGATCCGGGCCGGCCGGCCAACAGCTCCTCAACGCCGCCCAGGTTGGCGGCAACGGCCGTGAGGACGTAGGTGGCGATTTCTCCGAAATCGACGGGCTCGACGGTGGCCTGCTCGGTGCCGGCGCCGCGCACGCGCGTCTGACGCGCCGCCGCGGTGAGTGCGGCGATCGCGTCGGCTACCGGGTTGGGCTCGGCAGGCTCGACCGCCTGCAGTGTGGTGGTCATCGTGTGGTCCTTCCGGATCGATACTCGAGGACGGTCTACAGGTTGGCCGCAGCGGCCCCCTGGGGCAGCTCACGGGCTCCCACGGGCGGGAACGGCTGCCCGTTGTTGTACTTGGCTTCCAGGCGCTCGACCTCGGCCATGACGGCCTTGTGGATGAACTGCGAGAGGTTGCGGCTGCCCTCAGTGGTCATCGTGTAGAGGATCGCGCCGCGCACGCGGTCGGTGTCGGCGGGGTCTTGGTAGAACGACACCTTCGCCCGTGACTTCGGCTCGCGTGGCGCGGGCTTCGTCGCGGCGCGCTCGGCAGCCTGGAGCTGGCGGGTCTGCTCTACCTGGTCGGCGTCCTCGTGCTGTTCTTGCGTCCACCGGGTGGCGTCGACGGCAGTCGGCGCGGCCGCGGGTGGCGGCGTGATGGGGCTCGATCCGGCGAGGCTGGATTTGCGTGGTGCTGGTCGGTTCATGATGCGGCTCCTTCGATCGCAGTCAGGTGGTCGGCGTAGATGGCTCCGAGTTCTGTCGCTTCGGAGCCGCCCCACTCGTCGAGGCCGCGTGCGGCCTCGGCCGCGTCGGAGATGACGACGCGCTTGGGGACGACGGGTGAGAGCATCCGCAGCCCTCGGGCCGTGATGGCTTGTCCCAGCTCGTCCAGCCATGTGCGGCCGCTGACGGTCTTTTCCTCGTGCTTGTTGACGATGACGCCCGCGACGCTCAGTCCGGGGTTGTAGTAGGCCCTGACGTTCTCGATCGTGTCGAGGAGCTGGCCGAGCCCGTTGGCGCTGAACAGCTTGGATTCGGTGACAACCACAACGGCATCGGCGGCCGTCAGGCCGTTGATGGTGAGCTGGTCGAGGCTGGGTGCGCAGTCGATCAGGATCAGGTCGTAGTCGTCGACGACGCTGGCCAGGGCCTCGCGCAGGCGGCCTTCTCGGCCGGCTCCGGCGATCACGAGTTCGTCGCGCACGTAGCCGAGCGTGACGCCACTGGTGGGCACGACGTCGAGGCCGGGCCAGACGCCGGGAACGATGACGTCGCGGATGGTCTCAGGTGCGCGCGAGCTGAGCGCGTCGGCAAGGCCGGCCTGGTCCTCCCCTACATCCTCGGCCGCGGCGATCGTCGTCAGGTTGCCTTGTGGGTCGTTGTCGACGGCGAGCACGCGCCGGCCTGCACGCACCGCGGCGCGCGCCAGGTGAAACGTGGTCGTGGACTTGCCGACGCCGCCCTTCTGGTTGCAGAGGGCGAAGATTCGAGCGGTCACGTTGGTTACCTCCAATGGGTCTAATAGTACTGTTACCGTCACGTCATGCTGCTGCGTTGTGTGCGCGTGGCGTGACAGGGCCGGGGAGCTGTCGGGCAGCTCCCCGGCCCTGCTTCGACTCAGAACGGGGTGTCGTCGTTGGTGTCGGCGGCGGCCGTCGCGCGCTGGACGGTGACGCTCTGTCCGCGCAGGCTCACACCGATTTCGTCGGCGCGGACCTCGTGCTGAAGCCGGGTTCCCTGCTCGCCCTTGTACTCGGTGATGCGGTAGCCGCCGGAGAAGGTAACGCGGATGTTTCCGCCTGCCTCGGCCGCGTCCACGAGGTTCTGCGCCTGGTTGCCGCTCACGGCGACGTCGTAGGCCGTGGCCGGACCGTCGCTGTAGGAGCCATCCGACTGACGGATGCGGTCGCTGACGATGACGCGGGCGTAGGTGTACGGGCCGTGCTCCCCCTCCCGGAGCGTGGGCGTCTCGGCCAGGTTTCCAGTGCGAGTGATGTAGCTCATTTCGATTCCTCCCAGAATGATGGTGCCTCTAACAGTACTGTTGGGGTTTATAGAGTTGCAATGACCTAGTAGCGCTCGACCTCCATCTCTCGGCCGTCCATCTGGGGCGGGTACAGCACCCACTCGATGCCGCTGACCGGGTTGGGGTTCTCGACGCGGACGCCGCGCACGGGCGAGCCGAACTCGATCGGCCCCAGCTCGTCGGTGACGCGCAGCGGCGTGCGGTAGATGCGGCCGCCGTGGCTGAGGATGCGGTCCCCGATCCGCAGGTCTGCGAGTCGAGTGACGATGATCTTGGACATGGCTTCTCCTATGGAGTGATCTAACGGTAATAGTACTGTTAGGGTCGTTGGGGCTGTTTTATGTTCCTGCTGGTTCGTGCCGGTGGATGTCGACTGGGCTACTTATGGCCCTTCGTTCACCTCTAATAGTACTATTACCGGCGTTGGGGGTCAAGTCACTGGCAGCTGTCACATTGCAGGGCTTCCATCGGGTCGATGGGCACCACGTACTCGGCCGCAGGGGAGCGGTAGTGGGCATCGCCTTCGTCGTCGCCCGCGGCGTGCGCCTCGATCCACATGTCCGCGCTGGCTGGCTCCCCGATCGCTCGAAGCATCCCCGCCAGGGCCTCGACCTCGCCGCAGCTCAGGGTCGGCCCCAGGTCGCCTGCCATGTCTCCGGCGGAGAACACCGCCGCGAATCGAGTGACGTCGCTGGTGTTGGTAATGAGTGTGCTCATCGCTTCTCTCCCTCTCCCTCTCCCTCATGTTGTTTTGCCGGGAAGGCACGTAGTGCCGTTCAGGGAGAGCGGTTGGAGTGCAACCCGCAGGGCGGCGGGGGAGAGAATTTCCGCGCGAAATAAGGGAGCTTGCGACCGCGTGCGGAAAATCTCGGCGGAGCTGGCTCCCGCAGGGAGCTTGCGCGGAGGCCGCCGACCGTAGAATGCCGCAGGCTTCCCGGCAAAAGACAGGGGCCGAAGGCCGTACAGTCGGCCGGCTCCGTCCGGCCGTCCGTTGTCGGCGCCGGCTCCGTCCGGCGCCGACCGCTCTGGACGGTGTTCAGTCGAAGCCGGGGCCGAAATTGTCGGTCCAGCATTGCGGATGAATGCCGGTTCGGATCAGCTCGCGTTCCGCGGCCGGCCTCGCGGGGGCGGCGTCCTGAATCAGCGCGCCCGCGCGCAGCGCGGCGGCTTCCGCGGCCGTGAGCTCGACGACGCTCGACCGGTGACAAAACATGCATGCGGGTGTGGTGTGCGTCTCGGTGGTCATGAGTCCTCCAATAGTGGTGTTGGGGTTAGTCGGCGGCGAGGTCGTAGCCGCCGAGCGGAGAGCGGCCGGGGACGTGGCGGCGTCCGTGCTCGCCGCGCTCGGTGAGGATCGGGACGCCGGGCCGCTGCCAGGCGGCCGGATAGGTGGCGGTGACCCATGCGGCGACGGCCGCGATCCGCTGCTTGTTCTCGAACCGGGCGAGCTTGCGGGGGAGGATCGGCAGCTCGCGCCATCCGGGGAGGGCGTGGTCGTGCCACGCCTCGACGGCGGCGCTCTCGTTGTCGGTGATGACGTGCCAGGCGCAGCGCGGGCAGTTGGCCTGATACCGGCCGCCGCCGGGCAGCGGGGCGGCGCTGTGGTCGTGGTCAACCTCACGGCACCAGGCGTCCGCGGTGAACATGTGCAGCTCGTGACCCTCGGTGACGGTCGGGCCGTCCAAGTAGTAGGCGCGGTGCCACATGTGGCTGCGGGGGATGCAGCCGAAGTGCCCGTGCTCGGCGCAATAGCGCTCGAACGCGGCGACCAGGGCGGCGGGTTCGTAGTAGTCCGCCGTGTAGCTGAGGGGCGCGCCATCCCAGGGGGTGGCGGCGACCGCCTCGCGCTCGAATTCGGCCAGGTCGAACAGGGTGGGCTCACCGGTCATTGCAGTTACCTCCAACAGTACTATTAGGGTCAGGCGGTGGCGAGCTCGGCCGCGGGCTCGGTGAGCGCGTCCGCGAGGGTGTGCGCGGCGCGCAGGACGTTGGCCGCGGTGGCCTTGATGGTGTCGGAGTCGCAGTTGCTCCACCCGGCGACGTAGCCGACGCTGTAGGCGCTGGTGTCCAGTCCGAGAATGCCGGCGACGACGTAGGCGACGCTCTCGGCTTCGGTTTCCTTCACGCCGCGGTGCTCGATGTACTCGGCCTGATCCTCCTCAGCGTGCAGGATCGCGTGCGCGGCCTCGTGCAGGGCCGTCTTGGCTGCCTGGGCGGGAAACAGGTTCGCGTCGATGACGATGCGTCGGGCCTCGGGGTCGGTGTAGCCGTTGGCAGCTCCCGCGATGGGCTCGCACTCGACGGTCCAGCCGGTGCCGGTGAGGTAGTCGGCGGTGGCCTCGAAGATGCCGCGGGCGTCGTCTCCGGTGAGCGGTCGCGCGATGTCGGCCGGGTCGCCGGCTTCCTCGTCGATGAGGTCGGTCTGTCCCATGTCGAACACGGAGACGGGGAAGAACCGCACGCGGCGCTGTTCTTCTTCCTCGCCGGTTCGTTCGTTCTCGACCGTCTCGCGAATCTCGCGGCCGCCAAAGATGCGGATACCGCGCTCGCCCTTGCGCACTTGGCGGTTGAGCTTCTGCCAGGTCCTGTATCCGGCGACGTGGGTCGCCTCGGGCCGCTGGGCGAAGATCAGCAGCAGGTTTCCCAGGCTGTAGCGGTGGAACGACTGGGCGAAGTTCAGGAAGGCCGCCCATGCCTCGGATTCGCGCAGCGCCTCGACCTGTGTCGCGATCGTCGCTTGCAGCTCCTCGGCCTCGGCACGACGCTCCTCGGCGCTCTTGGTGCTGGTGATCTTGCGGGCCATCTCGCTACCTCCGGTGACGGTATTAGTACTATTAGGGCCACTCAGACCCCCTCCACGTTTTCTTGCCGTGAAGGCACGAAGTGCCATTCAGGGCAGAGGAGGGAGTGCAACCCGCAGGGCGGTGGGGGAGAGAGTTTTCGGCCGATGTGAGGAGCGCAGCGACGCGGCCGAAAAGTCTCGGAGGAGCCGGCGGCGCAGCCGCTTGCGCGGACGACGAGGCCCGTAGAATGCCGCAGGCTTCACGGCGAGAAAACGAGCGCCGCAGGCGCGAGAAGCAGCCGGCCGCGTGCGGCCGTCGTTCACGGCCCGCAGGGTCGCGGGGAGTGCGAGGGCGCCGGCCCTCGTGTCGGCCGGCGGCCGACTCGCTCAGGCGATCCGCTCGTCTCCCAGCATCGTGTCGACAGGATCGGGCGCGATCGCTCGGCGGCCTTTGCTCGCCGTCGATGCCGTAGCCGCGCCGCTCAGCAGTGCACGTGCCATCCGGAAGTCGGCTCGACCGTTAGCGTCCCGCGGGTGTGCGCCATAGGCGTTTGTTCCCAAGTCGGGGAGGAGTGCGAGCTGGCCGGGTCCGGGTCGGCGGCTCGGGTGGGTGCGGCGTGGGGCGCGCATCCACGTCTCCTCGGCCTGCCACCACGCCCACAGCTCGCGCTCGACCGTGTAGCGGGCTGCGCGCGCCTGCAGTCGGCCGTCGACGTCGAGCTGCACGGCGGCGGCTCGACGGTAATCCACCGATCGCCGTCGCCATCCGTGGCGGGTGAGGACGAGGACGCCGGCACGGGTGAGCCGATCGAGGGCCGGCCGCACCTGGTTGACGGTGCATCCTGCGGAACGAGCGAGCGCGTCGACGGGTTGAGGATCCGTTGTGGTGCGGGCGTACATGTTCCCCGCGTGGAAGCCGAGCCCCGGTCCCAGCGTGAAGAGGTCGTGGGCAGCGTCCCGGGTTCTCTGGGTCAGGGTAGCCAGGAGGGTGGATCGTTCTGCGGACCCTGCCCCTGCGGGGCGCGGGTCCGCTTGTGACCGACTTGTAGATGCAGAGCTGGGGATAACCGATTGAGGGTCGATGGTCCAGTGCGCACCATGTGGACCATCGGCAGCGCGGGTCTGGGCGACCCACCCGTCCGCGGCGAGCCGTAGGAGCGCCGTCCTGGCCGTCTCCCGGCCGATCCCGGCAAACAGGGCGAGGCGGCGGGTATCGGCCTCTAGAGAGGCGCTGAGGGCTTTCAGGGCGAGCATGCACAGGACGTCGAGCACGCGGCGGTCGGCTGGGCCTCCTCGGTGGGCCCAGCGGCCGGCAGATGCGTCCGCTCGCGCCTGGACGTGGCGGACGTGGGCGGCGATCGCGTCGGCGCGGGCGTCGAAGGTGGGGTCGTCTCCGACCTGCCGGTCTGTGGTGGCCACGAACCGTACGGCCTTGTCCCATTGCCGGCGGAGGACGTGTGCGGCTCCGCCGCGGCCGCGAGGGCGGCGCTGTAGGCGATCGCGGTAGGACCGGACGTGCTCTAGGCCCGGTGCGTCGTCGACGAGCGCAGCGACGTCGGCGTGACGCCATCTGGCGGCCGCGGCGCCGACGAGGATGCGCCAGAGTACTGCGGAGGCGTCGCCAGAGGCAGCGTCCTCGCGCAGTGCGGCGGCGCTGCGTGCGGTGAGCTCGCGGCGCGGGCCGGGGAGGTACAGGCGGCCGTGCTCGTCGACGGGGATCGGGCGCTTGGGGTCGATACGCCCTGCGGGCTCAGCGCCGTTACTGAGCTTGGCCAGGGCCTCGACCAGGCCACGCACCTGCGCGGCCGTGGTCGTGGGGGTGGTGAGCATCCCGAGGTCGCCGCGCAGCACCGTCGAGCGGCCGCCGTGGCGGTGCGGGGCACCTGGCGGGCGCAGGCAACCGGTCTGCGGGTTCGTCAGGGGAACGATGTCGAGTGTTGGGCACACGTTGCGCAGGAAGTGCGCGAGGGTGGCGATCGTGCCTGCGTCGACGCTCTCGGAGAGAGCGGCCCAGACGTGGCGGCCGTGTGAGGGGCCGGACTCGCAGACTACGTGCTGAATGCCGGCGTCCGTGAGGAGGCCGGCGATCACGTCAGCGTCACGAGCTGCCGCGGCCGCGGCACCGGGCGTCTTGGCGTCGAGGTCGAAGCCAAGGAAGCGGAAGCGTCCGCTGGCGTCGGCCAGGTACATCGCCCACGGGCGCGTGGGCTCCTTGCCGTCGACGCGGCGGTGCGAGGGGTAGCGGTTCTGAACGTCGCCGTAGGCGTCGACGACAGCGACGCGCACGCTCGGCCGAGGGCTGATGGCCGCGGTGAGTATCCACGACGCGCCAGGAGCGCCGGAATATGCATAATCCGTCGCGAGGGTTATGATGGCACCGTCTTTCACGTAGTGGTTGACACAAACAGGCCCCGGTCGCCAAACCGGTTCCTCACATCGCTTGATCTGTTTCCGTCGCCAAACAGTCCAGATCAGGCACTTAGCTTCGGCCCCCGTCTCGCAAGAGGCGGGGGCTTGCTCGTTAAGCCGCTGTGATGGGCAGCTCCTCGTATTCGTGACGTGGGGGGAGCGCGGGCGCGTATTCGGGCATGCCGACTTCGCGCGCGAGCAAGGACGCGATGTAATCGTTGACGCTCATTCCTCGGGCCTCCGCTTCTTCGCGGACGGCCTCTCCGAGAGGGTTAGCTACACGCGAGATGAGGGCCTGACGGTCGCCTTTGCTGTGGCGGCCGCCACGGTATCGCTGCGCTGTCATGTTCGTGAGCCTAGGGGCGTTAAGAAACTGATTCTGGTAGGCCACGCGGGCGTGTTGCATCACTTCGCCTCCGATGGCGTGACCTCGATCGTGCATACGACGTCGCCCATGCGCAGGCTGGTGCCGGGTTCGATCGTGTAGGGCACGCCTGGCTCGAACCGGCGGGGTGGGTCGGTCTGCGTCTCGATGCCGTTGCCGCTGTGGTAGTCGGTGACGACGATGCGGCCCTCGTCGTCGACGTCGATGAGGGCGTGGGTGCGTGAGAGCATCCGCTCGGGGCTCTCGACGGCGATCGGCTTGCGATCGCCTACGGCGATGGGATGGCGGCCGAGCACGACGCTCTCGCTGGTGTCGACCGACTCCTGGGTGGTGAAGCGCAGGCGCAGGCGCGGCCGCGTGTTGGCCGGGGGAGTGGGCTTGGCCATGACCGTGTGGTCCAGCTCCTCGACGGGGACCACCACGGCGCGCACGAAGGGCAGCTCCTCGACGGTGGTCGCGGCGTCGGGGACGACGGCCTTGACGTCGATGGGGTCGGCTTCCACGCGGTGAGGCTCGGGCGTCTTGCACTGGACGCACACGGCCTCGGTGACGGGTTGGAGTCGCCGGCAGATGCGGCAGCGTCCCTCGTGGACGGTGAGCCCGTCTGCCGGCGGGATCGTGCCGGCGGCATCGAGGAGCTGCACGATGCCCTCGGGCCGAACCCCGAGCGTCCATGTCTGGCTGCTGTCCTTGACGGTGAGGCGCACCGGCCGGTGCAAGCGGATGGCGATCGCTACGCATCGGGCGATCATGCCGGTTCGCAGCTCCTCGACGCTGG
Organism: Leifsonia sp. ku-ls; assembly: GCA_003367665.1. Classification (GTDB taxonomy): domain Bacteria; phylum Actinomycetota; class Actinomycetes; order Actinomycetales; family Microbacteriaceae; genus Leifsonia. Next base: position 19,380 of record QKXI01000019.1, on the reverse strand, counting down.
TGGCTTCGCAGGGCCGCTCAGTGCCGTTGATCGTGATGCTGCCGATGTACGTCGGTGGAGCATCTGTGAGCTGGTCGCTGGGGCCGTGGATGCTGGCGACGACTTTGGGCCAGTCCGCGACGGCTTCTGATGCGCGGAGGGCCTGTGTGGCGCTCATAGCCCGCGGGCGACGGCGGCCGCGGCGGCCAGCCACGCCCGTTGCGTCGAGGGTCGCAGAGCGCCGTAGTGCAGCACGCCGTCGACCATTGCCTGGTCGAAGGGGATCGTGACGGCTTCGCGAGTGATGTCGCGGTAGCCGGCGGCGACGCGCTGCATGTCGGCCGGGGTGGCCTTGGGGTCGGCCTGCGTGACGATCACCACGGCGTTGTCGGCCAGCCGAGCGGATCGCTCGTCGCGGTCGGCCAGCGCTTCCAGGAGAAGCGCGCCGGCCTCGGCGTGGTCGTCGCGGGTGGTGGTGGCCACCACGAGCTGGTCGGCGTGATCGATCATCCGCCGCCACATCGGATCGGACTCGTCGTTGCCGGAGTCGATGAAGATCAGCCGGTAGTACTTGCTGGCGACGGCGTGGATGGCGTCGACGTCCTCGGGCTCGATGCGCTGCTCTTGGGCGAGCGCCATCGGCTTGGACCGGAGAACGTCGAAACGGTCGCGGGTCTGGTGGTGCACGTAGTGGGCGAGGTCGGCGGACTGGGCGCTGGTGCTCAGGAGCCGATCGACCTGGGGCAACAACTCGAGCAACGTCGACTCGTGCGGCCCCTGCTCGGTCCGCCAGCCGAGCGTGCCGCGGGTCTGGTTGTTGTCCCAGGCGAGCACGCCTGCGCCGCCGTAGCGGGCGAACACGCCTGAGAGGAGGACCGTGCTGGGGGTCTTGCCAGCGCCGCCCTTGCCGTTGACGATCGCGATCGTGCGCGGGCCGGGCCAGTGCTGGGAGACGGCGAGCACGTCGGCGCGCTCTGCGCGCTCCTCCTCGCTGGGGCTCATGCGGATGCCGGCGCGCGTTGCCAGGCCGCGCCACCCGGTGGTGGCCGGCTCCTCGATCTGTTCCCGCACCAGGAACGACTGGCGCATGGCTCGACGTGTCGGAAGGTCTGCCCTCGGCGCCGCGGCGGCCGTGGCGGTGACCCATGAGCCGGGGCCGGCCGACGCCGCGCCGGTCTCGTCGGCCTCCGCCTGCTGGGGGGCAGGTTCCGCAGCGGGCTCAGGGGCCTGCGGTCGTGCTTCGCGGCTGTCGTCCTCGGTCACGGTCTGGTCCGGGTGGATGATCAGCGGCCATTCCCCGGCGGGGTCACGGGTGAGGACGTGCAGCGGCCGGCCTAGCTGTTCGGCGCGGGCCGCGACGATCGCGACGACCTGAGCGCGCGCCTCGTCGACGTCGCCTGCGGCAACCTCCGTGACGGTGCCACCGATGGATACCTGGGCGGTGCCGTCCTCGTTGAGGGTCGCGGTGGCGCGGGGCCAGGCGGCTGCTTCCGTTGTCGTGCTCATGTGGGTGTTTCTCCTTCCGCTCATCCGCCGATGGTGATTCCCACGGTCTTCATGAAGGCCACGGGATCGGTGGGGGAGCCGTTGATCATCACTTGAAAGTGGAGGTGACAGCCGGTAGAGTCACCAGAGGAGCCGATACGGGCGATCTGCTGCCCTGCGGTGACCTTCTGGCCGTCCTGGACGAGGATGCCGGAGGCGTACATGTGCAGGTAGACCGTCTGCACGCCGCCGCCGTGGTCGATCACGATCGTGCCGTTGGAGCCGTAGCCGACGCCGAAGCCGGTGGCGATGACGGTGCCGGTCTGGGCGGCGTAGATGGGGGAGTCACAGCCACCGGCGATATCGACGCCGGCGTGGAGCTTGTACACGCCGCTGATCGGGTTCACGCGCATCCCGAAGGGATCGCTGATGGGGCCGGCGGCCGGAAGCGCCCAGCCCTGAGCGCTGACGGTACCGGTGCCGGTGCCGACCCCGGAGCAGACCTGGTTGCCGGTGCCGGTGCTCAGGCCGAGCTTGGCTCCGGTGAGCCCTTCGACGACGGCCACGGCGGCGTCCCAGTACTTGGCGTAGTAGTACGGGTCCGCGTTGACCTGGACCTTGTGCGCGGCGATCGTGGGCGCGAGGGAGTCGCGGTCGGTGATCGTGGCCAGCTTCTTGAAGAAGTTCGTTGCGCTGATGTAGGGGTCCATGCGGTCGCTGAGCGACCCCCATGCCCCGTTCGCGCGCTGCTGGAACAGGCCGCGGCTGTCCGGCCCTACAGCGTCGCCGTAGTTGAGCACACGCAGACCGGATTCGCCCATCGCCGTCATGACGCCGATGGTCTGGTCGCGGGAGCTGAGGTTGAGATCCTTGCCGGCCTGGATCACGTACGCGGCGTTCACGAGCTGGTCGTGCCCGTAGCCGCTGATCGTGGTGGCGGGCACCGTCTTGGGGTCGATGGTGACCGCGGCAGCACTGTTCCCGGTGGGGTTGCAGCTCGCGGACGCCGACGACGTGAGTAGCAGCATCCCGAACACCGTGGCGAGGATCAGCACGGGCACGGTGATGATCGCTACGAGCCCCCCAGACTTGCGATCCATCGTCAGTGTGTCCCTGCCGGAGGGGTGAATCGGCTGGCGAGCCAGGGCGACGCGCCGTCGCGTCGCGTGAGGATGATCGTGTAGGTGCCGGCGTCGGTGGGAACGTCCACCGAGACGGCGTAGGTGCTGCTGTCGTCGACGATGGTCCCGTTGCCGGTGAGCTTGTGCGCCGGGATGTTGGCGGGGTCGACGGACTGGTAGTCCTGCTGCGCCTGCGGCGTCAGGAGCGGCGACAGGGCCGCCCACCACTCAGTGGAACTGAGGTCCGGGCGCGCGAACGCCGTGAGCGCCTTCTCGGCCGCGGCAACGGCGCTACTGCGCTGCGTGGCGTCCCAGGCGGGTGCCGGGTTCGGGTTGACGGTTCCGCCGCCGGACTCGTCGTCGAGCTGGGTGCCGGGGGGAGCCGGTGTGAACGTGTTCAGGTCCGGGATGGAGACACCGGAGGGTGTGGGGGAAGGGCTCTCGGTCGGTCGCTGTTCGCTGTTACCGGCGCATCCGGCCAGCGCAACCGTGACCAAGACGACGCCGGCTAGACCGAGCGTGCGCTTTCCCCCCATTACCCCTCCTCGTGCTCCTCACCCCGCGCTGGCGGCTGTGTCCGCCGTGAGTTCGCCCCCTGCTCTAGAGCTTCCTTTAGTTCATCCCGCAGGATGAACCATGTAGCTCCGAGCTTGTAGCCGGGGATCACTCCGTCTTTGAGCCACTTGTAGACGCCGGGCTTCGTGAGGCCCAGCATCTCTGCAACCTCTGGGACGGTCAGTGTCTCCTTGCGCCCCTTGAACAGCGCATCAAGCCCTGACGTCACGGGGAACACCGGAAGCCGCAAGCGCATGCAGACAGTGTAAACGAAAAGTGGCTCTGTTGCACGCTGTTTATGCGTGTGTATCCCTGTAGCATGCTGTTGCTCCCAGTAGAACGATCGAGTATTCTTGTCGCGTTAGCGACGTCGAACACAATTATCGAGGGGGGAACGGTGAGCGACGGCATTAATCCATGGATATCCCGACCCACTGACCCTGAGCCGGCATCTCCAACGACCAGCGCACCGTCTGTTGCGCCGCCCACAGGCCCGGTCGGGCCTCAGCGTGGGGTTCCGGCCCCGGATCGCGTCGACCAGCTGCCGACGTACGATCGCCCGCAGACAGCGCCCCTGTGGTGGCTCGGAGCGCACGGTGGTTCTGGTGAGTCGAGCTTGGCCGCGCTCGTGCCTGACTGGCTTGCTGCCGATCACGGTTGGCCGCGTCCCCCAGCGGGGATGCCGGCGCGTGTCGTTCTCGTCGCCCGCTCCCACGCTTATGGGCTGCGTGCCGCCCAGGCGGCCGCAACGCAATGGGCGGCCGGCCTCGTTCCGCACGTGGAACTGCTCGGCCTCGTTCTCGTCGCTGATGCCCCCGGCCGGCTGCCGCGCCCGCTGCGCGACCTGGCCCAGGTGGTCGGCGGCGGTGTCCCGCGCACGTGGAACGTGCCGTGGGTCGAATCGTGGCGTCTGGGGGAGCCGCCGGCTCTTGCGGATGCTCCGCGGGAGGTTCATCGACTCGTCGATGAGCTGAGCGCGCTGGTCACACCCGGTGCAACGGGCACCACCTACCGAAAGGAACAGCGATGAGCACGCTGCACACCATCCTGACCGCGGCGAACGACTTCCTGGCGCATGTCCCGGCGGTCGACATTCCGAACCCGAACCCGCAGCAGCCGCCCGGCACGGGCGGCATCACCACGATCATGGCGTGGTTGAAGTGGATCGGGTACGCGGTGGTCGGCGGCTCGATCATCGTTGGCGGCATCCTGATCGCGGTCAGCTTCCGCCGCGGCGAGGGCCACGACGCCCTCCCGAAGATTCTCTGGCCGATGGCCGGCGCGATCGTGATCGGTGCGGGTGCCGCGTGGATCGGCACCATCGCAGGAGGGTGAGGTAGTCGTGAGCGACGAGAACCAGAACGAGAGCCAGAGCCCGTTCACACGTCCGGGCTTCATCGCCGCCGCAATCGTCGTCGCGCTGATCGTCGTGTGCGGGATCATCCTCGTGGCCGTCAACGTGGGCAAGGGGAGCCCTAACGCGGCTCCCACGTCCAGTACGAGCACGTCTCCCAGCGTCATCTCGTCGCCCGGCCCCGTGTCGGGCGACTCGAGCGTTTGCGGCCTCCGTGGGGTCCAGCTTTCCGGTACCGTCAGCGCGGCTCCCGAGACGTCATGGAAGTACCAAGATGTGCTCGCCTACCCGACGTCGCAGACCGCCGGCCCCGGTGCCACGGCCGCGTCCGGATACCGATACTGCTTCCAGCACACCCCCGAAGGAGCGTTGTTTGCCTCAGCAAACTTCGCGATTATGTCGTTCGATCAGTCGCTCCGAAGCACGTGGCTCCCGTACGTACTGGCCCCCGGCCAGAACAGGGACAGCCTGCTCAGCTCCGGGCTCAATGCAGCGAACCCATCCGGCATTCGAGCGTCGATCGCGGGATTCCGCGTGCTGTCGTACGACGGCGAGCACGCGCAGGTCGACGTCGCCTTCCAGGCCACGACTTCCGGCCAGATCGTCACTGGGTCGTTCGTCGCGAAGCTCATTTGGTCTGGCGGCGACTGGAAGCTCGACTCGTCCGCGCAGAACCCGGCGCAGGTTGATCAGCTTCCGAATCTTGCCGGGTACACGGCCTGGGCGGTGGGATGACCAATGGCTGGACAAGACTGCGGATTCCTCGGCACCGGCTGCGTCGTGCAGGACTGGGTGAACAGCGCGGTCGGTAATGCGATCGACAACATGGCGAAGGCGGTCCAGGAGGCTTTCGGTAAGGCGGTGGCCTCGCTGGGAACGGTGTGGGTGAACATCGGCACTCCGAACCTGACGGGATCGGGTGGCAGCTCGTCGATCGCCGCGGGGTCGTCGGCTCCGAATTCGGAGGGCATCACGACGGTGCTCAGCTATGTGACGTGGGTGTCCTTGGCCATCTGCGGTATCGCCATGATCATCCTCGGGATGATCGTGGCTTCTCGCTTGCGATCGGGGCAGGGGATTGCGGCGGTCGGCCGCGCCGGCATCATCTTGGGCGCGGTGGTCCTGATCAGCGGGGCGAGTTCGCTCGTCTCGACGATCATCGCCTCGGGGCCAAGCGGCGCCGGAGGCGCGGTCGCGTTTCTGCAGGCGGGGCTCTGGTGGTACATGGGCGCGCTGGCCGTGCTGTCGGTGATCATCGGCGGTGCCCGGATGGCGTGGGAACAGCGCGCCGAACCGGGACGGGAGACGCTGAAAAGCCTCGTGACGCTGATCATCGTCGCGGGTGCCGGCGTGACCGTCGTCGGCCTCCTCGTCGCGGCGTCCGACTCGTTCTCGGTGTGGATCATCAACAAGTCGCTGGACTGCGATGTGGCCGCGACCGGGTCCACGTGCTTCGGCACGAACGTGCTGAACCTGCTGGCGCTGACGACGAACCCGGCCGCGGGCGGCCTGGGCTCGCTGCTGATCATCATCTTGGGGCTGATCGCGATCCTCGCGACGGCGTTTCAGATCGTGCTCATGGTCGCCCGCGGGGGCATGCTCGTTATCCTGACGGGCATCCTGCCGCTGTCGGCGTCGTTCACGAATCTCGAAACCGGCAAGGCGTGGTTCCGCAAGAACGTCGGCTGGCTGCTGGCGTTCATCCTCTACAAGCCGGCGGCGGCATTGGTGTACGCGGCCGCGTTCCAGCTCGTCGGCACGAACGTGTTCAAGGACGACGGGACGGGCCTGCTGGCCGTGCTCACGGGCCTCATGCTGATGGTGATCGCGCTGTTCGCGATGCCGGCACTGATGAGGTTCGTCACTCCGCTGGTCGGCTCGATGGCTGGTGGCGCGGGTGGCGCGATGGGCGTGGCCGCTATGGCCGCGCTTCCGACCGGAGCTGCGGCGCTGGGACGTCTCGGGACGGGTAGCGGTAGCAGCGGCTCCGATGGGGGCACTGGGAGCACGAGTTCGACCGGCTCGACCGGATCGCCCTCGGGCAGCCGCGGCGGCGGCGGTGCGCCTACGTCTCAGCCCGGCGGCGGCGGTGGTGCGTCCACGGGTGCAGCGAAGTCGACTGGTGCGGCCACGGGCTCCGGTGGTGGAGCTGCGGCCGGTGGCGGAGCTGCGGCCGGTGGCGCGGCCGCTGGAGGCGGTGCTGCTGCGGGTGGCGCGGCGGGTGGTGCGGCCGCGGGTGCGGCTGCCGGGCCGATCGGAATGGGCGTGGGGGCAGCGGCCGGCGTGGTCGCTGACGGCGCGAAGAAGGCCGCACAGGCCGTTCAGAGCGTTGGCGAACAATCTACGGAGGGAGGCCCCAGTGGTGGCCGTTGATTCAACTCAGGAAGGCCCTCGGACCTACGGCAACTGGCGGCGTCCGACGTCGCCGGGCCTGCTGGGTCTGGGCACGGTGGGTACGGGCCTGCTGTTCGTGGCCCTGTTCGCGATCCTGATCGCGCTCATGTCTGCCGGCATCCTGGCAGCGCTGATCACCGCGGCGATCGCGGGCGGTCTGCTGCTCCTCCTGGTGCTCAAGAACGCCGATGGGCGCAGCGTCCTCTCCCGCGCCTCCAACCGGATCGGATGGGCCTCCGCCCGTTCGCGCGGGACGCACCTCTACCGGTCCGGCCCTCTGGGCCGCACCGAGTGGGGCACCTACCAGCTTCCCGGCGTTGCGGCAGCGACGCGGCTCAGCGAGCACACGGACTCCTACGGGCGTCCGTTCGCGCTCGTCTACACGCCCGTCAGCAAGACCTACGCCGTGGTGATCGGGACCGAGCCTGACGGCGCGTCGCTGGTCGATCCGTTGCAGGTCGACACCTGGGTTGCCGACTGGGGTCACTGGCTGTCCCACCTGGCCGACGAGCCGGGTATCGAGGGCGCTTCGGTCGTAATCGAGACGGCCCCGGAGTCCGGCACCCGCCTGCGCCGCGAGGTCGAGCTGAATCTCGACCCGGACGCTCCCGAGTTCGCCCAGGCGATGCTGCGGGAAGTCATCGACACCTACCCCGCCGGCTCGTCGACGGTGAAGGCGTTCGTGACCCTGACCTTCAACGCGATCCCGCGGAAGGGTGCACAGCCTCGCAAGCCGGACGAGATGGCGCGCGAGCTCGCGGCACGCCTGCCTGGCCTGACCGGCAACTTGCAGGCCACCGGGGCGGGTGCCGCTCGCCCCCTCGCGGCGCAGGAGTTGTGCGAGACGATCCGGATCGCCTACGACCCGGCGGCCGCACAGCTCATCGACGAAGCGCACGCCCAAGGTGAGACGCCCGAGCTGTCGTGGCCGGACGTCGGGCCGACCGCGCATCAGGCGTCGTGGTCGGACTACCGCCACGATTCTGCGACGTCGGTCACCTGGGCGATGACTCAGGCTCCGCGGGGAACGGTGCAGTCGGGTGTTCTCGCCCGGCTGCTGGCCCCGCATCGGGATATCGCTCGCAAGCGGGTGACGATCCTCTACAAGCCGATCGATCCGGCCCGTGCGGCCGGACTCGTGGAGTCCGACCTGACGGCCGCGCAGTTCCGTGCCAGCGCGACGCGAAAGCCGCAGGCGCGTGACACCCTCGCGGTGCGCGCCGCGGCCGCGACCGCGCAGGAGGAGGCATCCGGCGCCGGACTGGTGAACTTCGCCATCTTGGTCACCGCGACGGTGCTCGACCCGGCCAGGGAGCCGGAGGCGGCCGCCGCGATCGACAACCTGTCGGCCGGCGCGCGCCTGCGCGTGCGCCGTGTGTACGGGTCGCAGGACTCGGCTTTCGCGATGGCGCTGCCGTTGGGGCTGATCCCGACCAAGCACGTTCAGGTTCCCTCCACGCTCCGGGAGCGGGTGTGATGACGATGGCGACGAACAAGAAGCGCAAGAGCACCAAGAGCCCCGCTCAGAAGGCGCAGACGACGACCGAGCCGCGCCCGCTGCGCCCCAGTGGGCGCGGCTGGATCGGTCGCGGCCGCGGTACTGCCGGATACGTGCAGGCACCCGTCGAGTACCGCGGCACCACCGTTCAGGTGTGCGGGCTGTGGCCGTTCTCGGTGGGTACGGGCGCACCGCTCGTGGGCGTGCCGCTGGGGCGGCACCTCTACACGGGTGCGACGGTCTGCGCGGACCCGATTTCGTGGTTCCAGCGCGCGAAGCTGATCAGCAACCCGAGCGTGTTCGTGCTCGGCTTGCCGGGCCTGGGGAAGTCGACGACGGTTCGACGGATGGCCGCCGGCTTGGCCGGCTTCGGCTCCATCCCGTTCATCCTCGGAGACTTGAAGCCGGACTATGTTGACCTGATCGAGGCCCTCGGCGGACAGGTGATCCGCCTGGGCCGCGGCCGCGGGCACCTGAACGTTCTAGACCCTGGCGAGTCGACAGAAGCCGCGCTGCGGCTGCGTGAGGCCGGGTATGAGAAGGAGGCGGAGGAGGTTGAGGCGGATGCCCACGGCCGACGCCTCACGATCGTCTCTGCCCTGCTGACGATCCTGCGCAAGCAGCCGCCGTCCGACGTCGAGGAGTCGATCGTCGACCAGGCGCTCCGCATCCTGGATCGTCGCTTCGTCGACCAGGTGCCGGTGCTCGCCGACCTGCTAGCGATTGTCCAGGAAGGCCCGGCCGAGCTGCGCGAGGTCGCCGTCGACCGTGGCGACTTTGCCGAGTACCAGCGCACGACCCGCGGGCTGGAAGCATCGCTGATCAGCCTCGCCCGCGGCGGCCGCCTCGGGGAGACGTTCTCTCGGCCGACCACGAATCCGATGCGCCGTGACCGTCCGGTGGTCTACGACATTTCCGGGCTAAAAGAGACCGACGTCGACCTGCGCGCCGCGACCCTGCTTGCCTGCTGGTCGAACGGGTTCGCCACGGTGAACGTGGCGAACGCTCTAGCTGAGGCCGGCCTAGAGCCGCAGCGCCACTACTTCGTGATCATGGACGAGCTGTGGCAGGCGCTCCGCTCCGGTAGCGGCATGGTGGATCGGGTCGACTCGCTCACCCGTCTGAACCGCCAGTTCGGTGTCGGGCAGGCGATGATCACCCACACGATGCGCGACCTCGACGCTCTCCCCACGGAGGAGGACCGGATGAAGGCGCGCGGGTTCGTCGAGCGTGCCGGCATGGTCGTGGTCGGCGGCCTTCCGCACTCGGAGATGCCGCTGCTGACCACCGCCGTGCCGTTCTCGCTGGCGGAGCAGAGTCTCCTCACCGGCTGGTCTGCGCCGCCGTCGTGGGACGCCACGACCGGCAAGGAAACGGAGCCTCCCGGCCGCGGCAAGTTCTTGATCAAGGTGGGTGGCCGCCCCGGCATCCCGATCACGGTCAAGCTGACCGAGACGGAGCGCTCGACCAACGACACGAACAAGCGGTGGCACGCGCAATCCCGTGTCGGCCGGCGCCTGCACGCCGTCGAGCCGGAGGAGGCGGTGTCGTGAGCACGCCGAACAACCGCCGCCGCGACCCGGGCGGCCTGTCGGCGGAGTCGATTCTGCTCGCCGCCGGCATCGTGATCGTCATGGTCGGTGTGGTCGGGGTGAACCTCGCGGTTCGGCTCGGCCACCAGCTCGACCACACGGGGATCACTCTCAGTAGTGACCCCTTCACGCTGACGTTCGAGGTCCTCATGGGCAAGGTGCCGTGGCCGGCGTCGGGCACGTGGATCATCGCCGTGGTCGCGGCGATCGTGCTCGTCCTCGCCGTGCTGATCATTGTGGCGATCGCCCGCTACCGGAAGGGGCGGACCCGCGTCGACCGATCGGCCGCGTACCTGGGCCGCGGCCGCGACGTCGCGGACCTCAGCCGCAAGAGCGCTCTGGAGAAGGCTCAGCGCCTCGGCGTGCCCGACGCGCCCGGTGTTCCCATCGGGCGCACTGTCGCGTCAGGGCAGCCGCTCTACGGCTCCTGGGAGGACATGCACATTGACATCTGGGGGCCGCGCACCGGTAAGACGACCAGCCGCGCCGTGCCGGCGATCCTGGCCGCTCCCGGCGGGGTGCTCGTCACCTCGAACAAGCGCGACGTCGTAGACGCCACCCGCGACGTGCGGGAGAAGGCCGGGCAGGTGTGGGTGTTCGACCCGCAGGGCATCGCTTTGGAGGAGCCCACCTGGTGGTGGAACCCGCTGAGCTACGTCACCGACGAGGTACGCGCCGCCAAGATGGCCCAGCACTTCGCCTCCGGCTCCCGCGACGCGGACGCCAAGACAGATTCCTACTTCGATCCGGCCGGCAAAGACCTCCTGGCCGGCCTTCTCCTCGCCGCAGCGCTGGACGGCCGCCCGATCACGGACGTGTACACGTGGTTGACCCGGCCCGCCGATGACACGGCGGTGGAGATCCTTCGACAGCACGGCTTCCCGCTGACCGCCGACCAGGTGGCCGGCGTCATCGACGCGCCGGAGAAGCAGCGCGGCGGCGTCTACGGCACCGCCCAGCAGATGGCATCGTGCCTGACGAACCGTCAGGTCGCCCGCTGGGTGACCCCGTTGGGCGGGAACGCAAGCGATCGGCGGCCGCAGTTCAGCCCGGAGGCGTTCGTGCGCGAGGGCGGCACGCTCTACAGCCTCTCCAAGGAGGGCCAGGGCACCGCCGGCCCGCTGGTGACCGCGCTCACGGTCGCCGTGGTGGAAGCGGCGGAGGAGCTGGCCGCTCGGTCGGCTGGCGGGCGCCTCAGCACGCCGCTTCTGGGCGTCCTGGACGAGGCGGCGAACGTCTGCCGCTGGCGCGACCTGCCGAACCTCTATTCGCACTACGGTTCGCGCGGCATCGTCCTGATGACGATCTTGCAGAGCTGGTCGCAGGGTGTGGAAGTGTGGGGCGAGTCCGGGATGCGCAAGCTGTGGTCGGCCTCCAACGTGAAGGTATACGGCGGTGGCGTCTCGGAGGCCGGCTTCCTCGAAGACCTCTCGCGGGTGATCGGTGACTACGACCGGCTCTCCTCGTCGACGTCGAGCGGGCGCGGGCAGCGCACGGTGTCGCAGCAGCTCCACCGTGAGCGCATCCTGGACGTCGCGGACCTGGCCGCGTTGCCCAAGGGGCGCGCCGTGGTGCTTTCCTCGGGTTCTCGGCCGACGCTGATCCGCACTCAGCCGTGGATGACCGGCCCGCACGCGGCCGATGTGCGGGCGTCGATCGCCGCGCACGACCCGCAGGCGCAGCACACGATCAGCGAGGCGCAGCACGAGGTCGCCGCCGTTGAGGCGACCATCGGGAGTGAGGCGCGATCGTGAGCGACTGGGGCGAGGACGACTACGAGCCGCAGGACGCCGGCAGTTCGTCGACGACTGCGGCAGCTCCGGCCGGTGGCCGGGCGTTCGGGATCGACGTGGGCGGCCTGGCCGACGAGCTGGTTGATGCCGCGGTCAAGTCGTTGGTGCGCAAGGAAGTGTCGGCCGTCGCCGCCGATGCCGTCAAGGACGCCCTGACCGACGATGTGCTGGACGCGCTTCGTGCTCGGGCTGAGACGGCGGCCGCCGCGGCGATCGCCGCACAGCTCGAAAATTCCGGGCTCGACGAGGGCACCGCGGCGGATGTGCCGGACGCGGCAGAGTCGGTCCTGACCTACGGCAGCGTCGACGAGTTCTTGCGTGAGTATCTGCGCAGCGTGTACCGGCGCAAGATCGACGGCAAGAACCGGGTGTGGGCGGCCGAATGGTGGAAGTACGACGAGGCGGTGATCCGTCTCGAAGCGCTCTGGCGCTCCTGGGAGTTCCTGCGCCGCGATCCCTCGACCGGTATGAGTGTGTGGTGGCGTGACCACGCTGACACGCACATGGCGGTGCTGATGGACCCGCAGGGGCCGTTCGCGCCGGCCGACGCGATGGCCGCGGAGAACCAATGCAGCAAGGGTGACCCGCTGCCCTACAAGCGACCACCGGAAGGGCTGTTCCCCGACGTCCGCGAAGCGACCGCCGACTAGGGGTGTTGCCGCCTCGGCCGGTCACCCAATAATTGACCCACCGTCGATCCCCCAGCGACGGGGCACGAAGAAGGGCCGCGCTCCCTCAGCGCGGCCCTTCTCCCTGTCCGGTGTCCGGTTCAGCGGCTCTGTTCGTTGCGCTGCACCTGGACCCCGCGGCCGCGCGCCTTGCGCGCCTTCGGTGCCTTGGCCGGACCGCCAGCGGCCACAGCGGCGGTGGCCGGCTTCGCCTGGCTGACGTCTGCGCGCATCCGGGTCGCGATGACCTCCTGATCGATGCCCTTGCTCTCCAACTCCGCCGCGGTGGACGCGCGCCGTTCGGAGCTGTCGTAGGTGGCCGCGCTGTCCTCTCGGGCAGCGCCGGCGCTCACGGTGCGCTCGTCCGCGTCGGCCTGAGCTCGAGTACGCTCCTCCGGGTCGGGCTCGTACTCGGCCGCGGCGCGCTCCTGCTCCGCCAGGCGGTCCTGCTGGTCCGCCTGGGTGAGGAGCTGCTGTGCCTCGACGTTCTCGACCGCAGAGCGCTGTCGTTCCGCGTCGGCCTGCGCACGCTCCTGTTCGGCGCGCTCCACGGCAGTACGGACCGCGGCCGCGTCGGCGCCCGTGTCGGCCGGGTCGACGCCGTAGCGGGTGCGCAGCTCCTCGCGCATCCTCTCCTCGGCGCGGGCGGCCTCCGGGTCGTCCTGCGCCCACGCGCGGGTGGTCTGGTACGTGCGGCCGATCTGCTCGGGCGTCGATCGCTCCCACCAGTCCGACCGGTAGACGTCGGCGTACTCGGTGCGTGCCGTGCGCTGCTCGGCCTCGAACCGTGTCCGCAGCTCGCGCGCCTCACGCTCGCTCGCGGCCTGGGCTCGCCGCAGCGCGTCCTCCCGTGCTCGGGCGATGCGCTCGCCCACCTGTCCCGCAGCGGTCACCAGCACACGGAGCTGTCCCTCGAACGCCTCCGCGATCCCGTCGCTCTCCTCGGCCATGATCGGCCCCCCTTCCTATTCCTGCCCGCCGCGTTGCGACGTGACTTTGTTGTGCGACTTCACATGCAGCCCCAAGGCCTTGATGGCTGCTTCGATCGACCCGTGCTCCGCGATCACGCGAGAGAAGATCACAGCGTTTAGGCGCGCGTCCTCGGCGGCATCGAAGGAGGTTGCCTTGTTACCGACACCGAGCCCGACGTGGAGCGACCACCGGCGGGACGCCGTGGTGGGGTCTACGAGCCCGTACCGCACCACCTGCGCATCCAGCGTGTTTCCCCCGGCTGTGAATGCCTCGATCGACAGCTCCAGGTCGGTATCGGTGCCCGGCACTCCCCACTCTTGTGGGGTTAGGTGTCGTATCGCTTCCATGCCATCCAACCAACGCAAATTTGGCTGTTGGATAGCGGCAAGGTCAAGGAGCCGGCGTAGTTGCGCGCGATCGAATCGCGCGCCGTATGCGGCCGTGTAACCCTCGCGTAGCCGCGGCTCCAACGTCGACCAGACCTCGCGCAGCGACGGCGGTCGAGCCCTCGTGTGCTCCGGCATGAAGCTTTCGCTCATGTCGACGAGCTCCGCGAGCTCGTCAGGAGTGAACGCGCCGTGCAGCGGCGGCTCCACCTGATCGCTCTTGCGGGCCATCCATACCTTCCACGCCTCGACGCGCTGAGCGGCGCACCAGTCGTCCCACGAGTAACCAATGTCTGGTCGCATGAAGCGGTGCAGCTGGACTGCACCGACGCCGGCTGCGTCAACCTCGGCCAGGCCGATGAAGCCTACGGGCTGGTCAATTCCGCCTGGCTCGATGTCGATAGAAACGACCGTGGCACTCATCGCTCTGTCCCGTCCCGTCCCGGACGTGGTGCCGGCCGGCGAGCTGGTGAGTCATCGGGTCGCAGCTCCCGCGGGACGGGCGAGCCTGGCGTGCCGCTCCGGCCGGCGTTCAGCCGGTCGAGCATGGCACGAGTCTCAGCGTCGAGCGCGGGAGCCTCTGTCGCCACGCTGCCCTGCTCCTCGACTACGGCAGCCTGGCCGACGCTACGGGCTGGCGGAGTCGGCAACGCTGCGTGTACACGCTCCAATCGGTCGCGCGCATCCGCTAGAGCGGTACGCGCGTAGCGGTCCTGACGTGCGGCCTCCGCCACCTTCATGACGGCAACGGTGAGTGTCAGCATCTCTCGCACAAGAGCCGCTTCACCGACAGTGCCTTGCCCTCCGCGTACCGCGCTTGCCAGGAACAGCGCAGCCCCGGAAATAGCGATCGTTCCCGCCTTCGCCGGAGGCGGGGTGCGTCGATACGTCTGCGCCGATCGAGACAACGCCTCAGCGGCCGCAGCGATATCACCTGGCGTCTCCTCCACGGCGTTCGACCATGCAGCGAGAGCGCCAGCGGTCTGCCGTGCCACCGTGGCCCACGTCTCGCGATCGTCAAGCGGAACGCGCGCCAGCTCGTCGACAGTACGCGCCAGTCGCTCGCTGTGTCGCAGTGCTTGATCGTTCGTCGGCTCCAGCCGTTCGCGACCAGGTGCCACAACTCGCCGGCCACGCTTGGCCGCGTTCCATTCGGCCACCGCCGCGGTAGCGCCTTGCGGGGTGTCCTCCCACCCGTCGCGCAGCCGCGGCAGCGTGAGGTCGCGGCCAAGGTGGCCGCCGCCGTACCAGATCGGACGTTCCCCGGCCGTGGGTCGTTCGGCCACCGAGTAGCCGGTCACGACGTCAGTACGCCCGTCAGCGTAGCGAGGGCGTACGAGCAACCCTTCACGCCGCATCCGGCGCACGAACTCGGCTTCACTCCGACTAGCGCCAGCACACCCTCGGACCTTCAACGCCAGCAGGTAGCGGGGCTGATCGGTGCGCAGCTCGGCGCTGATCCGAGCCTGCCGATCGGGGCCGGTCAGATGTTCCCAGCGTAGGGCGTCATCGCCCAACTGCGGGCGGGTGCGTTCGTACTTCGCGCGTGCTCGCGACCGTGCCTGAGCCTCCCGCTCGGCCGGGTCGTACCCGCGTGTGGAGCGCTCTGCGCGCACCGATTCCAGCTGCTCCAATCCGTACTTCACTTCAAGCGCTCGGGCCGCGACCTGGGCGCGGTGGAAGTCGTTGTGGATCGATGCCTTGGTGCCGTCCTCGCGAACCAGGTTCACAGCGATGTGGATGTGGTCGTTGCCGTTCGAGGACACACCGTGACGGACGGCAACCCACCGGCACGGCGCCTTCGTCCCCTCGTTGTCGTCGAACTCCATCGCCGTGATGAAGTCGTTGGCGATCGCGCCCCACTGCTCGTCCGCGAGCTGCCCTTCGTCGGCGCGCAGCGACAGCGAGCAGTGCCACACGTGACCGCCCGGAACCTCGACACCGAACACAGCCCGCGGCTTGTCCAAGTGACGCGCGATCGACAGCGCCGCGTCGCGTCCGAGCTCCGCGTCGTCGTGCCACGCCATCAGCGCCGGATCGCCCGCGACCAGGTGCGGTTCGGTGTGCTCGTTCGACCGGCCCGGGCCGGTGAGGTACGTCATCAGTCCCGACATGCGATCGCCGCGGACGACGTTCGGCATCACGACGCTGCACCGCTCAGCTCGTCGACGAATGCGTCGATCCGATCGGCCACCTCGCGGACCTTCCGCAGCGTCGCCACCATCTCAGCCTGCACGTCGCCAGTCGCGTTCGTCGCCTTCGCCATCTGGTTCACGTTATTCGCAATCGTGGCCAGCAGCCGGTGCGTGGAGAACATTTGCGCAATGACCTCATGCCGCACCGACGCATTCGACGCGGCGGCCGCAGCTCCTCCAGCGAGAGCGGAATCCACAAGCAGCTTGGGCACGCTCACCTTGTACTGCAAGGCGAGCGCGAGGAGCTGCCCCTCTTCCTCCGGAGTGACGCGGACGACATGACGGTGCCGGCGACCGCCCTCGACGCGACGGCGGCGTGCCTGGCGGCGCGGCTCCTGCTCCCCCGCGGTGTCAGAAACGGCCATGCCGTCACCTCCTCTCGGCCCAGCGCAGCGACCCCGCCTAACGCGGGGACCACACGTCCAGTGTGCCGCATCCTCGACCTTGTGTCGAGGATCAAGCCCGATCCGGTTACCGGATCGTATAGCTTGCTCCGTCCCTCCGTCCGGGACTCCAATCGCATTTGCTAACATCGTCAGACGGGAGTGGTCGCGGCTTCGCCGCGGCTGCTTGTCAGTGTGTCGATGGGCGTCGACGAGAGGCGCTCAGCTCCGTACCATTAGTGCATGGCTACGCAACTGACACCAGAGGAAGCAATCGAGCGCGCGCGACGTCTACAGGACGACCGGCTCAACGCCGTTCGCAGCGTCGCGGAGGCGCGCCAGGCGCTCGTCGATGTGCGCGAGCAGACCGACCGCGAGCTGAGCGAGCTGCAAGCGAGGATCGCGGAGCGGATCGCCAACGCAGAGCGCGACGACGTGCGCGCCTACTCCGCCGCAGTGAGCGCCGGATGGACCGCGGAGGAGCTTCGCAAGATCGGGTTCTCCGAGCCCGACAAGAAGGCTCGCACCCGGCGACGCGCAACGCGCAAGCCAGCGAACCGACCCGTCTCCGAGGCGGCCACCGAACCAGCGCAGGAGACGTCCTCGCAGGGTTGACCACGCACTCACGAAAGGCCCCACGTTCCGCTCTGCGGCGTGGGGCCTTTCGCATGCCCCCGCGCTGCGGGGGTTGCACTCCGCTACGAGGCCGTCAAGGGCGCTACGCGTCCCTTCGGGAGAGCCCTACGGGCTCCCCTTGACCGCCTCTCCACTGCGTGCAAGTCGGCCAGTGTTCCGTTGAAAGCAGCCAGCTCGTCGCAAGCGCCGAACTGCCAACTTTCAATCGGACACACAACAACCGGAAGGCCGAACGATGAACAGGGAAACCGAGCAGATCGAGAACATCGGAGGGTACGCCGTACCCGTCGACCCGATGGACGAGATGGGATGCGACTCGTGCCAGTGAACGACGACCAGAAGCGGCCCACGATGCTCACACCCAAGGCCCTCGCCGCGCAGCTCGGCGTCGACGTCGAGCACCTGCGCCGCCTACGGGATCAGGGCATCGGGCCGGCCTACATCCGCATCACTCCCCGCACCGTCCGATACCTCAGCTCAGAGGTCGCAGAGTGGCTGAACGACGAGCAGTGAACAGCTCCGATTTGGGGGATTTTGGGCTAGGGGATGAATTGCTCGGGCAGGCTGAACATGCGATCTAGAAGCGGCTCTAAATGCGCGATTGCAGCTCGGTGCTGTTCCTCCGTGAACTCCTCGATCAGAGGCGGGTCGTCGTCCGTCCAGCCGGTGGCTTCTGCCGCGATCGTCAGATCCCATCGGTTCCACCGCAACCGTCCTTGTTCGCGTAGTTGCTCCTGGAACTGTCCCTCGATTCCGAGCGGTCGGAACCGGTTGGCGTCGTTGGGCGACAGAGCCCCGCGCACCTGGTCGATCGCGAGGGTGTATCCGGCGATGAAGGCTGTTACCCGGTCGAACCGGATCGGCAATCCCAGGAACATGCCAGGTCGCTTGATGAACGCGCCCGCCATGATGAGCTGTGATGGGGCGCTCGCCTGGTGTTCACTCATCGTCCATACCTCCTTCAGGCCGACGGCTGGCTCTGGTCGTGCTTCGCAAGCGCGCGCGCGACGGATGACTTGCCGACGCCGAGCACGGCCGCGATCTGTGCGATGCTGTCGCCCTGCTCACGCATCCGCGCGGCCGCGGCGGTCCGTTCCGCTGTCATCACCGAGGGTCGGCCTCCCACGCGACCCTCAGCGCGCGCGTGAGCCAGGCCCCGTACGGTGTTCTCCCGGATCGTGTCGACGCGGAGCTGCGCGAACACGGCAACGATGCCGAACAGGGCTCGGCCCATCGGGGTTGTCGTGTCGATGTCCGGCTCGGTGAGGCTCTTGATGTTCACGCCCCGCTCGTGCAGGTCCGTGATCGTCTCGATGGCCATCTTCTCGCTGCCCGCGAGGCGATCGAGCCGGCGCACCAGCAGTGTGTCGCCGGGGCGCAGGTAGTCCAGGCATGCGAGCCACTGCGGGCGGTCTTTCACACGGCTGGACTCGCCGTGGTCGACGAACACCCGCCCGGCGCCTGCCGCGCGCAGCTCGGCCTCCTGGGCTGCCGGGTTCTGGTCATGACGCGACACCCGCGCGTATCCGACAACGTTGCTCATCGCCCCATCCCTCGATCCATGCCATACCGAGCTCCGGACGTGTGGGGGGCACTCCCGCGCTCCTGGATGCCGCCTGCCGGCGGCGTTCTCCGCGTGGCTTCAGTAGCGGGTTGCGGAAAACTCGCGTGTAGCGCCGAGCTGACGCCCGCCGTGCTCGACAGGGACGGGCTCTGCCGTGGAGCTTCGGAGCTCATGAGCCTGGCACCGAGATAATCGGCCAGCGGCTTGGTGTTGCCGACGACGGCGCGCAGCCGAGCGGTGCGCAGCTCGTCCACGTTGACGCGCCGCCAGTCGATCGGGTGCCCGGCTCGCTCAGCGAGCACGGTGACGTAGAGGCTTTGGCTGCGCGTGTTCCCGTCACGGTAGGGATGGATGGCCGAAAGGTCCCCCCAACGGTCTGCGAGCCGCGCAGCGAACGTGTCGGCGTCCAGCCCCGTCAGGTAGTCCTCGCGGTCGAGCTGGTCGAACAGGCGAGTGAGGTTGGGCTCGATGTACTCGGGACGGCAGTACGCGATCCCGACCCCGGTCGCTTGCACGTCGACGTCGCGGAGCTTACCGGCGATGCCAGGCACGATGCGCTCGAACAGCCGCGTATGGATGCGGCGCAGGTAGTCGTAGTCCAACCGATCCGGCGTCGGCTCGGTGCGCAGCTCCGCCATTGCGACAGAGGCATAGTCGTTCATCGCGGCATCGAGCCGGGCGGCGTTGCGTATCCCCTTCGAGTTGACGAGCACTCCCCCGCTGTCGGGGTAGGTGTACTTGTCGTCCTCACTCACCCTTGGGCGTACTTCGCGTCCAGCTCGACGTACGCCTCAGCAGCGGTCAC
>QKXI01000018.1 GCA_003367665.1 Leifsonia sp. ku-ls | reverse complement strand
CGCGGCCGCGGCGGCGGCGCGGCGGCTCGGCAGCGCCAGCGCGATGACCGCGGCGGCCGCGAGCACGCCGGCGCCGACCCAGACGGCGGGGATGGCCGCGTCGACGTAGCCCGTCGGCGTCAGCGTTCCGCCCGCTCCGGTGAAGACGGCGGTCAGCACCGCGACGCCGAGCGCGACCCCGACCTCCCGCAGCGTGGAGTTCGTTCCGGACGCCTTGGCGTGGTCGGCGGGACGCACGTTGGCGAGCACCGCGGTCGAGCTCGGGGCGAAGACGAGGCCCATGCCGATGCCGGCCAGAAGGAAGGGCGGCCACATCTCCGAGTAGGGCAGCGTCGCGGAGAGCGTCGCCGCGATCCAGCCCATGGACACCGCGAGCAGAACGAGCCCGACCACCACCGGCAGCCGCGTCCCGGTGCGGGCGGAGAACAGGCCGGTGAGCGGCGCCACGACCATCGGTGCGAGTGTCCACGGCATCGTCATCACGCCGGCCTCGAGCGGCGTGTGACCCTGCACCACCTGCAGGAACTGGATGAGGATGAAGATCGCCCCGAAGATCCCGAAGCTGAACGTGACGCCGACCAGGTTGGCGACGGTGAAGCTGCGGTCGCGGAAGAGGCGCAGCGGCAGCAGCGGAGCCGTGGCACGTCCCTCCCAGAACACGAAGGCCACCAGCAGCACGGCGCCCGCGATCAGCGGGATCAGCACTTCTGCGCTGTCCCAGCCCGCGTCGTTGCCGCGGACGATGCCCCACACCACGCCGAGCACACCGGGTGCGGCGAGCAGCAGGCCGACGATGTCGGCGCGGACGCGCTCGCCGAAGCTGTTGGGGAGAGCCAGGAGGACGAGCGGGACGGCGATGACGCCGAGCGGGACGTTGAGCCAGAAGATCGCCTGCCAGTTCCATCCCTCGACCACCGCTCCGCCGATGAGCGGGCCGAGCGCGACGCCGAGGCCGGAGATGCCGCCCCAGATGCCGATCGCGGCCGGCCGCAGCCGTTCGCTGACGCTGCCGGCGAGGAGGGTCAGCGAGAGGGGCAGCAGCGCGGCGGCGCCCGCGCCCTGCACGGCGCGCGCGGCGATGAGCTGCCAGGGCTCCGTCGAGAGGGCGGCCGCGGCGCTGGCGAGCGTGAACACGGCGATGCCGGCGAGGAAGACCGAGCGCCGGCCGAGCCGGTCGCCCAGGCCCACTGCCATGAGCATGAGGGTCGCGAAGGTGAGCGTGTACGCGTTGACGACCCACTGCAGCTCCTCGATGGAGGCGCCGAGGTCGCGGGCGATGACCGGCAGGGCGCTGGTCACGACGAGGTTGTCGAGCGTCGCCATGAACATCGGCAGCGAGGCGGCGACGATCGCGAGCCAGACCGGGATGCGCCGGGCGACGGCGAGGGGAGCGGACATTGCGCGCCTCCATTTGTGGTTATCGGATGATTACAAGAGCCGACATTAGTAATCGACTGATAACCTGTCAAGCGTGACGGACAAGATCAGCGAGAGGATCCCCTCGGCCGAGCGTCGCGAGCAGATCCTCGAAGCCGCCAGCCGGGTGTTCGGCGAGCGCGGCTACTTTGGCGCGACCACGGACCAGATCGCCAAGGCGGCCGGGATCAGCCAGCCGTATGTCGTGCGGATGTTCGGCGGCAAGGAGAATCTGTTCGTCGGCGTCCTCACCCGGTCGCTCGAACGCCTGCTCGTCGCCTTCACCGAGACCATCGCCCAGTGGAAGGCCGACGGATCGCCGGCCTCCTCCGATCCGTCCTCCGGCATCACGATGACCGGCGCGCACGGCGAGATCGGCCGCCGCCTCGGGCTCGCCTACGTCAACCTGATCGAAGACCGTGGGCTGCTGCTCTCGCTCATGCAGGCGTTCAGCATGGGCCAGGACCCGACCATCGGCGGAAAGGCCCGAGAGGGGTTTCTGACCATCTACCGGCTGTTGCGCGAGGAGGCCGGCTTCGAGCCGGAGGAGGCGCGCTCGTTCCTCGCCGAGGGGATGCTCCTGAACACGCTGCTCGGCCTCCGGCTCACCGACGAGTACGGCAAGGACGACGCTGCCACCGAGCTGATCGAGTGCACCTTCCGCACCAAGCTGCAGCTCGTGCTGGAGGTCTCCGGAGACGAAGGCGAGCGCGCGTGATCGGCAGCGGACTCCTCCTGATCGACAAGCCCGCGGGTCTCACCAGCCACGACGTCGTCGCACGCGTGCGCAAGGCCGCGGGCACGCGCAAGGTCGGCCACGCCGGAACGCTCGACCCGATGGCCACCGGGCTGCTCATCGTCGGGCTGAACTCCTCCACGCGGCTGCTCACCTACATCGTGGGCGCCGACAAGGAGTACCTCGCGACCATCCGGCTCGGCGCGGCGTCGACCACCGACGACGCCGAGGGGGAGCTCCTGGAGGCCGCCAGCCCGTCCGCCCTCGACGGCGTCACCGCCGAGGCGATCGCCTCCGGCATCGCGGACCTCACGGGCGAGATCGAGCAGGTGCCGAGCTCCGTCAGCGCGATCAAGGTCGACGGCAAGCGCGCGTACGCCCGGGTGCGGGCGGGCGAGCAGGTCGAGCTGAAGCGGCGCGCCGTCACCGTCGCCGAGTTCGAGCTGCTCGACACGCGACGCGAGCCGGACGCCATCGACCTCGACGTCCGCGTCGTCTGCTCCTCCGGCACCTACATCCGCTCGCTCGCGCGCGACCTGGGAGCGGGCCTCGGCGTCGGCGGACACCTGACGGCACTCCGTCGCACCCGCGTCGGCGCCTTCACCGTGCAGGACGCGCACGACCTCGCTACGCTCGATCCTGCGGCGGCTCTCGTGCCGGCGGTGGACGCGGCCACGCGGCTGTTCGAACGGCTCGACCTGACCGAGCAGCAGGCCATCGACCTCACCCACGGCCGGCGCATCCACGTCGCCGACCGGGAGGGACCCGGCGGCGAGCCGGTCGCGGCCGTCGCGCCGAACGGCGCACTGGTGGGGCTGGTCGAGTTCCGCGGAAAGGAAGCAAGGACACTCGTGAACTTCCCGACGGACGAAGCGGTCAGCCCGGCATGATCGAGTGGTTCACCACGGTACAGGTCGTCGTCGCCTGCGCCGCCGGCATCCTGTGCCTGATCCTCGGCCTCGCCGGTCGCGTGCCGGGCGACGTCTCGATGGGCGCCGTCGCACTCGTCGAACTGCTGCTGCTCGTCCAGCTGGTGATCGCGATCGTCGCGCCTGCGGTCGGCAACCCGCCCTCCGGCAGCCTGGCGGAGTTCTACATCTACCTCATCTCGGCGATCGTCCTGCCGCTCGCCGGAGGCTTCTGGGCGCTCGTCGAGCGCAACAGGTGGAGCACCGTGATCCTGGGCGGGGTCTGCCTCGCGATCGCCGTGATGGTGTACCGGATGGGGCAGATCTGGTTCGTGCAGGGCGCGTGAGCGCGCCGGACGCAAATAGAATCGAAGCGATGTCCCACCACACCATGTCCGCGCGCACAAACCCCGACCCGGAGACCCCGAAACGGCGGATGTCGGGCGTCGGCCGCGTGCTGGTCTTCGTCTACGGCGTTCTCGCGCTGGCGGCGACGGGGCGCAGCGTCTTCCAGATCATCGACCGGTTCCACGAGGCGCCGGTCGCCTTCACGCTCTCCGCGCTCTCGGCCGCGGTCTACATCGTCGCCACGATCGCGCTCGTCGCGCCCGGCCGGGTCTGGTACCGCGTGGCGTGGATCACGATCGGCTTCGAGCTCGCCGGCGTGCTGGTCATCGGCACGCTCAGCCTGGTCGCGCCCGCGGCGCTCGGGCTGCACGACATCGACCCGTTCGGCCGCGACGCGACGGTGTGGTCGGTGTATGGGATGGGCTACCTGTTCATCCCGCTGGTGCTCCCGGTGCTCGGGATGCTGTGGCTGAGCCGGCACCGGCCGGACGACGCCCGACCCGGAGCGGGCTCGTGAGGGTCTTCCACGCGGTCGCCGACATCCCGGACGGCTGGGGCCCGAGCGCGGTCACGATCGGCAAGTTCGACGGCGTCCACACCGGGCACCGCGCCGTGATCGACCGGCTGCGCGCCGTCGCCGCGGAGCGCGGCCTGACCTCGACGGTCATCACGTTCGACCGCAACCCGCTCGAACTGCTGGCGCCGGAGAAGTGCCCCGCGTCGCTCGTGAGCAACGCCCAGAAGCTCGACCTGCTCGCCTCCACGGGCGTGGACGCCACCCTGATGGTGGCGTTCGACCGCGCGCTCGCCGGGCTGGAGCCGGAGGAGTTCGTCCACACCATCTTGGTCGACCGCCTGCACGCGGCGGCGGTGCTGGTCGGCAGCGACTTCCGGTTCGGCGCGCGCGGCGCGGGCGACGTCGCGCTGCTGCGCCGGCTCGGCGAGAAGTACGGCTTCGCGGTCGAACTCATCGACGACGTGCGGCCGGAGCACGGCCGGCGGGTGTCGTCGACGTGGATCCGCGAGCTGCTCGCCGACGGCAACGTCCGGCACGCGGCCGAGCTGCTGGGCTCGGCGCCGACCGTGCGCGGCGTCGTCGTGCACGGCGCAGCCCGGGGGCGCGAGCTGGGCTTCCCGACGGCGAACCTGTCGCCGGAGTCGGAGGGGCTGATCCCGGCGGACGGCGTCTACGCCGGCTGGCTGACGGACGCGGGGGAGCGGTACCCGGCCGCCATCTCGGTCGGCAACAACCCGACCTTCGAGGGCGTCCCGCAGAAGCAGGTGGAGGCCTATGTGCTGGACCGCGACCTCGACCTGTACGACCACACGGTCGAGGTGTCGTTCGTCGAGCGCATCCGCGGCATGGTCGCCTACACCGGCGTCGAGCCGCTGATCGCGCAGATCGCGGACGACGTGCGGCGCGCCCGCGACCTCCTCGGCGTCGGGCAGCCCGACGACGCGGGCGAGCCCGCCTGATGGCGGACGACCCTCGCGCCGCGGCGACGCGGCCGCTCTGGCGCGGGCGCGCGATCGCGCTGGTCGGCATCCTGCTCATCGCCGCGAACCTCCGCACCGCCGTCGCCGCGCTCTCGCCGATCTTCGCCGAGATCCGCGCCGAGTTCGACGTGTCGAGCATCGGCGTCGGACTGCTCGGGATGCTGCCCCCGGTCTGCTTCGCGCTGTTCGGTCTGATCGCCCCCCGCTTCACGCGGCGGCTCAGCCTCGAAGCGGTCGTGCTGCTCGCCCTCGCGGTCATGCTGGTCGGCCACCTGGTGCGGGCGGCTGCCGGCTCGTTCGCCGTGCTCGCGATCGGGTCGGCCGTGACCTTCGCCGGGATGGGCGTCGGCAACGTGCTGCTGCCGCCCCTGGTGAAGCGCTACTTCCCCGACCGGATCGGGCTCGTGACCTCGCTGTACGCGACGGTCATGTCGGTGTCGACGCTGCTGCCGCCGCTCGTCGCCGTTCCGGTGGCGGACGCGGCGGGCTGGCACGTCTCGGTCGGGATGTGGGCGCTGGTGACGGTGCTCGCGATCCTGCCGTGGCTTCGCATCCTGGTCTCGCACCGGCCGGCGCACCCGGACAGCGATGTGGAGGTGGAGACCGCGCAGCCGGCGATGGCCGGGAGGGTCTGGCGGTCGCCGCTGGCCTGGGCGATGGCGGCGCTGTTCGCCGTGTCGAGCCTGAACGCCTACGCGATGTTCGCGTGGCTGCCGCAGATCCTGCTCGACGTCGCGGGCGTCCCTCCGCTCGACGCAGGGGCGCTGCTGTCGGTGTATGCCGGAATGGGCATACCGGCCGGGCTGCTCGTTCCGCTGCTCGCCGCGCGCCTGCGGAACGTGGCCCTGCTGATCTACGTGGCCGTCGCGTTCTTCGTGCTGGGGTACCTCGGCCTCATCCTGGTGCCGGGCACGGCGACCTGGCTGTGGGTGGCGCTCGCCGGCCTCGGGCCGCTCCTGTTCCCGCTGTGCCTCGTGCTCATCAACCTGCGCACCAGGACGCACGCCGGCTCGGTCGCGCTGAGCGGCTTCACCCAGGGACTCGGCTACACCCTCGGCGCGCTCGGCCCGCTCGCCGTCGGCGTGCTGCACCAGCTCACCGCCTCCTGGACCCTCGCCCTCGTGGTGCTGACCGCGACCGCCCTCGCCGCCGCCATCGCCGGCTCCATCGCCGCCCGCCCCCACTACCTCGAAGACTGACCCTCCCTCCATCGCTTCCTCGATAAATCCGGCGACACGCCGTCGGCGCGCGGATTAAGTGAGGAGGCGACGGGGGGTCAGGGGAGCAGGTGGGAACGGTGGATGAGGGCGGCGGCGCCGATCAGGGGGCCCTCGGAGGAGAGGGCGGACGGGACGATGCGCACCTTGCGGACGAACGGGAAGTAGTGGTTCGCGATGACGGCGCGCATGTGGTCGAAGAGATCGGGGGTCGAGTGCGAGAACCCGCCGCCGATCGCGACCAGCTCCAGGTCGAGCAGTGCGGTCGCGGACGCGATGGCGTGCCCGACGGCCGTGCCGGTGCGGGCGATCGCCTCGCGCGCCACCGGGTCGCCCGCGGCATAGGCGGCGGCGAGCTCCTCGCCCGTCGCGCCGGCGAAGCCCTGGTGCTGCGCCCAGGCGACGGTGTGCGGGCCCGACGCGATGGCCTCCAGCGCGTACGGGCTGCCGAACGTGTCCTCGCCCTTGATGTCGCCGATCTCGACATGGCCGATGTGCCCGGCGTTGCCGGTCGGGCCGGTGATCACGCGGCCGTCGACGATGAGGCCGCCGCCGATCCCGGTCGAGATGACCATGCCCATGACGTTGTCGACGCCCTGCGCCGCGCCCACCCAGTGCTCGGCCATGGTGATGGCCACGCCGTCCATCTCCAGCGTCACGGGCACGTCGAGTCCGAGCTCGGCGGCGACGCCGGCGACGAAGTCGCGCATCGGGTAGTCGCGCCAGTGCGGGACGTTGAGCGGCGAGACCAGGCCGCGCGTGCGGTCGATCGGGCCGGCGCTGCCGATGCCGACGCCGGCGATGCGGCCGCCCGCGGGCAGCGCGGCGAACGCGGCGCGGACGACACCGCCGACGGACTCCTCCAGCTCCGGCACCGTGGCGTTCCGGCCGGTCGGCCGGCGGTGGCGGGAGCCCTCGACCAGGCGCCCTTCCGCATCGACGAGGGCGGCCTCGACCTTGGTGCCGCCGAAGTCGACGGCGAGGACGTGGGCAGGGGGCAGGGCGGTGGAGTCTGCGGGCACGACCCAACGATAAACGAAACCGCCTCTGCTCATTTGAGCAGACACCACGCAAGTGTTGCTCGTGCGCGGGCCGCTTTCTAAGCTGGACGGGTGGCCCTGAACGATTCGGACGAGATCCTCGCCGTCAAAGCCGCAGAGCTCTACTACGAGGCCGGCAAGACGCAGGACGAGATCGGCGTCGCCCTCAACGTCTCCCGCTGGAAGGTCGGCCGGCTGCTCGTCGCCGCCCGGGAGCAGGGCTTCGTGCGCATCGAGATCGTGCACCCCAGCGCCCGCCGCTTCTCCCTGGAGCGGGAGCTGTGCGGCTTCTACGGCCTGGTCGACGCCGTCGTCGTCCCCGCCGCCGAGTCCGACGCCGAGGTGCAGGGCCGCGTCGCGCAGGCCGCGGCCGACTACCTGACCACACTCCGCCCCGTCCCGCGCACGCTCGGCGTCAGCTGGGGCCGCACGCTGCACGCGGTCGCGGCGCGCCTGCGCCCGGGCTGGGCCGTCGGGGTCAACCCCGTCCAGATCAACGGCAGCGTCTCGTCCACCCGTCAGGCCACCGCGGCCGCCGACACGGCCGTCGTGATCGCCCGCAAGGCGCAGGGCACCGCGACGCTGCTGCCGAGCCCCGCCATCTTCGAGCACGCCGCCACCCGACGCGCGATCGAGGCCGACCGCTCGGTGCAGAGCGTCCTGGAGCTCGCCCGCAGCGCCAACGCCTACCTGTTCAGCGCCGGCGTCGTCGACACCAGCTCGGTGCACGTCGACTCCGGCTACCTCTCGGTGGAGGATGTGGCGGCGCTCGCGGCGAAGGGCGCCGTCGGCGACGTGGTCGGCCGCTTCATCACCGACGACGGCCAGGTCGCCGACCCCGAGCTGAACTCCCGCACCCTCGGCCTCAGCCTCGACGAGCTGCGCGCCGCGCGCACGTCCATCGCGGTCATCGCGGGGGAGGCGAAGCACCGCGTCGCGCACGCCGTCGTCGCGAGCGGCCTGTGCACCACGCTCATCACCGACGAGGCGACCGCCAACGACCTGCTCGGCCGCACGCACCCGGGCTCCGCGGCGCCGGCCGCGACGCAGAACGTCCTGTAGCAATGGAGGAACACGTGACCATCGAGACAACGCCGCCCGTGCGCACCCTCGCGCCGGCGGCCCGCGCCGTCGAGGTGCTCGGCGGCGACCTGACGGAGGGTTCGCTCCGGCGCTACCTGAACGGCATCGCCGGCGTCGACGCCGTCGGCCTGGAGCAGCGCGCGGCCGGACTCGGCACCCGGTCGATCAAGACCACGAGCAAGAAGTGGGCGCTCGACACCGTGATCGAGCTGATCGACCTGACCACCCTGGAGGGTGCGGACACGCCGGGCAAGGTCCGTTCGCTTGTCGCCAAGGCGCTCACCCCCGACCCGTCCGACCCGACCACCCCGCGTCCCGCCGCGGTGTGCGTGTACGGCGACATGGTCCCGTACGCGGTGGAGGCGCTCGGCGCGTCCCACGCCGGAGCGGTCCGCCGCGCGGGAGCCAATGCCGATGGACACAGTGGCGGCGTCAACGTCGCCGCCGTCGCGACCGCCTTCCCGAGCGGCCGCGCGTCGCTGAAGGTCAAGCTGGCCGACACCGCCGACGCGGTCGCGGCCGGCGCCGACGAGATCGACATGGTCATCGACCGCGGCGCGTTCCTCTCCGGCCGCTACGGCCAGGTGTTCGACGAGATCGTCGCCGTCAAGGAGGCCTGCCGTCGGGACGACGGCACGTACGCGCACCTCAAGGTCATCCTGGAGACCGGCGAGTTGAACACCTACGACAACGTGCGGCGGGCGTCCTGGCTCAGCATCCTGGCCGGCGGCGACTTCATCAAGACCTCCACGGGCAAGGTCTCGCCGGCCGCCACGCTGCCGGTGACCCTGCTCATGCTGGAGGTGGTGCGCGACTGGCACCGGCTCACCGGCGAGGAGATCGGCGTGAAGCCCGCGGGCGGCATCCGCTCGTCGAAGGACGCCATCAAGTACCTCGTGACGGTCGCCGAGACGGTCGGGGAGCGCTGGCTGCAGCCGCACCTGTTCCGCTTCGGCGCGTCCAGCCTCCTCAACGACGTGCTGCTGCAGCGGCAGAAGCTGACCACCGGCCACTACTCCGGCGCCGACTACGTGACGATCGACTGAAAGCTGACCAGACCATGAGTTTCCTCGAATACGCACCGGCGCCAGAGTCGCGGTCGATCCTGAACCTGCGGGACCAGTACGGCCTGTTCATCGACGGCGAGTTCGTCGACGGGCACGGCACGCCGTTCCAGACCATCTCGCCCGCCTCGGAGGAGCGCATCGCGACCATAGCGACCGCCGACTCCTCCGACGTGGACGCGGCCGTCGCCGCCGCCCGCCGCGCCTACGACCGCGTGTGGTCGCGCATGAGCGGCAGCGACCGCGGCAAGTACCTGTTCCGCATCGCCCGACTGGTGCAGGAGCGCTCGCGCGAGCTCGCCGTCGCCGAGAGCCTCGACAACGGCAAGCCGATCAAGGAGAGCCGGGATGTCGACGTCCCGCTCGTCGCCGCCTGGTTCTTCTACTACGCCGGTTGGGCCGACAAGCTCGAGCACGCCGGCCTCGGCCCCGCGCCGCGCGCCCTCGGCGTGGCCGCCCAGGTGATCCCGTGGAACTTCCCGCTGCTCATGCTCGCCTGGAAGATCGCGCCCGCCCTCGCCGCCGGCAACACGGTCGTGCTGAAGCCCGCCGAGACCACGCCGCTGACCGCCCTGCTGTTCGCCGAGATCGTGCAGCAGGCCGACCTGCCGCCTGGCGTCGTGAACATCGTCACCGGCGCAGGCGAAACCGGCCGCGACCTGGTCGCGCACCCGGACGTCGACAAGGTCGCCTTCACCGGGTCGACCGCCGTCGGCCGCGAGATCGCACGCACGGTGGCCGGTACGAGCAAGAAGCTCACCCTCGAGCTCGGCGGCAAGGCCGCGAACATCGTCTTCGACGACGCACCCATCGACCAGGCGGTCGAGGGCATCGTGAACGGCATCTTCTTCAACCAGGGCCACGTCTGCTGCGCCGGCAGCCGGCTGCTGGTGCAGGAGAGCATCCACGACGAGGTCGTCGACCGGCTGAAGCGCCGGCTCTCGACCCTGCGCCTCGGCGACCCGCTCGACAAGAACACCGACATCGGCGCGATCAACTCGGCCGAGCAGCTGCAGCGCATCCGCGAGCTGTCCGACATCGGCGAGGCGGAGGGCGCGGAGCGGTGGACGGCCGACTGCGCCATCCCGGAGAACGGGTTCTGGTTCGCGCCGACCATCTTCGACAACGTCTCGACCAGCCACCGCATCGCCCGCGAGGAGATCTTCGGGCCGGTGCTGTCGGTGCTGACGTTCCGCACCCCGGCCGAGGCGATCGCGAAGGCAAACAACACCCCGTACGGGCTGTCCGCCGGCATCTGGTCGGAGAAGGGCAGCCGCATCCTCGCCGTCGCCGACAAGCTGCGCGCCGGCGTGGTGTGGGCGAACACCTTCAACCGCTTCGACCCGGCCAGCCCGTTCGGCGGCTACAAGGAGTCGGGCTACGGCCGCGAGGGCGGCCGCCACGGTCTCGGCGCCTACCTGGTGCCCGGCCGCTCGCTGCCGGCCGCCGCCTCCATCCCCGCCCGCCTGACCCGCAAGGGAGCCGCAAAATGAGCCGTCTAGCCGTCCCGAAGACCTACAAGCTCTACATCGGCGGGAAGTTCCCGCGCAGCGAGTCCGGCCGCACGTACGAGGTGACGACGCCGAAGGGCGGGTTCCTCGCGAACGCCGCGAAGGCCTCCCGCAAGGACGCCCGGGACGCGGTTGTCGCGGCCCGCGCGGCTGTGTCGGGCTGGTCGGGGGCCACGGCGTATAACCGCGGCCAGGTGCTCTACCGCATCGCCGAGCTGATGGAGGGTCGGCGGGCACAGTTCGTCGACGAGATCCAGAAGGCGGAGGGCGTCTCGGCCTCCGCGGCGACGGCGCAGGTCGACGAGGCCATCGACCGCTGGGTCTGGTACGCGGGCTGGGCGGACAAGTTCGCCCAGGTCGCGGGCAACGCCAACCCGGTCGCGGGCCCGTACTTCAACATCTCGGTTCCGGAGCCGACCGGCGTCGTGGCGATCGTCGCGCCGCAGGACTCGAGCCTGCTCGGCTTCGTGAGCGCGGTCGCGCCGGCCCTGGTCGCCGGCAACACCGTCGTCGTGGTGGCGAGCGAGCGGTACCCGCTGTCGGCGATCAGCCTCAGCGAGGTGCTCGCGACGAGCGACGTCCCGGGCGGAGTGGTCAACATCCTGACCGGGTCTCCCGCCGAGATCGCGCCGTGGCTGGCCTCGCACGCCGACGTCAACGCGCTCGACCTGGTCGGCGCGGGCGAACTGGAGTGGATCGACCTGCAGATCGCGGCGGCCGAGACGCTGAAGCGCGTCCTGCCGCCCGAGAACGGTCCCGACGCGGCCGCGCCGTCGCTCGACCGGATCGCGTTCTTCACGGAGACCAAGACGGTCTGGCACACGAAGTCGCTGCTCTGAGGCCGACGGACCGCGTCACGCTGACGCGGTTCGCCTCGTCGTACCAGTCGAAAGAACCGGCTGCGCGAGGGGTGAATGAAGTGGATTCAACGGTCCGTCGGCGGGGGGACCGCCCGCACGTGAGTTCGTCCGGTCCCCAGCGTCAGCTGACGCAGCGCTCGGGCCCCGATCTGTGGGGCCGGCTGGTGTTCGAGGCGACCCGCCTGCCCCACGTGCGGGAAGGGGTCAGCTCCGTCTCGCCGCCCGACTCCCGAGCGCTCCTGGTCGTCGATCGCGACGCTCCGGCGGTCCCGGAGGCGACGCTCGCGCCGGGAGCCCCGGTGGAGCCGGCCCATCTCCACGGCGTCCACGACACGAGCGTCCACCTGGTGCTTCCGCGTCTGCGCGCGGAGCAGGTGTGCGCGGACGGCTGGGCGATTCCGCATCAGTACGGCGACTTCGGCACCGAGGTCCTGGTGTACGGCCCTCGCGACGACGAGGAACTCGGGGTGGTCCTGGGACTGATCAAGGAGAGCATCCGCTTCGCTCGCGGGGATGCAGCGGACCTCGCCTGACGCTTGGCAGCTGTGCCGTCCGTGTGCCGGTGCGTCACCCCGCTTGGTGGAGAGCGCTCTAGCGCCACCCTCGCATCCTCGCGCCGTTGGAGGGAGGATGGAGGCAGTGCAGCAGGGGAGGCGGCCGATGACAGACGAGTGGCAACAGGAGCGCGAGGTCTTGGCCCTGGTGGGCGACAGCCTGACGCAGGGCGGCGACTGGGAGGCGCTGCTGCCCGGCGAGACGATCCACAACTTCGGCGTGGCGGGCGACACGACCGACGACGTCATCGCCCGGCTCGACGCCGTGATCGAGACGCGGCCGGCGGTCGTGGCGCTGCTGGTCGGGACGAACGATCTCGCCTGGCGGCGGTCGGTCGAGCACGTCGTGCGCAACATCGAGACCATCCTCGTGACGCTGCGGAAGGAGCTGCCGGACACGCGCATCCTCGTGCAGTCGGTCATGCCGCGCGGTCACGAGTTCGCCGACCAGATCCGCGACATCAACCGGCACCTGTGGCAGTTCGCGCCGAGCGCGCACGCCGGCTGGCTCGACCTGTGGCCGGCCCTCGCGCTGGAGGACGGCGAGCTGAACCCCGCGTTCACCGAGGACCGCCTGCACCTGAACGAGGAGGGCTACCGCGCCTGGGCCGCCGAGCTCGCCCCCGCCCTGGAACGCCTGCGTGACCTCCCACCCAACTCCCGCGCCATCACCCTCCCCAACCTGGGCCGGTAGACGCTTCCTCGAAAAATCCGGCCGGAGACGGCGTGTCGGCGGATTATTCGAGGAAGCGATGGAGGGTTAGGAGGCGCGAAGGAGGGATTGGTACACGCGGATGCCGCGCAGCCAGGTGGCGACGTGGATGCGCTCGTCGCGCGCGTGCAGCGCGCCGCGTTCGTCGGCGCTCAGCTCGAACGGGGTGAAGCGGTAGACGGCGTCGCAGATGCCGGTGAAGTGGCGGCTGTCGCTCGCGCCGAGCATCACGTACGGCGTGACGATGGCGCGCGGGTGCACGGAGCCGATGGCGGCCGCGAGGCGGTCCCACTGCGGACCGTCGGACGGCGACACCGGCGACGGCTCGCTCGCGTCCACCGCCTCGATCCGCACGGCGTCGTCGCGGATCGCGCGGCGGAGGTGGTCGAGCGTTTCCGCCACCGACGAGCCGACGGCGATGCGCGTGTTGACCACGGCCTCGGCGGTCTCCGGGAGGGCGTTCGCGGCGAGGCTGCCGCGCAGCTGCGTGACGGCGGTGGTGGTGCGCACGATCGCGCGCGTCTCGTCGCTCAGCCGGCCGAACACCCAGCGCAGCACCGGCTGCAGCCGCCGGGCTCGCGTGAACACGGCCCGCAGCGGCCCGGTCGCGTGCGCGCCGAGCGTCTCCACCATCCGCAGGTTCGTCTCCGTCAGCCGGGCCGGGAACGGCCGGGCGTTCAGGCGGGTGATGGCGCGCGCCAGGCGCACCGTCGCCGTGATCCGCGGGGGAGTGGACGCGTGCCCGCCGTGCTGCTCGACCGTGAGCCGCACGCTCGTGATGCCCTTCTCGCTCACCCCGACCACGGCGATCGGCGCGCTGACGCCCGGGAAGATGCGCTCCACGATCGCGCCGCCCTCGTCGAGCACGAGCGCCGGGCGGATGCCGCGCTCCCGCAGTACCGCGGCGATGCCGCGCGCACCGGAGCCGACCGTCTCCTCGTCGTGCCCGAAGCTCAGGTACACGTCGTCGGCCGGCTGGAAGCCGTCGCGCACGAGCGACTCCACGGCCTCCAGGATCGCGACGACGGCGCCCTTGTCGTCGATCGCGCCGCGGCCCCACAGCAGCTGCTGCTCCCCATCGCCGGTGAGCTCCGCGGCGAACGGCGGATACGTCCAACCCTCCTCGGTCGCCGGCACCACGTCGTAGTGCGCCATCAGCACGGTCGGCGCGCCGTCGCCGCGGCCGCGCCAGCGGTAGAGCAGCGAGTGGCCGTGCCGCTCCCGCTCCAGGCTCGCGTGCAGCGCGGGGTACAGCTCCGGCAGCGTGTCGACGAACCGGTCGAACGCCGCCCAGTCGGTCTCGTCCACGTCGTTGCGGGACATCGTCGGGAGGCGCAGCAGCGCGCGGAACCGCTCAAGCGCGACGTCGTCGTCGCCTGTGGGGCTCACTCGCCGGCCGCCGTGCGGAAGGCGTCGAACGCCTCGTCCGAGAACAGCACGAATCGCACGTGCTCCACCGACCCGACCCCCGAGGAGAGCACCGCGCGCACGGTGCTGACCGCGATGCGGGCGGCGTCGTCCATCGGCCACCCGTACACCCCGGCCGAGATCGCCGGGAACGCGACCGTCCGCGCGCCCAGCTCGCGCGCGACCCGCAGCGACGAGCGGTAGGCATTCTGCAGCAGCGGCGTGCGGTCCTCGCGGGCCGACCAGACCGGGCCGACCGTGTGGATGACCCACCTCGCCGCCAGGTCCCCGGCGGTCGTGGCGACGGCCTGCCCGGTGGGCAGCCCGTCGGGCAGGGTCGTGGCGCGCAGCTCGCGTGTCGCCTCCAGGATCGCCGGGCCGCCACGGCGGTGGATCGCGCCGTCGACGCCGCCTCCGCCGAGCAGGGAGGTGTTGGCCGCGTTGACGATCGCGTCGACCGTCTCGTCGGTGATGTCTCCGCGGACGATGCGGATGAGCTCCTCCACGTCTCAGCCCCGGTTGTTGGAGAGCTCGTAGATCTTGAGCAGCTCGACGATGGCGTCGTCCTGGGCGCTCCCGCCCTCCTCGAACGCCTCGGAGACGTGGGTGCGGAGGTGGTTCTCGACCAGCAGCCGGTTGAGGGAGCCGAGCGACTTCTGGATGGCCAATGACTGGGTGATGATGTCGATGCAGTAGTCCTCGTTCTCGATCATCTTCTCGAGACCCCGGAGCTGCCCTTCGAGGATGCGCGTGCGGTGCAGCGCCCGTTTCTTGATGTCTGCGATCACCCCCTCAGGATACGACCTGCTGCGCCATACCCCACCGGGGTGTCCATTCGCGCTCATCCCCCCAATGGGGGGTAGGGGTGGACATACCGATGGGTCTATCCTCCAGGGAGGGGTTGAGAAATATTCGTTTAACAGGAAAGGCCCGACTTTGCTGAAGAACCTCAGCCCGCTGCTGTCCG
Source organism: Leifsonia sp. ku-ls (assembly GCA_003367665.1). Lineage (GTDB taxonomy): Bacteria > Actinomycetota > Actinomycetes > Actinomycetales > Microbacteriaceae > Leifsonia. The sequence continues at coordinate 43,854 of QKXI01000018.1, read as the reverse complement.
GCGCGCTCCTGAGCGCGCTCGACGCCATGAGTGATGGCGAGACGCTTACCCTCGTGGGCAGCGGCTATCCGGAAGACCAGATCACCACGCCCGTCGTCCACCTCGGTGACGACGTCACGACGGAGGCCGCCGCCGAGGCCATCCTCTCCGTGTTCCCGCTCGATACGGAGGATGCCTCGCCGATCGTGTTCCTGGACCTCGCCGACGAACCCTACGACGTGCCCGACGTCGCGTTCGCGGTGAACGGGATCGCGTCGGATGCCGAACTCCGCCGAGTCCCGATGACCCGCCTCGAGCTCGACGCGTTCGTCGAGCTCGCCCGACACTCCGCCGTCACGGTCCGCGTCGGCTCCGACGCGCCGCCGTGCGCATTCCTGCTCCGCCGGGGAGTGCTGTAGCCCGCAGCACGCCCCACCAACACAGCGCCGCCCGCCCGGCCGGAGAGCGAGGTCTCCGGGAACCGGGCGGGCGCACCATGTCCGGGCCGCGTAGAGTGGGATGCCGTGTCCCGTCCCCACACGCCGCAGCAGCCCGCCTACAACAGGGCGGCCCTCGCGCCCGGTCTGCTCGGGGCGATCGTGCTCCTCGCCGGCCTCGCGCTCGTCGGCGGCGACGCGTACCTCTACATCCGGTACGGGGTCAGCATCCTCGCGCTCATCCTGTGCGTGTTCGCCGGACAGGCACGGATGTGGTGGTGGCTGGCGGGCCTCGTCCCGATCGCGATCGTGTGGAACCCGGTGTGGCCGCTGCCGCTCGGCGACCTCGCGGTGCAGGGCCTCTCCATCGTCGGGGCCGTCGTCTTCGTCGCCGCGGCCGTCACCATCAAGATTCCCGCGGACACGCGTCGCTGAACGCCGGGCTTTCCGGTAAAATGGATTCGCGCGGCCATCCTGTGCCGCGCTCCCGGCGTCACCCGCGTCGAGCCCGGTCCACTCGGTCACCGGTCCTCCCGCCTCCGCCGGCCTCACGCCCACACGGCGTCGCGTCCTCCGACAGCGCGCGACGCCTCCCCTGGAGGACCATGTCTCGTTCCGGTCAGCGCACCAGCCCGACCAGACAGCAGCGGAAGAACCGGCACGCCAACAACGACGGGCTCATCCCCGTGCTCGCGCGCAAAGTGCGCGAGGTCGAGGCGAAGGCCGCCGACGGCAAGAAGCTCGGACCGACCAACCGCACCAAGTTCCAGGTGATCGCGTTCCTGATGCGCGAGGAGCGCGCCCGCGCCAAGTCGGACCCCGACCTGAGCGACGCGCAGCGCGCCGAGCAGCTGAAGCGGCTCGACGGCATCGCCACCATCCTCGCCAAGACCGCCGCGCGCGACACGTCGCTCATCTCGCTGCTGGAGAGCGAGTCGCCCTCCACGGCGACCGCGCAGAAGATGCGCAGGGACTGGCTGCTGGAGTCGGGCACGGAGCTCTCGCCCGACGACCTGATCATCACGGTCGAGAAGCCCGTGGCGAAGCAGGACAGCGTCATCCCGCCGGAGCTCGCGGAGAAGCAGGTCGTGCCGCCCTCGGTGAAGGCACGCCAGCTCTCCAACCCGTTCCTCGCCCCCGACCTGTCGCGGCTCACGCCCGCCGCGCCGACGCCGCGCCGCCGGCTCGACTCGTGGGAGCTGCTCGGCCCGCTGTTCAAGTCGTTCGAGTATGGCGCGGGCGGCCAGGCCGCGAGCATGGAGCTGCCGCCGGCTCCGCCGATCGACCGCTACTCGCCGCACGGCCTGGAGTTGATGCACCACCAGTCGCGCTTCATCGAGAGCGTGCGGCAGGGGCACAGGAGCTTCCTGCTCGCCGACGAGCCTGGCCTGGGCAAGACGGCGCAGTCGGTGCTCGCCGCGTCCGTCGCCGGGGCGTACCCGCTGCTCGCGGTGGTCCCCAATGTGGTCAAGATGAACTGGGCGCGCGAGGTGGAGCGGTGGACGCCGCACCGCCGGGCCACCGTCATCCACGGCGACGGCGAGGGGCTCGACGCCTTCGCCGACGTGGTGGTCGTGAACTACGAGGTGCTCGACCGGCACCTCTCCTGGCTGAGCACCCTCGGCTTCAAGGGCATGGTCGTCGACGAGGCGCACTTCATCAAGAACCTGCACTCGCAGCGCTCTCGCCTGGTGCTCGGGCTCGCGGACGCCATCCGCCAGGCGACCCCCGACCCGCTGATGATCGCGCTGACCGGCACCCCGCTCATCAACGACATCGACGACTTCAAGGCGATCTGGCAGTTCCTCGGCTGGATCGACGGCAACAAGCCGACCGCCCAGCTGATGGAGCACCTGGAGGAGACCGGGCTGACCCCGGCCGACTTCGGCTTCTACGCGGCCGCGCGCGAGGCGGTCATCGACATGGGCATCGTGCGCCGCCGCAAGATCGACGTGGCCGCCGACCTGCCGAGCCGTCGCGTGGTCGACCTGCCGGTGGAGCTCGACGACGAGATGGGCCGGTCCATCCGCCAAGCGGAGAAGGAGCTCGCCGCCCGACTCGTCGCGCGCTTCCACCGCGCGGCCGCCGCGGGCCGCCCCGACTCGTTCGAGGGCGACGATGAGGCGCACCGCCGCCACCTCATCCGCCTGGTCGCCCAGTCGGAGCTGGAGGAGGCGAAGTCGGCGAAGACCGGCGACAACGTCTTCACGATGGTCCGCAAGATCGGCCAGGCGAAGGCCGGGCTCGCGTCGGACTACACCGCGCAGCTGGCCCGCTCGGTCGGCAAGGTGGTCTTCTTCGCCAAGCACATCGACGTGATGGACGCGGCCGAGGAGGCCTTCGCCGCCCGCGACCTGAAGACGGTGTCGATCCGCGGAGACCAGTCCGCGCTCGCCCGCCAGAAGGAGATCGACGCGTTCAACAACGACCCGGAGGTGTCGGTCGCCGTCTGCTCGCTCACGGCGGCGGGCGTCGGCCTGAACCTGCAGGCGGCGTCGAACGTGGTGCTCGCCGAGCTGTCGTGGACGGCCGCAGAGCAGACGCAGGCGATCGATCGCGTGCACCGCATCGGCCAGGAGGAGCCGGTCACCGCGTGGCGGATCATCGCCGCGCAGACGATCGACTCCAAGATCGCCGAGCTCATCGACGCGAAGCAGGGCCTCGCCGCCCGCGCCCTGGACGGAAGCGACGTCGAGGTCGGGTCGTCCGACTCCGTGCAGCTCGACGCCCTCATCCACCTCCTGGAGGACGCGCTGGCGTAGCCGGCTCGCCGCTGCCGGTCAGGCGATCTCGGTGTCGTCGGGGTCGAGCGGGACCGGGCGGTCGTCGTCGGGGAGGAGCTCGTCGTCCTCGTCGTCGACCACGGGGAGGTCCTCCGGGTCGTGCACGACGGGCTCCGGCTCGTAGTCGGCCTCCTGCGCCTCGCGGAAGTCGTCGAGGTCCTCGTCTTCAGTGGGGTCGCTCATGCCCCGAGGGTACCGCCGTGGGCGTCGGCGGTGAAGGGCGGACTCAGTCCAGCTCAAACACGAAGTACGCGCCGCGGTCGTCGTGCTCGATGTGCGCCCGGCCGCGGAAGCCGGCGAAGTCTCCTGTGCCCGTCCCGGGGACGATGTTGCCGAACGCCGAGGCGTCCCCCGGGTGCTGCAGCGCGCCGTGGTGCACCGTGATCGTGCCGCTGCGGCCGTCCTCCAGTCGTCCGGTGATGCGCTCGGCGGCGAGGTAGCCGCGGCCGTCCTCCTCGGTGCCCGACGACACGAAGTGCGCGACCGATGCGCCGACCAGCCCCTCGGTGTAGGTCTTGCGCATGATCACGGCGCCGAGCCAGTCGCCGTCGATCCCGGGCAGCTCGGCCGGGTCCCAGCCGGTCACGTCGAAGCGGGCGATGATGGTCTCTGCGGTCATGCGTTCACCGTAGATCGGGACCGCCGGCCTGCGCTTGAAATTTCGCGACAGCCGGGATGTGGGCTAGACAGGGGATATGCCCCACCACTCCCAGACCGAGATCGAGCGCAAATACGACGTCGACGCCGAGGCGCGGCATCCCCTGCTCGTCGGGGTCGGCGCGGTCGCCGTGCAGCAGGAGCCGGAGCGGCACGAGCTCGTCGCCACCTACTTCGACACGGCCGGCCTGACGCTCGCCGCGAACCGCACGGCGTTGCGCGTGCGCCGCGGCGGGCACGACGAGGGCTGGCACGTCAAGGAGCCGGCCGACGAGGGCCGCACCGAGCGGCACTGGCCGCTCACCGAGGGCGACGAGCCGCCGGCCGACCTGCGCGAGCACCTGCGGCCGCTGATCGGGGACGAGCCGCTCGTCCCGATCGCCCGGGTCACCAACCAGCGCGACAGCGTCGTGCTGCTCGACGCCGCCGGGTTCGAGGTGGCGGAGCTGACCGACGACCACGTGCGCAGCGAGAACCTGCGCGCGGGCGGCACGCAGGAGTGGCGCGAGTGGGAGGTCGAGCTGCTCGCCGGTGCGCCGGACACACGCAACGGCCGCACCGCCCTGCTCGACGGGATCGAGGAGAGGCTGCTCGCGGCAGGAGCCCGGCCCTCGGCGAGCTCGTCCAAGCTGCAGCGCGCCCTCGGCCTCTGACGCACCTACCACCGCAGGACTGCATCCGTCCAGTGCGATTTTGTGCAGCCCCGTGCCTCCGGGCATGATTCAGGGGACGCATCGCACGAAACGGAGCAGCATGAAGATCGGCATCCTCACCAGCGGCGGCGACTGCCCGGGCCTGAACGCGGTCATCCGCGGCGCGGTCCTGAAGGGCGACCGCGTCTACCGCTCCGAGTTCGCCGGCTTCCGCTACGGCTGGCGCGGGGTCGTCGAGGGCGACATCATGCCGCTCGACCGGCACAGCGTCCGTGGGCTGTCGCGTCAGGGCGGCACCATCCTCGGCTCCAGCCGCACCAACCCGTTCGAGGGCGAGAAGGGCGGCCCGGAGAACATCCAGCGGATGATGGACGAGAACGGCATCGACGCGATCATCGCCATCGGCGGGGAGGGCACGCTGACCGCGGCGCGCCGCCTCACCGACGCGGGCCTGCGCATCGTCGGCGTGCCGAAGACCATCGACAACGACCTCGCCGCGACCGACTACTCGTTCGGATTCGACACGGCGGTGGAGATCGCGACGGAGGCGATCGACCGCCTCCGCACGACCGCCGAGTCGCACCAGCGCTGCATGGTCGTCGAGGTGATGGGCCGTCACGTCGGCTGGATCGCCCTCCACTCGGGCATGGCGGGCGGCGCGCACGCCATCCTCATCCCGGAGCAGCCGCAGTCCATCGAGCAGATCTGCGAGTGGGTCGAGTCGGTGCGCGACCGCGGCCGTGCGCCCGTCATCGTCGTCTCCGAGGGCTTCCACCTGGACACGATGGAGGAGGCGCACTCGCACAAGGGCCTGGACGCGTTCAACCGGCCCCGCCTCGGCGGCATCGGCGAGATGCTCGCTCCGATGATCGAGGAGCGCACCGGAATCGAGTCGCGCGCGACCGTGCTCGGCCACATGCAGCGCGGCGGCGTCCCGAGCGCGTACGACCGCGTCCTCGCCACGCGCCTGGGCATGGCCGCCGTGGACGCGGTGTACGAGGGCCGCTGGGGCTCGATGGTGTCGCTGCGCGGCACGGACGTCGTCAACGTCTCGATCGCGGACGCGACCGGCGGCCTCAAGACCGTCCCGGACGCGCGCTACGAGGAGGCCGCGCTCCTGTTCGGCTGAGAGTCCCTGCTCTTCCGGGGCTGCCGGGGCTAGGCTCCTCCCTACCAGGGAAGGAGCCATCCGTGCCGCGATTCGTCCAGTTCGAGGAGTTCGGGTCCCGCGACTACCTGCAGGTGGTCGAGCGGGACAGACCGTGGCCGGGGCCCGGCCAGCTCCTGGTGCGGGTGATGGCGGCCGGGCTCAACCCGATGGACTACAAGGCCTACCGGTCGGAGCAGGCGGCGGCCAGGATGGGCGTCACGCTGCCGAGCGGCATCGGCCAGGACTACGCCGGCTTCGTCGAGGAGCTCGGCGAGGGCGCCGGCCGGTTCGAGCTCGGCCAGGCGGTGTTCGGCACCGCCCCGTTCGCGTCGGTCGCCGACTTCGTCGTGGTACCGGAGGACGGCGCCGTGATCGCGAAGCCCGACCCTCTGACCTTCGAGGCCGCCGGCTCGCTCGGCGTGGTGGGGCGCACGGCGATGGCGACGGTGCGCTCGCTCGACCTGCACGAGCGGGACACGGTCCTGGTGAGCGCCGCGGCCGGCGGCGTCGGCGTCCTGGCGGCGCAGCTGGCGGTCCGGGCCGGGGCGACGGTCATCGGCACCGCGTCGGAGGAGAACCACGAGTTCCTCGAGTCTCTCGGCGTCATCCCGGTCGCCTACGGCGAGGGGCTGGCCGAGCGCGTGCGCGATGTGCTCGACGACGACCGGGTCACGGCGGTGCTCGACAACCACGGGCCGGACACGATCGAGGCGGCGCTGGAGCTCGGCGTCCCGATCGAACGGGTGAACACGATCGCCGCGTTCGGCCCGGACGCGCACGGCGCCCGCACCGTCGGCGGATACGCCGCGGGCAACGACGAGCTCGCCGAGCTGGCCGACCTGCTCGCCGAGAACGAGCTGGTGCTGCCCATCGACTCCATCTATCCCATCGAGCGCACGGTCGAGGCCTTCGGGAGGCTGGAGGCCGGCCACCTGCGCGGCAAGATCGTCATCGTCACCGACTGAGAGGGAGCATCCGTGATCCAGGAGGACACCGCCCGCCAGCTGCGGGCCGCGGGCCTGCGCTGGCAGCCCGCGTCAGGGGACACCTTCGCCATCGACCGGCCGGGGATGGAGGGGGAGCGCTTCACCGTCAGCGACATGACCATCGAGCCGCACCACTTCGACACGGGGACGATCCTCGGCTTCAACGGCACCACGGAGTGGGCGCTCGACTCGCTCGCCGTCGAGGACGCGCTCTGGATCCCGCGCGAGGACCAGCTGCGCGAGCTGCTCGGCGGCACCTTCCGCCACCTCGCCCGGACGCCGGACGGCTACCGCGTCACCGTGTTCCTGGAGGGGCGCGAACGCTTCTTCGAGGAGCCGGAGGCGGACGCCGCCTACGCGCAGGCGCTGCTGTCGCTGATCGGGGCGGCCGTCTCCTGACGGCGCGTCAGCCCGCGGCCAGTACGGAGGCGTCCAGCTCGCTCACGCTGCGCACGCCGGCGAGGCCGAGCGTGATGTCGAGCTCGGCGATCAGGTTGCGGAGCAGCTCCCGCACGCCCTCCTCGCCGGCCAGCGCCAGCGCGTAGACGTAGGGCCGGCCGACCGCGACGGCGCGGGCGCCCAGCGCGAGCGCGACGACCGCGTCCGACCCGCCGCGGATGCCGCTGTCGAAGAGCACCGGGATGCGGCCGGCCACCGCGTCCACCACGGCGGGCAGGGCGTCCAGCGCCGCGATCCCGCCGTCGACCTGGCGGCCGCCGTGGGTGGAGACCTGCACGCCGTCGACGCCGGCGTCGAGCGCGCGACGGGCGTCGTCCGGGTGCAGCACGCCCTTCAGCACGATCGGCAGGCGCGTGCGCTCGCGCAGGAACGCGAGGTCGTTCCAGGTCAGGGACGGGTCTGCGAACACGTCGAGGAACGTCTCGACCGCGGCGAGCGGCTCGCCGGAGCGCAGCTTCTCGCGCAGGCGTCCGGGATGGTGGCGCAGGATGCTGGCGAAGGCGGCGACCGCCGCGGGCGACACGGTGGTCGTGGGCCGGCCGCCACGCGCGGCGCGTTCGCGCACCAGCGCGCGGAAGACCGGGTCCGAGGTGTACTGCGCGATGCCGAGCCCGCGGCTGAAGGGGAGATAGCCGAGGGCGAGGTCGCGCGGGCGCCAACCCAGCACATGGGTGTCGAGCGTGACGACGATCGCCTCGCATCCCGAGCGCTCCGCCCGCGCGACGAGGCTCCCGACCAGGTCGCGCGAGGAGCTCCAGTACAGCTGGAACCAGCGCGAGGCGCCGGGCCGCGCGGCGTCCATCGCGGCGGCCACCTCCTCCATCGGCTGGGACGCCTGTGTCGACAGCATCGCGGGCACCCCGAGCGTGGCCGCGGCGCGGGCGGCCAGGGCGTCGCCACCACGGCGGGCGAGTTCCAGCACGCCGATCGGCGCGAGCAGCAGGGGAGTGGGCCGGCGCCTCCCGAACAGCTCGACGGACAGGTCGCGAGCGGAGACGTCGCGCAGCACCCGCGGCACGATGCGGCGCCGGTCGAACGCGTCGAGATCGGCCCGCGCCGTCCGCTCCAGGCCGGCCGATCCCGCGACGTAGGCGAACGCCTCCCGTGACATCCGCCGCCGCGCCGCCTCCTCCAGCGCTGTCGCGCCGACCGGGATCCGCGGTCGGCGCCCGGCGACCCCGGCTCGGTAGATCTCGGACTGCGCCTCGCGCCCCACGCTGGACCTCATGCCCCCATCCTGCCCTCCGCCTCGGGCGGCGTCCGGCGGACGCGCTCAGCGGCGGCGCTTGCGGGCGCGGGCGCCGCCGGCGCGCTCGCGCGCGGCCACCTCGGGGTTGCGGGAGCTGTGCGCGGTGCGGCCACGGACGATGCCGATGAAGTCGTCGACCAGGGGATGCTGGCCCTCGCGCGGCCAGGTGAGGCCGATCCGGCTCTGCGGCGCATCCTGCAGGCGGAGGGCGACCACGTCGCGGCGGCGCAGCGCCTTGGCGACGGAGGCGGGCAGGAAGGCAACGCCGTCGCCCGACGCGACGCTGCGCATCAGGGCCTCCGACGGCTCCCCGGTCACCCGCGGCTCGTCGTCGAAGTCGGCCAGGCGCCACGTCTCCTCGAGGGTCAGCAGGTGCTCGTGGTGCACGACAGCCACCACGTCCTCCGCGTACAGCGGGATGAGGTGCCGCGCGTCGTCGGCCTCCGCGTCGCGGGCGAACACCATGTCCGCCTCGCCCGCCGCCAGGGCCGCGAGCGGGTCGTCGCTCGGGCGCACCACGAGCTCCACGCGCGGGAAGCGCTGCTCGAAGGTGCGCGTCCACTTGCCGACGGTGACACCGAGCGGGAAGGCGACGCGGAAGGGGGAGGACACCCCACGAGGGTAGCGAACGGTAGCCTGGAAGGCATGAAGGCGCAGACCATGAAGGCGGCCACCGCGGCCAAGAAGCTCGGCATCTACCTGCCGGCGGCGCCGGAGGACTTCCGCGACCGCGAGATCAGCCGCACCGAGCTGGACGCGCTGAACGCCGAGCCGCCGGAGTGGCTGCGCACCCTCCGCGCCCAGGGACCGCACCCGCGCGACGTGGTCGCCCGCAAGCTCGGCGTCTCCAACTCGGGCCTCGCCCGCGGCGGCATCACCGAGGCGCTCACCACCGCGCAGATCAAGGACCTGCTGGCCGACCCGCCGGCGTGGCTGGTCGCCGAGCGCGCCACCCAGGCCGCCGTGCGCGCGGAGAACGCCCGCGTGAAGCAGCGCGACGCGGAGCGCGCCGCCCGCCGCGCGGCCGAGGAAGGCTAGCCGCGCCCTACAGCCCGGCCGGCTGCTCCCCGCCGTCGGGCGTCCGCGTCGCCGACCGGGCGGCCCGCGCGATGACCGAGGGCCCGGTGGTGACCAGCGCCCGCCGCCACGGCGCGACGCCGTCGATCTCCACCTGCAGCGAGAAGCTCAGGATGGTGCGGATGAGCACGATGATGCCGAGCACCAGCGCGTCCGTCAGCGAGGGCGTCGACGTGACCGTCTTGACCAGATCGGCGGCGACCAGGATCTCCAGCCCCAGCAGGATGACGCCGCCGAAGCTCTCCCGCAGCGTCCGGAACGCGGCGACCCCGCTGCGCTGACGCCCCCACGCGACCAGCGCGAGCACGACCGCGACCACGAACCCGACCGCCATCGCGGCGACTCCGGCGAACTCGAAGGCGGTGCCGGTCGCCTCGAAGAAGGCGTGCGCATCCATGCGTTCATGGTGCCACGTCAGCGCTGGTTCGTCGTGCGCGCACCGCGGTGAGCACGTCGAGCGGGTGCTCGCGGGGGTTCGCGATGCGGCGATACACCGCCTGGATGCGCCCAGCTTCGACGATCAGCGTCGCTCGCACGAACATGCGGGTGCCCTCGAAAGCGAACGTCTCGAGCCCGAGGGCGTCGGAGATCAGGAGCTCGGGATCCGACAGCAGAGGATAGCCCAGGGCCAACCGCGTCGTCGCCTCTCGCTGAGTGCGGATGTCTTGGCTCGACGCGCCGAAGACCCTGTGGCCGGCACGGCGGAAATCCGTCGCGAGGTCCCGAAAGCGGCAGGCCTCGGCGGTGCACCCCTTGGCTCCGGGAAGCAGCTCCCACTCGGGCGAATCCGGCGTGGCGGGGTCACCTGTGCGTGGGAAGAGGAAAAGGACGAACGCCCCGAGACAGGGGTCGGAAAGGTCAATGGAATCCCGGTCGGTCGACGGTAGGGCGAGCGCGGGCATTGCGCTCCCGATGAGGCTGTCGGCTGGTGCATTCATGGATTGGAGTATATGTTTCTGATGGCCGCGATGAGGCGCCTCGCCGCCACGTAGAATCTTCCGGTGCCTCCCGAAACCCCGGCCGCGTCCGGCATCGACCCCGACGATCTCGCGGCGACCCTCCGTGTGCTCGAGCGCCTGCACGAGCTCGACCAGGAGCATCCCGACTACGTCCGTGTGCGGCGGGCGACCGCGCACATGTTCAAAGCCTCGAAGCAGGCCAGGCGGCGGGAGCTGCGGCAGCAGGTGCTGGAGGCCGATCGGGCCGTCATCGCCGCCACCGCGACCGGCGCGCCCGACCGCATCGACGACGAGACGCGCGGCCGCGAGCTGACCTCCAGCAGCACCGGATCGCGCACCGCGGGCACCCTCCTCACCTCGCGCGCCTGCTACATCTGCAAGGAGCACTACACCGAGGTCGACTGGTTCTACCACCAGCTGTGTCCGTCATGCGCCGCGTTCAGCCACGGCAAGCGCAACGCCCGCACCGACCTGACCGGAAAGCGCGCGCTGCTCACCGGCGGCCGGGCGAAGATCGGCATGCACATCGCGCTGCGGCTGCTGCGCGACGGCGCGCACCTGACCATCACCACGCGGTTCCCGCGCGACGCGGTGCGCCGGTTCTCCCAGCTTCCCGACGCCGGACGCTGGATCGACCGGCTGCGGGTGGTCGGCATCGACCTGCGCGACCCCGCCCAGGTGATCGCGCTCGCCGACTCGGTCGCCGAGCGGGGTGCGCTCGACATCCTCATCAACAACGCCGCGCAGACCGTCCGCCGGTCGCCCGGCGCATACTCGCTGCTCGCGGAGGCCGAGACGCAGCCGCTCCCCGACGGGCCGCTGCCGGAACTGGAGACCTTCGGCCACACCGCCGACCCGCATCCGCTCGCCCTGGAGCGGTCGGTGGCGGCGCACCCGCTGCTCTCCGCCGCCGACGTGCGCGGCACCATCGCCGAGCTGGCCGGACCCGCCGCGCTCACCGCGGACGACCTCGCCGCCGCCGCCATGGCCGCGGGCTCCTCGTCGCTCGCCCGGCATGCCGACGGCACGGCCATCGACGCCGGCGGGCTGGTCCCGGATGTGGCGTACGTCAACTCCTGGACCCAGACCATCGGCGGCATCGACGCGCTCGAACTGCTCGAGGTGCAGCTGTGCAACCAGACGGCGCCGTTCATCCTGATCGACCGGCTCCGGCCGGCGCTCGCCGCGGCCGGGCGTTCCTACGTCGTCAACGTGTCGGCCATGGAGGGCGTCTTCGGCCGCCGCTACAAGGGCGCGGGACACCCGCACACCAACATGTCGAAGGCCGCGCTGAACATGCTGACGCGCACCAGCGCGGGGGAGCTGTTCCAGAGTGACGGCATCCTGATGACCAGCGTCGACACGGGATGGATCACCGACGAGCGCCCGCACCACACCAAGGTGCGCCTCGCCGAGGAGGGCTTCCACGCCCCGCTCGACCTGGTCGACGGCGCCGCCCGCGTCTACGACCCGATCGTCCGTGGCGAGGCCGGAGAAGACCTTCACGGCGTCTTCCTGAAGGATTACCGTGTCTCGGCCTGGTGAGCAGTACCCTGACCACGTGAGCGAGATCCCCGTCCCGGGCCAGGCACGGCCGGCGCCGCCGCGATCGACGAAGGGCGGCAGGCTCCGGCACTGGCTGCTCACCGGCCTCGTGGACGAGCGCGGCACCCAGCAGGGCCCGCACGGCCGCAACCCCGAGCGCACGCACCCGTGGTGGCAGGTCATGTGCCTCACCGGCGTCGACTACTTCTCCACCCTCGGCTACCAGCCCGCGATCGCGGCGCTCGCGGCCGGCCTGATCTCGCCGTTCGCCACGCTCGTGCTCGTCGCCCTGACCCTGCTCGGCGCCCTCCCGGTGTACCGCCGGGTCGCGCGGGAGAGTTTCAAGGGCTCCGGCTCGATCGCCATGCTGGAGCGGCTGCTACCGTGGTGGGCGGGCAAGCTGCTCGTGCTGGTGCTGCTCGGCTTCGCGGCGACGGACTTCATGATCACGATCACGCTGTCCGCCGCCGACGCCTCCGCGCACGCGATCGAGAACCCGTACGCGCCGGACTGGTTCCACGGCAACAACGTGCTCATCACGCTGTTCCTGCTCGCGCTCCTCGGCGCCGTGTTCCTGAAGGGCTTCAAGGAGGCGATCGGCATCGCCGTGGTGCTGGTCGGGGTCTACCTCGCCCTCAACGTCGTCGTCGTGTCCACCTCCATCGTGCAGGTGTTCGCGCACCCGACGGCGGTGACGGACTGGACGGAGGCGCTGTTCCGGCAGAACGGCAACCCGCTCGTCATCGTGGGCGTCGCGCTGCTGGTGTTCCCCAAGCTCGCCCTTGGCCTGTCCGGCTTCGAGACCGGCGTCGCCGTCATGCCGCAGATCAAGGGACGCCCGGACGACGACCCGGCGTACCCGAAGGGACGCATCCACGGCGCCGGCCGCCTGCTCACGACGGCCGCCATCATCATGAGCGTCTTCCTGATCACGTCGAGCTTCACCACGACGCTGCTCATCCCGCAGCGGGAGTTCCAGCCCGGCGGGCAGGCGAACGGCCGTGCGCTGGCATACCTCGCGCACGAGTACCTGGGCAACGGGTTCGGCACGGTCTACGACCTCTCGACCATCCTCATCCTGTGGTTCGCGGGCGCGTCGGCGATGGCCGGCCTGCTCAACCTGGTGCCGCGCTACCTGCCGCGGTACGGGATGGCGCCGCAGTGGGCGCGCGCGGTGCGGCCGCTGGTGCTCGTCTTCACGGCGATCGCGTTCCTCATCACGCTGATCTTCGAGGCGAGCGTGGACGCGCAGGGCGGCGCCTACGCGACCGGCGTGCTGGTGCTCATCACCTCGGCGTCGCTCGCGGTGACCCTGTCGGCGCGGCGCAAGCGGCAGCCGAAGCGCATGTGGGTGTTCGGGCTGATCACGGCGATCTTCGTCTACACCACGATCGACAACATCATCGAGCGGCCGGACGGCCTGCGCATCGCGGCGCTGTTCATCCTCGGCATCCTCGTGGTGTCGATCGTGTCGCGGATCGGGCGGTCGTTCCAGCTGCGGGCGACGTCGGTGACCTTCGACGTGACGGCGCTCGACTTCATCCTGGAGGACGCAGAGGAGGGCGAGATCCGCATCATCTCGCACGAGCCCGACGTGGACACCACGAAGGAGTACGAGCAGAAGAACAAGGACGAGCGCAAGTTCAGCCACATCCCGCAGCGCTCGCGCACGATCTTCCTCGAAGTGCTCCCGTCCGACTCCTCCGACTTCGAGGAGGACCTGGTGGTGCAGGGCGTGGTCAAGCACGGCTACCGAGTGCTGCAGGTGCGCAGCGGCAACGTGCCCAACACGATCGCCGCAGTGCTGATCGAGATCCGCGACGTCACCGGCGTGGTCCCGACGATCTACTTCGAGTGGACCGAGGGCAACCCGATCTCGAACATGTTCCGCTACCTGATCACCGGCGTCGGCGAGGTCGCCCCCGTCACCCGCGAGGTGCTCCGCGAGGCCGAGAAGGACGTCAAGCGGCGGCCCGCGGTACACGTCTCCTGACCCCCAGGGTCGCCACCGATTCGTCACGAATCGCGCCCATTCGTCACGAATCGCGCCCATTCGTCACGAATCGCGCCGATTCGTGACGAACGGCGCGCCGGCTCCAGCGCAACATGCTGCGGCGATTCGTGACGAATGCGGGCGATTCGTGACGAGTGAGGCGCCGGCCGCGGGCTAGGAGACGGGGAACTCGAGCCAGGCGAGGCCGCGGAGGTCGAGGCAGAGGCGGCCGGCGCGCTCGGCGGCGACCGCGAGCACGTCGCCGCAGACCGAGCAGCGGGCGACGAGACCGTGCTCGTCGACGTAGACGCGGGCGCGCGCCACCACGGACTGGTCTCCGCAGTTGCCGCAACAGCCGACGGCCGTCGTGATGTCAGCGGCGAACACCTCCGAGAGCAGCCCGGCGGCGGCGTTGCCGTCGAGGTAGTCCTGGTCCGTCATGGCGTCCCTCCGATGCCGCCGTAGCGCTCGGTGCGGATGCGCGCCGGGTCGTGGCCGGCGTCGACCAGCCAGCCGGAGACCGCCTCGACGAACGGCGTGGAGCCGCAGATGAAGAAGGTGGGGGAGTCGGCGGCCGGCAGCACGCGCTGCACGAGCCCCGAGGCGGTCAGGCGTCCCGGCGTCGTCTCGGAGCCGGGCGGCGCCTGCCGCGTGTAGACGTAGTCCAGCTGCAGCGGGGCGGCGGGCTCGGCGGCGAGGCCGGCGAGCTCGTCGGTGTAGTAGCCGGAGAACGGCGTCCGCACCGAGTACAGCAGCCGGAACGGCGCCGCGCTGGCCGCCGCGGCGTGCGCCCGGGCCATCGACATGAGCGGCACGACGCCGGACCCGCCCGCGATCAGCTGCACGGGCCCGTCGTCGCCCGGCCGCCAGACGAACCAGCCGCCGACCGGGCCGCGCACCTCCAGCTGGTCGCCGTTCTGCAGGCCGCGCACCAGATACGGCGACACCTCGCCGTCGGCCAGCTCCTCCACGGTCAGCTCCAGCTCGTCGTCCGGCAGCTCCCGCGGCTCCAGCGCACCCCGGCCGCCGCCGGACGCGATCGAGTACGACCGCACCGCCTGGTACCCGTCGGGCGCGGTCAGCCGGATGTCGACATGCTGACCGGCCAGGTGGCCGTGCAGGCCGGGGATGCGCAGCCGGATGGTGCGGGCCGTCGGGGTCTCCATGCGCGTGTCGAGCACGTCGGCCACCCGCCATACGCTGCTCACCAGTAGCGCTGTTCCTTCCACGGGTCGCCGTACATGTTGTAGCCGTTCTGCTCCCAGAAGCCCGGCTGGTCCTGCGGCAGCATCTGCAGCCCGTTGACCCACTTCGCGCTCTTCCAGAAGTAGAGGTGCGGCACCAGGAGGCGGGCGGGGCCGCCGTGCTCCGGCTCCAGGTCTTTGCCGTCGAAGGAGTGGGCGATCCAGGCCTTGCCGCCCAGCAGGTCGGCGAGCGGGACGTTGGTCGTGTAGCCGCCGTAGCTGTGCGCCATCGTGTACTCGAACGACGTGTCGACGTCCTTGAACAGGGTGTCGAGCGCGACGCCGCGCCACGACGTCCCGAGCTTCGACCAGCTGGTGACGCAGTGGATGTCGGTGCTCACGTCCTCCTGCGGGAGCGTCAGGAACTCGTCCCAGCTCCAGCGGTGCACGTCGCCCTTCTCCGTGGTGATCGTGAACGCCCAGTCTTCTTTGGCGATGCGGGGCGTCGGCCCGGCGGACAGCACCGGGAAGCCCTCGGTCAGGTACTGGCCGGGTGGGAGGCGGGGGTCGTCGGTCCTCCGACGGCCGAGGAAGCCGGACGAGATGATTCCCATGGCGGCAGCTTATTGCCGACGCCGTGTGCCGGTCTATGGTGAAGAGCATGACGGCCGTGAACCTGGGACTCCCGCTGCGCACCGCGCCGCGGGACGACGCGGCCGCGGCCGCGGGCGTGCTGCCGAGCCTGGCGGGGCGACCGGAGCATCCGGGGCTCCTCGACCGGTTCGGGCGCGTCGCGCGCGACCTGCGGGTCTCGGTCACCGAGAAGTGCTCGCTGCGCTGCACGTACTGCATGCCGGCGGAGGGCCTGCCGGCGATCCCGCGGGACGACCTGCTGACCGCGGCGGAGATCGCCCGGCTGGTGCGGATCGGGGTGCGCGACCTGGGCGTGCGGGAGGTGCGGTTCACCGGCGGGGAGCCGCTCATGCGCGCCGACCTGGCCGAGATCATCGGACGCTCGGCGGAGGCCGCGCCCGGCGTCGACCTGTCGATCACGACCAACGGCATCGGCCTGGACCACCGCATCCACGCGCTCGTCGAGGCCGGCCTGACCCGCGTCAACGTGTCGCTGGACACGGTCGACCGCGAGCACTTCGCCCGGCTGACCCGCCGCGACCGGCTGCCGGCCGTGCTCGCCGGCATCCACGCGGCGCACGAGGCCGGGCTGACCCCGCTGAAGCTCAACGCCGTGATGATGCGCGACACGCTGCACGACGCCCCCGCGCTGCTCGCCTGGGCCCTGGAGAACGGCTGCCGCCTGCGGTTCATCGAGCAGATGCCGCTCGACGCGGACCGCTCCTGGCTGCGCGAGAACATGGTGTCGGCCGAGGAGCTGCTCGCGGTGCTGGGGGAGCGGTTCACGCTCGTCGAGGCCGGCCGCGACGACCCGCACGCCCCCGCCGAGGAGTGGCGGGTCGAGGGCTGGACGCTGGACGGCACCCCCGCGACGGTCGGCATCATCGCCTCGGTCACGCGGTCGTTCTGCGCGGCATGCGACCGCACCAGGATCACCGCGGAGGGCACCGTGCGCTCGTGCCTGTTCGGCGACGACGAGACCGACCTGCGCGGGCTGCTGCGCGGCGGCGCGGACGACGCCGAGATCGCCCTCTGGTGGCGTGCGGCGATGTGGGGCAAGCAGGCGGGACACGGGATGGACGCGGCCGGCTTCGCCCCGCCGGTCCGGAGCATGGGAGCGATCGGTGGCTGAGGTCGTGGTGCGATACTTCGCGGCGGCGGAGGAGGCGGCCGGAACGCCGGAGGAGCGCATCGAGGTGGACGACGCGACGGTCGGCGGCCTGCAGGCAGCGCTCGTCGCCCGCTACGGCGACGCGATGGAGCGCGTGGTGCGGTCGGGGTCGTTCCTCGTCGGCGGGGTCGTCTCGCGGGACCCGTCCCGCGCCCTGACCGGGACCGTGGACGTCCTCCCGCCCTTCGCCGGCGGCTGAGCCGGTCAGCGGTACCCGCGGCGCAGCAGCATCCCTGCGGCCTTCGCGAACTCGTCGGGCGTCGGCATCGCGAAGCCCAGCGCGTTCGCGTTGCGGGTGACGATGTTGAACACCGCCCCGACGGCGGCTGCATCCTGGAGCGCCTGCGCGGTGACCCCCGTGTCCAGGACCGCGCGTGCGTCGCAGGCGGTCAGGTCCGTCGGCCGACGGGTCATCTTCTCGAGGAACGCCAGCGCCGCCCGGTACTTCTCGTCGATCGGGGCGGTCCGGTAGTCGGCGAGCACGGCCGCCGCCACGGCGTCGTCCATCCCCCTCGCGGCGATCGCGCTGTGTGCGCCCACGCAGAACGGGCAGCTGTTCCAGGACGCGACCATGGCCGCCATCAGCTCGCGCTCCGCCACCGACCAGTCGCTCGGCCCCCGCATGGCCTTCTGGGTCCACGCTCCGAGCACCGGCCCGACGAACGCACGATCGTAGAACGCGACGCGGGCCGCATCAGGCAGCCGGTACCCGGCGAACCGGGAGATCGTCGGGATCAGCAGCCGATGCAGAACGGTGTCACCCCGCTCGACCTCAGGAAGCCGCATCCGTCGCCTCCTCGATCGAGCGCGAAGCGGCATCCCACCGCGCCAGACCCGCGCCGACGCTGGCGGACATCACCACTTCGAACGTTGCCACCTCCGACCCGGCCTCCTCGCGCGCCTCCCGCACCTGAGCATCCGTGACGAGGAACGAGGCGGATCCGACCAGTGCGGCCAGATCGGCGATCGGGCCTCTCTCCGCGGTGTCGCGGCTCGCGCCGAGCGCGAAGGCGACCTCGCGCAGCGGCTGGGGCGCGGTGCCGGTGTCACGGACGCGCGAGCGCAGGCGTGCCGCCAGAGCCTCGTGCGAATCGTCCGCAGCCATGTTCCGAACCTACGCCCGGTCTCGGTCGCAGGGGACCCGTCTCAGGCCGGGTAGATGGTGACCGCGGATCGCGGGACCTCGAGGCCGACGCGCGAGCCGACGCGCAGGCGCAGGTCGGCCACATCGGCAGGGGGGACGAGCGCGTCGAGCCGATCCGTGCGCACGCGGACCAGGTCGGCCTGAGGCTCGAGAGCCGTGACCGTGGCGCCGATGGAAGCACCGACCGCGTCGCCCGGCCGCACGGCGGAGGGACGCACCGCCGCCAGGACCGGCGTGCCCGGCTCGATCCGTTCCGTCGCCTGACCGAGGAGCGTCATCCCGTCCTCGCCCCGCATCCCGTCGGGCGTGCGGACGCCGCGCACGAGCGTCAGGCCGGAGAGTTCCGCCGTGAACGGATGCCGCGGCCGCTCCAGCACGCGGCGTGTCGGTCCCTCCTCGACGACCCGGCCGTCGTGCATCACGGCGACGCGGTCGGCGAGCAGGTAGGCGTCGAGCGCGTCGTGCGTCACGAGGACCGTGGTGCGGCCGGCCAGCACGTCGGAGAGCGTGCCGCGCACGTCGGCCGCCACCGCGACATCCAAGGCCGACAGCGGCTCGTCGAGCAGCAGCAGGCGCGGCTCGGCTGCGAGCGCACGGGCGATGGCGACGCGCTGCGCCTGGCCGCCGGACAGCTCGGCCGGGCGGCGGTCGGCGAACGCGTCGGTCGCCGTGCGCCGCATCCACTCGTCGGCCAGGCCGGTCGCTTCGGCGCGGGAGGCCCCGGAGGACCGGGGGCCGAAGGCGACGTTGTGCCGCACGGTCAGGTGCGGGAAGAGCAGCGGGTCCTGCGCGAGCAGCGCGACGCCGCGGCGGTGCGGCGGCTGCCAGGTCGCCGGCAGGTCGAACAGCACGTCGCCTCCGAGCGTCGCCCGGCCGCGGTCGGGGCGGACCAGGCCGGCGAGCATCCCGAGCACCGTCGACTTGCCTGCGCCGTTCGGGCCGAGCAGGGCGAGGGTCTCGCCGTCGGCCAGGGACAGCGACACGGCGACGTCGCGGGCGTCGAGCGCCGCGTCCAGATGCAGGCTCATGCCTTCGCCCTCCCGGCGCGCCACGGCCGCACCCGCTCGCCCGCGCCGTGCGCGACGGCGACCACCGCGATGGCGACCGCGACGAGCACGAGCGAGAGGGCCACGGCGGCGTCCGGGTCGGTCTCCCGCTGCAGGTAGATCTCCAACGGCAGCGTGCGGGTCACGCCCTGGAGGCTCCCGGCGAACGTGAGCGTCGCGCCGAACTCACCGAGCGCCCGGGCGAACGACAGGATGGCGCCGGAGACGACGGCAGGAAGCACCAGCGGCAGCGTGACCCGGAACAGCACGGCGGAGGGCCGGGCGCCCAGCGTCGCCGCCACCGCCTCGTAGCGTTCCCCGGCCGACCGCAGCGCGCCCTCCAGGCTGAGCACCAGGAACGGCAGGGCCACGAAGGTCTGCGCGATCACCACCGCCGGCGTCGAGAACGCCACGTCGAGGGCGCCGCCGAGCAGCCCGCGCCGGCCGTACAGGGCCAGGAGCGCGAGGCCGCCGACGACCGGCGGCAGCACCAGCGGCAGCAGCACGATCGCACGGACCACCCGCTGTCCGGCGAAGGGCACCCGGGCGAGCACCACGGCCATCGGGACGCCGAGCACCAGGCAGCCCACGGTCGCCAGGAGCGACGTGCGCAGGCTGAGGAGCAGCGCGTCCACCGACGACGGCGACGTGACGAGTGGGACGAAGTGCGCCCAGTCGACCCGCGCGGCCATCGCGAGCAGCGGCAGCAGCACGAACAGCGCTCCGACCGCGGCGACGGCGAGCACCCAGCGCGGCGCGCCGAGACGGACGTTCATCGCCGGCTCACGGCAGGCCGAAGCCCGCGGCCTTCAGCGCCGATCGGCCCTCCGGGCCGGTGACGAAGGCGACGAAGGCCGTCGCGCCCTCCGGGTTGGGCGCGTGCCCGACCGGCGCGATGGGATACACGTTGACCGTCGTCGCCGCCTCCGGGAACGGGACGGCGTCGACCTTCGCGCCCGCGCCCTTCACGTCCGTCGCGTACACGATGCCCGCGTCCGCCTCGCCCGAGATCACCTTGCCGAGGACGTCGGTGACCGACGACTCCTGGCTCACCGGCGCGAGGGTGACCCCGCTCGACTTCTCGACGGCGGCGGTCGCGGCGCCGCACGGCACCTGCGGGGCGCAGACCACCGTCTTCACGGCCGGCGAGGCCAGGTCGGAGAAGCTCTTCACGTGCGCGGGGTTGCCCGGAGGCACGGCGATCGCGAGCACGTTCGTGGCGAAGTCCTTCGGCGTGCCGTCGATCACGCCCGCGTCGACCGCTTTCGTCATGTTCTTCTCGTCGGCGGAGGCGAAGACGTCGGCCGGCGCGCCGGCGGTCAGCTGGGAGACGAGGTCGGAGGAGCCGGCGAACGAGAACGTGACCTTCGTGCCGGGATGCGCCGCCTCGAACTCCGTGCCGAGCCGCGTGAACGTCGCGGTGAGGGAGGCGGCGGCGAACACGGTCACGGTGCCGTGCACGTCCTCGGAGGAGGCTGTGGGACTCGTCGTCGCGGCCGACCCGCCGGCCGCGCTGCAGCCGGTGAGCAGCAGACCGGCCGCGGCCGCCAGCGCCACGGTCGCCCCCACGCGCGTACGCCGGAGGCCGACGCGGGTCACCGGGACACCCCCGTGGCGCCCCGGCCCGCCGGGGCCTCCACGATGACGTTCGTCGCCTTGACGACGGCCACCGCCACCGAGCCGAGCTCCAGTCCGAGCTCGCGCACCGCCTCGCTGCTGATGAGCGAGACCACGCGATGCGGTCCGCACTGCAGCTCCACCTGCGCCATCACCCGGTCGGCGACGATGTCGGTCACCAGGCCCACGAAGCGGTTGCGCGCCGAGCCGGCGACGCCCGACGGGTCGGTGGGGAGGACCGCGTTCTGCTTGGCCAGCTGTGCCAGCTCGAAGCCGTCGACGACCGTGCGTCCGCTGTCGTCGCGGGCGCTGCCGAGCAGCCCCGCCTCGATCCAGCGGCGGACGGTGTCGTCGCTCACGCCGAGGTAGAGGGCGGCATCCTTGATCCGTATCTGCGGCACGAGCCCCAGCGTACGGCCGCAAGTGCGGTTATGGAAGCTTAGAGCCCCACCCACTCCGAGGCGCCGTCGGTGAAGTGCTGCCGTTTCCAGATCGGCACCCGCGCCTTGATGATCTCCACCAGCTCCGCGCAGGCCGCGAACGCCTCGGCGCGGTGCGGGGCCGCCACCGCGGCGACGAGCGCCAGGTCGCCGATGGTCAGCGAGCCGACGCGGTGCTGCGCGGCCACGCGCAGACCGCTGGTGCGCGCGACTTCCTCGCAGCACGCCAGGAGGAACTGCTCGGCCTCGGGATGCGCCCGGTAGTCGAGCGAGACGACGCCTTTGCCCCCGTCGTGGTCGCGCACCACGCCCTGGAACGACACGACAGCGCCCGCCTCCGCTCGCCAGACGAACTCGTCGACGGTGGACGGGTCGAGCGGGTCCGCCGTGACCGTGGCCAGGATGTCGCTCACGAGTGGTCGCCTCCGCGCAGTTGGTCGAGCAGATGGGGGAGCAGGTCGTCGAGCACCGCGAGCCCGTCGGTGACGCCGCCGCGCGAGCCGGGCAGGTTGACCACCAGGGTCGAACCGGCCACCCCGACCCGGCCGCGGCTCAGGGCCGCGAGCGGGGTCGCCGCGGCGCCGCGCGCCCGCAGGGCCTCCTCGACGCCGGGCAGCGTGCGGTCGAGCAGCGCCTCCGTGGCCTCCGGCGTGCGGTCGGTCGGCGAGACGCCGGTCCCGCCGGTGGTGATGAGGACGAGCGGACGCTCCGCCACGGCCGCGCGCAGGGCGGCGTCCACCTCGGCGTCGGCGACCACCCGGACGTCGGCGGGCAGGCGGCGCTCGGCCAGCCAGTCGGCGATCAGCGGGCCGGTGGTGTCCTCGTACACGCCGTGGGCGGCACGCGTGGACGCGACCAGCACGATCGCGGGATGGGTCGTGGCCGGGGCGGTGGCGGCCGCCGACGGCTGCTCACCCTCCCGCCGCCACTCTCCGCGCTTCCCGCCGCTCTTGGCGACGAGCCGGACGTCGGTCAGCGTCGCCGCCGGGTCCACCGCCTTCACCATGTCGTGCAGCGTGAGCCCCGCCACGGCGACGGCGGTGAGCGCCTCCATCTCCACGCCGGTGCGACCGTGGGTGCGCGCGACGACCTCGATGTCGATGGCGCCGGCGTCAGGGTCCAGCTCGAAGTCGACGCGCACGCCGTTCAAAGGGAGCGGGTGGCAGAGCGGGATGAGTTCGCTCGTGCGCTTGGCGCCGCCGATCCCGGCGATGCGCGCGGTGGCGAGCACATCCGCTTTGGGCAGGTCGTCGGCGGCCACCAGCCGGACCACCTCGGGGGTGGTCACGAACCGGCCGCGTGCGACCGCCTCCCGGTCGGTCTCCGGCTTGCCTCCGACATCGACCATGCGGGCACGGCCGTCGGCGTCGAGGTGGGTCAACTGCGTCATAGCGTCCAGACTGTCACGGCGGAGCCGGCGTCGAGCGCCTCCGCCTCCACGGGAACATCGATCAGGACGTCGGCCTTCGCCATCGCGGCCACCAGGTGCGACGACGGCCCGGCGACGGGCGCGACGCCTCCGCCATCGTCGAGCCGGCCGCGCAGGAACTGGCGGCGGCCGGGCACGGAGCGCACGGCCTCCGTCAGCGTCGCCTCGCGCGGCGGCAGCGGCGGCAGGCCGGCCGCGGCGCGCAGCGGGCCGCGCAGGAACACGGCGAACGAGACCTGGGTGCTGACCGGGTTGCCCGGGAACGCGACGATCGGAACGCCGTCCACGACCGCGGTGGCCTGCGGGCCGCCCGGTTGCATCGCCACCGTCGTCACGTCGGCGCCGCGCGGCAGCAGCACCTCTCGCACCACCTCGTACGCGCCCTTGGAGATGCCGCCGGAGGTGATGACCAGGTCGCTCACGGCGAGCGCGTCGTCCAGGAGGCGTTCGAACGTGTGGGGGTCGTCGTCGCTGCTCGCCCGCGCCGAGACGACCGCTCCGGCCTCCTCGACCAGGGCCGCGATGGCGATGCCGTTGGCGTCGTACACCTGGCCGTGCGCGGGGGTGCCGGAGTGGACGAGCTCCGAGCCGGTGGTGAGCACCGCCACGCGCAGCCGGGCGCGCACCGACACCGTCTCGACCCCGGCGGCCGCGAGCGCGGCGAGATGCCGGGGCGCGAGCCGCGTCCCGGCCGGCACGAGCACGTCGCCGCGCCGGACATCGCTGCCGCGTTCGCGCACGTACTCCCCGGCGGTGCGGGCACGCCGGATCTCCACGACCGCGCCCTCCAGGTCGTCGTCGCGGCCGAGGATCAGCTCCGTGTCCTCGACGGGGACGATCGCGTCGGCGCCCGTCGGCACCGGTGCTCCGGTCATGATGCGCAGCGCGGTCCCGGCGATGAGGCTCACGGGGCTGGTACGGCCGGCGGGGATGTCGCCGCTCACCTCCAACGCCACGGGAACGGAGCGGACGTCGGCGGCCCGCACCGCGTAGCCGTCCATCTGCGCGTTGCGGAACAGCGGGAGGTCGACCTCCGACCGCACCTCGCCGGCCGTGACCCGGCCGAGCGCCGCGGCGAGCGGCACGGTCTCGGCGGGGGGTTCGGCGCTGAGCGGCTCGAGCATCCGCGCGACGATCCCGGCATGCTCCTCGACGCTGCGCGCTGTGGTCATGGGTTCAGTATCCCGCGGAGGACGGACACGGTCAGTACCGGGGGAGGCTCGGGTCGACGTCGCGGGCCCACGCCTCGATGCCGCCGGCCAGCACGAGGCCCGGCGTGCCGGCCTCGGCGAGCAGCCGCCGGGCGGTCTCGGCGCGGATACCGTGGTGGCAGACGATCACGAGCGGGTCGGAGGGGAGCCGCGCGGCGACGCCGGCCGCGTCGCGCTCGATGACCCCGAGCGGCACCAGTAGCGAGCCGGGCAGCTCGACGATGTCGGCCTCCCACGGCTCGCGCACGTCGAGCACCGTGTGCGGTTCGCCCGCGAGCAGGCGCGCGTGCAGCTCGGCGGGCGACATGGTGTCGCTCACGCCGCAGAACAGGTCGTAGTCGATGAGCCCGGTGACCGGCGGCGCTTCCGGGTCGCGGGCGTAGGCCAGCTCCCGGAACGTGCCGCGCAGGCCGTCGTGGACGACGACGCGGCCGAGCAGCGGGTCGCCCGTCCCCGTGACCAGCAGGATCGCCTGGCTCACCATCAGGCTCCCGATGACGCCGCAGACCGACGGCAGGGCACCGGCCTCGGCGCAGCTGGCCACGCTCCCCGGCGCGGGCGGCACGGGGAAGAGGTCGCGGTAGGTGGGCCCCTGCGCCGCCCAGCTGAGCCCGGCCTGGCCGCCGGTCTGGTGCACAGCGCCCCAGACGACGGGGATGCCGGTGAGCGTCGCGGCGTCGTCGACCAGGTAGCGCGTCGGGAAGTTGTCGCTGCCGTCCAGCACGAGGTCGTAGCCGGCCAGCACCTCCCGCGCGTTCTCGGCGGTCAGTCGCTCTCCGAGCGCCCGGACCTCGATCGTGTCGTCGAGAGCCCGCACGGCCTCCGCCGCCGACGCCACCTTCGCCCGGCCCACGTCGGACGGCGTGTGGATGGCCTGGCGCGGCAGGTTCGACAGCTCCACTCGGTCGTCGTCGACGATCCCGATGGTGCCGAACCCGGCGGACGCGAGCAGCGGCAGCACCGTCGAGCCGAGGCCGCCCGCACCCACGACGAGCACCCGGGCCGCGCGCAGCCGGCGCTGCGCGACCGGACCGAAGCCGGGCAGCTGCGTGGTTCGCGCGTAGCGCGCGGCGCGCTCCGGCGTCAGCTCGGGACCGGGTTCGACCAGGGGCGGGAGGGCCATGACCTCAGCCAACCACACCCGCGCCGACGCTCACACCACCGTGACCTGAACGGTGTGCAGGCCGGTCGCCCCGTCCGGCACCACGTCCCGCACGGCCGAGGTCTGCACCTTCCCTGTCGCGTCGGTCGCGCGCGCGGTCAGCGTGTGCGCCCCGGGCGTCGCCTCCCAGGCGTAGCGCCACTGCCGCCAGGTGTCGACCGAGATGGCGTCGGCGAGGGTGGCCTCCTGCCAGGGCCCGTCGTCGACGCGCACGTGCACGGCGCTCACGCCGACGTGCTGCGACCAGGCGACGCCGGCCACCGCCACGGTCCCGGCCTTCACCTGGCGCCCCGCCGCGGGCACGTCGATGCGGGAGGAGAGTTTCACCGGGCCGCGCTGCGACCAGCCGCGCTCGGTCCAGTACGCCGTCTCCCGGTCGAACCGGGTGACCTCGAGCGACACCACCCACTTGGTCGCGGACACGTAGCCGTACAGCCCCGGAACGACCATCCGCACCGGGTAGCCGTGCTCCAGCGGGAGCGGCTGCCCGTTCATCCCGACGGCGAGGATCGCGTTGCGCTCGTCGGTCAGGGCCGCAAGCGGCGTGGACGCGGTCCAGCCGTCCTGGCTCGTCGACAGCATTATGTCGGCGTCGGACGACGGTTTCGCCCGCGCGAGCAGATGCCGGATCGGGTAGCCGAGCCAGGTCGCGTTGCCGATCAGGTCGCCGCCGACCTCGTTCGAGACGCAGGTCAGCGTGGTGGTCGACTCCTCCAGCGGCAGGGCGAGCAGCTGGGCGAAGGTCAGCTCCACCTCGCGCTCGACCATCCCGTGGATGCGCAGCCGCCAGTTCCGCGGGTCGATGCCGGGGATCTGCAGGGCGGTGTCGATGCGGTAGAAGTCCGCGTTCGGCGTGATCAGCGGCGAGAGCCCCGGGATGTCGAACGACGCCCCGGCCGGGATCGGGGGAGCGGTGCGGGTCGGCGCCGGCAGCCGCACGGCCGCGCGGGCCGCCGCCGCGCCGCGGAAGGACGACGCCGAGGCCTGGCCGACGACCAGGGCGACGGCGCCGACCGCGGCGGTCGCCGCCGTGCTCCCCACGAAGCGCCGCCGGCTGACCCGCCCGCGCGGTGCGACGCGCGTCGGCTGCGTGTCGCGCAGCAGGCCGATCAGCCAGCCGAGCAGCAGGATCGCGACGACCGCCGCGAGCACGGACGGCACCGCGTCGAGCACGCCGTTGCCCGCCCGGGTGACGGCCGCGAGCACGCCGACCGCGCCGCCGAGGCCGATCAGGATGCGGCCGAGCGGCGGACGGCGCAGCTCCAGCCAGCCCGCCAGGCCCGCGCCGGCCACGACCACGACGGCGAGCGCCACGATCAGGAACGCCTTGTCGCCGGTGCCGAAGACTCCGATCACCGCCTCCTTCAGCCAGGCGGGGGCGAGGTCGATCAGGAGGGCGCCGACGGTCAGCACCGGGCTGCCGTTCTGCACGACGTACGCGCTGACGAGCTCGGCGACGCCGACGCCCGCCACGACGCTCGCGACGCCGGCCGCGGCCGGCCGCCAGAACTCAGCCATGCGGCAAACCTACGACCCACGGCCGTGCGTGCGCTCGAACCGGTGTGACAGGCTTGGGGATTATGTCCGACGCCGCCCCGCCCACCATCCGCCGCCTGCGCGTCGAGGACATCCCCGGCTGGTCCGGGCCCGGCTCGGTGAGCGAGGACGCGGTCTACGACACGTTCGTGGCGTGGGTCGAGGCCGGCGGCATCCGGCTCTATCCGGCGCAGGACGAGTCCGTGATCGAGGTGGTCGGCGGCGCCAACCTCATCCTGAGCACGCCCACCGGCACGGGCAAGTCGCTCGTCGCCGTCGGCGCGCACTTCGCCGCCCTCGCCCGCGGCGAGCGGACGTACTACACCGCGCCGATCAAGGCGCTCGTGTCGGAGAAGTTCTTCTCCCTCGTCGACATCTTCGGGCCAGAGAACGTCGGCATGACCACGGGAGACTCCGCCGTGAACGCCGACGCGCCCATCGTCTGCGCGACCGCCGAGATCCTCGCCAACCTCGCGCTGCGGCACGGCGACGAGACGCCGGTCGGCCAAGTGGTCATGGACGAGTTCCACTTCTACTCGGACCCCGACCGCGGCTGGGCCTGGCAGGTGCCGCTGCTCACCCTCCCGCACACCCAGTTCGTGCTCATGTCGGCCACCCTCGGCGACGTCACCGCGCTCGCGGCCGACCTGGAGCGCCGCACCGACCGTCCCACCGCGACGGTCACAGGTGTGGAGCGGCCGGTGCCGCTGCACTACTACTACGAGGTCACGCCGGTGCACGAGACGATCGAGGAGCTGCTGCACACCGGGCAGGCGCCGATCTACGTCGTGCACTTCTCGCAGCTGGCGGCGCTGGAGCGGGCCCAGTCGCTCTCCAGCGCCAAGATCGCGAGCCGGGAGCAGCGCGAGCAGGTCGCGGAGCTGATCGGGGAGTTCCGCTTCACGACGAGCTTCGGCAAGACGCTGTCGCGCCTGTTGCGGCAGGGCATCGGCGTGCACCACGCCGGGATGCTGCCGAAGTACCGGCGGCTGGTCGAGCAGTTGGCGCAGCGCGGGATGCTCCGCGTCATCTGCGGCACCGACACGCTCGGCGTCGGCATCAACGTCCCGATCCGCACCGTGCTGCTGACCGCGCTCACCAAGTTCGACGGCACCAGGATGCGGCAGCTGAACGCGCGCGAGTTCCACCAGATCGCCGGACGCGCGGGCCGGGCGGGCTACGACACCGCGGGAACGGTGGTCGCACAGGCCCCGGAGCACGAGTCCGAGAACCTCAAGGCGCTCGAGAAGGCGGGCGACGACCCGAAGAAGCGGCGCAAGATCGTGCGCAAGAAGGCGCCGGAGGGCTTCGTGTCGTGGGGCGAGCCGTCGTTCCGAAAGCTGATCGAGGCGGAGCCGGAGACGCTCACCTCGTCGATGCAGATCACCAGCGCCATGCTCATCAACGTGATCGGCCGCGGCGGCGACGTGTACCGGCACGTGCGCGACCTCGTCTTCGACAACCACGAGTCGTGGAAGCGGCAGCTGGCGCTCGCCCGGCGCGCCATCGAGCTGTACCGGTCGCTGCTGACCGCCGGCGTCGTCGAGGCCGTGCGCACGGGCGACGAGGTGGAGGTCCGCCTCACCGTCGACCTGCAGCCCAACTTCGCGCTCAACCAGCCGCTGTCGCCGTTCGCGCTCGCGGCCTTCGAGCTGTTCGACCCGGAGTCGCCCGTGTACCCGCTCGACATCGTCTCGGTGGTCGAGGCGACCCTCGACGATCCGCGTCCCGTGCTCTCGGCGCAGCAGTTCCACGCCCGCGGCGAGGCCGTCGCGGCGATGAAGGCCGAGGGCGTCGAGTACGAGGAGCGGATGGAGGCGCTCGAGGAGGTCACGCATCCCAAGCCCCACGACGTGCTGCTGCACGAGGCGTTCGCCACCTACGCCTCAAGCCAGCCGTGGGTCGCCGACTTCGAGCTCAGCCCCAAGTCGGTGGTGCGCGACCTGTACGAGCGCGCGATGACCTTCGGCGAGTTCATCGCGTTCTACAAGCTCGCCCGCTCCGAGGGCGTCGTGCTGCGCTACCTGTCGGACGCCTACCGCGCCCTCAACCAGACCGTGCCGCTGGAGGCCCGCACGGAGGAGCTGCGCGACATCGTCGAGTGGCTGGGGGAGCTGGTGCGCCAGGTCGACTCGAGCCTGCTCGACGAGTGGGAGGAGCTCGTCCACCCCGACGCGGCCAAGCACGCCGCCGAGTCGGCCGAGCTCGCGCCGCCCGCGCCGAGGAACGTCACCACCAACCGGCGCGCCTTCTTCGTGCTCGTGCGCAACGAGCTGTTCCGCCGCGTCCAGCTGGCCGCGCTCGACCGCGTCCGCGACCTCGGCGTGCTGGAGGCCGAGGCCGCGGCGCTCGCCGGAGGGGCCGCGCCGTTCACCGAGGCGCAGTGGGATGCGGCGCTGGAGGGCTACTACGCGGAGCACGACGAGATCCTCACCGACGCCTCGGCGCGGTCCGCGTCGATGATCCTCGTCGACGAGAAGCCGGACGGCGAGGAGGGCCTCTGGCGGGTCCGGCAGATCATCGCCGACCCGGCAGGCGACCACGACTGGGGGATCACCGCCGACGTCCTCCTGGAGGACTCGGCCCGCGAAGGGGTCGCCGTCATCCGGGTCACCGGCGTCGGGCGGCTCTGACGAGTTTGACCGCGCGCGGGCGCCGTGTGAGTATCGTCACGGTGTCCTAACAGCGCCAGGTCCCTTGCATGAACTTCCGATGACGTCTTGAGTCGGGAGGGACGCATCCGACGACACGAGAAAGCAAACGGTGGACCTCCCCCTCATCGTCGTGCTGGTCATTCTGCTGGCCCTCTTCTTCGACTTCACGAACGGCTTCCACGACACCGCCAACGCGATGGCGACGCCCATCGCGACCGGTGCCATGCGACCGAAGGTGGCGGTGGCGCTCGCCGCCGTGCTCAACCTGATCGGCGCCTTTCTCTCCACCGAGGTCGCCAAGACGATCTCGGGCGGCATCATCCGGGAGGGCGACGGCGGCGTGCAGATCACGCCGGTGCTCATCTTCGCCGGACTGGTCGGCGCGATCGTCTGGAACATGGTGACCTGGCTGTTCGGCCTGCCCTCGTCGTCCAGCCACGCGCTCTTCGGCGGACTGATCGGCGCCGCGATCGTGGGGGCGGGGCTGCAGTCCATCGACTTCGTCGTCGTGCTCGACAAGGTCGTGCTGCCCGCGCTGATCGCGCCGTTCACGGCGGGGGTGGTCGCCTGGAGTGCGACGAAGCTCGCGTACTGGATCACGCGCCGCTACGACGGCCGGCCCGACGGCCGAGGCGGGTTCCGCTACGGCCAGATCTTCTCCTCGTCGCTCGTCGCCCTGTCGCACGGCACCAACGACGCGCAGAAGACCATGGGCGTCATCACCCTGACGCTCATCTCCGCCGGCTACCAGACGCTCGGCTCCGGGCCCGAGATCTGGGTCGTCGTGGCCTGCGCCCTCGCCATCGCGCTCGGCACCTACTCGGGCGGCTGGCGCATCATCCGCACCCTCGGCCGCGGCCTCACCGAGGTCAAGCCGGCGCAGGGCTTCGCGGCCGAGACGAGCACGGCGGCCACCATCCTCGCCTCCAGCCACCTCGGCTTCGCGCTCTCCACGACGCAGGTCGCGTCCGGCTCGGTGATCGGCTCCGGCCTCGGCCGCCGCGGCTCCTCGGTGCGCTGGGGCACGGCGGGCCGCATCGCGGTCGGCTGGCTGCTCACCCTCCCGTCGGCCGCGATTGTCGGAGCGGCGGCGGGTCTGCTCGCGAACCTCGGCCCGGTCGGCGTCATCATCGACACGGTGGTGGGAACGGCCGTCGTCATCTACATCTTCTGGCGCGCCCGCCGCAATCGGGTCAGCAGCGAGAACGCCGTCAAGCCGGTGCCGCTGCAGGGCAAGAGCGAGGTCGCCCAGTCCGGCAAGGCGGTCAAGATCAAGAAGGTGAAGCCGCTCAAGCGCGAGCGGCCGAGGAGGTCGGCATGATCGACTGGGGAGCGTTCGTCCTCGTCTTCGCGGCGGCCCTGCTGGGCTCCTGCGTCGTCGTCGCCTTCTACGCCCTGGGCACGCGCCTGCTCGCCGTCGCGGGCCGCGCCCTGTTCGTCGAGCCGGTGGAGTTCACCGACGCGATCACGGTCCTGACGCCCGAGAAGGCGGCCAAGCTGCAGCGGAAGGCCGAGAAGGCGCAGCGCAAGAACCCGCTCACCGCGGGCCAGAAGCGGCTGGCGCTGACCGGAGCGTACGCGTGCTTCACGGCGTGCGGGCTGGCGGTGCTGTACGGGCTGTACCTGATCATTCCGTACTTCCACCAGTAGGCGGTCGGAGCGACGAAAGGGGAGGGACACCGTGGCGGTGTCCCTCCCCTGTGGGTTTGGTTGTGCCGGTTATCCGTTGGCCGGGGTGACGGCGACAGGCATCGGCGTCAGGCTCGGCGTGGGTGCCGGTGTGGTGCTGCCCCAGCTGTATTCGGTGGTGGCCCGGGGTGCCTTGGGATCGGTGGCGGTGCCGCCCTTGGGGGTGACGCTGGTGATCTGCAGGACCCGGGTGATGCGGGCGGAGGCGCTGTTGTCGTTGAGGTAGTTGAAAGCGAGGACGCCGAAGGTCGCCGCGGGGGTTCCGAGGGTGACGGTGATCTGCACCTGGGTGCTGCTCTTCTTCACCAGCGCGTAGGTGTTGGCGCCGATGGTCACCTTGGCGGTGCCGGACGCGTCCCAGGCGATGGGTTTTCCGTTGAGGGAGTCCAGACGCTTTGCCCCGACGTTGGCCGTGAGCGTCTCGGTGTAGGTGAAGGCGCTGACCGGTGTGGAGGCGGTGTAGTCGAACGTGCCGGACGGGGCGTAGCCGAGCGGGTAGTTCTGGGTGATGGTGCGGTCGGCGGTCTGGCCGTCCTGGAAGGTGACCTTCACCGGGGTCGGAGTCGGGGTCGGTGTCGGTGTCGGGGTCGGGGTCGGTGTCGGGGTGGGGGTTGGCGTGGTTGGGACCCAGCTGTATTCGGTGATGGCGCGGGGAGCCTTGGCATCGGTCGCGCTGCCGCCGTTCGGGGTGACGCTGGTGATCTGCAGGACCCGGGTCATGCGGGCGGTGGGTGTGTCGTTGAGGTAGTTCATCCCAGGCGCCCGCAGTGCCGTCGAGGGGGCGGCCAGGGTGGCGGTCACCTCCACCTGGGTGCTGCTCTTCTTCACCAGCGCGTACGTGTTGTCGCCGATCGTGACCTGCGCGGTGCCGGATGCGCTCCAGGTCACCTTCGTCCCGTTCAGGTAGTCGCAGGGCTTGGCCCCGGCGTTGGCGGTCACCGTGTCGGTGTAGGTGAACTTCGTCACTGGAGCAGGGGCTGTGTAGTCGTACAACGATCCGGGTGCGGTGCCGGGCGCATAGTTACGCGTGTCGTTGAGGTCGGTGGCCCGACCGTCCTTGAACGTGAGGGTGACCGTGTTGCGCGGGTAGACGTAGGTGATGTCGGCGCGTGTGCCTGTCGTGAAGGTGCCGGATGCTGGGGCGCTACCCGACTTCAGGGTCGGCTTGCCGTAGCCGGCGATGTTTCCGGGCGTCGGGAGGTCGTATTTGTCGCCGCCGGGGCCGAAGACGTTCGCGTCGGGTGCGATGGTCTTGCCGAGGTCGTCCTGGTAGTGCACGGTGGCCATGGCCGGGCGGTGCATGAAGCGGGGGCCGGTCACCCACATCTTGGGGAAGAACCCGATGTTCTTGCCGCCTGAGGGTACCTTTCCGGTCATTGACGCCAGATAGTACTTCGATCGTCTCCAGTCGGAATCGCGTGGAAACTGCGGATACAGGTCTATGTCGTGGACCCACGGATACGGGTAACCGAACCCATTGGACTCGAGCGTATGCCCATACTCGTGGAGCGCCACATCGGTCGAGTATTGGACCGGATGGTCCGGCTTGGGGTACGTCGACGTGTCGTCGGTGCGCATAGAGAAGTAGCTGTAACTGGCACCGCGCGACCACTCGTCGCTATACGGCGTCACTCTGGTGCCGCCGCCCGCGTTCTCGTCGTAGAACGTCATGATCGAGTCGTATTCAGCCACCGCGGAGGCGCGAGTCATCGCCTTGATCGTGTCGTCCTCGAGAAGTCTATAGTCGTCTGTCTGAAGCTTGATCGGCTCGTCGTCGAACTTCAGGGTTGTGACGATGTCGACCGGTGCCGCGGACTCGATCAGACTCTCGAATTGGCCGACGATGTTCTTCGACCAGGTGCGGTAGTCGGGAGGCATAGTGCGCCGAATCCCGTCCTTCCCCGTGACGTCCGTCAAGCCCAGGAACAGGATTTTGCGGACTGGCTTCTGCATGGGCAGCGAGTAGTCCTGGTTGACGTACTGCTTCATGGCCTCGTCGCCGGCCATTTTCATGATCGCGTCGGGGCTGAGCGACTCCGCCTGCGCAGGCGTCGCAGTCGGCGCGGCCACGGCGAGGGCGCCGGCGGCCAGAGCGCCGGCGGTCAGCGCGGCGAGTATTCGTTTTACGTGCATCTCGACTCTTCTGTCGTCGGTGTGTGGAACGAAGTCCGATCCACCCACTACGACGCGGTGACCCGCGCGGAATGACGCCGCGGAACCGAGATACCGGTATTACTTACGCGCCCGCGCCTCAGTCCGTCCCGCGCACCCGCGCAATCGCGCCGGGGCGATGCCGTCTAACGCCAATTGGTCAAAGTCGCGCGTCATGTCGTCAATGCCGACGATGCGCCGTCGCCAGCGTGCGGGCTGGCGGTGCTGTACGGGCTGTACCTGATCATTCCGTACTTCCACCAGTAGGCGGTCGGGGCGTCGAAAGGGGAGGGGCACCGTGGTGGTGTCCCTCCCCTTCGGGTTGTCTGTGCCGGTTATCGGCCGTTGGGGTAGTCGCCCCAGGTGTACACGTTGTTCACCAGCGGAGCGGTGACTTTCTGCGAGGTCCCGGTGGACTGGGGTGTGACGTCGGTGATCTGGATCACGCGCTTGAGCCGGGCGGAACCGGTGACGTTGCTGTACTCGAATCCGACCGCACGCAGTGTGGTGGACGGGGTGGCGAGGGTGATGGTCACCTGCACTTCGGTGGTGCTCTTTCTGACGAGGGCGTAGGTGTTGCCGCCGATGATGACGGTGGCCGTGTTGGTGGCGCTCCATTTGACGGCTGTGCCGTTGAAGGAGTCGAGGCGCTGGCCGTGGTCATTCACCCAGAGGACGTCGGTGTAGGTGAACTTGGTCACGGGGGCGGAGGCTCGGTAGTCGTAGGCCGCCGATGCCGGCACCCCGAGCGCGAAGCTCCGGGATTCCGTGAGATCGGTGATCTGACCATTGGCCAACGTGACCGTGACAGGCGTCGGTGTCGGTTTCGGCGTGGACGTCGGAGTCGGCGTCGGCGTGGGTGTCGGCGTCGGTTTCGGTGTGGAGGTCGGCGTCGGTGTGGGAGTCGGCGTCGGCGGGGTGGCCGCCTTCCACGTGACCTTCGTCTCGGCGCGCGGGGCGGTGAACGCCGCAGGCTTCCCGGTGGCCTGGGGCGTGACGTCGACCAGTCCGAGGGCGCGTGTCAGGCTGGCGTTGCTGCCGCTGTCCTTGTTGCCCAGCGGCGCCATGGTGATCGCGGTGGTCGGGGTCGCCGGCTTCGCGGTGACCTCGACGCGGGTGGACGACTTCTTCGCCAGCGTGTAGGTAACGCCGTCCTTGGTCACGGTCGCCTTGCCGGAGGCGTCCCAGGTGAATGCGGTGCCGTCGAGCGTGTCGAGGCGGGCGACGTTGCTGGACGCGGTCAGCTCGTCGGAGTACGTGAACGACGTCAGCGGCTCCGAGGCGGTGTAGGTGTAGCTCACGCCGGATGCTCGGGTGTAGGCAGTCCCCGGTGTCAGCTGCACGTCCTCCGTCTTGTTCGCCGTGCTGCCGCCGGCCCACGTGAGCGCGACGGTGGCCGAGGTGCGGGGGTAGACGAAGGTGACGTTTGCGCGGGTGCCGGTCACAAAGGTGCCGGAGGCGGGGTCGCTGCCGGCCTTCAGGGTCGGCTTGCCGTAGCCGGCGGTGGTCGGAGCGGTGAAGCTGTAGGGGTCGCCGCCGGGTCCGTAGGTGTTCTCGTCCGGTGCGATGCTGTTTCCCTCAGTGTCCTGGTAGTGCAGGGTCGCCATCGCAGGCTTGCTGTAGAAGCGTGGGGTAGCGCTCCACCTCTTTGGAAACATGCCGAAGTTGTTTACGGAGGTTCCCAATTGCTTTGCTTTTGCAGTGAGGATCTGCAAGTAGAAGGTAAGGTCGTCGTTCCCTTGTTGGTAGGTGAAACCCCAGCTCGTTGGCTGGTCCGGATCCGGCACCTCGGGAATCATCGTGCCTACCTGGTGCGTGAACTCATGCATCATGACCCACAAACCCATCTCGAGCCTTGCATTCGGATCGGTGCTGTAGTTGGGATAGTCGGAAGTGTCGTATACCTTCGGCATCGACGTGTGGGAGAACATCGCACCGAAGAGCGCTGGGCTGCCACGCCCTGGCACGGTCACCCCATAGCGCGATATCGACCAGTCCTGGGTAGATACGAAGATCGAGTCATACTGCCCGACGGTGAGCTTCTGCGGAAGATAGTCGAGCACCTCTGAGCCGAGCAGCCGGTCGGTGTCATTTGCCCAGGGCACGGTCGGATAGGCGTCGTAGTCGGCGGCGAGGACAATCGGCTTCGTGACCACCTGGATGGTCGGTTCGATCGTCACCGCGACGCGGGCGCCTTTCAGAGTGTCGACGAACTTCTGGACGGTGTTGCGGAAATAGGTCAATCCGTTGGCATCCATCACCGCGTGGAAATTGTCCCTCTTGTACGTCACGTCCGTGAAGGCGACGAACAGCATCTTCCAGCGTGCCGGGTGGACGGGTAGGTCGTAATTCTGGGCGTTGAACTGCGCTCGAGCGTCGTCCGACGACATTTTGATGATCGTTCCGTTAGGGAGCGTCTCCCCCTGCGCAGGCGCCGCAGTCGGCGCCGCCACGGCGAGGGCCCCGGCGGCCAGGGCGCCGGCGGTCAGCGCGGCGAGTATTCGTTTTACGTGCATCTCGACTCTTCTGTCGTCGGTGTGTGGAACGAAGTCCGATCCACCCACTACGACGCCAGGAAACGCGCAGAATGACGCTGCAGAACTGAGATACCGGTATTACTTAGTCCGTCCCGCGCACCCGCGCGATGGCGTTCATCACGTGGTACACCACGATCGCGGCGATCGCTCCGAGGGCGATGCCGTTGAACGTCAGCTGGCCGAGGTTGAGGGTGAAGTCGCCGATGCCGATGATGAGGGCCGTCGCCGCGGTGAACTGGTTCTTGGGCTTTGCGAAGTCGACCTTGTTGTCGAGCCAGATCTTCACGCCGATGATGCCGATGAGGCCGTACAGGGCCGTCGTCACGCCGCCGAGCACGCCGGCCGGGATGGTGTTGATGACCGCGCCGACCTTGGGGGAGAGGCCGAGCAGGATCGCGACGATGCCGGCGACCCAGTACGCGGCGGTCGAGTACACGCGCGTCGCGGCCATGACGCCGATGTTCTCGCCGTAGGTCGTCGTCCCGGAGCCGCCGAAGAAGCCCGCGACCGTGGTCGCCAGGCCGTCGGCGAACAGCGCGCGGCCGGTCAGGCGGTTGACCGCGGGGTCGGTGAGCTGGGCGACGCCGCGGATGTGGCCGACGTTCTCCGCGATCAGCACGAGCACGACCGGGAGGAACGCCGGCAGGATGCCCCACGTCGACGCCGGCGACGTGAACGGGTTGGCCGGGAGGGTGAACTGCGGGAGGCCGATCCACGCCGCCTTCTCGACGCCGCTGAAGTCCACCTGGCCGGCGAGCACGGCGAAGACGTAGCCGACCGCGACGCCGAGGAAGATGGAGAGGCGGCCGAGCATCCCGCGGAACAGCACCGTGCACAGAATGACGGCGGCCAGCGTCACGAGCGCGGTCACCGGCGCCTTGGCGAAGTTCGCGCCGGCCGCGGGCGCCAGGTTGAAGCCGATCAGGGCGACGATCGCGCCGGCGACGACCGGCGGCATGAGCCCGTCGATCCAGCGCGTTCCGGTGGCGACGACGATCAGCCCGACGATCGCGAGCAGGATGCCGGTGATCAGGATGCCGAACAGCGCCGACGGCATCCCGTGCGCCTTCGTGGCGGCGACGATCGGGACGATGAACGCGAACGACGAGCCGAGGTAACTGGGCAGCCGGTTGCCGGTGATGACGAGGAACAGCAGCGTCCCGACGCCCGAGAACAGCAGCGTGGTCGCGGGCGGGAAGCCGGTCAGCAGCGGCACGAGGAACGTCGCGCCGAACATGGCGACGACGTGCTGGGCGCCGAGGCCGATCGTCCGCGGCCAGGTGAGCCGCTCGCCGGGGAGCACGATCTCGTGCGCCCCCACCTTCTTGCCGTCGCCGTGCAGCGTCCAGGGCAGTGCCATGCGTGTCCTTCAGTGCTCTCGAGTCGGAATAGGCTTGGTGCTGCGCATTCGCGCATACTCGACGAACCTGAATCCTCGCCGGGCACCGCCCACCGATCCTACGGGAGTTCACCATTTCCGCTTCGACCAGCGCGCCCACCACGGCAAAGGGGCGCCTCGACCGCTTCTTCGAGATCAGCGCACGCGGCACCACCTGGGGCACCGAGGTGCGCGGTGGCGTGCTGACCTTCGTCACCATGGCGTACATCGTCATCCTGAACCCGCTCATCCTGGGCGGCACGAAGGACGTCGTGGGCCACACGCTCGGCACCACGCAGGTGGCCGCCGTCACGGCCCTGAGCGCCGGCGTGATGACCCTGCTGTTCGGCCTGATCGCGCGCCTGCCGTTCGCGTTCGCGGCCGGGCTCGGCATCAACTCGTTCCTCGCTGTCAACGTGGTCAAGATCCTGACCTGGCAGGAGGCGATGGGTCTCGTCGTCATCAACGGCATCATCATCGTGCTGCTGTCGGCGACCGGGCTGCGGAAGCTCATCTTCAACGCGGTGCCCGCGCCGCTGAAGACGGCCATCACCGTCGGCATCGGTCTGTTCATCGCGTTCATCGGCTTCGTCGACAGCGGCTTCGTGCGGACCACGACCCTGTCGTCCCCGCCGGTGCAGCTGGGAGAGGCCGGCTCCATCGCGACCCTGCCGACCATCACCTTCCTGATCGCGCTGATCATCATGGGCGTGCTCATGGCGCGCAAGGTGAAGGGCGCGCTGCTCATCGGCATCGTCGCCGCGACCGTCGTGGCGATCATCGCGGAGGCGATCTGGCACGTCGGGCCGTCGATGGGCAAGAACCCGGCCGGCTGGAACCTGACGGTTCCGCAGCTGCCGACCTCGCTGGTCTCGCTGCCCGACCTCAGCCTCGTCGGCCAGGTCGACCTGTTCGGCGCGTTCGGCCGCATCGGCGCGCTGGCGGCGATCATGCTGATCTTCACGCTGGTCTTCACCAACTTCTTCGACGCCATGGGCTCGATGACGGGCCTCGCCCGCAGTGCCGGCCTGGCGAACGAGGACGGCACCTTCCCGCGCCTGCAGTCGGCGCTGATCGTGGAGGGCGTCGGCGCCATCGTCGGCGGTGGCACGTCGTCGTCGTCCAACACCGTGTTCGTGGAGTCCGCGTCCGGCATCGGCGAGGGCGCGAAGACGGGCTTCGCGAGCGTCGTCACGGGCGTGCTGTTCCTGCTGGCGATGTTCTTCACGCCGCTGACCCAGGTGGTGCCGCTGGAGGTCGCGGCCGCGGCGCTCGTCGTCGTCGGTGCGCTCATGGTCGTGCAGATCCGCCACATCGACTTCAGCGAGTTCTCGGTGGTGCTTCCGGTGTTCCTGACGATCATCGTCATGCCGCTGACCTACTCGATCGCGAACGGCATCGGCGTCGGGTTCATCAGCTGGGTGCTCATCCGCTCGCTCGCCGGGAAGGCGCGGCAGATCAGCCCGCTGCTGTGGATCGTGGCCGCCGGCTTCCTGATCTACTTCGCCCGCGGCCCGATCGAAGGGCTGCTCGGCCAGGTCTGACCCCGGCCGGTGGGGGAGGCATCAGGGTCGAATCGGGGGTTACCCCGATACCGCGGCGCGCGGCGGGTCGGTTGGATGGAGACATGACCACCACCAGCCCGTACCAGACCGTCGCGCCCGTCCGGACCCTCAGCGTCACGAGCTTCGTGCTCGGACTCGCCTCGATCGTCTTCGGCTGGACCCTCGTCGCCCCGGTCGCGGGGCTCGTGCTCGGCATCCTGGCGCTGCGGCGCGAGCCGCTCGGCCGTGCATTCGCCCTCTGGGGCATCGTGCTCAACGCGCTGATGCTGGCCGGCGTCGCGATCGGCGTGCTGTTCGCGCTCGTCGGGCTGGGGCTCGGGATCGCGGCCCTGCCGTTCGCCTGGCTCTGACATCGACGCGCTGCGCGGCTGAGACAATGGGGGGATGGAACCATCCCCCCTCGTCCGGCCGCGCAGCTTCGTCGTCCGGGGACGCAAGACCGAAGCCCAGCAGCGGGCGATCGACGAGCTGTGGCCGAGCTTCGGCCTCGAGTTCGACGGGTCGCCGCTCGACCTCGACGCCGCGTTCGGGCGCACCGCGCCGCGCGTGGTGGAGATCGGCTTCGGCAACGGCGAGAACCTGCTGACGCTCGCCGAGCGTCACCCCGATCGCGACTTCCTCGGGATCGAGGTGCACGGCGCCGGCATCGGCCGCGTGCTCGGCGCCATGCGGGACCGGGGGCTCACCAACATCCGCATCGTCCGGCACGACGCGGTCGAGGTGTTCGAGCGCGGCCTCGCGGCCGGCTCGGTCGACGAGATCCTCATCTTCTTCCCCGATCCCTGGCCGAAGGCCCGGCACCACCGCCGGCGGCTCGTGCAGCCGGACGTCGCGCGGCTGCTCGTGCGGGCGCTCTCGCCGGAGGGCGTGCTGCGGCTCGCCACCGACTGGGAGCCGTACGCCGAGCACATGATCGAGGTGCTCGACGCCGAGCCGGGCCTGGTCAACCAGGCCGGAGCCGCCCGCTTCGTCCCGCGCCCGGACGACCGCCCGGTGACCAAGTTCGAGCGCCGCGGCGAGCGCCTCGGCCACGCCATCTTCGACCTCGAATACCGTCCCGCCCGCTGACGCGCGCCTCCGACGCCGACAGCTCCGGTGTTTTTCCACCGACACGCCGCTGCCCGGTCGAAAAACTCCGGAGCTGGCGGTGTGGGGGTGTCCTTAGGATGGGCGCATGACGCACACGGTCGAGGAGCTCCGGTCCGCCTTCGATGCCGGGGTGACGAAGCCCCTCGCGTGGAGGCTCGCCCAGCTGCGGGCGCTGCGGCGGATGCTGACGGAGCGCTCGGCGGAGTTCGAGGACGCCCTGCTCTCCGACCTCGGCAAGAACCCGACCGAGTCGCAGATCGCCGAGCTCGGCTTCGTCGTCGGCGAGATCGACCACGCGCTGCGGCACCTGCGCCGCTGGCTGCGGCCGAAGCGGGTGACCGTCCCCGGCGCCCTGATGCCCGCGCGCGCGTCCACCCTCCTGGAGCCGGTCGGCGTCGTGCTCGTGATCGCGCCGTGGAACTACCCGGTGCAGCTGCTGCTCGCCCCGCTGGTGGGCGCGCTCGGCGCCGGGAACGCGGTCGTCCTGAAGCCGAGCGAGCTCGCGCCGGCCACCTCCGCCGCCATGGCCCGCCTCCTCCCGCAGTACCTCGACCCCCGGGCCGTGGCCGTCGTGGAGGGAGGCGTGGAGGAGACCACCGACTTGCTCGCGCAGCGCTTCGACCACATCTTCTACACCGGCAACGGCCGGGTCGGCCGCATCGTCGCCGCAGCGGCTGTGGAGCACCTCACTCCCGTCACGCTGGAGCTGGGCGGGAAGTCGCCGGTCTACGTCGACGGCACCGTCGACATCGCCGCGGCCGCGCGCCGCATCGCGTGGGGCAAGTTCATGAACGCCGGTCAGACCTGCGTCGCGCCCGACTACGTGCTCGCCGAGCGGGCGGTCGTCCCGCGGCTCACCGCGGCCCTGCGCGACGCGGTGCGCGAGCTCTACGGAGACGACCCGGCGCAGAGCCCCGACTACGGGCGCATCATCGACGACCGGCAGTTCGCCCGGCTGACCGGGATGCTGGGCGCAGGCACGACCGCGCTCGGCGGAGAGCACGACGCGGCGACGCGGTATCTCGCGCCGACCGTGCTGGTCGACGTCCCCGAGGATGCGCCCGCGATGGCGCAGGAGATCTTCGGCCCGATCCTTCCGATCCTGCCGGTGGACGGGCTGGACGACGCCATCCGCTTCATCCGCGCCGGCGACAAGCCGCTCGCGCTGTACGTCTTCTCGTCGAGCGCCACGGTCCGCCGGCGCATCCTCACCGAGACCAGCTCCGGCGCGGTCGGCTTCGGCATCCCGGCGGCGCACCTCGCCGTCGCGGGCCTGCCGTTCGGCGGCGTGGGGGAGAGCGGCGCCGGGGCCTATCACGGCGAGCGGTCGGTCCGCACGTTCAGCCACGAGAAGGCGGTGCTGAGCAAACCGCTCGCGCCGGACACCATGCAGCTGGTCTACCCGCCGTACACCGAGGGAAAGGACCGCTTCGCGCGCGGCCTGCTGCGCAAACTCGGCTGATCGACACCGTGTCGAAGGGAGTCCGGGATGCCGGACAGCGCGTCCACCTGGCCCGCCGATCCCGGGGGTAGGCTCGGCACTGCCGGAGGCCACGAACATCCGGCGCAC
The DNA here is from genome assembly GCA_003367665.1 of Leifsonia sp. ku-ls. GTDB lineage: Bacteria > Actinomycetota > Actinomycetes > Actinomycetales > Microbacteriaceae > Leifsonia. Next base: position 2,721 of record QKXI01000018.1, on the reverse strand, counting down.
GAAACGCATGCCAACGCACAACGAGAGGCAACGGTGCCAACCGTGAACCCGACAGCAACCATGGACGAGCCGAAGACCGCCCCCATCACCGTGATCGACTCCTCCGAGAACGTCTCCGACGTCCCGACCCCCAGCGCGGAGGGACGCCCCACCCGCACCGAGACCGACTCCCTCGGCAGCCGCGAGATCCCGGCCGACGCGTACTGGGGCATCCACACCTCGCGCGCGCTGGAGAACTTCCCGATCGCGAAGCGTCCCATCTCCGTCTACCCCGACCTCATCGTCGCCCTCGCCAGCGTCAAGCAGGCCGCCGCGCGCGCCAACCTGGAGATCGGCGTGCTGGAGCCGCACAAGGCCGAGCTCATCGACCGCGCCTGCCAGCTCATCATCGACGGCGAATACCACGACCAGTTCGTGGTCGGCGTGATGCAGGGCGGCGCCGGCACGTCGACCAACATGAACGCCAACGAGGTGATCGCCAACATCGCCCTGGAGCTCGACGGCCGCGAGAAGGGCGACTACGCCCACCTGCACCCGCTGGACGACGTCAACCGCAGCCAGAGCACCAACGACACCTACCCGACGGCCATCAAGATCGGCCTCACCTTCGCGCTCGGCCACCTGCTCGACGAGCTCGCGCTGCTGCGCGACTCGTTCGCGCACAAGGCGGAGGAGTTCCGCAACATCCTCAAGGTCGGCCGCACCCAGCTGCAGGACGCCGTGCCGATGACGCTCGGCCAGGAGTTCCACGGCTTCGCCACCACCCTGACCGAGGACCACGCCCGCCTCACCGAGACCAAGTGGCTGCTGGCGGAGATCAACCTCGGCGCGACCGCGATCGGCACCGGCATCACCGCCGACCCCGGGTACGCCTCCGCTGCCGTGCGTCACCTGAACGCCATCACCGGTCTCAACCTGGAGACCGCGCCCGACCTGATCGAGTCGACCAGCGACGCCGGCGCGTTCATGTCGTTCTCCGGGTCGCTGAAGCGCAGCGCGATCAAGCTGTCGAAGATCTGCAACGACCTCCGCCTGCTCTCCTCCGGCCCGCAGGCCGGGCTGGGCGAGATCAACCTCCCGCCGCGCCAGGCCGGCTCGAGCATCATGCCGGGCAAGGTCAACCCGGTCATCCCCGAGGTCGTCAATCAGGTCGCGTTCTCGGTGGCCGGGGCGGACGTGACGGTCACCATGGCGGCCGAGGGCGGCCAGCTGCAGCTGAACGCATTCGAGCCGGTCATCGCGCACTCGCTGCTGCAGAGCATCACCTGGATGGCGCAGGCCTTCCGCACCCTCCGGATCAACTGTGTGGACGGCATCACCGCCAACGAGGAGCGCCTCGGCGCGATGGTCGGCTCGTCGGTCGGCGTCATCACGGCGCTCACCCCGCACATCGGCTACGCGGCGGCGGCGGCCCTCGCGAAGTCGGCGCTGCTGACCGGCCGTAACGTCGCCGACCTGGTCGTGGAGGCCAAGCTGATGAGCCGCGAGGAGGTCACCCGCCTGCTGTCGCCGGCCCGCCTGAGCGGCCTCGAGGTCATCACGACCGCGATCCCGGTGGTGGAGGCGGACGCGATCGCCGAGGCGCGCGAAGACGGCGACTGACCACCGCGTCATCGTTCCGCCGTCCACCTCGTCTACCCCTGTGAAGGGGTGAACACCGCGTCCCGTGCCGTGATGGCGGCGACGACGGCGTTCCACGGCGAAGGGCGGAACACGTGGCGCGAGACGATCTGTTGGCCGGGCGGTTCCTGCAGGCCATGGAGCGTGTGCCCGGTGTCGAAGTGCTCGACGATGCCGCCCTCGTGCTTCGCGTGCACACGGCGGACGATCGGCGGGTGCTTGTCCACATCGACCACGGCGCGATCGCGGCGACGGTGCGCCGCGTGTCCAACGACCCGCAGCTCGCGGGTCTCGCCGGCGCGGACGATGTGACCCGCTCGTTCACGCTGTTCCTGCTGGAATTGCAGGGTGCCCTTGCCGCGCCCGCGACCCCGCCGGTCCGGTACCTGAACTACACCGAGCGTGGCATGGTCGCCGATCAGCTGCGCACGGGCATGCTCCCCGCGTAGCGGTAGCCCGCGCGTGCCGGCCAGCCGGACGCGTCGCTGAGCAGGAAGACGTCGATCACCCGGTGACCGCTCGCGTCGACGGCGGGCACGCGGACGTGCGGCGGTGGCTGGTCGTGCTCCTCCAGCGGCATCGTCACGGTCTTGACGACGCCGTCGTGGAACAGCTCTGCGAGGAAGCCGGCGCGCTCGTCCATGGTCGCAGCGTACGGGGGCGCGGGGGTGCCGGAAAGACAGGGACGCGAGCCGGATCACGACCCGCGAACGAATTCCATCGCTGTCTTTCGGGCCGGGAGAACGCCGACCTAGGGTGTGCCCCAATCGCGGTCACCCTGCCGCGGGAGTGCCCGGTGCTTACCCCACCGGGGATGCCGACCCGAATAAGGCATGGTCTCAAATGCGTACCCGAAGCACGTCTTCAGCGCGCCCGGAATCCCGGCACGGGCGCCGTTCCGACTCCCGAGGACACGGCTACTGGTCGTGGCGCGAGGCGGCCCTCGCAGTGATCACCGTCCCCGCGCTGGTGCTGGGGGTCACGGTGGCGACGACGGGAGCGCCGGCCCTCGCGGAGGAGGCGCCGGCCGCTCCGCAGACGGCGGCGACCGGCGCGTCGGGCGGCAGCGGCGACGCGTCGGCCGCGGCGGGCCGCGCTTCG
>QKXI01000017.1 GCA_003367665.1 Leifsonia sp. ku-ls | reverse complement strand
CGGCCGACGATGCGATCGGCGCCGCCGCCCCGGTGCTGCACCGGCTGCCGCCGCTCTTCCCCGGCGGCACCCTCACCGCCGGGACCTCGACGCGGATCGGCGACGGCGCGGCGGCCGTCGCCGTCGTGCCCGGCGGCGCCCCCGGCCTGGCCCTCCGCGCCTCCGCCGTCGTGGGATGCGATCCGGCGTTCCCCGGTGTCGGTGCGGCGCCTGCCGTGCAGGCCGCCCTGGACCGGGCCGGCGCGGGAACGGCGGAGGTGGCCGCGTTCGAGATCGTCGAGGCGTTCGCCGCGCAGAGCATCGCCGTCCTCGGCCGCCTGGGGCTCGCCGACGACGACCCCCGCGTGTGCGCCGACGGCGGCGCCCTCGCCCTCGGCCACCCGTGGGGCGCCAGTGGCGCCGTAGCCGTGGTGCGGCTGTTCAGTCGGCTCGTCCGGGCCGGAGCGCCGCAGGGGACGCTCGGGGTCGCGGCGGCCTCCGTCGGGGGCGGCCTGGGGATCGCCGCGGTGTTCGAGGTGGTCTCGTGAGCGGCGAGCCGGCGATCGCGCTCGACGACGTCGGGGTGCGGCTCGGCGAGGTGGATGCGCTGCTCGACGTCACCCTCCGCCTCCACGCCCGCACGGTGGCCGTCGTCGGGGAGAACGGCTCGGGCAAGTCGACCTTCGCCCGGCTGCTCGCGGGGCTCCTGCCGCCGGCCTCCGGGCGCCTCCGCGTGCTCGGGCTCGACCCGGTGCGCGAGGCGGCGGAGCTGCGCCGGCGCGTCGCGGTGGTGTTCAGCAACCCGGACGCCCAGATCGTGATGCCGACCGTCGCCGAGGACGTCGCCTTCTCCCTCCGCCCCGAGCGGCTGCGCCGGGACGAGCTGCGACGCCGGACGGACGCCGCGCTCGACCGATTCGGGCTCGCGGCCCTGCGCGACCGCTCCTCGCACGACCTGTCCGGCGGCCAGAAGCAGCTGCTCGCCCTGGCCGGCGCCTTCGTGCGCGAACCCGAGCTGGTCGTCGCCGACGAGCCGACCGCGTACCTGGACGCGCGAAACGCCCGCCGCATCGCCACCCACCTCCTCGACGAGGGCGACCACCGGCTGGTGCTCGTCACCCACGACCTCGCCCTGGCCGAGCGCTGCGACGCCGCCGTGCTCTTCGCGGCCGGGCGAGTGGAGGCGGTCGGCCGCCCCGACGAGGTGGTCGCCGAGTACCAGCGGGTGCTGTCGTGCTGAGCCTGTACCGGCCGGGCGACGGCCTCCTGCACCGCATGCCGGCCGGCCCGAAGCTGCTGCTCGTCCTCGCCGCGGTGCTCGGGGTCTCCGTGCTGCCGTCGCAGTGGTGGGCGGCGGCCGTCGCCTGCGGCGCCGTCGTCTTCGCCTACGCGGTCGCCGGGCTCCACGACGGCCTCCTCGGGATGCGGGAGCTCGCCCGCCAGACGGTCGCGCTGCGCTGGCTCATCGTGATCACGCTGGGCGCGCAACTGGTCTTCCTCGGCCCGGAGCCCGCGGTGGCCAACACCGCGCGGGTGACCGCGGCCGTGCTGCTCGCCGGGCTGCTGGTGCTGACCACACGCGTGACCGAGCTGCTGGACGCGGTGGAGCGCGGGCTGCGGCCGCTGCAACGGCTCGGCCTCGACGCCGAGCGCGCCGCCGTGCTGCTCACGGTGACGCTCACCACCGTGCCGGTCGTCGCGCGGCTGGCCGGCGACGTGCGCGAGGCGCAGCGCGCCCGCGGCGGACGGCCGGGGCTTCGCTTCTTCGCCGTGCCCTTCCTCATCCTCTCCCTCAAGCACGCCGACCAGCTCGGCGAGGCGCTGGCCGCCCGGGGCGTGCGATGACGCCGCGACCACGCGTGCTCGGGCCCGTCGTCGACGACCAGACGCGCTGCATCCACTACCGGACCCCGGTCGACGTCGTCGCCCTGAAGTTCGCCTGCTGCGGCGAGTACTACCCGTGCCACCTCTGCCACGCCGAGGCCGCCGGCCACCCGGCGCGGCAGTGGCCCGTCGCGGCGAGGGACGAGCGAGCGGTGCTGTGCGGCGTCTGCGGGAGCGAGCTGACCATCGCCGAGTACCTGGAGGTCGACGCCTGCCCGCGGTGCTCTGCGGCGTTCAACCCGGGGTGCCGGCTGCATACCCACCTGTACTTCGAGGTGTGAGAGAGGGCACGCGCCCGGAGACGCCGAACGCCGGGCGCGCTGTGAGCACGCCCGGCGTCCGCCGCGGTCCTGCGGTTAGAACCAGCCGAAGATGCGGTCGAGCAGGTCGATCAGCCAGTCGAGCACCGGGATGCCGGTGTTCGGCTTGTCCGCCTTGACCTTGAGGGTCGTCCAGCCGATCACGTCGCCCTTCGCGCTCTGCACCGACAGCTTGTGCTGGCCGTTGCCCGCGTCCTTCGGGAGGGTGAGCTTCAGGACGCCGTCGGCCGGCACCTGCACCCAGCCGCCGCCGACGTTCTGCGCCGGCGAGTACAGCCAGACGGAGACCCACTCACCGGCATGCGCCGCGCCGACCGTGACGCGGATCGCCTCACCCGGCTTGTAGGTGTCCTTGTCGACGGTGACCTTGTCCTCGAGCGCCTTCTTGAGCGCCGACTCCTTCGCGGCCTTCGGGTCGGTGCCCGGCTTCGGGTTCGAGGGGACGTCGGCCACGGCGAGCGGCACGCGCACGACCGTTCCCGAGTCCGGCGCGGTCAGCACGAGCGTGCTCGCGCCGGCCGCGTCCGCCGGGACCGTGAAGGTCACCGTCGCGTTGCCCGCGGCATCCACCGGGGCGGAGCCGAGAGCGGCCGAGCCGTTCCAGGTGAGGTCCAGCTTCGTGTTGGCCGGGCTGCCGAGCGAGGTCAGGTTCAGCTTGGACACCTGGAGGGTGACCTGCTGACCGCGCTGCAGCGTGCCGGTCGGCACTCCGCTGACGCCGACGCCGAGCTTCTCGAAGCTGGGCGAGAGCGGGCTGTTCTTCTGGATGTAGCCGATCCAGGCGTCCCGGTCGATGAGGCCCGAGTCCTTGGTGTCCTTCCCCGCCGCGAAGGCGCGGAAGTTGTCGCCTCCCTGGAGCAGGAAGGAGAACGAGCCGATCCGGTACGACTTCGCCGGGTCGATCGGCTTTCCGTTCACCAGGATGCTGGTGATGCGGTCGCCCTCCGGCCGGGTGGCGTCGAACGTGTAGTGGACGTTCTTCGACAGGCCAAGGTTGAGGAACGGCCGGCTCGGCACGGTGCCGTCGGCGTTGCGCTGCCACTGCTGTTCGAGCGCCTGCTTGAACTGCGCCCCGGTGAGGGTCGTGGTCCACAGGTTGTTCACGAACGGCAGCACCGCATTCGCCTGGGCGTAGGTGACGGTGCCGTCGGTGCCGTAGAGCAGCTCCGCTCGGAGGCCGCCCGGGTTGACCACTCCGATCTCTGCGCCGCCCAGCTCCGCCGGCGACAGGGTCGACAGCAGCGAGTCGGCGACGAGGTTGCCCAGCGTGGACTCGCTCATCCGGTCGTCACGGGCGCCGTTGAGGTAGGCGGTGGTGATGTCCTTCGTCACCGAGCCGACCTTCTGGTTGCCGATCACCGCGGCATCGGCGAGCGCCTTGTCGACGATCGTCTTGACCGCCGCGACCCGCGGGTAGGCGGAGACGAGGGCCGCGTCGGCGTCCGTCGTGCGGGCGACGTTGCGGGCGGTGTAGGCGGTGACCGCGTCGGTCTCCGGGTCCACCGTCAGCTGGATCTGCCCGATGTTCTCGCCGTAGCTGCCGGTCTGCAGGATCGGACGGGTCTTGCCGTCCACACCCGGGACCGGGGCGTCCCACGCGTACTGCTTGTGCGTGTGGCCGGTGAAGATCGCCGCGACCTTCGCGCTCGTCTTGGTGACGATGTCGGCGAACGCGCCGCCGGCCGCGACCTCCTGGTCGAGCGTCGCGCCCTCCGGCGTGCCGAAGCCGGCGCCCTCGTGGTACTCGGCGACGATCACGTCGGCCTCGCCGTTGGCGGGGTCGCCGTCGGTCAGCTCGCCGGCGACGCGGTTGACCGCCTCCACCGGGTCGCCGAAGTCGAGCGACGAGACGCCGCCGGGCGAGACCAGGGTCGGGGTCTCCTGGGTGACGGCGCCGATGACGCCGACCTTCAGGCCGTCCACGTCGAACACGGCGTACTCGGGCAGTGCCGGGTCCTTCGTGCCCTTCTTGTAGACGTTCGCGCCGAGGTAGGAGAAGTCGGCCGCGTCCTTCACGCGTCCGGTGAGGTCGGCGTAGCCCTTGTCGAACTCGTGGTTGCCCACCGCGCTCGTCTTGAGGTCGAGCGTGTTGAGCACGTCGAGCGTCGGGATGTCGCCGGCCGAGGCCGACGCGAACAGGGAGGCGCCGATGTTGTCGCCCGCCGAGAGGAACAGCGAGTTGGCCTCGCCGGCCTCCGCCCGGAGCTTCTCGATCGTGCCCGCGAACTTCACGGTGTTGGCGTCGATCCGGCCGTGGAAGTCGTTGATGTTCATCAGGTTGAGCGTCACCGGCTTCGGCAGCAGCCCGAGGCCCACGACGATCGGGTCGTGGTCGGAGGACCGGTACGGCCCCGGCTCGTAGAAGTTGGTGACGTTGTAGTTGTAGCGGCTGTACTCCAGCGCCACCGACTCGCCCGAGTTGATGTTCCAGACGTCCGCGCCGGTGATCGTGCTGTTCAGCGCGGGCGAGGCGAGCACGTGGTCGAGCGAGCCGACCGTGCCGCCGAAGGAGTAGGTGGCCTTCGACGTGCGGGTGCTGACCTGGTCGACGTAGCCGGCGTCGGTGAGGACCTTGATCGGGTCCTCCTTGAGGTAGGCGTTGAAGTCGCCGATGAGGAGCACCTTGTCGGTCTTCAGGGCCGCCTTGCGCTCGTCGGCGAAGGCCACGAGGGCCTGCGCCTGCTTCACGCGCGAGGCGTTCGAGGCGCCCTGGCCGTCGCCCTGGTCGGCGTCGGCCCCGGAGCCGGAGCCCTTGGACTTGAAGTGGTTCACGATCGCGAGGAACGCCGACGAGTCCTTCGTGCCGACCTTCTTGAAGGCCTGCGCGAGCGGCTGGCGGGCGTTGGAGAAGGCCGGGTCGTCGAGGATCTTCGACGCGCCGACCGGCTCCGCGGTCGCCTTCTTGTAGATGAACGCGGTGCGGATGACGTCCTCGGTCGCCGGGAGGGTCGACGGGGACTTCACGTAGCCCCACACCTCGGAGCCCGCCGCCGCGTTGAGCGCGCCGACCAGGGTGGCGAGGGCGGAGTCGCGGTCCTCGCCGAAGCGCGCCGAGTTCTCGATCTCCTCCAGCGAGACGACGTCCGCCGTGAGGCCGTTGATGGCCGCGACGATCTTGTCCTGCTGGCGCTTCAGGTTCTCCGCGTTCGCGGCGCCGCGGGCGTCGCATCCACTGTTGACCGTGATGGGGTTGCCGTCGCGGTCGGTGTAGAAGGTGCAGCCGCTCAGCTGGTCACCGGTGGTGGTGAAGTAGTTGAGCACGTTGAACGTCGCCAGGCGCAGGTCGCCTCCGACGTTCGCCGGCGCCGCGGCGCGGGTGTTGGTGAACGTCACCGGCTGCACCGTGGCCGCGTTGGCCGGGGTCAGCTCGCTGGTCGGCTGGAACTTCCACGCGTTGTTGCGGTAGTCGAGGATGACCGGCTTGGTGAACGCGACCGGGGCGCCGACCCGCACGGGGTTCGTCAGCGACAGGTACGGCAGCGGCTTCGACTTGTTGGCGTTGCTCAGGAAGTTCGTCGAGGCCCCGTCGTCGAGCGTGACCGCGCGCGCCGCGTTGTCGGCGACGACCGCGGCGTACTCCGCCGTGCCGGGACGCGCGGCCTCGGTCGGCTGCACGAGCGGCTTGTCGCCCGCCGCGAGCCCGATCTCTCCGTACTGGTTGGCCGAGTAGACGTCGGTGACGGTGAACGCGCCCTGCGGGGCGATCAGCATGCCCTCCAGGCTCTCCCGCTGCGCCGCCGTCGCCGGCAGGCCGACCGTCGCCGGGACCGGAGCGGTCACCGTGGACGCGTCGAGCTTGGTCACGCCGGTCGCGGTGATCTCGGTGAGCCCGTTGAACTCGCTCACCGCGCCGGTGACCTTGACGTAGTCGCCCGCGGCCACCTGGCCGGCGAACGACGAGCCGTAGACGAACACGGCGTCGGACGCGGTGTGCGTAGCCAGGTCGAGCGCGCCTCCGGTGCCCGGGGTCTGGATGTAGAAGCCGTTGAACCCGCCGGTCGCGTACTGCGCCGTCACGACGCCCGCCGTGGTGACCGTCTGGCCGGCCTTCGGGCTGGTGTCGCCCGTGCCCTGGATGTCGGCGATCGGGGTCGTGTCGGCCGGGGTCCCGGGGTCGCCCGTTCCGGGGTCGCCGGTGCCCGGGTCGCCGGTGCCCGGCGTCGACGCCGCGTTCTGCGGGGTGATGGTCGCGCTGAGGGTGAAGTCGGCGCTGTTGTCGTCGGTGTCCTTGGCGTTCGTGCGCACCAGCGACTTCACGTCGGTGTTGCCCGTCGGCGCGGTCGCCTTCGCGGTCTCGAACGTGTTGGAGGTGCCGTAGCCGAGGAGGTCGGCGACGTTCGCGTTCCCGGTCACCGAGCCGGTCGGCACGGTGAGGGCGGAGGCGGTCTTCGCCAGGATCAGCGTGCCCGTCGTCCCGCTCGGGTTGAGGGCGTTGCTCGCCACGTCCGGCGTCGGCAGCGCCTGGCCGTTCGACCCGTTGGAGCCGCCGCCGACCAGGTAATAGCCCTTCGCGGCGATCGAGCCCGTCAGCGGGACCACGCCGGTCGCGGCCGCCGTGCCCGTCGCCGGACGGTACTGGAGGCTCCAGCCCGCCAGGCTGACCGCGCTGTCGCCCGGGTTGTAGAGCTCGACGAACTTGTTCGTGAAGGCCGCGCCGGCGCTGCCGCCGGAGAGGTAGGCCTCGTTGATGACGACACCGCTGCCGTCCGTGCTGGCGAACGCGGGCGTCGCCACGAGCGCGCCGGCGGCGAGGCCGGCTCCCGCGATGGCGGCGGCCGCGGCGCGCGCCAGCCTGCCGAATCTGGTTGACATTGTTCTCCTCAAGTCGGTGAGGTGCGTGGGATGAGTCCGCGGCCAACGTAGAGAGTCCGTCGAACGGGACTGTTTCTCGTGTGTGAACGTACAGAAAACTCGTTCAGGGGTAGACCGCTCATTTGAGCACCGGCCGGGTGACGTTCGCCATGCGCCATGATGAGAGTCATGCGGATCGACGAGATCGCCCACTTCCGGGCCCTGGCCGCGGAGGGCCACCCCGCCCTCGCCGCCGAGACCCTCGGCGTCTCGCAGTCGACGCTGACCCGCTCCCTGGCCCGGCTGGAGCAGGAGATGGGCGTCGAGCTGTTCGACCGCCGCCGCGGGCACCTGGAGTTGAACCAGTACGGCGAGATCCTGCTGGCGCACGCGGTCCGGGCCGAGTCGGAGCTGGAGAACGCCCGCGCCCGCATCGCGGCCCTGCGCGATCCCTCCGGCGGGACGGTGTCCATCGGTTACGTGTCGTCGTTCGGCGGCTGGCTCATCCCGCGCGTGATCAGCGAGTACCGCGCGCTGTTCCCCGACATCCGGTTCGTGCTCCGCGGCGGCACCGCGGACACGGTGCTCGACGCCCTGCGCGACGGCGCCTCCGACGTCGCCTTCCTCAGCCCCGACCCGCGCGACCCCGAGATCGAGTGGCTGCCGCTCACGGCGGAGCGACTGGTGCTCGGCGTCCCGGAGGGCCACCCGCTCGCCGGCCGCGACGCCGTGAGCGTGCCGGACCTCGAACCGTACGACCTCGTCGCCCTCCGCACCGGCTCCGGTCTGCGGCACATCGCGGACGCCTACTTCGCCGCCCACGGCATCGTCATGGACCCGGTGATCGAGGTGAGCGAGCTCTCCACCCTGCGGGGCCTGGTCCGCGACGCGGTCGGCGTCGCGCTGATCCCCGACACGCCCGCGGAGCCGGGCATCGTCGCGGTGCCGCTCCGGGACGAGGCGACGCGCATCATCGGACTCGCGCGCAACCGGACGCGGTCACAGTCGGCGGCGGCGGAGCAGTTCGCCCGGTTCGTGCACGAGGAGCTCGACTCGTTGGGGTGAAGGGTGCGGCTAGGCTGCCCTAGCGTCGGGCGCCCGGGCCGCTCAGCAGGAGTCGGCCCACAGCCGGCGCGGCCGCTCGGGGTCGGTGTCGTCCAGCAGGACGGACGCGACCTCGCGCGGCGCGCCGAGCGGGTCCTTCTGGCCGGTCGTCACGAACGACCAGTCGGGGCTGCGCTCCGGGTCGTGCTCGACCCGCAGCGAGAAGTTCCAGAAGCCGCGGAAGTCGGGGCCGAGGAGGTCCGGGCCGTCGACGACGAGCACCGCGTCCCTGGGGCGGAACGGCGCGACGACGTCCTCCCGGAAGCCGTCGGCCGGGGTGTCCGGGTGACGTGTCGTCCGGTCGGCCTCCTGGCCCGCCTCGCGCAGCGCCGCCGCGAAACGGTCGGCCACGCGGGCCGAGTCGGCAGCGGGCACGCCGGTCACCGCGACGAAACGCGGCCCGCGCGCGTAGTGCTGCAGGAACTCCTTCGCCACCTCCGCGAAGAACCCCCGGGTCTCGGTCCCCACCTCGCCGGTCTCGCTCACCGCACGCTCCTTCCGTCGCCTCCGACAGCAGGAACGCTACGCGCACGCCGCCCATTCCGGCACCGTGCGCCGGCGCTCAGTCGTCGCGGTCGAGCCGCCCGATCGACTTCCCGGACGCGTCGTACATCGTCATGGTGTTGCCGTCGACGGTGCCTTTGGACGCCTTCGACATCCACGTGTTCACGTCCGTGCACTGCTTCTGAGTCATTGCGGCGTTGCCGAGCTCGAGCGTGTTGCCGGAGATCGTGCCCTTGCCGGTCATGGTGTTGCAGCCGTCCGATCCGCTGTAGGAGCCGTCGGCGTTGACGATCAGGTTCGGCTGGCCCGGGTCGGTGCTCCCCCACTTGCCCGAGACGTCGGTCCCGCCCTGCGGACTGCACCCGGACAGCAGGAGGACCGCGAAGATGGCCGTCGCGCCGGCCGTGCGCATCCTGTTCATGGCCCCGGAGGCTACGCGCCGCCCGGAGACGGTGGCTAGACAGCGGGCGCCACGGCCCTGAGTGTTCCCTGCGACCCCTCCCCACGCGCCGCAATCGCGATATATCGTGTCAGCACCGACTGTCACCGCGTGGGGAGGAGCAGCGCATGAACGTCGCACCCGAGGAACCGTTGCGGCCGCCGGAGGCCGTGCCGGAGCTGCCGGAGGAGCAGGCCGTCGGCATGGTCGCGGTCTCGCCGGAGCGGGAGGCGGAGCTGGAGACGCGGGCGCGCGACTTCATCCGCGAGCTCGCCGCGGCGGAGCCGGGCAGCGAGGCCTTCACCCGCAAGATCACCGGCTTCTCGCACCTCGGCGACGCCGAGATGCGGGCGTCGAGCGACGCCTCCCGGCAGCTGCTCGACCGGCCCGCCGCCTCCCTCGCCGCCGCGCGCGGCAAGCAGATCCGCACCGACCCGCAGTACGGCGTCATCCGGACGCTGCAGGAGCTGCGCGCGACCGTGACCGACTTCGACCCGCAGCACCTCAGCGGGCGCAACCGCATGCTTGCCCGTGTACCGGGCGGCCGACGTCTGCGCGCGTACGTGCAGCGGTTCGAGTCTGCGCAGAAGCAGCTCGACGGCATCGTCGCCGCCCTGGACCACGGCGAGGAGTGGCTGCGCCGCGACAACGTAAAGATCGAGAAGGAGCGTGCCGCGCTCTGGAAGACCACGGAGCGGCTGAACGAGTACGTCGTGCTGACCGCGGCGCTCGACCGCGCCACCGTCGACGCCGCCGCGGAGCTGCGGATGACCGACCCCGAGCGGGCGACGCTGCTGGAGAAGGAGGCGCTGTTCCCGATCCGTCAGCGCCGGCAGGACCTCACCACCCAGATCGCCGTGTCGGTGCAGGCGTACCTCGAGCTCGACGTGATCAAGAAGAACAACGTCGAGCTCATCAAGGGCGTCGACCGGGCGAAGACGACGACCGTCTCGGCGCTGCGCACCGCCGTCGTGGTGGCGCAGGCCCTGGAGAACCAGCGCCTGGTCATCGATCAGCTGTCGTCGCTGCACCAGAGCACGAACGCGCTCATCGGCCGCACCGGAGAGGTGCTGCGCAACCAGACGGAGCAGGTGCAGAAGGAGCAGACCTCGTCCGCCGTCGACGTCGAGGTGCTGCAGCGCGCGTTCGACGACGTCTTCGCGACGATGGACAGCATCGACACCTATCGGAACGAGGCGATCGGCAGCATGGAACGGACGGTGGACGCGCTCGACCAGCAGATCGCGCGCTCCCGGCAGTACCTGCGCCGGTCGCGGCCGACGGCGGAACGGAGGCCGTGATGACGGCGGACCGGGTGTTCCGGATGAGCTTCGCGAGCATCCATCCCCTCTACGTGGCGAAGGTGGAGCGCAAAGGCCGCAGCGCGGACGACGTCGACACCGTCATCCGCTGGCTGACCGGCTACGACCGGGACGGCCTGCGGGCGGCGATCGACGACGGCCGCGACCTCGAGGCCTTCTTCGCTCGGGCGCCCAGAATGAACCCCGACGCCTCCCTGATCACCGGCGTGATCTGCGGGGTGCGGGTGGAGCAGATCGAGGACCCGCTCCTGCAGCGCATCCGGTGGATGGACAAGCTCGTCGACGAGGTGGCCCGCGGCAAGAAGATGTCGTCGATCCTGCGCGGGAGCTCGGAGCCGGCCCTGGCCGACGACGCCCCCGGCCGCTAGCCTCGCAGCACGCGGCCCTCGTGGCCGAGACCTGACCCGATCGGAGGACATCGTGGACGACCTTCACGGTTCCGCGAACGAACGCCTCGCCCGGCTCGACTCCGTGGTGGCGAGCGGCGAGGCGTCGGAGGAATGGCTCATCCGGCAGCTGCGCGCGGCGCTTCTCGAGCTGTCGGAGGTGGAGCCGGTGGCCGACGCCGAGCAGGATCGGCGGGAGGACTACTGAGGCGTCGCGCTCACGCGGTGTGGTCCCCGGGCGCCGTGAACCGCCGCACCCGGCCGCGCTCCTGGAACCCCAGCCTCCGGTACAGCCCGAGCCCGTCCGGCGACGCCGTGAGAACGGCGCGACGTGCCCCGGCGACGCGCCCCCGTTCCACCACGGCCGCGGTGAGCGCCGTCCCGACGCCGCGCCCGCGGTGGGGCGCGGCGGTCACCACGTGCTCGACGGCGACGGCGTCCTCCGCGACGACGGCCGCCGCGCAGCCGACGGCGTTCCCGTCGATGGCGGCGAGGAGGTGGTGGACGCTGCGGCCGTCCCCCAGGCCCGCGGCGGCGAGCGCGGACACGATGCCGGGAACGGGCTCGGCGCCGGTCCACACCCGCACCCACTCCGCGAGGCCGGCCTCGTCGTCGACCTCGCGCAGCTCGACGCTCGCGGACGGTTCGGACGGGACCGCGGCGGCATCGTCGAGGTCGAGCACCATGACCGGCTCCTCCTCGACGAAGCGGAACCCGCGCCGCCGCAGCTGCCCCTCGACGTCGTAGCGCTCGTCGCCCGGCCACGAGTGCCAGAGGGCCGGACGCCCGGCCATCGCGGCGAGGCCTTCGTCGATCCGGTCGGGGGAGGCGAGCAGCACGCCCCCGAGCTCCTCGTGCGGCGCACCGGTGTGGAACCAGCTCAGGCCGTCGTCATCGCGGCTGTCGCTCCCACGGACGAGGTGGGTCGACACGACCAGGGCGCGGACAAAGGGATCGGTCACCTCTCCACCGTAGGGCCCGGTCGCGGGCGCGGTCGCCTATTCGGCCCCGCAGCGCCAGCAGCGCCCCGCACCCTCACGGAAAGCGCCGCACTCGGGGCAGACCGACGAGAGCCAGCACGCGGCGTCGCCGCCCGCGTCCTCCCCTCCGTCGGCGGGCCGCCCGCCGACCGCAGCCTCGTCAGGATCGCGCACCCGGCACCCCGGCGGCCAGCTCGGCGAACACGTCGGCGGCGTCGTCGTGACGGGAGAGGCCCGCGCTCTGTCCCATCCACAGCGACAGCAGCTCCGCGTCTCCCCGTTGCGACGCGGCGCGGCGGAAGACGCCGGTGAGGATGTTCTGCAGTGGGAACGGCGCGATGGCCGCCGACTGCTCGATCGACCGGACGGCGCGGTTCGGCAGGCCGCGAGCCGCCCGGCCGCTCATGGCCCGCGTGAGCACCGTGTCGTGCGCCTGCGCCGAGCGGATGCGCTCGCGGTGCACCGGGGGTGCGACGGACTGGCGCGTGGCCAGGAAGGCCGAGCCGACCTGCACGCCGTCCGCGCCCAGCGCGAACGCCGCCGCCACGCCGCGGCGGTCGGCGATGCCTCCCGCCGCGATGACCGGCACGTCGACCGCGTCGACCACCTGCGGGAGGAGCGAGAGGCCGCCCACCAGCCCCGCCTCCGGGTCGGCGAGGAACGACGGACGGTGACCGGCCGCCTCCGCGCCCGAGGCGACGATCGCATCCACGCCGCCCTGCTGCAGGGCGACCGCCTCCGGCACAGTCGTCGCCGTGCCGACCACGCGGATGCCGCGACGGTGGGCCTCCTCCACCAGCTCGGGCGATGGGACGCCGAAGACCAGGCTCAGGACGGCGGGCCGGGCCGCGAAGACGGCGTCGAGCTGCGCGTGGAAGTCCGGGAGCGGCGCGACCGGCCACGACGGGACCTCCGCCCCGGCCTGCGCGAACAGCGGCCGGAGCGCGTCGACGGCGCGGTCGTAGTCGCCGCGGTCGAAGCCCTCGCCCGGCGCCGGCTCCCCCGGCCGCCGGAACGGCAGCCACAGGTTCAGCGCGAACGGGCGCGCGGTGCGCTCGCGCACCTCGCGGGCGACCTCCGCGATCCGGTCGGGCCCGAGGCCGTAGAGGCCGAACGAGCCGAGGCCGCCCGCCTCGCTGACAGCCGCGGTGAGCTCGACCGACGACATACCGCCGAACGGTCCGAGCACGATCGGCGTCTCGATGCCGAGCAGGGTGGTCAGGTCCATCAGGGCATCCCTCTCTCCGCCGCGGTGGTTGCGCTGCCGCAACGGTCGCGGCACGATCCTAGCCCCCGCGGCACCGGCCGCGCGCGGTCACTCGTGGGTGATGGTGAGCTCCGCCGAGCTGAACGGGAAGGGGAACAGGACGGCGCTCCCGTCGGTGAGCGACTGCGGCGACAGGGTCATGATCCAGACCAGGCCGACGGCGGCGGAGACGAGCACGATCACGACGATCGCGACCGCCGCCCTGTCGAGGATGCGTCGCGCGGCCTCCACCGTCTCCGCTCGCCGGGCCACGCGGCCGATCGCGACGAAGACGATCACGGCGAGCGCGGCGTAGACCGCCCAGCTGGGTCGCAGGGCGAGGTGCGCGCACGTCGTCGGCGTCACGACCCCGTCCGCCGACGTCACGCCGTCCGAACACGAGCCGGCGCTCCCGGAGCTGAGCACGGTGTAGGCGAACGCGGCCAGGCCGGCCGTGACGATCAGGCGCCGGATGCGCATCAGGACCGGACCCGCCGGCAGCCGCGAGAGCTGCCCCGTGTCGACGGTCGGCGTCATCATCGGCATCGCGTCCCCCTCACGTGATCTCCGGAGTCGATCCTGGCAGACGAGGCGGCGGAGGGGAACCATCGGCGCCCTGGTAGCATCCCGCGCATGGCCATCGCACTGGAGAACGTGGGCATGGCCGTCCGCGACCTGGAGGAGGCGATCTCCTTCTTCACCGACCTGGGGCTGACGGTGATCGGCCGCGACACGATCAGAGGGGAGTGGGCCGACACCGCCGTGGGGCTCGACGGCAACCACGCGAAGATCGCCATGCTGCAGACCCCCGACGGCACCGGACGCCTCGAGCTGTTCGAGTACCTGCACCCGGATGCGATCGAGACCGAGCCGACGCTCCCGAACGAGATCGGGATGCACCGCGTCGCCTTCTCGGTCGACGACCTCGACGCGGCGCTCGAGGTCGCCGCGAAGCACGGGTGCCGCCCCCTCCGCGGGGTCGCGAACTACCAGGACGTCTACCGGCTGACGTACCTCCGCGGACCGAGCGGCATCCTGGTCATGCTGGCGCAGGACCTGACGAAGGGCTGACGGCGCCCTCGCGCACGATCGCCACCGGCAGTCGGGCGCGGAGCAGCACCTCATGGCCGACGGACCCGAGCACCAGGCGCTTCACACCGCGCCGGTCGTGCGTGCCGAGAACAAGCGCTCTCGCGCCGTGCGCCTCCGAGACCAGGCCCGTGGACGGGACCGCCTCGACGACGCGCGTGCTGATCGCGAGCCCCGGATGCCGTCCGAGCGCCCGGCGGGCGGCGGCGGCCAGGATGCGCTCGCGGAGGTCGCCTTCCTCCGCGGTCGGGCCGCCGACACGACGCCCGTCCCGCACCGCGCCCACCGCGTACCCGACGTACACCACCGCGAGCGGCTCCCCCAGCCACGCGGCCTCGTCCGCCGCGAAGTCCAGGGCCGGCTCGGCGTGAGGCTCACCGTCCACGCCAACGACGACGCCGTGCCCGTGGCCTCTCCACCCGTGTGGGACCGCCACGACCGTGCAGGACGCCGCCGCGGCGACCCGGGCGGCGATCGAGCCGGCGACGGACCGTTGCGTCCGGACGGCCGCCGGAGTGCCGACGACGAGCAGCGTCGCGCCGGCCGCCGCGGTCGCGACATCGCGTCCGGCGTGGCCGACCACCACCCGGCCGCGCACCGGAGGCTCCGGCTGCTCGAGTGCCGCGGACGCGTGCTCCGGATGCCGGGCGGCCCGCGCCCGGCGCAGCGCATAGCGCTCCTCCTCCGCGACGAGCGAGCGCCCGGCGAGGGTCAGCATGCGGGCGGACTGCTCCCCGCTGTCGGCGAGGGAGCGCTCGACGACGTGGATCAGCTCCAAGGCCGCGCCGGTCCGCGCCGCACGGGCGGCGGCCCAGTCGAGGGCGGCACGGTGCTCGGGCCGGCCATCCACCGCCACCAGGATCGTGTCCGCCATCGGCACCTCCGCGTGCTTGCCGTGACAGCACAACGGTAGCGAAGGAGGGCGGGAACGGCCAGGAGGAACCGAGGACCGTTGCCCGGCACCACGGCGTGGCGATCCAGCACCACGGCGCCGGCCGTTGGCGATGGAGATCAGGACCCGCGCGGCGATGTCGACCGCGATCGTGGCCTCAGACCGCGGCCGCGGAGTCGGCGTAGCGCACCCTCCGGTACTCCTCGTAGACGACGCGGCCGCCGAAGGTTCGGGTGCCGACGAGCGACAGCGGGAGCCGCCGCTCCAGGGCCGGCCAATAGCGGATCCCCCCGCCGATGACGACGGGGTATCGGAACAGCCGGTACTCGTCGACCAGGTCGAGCCGGATGGCCTCCGCGGCCAGGTCCGCTCCCCCGATCGAGACGTCGCCGTCGGCGGAGGCGAGGGCCGCCGCGACCTCCGCCTCCACCGAGCCGGTGGCGAGCCGCGCGTTGCCCTCGACCTCGGTCAGCGTGCGGCTGAAGACGACCTTCGGGAGCGCCGCCCAGGTGTCCGCGAACGTCACGCCGGACCGCGGGGCACGCAGCGACGGGTCGGTCTCCCACACCCGCATGGTCTCGTACAGCCTGCGACCAAGGAGGTACGCGCCCAGCTTCGCCACCTGGGCGGCCTGGAAGCGGAACTGCTCGTCGCTGGGCGCGGTGAAGTCGAAGCCGCCCTCGTCGTCGGCGATGAACCCGTCCGCCGAGACCCCCATGGAGTAGATCAGCACGGCATCACGCTAGCCCCCGGGGTGCCCGGACTGAAGCACCGCCTCGTATAGTGCTCGTGTCGGAGGGAAGCGACATGTCAGCACGCAGACGGGAGCGGGAGGCCGCGGAGGCGGCGAGCCTCCAGGCCGAGGAGGCCGTCAGGGCGACGGAGACGGACGACGACTTCGTCGACGCCGACGAGGGCATCGAGTCCGACGAGGAGCGCTACTAGGGAACAGCGCGCGACCCATGCGGTAGGCTGCCGCCATGTTGATCAGCTCTCTCGCCACCCTCGAGGTGTGCGAGTCGATCGTTCGCGACCGCCGCGCCTGACGGCGCCGGCTGGTCCTTTTCGCTTGCGCCGTCCTCGGGATGTCCTTCGCACCCCGTGAGCGCGACCCTGCTTCTTCCGTGCCCGCGCACGGCCCGGGGTGCTCCCTCTTCTTCGGAGTACACGCATGCGCACCCGTTCCCTTCATGGCGGCCGACATGAGCTCGGCCAGAACTTCCTCGTCCACCGTCCCGCCATCGACACCATCGTCGGGCTCGTCGCAGAGACCGACGGCCCGATCCTCGAGATCGGCGCCGGTGACGGCGCCCTCACTCTTCCCCTGGCGCGCCTGGGAAGGTCGCTCCAGGCCATCGACCTGGACGAGCACCGCGTCGCCCGGCTGCGGCGACGACTTCCCGGCGTCGACGTCCGGCACGCGGACGCCCTTCGACATCCCGTCGAGCGTCCCGTCGTCGTGGGCAACCTGCCGTTCCACCTGACCACCCCGCTGCTCCGGCGGCTCCTCGACGCCCGTGCGTGGCAGCACGCGATCGTGCTGACCCAGTGGGAGGTCGCCCGCAAGCGCGCCGGAGTCGGCGGCGGCACCATGATGACCGCCCAGGCGGCTCCCTGGTTCGAGTTCGAGCTGCACGGGCGGGTGCCTGCGGCCGGATTCCGTCCGCAGCCGAGCGTCGACGGCGGCATCCTGGCGCTGCGCCGGCGGGCGTCGCCGCTGGTGGCGGAGGCCGGGCGGGCCAGCTACGAGCGGTTCGTCGCGGCCGCCTTCACCGCCCGCGGTCGCGGGCTGGCCGAGGTGCTGCGGTCGGCCGGCCGTGCGGACCCGCACCGGGTGCGGGAGGCGCTGGGGCAGGCCGGGGTCGAGTCGCACCGGCTCCCGCGCGACCTCGACGCCGCGCAGTGGGTGGCGCTGTGGGCGGCCCTGGTGGACGACCCGTCGGGTGGTGCCGGCGGGCGGAGCGGACGCGGTGGACGGGGTGGACGCGGTGGTCGCGGCGCCGGTCCCGCGACCGGCCGCCGCACATCCGGACGACGGATCAGGTGACGCGGACGATGGGTCGGGTGCGCGAGGCCGGCGGCGGCGAGGCTGGTGCCATGAGTGTCGATACCTCTCCCCTTCCGGACACCGCCTCCGTCCCCGCCGTCCCCGCCGCCCGGCGCGCATCGTGGGCCGGCGTCGTGGCGTTGATGGCCGGCGTGTTCGCCCTGGTCACCGCCGAGTTCCTCCCCGCCAGCCTGCTGTCGCCGATCGCCTCCGGCCTGCACATCACCGAGGGCACCGCGGGGCAGGCGGTCACCGCCACCGCGCTCATCGGCGTGGTGGCCGGTCCCGCGATCGGGCCGCTGTTCCGGCGGCTCGACCGGCGCACCCTCCTGGTCGGGCTCGCGGTGCTCGCCGCCGTGTCCAACCTGCTGGTGGCCACCGCGCCCCAGTTCTGGGTGCTGCTGGTGGCGCGCGTGCTGCTCGGGATCGCGATTTCCGGCTTCTGGTCGATGGCCGTCGCCGTGGCGGCTCAGCTCGTTTCCCCCGCGCACCTCGGCCGGGCAATGATGATCGTCAACACGGGCGTCTCGCTCGCCACTGTCGTCGCCGTCCCGCTCGGCGCGTTCCTCGGCGCGCTGTGGGGCTGGCGCGCGGTGTTCGTCCTGGTGGCCGTGGTGTCGGTCGCCGCGGCCGTGGCGCAGCGGTTCCTGCTGCCGCGCGTGACGCCCGCGCAAGGCTCGGGGGTGCGCGCGCTGTTCGGCGCGCTGCGGTCCCCGGTCATGCTGGTCGGCCTGCTCGGGATCGCGCTGCTCGCCGGTGGCCACTTCGCCGGCTTCACCTACATCCGCCTCGGCGCGGCCGACATCCCCGGCCTCACCACGGCCGGCCTCGCCGCGCTGCTCGCCGCCTACGGCCTCGGCGGCTTCGCCGGCAACCTCGCGGCGGGCGTCGTGGCCGACCGGAGGCTGCGCACGGCGCTCGTCGTCATGCCCGCCGTGCTCGGCGCGGCCGTGACGGTGTTCGCCCTGCTGCCGGACCAGGTTCCGCTCGCCATCGCGGCCGTCGTGCTCTGGGGCTTCGCGTTCGGCGGCGTCCCGACCCTGGTGCAGACCTGGGCGGCGCGGGTGGAGCCGGAGCGGATGGAGGCGGCGGGCGGACTCGTCGTCGCCGCGTTCCAGCTGGCGATCGCGCTCGGCGCGGCCGCCGGCGGCCTGCTGGTCGACGGCGCCGGCGTGAAGGAGGCGCTGGTGGCGGGCGGCATCGTCGCCGTGCTCGGCGGCGTGCTGCTGAGCACGGCGCGCCGGAGGCGCGACCGGGTCTAGGCGGAGAGGGCGCTCGCGTCCGCCGTCGCCCGCCGCCACATCGCAGGGCTCTCCCCGGTGTGGCGGCGGAAGGCCCGGCTGAACGCGACGTCGGAGCTGTAGCCGAGGCGTGCCGCGACGTCGGCCACGCTCAGCCGGCCGTCGCGCAGCAGCCGTGCGGCGTGCTCCATCCGCACGGCGGTCAGGTAGCGGTTCGGCGAGTCGCCCACCAGCTCCCGGAACCGCTCCGCGAAGACCGTGCGGGACGCGCTGGCGACGCGGGCCAGCCGCTCCACCGTCCACTGCTCCCCCGGCGCCTCGCGCATCGCCGCGACCGCCCGGGCGATGTGCGGGTCGCGGACGCTGACCAGCCACTGGTCGGGGGCGCACCCGTTCTCCACCCACGACCGCACGGCGGCGGAGGCGATGATGGTCGCGATCCGGCTCGCCATGACGCAGTTCCCGGTCCGCATCCTCCCGAACTCGATGCCGAGCGTCTGGATGAGCGGACCCATGTGCGGCTCGCGCACGACGAACCCGCAGGCGCCGAGCGAGTCCGGAAGCGCGAGGGCGAACGGCTGGCCGGACGCGCTCGTCGCGGTCAGCTCGCCCGAGGCGACGACCGCGTCCTCGACGGCGGTGACCCGGTGCGCGCCAGAGCGCGGCAGCATGAGGAAGTCGCCTGGGGTCAGCCGCACGGGCAAGGCGCACCCGCCGACCTCGACGGTGCCGGAGACCACGTAGTGGAAACGGACGGCGCCGGCGGCCACCGCCATGCTGCTCCCGGCGGCGAGCGGCGTCTCTGCGAAGCCGAGCAGCGTCCATTCGACGTGCAGAAGGAGGCGCTCCAGGTCTTCCAGCGCCTGGCGGACGGGCGACTCCACGGGAACAGCGCTCGCGGTCTGGCTCATGAGAGGGGCAACCCCGCCGCCGCGCCGGCCATTCCCGGGCGCTCCCGTCCTCGCATTTTCAGGATACGGGAGGGACGGGGGCTTGCCGCAAGGCCCCCTCTGCACGGAAGAATCCTTGCTCGCTGCGCGAAACCGACCGGGGAGGGCATCGCCATGAGCAGACTCATCGTCAATCAGACCATCACCGCGGACGGCTACGCCGCCGGGGTCGGCCAGTCGGAGGAACGGCCGTTCGGCCAGGACGGAGGCGACGGCTGGGGCGACCGGCTGCACTCCTGGATGTTCGAGCACGGCGACGAGAACCGCGCCGAGGTCGAGCGGATGGCCGGCGCCCGCGCGCACATCATGGGCCGGAACATGTTCGGCCCGGTGCGCGGCGCGTGGGACAGCGCGTGGAACGGCTGGTGGGGCGACGAGCCGCCGTTCCACGGTCCGGTGTTCGTGCTCACGCACCATGCGCGGGACCCGCAGCCGATGGCGGGCGGGACCACGTATCACTTCGTCACCGACGGCATCGAGGCGGCGCTCGCGCGGGCGAAGGAGGCGGCCGGCGACGGTGAGGTCTCGATCCAGGGCGGTGCGCAGACGATCAACCAGTACCTCGCCGCGGGGCTGGTGGACGAGCTGCGGCTGCACATCGTCCCGTTCACGCTCGGCGCGGGCTCCCGCCTGTTCGACGGGGTGCCGCCGCTGAACCTGGAGCAGGTCTCCGCACGGGTCGCGAGCACGGTGCTCCACGTGACGTACCGCGTGGTGCGCTGACCCCGTGACGATGGAAAGGAACTCGATGACCGCTGCCCTCCATCCGTTCGCCCTCGATGCCCACCCCGCCAAGGCCGATCCTGCGCTCATCGCCGACGACGTCGAGCACTTCGCGCGGCTGGAGCGTGCGCTCGCGGAGGAGGTCGCGGCCCTGGAGCGCCGGCTGGCGGCGGAGCTGGGCACGACGGCGAAGGGACAGGACGCCTACGAGCGCGACCTGGAGGTGCGGCGCCTCACGCAGCGACTCCGGCTGCTGCGCCGGTACGGCCCCGACCTGTGCATCGGCCGCGTGGTGGGCGATGCCGGGTCGCTGTACATCGGCCGCGTCGGGGTGGCCGACGGCGACGGCGACCGGCTGCTCGTCGACTGGCGCGCTCCCGCCGCCGAGCCCTTCTTCGGCGCGACCAGGGCCGAGCCGATGGGCGCCCGCTCCCGCCGCCGGTACCGGTGGAGCGACCGCCGGATCACCGACTACTGGGACGAGGCGCTCACCGACGACGGGTCGGAGCCGACCGCGGCGCTGGACGACCAGTCCGTCTTCATCGCCAGCCTCGGCGCGAGCCGCACGCCGCGGATGCGGGATGTGCTCGGCACCATCCAGGCCGACCAGGACCTCATCATCCGGGCACGTGCGCACGGGGCCCTCGTCGTCGACGGGGGTCCGGGAACCGGGAAGACCGTCGTCGCGCTCCACCGGGCGGCCTACCTGCTGTACTCCGAGCCCGTGCTGCAGAGCGGCCACGGCGGCGTGCTCTTCGTCGGGCCGTCGCACGCGTACACCGACTACGTCGCGGACATCCTGCCCGGTCTGGGCGAGGAGGGCGTGCGCACGTGCACACTGGCCGACCTCGTGCCCGGCGTCGACGCCGGACGTCCGGAGGCGGACCGTCGCGTGGCGCTGCTGAAGAGCGACGCCCGGATGCCCGGCGCGGTGGAGGCGGCGATCCGGCTCATGGAGCGTCCCCCGACCCGCGCCACGGCCCTCGAGACGGCCTGGGGCGAGCTGCGGATCGGACCGCGGGAGTGGGCCGACGTGCTCGGCGCCGCCGACCCCGCCGCAACGCACAACGATGCCCGCGCCGAGATCTGGCGCGCCCTCCTCGACCTCCTGGTGGATGTCGTCTCCGCTCAGGCCGGCGACGCCGGCGCGCGACGGGACGGCCCGTGGGGCGACGAGGGGTGGGGCGACGCGGGCGCCGGCTGGGAGGACGACCGGCGCGGCGGCTTCGACGACGAGGAGCCGTTCGACGCCTACGGCCTCGGCGGCCCGGACGCCGACCTGGAGACGATCCGCCGCGGGCTGGCGGCCGATCCGGAGCTGCGGCGCGCGTTCGACGCGGTGTGGCCGCTGCTCGACCCGCCGGCCGTGGTCCGCAGCCTCTGGAGCTCCCCCACCCTGCTGCGGCGATGCGCACCATGGCTGACCGCGGAGGAGGCGTCCCTCCTGCAGCGACCGCCGTCGAGCCCGTGGACGGTCTCCGACCTCCCCCTGCTCGACGCCGCGCTTCAGCGCGCGGGCGACCCGGAGCGCGAGGTGCGGCGCCGGAGGGCCGAGGCCGCCGCGGCCGCCGACCGGGCCGTGATGGACGACGTGGTGCAGACCCTGATCGCGACCGACGACTCCGACCTCAAGACGATGTCGATGCTCCGGGGCCAGGACCTGCGTGGTGCGCTCGACACGTTCCCGGTGCAGGCGGATTCGGCGGAGGAACTGCTCGCCGGGCCGTTCGCCCACATCGTCGTCGACGAGGCGCAGGAGCTGACGCCCGCGGAGTGGGGCATGCTGCTGCGCCGCGTCCCCTCCCGCAGCCTGACCGTGGTGGGCGACCGCGCCCAGGCCCGGCACGGCTTCGCCGAGACCTGGGAAAAGCGTCTCACCGGGCTGGGGCTGACCGAGGTGACCGTGGCGTCCCTGTCGATCAACTACCGCACGCCGGCCGCCGTCATGGCGGAGGCCGCCCCCGTGATCCGCGCCGTGCTGCCGGACGCGAACGTGCCGTCGTCGATCCGCGACAACGGCGTCCCCGTGCGGCGCGCGCCGAGGTCGGAACGCGACAGCATCCTGCGGGAGTGGCTCGCGGCCCACGACGAGGGCACCGCCTGCGTGATCGGAGATCCCTCGTTCGCCGCGATCGAGCGGGTGCGCTCCCTCAGCGCGGTCGAGGCGAAGGGACTGGAGTTCGATCTGGTGCTCCTCACCGACAGCTCTGCCTCCGTCGTCGGCCTCGACCGGGATGCCGTGGTCGAGGCGGCCGTCGACCGTTACGTGGCCATGACCAGAACGACCGGCGAGCTCGTCATCCTCGGCGCCGGGTGAGGCGCCGACGGGTGAAGCGCCGACGCGTCACCGTGCGACCCGGAACACCGGCCAGCCGATCTCCACGGTCGCGTCCGGGTCGCCGGGCAGGCCGTGCAGATACGTCTCGCGCACCGGCGCGTCGATGCCGAGCTCGTGGCGGGCGACATGCGCCCCGAGCGCGGCGTAGACGCCGGGAACGTTCTCATCCGGCCCGACGCTGGTCGCCACGGCGAGCTCCACCTCCGGGAGTTCGATCCGCCGCACACGCCCCGGCAGGGCGGCACCTCCGCTCCCCTCGGTCACGGGGACGTAGAGGGTCGCGACGCCTCTTCCGTCGACGAACAGCGCATCCGGCCACAGACCGCTCAACGGGCCCGCGCCCGCCACACCGGAGGACCGCGTGAACCGCATCAGCTCCTCGGCCGCGGGCCGGAACCAGTCCGCCAGCCGGGACAGGTCGAGGGGCTCCTGGATCGCGAAGGCGGTCGTGGCGGACACTCGCCGGTAGGAGATGGGTGGGTGCGGGGGCGGCGGCTCGAGCAGCCGTCGCAGGGCGCCGAGCGACGCGCGCGTCTGCCGCAGCTGAGCCTCCAGGCGGCTCGCGTGCGCCTCGAGCACCTGGGCGCGTGCCGTCACATCCGGAGCGGCGAGGACCGCGCGCACATCCTCCAGCCCCAGCCCGAGCCCACGCAGTGTGCGGATGACCTGGGCGTCGGCGATCTGGTCGACCGAGTAGAGCCGGTACCCGTTCCGTGGGTCCACCGAGACGGGGACGAGGATCCCCTCCGCGTGGTAGAACCGCAACGCCTTGGCGCTGAGCCGGGTGGCCCGGGAGAAGTCGCCGATCGTCATGCGGATGTCGCGATCGTCCATCGCCGTTCACCTCCAGCGTCGCGGTCGCGTCGTGGCGCCGTCCGAGTCTACGGCCGCCCGCCGCTTGACCTTCCCGCACGGGGAAGCCCGAATCTGGCCATCCGACGATGGAAGGAGACTCGATGAACGAGAACAGTTTCGACCCGAGCCGGTTGCCCGCGGCGATCCGCCGTTACCTGGAGACCCCGCGCGGGCCGGCCGTCACGCCGTCCGCCGTCGCGGAGATCTTCACCGCGGATGCCCGGGTCGTGGACGAGCGGACCGAGTACCGCGGAACGGACGCGATCGCCGGCTGGTTCCGCACCGCCGGCAGCGAGTACACGTACACGACGACGTACCTCGGCCAGGGCTCCGCCGCGCCCGAACAGTGGACGGTCGCCACGCGCCTCGAGGGGAACTTCCCCGGGGGCGTCGCCGACCTCGAATACCGCTTCCGCCTCGACGGCGACAGGATCGCGGAACTCGTCATCGCGCCCTGAGCCGACCGGCCGTGCCCGGGCGAGGGGTAGAGTCGGGCCATGGGGCAGGGGGGAACCGATTCGCGCTGGCTGCGTCTGGCCGTCGGGCGGCCGCGCGTCCGCAGCGGGGTGGCCTGGCTCGCCATCGCCGCGGCCTGGCTGGTCGTCACGATCGCCGACGGGACGAATCCGTGGGGATACCTCATCGCGGGCCTCTGGGCGCTGACGGGCACGGCGATGCTCACGGTCGCCGTGCGGGACCTTCGCTACGGCCGCGGGGCGTACGCGCCGCCCGCCGTCGGGGACGACGGCTGACCGCCCGAGCCCCTCAGTCCGCCTCGGCCAGCCGCGCCGTGTGCCGGCGCTGCACCTCGGTGGCACGCACGAGGAAGCGCTCCACCGCGTCGAGCTCCTCCGCCGTGAAGTTGGCGATCACCTCGGCCTCCCCGTCTCGCAGCAGGGGGCCGATGATCGCCCACGTCCGGTCCCGGACGAGGGCGGTCGCGCTCACCAGGACCTTGCGCTTGTCGCTCTCGTGGCGGGTGCGGACGACGTAGCCGGCCTGCTCCAGTCGGTCGAGCATGGTGGTGACGCTGCCCGTGGTCAGGCGCAGACGGTCGGCGATCGTGCGCGGAGTGGTCTCGACCTCGGGCTCGGTGACCAGGATCTCGAGACAGCGGAGGTCGGTGGCGTTGACGTGCAGGATGCGCGCGGTCTCGCGGTCGAAGTCGTCCACCGCCGCCTGGTACTCCTGGATCGCTCGGCCGACCGACTGTGTTTTGAGTGTCAAGTCACTTGACATTCAAGTTATCTCCTTCTACGATCTCTTGATTATCAAGAGATTACACGAAGGGGTTCACCCATGGCCAAGGCACTCGTGATCGGCGCCGGCATCGCCGGGCCGACGGTCGCCGTCGCCCTCCGGAGGATCGGATGGGACGTCGAGGTGTTCGAGCAGCAGCCCGCCGACGCCGACCAGCGCGGGTCGTGGCTCAACTTCCAGGCGAACGGGCTCGACGCCCTGCGCGCGATCGGGGCCTCGGAGTGGGTCGAAGACCTCGGCTACCCCGTCGACACGATGAGCTTCGTCAACGGCAGGGGCCGCAAGCTCGGCACCATCCCGATGGCCTTCCGCCGGCCCGACGGGCTCACCTCCCGGATGATGCCGCGAGCGGAGCTGTTCGTCGCGCTGGCCGAGATGGCCCGCCACCACGGCGTCGCCGTCCACCACGGAAAGGGGCTCACCGGCGCCCGCGACACCGGCTCGGGGGTGGTGGCGCGCTTCGACGACGGCACGGAGGCGACCGGCGACGTGCTGATCGGGGCCGACGGCATCCACTCGACGGTCCGCCGCATCATCGACCCGGCAGCGCCGGACCCCCGCTACGTGCCCGTCCTCAACATCGGCGGCCACATCCCCGACTTCACCGTGGACGCGCCGCCGCGCGACTTCCGCATGCAGTTCGGCACCCGCTGCTTCTTCGCCTGGATGAACACCCCCGACGGCGGAACGCTCTGGTTCGCCAACCCGCCGATGAAGACCGAGCCCGCCCGCGGCACGCTGTCGGCGATGACGGACGAGCAGTGGCGCCGCCGCCTGCACGAGCTGATGGCCGGAGACGCCGGACCGGCGCACGCGATCATCGACGCGGCCCCCGGCCCGTTGAGGGGATGGGCGACCTACGACATGCCCGTCGTGAACAGGTGGCACGACGGCTCGCGGATGATCGTCATCGGCGACGCCGCCCACGCCACCTCCCCCGCCGCCGGCCAGGGCGCATCGATGTCGCTGGAGGACGCCGTCATCCTCGCCCAGTGCCTGCGCGACCTCCCCGACACCGGCTCCGCCTTCGACGCCCTTCGTCTCCCTCCGCCGCGCCCGCGTCGAGCGCATCGTCGCCGACGGCCACAAGGCGTCGGCCGAGAAGGCGGCCGGGCCGATCGTACGGGTCATCCGCGACGCGATCCTCCCGGGCCGGTTCCGTGCGGCCCAGCGGGACGGCGGGCGGTCGATGATGTGGCTGCAGGGGCACCACATCGAGTTCGAGGAACGGGTGTCGCCGGAGCCCGCCCCGGGCCGCTGAAGCCGGGGTATCGTGCGTCGCAACCAGGGCCGGCGCACGCCGGAGGAAGGAGTCGATGTGGACATCACCGAGGTCATCCTCTACGACCACCACGAGCAGCGCCGGATGTTCGCGATGCTGGAGGAGATCGACCCGTCGGACGCCGAGGCGCTGACCGCGGTCTGGGGCCGCCTCCGGATTCTGCTCGAGGTGCACGCCAAGGCCGAGGAGCTGCTCTTCTACCCGCGGCTGACGAAGCTCCAACGCGACCTGGTCGAGAAGGAGTCGCCGCAGGAGGAGACGGAGGACGCCATCCACGACCACAACGAGATCCGCGACGCGATCGCCGGAGTCGACGGTCACGAGGTCGGCTCGGTCGACTGGCTGAAGGCGATCGCGGAGGTCAACGAGGTGAACAGCGACCACATGGCCGAGGAGGAGCGTCAGGGTCTCACCGACGTCCGCCGCCACCTCGATCGTGACGAACGCCACACGATGGCCGTGGCGTTCCTCGCCTTCGAGTCCGAGCACGCGGCCGGCGGGGTGACCCCGCACGACGAGGATCCCGACGAGTACGTGGAGGAGCACAGCTGATCGCCGGGCCGGCGTCGTCGCCTCACGCCGTCGCGGCCACCGCGTCCGGCCGCCGGTGCGGCAGGAACCCGGAGACGACCGCGCCGCCGAGGGCGACCACGACCAGCACCAGCATCGCCAGCACGTAGCCGCCCGCGCGCTCGCCCGCCCCGAAGCCGAGCACGGTGGCCACGATCGCCGTGCCGAAGCTCGACCCGAGGTTGGAGACGCTGCGGGAGAGGCCGGAGATCTCGCCCTGCTGCGCCTCCGGGAACGCCGACTGGACGACGTTCACACTCGGCGTCAGCATCACCCCGACGCCGAGCCCGATGACCAGCAGCCCCGGCGCGAACGGCCACGCGCCGGGGATCGCGCCGACGAGCAGGAGCAGCAGCGTGCCGATCGCCGTCACCACGAAGCCGGCGAGGATCAGCGTGCGCTGCGCGACCAGCCGGACCAGCCGCCCGGCGGCGAGCGACGACGCCAGGATGCCGACCGTCGCCGCGGTGAAGATCACGCCGGTCTCGATCGCGCTGTACTGCCGGACCACCTGCAGGTGGCTGGAGACCAGGAACGAGATGCCCATCAGCAGCAGCCACTGGAAGTTCTGCGTGACCAGGCCCAGGTTCGACACCCGGTTGCGGAAGAGCGCGGTCGACAGCAGCGGCTCCCGTCCGCGACGCTCGAGCCGCCGGATCCAGGCGAAGAACAGCGCCACGATCCCGGCGCCGGCGACCAGGAGACCGACCGCCAGGAGCGGGACGCGGTCGATGGCGAGGATGCCGGCCACGAACACCACCAGCCCGCCGCCGGAGAGCACCGCGCCGAGCACGTCGTACGGCCGGGAGGGGTCGGCGGGCAGCGGGTCCTTCAGCGCCAGGGCGAACAGGAGGATGACGACGATGATCAGCGCCTGGAACAGGAAGGCCGCGCGCCAGCTGATCGCGCTGCAGATCCAGCCGCCGATCAGCGGGCCCGTCGCGGCGCCGACGCCGCCGGCCGCACTGATCAGGCCGAACGCCCGCGCCCGGCCCTGCACGTCCTTCCAGTACAGGGTCACCAGGATGTAGACCGGCGGGATGAGCAGCGCCGTGCCCGCGCCCTCCAGGATCGAGTTGCCCAGGACGAGCAGCCCGAGGCCCGGCGCGAGCGCGCTCAGCACGGCGCCGACGCCGTAGATCCCAGGCCCAGCAGGAAGCACACCTTGCGGCCGAGCACGTCGGTGAGCTTCCCGAACGGGACCATCAGCGCGGCCATCGTCAGCAGGAACAGGGTGATCGACAGTTGGATGCCGGCCACGGTCGTCCCGAGGTCTCGGCTCATGTCGTTGAGCATCACGTTCATGTTCGAGCCGGCGAAGGAGCAGATGAACTGCGCCAGCGCCAGCGGGACGAGCGTCCACGGACCCCTCATGGCGTCCTCGGCGGTCACCCTCGCGGCCGGGAGGCGAGCGCCGCGTCGAGGTCGCTCGCCGCCCGGATGAGCGCCAGGTGGGTGAAGGCCTGGGGGAAGTTCCCCAGCTGCAGGCCGGAGGGGTCGATCTCCTCCGCGTAGAGTCCGACGTGGTTGCCGTAGGTGAGCATCTTCTCGAAGGCGTACTCGGCCTCGTCGAGCCGGCCGGCGTCGGTCAGCGCCATCACGTAGAAGAACGAGCAGAGCGAGAACGTGCCCTCCTCCCCCGGCAGTCCGTCCGGCGACGCGGCCGGGTTGTAGCGGTACACCAGGCTGTCGCTGACCAGCTCCTCGCCGATCGCGTCGAGCGTCGACAGCCACTTCGGGTCCTGCGGCGAGATCATGCCCACCTTCGGCATGAGCAGGGTGATCGCATCCACCACGTCCGTGCCGGGGTACTGCGTGAACGCCTTCCGCTCCGGGTTCCAGCAGCGGGTGAAGACCTGGTCGTAGATCGCGTCGCGCGCCGCGGTCCAGTGCTCCAGCGGGGCCGGGAGGCCGCGGTCGCGGGCGATGCGGATGCCGCGGTCGAAGGCGACCCAGCACATGATCCGGCCGTAGGTGAAGTCCTTGCGGCCGCCGCGGGTCTCCCAGACGCCCTCGTCCGGCTGGTCCCAGTTGTCGGCCAGCCAGTCGAGGATGCCGCGCAGCTTGGTCCACCCCGGGTCGCCGATCGGGCGGAACCGCTCGCCGACGGCGAGGGCCTCCAGCGCCTCGCCGTAGATGTCGAGCTGCAGCTGGTCGACGGCGCCGTTGCCGATGTGCACCGGCGTGGACCCGGCGTACCCCTCGAAGTGGTCGAGGGTGAGCTCCTCCAGGTCGGAGGAGCCGTCGATCCGGTACATGATCTTCAGCGGCCCGGACTGCTCCCCCGCCTGCTCCACCACACGGTCTCCCACCCACAGCATGAAGGCGACGGCCTCCTCCGTGTAGCCGAGCGAGAGCAGGGAGGAGACGGAGAACGAGGCGTCGCGGATCCAGGTGTAGCGGTAGTCCCAGTTGCGCACCCCGCCGAGCTGCTCCGGCAGCGCGGCGGTCGGCGCGGCCACCAGCGCCCCGGTCGGCGCGTACTGCAGCAGCTTCAGGACCATCGCGGAGCGCTCCACCGCCTCGCGCCAGCGACCGGTGTAGCTGCTGCGGGACAGCCACTCCCGCCAGAAGGAGACGGTGTCGCGGAACAGCCGGTTGCCGCGGGCGCGTCCCAGCTCGCGCGGCTCGCCGGTGGGCTCCGTCTCGAAGGCGAGCAACCGCCGTTCGCCGGCCGCGAGCGTGATCGTGGTGTCCACATCGTCTCCGGCGAGCGCCTCCTCGCCGACGCCGTGCAGCGCGGCGCTCATGCCCTCGGCGTCGAACAGGACGCCGTGCCGGAACGCGCGAGCCGTGTGCGTCCGGCGTCCGTAGTCGAAGCGGGGCCGGCACTCCACGTGGAAGGTCAGCTCGCCGCGGACCACCCGGATGGCGCGCACGATCGTCCGGCTGGGCGTCGCGACCGTCGGCTCGTCGGCGACCGGCATGAAGTCGATCACCTCGCCGACGCCGTCCTCGGACATGAACCGGGTGATGAGCACCGCGGTCTGCGGGAAGTACATCTGCTTCACCCGCATCCGCTCGCCCGTGGCGTGGATGCGGAAGAACCCGCCCTTCTGCCGGTCCAGCAGCGAGGCGAACACCGAGGGCGAGTCGAACCGGGGCGCGCAGAACCAGTCGATGCTGCCCTGGTCGGAGACCAGGGCGACGGTCTGGAGGTCGCCGATCATGCCGTGATCGTCGATCTCCGGAAAGGGCGTCTCACCGTGCGCGTCCGCGTCCATCTCCACTCCGCATCCGCCCGCCGACCGGGTCACGCGCGCATGGTAACGCCATGGCGAGGGACGCGGGAAGACGCAGGATCGGGCCGCGCGGGCCGGCGGGAGGGGTGACGTCCGCCTGGCCGAACTGGCCGCCGCCGGCTGTCGGGGGCGCCTCGAGGCCGGCCCCTTGCCGTGCCTCCTCCGTCCGAGGCATCATGCCCCCGACGGAGGAGGCGCGGATGACCGGCGTCCGGCACGGCGGCACCGACCGATTGGCGACGCGGGCCGCCGCTCTCGACCTCGAAGGCGCCTCGATCATGGTCGGCGCCGCCGCACTGGTGGTCGGCATTATCGCGTCCGCGCCATTCTTCTGGGGACGGTCGCTGCCGATCGCGGGGCCTGGGTCGTGCTCCCAGTTCGCGGCCCTCGCGGCCGGGGGGATCGGCGTCGCGGCCTACGTCGTGGGCCGGCTCTGGCACCGCACGTCGCTGACCGCCTTCGGCGGCCACCCCGACCGCCCGGCCGGCGAGCAGCCCGCGGCGCGCTCTGCGACCGGGACGGCGGTGTTCGACACGACCGTCATCGCTCTCGCGCACGGGATCACGGCGACGCTGGGCTGGCTCGTGCTCGGCGCGATCCTGGCGGACGGCTTCGCCGACGCGACCGTGTACGCGCTGTCGGCGAGCGTGCTGGTGGGTGTCGCGACGGGTCTCACCGGCTACGCGGTGTTCCTCTCCGCCGCCCGCATCGACCTGATGCGCCTGTCGAGCCTGCTCGCCGTCTTCGCCGCGGTCGGACTCGTCGCGGCGATGCTGAGCGCGCCGGACCCGCACTGGTGGCAGCTGCACCTGAGCGCGCTGGGGATGTCGAACAGCGTCTCGTCGCTCACCTTCAACATCACCCTGATCGTGGCCGGCCTCATGATGGCGGCCATCGCCCGGTACGCGACGGACCTGACCGGGGTCGACCCGGCCGTTCGGCCGGCGCGGCTGCGGGTGCGGGTGTGCCTCATCCTGATCGGGCTGCTGCTGGCCGGGGTTGGCCTGTTCCCGCTCGACGTCTCGCAGATACTGCACAACGTGTCGGCGGTGGGGATGCTGGTCGCGTTCACCCTCCTCGTCTTCTGGGTGCGCCGCGCGCTGCCGGACGCGCCGCGGTCGTTCCTGGTGCTCGGGTACGTGCTGTTCGCCGTGATCGTCGTCGCCGCCGTCTTCTTCGTGACCGGGTACTACGTGCTCACGGCGACGGAGCTCATCGCCGGGGTCGTGGTGTTCGCGTGGCTGACCGTCTTCCTGCGCGTGAGCGGCGCGGCGGCGCGCGGTTGAGACCCCGCGACGCGCTCGGGATCCGTCCCGAGGAGGACGCGCTCCGCCATGACGCCCTCCTAGGCTGGGCGCATGGTGATGAGGACGGTGGACCGGCTGGTCCCCTGGATCGTCGGGGCGCTCGTGGCCACGATCGCGATCGCCGCGGTGTACGGCGCCGTGCAGCAGGCCGGCCGCTCGTCCGCCGACGACGCGCCCCAGGCCCTGATCTCGCAACTGGCCGCCCGCGGCAGCGACACCCCGGGGCCGGTCCCGAGCCCGCACGTCGACCTCACGCAGAGCAGGATGCCCTTCTTCCTGGTCTACGCCGCCGACGGCCGGCCGGTCGCGGGCGACGGCTACCTCGACGGCAAACGTGCGCGCATCCCCGACGGCGTGCTCCGGACGACCCTCGCCGACGGGTCCGACCGCGTCACCTGGGAACCGCGACCCGGCCTGCGCTTCGCCCTCAGCACCGTCCGGGAGGGCGGGAGCGTCATCGCCGCCGGCCAGTCCCTCGCCGCCTCCGAGCAACGGACCGATCGCATCGGGCTGCTGCTCCTGCTCGGCTGGCTGCTCAGCGTCGCCGCGCTCGCCGGAGGCGCGGTGGCGCACGTCCTGGTCGGCCGCCGCCTCGATCTCCGGGCGGCCGGGGCTGACGGGCTCGGCCGGCGCGCGTAGTCTCCGGGCATGACCCGGCGTGCCTCCAGCGCCCTGTGCGCGATCCTGCTGGCGCTCTCGCTGTGCGGGTGCAGTGTGGGCGGCACGCCCGCGCCGGCTTCGAGCGCCGCGGACGGCCACGGAAGCAGCACGCCGCGATCGCCGCAGGCGACCCCCTCCGCGCCCGGCGCGCTGCAGCACGTCGTCGTCATCGTGGAGGAGAACAAGCCGGCGTCGTCGATCATCGGCAACCCGGCGGCGCCCTACCTGAACGGCCTGGCGCGGTCGTTCGCGTACGCGAGCGACTATTCGGCGATCACGCACCCCAGCCTGCCCAACTACCTCGCGCTCACCAGCGGCACGACCGCCGGGATCACCAGCGACTGCAACCCGCCGGGCGGCTCCTGCCTGGTCACCGGCCCGAACCTCGCCCGAGCTCTGGATGACGCCGGCCGGAACTGGCGGATGTACGCCGAGAGCATGCCCGCGCCCTGCACGACGACCAACACCGCCCTCTACGCGGTGAAGCACAACCCGTTCCTGTACTTCCCCGACGTCACGGCGGACCAGGCCTTCTGCCGCAGTCACGACGTCCCGTACGACCGGCTGGCCGCCGACCTCGCCACGACGACCTCCCTGCCCGACCTCGCCTTCATCAGCCCGAACCTGTGCGACGACATGCACGACTGCTCGGTCGCGCACGGCGACGCGTGGCTGCAGGAGAACGTCCCGCGCATCCTGGAGTCGCCCGCCTTCACCCGGCAGCGCTCCCTGCTGGTGGTGACCTTCGACGAGGGGGACGCGACGGACAACGCCGTGCCGTGCGTCTTCGCCGGCTCCGCGGCCCGCGCGCACACGGTCGCGGGGCAGCCGTACACGCACTACTCGCTGCTGCGCACCATCGAAGACGCCTGGGGCCTCCCCCCGCTCACCGCCGACGTGGCGGCCGCGGCTCCGATGACGGCGCTGCTTCGCTGAGCGATCCTCCCGGCGCCGCGATCCGCCCGCCCCCGGGAATCACCCCGGCCGCCCGACGGTTGTCCCCGGCATGGACCTCGATTTCACGAATCGCGTCGCCCTGGTCGTGGGCGGCACCGGCTTCATCGGCTCCGCCGTCGCCGAGCGGCTCCGCGCCGAAGGGGCGACGGTGGTCGTGGGCTCCCGGCACGCCGGTGACGACGGCGTGACGCTCGACGCCTCCGACGAGGAGTCGGTGCGCCACGCCGTCGACACGGTGCTGGAGCGCCACGGACGCATCGACGCCCTCGTCGTCACCGCCGCGCCGGCCGCCCAGACCCTCGACCCGGCGCGAAGCTCCGACCCCGCCCAGATCCTGGAGGCGATCGACGGCAAGGCGCTGGCGTTCCTCCGGGTGGCCGCGGCGACGATTCCCGCGATGCGGGAGGCGGGCTTCGGCCGCATCGTCGTCATCAGCGGCCAGAACGCCTACTTCACGGGCAACATCACAGGGTCGGTGCGCAACGCGTCCACCATCCTGATCGCGAAGAACCTGGCCGACGAGCTCGCCGGGACCGGCGTCGCCGTGAACGTCGTCAACCCGGGGCTCGTCACCACGAGCCCTGACCCGCACGTGGCCCCCGGCCGCGGCGGCGAGTCGTCGCCGGAGCAGATCGCGGACCTGGTGGCGTTCCTCGCGTCGCCGCGCTCGGTGGTCAGCGGGGAGTCCATCTCCGTCGCGCACCGGGTCCTCGGCAGCACGCTGCTGTAGCCGTCACGCCGCCGGCCTGTCCGACAGGGTGAACTGGTCGGCGTCGATGTGGCCCCAGCCTCCCGTGTTGTGGTCGAGGATCCGGATGGTCGCGCTCTGACCCTGCAGGTCGCTCAGATCCCAGGTCGACCATGTCAGGTGCTCGCTGTTCTGCCCCGTCAGCGTGCGGACCACGCTGCCGCCCACGACGAGGTTGATCGTGGTCTGGTCGTCCGGCTCGCCGGCGGTCGCGCCCGGCACGCCGCTGAACAGGATCTGGTCGACCATGAGGTGGCCCCAGCCGGTGGTGGTCTGGTCGGTGACCTCGATGCGGGCGGTGTGCCCGATGAGGGCGTGCACGTCCCAGCTGACCGGCGTCATGGTCGAGCTGTTGGCGCCCGTGGCGGTGCGCTGGACGGCTCCGTCGACGATCAGGTTGACCGCGGTCGCGCCCGGCGAACCCCACGGATGGTTCCCTCCGGCCACGAGCAGGTCGATGTAGTCCCGCGTGATCGTGAACGACGGCGACGTGATGGTCCCCATCGCGCCGTCCCCGCCTCCGACGTAGGTGTCGAGCACCTTCGCCCCGACCTGGCCGGGGAGCGCGTCGGCGGAGGGCCCTTGGCCCGCGAAGTCGCCGGTCGCCGTCCAGCCGGAGCCCCAGGTGCTGCCCTCGAAGTCGGCGAAGACGCTCGACGGCGCGGGATGGGCGCCTCCGCCGGCGAGGACGTTCAGGAACGGCTTGTCGATGGTGAAGGCCGCGGAGGTGAGCGAGCCGGTCGAGGCGTCGCCGCCGGTATAGCTGTTGACGAGCCTGCTGCCGAGATAGCCGGAGACGGGCTGCTGGTTCGGCAGGGTGCCGGCGGCCGGACCGGAACCGA
The DNA here is from genome assembly GCA_003367665.1 of Leifsonia sp. ku-ls. Taxonomy (GTDB): domain Bacteria; phylum Actinomycetota; class Actinomycetes; order Actinomycetales; family Microbacteriaceae; genus Leifsonia. The sequence goes on along the minus strand of QKXI01000017.1, from coordinate 31,762 downwards.
AGGCGGTGCCGCTCGTCGTCCAGGAGCCGTAGCCGCTGCTCTCGAAGTCCGCGAACGGCGCGGGCTGCGCCGCCGCGGCCGTGCTGACGTTGGCGAGCTCCTTGATGGCCAGGTTCGAGAAGGTCGCCGCGCCCCCGTCGGTGTAGAGCGAGATGCCGGTGTCCGAGGGCAGGAAGAACACGTTGTTCGAGAGCACGCGCTCGCCGTCGTTCACGAACACCTCCACGCTGGAGCGGTCGACGAAGACGCGCAGGTGGACGCTCTTCGCTGCCGGATCGATCGGCGCCTGGGTGTGCTGGAACGCCGAGCCGAAACTGTAGGCGGCCTGGCTCGACCCGGAACGGTCCACGTAGACGGTGCCCTGGTAGACCCCGATGTTCGTGTGCCTGCTCTTGTCCGCCGACTGCCCGACCGAGATGCCGACGTTGTTCAGCTGCTGCCAGGAGATGTCGGCGTCGAGCTCGTACGCCGACCCGTGGTAGCCGAGGTCGGCGCTGCCGTTCACCGTCACGTCGGCGGGGTGGACGGTCCGGGTGACCAGGTCGTCGAGCCCGGAGACCGGCTTCGAGAGCAGGCTGTACGTGCTGCCCTGCTTGTTCAGCATCAGGGAGCGCACGACCGACATCTGCCCGTTGTAGCCGTCGCTGGCGTCGGTCGGGACGGCGTTGGGCGCGTAGTTCCAGTTGTTCATCCAGCCGAGCGCGTACCGGGTGGTGTCGGGGTGGTCGTGGTCGGGCCAGGAGACGGCGGCGTACCAGTCGGAGCCGTAGTCGAGCCACTGCGGGTCGCGGGCGTCCGTGTGGAAGGTCGTGCCGTCCCACGTCCCCGTCCAGTACGCGTAGGTGTCGGGCTGTCCGGAGTAGTCGCCCTGCATGCTCCCGGCGAGAACCCAGTGGCTGGTGCCGTCGTCGGCGGTGATCTGGTAGATGTCGGGGCACTCGAACCCGCCGATGTTGGGCGAGGTGTAGGAGAACTGCGACCGGTAGGTCCAGTTCTTCAGGTCGGGCGACGTGTAGAACCAGAGCTGCTGCTGCCGGCCGATGACCGCGACCCAGTCGTCGTGGGCGGCGTCCCACACGATCTTCGGGTCGCGGAACCAGTCGTTGCCGTCGGGGTTGGCGATCACGGGAGCGCCGTAGGCGGTGAAGGTGGTGCCGCCGTCGGTCGAGTACCAGAGGTACTGCGACTGCTGGTAACGGTCGCCCCCGGGCGGTTGGGTGGCCAGCACGACGACGGCGCCGGCGCCGAAGCCGGCGGTGTTGTCGGTGTCGACCACGCCGGAGCCGGTCCAGACCGGGAAGTTCCCGCCCCCGCCGAGCGGGATGGCGACGCCCTGGTCGGTGAAGACGGCGTTGTCGGTCGTGGTGGCGTGGCGCCAGCCGCCGGGGCTGTTGTTCGGATTGCTGTAGAGGTAGTAGAGGTTGTACTTCCCGTTCGCCCAGACCGGACGCTGCGGGTCGCTGAGCCAATGGTCGGGCGGGGTGAGGTGGTATTGCGCCCGGAGGGACTGGTCCGGTGGGTTCAGCGCCGTGGACGCCGTCGCGGGGACGACGGCGACGGCGACGGCCGTGGTCAGCGCCGCCACGCCCGCGAGGAGGCGGCGACGGAGGCGGACAGGGCGGGGGTCTTCGTTGACGCGCATGGGCTTCCGTTCTGCGATGAACTTGCTAAAGCGTTTAATCAGATCCTAGCGAGCCGAGCACAGATAGGTCAAGCGTTTGATCAGCGGTGGCGCGCCCCCAAGGCGTGCGTGTGGACGCCGACTAGGGTGTCCGTGTGAGCGCGCCGAGTCTCGACCACCTGCGGACCTTCGTGACCGTCGCGCGCACGGGGTCGCTGCGGCGGGCGGCGCAGCTGCTCGGCGTGTCCCAGCCGACCGTCTCGGCCCATGTCCAGGCGCTCGAGAAGGAGCTGGGTTTCGCCCTCTTCACCCGTGACCCGGGCGGCGTCACCCTGACGGCGAAGGGCGAGGAGCTCGCGCAGGAGGTCGGCCCGCACCTCGACGCGATCGAGGACGCGTCGGCGGTGAGCGGGCTCGCCCGCCCCGCGTCGCGGCCCGTGCACATCGGCGGCGCCGCGGAGCTGCTCTCCACGATGGTGCTCCCGAACCTCGCGGAGATGCAGGCCGCGCTTCCGACGCCGCTGCGGTTCGTCTTCGGGCTGGCCGACGACCTGCTCGACCGGCTCACCGCGCGGGCCGTGGACGTCGTGGTGAGCGCGGTCCCGCCGCGCCGGCGTGGCGTCGCGGCCGCACCACTGTACGACGAGGAGTTCCTGCTCGTCGGGACGCCCGCCTGGGCGGACACTCCGCTCGACCAGCTGCCGCTCGTCGCCTACGCCGAGAACCTGCCGATCGTGCGCCGCTACTGGCGGAGCGTGTTCGGCGCGAGGCCGACCGGGCACGCGCTTGTGGCCGTGATCCCCGACCTGCGCGGCATCCGCAGCGCCGTCCTCTCGGGCGTCGGCGTCTCCGTGCTCCCGCGCTACCTCGTTGCCGAGGACCTCGCGGCGGGAACCCTGGTCGACCTCGACCCGCAGCAGGTTCCCCCGCTCAACACGCTGTTCCTCGCGACGCGCGGGCGCGAGCTGGACCGCGACCCGGCGCTCGCGGCCGTGGCGGAGCAGCTGCGGCGCTGGATCCGCTGAGGCGGAAAGAAGTCCGATACCGGGGTCTCGGAATCCCGATCGGGTCCGGGCCGCCGCCTGCTGCACGATCAGGACGAACGAAAGGACTCCCCATGTCGAACATCCTCATGGTCGTGACCGCGGCCGACGCGCTGACCCTCTCCGACGGCTCCGTGCACCCCACCGGCTTCTGGGCGGAGGAGCTCGTCGTCGCCCACCGCGAGCTGACGAACGCGGGCCACGTCATCGCCATCGCGAGCCCCGGCGGCCGCGTGCCGACCGTCGACCCGGGCTCGCTGTCCGTCGAGACGGTCGGCGACCAGGCGAAGGTCGACGAGCTCGCCGCCTACCTGCGGCAGATCGCTCCGGAGCTCGCGCACCCGCTCGCCCTCTCCGCCGTCGACCCGGCCGCCTACGACGCGGTCGTGCTGCCCGGCGGCCACGGCCCCATGGCCGACCTCGCCTTCGACCAGGACCTGGGCCGCATCCTCCGCGCCGCCGACACGGCGGGCACCCTGATCGCGCCGTTCTGCCACGGCCCCGCCGGCCTGCTGAGCGCGGTCGACGGGACGGGCGCGTTCGCCTTCGCCGGTCGTCGCCTCACCGTCTTCACCGACGAGGAGGAGCGCACCGGCGGTCTCGGCGCGGGCACGCCCTGGTTCGTCGAGAGCACGCTGCGCGAGCGCGGAGCCCTCGTCGAGGACGGCGCCCCCTGGACGTCGCACGTGGTGCGCGACGGCAACCTGATCAGCGGCCAGAACCCGCAGTCGAGCGAGGCCGTGGCCGCGGCAGTGATCGACGCCCTCGCCTGACGGACGTCAACGCGTGCCCGCCGGCTCCCGTTCTCCGATGGAGGCCCGGAGCACCGGCGGGCACTCGACCGTGACCAGCTCGTCGTCGCGGTGGTCGTCGAGCCCGAGCAGCAGGCGGACGCCCTTCACGCCCAGCTCGTAGTGCGGCAGCGCGACGGTCGTGAGCGGCGGCCGCAGGTGTGCGGCGATGACCTCCTGGTTGTCGAAGCCGACCACCGCCATGTCCTCCGGGATGGACAGGCCGCGGCGGCGGAGTCCGTCGTAGAGGCCCATGGCCACGCGGTCGTTGTGGCAGAAGACGGCGGTGGCGTGGCTGGCGAGCAGGGCGTCCACCGCGTCGTAGCCGCCCTCCTGCTCCGGCGCCGCGTCGAGCACGAGCTCCGGGTCGAAGGCGATGCCCGCGGCCTCGAGCGCCTGCCGGTAGCCGAGGAGCCGTCCCTCGTGGGCCGGCGACGGCGTCGTGGTGTTGATGATCGCGATGCGGCGGTGGCCGTTGTCGATCAGCAGCTGCGTCGCGGTGCGCCCGCCCTGCACCTCGTCCGGCACGACGGCGACGGCGTCGTTCTGCGGCGAGAAGCAGTCGACCAGCACGAAGTCGGTCTCGCGGAGCGCCTCCGGCACCTCCGCCGCGCGGTGGAACCAGGTGGAGTAGAGGATGCCGCGCACCTTGTGCTCGAGCATCATCGCGATGGCCTCGCGCTCCGCGTCCTGGTTGCCGTCGGTGTTGGCCACGAGCAGCACGTAGCCGTGGCGCCACGCCTCGTCCTGCGCCCCGTGGATGATCTGGCCGGCGAACGGGGTGGTGGCGATCGCGTCCGCGACCAGCCCGATGAACTTCGAGCTGCCGCTCACCAGCGTCTTGGCCAGCGCGTTCGGACGGTAGCCGAGCTCCTTGATCGCCTCGCGGACGCGCTTGCGGGCGTCGTCGCCGATGCGCGCGTTCTTCTTCTCGTTGATCACGAGCGACACGGTCGCGATCGACACCCCGGCCGCCTCCGCCACGTCACGCATGGTGACGGGGTGGCCCGTGTGCTGGTTGTTCTCGGACGTCATTGCCCCCTCCTTCTTCAGCTTAGCGACGCGACCCGGTCATCCCTTGGTCGCCCCGCTCTCCAGCCCGTAGCGCATGGCCTTGTTCAGCACGAGGAAGACCAGCAGGAGGGGCGTGATGGTGACGCACACTGCGGCGAACGTCGCCGTCCAGTCGACCTTGCCCATCGCGCCGATGTAGTTCTGCAGGCCGAGCGGAATGGTCTTGAGGCCGTCGGAGAGCACGAAGGTGTTGGCGAAGATGAAGTCGTTCCAGATGAAGATGCTGTTCACCAGCACGACGGTGACGATGGTGTTCACCGAGAGCGGGAACGTGATCTGCCCGAAGATCCGGTAGGGGCCTGCGCCGTCGAGCGACGCCGCCTCGTACGTCTCGCGCGGGATGTACTCGAAGAACGACGAGAACAGGTACACCGACATCGGCAGCGCGAACCCGGCGAGCGGGATGATCATCGACTGGTAGGTGTCGAGCAGGTTCACCGACGAGTAGTCGATGAACAGCGGGACCAGGGCGATCTGCACCGGCACGATGATCCCGATCAGGAACAGCCCGCGCACGAGCCGGCTGAGTCGGAAGCCGAGCACCTGGATCGCGTACGCGGCCATCATCCCGAGCAGGACGATGAGGATGTTGGCGCCCATCGTGACGATGAAGCTGTTGAGGATGTTCAGCCCCAGGTTTCCGGTGGCGAAGGCGCGCGCGTAGTTCTCCAGCGTGAAGGAGCCGGGCAGCGCGAACGGGTTGCCGGTCGTGAAGTCGTGCTCGGTGCGCACGCTGGTGAGGAACAGCCACAGCAGCGGGTACACCTGCACCACGACGATGACCGCGACCAGCACGGTGTTCAGCGAGCGGTAGAGGTTCGGGCGCCGCCGCGGCCGGCGGGCCGGCGACCGGCGCGAGGCGACGGCGGTCGGTCCGGTCGGCGCGGGACGGGTGAGCTGGGTGGTCATGCGTCGGCCTTTCGACGGAGCAGCATGTAGATCAGACCGACGGCGACGAGGCACTCGACGACGATGAAGACGGACATGCTGCTGGCGTAGCCGTAGTTCGTGCTGGTGAACGCGGTCTTGTACATGTAGGTGGTGAGGAGCTCGGACGACTGCCCCGGACCGCCGTTGGTCAGCAGGTACGGGATGTCGAAGCCGCGCAGGGCGTAGGTGGTCGCCATGATGACCGTGGTGATCCAGACCGGCCGGATGTACGGGAAGCGGATCCGGGCGAAGATCGTCCACGCGTTCGCGCCGTCGAGCCGTGCGGCCTCCTCCAGCTCCGCCGGCACCGCGATCAGCGCCGCGTACAGGATGAGCACGTACAGCCCGGTGAACCGCCAGCCCTCCGGGACGGACACCGCGGCGAGCACGGTGTTCACGTCGGACAGCCACGGCCGGGCGAGGTCGCCGAGCCCGACCCACTGCAGCAGCTGGTTGAGCAGGCCCACCGGGTCGGCGGAGTAGATCCGCGCGAAGAGGAACGCGATCGCCACGGTGCTGATGACCGCGGGCAGCAGGTAGAGCGTCTTCACGATCTCCCGACCACGCCGCAGCGAGATCAGCAGGCTCGCGACGACGAGGCCGCCGCCGAGCTGGAGCACGAGGCAGATGGCGAGGTAGCCGAGCGCGTTGAAGAAGGCCCGCCAGAACACGCCGTCGCCGGTGAACATGTGGACGTAGTTGGCGATGCCGACGAACTGCAGGTCGCTGATCCCGTCCCACTCGAAGAACGAGAGGAACAGCGACTGCAGGATCGGGAAGAGCACGGCAATGCCGTACAGCGCCAACGGCGGGATCAGGAAGACCAGCACCGAGAGCCGGGAGCGGCTGGGGAGCATGAGGTTGCCTTTCGGGGGTCCGTGGGGGCGACGCCGGGGGAAGCGCCGCCCCCACGGGGCTGGCGGTTTACTTGAAGGCCTTCGGCCCGTTCTGCGCGATCACCTGGTCCATCGTGGAGATGAACTCGTCCGGCGCGATGTTGCCCTGCACCAGCAGTGTGAGCTCCTGCTGCAGCCGGGTGTTGGAGGTCGGGTCGAGCTGGGTGTCCCACGGCATCGCGATCTTGTCGCCGAGGTCGTTCGCCTGGTCGACGGCCTTCTGGTACAGCGGGGTCGCGTTCGCCGGGATGGTGGTCTGCACGTTCGTCGTCGGCGAGAGCGCGCCCGTGGCCGCGTACCGCTTCGGGTACTCGGTGAGCGCGTACTTCAGGAAGTCCCGCACCAGCGGGTCGAAGGTCTTCGCGTTGACCGCCATGCCGATGCCGGACGGCGAGACGTACTCGTTCGCGGCGGTCACCGACTTCGCGGTCGTGGGCAGGGTGAAGTAGTCGACGTCGGAGCGCACGGATGCGTCCAGCTTGTCCGTGGCGAGGCTGCCCAGCTCCCACGTGCCGATGTTGTACATCGCCGCCTTGCCGGAGGTGAACAGCGCCTGGGCGTCGGAGTAGCCGGTGGAGGAGAAGCCGTCCTCGAAGCACTTGGCCTTGCCGAGCTGGTCCAGCCAGTCGACGGCCGCGGTGCCGGTCGCGTCGCTGAGCTTGGCGTCGCCCTTCTTCAGCTTCGTGATGTAGTCCGGGCCGGCCGTGCGGAACGGGTGGTAGGCCATGTAGCGCTCCAGCGGCCACTGGTCCTGGCCGTCGAGCGCGAGCGGCGTGATCCCGGCCTTGCGCAGCGCGGTGCACATCGCGGGGATCTCGTCGAGCGAGCTCGGCACCGAGACGCCGGCCTTCTGGAGCAGCGCCTTGTTGTACCAGAAGAACTCGAGCTGGAACTCGAACGGGATGGTGTACAGCGAGCCGTCGTCGAAGCGCTGGTAGTTCAGCGCCGCGGGACGGTAGTCGTCGTACAGGCCGAGGCTCTTCAGCAGCTTCTCGGCGTCGATCATCTTCCCCTGCTTCGCGAGCTTCGCCGCGAACGGGGTCGCGTCGGTGTCGAACAGCTCGGGGAGCTTGTTCGCCGCCGCGAGGGTCTCGTACTTCTGGATGTACGACGGCCGGTCCGGGGTGGTGATCAGGTTGAGCGAGAAGCCGGGGTGCTTCTTGGCGTAGTCGGCCGCGATCTGCTTCATCACGGTGATGACGCCGCCGTCGGCGGGCCGGGAGAGCAGCCAGGAGATCTGGCGCGGCTTGATCTCCCCGCTCGGGTCGACGTTGCCGGCGCCGCCTCCTCCTCCGCCGCTGCAGCCGGCGAGCGCGAGGGCGATCGCCGCGGTCGCGGCGACGGTCGCGAGCAGTTTCTTCATGGTGTCTCCATCTTCTTTGACAGGAATCGCTGTGCGGTTCGGGTTAGGGGTGCGGGGTTTCGGCGCGCTGGTGCACCTGGAGCGCCTGGAGGGTCGCGCCGCCCTCTCCGGCGAAGAAGCCGAGCCGCCCGTCGGGGTGGCCGTAGATGCGCGTGCTCAGCACCACAGAGCGGTCGACCACGGCGACGAGGATGTCGTCGTCGGCGACGACCTCGATGGTGTGCCGACCGGGTTCGAGCGTGCAGGGGCGCTCGAGCTCGATCTCGAACGGGACGTCTCCCGAGACGTGCCACTGCGCGTCGCCGGTCTTCTCCCGCGGCCAGCGGTCGAAGACCACGCGGTCGCGGCGCGGTTCGAGCCGCAGCACGTACGAGCGGTCGCCGTCGTCCGTGGCGCGCAGCAGCAGCCCGGTCTCGGTCGTGCCCGGCGCGATGTCGATCTCGGCCCGGGCGTAGAAGGTGTCGGGGAGCTCGTCGACCGAGACGGCGTCGGCGTAGCCGTCGGGTGTGCTGAGCCCGATCGGGAGCGGCTCGGGGAAGCTCAGGGGGATCGGCTGGTCGAAGCTCTCGACCAGCTCGCGCGGCAGGCCGAACGCGAGCGTTCCGTCCGGTCGCTGCGTCGCCTCGAGCACCGACATCGTTCCGGCCCACTGCCAGGCGCCGCCGTCGGTCTCGCCCTCCTTCGTGGCGATCCAGCCGAAGAAGAACCGGCGGCCGTCGCGCTCCGCCGTCTTGGCCGCGTAGTAGGCGCGGCCGTCGATGCTGTCGTGCTCGGGAACCTGCCACGGGCCGTCCGCCGTGCGGGCCATGCGGTAGCGGGTGGTGAACGACTCGGAGAACTCCGAGTAGACCAGGTACCACCAGTCGCCCCAGCGGAACACGTCGGGGCACTCGTGGGTGATGTAGCGGCGCGGGTCCCAGAAGGGCGCCGCGGGAGTCCAGCGCAGGAGGTCGGTCGAGCGCAGTTCGGCGATGACGCCTCTTCTGCGCTCTGCGCCCTCGGCGTGGCGGGCGGCGACCAGCATCCGCCAGACGCCCTTCTCCTCGTCGCGGAAGACGAACGGGTCGCGCCAGTCGGCGGTCTCGTACCCGTCCGGGGCGCCGAAGGTGAGCTCGGGATGCTTCTGCCAGGTCGCCATCCCGTCGGCGCTCGTGGCGTGCGCCACCAGCTGGAGCGGCAGCCCGTCGGCGCCGAGGCGGCGCGGATTCTGCGCGGTGTAGAAGAGGTGCACCAGGCCGTCGGGCCCCTCGACGACGCTTCCGGTGTAGGCGTTGAGGTCCTCGTCGTCGGGCGACCCGGCCGGGAGGGAGACACCGCGGTCGTCGAAGGAGACGAAGTCGTCGGTGAGCACCAGGTTCCACGGCGTGCCGGGCTTCGGGGTCTCCCGGAGCTCGTGCAGGTAGAAGAGGTGGAAGCGACCGTCCTTCTCGAACGGGATGACGTCTCCGACCCAGCCGTCGGCCGGGCGGAAGAAGACGGGGCGTGGCATCGGCTGCGATGACCTTTCCGAATCCGGCGGCGACGGTGCGGCCCGGGATTCTGCTAAAGCGTTTGACCAGCTCACCATAGCTCAGGCTAGGATCATGGTCAAGCGTTTAATCACGACGATGCGGTCACGAAAGGTTCACGATGTTCTCGCTGCCCGACTCCTGGGTCTGGGACTTCTGGTTCGCCGACGACGGCGACCGGTTCCACCTGTTCTTCCTGTACGCCTCACGCGCGTTGAAGGACCCGGAGGCGCGCCACTACCGTGCCTCCATCGGTCACGCCGTCTCCGACGACCTCACCGACTGGACGCGCGTCGAGGACGCGCTCGTCCGCTCCGACGCGCCGGCGTTCGACGACCTGGCCACCTGGACCGGCTCGGTCGTCCGCGGGCCGGACGGGCTGTGGCGCATGTTCTACACGGGCTCGACGCGCGCGGCCGACGGCGTCAGGAACATCCAGTCGATCGGCCTGGCCACCTCCCCCGACCTCGTCACCTGGACGAAGGCGCAGACCCGGCCGATCCTCGCCGCGGATCCGCGCTGGTACGAGACGCTGTCGCCGCTCTGGCACGACGAGGCGTTCCGCGACCCGTGGGTGTTCGCCGACCCGGGCGGAGACGGCTGGCACATGCTGATCACCGCACGGGCGCGGACCGGCGAACCGTTCGGCCGCGGCGTGGTGGGGCACGCCGTCTCCTCGGACCTGGTCCGGTGGGAGCCGCAGCCGCCGCTGAGCGCACCGTCGCCCGACGGCTTCGGGCAGCTGGAGGTGATGCAGACGGAGGTGGTCGACGGCCGGCCTGTGCTGATCTTCTCCTGCCTGGCGGAGCACGCCAGCGTCGCCCGCCGCGGCCACAGCGGCGGCGTCTGGGCCGCGCCGGCGGAGAGCCTGACCGGACCGTTCGACGTCGCCTCGGCCTATCCGCTCACCGACGCGAGCCTGTACAGCGGGCGTCTCGTCCGCCGCAGGGACGGCGACTGGGCGATGCTCGCCTTCCGGCTGGAGGGCGAACGCAGTCCGTTCGTCGGCGAAATCACGGAGCCGCTCCCGGTGGCCTGGGACGGCGACCGGCTGGTGGTCGCGGACGCCGGGGTCCGCCTAGGCTGAAGGCGACCGTCCGTCCGCCGCCCCGCCCGCTCCCGGAAGGATCCCATGCGCCCCCAGCTTCCCGTCGACTCCTGGCAGCCCACCCGCGACACGCTCCACCTGTGGACGCAGATCGTCGGGAAGATCCGCATGGCCCTGACGCCGCCGGTGAACCACTGGTGGCACGTGACGCTGTACCCGAGCGCACGGGGACTCGGCACGGGCCCGATCCCGGTGCCGGCCGGAATCCTCGATCTGGAGTTCGACTTCGTCGCGCACGAGCTGGTCGTGCGGACGAGCGACGGCGGCCGCCGCGCCGTCCCGTTCGCGGGCCAGTCGGTCGCCTCCTTCTACGAGGCGACGCTGGACGCCCTCGGTGCCCTCGGGGTCGAGGTGCGCATCCACCCGGTGCCGAACGAGGTGGAGGTCGCCGTGCCGTTCGCCGAGGACACCGGGCACTGCACCTACGTGCCGGAGCAGGTGCAGGCGTTCTGGCGTCAGCTGATGGACGCCCACCGGCAGCTGCAGCGGTTCCGCTCGGGCTTCGTGGGCAAGGTCAGCCCGGTGCACTACTTCTGGGGCGCGATGGACCTCGCGGTGACGCGGTTCTCGGGCCGGCCAGCGCCGCTGCACCCCGGCGGCGCGCCGAACTGCCCCGACAGCGTGATGCACGAGGGCTACTCGCACGAGCTGAGCAGCGCCGGCTTCTGGCCGGGCGGAGGGGCCGAGGGGGCGTACTACTCGTACGCGTACCCGGCTCCGGACGGCTATGCGGACGCGGCCGTCCCCGAGGGCGCCTACTTCAGCGCGGAGCTGGGCGAGTTCCTGCTGCCGTACGAGGTGGTCCGCCGCTCCGCCGATCCGGACGCGCTGGTCCGGGAGTTCCTGGAGGCCACGCATCAGGCCGCGGCAGACCTCGGGCGGTGGCCGGCCGAGCTCGAGGTGGCCAGGTGACCGCGCCGGCGGCGCGACCGTGACAACGCCGTCGACCGCCGCGTCGCCGTGGGCGCCGCTCGCCCGCACGGTCTTCCGCACGCTGTGGTTCGCCCAGCTCGGCAGCAACATCGGCACCTGGATGCAGACCGTCGGCGCCCAGTGGTTCCTGGTGGAGGCGCACGCCGACAGCATCGTCATCGCCCTGGTGCAGACGGCGAGCCTGGTGCCGGCCGTGCTGTTCTCGCTGCCGGCCGGTGTGCTGGCCGACTCGTTCGATCGCCGCCGGCTGCTGATCTGGGGGTCGGCTGCCAGCGCGGTGCTCGCGGTCGCGCTCACCGTCGTCACCGCGGCGGGAGCCCTCACGGCCCCGCTGCTGCTCGGGGTGACGCTGCTGCTCGGCGTGGCCTCCACGCTGACCTCGCCGGCGTGGCAGGCCATCCAGCCCGAGCTCGTGCCGCGGGACGAGCTCGTCGCGGCCGCGGCGCTCGGCGGCGTGACCGTGAACGGCGCCCGCGCCATCGGGCCCGCCCTCGCCGGCGTGGTGCTCTCGCTGTTCGGCACCGCGGTGGTCTTCGGGATCAACGCCCTCAGCTTCGTGGTCGCCGTCGCGGCGCTGGTCTGGTGGCGCCGGCCTCCGCAGCCGGGGCTGAACGACCGCGAGCGGTTCCTTCCCGCCCTGCGCGCGGGCGTCCGGTACACGCTCTCGGCGCACCTGGTGCGGCGCATCCTGCTCCGGTCGGTGCTGTTCGCCTTCCCGGCCAGCGCGTTGTGGGCTCTGCTTCCGCTGACCGCGACGCGCCTCGGGCTCGACTCCAGCGGGTACGGCCTGCTGCTCGGCGCGCTCGGCGTCGGCGCGGTGGCCGGCGTCTTCCTCCTGCCGCTCGCCCGCCGACGGGTCAGCGACAACGTCGTCATCGCGGCGAGCGCCGTGCTGTTCGCGGGTGGGTCGGCCGCGGCCGCCTTCGCCCCGTTCGGCGTCGCCCTGGTGGTGCTGGTGGTCGCGGGCCTCGCCTGGATCGGGACGCTGACGGTGCTCAATGCCGCGCTGCAGCTCACCCTGCCACAGTGGGTGCGCTCCCGCGCGGTCTCGGTCTACATCCTGTTCTTCATGGGCTCGATGGCGGTCGGCTCGTTCGCCTTCGGCCTGCTCGCGCAGGGCCTGGGGACCGCGCCCGCGCTGGTCGTCGCGGCGGTGCTGCTGCTGGCGGTGGCGGGAAGCGTCGCCCTCCTGCCGCTGCTGCCGGGCACCGCGACGATCGACCGCTCGCTCGCCAACTCCTGGCCCGAGCCGGCGCTCGTGTTCGAGTCGGAGCCGACGGACGGACCGGTCCTGGTCGAGATCGCCTACCGCGTTCCGGAGGCGGATCAGCCGGCGTTCGAGGCGGCCATCCGCCGCGTGGGCGACAGCCGCCGTCGCACCGGTGGATACCGGTGGCGCCTGTACCGCAGCGGCGAGGACCCGAGCCTCCTGCTCGAGACCTTCCTCGTGCCGTCCTGGGGCGAGTTCGCCCGGCAGCGCACGCAGCGCTTCACCGGCCGCGACCGGGAGCTGTGGGATGCGGCGCTCGCGCACGCCGACGGCGAGCCGGTCGAGCGTCACTACTTCCACGCCGCCCGACCGGCCCGCTGAGCGCGGTCAGTACGTGTAGCTGGACCCGCTCGACGCGGCGATCACGCCCGCGACGATCGCGAGGATGACGAACAGCACGATGAACGCGAGGTAGACGTACCCGATGACGAGGCCGGCGATGGCGAGGCCGCGACCGCTCTCGCCGGTGCGCTTGATCTGGCCGAGTGCGATGTGGCCGCAGATCACGCCGGCGAGCGGGAACACGAACGCGCCGACGAGGGAGATGATGGCGAGCACGTTGGTGCCGCTCTTCTGCGCCGGGTACGGGGAGTACGCGGGCTGCTGCGGGTAGCCGGGCTGCGGCGCGGGCGGGTAGTTCTGGGGGGTCTGGTCGGTCATGGTCGGCTCCGTTCCGGGATTCGGGTGGCGTTCGTGCGGGAGGTGGTGTGGGCTACTGCTGGGAGATGCTCTCGGCCAGCACGCCCGCCTGGTGGAGGGCGCCGGCGAGCGCGTTCGCGGTCTCCTCGAAGGCCGTGTTCGTCTTGGCGGCGCCGATCGCCCCGCCCTTCAGGGCGCCCCCGGCCATGTTGCGGTTGAGGCGCGCGACGAGCCGGCCCTGCTGGTCGACCATGAAGTCGACGACGAAGGAGACGTGGAAGTTCTTGCCGGCCAGGCCCCCCAGCCAGACGGTGGCGGCGGCGCTGCCCCGCTTGGCGAGAAGACCGCCGGTCGGCGTCGCCGTCACCGTGAAGCCCTGGCCCTGCAGGATGGAGGCGACGAGGTGACGGGCGGCGTCGTGGTCGCCGAGCAGGAAGAAGTCGTGTGCAGAGGCCATGGCGGTTCCCCCGGGTCGATGGTCGGATGCGTGCCGACGTGGGCACGATCCGTCACTCTAGCGAGTATCCGCGGTTGTGCGCATCCCGCTGGGCCAGCGGAAACACGTCGCTCTGCTACGCTGACGCGCAGATGCCCACATCTCAGCAGCACCATCCCGGCCGCCGCCACGCCCGCGCCTGACGCCGGCGCCGCTCGGCGCGCTCCCGTGACGACCACGTCGTGACGTCGTGGAGTCGATGACTCCCCCGACCGCCACCACCCCGTCGACCACCTGGAGCACGCCATGTCGCACACCCCGATCCCCCACGTCCTGATCACCGGCGCGTCCGGCCGCCTCGGCCGTGCCGCCACCCACGCCCTCCTCACCCTGCTGCCGCGCACGCACGTGCACGCGCTCGTGCGTCGGCCGGACGCCGCCGCCCTCCTCCGGTCGGAGGGTGTGGACGCGCGCCTCGCCGACTACGACGACCCCGGCTCGCTCGCCTCGGCCCTGCGCGGCGTCGATCGTCTGCTGTTCGTGTCCAGCCCGGTGCTCGAGCCCGCCGTGCGGACACGCCAGCACGTGGCGGTCCTCGCCGCGGCGGCGCATCTGGAGCACATCGTCTACACCAGCGTGCACGGCGCCGACCATGACCCCGCCCATGCCGCGACAGAGGTCGCGCTGCGCGAGCGCGGCGACGGCGCCACCGTCCTGCGCAACGGCTTCTACACGGAGCCGTTCGTCGCGGCGGCCCTGCGGGAGGCGGAGGCGGAGGAGGCGGCCATCTCGTCGGCCACCTCCGCCCGAGCCCTGGCGACCGCATCCATCGCGGACCTCGCCGAGGCCGCGGCACGGGCGCTCGTCGGCGTGCCCGGGCGACAGCGATTGGAGCTCCGCGGGCCGGCCTGGACCTACGACGAACTGGCGCGGCTCCTCGGCGCGCGAGTGGGGCGGCCGATCCGGCATCGGGCGGTCCCGGCCGTGCAGCTCGGGCCTCTCGGGCCGCTGCACGTGGCGGCGGCCGCCGGGGCGCTCGCCACCGAGACCGGCGACCTCGAAGAGCTGCTCGGCCGGAGGCCGCGTGGGATCGCCGAGGTGCTGGCCGCCACGGCGACGCCGGCGACGCCCTGACGCACGACGGCCGAGCCCCGCGAGACCGGGGCTCGGCCGCTGGTGCGCGTCAGCTCACTTCTTGGACTGGTCGTACGCCGTCTGCAGCGTGGCGAGGTAGTCCTTCAGGCCGAGGCCGTCGAAGCCCTTCACGTAGGAGTCCCAGTCGGTGTCGAGGTTCTTCGAGCCGGTGATGAAGGCGAGAGCGTTCTGGGTGACGTAGTTGTCGATGTTCGTCTGCTGCGTCGCCACCTGGGTCGCCTTCGCCGGGTCCGGCCAGACCTTCCAGGTCGGGTAGATCTCGCTCTTGTTCTCGTGGCCCTTGTAGAGCTGGGTGGCCTCGAACAGCCGGCGCTCGTAGCCGGAGGTGTCGTAGATGTCCGTCGGGACGGCCTGCGAACCGCGGAACTTCTCGTTCTGGTTGTAGGTCGACAGCGCGCCCCACTGCACGGCGTTGGCCGCATCCTGGTCCAGCTGCAGGTTCACGAAGGCCGCCTTCTCGCTGGGGTCGAGCGCCTTGTCGTCGGCGCCGGCCTTCGCCCAGCCCTTCCCCTCCGGGCCGAAGTTGCCGTCCAGCTGGCCCTTCTCGGTGAACAGGTAGTTCACCATCTTGATCGCGGCCACCTGGTCGTTCTTCGACGCCTTGTTGGTGAGCAGGAAGGTCGCGCCCGGCGTGCTGCCGAAGGCGTAGGTGGCGTAGTCGGCGCCGTCCGGCCCGGTCAGCGGGGGCACGGCGTCGTACTGCTTGTCGCGGCCGTCCTTCGCGCCGGGGCTCACGAAGATGTACGGGTGCAGCGCGCTCGCGCTCCCGAGCAGCACCGCGCCCTCGTTGTTGCCCTCCTGGGCGAGCGCCGCCGGGTTCTGGGTGAAGGCGCCCTTGTCGATCAGGCCCGCGTCCCACAGCGACTTGATGTACTTCAGGCCCTCGCGCCAGCCGTCCTTGTTCGCCTGGATGTCGACCTTGCCCTTGTTCAGCACGGTGGTCGACTGGATGCCCTTGTCGGGGTTCTGCGGGTCGTAGATGAACGCGTTCATGAAGAACGGGATGAGCGTGTCGTGCGAGTCGCCGCTGAGCGGGATCTCGTCCTTCTGGCCGTTGCCGTTCGGGTCGCCGTTCTTGAACGCCTCCAGCACCTTCGTCATGTCGGCGGTGGTCTTCGGCATCTGCAGGCCCAGCTTCTTCAGCCAGTCGGTGTTGATCCAGAGCTTCGACGGGTACTGGATGTGCAGCGTCTCGGCCAGCTGCGGCAGTCCGTAGATCTTGCCGTCGGGCGAGGTCACCATCGCCTTGTAGTCGGGGTTGCTGTCGATCACCTTCTGGATGTCGGGCGCGTACTGCTTGATGAGGTCGTTGAGCGGAAGCGCGACGCCCTGCTTCGCCAGCTTCTCGACATCCACCTGGTTGAACTGGTCGACCCACGGGATGAGGAGGAACGCGTCGGGGTAGTCGCCGCTCGCCATCAGGATCTGGCGCTTCTCCGGCGCCACCGACGAGTCCTGGGTCGTGGTCTGCCAGCTGAATTTGATGTCGAACTTCTTCTCGACCTCCTTGGTGAAGGCGTTGGTGGCCAGGTCCTGGCCGGTGCCCTGCTGCGCGAAGACGCTCAGGTGGGCGGTGCCGCCGATCTTGTCGTCGGCGTTGGAGGCCGCCGGGGTGCAGGCGGAGAGGGCCATGAGCGCCGCGGTGCCGCCCACGGCGGCGACGAGTGCGCGCGTCCGCCCTCGGCGAGGTCGGCGGTCGGTCTTCGAGAACATGGTGCGTTCCTCCTTTGGAACTTCGGATGTGTTTCGGGATTCGGATAGTGCGGTGTGGTGGCGTGTGCGGCCGGAGGGCTCAGCCCTTGACCGACCCGATCAGCACGCCCTTGTTGAAGTAGCGGGCGACGAACGGGTAGATGATCAGCACGGGGACGCTCGTGATCACGATGAGCGCGTACTTGAGCAGGTTGACGAGCTCCTGGTTCTGCGCCTGGGCCGCCAGGTCGTTCACCCCGCCGTTGGTGGCGTTGAGCACGAGGATGTTGCGCAGCACCAGCTGGAGCGGGAACAGATCGGAGCTCTTCAGGTAGAGGAGGGCGTCGAAGTAGCCGTTCCACTGGCCGATCGCGTACATCAGCGCGATGACGGCGATGAGCGGCTTGGAGAGGGGCAGGACGACGGTCCACAGGAAGCGCCAGTCGCTCGCGCCGTCGAGCGACGCGGCCTCGACGAGCTCCTCCGGGATCGCCGAGCGGAAGAACGTCCGGGCGATGATGACCTGCCACACCGCGACGGCCTGCGGCAGCAGGAGCGCCCAGCGGGTGTCGAGGAGGCCGAGGTTCTGCACGACCATGTAGGTCGGGATCAGGCCACCGCTGAACAGCATGGTGAACAGCAGCAGCGACATGATCACGTTGCGGCCCATGAAGGTCCGGCGGGACAGCGGCCAGGCCAGGCACACGGTGAGGGTGGTGCTGATCAGCGTCCCGGCGACCATGTAGAACAGCGAGTTGGCGTAGCCCATCAGCACCTGCGGGTCCGACAGCACGGTCTGGTAGCCCTTGAGGGTGAAGTCCACCGGCCAGAGGAAGACCTGCCCGGCCGTCACCGCGTGCGGCGAGGAGAACGAGCTGGCCAGGATGAACAGCAGCGGCAGCAGCACGACGAGCACCGCGAGCGTGAGGCCGAGGTAGATCACCACCAGCAGGGCGCGGTCGCCGGGCGACTCCCGGATCCTGCGCGGCTTGCCGATGCGGGGCGCCGGCCGCACCCTGGTCCGCTCCGCCGGACGATCGATGGTCACCACAGTCCGCTCCCACTCACTCGACGTGCCACCCCGTTGACGATCAGGAGCAGCACCAGGTTGACGACCGAATTGAAGAGGCCGACGGCGGTCGCCGTCCCGAAGTCGGCGTTGAGGATGCCCAGCTTGTAGACGTAGGTCGCGATGATCTCGGACTGTCCGAGGTTCAGCGGGTTCTGCAGCAGGAAGACCTTCTCGAAGCCGATCGCCATGATGTTGCCGACGCTGAGGATCAGCACGATCATCGCCGTGGGCATGATGCCGGGGATGTCGACGTGCCAGATCTTGCGCAGCCGCGACGCGCCGTCGACGCGCGCCGCCTCGTACAGCGACGGGTCGATGCCGGAGAGCGCCGCCATGTAGATGACGGCGGAGTAGCCGGCCGTCTGCCAGACGTCCGACCAGACGTAGATGTTCCGGAAGTAGTCGGGGTTGCCGAGCAGGTCGGGCGATGGGACGCCGAAGAACCCGAACACCTGGCTGACGATGCCGAGCCGCGGCGCCATGATCAGGATCAGCATCGACACGACGACCACGGTGGAGATGAAGTACGGCGCGTACGTGACCATCTGCACGGTCTTCTGGAACCAGCGGTGGCGCACTTCGTTGAGCGCGAGCGCCAGGATGATCGGGATGGGGAAGCCGGCCAGCACCGCGTAGCCGGACAGGATCAGAGTGTTGGCGATGAGGGTCGGGAACTGCGGGTTCTGCAGCATCGCCTGGAAGTTCGCGAACCCGTTCCACGGGCTCCCCCAGACGCCGAGCACCGGACTGTAGTCCTTGAACGCGATGATCGCGTTGGAGATGGGCACGTACTTGAAGATCGCGAAGTACGCCAGCGGCAGCAGGGTGAGCAGGTAGAGCTGCCAGTGCCGCCGGAGGGCGATGCGCCAGCGCTGACCGAGGCTCTTGCGGCGGGTGGTCACGCGGCGGCCGGACGGTGCGGTGGACCGCGCGGCGGGCGGGGTGGTCGCGGTCGTCACGGGAGGGGCGCTGGTCATCCGCGCACCGCCGTGCTTCCACGGTGTTGCAGCTTCGTCATCGAAGACTCCTGAACGAAATCGAGCCGGACGGACGATCGGTCCGCCGGACTGGGTACAGCAAAACCTATTTCCTTACCGTTGTCAATAATCTATCCTGGCAGCAGGTCACCGTTCGACCGAGAACGGCGACGACACGCGATGCGCGCCGGATTCGAGCCGTCGCGCATTCGAACACGACAGAAAGAAAGCGACGGGATGAGCTACTCTCTCGACATGCCACTCGACGACGCTGGCACCCGTCGGCGGCCGGAACTCGGCACGCCCCGCTCGGCCGAGATCTTCACCCGGATCATCACGCACGGCCCGGTCAGCCGGCTCGACATCGGCCGACTCACCGGGCTGTCGCAGGCCAAGGTGACCAAGACGGTGAACCCCCTGATCGAGAGCGGCTACGTCACGGTGGGCGAGCACGCGGAACACTCCTTCCCCGGCCGGCCCGTCCGCCCGCTGAGCGTCGTCCCGCGGTCGATGATCGCGATCGGGGTCAAGGTCAACGCCGACGAGATCTTCGCCGTCACGCTGAGCCTCGGCAACGAGGTGCTCGGGTCGACGCGCCGGAGGCTCAAGAGCCACGACCCGGACAGCACCGTCGACGCGATCGTCACCTCCGTGCGATCGCTGATCGCGCAACTCGGCGACGACGCCGCGAGCCTCGCCGGCGTCGGGGTCTCGGTCTCCGGAGACATCGACAGCAGCACGGGACTCGTGCGGCACTCGCCCCTGCTCGGCTGGACCCACTTCGCCCTCGGCGACCGGCTGGCGGCGGAGCTGCCGCTCCCGATCACCGTCGAGAACGACGTGCGCGCGCTGGCGAAATCCGAGCAGTGGTTCGGCGCCGGACGGGACGCGGAGTCGTTCGCCATCATCACGATCGGCGCCGGCATCGGCTGCGGCATCTACGTCAACGACGACGTGGTCGTCGGCGCGCACGGCGTGGCGGGCGAGATCGGGCACCTGCCGCTGGCGTCGTCGGACGCGCTCTGCGTGTGCGGTCGCCGCGGCTGCGTCGAGGCGGTCGCCTCCTCCCGGGCCATCCGCGACGCGGTGAGCCTGGACCGCGACGACCCGGAGCTCACCCTCGCGGGCGTGATCCGCCTCGCGCACGAGGGCGACCCGGCCGCGGTGGCCGCATTCGAGCGCGCGGGCACGGCCATCGGCGCCGCCGTCGCCGCCACGGTGAACCTGTTCGGCCCCGAGGTCGTGGTGATCGCCGGCGAGGGCGTCATGGACTACGACCTGTACGAGCGCCGCTTCCGCGAGGAGTTCCTGGCGCACGCGTTCGGCGCCGCCGCCAACTGTCGACTGGTGGTGCAGCGCCACACCTTCACCGATTGGGCCCGCGGCGCCGCCGTGGCGGCCCTGCGCGAGGCGATCACGGTCACGTCCCAGCCGGGGGAATGAGCCCGCGTCACACGACGAGCGACCGGATGGCGGTGGCGGCCGCCCCGCGCGCCCAGTCCTCGAAGGTGTGCGGGCGCACGACGATCCGGCAGCGGTCGGCCGACGCGAAGACGTGCTCGGCGTAGACGGCGCGCAGCCGCTGCTCGAACAGCGCGAACTCGGCGACCCCCTCGCCGCCGATGATGACGAGTTCCGGACCGACGAGGTTGACCAGGCTCGCGATCGCGGCACCGATGACGCCTCCGGCCTCCGCGAACGCCGCGAGGGCCGCCGGGTCTTCCGCGTGCGCCAGCAGGGCCGCCTGCTCGATCGACACGGGCCGGCCGTGGGCGGCCGAGACCGTCTCGGCGATGGCGCCGGAGGCGGCGACCGCCTCGACGCAGCCCCGGCGCCCGCAGGAGCAGACACGGTCGGACGAGGTCAGCGGCAGGTGCCCGATCTCCCCGGCGACGCCGTAGGCGCCCTCCACGACCTCGCCGTTCAGGTGCAGGCCGCTTCCGATCCCGCGACCGATCGTGACGATGCAGAACGAACGCGTGCCGAGCCCGACACCGAACCAGTGCTCGCCGATGGTCAGGGCGCGCACGTCGTTGTCCACCACGACGTCCAGCCCGAGTCGTTCGCGCAGGCTCGCGCCCAAAGGGACGCCGCGCCAGCCCATGATGGCCGAGTCGCGCACCACGCCCGTCCCGGTGTCCACGTCGCCCGAGACCGACACGCCGACGCAGGCCACCCGCGACGCCAGCGCGCCGAGCGACTCCTGCAGCCGCCCGCACAGGGCGACGATCGCGTCCTCCACGGCCCTGGGATCGTGCGTGGCCAGCGGAACGCGGTCGGAGGCGAGCACGCGCGTGGTCAGGTCGGTCGCGACGCCCACCAGCTCGTCGAGGTTCACCTTGACGCCGAGCGCGATCACCGCCTCCGGAACGATCGCCACCGGGTTCGCCGGCCGCCCGGGCAGCCCGGTCGGCGCCAGGTCGAGCGAGTCGTCGACCAGGCCGACGGCGACCAGCGGCGTGACGGCCTTCGTCACGGCGGCCTGCGACAGCCCGGTCAGCCTCGCCACGTCGATGCGGCTGATCGGGCTGCGGGTGAGGATGGTGGTGAAGACGCGCGTCGCCGCGTCGGACGACGACGCGAGCAGCATCGTGCGCTGCCGCAGCTCGTCGTCCATGGTCGCCTCTCCGGTGGGGGATGCCTCAACCATACGGAGTCGGGACCGGCCCTCGCAGGAGGCGGTCGACGACGTGCTCGCCTCCGGCCGGCAGCCGGACGTCGAGGTCGGCGCCGGCATACCGGAGCCGCACCTCGCACGGCGTCGGCAGCGGGTTGCGGATCACCGCGGACTCCAGCCTCCCGTCGGCCCAGACGAGGTCGACGCGGAGGCCGCCGCGGGCCCCCAGTCCGAGCACCCGGCCGTCCGGCCACGCCTCCGGGAGCGCGGGGAGCAGGTGGAGCACTCCCCCGTGGCTCTGCAGCAGCAACTCGGCGATCCCGGCCGGGAAGCCCAGGTTGCCGTCGATCTGGAACGGCGGGTGGGTGCTGAACAGGTTCGGCAGCAGGCCACCCCACTCCGAGCCGTCGACCGGGCCGTGCCTCCGGGCGTCTCCGTCGTACGGCGTGAGCGCCTGGTTCAGCAGCTCGTGCGCCTCCTCGCCGTCGCCGAGCCGCGCGCGGAGGGCGATCTTCCACGCCCAGGACCAGCCCATCGCGCCGGGCCCGCGCGCGTCGAGGAAGCGGCGGGAGGCCTCGGCGAGGGCCGGCGTGCCGTCCGGCGTGATGAGGTCCAGCGGGTAGAGGCCCACCAGCGGCGAGAGGTGCCGGTGCGCCGGCTCGTGCTCCTCCACCTCCTCCGACCATTCGAGCAGGCGCCCGTCTCGGCCGATCGGCGGCGCGGGGATCGCGGCGAGCGCGGCCTCCAGCTCCCGGCGCAGCGGGTCGGGGTCGCCGAGGAACTCCAGGGCTCGTAGCGAGCGCGCGAAGAGCGAGCGGATCAGGTCGAGGTCCATCGTCGCCGTGAGGCCGAGCGCGCGCGGCACGCCGTCGGCGCCGCGGTACGCGTTCTCCGGCGAGGTGGACGGCGCGAGGAACACCCGGCCGTCCGGGCCGACCTGGAGCCAGTCGAGGCAGAACTCGGCCGCGCCCCGCATCAGCGGCCAGATGCGTTCGCGCAGCAGGGCGTCGTCGCCCGTGAACTCGTGGTGGTCCCAGAGCGAGTGGGTGAGCCAGACGCCGCCCATCATCCAGATCGCCCAGCTGGGCGCGCCGTGGCCCATGCCGACCGGGAGACTCCAGCCCCACAGGTCGCTGTTGTGGTGGGCGACCCAGCCACGGCAGCCGTAGAGTTCCGTGGCGACGTCGCGTCCGGTCGCGGCCATCCGCTCCACCAGCGAGATCAGCGGCTCCGCGTGCTCGATCACGCCGAGCGGGCCGGCCGCCCAGTAGTTCATCTCGGTGTTGATGTTGATGGTGTAGTTCGACGACCAGGCGGGACGCAGCTCGCCGTTCCAGATGCCCTGCAGGTTGGCCGCGGGGTTGCCCGGGCGGGACGACGAGGTGAGCAGGTAGCGCCCGTACTCGGCCGCGACCGTCGCCCGCAGGCCGTCGTCCGTGCCGCGCAGGATGTCGGCCTCGACGTCCCAGCGCCCCTCACGCCGCCCGCCGATCGCGAACCGCGCCGCCGCAGGAGGACGCGTCGCGCCCTCCTGCGGGGTCGTGTCCCCGGCGATGGCGCCGAGGACTCGACCGGCGGCGCGGTCCCGGATCGTCTCAGGGGAGACGGTCCGCCACTCGTCGTCTGCGCCGGCCCACCACGACTCAGCGCGGGTCGACGACGAGAGGGCGATCAGCAGCCGACGGGCACGACGGACCGTGAGACCGCTGTCTCCGGCCTCGATCGTGCCGTCGCTCCGCACCGCGAGGGCCGCGGCGGCGAAGCCGTCGTACTCTCCGCCGTCGCCCGGCTCGGCGTAGCGGAGCGGGGGCACGACGGACTGTTCGTGGAGGGGCGCCCCGTCCACCGGGACGGCGAGGTCGAGCGTCAGCACCCCGTCCCGCACGGCCCGGGAGAGCTCGCGGAGCGGCGTGGTCAGTGCGATGCGGACCTCCGGCAGCGGCTCGGCGGAGTCGATCGAGACGAGCAGGGTGCCGTCGTCGACCCAGGAGACGCGCTCGATCCTCGCCGCGCCCCGGTGCAGCGACTCGCGCACGAGGTACCGGTCGAGGTCGAGGACGCGCGCCGGCTCGCCGTCGACCGGCGTCGCGCCCGGAAGCTCGACGGCGAGGTCGACGAAGGGCAGGAACTCCTGGCTGTAGCGGCCCTCGAAGGTGAGCAGCAGCTCCTCCGCCCGGCGGAGGTCGCCGTCGGCGAGCGCCGCGCGCACCTCGCGCAGCCGCTCCGGGCCCGCTCCGTTCGCGAGGACACGGCGCAGCTCCTCCTCCGCGACTAGCGGGGTGCCGGACCACACGGTGGCGTCGTTCACCTGGTAGCGGCCGCCCGCGCCGCCGAAGACCATCGCGCCGAGCCGGCCGTCGCCGAGGGGGATGGCCTCCTCCCAGTGCTGGGCGGGGTCGCGCCAGGCGAGCTGGAGGGTCTCGGTGGAGATCGTCATCGGTCTTCCTTCTCGGGGTTGCATTCGAAACAGTAGACATGGTTAATTGACACTGTCAAGTAAACGGAAATCTCCGAGGAGTCCTTCATGCTCGACGGCTATGGCGCCGTTCTGAGCCTGCGCGCCGCAGGCACCTCCCTCGTCCTCGACACGGCAGGGCGAGTGCCTCGCGTGCTGCACTGGGGGGCCGACCTCGGGCCGCTCGACGACGCCTCTGCCGAGGCGCTGCGGCAGACCGGCGGCCCGGCGGTGCTCAACAACTCCCCCGACATCCCGCGCGCCTTCAGCCTGCTCCCGACCGAGTTCGAGGGCTGGGCAGGAACGCCCGGGCAGGAGGGCCATGCCGCGGGCACCGCCACCACGCCGCGGCCGCGCACCGAGGCCGTGCGCCACCGCGACGACGGCGCGGACGGCGGCCGCATCGAGATCGACCTGACGGACGAGATCACCGGCCTCCGCACGACGATGACGCTCACGCTCGACCGGTTCGGCGTGCTCGCGGTGGACGTGACCCTGGTCCGGGATGCCGCCCTCGCAAGCGACGGCGCGACCATCCCGTACACGCTCGACGCCCTCCGCGTGATGCTGCCCGTCCCGGAGCGCGCGGTGGACATCCTCGACTTCACCGGAAAGTGGTGCCGCGAGCGGGCGCCCCAGCGCGGCCGGCTGTCGTTCGGCAGCCACGTCCGACGCGCCCGGCGCGGCAAGCCGGGCCACGACGCGCCGTTCCTCGTCGTCGCCGGCACGGAGGACCTCGGCTTCGGCCGCGGAGAGGCCTGGGCGACCCACCTGGCCTGGAGCGGCGACGGCGAGTACGTCGTCGAGCGGCTCACCGAGGGCGCCGGCCCGTTCTCGTCGGTGCTCGGGGCGGGTGAAGGACTCCGGCCCGGCGAGATCGCCCTGGCCGACGGCGACCGCTACGTCGCGCCGACCGCCCTGTTCGTCTGGTCGGACAGCGGCCTGGACGGCCTCGCCGACCGTCTCCACCGCCGGCTCCGGGCACGACCGTCGCACCCGCGCTCACCGCGTCCCCTCACCCTCAACTCGTGGGAGGCGGTCTACTTCGACCACGACCTGCCGCGGCTGGCCGCGCTCGTCGAGCGGGCCGCGCGGGTCGGCGTTGAGCGCGTCGTCCTCGACGACGGCTGGTTCCACGGCCGCCGCGACGACAGCGCCGGCCTGGGCGACTGGTTCGTGGACCGCACGGTGTGGCCCGACGGGCTCGGCCCGCTGGTCGACGTGGTGCGCGCGCACGGCATGCAGTTCGGGATCTGGTTCGAACCGGAGATGGTCAACCTCGACTCCGACCTCGCCCGCGAGCATCCCGACTGGGTGCTCGGGCCGCGGCAGGAGCTCGGGGCGACGGCGCGCGCGCAGTACGTGCTCGACCTCACCCGCCAGGACGCCTACGACCACGTGCTTGGACAGATCAGCGCCATCGTCGACGAGTACGCCGTCGACTACATCAAGTGGGACCACAACCGCGACCTCTCGGAGGCGGTCAGCGGTCAGGTCGGCGTCGACCGGCCGGCCGTGCACGAGCAGACGCTGGCGCTCTACCGGATGCTCGACACCCTCCGCGCGCGTCACCCGCAGCTCGAGATCGAGACCTGCTCCGGCGGGGGCGGCCGCGTCGACCTCGGCATCCTCGAGCGCACCGACCGCGTCTGGGCCTCCGACTGCAACGACCCGGTCGAGCGCCTGCAGATCGAGCGCTGGACCAGGATGCTGCTGCCGCCGGAGCTCATCGGCTCGCACCTCGGCGCCGAGCGCTCGCACACCACCTCCCGTCGCACCGACCTGTCGTTCCGGCTGATCGTCGCGCTGACCGCGCACGCCGGCATCGAGTGGGACCTGCAGGAGGCCGACGAGGACGAGCTCGCGCGGATCGCCCGCTGGGCCGAGGTCTACCGCGAGCTGCGCGGACTGATCCACTCCGGCCGGGTCGTCAACGCCGACCTGGCCGACGAGGCCACCACGCTGACCGGCATCGTGGCGCAGGACGGCTCGCGCGCCGTCTTCACCTGGGCGCGCCTGGTCACCTCCGCGCCCGGGCAGTCCGGCCGCGTGCGGTTCCCCGGCCTCGACCCCGACGCCCGCTACCGCGTGCGCATCCGTGACGAGTTCGGTCCGGCGAGCCGGCACCAGGCCGCCGACCCGGCGTGGATCACGGCGGCGCTCGCCGCGGAGGGCGTCGTCCTCCCCGGCTCCGTGCTGGCGACGGCCGGCGTCCCCCTCCCCACCCTCAACCCGCACCAGGCGATGCTCTTCGACCTCGTCCGGCTGGCCTAGCGCCCCGGACGCGGCCGGGCACGCCCCCACGACGGCCCACCGCACCGATCGCCCCTCGCGCACCGACGCGCCCGGGGCTCTTCAGAGAGGAAGAACGCATGACCCGCACGACCCGTGCGCGACGGAGCCTGCGGGCTCTCGTCGTGTCGGTCGCGGCGCTGGGGATCGTGGCGGCCGCGGCCGTCCCGGCCGGCGCCACGCCGACGCCGGAGCCGACTCCGCCCGCCACGCCGCCCGCGACGGCGACGCCGTCCGCGACGGCGACCCCGTCCGCGACGCCCGAACCGACCGCCACGCCGACCGCCACGCCCGCCCCGAGCGCGAAGGCGTCCCCCGCACCGTCGGGCGTTCCCACGCCCATCCCGCCCGCGGCCTCCACCGCGGACCCGTGGGCGCTCAAGCCCTACCTGGGCTGGAGCAGCTACAGCATGCAGGTCTACTCGGGCAACGGGAAGTGGATCACCGCCGACCAGCTCATCGCCCAGTCCGACGCCATGCACACGACGCTGCAGAAGGCGGGCTACGACCGCCTCAACGTCGACGCCGGCTGGAGCGACGGCGTCGACGCCAACGGCCGGCCCACCCCGAGCGCGACGCTCTACCCGCAGGGGCTGAAGAAGGTCATCGACCACGTGCACGGCAACGGCCAGAAGTTCGGCGTCTACCTGATCCCCGGCATCGGGCCGGAGGTCTACCAGAAGGGCTACCCGATCGCGAACGCGCCGGGCTGCACCACCCACGACATCGTGAAGCAGCCGCTGAAGCAAGCCGACTACTGGAAGATCGGCTACGCGATCGACTTCGCCAACCCCTGCTCGCAGAAGTACGTCGACTCGATCGCCGACCAGCTGGCCGCCTGGGGCGTCGACTTCGTCAAGTTCGACAGCGTCACGCCCGGCTCCGGCATCAGCGACGGCTCGGTGGACGCGCGCGACGACGTCGCCGCCTGGTCGAAGGCCCTCAAGAAGCACAAGATCTGGTTCGAGCTCTCCTGGGCGCTCGACATCGGCCAGGCCGACTACTGGAAGAAGTACGCGAACGGCTGGCGCGTGGAGTGGGACGTCGAGTGCTACTGCGGCGGCGAGGCGCTCACCGAGTGGAACAACATCGCCCGGCTCTTCCCCCGCGCGGCGGACTGGTGGCGTCACGCCGGCCCCGGCGGCTGGAACGACTTCGACTCGCTCGACGTCGGCAACGGGAAGATGGACGGCCTGACCCCCGACGAGCGACGCACCGCGACCACGCTGTGGGCGATCTCGGCCGCGCCGATGTACACCGGCGACGACCTCACGAAGCTCGACAAGCTGGGCGTCGAGCTCCTCACCAACCCGGAGGTGGTCGGCGTCGACCAGGCCGGCGTCCCCGCCCGGCCCGTGTCGACGACGGCGAAGCAGCAGGTCTGGTACGCGCTGAACAAGGACGGCAGCTACACGGTCGCCCTGTTCAACCTGGGCCGGGCCGAATCGGACGTCACCGCGAAATGGTCCGACATCGGTCTGACCGGTTCCGCACAGGTCCGCGACCTGTGGGCGCGCAAGAACCTGGGCCGCGCCGACGGGTCGTTCACGGCATCGGATGTGCCCATCCACGGCGTCCGGCTGCTGAAGGTCACGCCGGAGAAGGGCGCGACCGTGACGGTGAACGACGACGCGCAGGGCTTCTCGTACGGCGGCGACTGGACCCGCAACGGCGGCGCCGAGGTGGCCGCGACCGCGCAGCCGCTCACCGTGAACGTCACCGACACGGGCACGCCCGCGCCTCCGACCTCCACCGGCCCGACCCGCACCACGAGCGTCAACGACACCGACCCCGGAATCGCGTACTCCGGCCAGTGGGGGTACAGCAACGGCCGCGGCTTCGGCGACTACCAGGACGACGTGCACTACGCCGAGCATCCCGGCGACTCGTTCTCGTACACCTTCACGGGGACCGGCGTCTCGTACCTGACCGAGCTCGACTCCTCGGAGGGCGACGCAGACGTGTACATCGACGGGCAGTTCGTGAAGACGGTCAGCGCGAACATCCCGAGCTCGTCGCACACCGCGCAGCAGACGGTCTTCTCGACGAACGGCCTCAGCGACGGGCAGCACACGCTGCGCGTCGTGATGAAGTCGGGCCAGTTCATGCTGCTCGACCGGCTCGACGTCCTCCAGCCGAGCCTGATCGACCCGTCGAGCGTGTCGTACGACACGAAGGCGCCCGCGCCGGCGACGTTCTCGGTGCTGCGCGACCCGGACGAGTTCACCGGCATCACCGCGAACGGGACGACGCTGAAGAAGGGCGCCGACTACACCGTCTCCGGCTCGACGGTGACGCTGCAGCCGGCGTACCTCGCGACGCTGCCGGTCGGCGCGACCACGCTGAACGTCGGCTTCCGCGGCGACTACCTGGACGACGTCCACGCGACGACGCAGACGGGCGCCTCGGTGTCGTTCACGTTCGAGGGCACGGGCGTCGACTGGCTCGCGCCCACCGGCCCGGACCAGGGCGTCGTCGACGTGTACCTGGACGGGAAGCTCGTGAAGCAGGTCGACACCCGCAGCGACACCCGCCGCACCCAGCAGAAGGTGTTCGGCGTCTCCGGCCTCCGGAACGGCGCGCACACCTTCATGGCGGTGAAGGAGTCGGGCGGCGTCATGCGCGCCGACGCCCTCCGCTACACCGTCCGCTGACCGATCGGGTGGGCCGGGATCCGTCCCGGCCCACCCCCTCCCCGAAAGGCCGCCGCATGTCCGGCTCCCCCGCCCCCGCCCTGCTGGGCACGGCGCTGCTTGCCACGCCCGACGACTATGCCGACTACTGGGCGTCGGCGCTCGACGACGCCCGGCGGCACCCGCTGGACCTCCGCCGCGCGCCGGTCGACACGGGTCTCACCGAGGTCGACGTCTTCGACGTCTCGTTCGCCGGGGCGGACGGCCGGCGGGTGAGCGGCTGGCTGCGGCTGCCGCGCCATCGCGCGGGTGCGCTGCCGGCGGTCGTCCACTTCAACGGCTACGGGGCCGGCCGACTCGACCCGCTCGACGACCTCACCTGGCCGGTCGCCGGCTTCGCGCAGCTCGTGATGAACACGCACGCGCAGGGCGGCGCGAGCACCGGACACCTCCTCGACGGGATCGACGACCCGCACCGCTCCTACTACCGCGGCGTCTTCGTGGACGCCGCGCGCGCCGTCGACGCCCTCCGCGCGCTGGACGAGGTGGACGGCGACCGCATCGCCGCGATCGGGAACAGCCAGGGCGGCGGCATCGCGCTCGGCGTCGGCGCCCTGCAGCCCGGACTCGTCGCCGTGCTGGCCCAGGCGCCGTTCCTCACCGCGGCGCCGCTCGGCCTCCGGCTGGCGGCGAACGGCCCCTGGCTCGAGCTCCGCGCGTATCTGGAGGAGCATCCGGACCGGGTGGACGCGGTCGCACGAACGCTCGCCTACGTCGACGGCGTCACCTCGGCCCGCCACGCCACCGCACCGGGCTGGATCAGCGACGGCCTGGCCGACGACATCTGCCCGCCGGAAACGGCGCGGGCGGCGGCGGAGGCCTACACGGGCGCTGTCACTCTGCGGGAGTGGCCCGGCGCCGGCCACGAGGCCGGCGCGACGGCCGACCGCCGCGGCGCGCTGGCGGTGCTGCGGGAAAGGTTCGCTGCCGGCTCCGCCGCGTGACCGGACCTCTAGGCGTCGGCTCGCTGGGCGGTCAACGTCCAGACCAGCGGGAGCACCATCCCTTCGGCGCCCGGGCCGGCGGTGACGAAGTGGTCGACGTGGCGGTTGATCGACTCCTGCCAGCGCAGGTTGGCCGGGTCGTCGTCGAGGGCGCGCATCGCGGCCGCGAAGTCGTCGCACTCGACCAGGTGGAACAGGTCGCGGCCGCTCCGCCAGATCTGCCAGTCGTGGATGCCGACGCGCGCGAACGACGCGACCAGGTCGTCCGGGATCGCGGCGTGCGCCGCGTCGTAGGCGGCCTCGTGGCCGTCGCGGAGAATGGAGTGAAGCGCGACGCGCATCCGGCTGCTCCCTTGCTCGTCCGGTTTGAATTCCTATAGGAAATAGTAATAGGCTCGGCTGTGGAAGGCGAGCGAAAGGACCCTCGATGCGATTCATGCGGCTCGGCGAACCCGGTGCGGAGATCCCCGCCGTCGGCGACGGCACCACGACCTGGGACCTGCGCCCGCTGACCTCCGACATCGACGGCGCCTTCCTGGCGTCCGACGGGCTCGCCCGCGCCGCCGCCGCGGCCGCCGCCGGCGACCTCCCGGAACTCGAGACCGCGGGGCTGCGCATCGGCGCCCCCATCGCCCGCCCGCAGGCCGTGCTCTGCATCGGCATGAACTACGCCGCGCACGCCAGGGAGTCCGGCGCCGAGCCGCCGTCCGACATCGTCGTCTTCTACAAGCACCCCAACACGGTGGTCGGGCCGGAGGACGACATCCTGCTGCCGCCGGGGTCGACGACGACGGACTGGGAGGTGGAGCTCGCCGTCGTCATCGGCACCCGCGCGCGCTACCTCGACTCGCCGGAGCAGGCCCTCGCGCACATCGCGGGCTTCGCGGTCGCCAACGACGTCTCCGAGCGCGAGTACCAGCTCCAGCGCTCGCTCGGCCAGTGGAGCAAGGGCAAGAGCTTCGAGACGTTCAACCCGCTCGGGCCGTGGCTGGTCCCCACCGCGGAGGTGGGCGACGGCTCCGGCCTCGGCATCCGGTCGCGCGTCAACGGCGAGCCCCGGCAGAACTCCTCCACGAGCGACCTCATCTTCGACGTCGCCGAGATCGTCTACCGGCTGAGCCGCTTCACCGTGCTCGAACCCGGCGACCTGATCAACACCGGCACACCGGAGGGCGTCGGCCTGTCCGGCCGCTTCCCCTACCTGGCGGCGGGCGACGTCGTCGAGGTCGAGATCGACGGGCTCGGCGCGCAACGCTCCACGGTCCGTCCCGCTCTCTGACCGGTCCCGGTCCACACAACGCAAGGAGACAAGGATGTCGCAGTTCGATGGCCTGGTCGCCGCCGTGACGGGCGGCGCGTCCGGGCTCGGCAAAGCGATCGCCGACGAGCTGGCCGCACAGGGCGCCCGCGTGTTCGCACTCGACCTGGCGCCGGAGGCGGTGGCCGCGCCCCACACGGGCATCCGCTGTGACATCGGCGACGACGCCAGCGTGCGGGACGCCATCGCCGAGGTCGTCGCCCAGGCCGGACGGCTGGACGTCGTGATCGCGAACGCGGGCATCGGCGCGCAGGGCGACATCGAGGCGAACGACGACGAGGAGTGGATGCGCGTCCTCAACGTGAACGTCATCGGCTCAGCCAGGACGGTGCGCCACGCCCTCCCGCACCTGCGCGAGTCGCCGGCGGCGGCCGTCGTGCTGACCAGCTCCATCGCCGCCTGGGCGGGGCTCCCCCAGCGCGTGCTCTACTCGGCGTCGAAGGGCGCGATCTCGGCCATGACACTGGCGCTGGCGGCGGACTTCCTCCCGCTCGGGATCCGCGTCAACGCGGTCGCGCCGGGCACCGCCGACACGCCGTGGGTGGGCCGCCTGCTCGACTCCGCCGCCGATCCCGAGGCCGAGCGCGCCGCCCTGGAGGCCCGCCAGCCGAGCGGTCGACTGGTGCGGCCGCAGGAGGTCGCCGAGGCGGTCGCGTATCTCGCCTCGCCGTCGTCCGGTTCGAGCAACGGCGTCATCCTGCCCGTCGACGGCGGCATGTACTCGCTGCGTCCGCGGAGGTGAGGACGAGGATGGTCGATCGTCAGTTCCCCAAGCCGGCCGAGCTGTTGGAGTTGATGCGGTTCAAGAAGCCGGAGCTGAATCTGAAGAAGCGTCGGTTGGAGTCGGCGTTGACGATCGAGGACCTGGCGCGGATCGCGAAGCGGCGCACGCCGAAGGCCGCGTTCGACTACACCGAGGGCGCCGCCGAAGGCGA
>QKXI01000016.1 GCA_003367665.1 Leifsonia sp. ku-ls | reverse complement strand
GCGCGGCGGGCGGCGGCCGGTCCGGTGGTGGCTCCGGCGCAGCGACGACCGCGCGCGACGCCTTCTCGGCGGCCGGGCCGGTGCGCGCCACGCCGCCGCGGTTCTCCTCCGCGGCCGAGGCGCTGCGCACGGTGTTCGGGTACGACGCCTTCCGCGGGCAGCAGCAGGCCATCATCGAGCGGGTGGTCGGTGGCGGCGACGCCGTCGTGCTCATGCCGACCGGCGGCGGCAAGAGCCTCTGCTACCAGATCCCCTCGCTGCTGCGCGAGGGCACGGGCGTGGTGGTCTCTCCCCTCATCGCGCTCATGCAGGATCAGGTCGACGCGCTCACCGCGGTCGGCGTGCGGGCGGCGTTCCTGAACTCCACGCAGGACGGTGCCGCGCGAGCCGCCGTCGAGCGGGCGTACCTGTCCGGCGAGCTCGACATCCTGTATGTCGCGCCGGAGCGCCTGTCGTCCGAGGCGACCAAGCGCTTCCTCGAGCGCGGGCGCATCGCCCTCTTCGCCATCGACGAGGCGCACTGCGTCTCGCAGTGGGGCCACGACTTCCGCCCCGACTACCTGGCGCTGTCCGAGCTGGCCGACCGCTGGCCGGAGGTGCCGCGCATCGCGCTCACGGCGACGGCGACCGAGGCGACGCACCGGGAGCTGACCAGCCGCCTCCGGCTGGAAGGCGCGGAACACTTTGTCTCCGACTTCGATCGTCCCAACATCCAGTACCGCATCGTCCCGAAGGTCGAGCCGCGCAAGCAGCTGCTCGACTTCATCACGAGCGAGCACCCCGGCGACGCCGGCATCGTTTACGCGCTGTCTCGCGCCTCGGTGGAGAAGACGGCCGAGTTCCTGTCCGCCCGCGGCCTCACCGCCCTGCCGTACCACGCCGGGCTCGAGGCGTCGCAGCGCGCGGCGACGCAGGCGCGCTTCCTCCGGGAAGACGGGGTGATCGTCGTCGCCACCATCGCGTTCGGCATGGGCATCGACAAGCCCGACGTGCGGTTCGTCGCCCACATCGACCTGCCGAAGTCGGTCGAGGGCTACTACCAGGAGACCGGCCGCGCCGGCCGCGACGGCCTGCCCTCCACGGCCTGGCTCGCCTATGGCCTGCAAGACGTCGTGCAGCAGCGCCGCATGATCGACGACTCGCCCGGCGACCTCGCGCACCGGCGCCGCATGACCCAGCACCTGGACGCTATGCTCGCCCTCTGCGAGACCGTGCAGTGCCGCCGCATCAACCTGCTCGGCTACTTCGGCCAGCAGTCCGGCCCGTGCGGCAACTGCGACACCTGCCTCACCCCGCCCGAGAGCTGGGACGGCACGGTTCCCGCCCAGAAGCTCCTCTCCACCGTCGTGCGCCTGCAGCGTGAGCGCAACCAGCGCTTCGGCGCGGGGCACCTGATCGACATCCTCCGCGGCAAGCGCACGCCGCGCGTCGAGCAGTACCGCCACGACCAGCTGGCGACGTGGTCCATCGGCGACGACCTCAGTGAGAGCCAGTGGCGCGGCGTCGTCCGCCAGCTGATCGCCCAGGAGCTGCTCAAGCCGGAGGGCGAGTACGGCGTCCTGACCATCACCCCGGACAGCGCGGCCGTGCTCTCGGGCGACCGCCGTGTGGTCCTGCGCCGCGAGCCGGAGCGGCTGGAGCGGCCCTCCCGGTCCCCCCGCTCGGCGGTGCCCGACGGCGTCTCGGCCGAGGACGAGCCGCTCTTCCAGGCGCTCCGCACCTGGCGGGCGGGGCAGGCGCGCGAGCAGGGCGTCCCGGCCTACATCGTGTTCGGCGACGCCACGCTGCGCGCTGTCGCGTCCGCCCGGCCGGCCACGCTGGCCGACCTCGACGGCATCTCCGGCATCGGGGCGAAGAAGCGCGAGGCGTACGGCGAGGCGCTGCTCTCCGTGGTGGCGGCCACCGGCGCCTGAGCGCGCGCACGGCCGGGGTCACGTCGATCCGTCGCGGACCGGTCTCGCGGGAATCCGTTCCGGTCTCGGCGACGAATCACCTTCCGAGGAGCCCCTTCTCCTGCCCCGCCGATGGGTATACCGTGCGTCGTTCCGCCGGACGACCAGGGAATTCCTTGCGGCCTGGCGGTGTTATGTCATTGAACGATTACTGCGGCGATCTCGAAGGAGGAAGTAGTAGATGGCACGAATGATCGAGGAGCTCGAGGACGAGACCGGCGCCGTCATCAAGTACAAGCGTCACGCGAACGGTCGAGGACTCGTCTCTCCGACCGCGCGGGTGGCCGAGTCGGCCTACATCGAGCCGACGGCCTACGTCGAGGCGGACGCGCGCGTCGGCATGGACGCGTACGTCGGCGCGGGCAGCTGGATCGACAAGGGCGCCACGGTGGGGGACCGCACCTTCGTGGGCGCCAACGTCCACGTCGGCGCCGGCTGCATCGTCGGAAGCGGCGTCAAGATCGGCTCCGGCGCGAAGCTCGGCGAGAACTCCATGGTCGGCAACGGCGCGCGCATCGAGCGCGACACCCAGGTCCCGGCCGGCACCGTGATCGAACTGAAGGGCGCTGCCGCCGCCCGCGCCGCGCTCACCACGCCGCTCCGGGCCCCGCGCCCCGCCCAGCGCGACCTGCGCACCCCGCGTGCACCCCGCCGCGCCGCCTGACCCACAACCCATCCCGCCCCTCCATCGGCTCCGCACAGACTCCACACGCCGCGCCGTACGCCCGTGCAGTCTGTGCGGACTCGACGGAGGGGCTTCGCCGTTTTTGGATGGTTCCCACAACTCGCGCAGGGGGCGTCGCCTCCGCGTTTTGTAGGCGCCGCACCGACGGTTTTCGCCTCGGCGCGGGGCGTCGTAGCGTGGCGGCATCCGCGATTTCCGTAAGGAGAGGTCATGGTCGACACTGCCGAACGCGTCCCGAGCGCGACCCCCGCCGCACCCGCGGCCCCGTCCGTCCCCGAGCGCGCCCCCGCCGGCGCCGCACCGCGCGTCGACGTCGAGGCCCTCGGCCGTCAGCTTCTTGGCGACTGGGCGGAGGTGCGGCTCGCGTCGCGCGAGCTGGCGAAGCGTCCGGAGATGCAGAAGCAGGAGGGGCTGTCCGTCGCCGAGCACCGCAGGCGCGTCTTCGAGCAGCTGAAGCTGCTGGTCGAGAACGGCCAGGTGCACCGGGCCTTCCCGAAGTCCGTGGGCGGCGACGAGGACCACGGCGGCAACATCGCCGCGTTCGAAGAGCTCGTCGCGGCCGACCCGTCGCTGCAGATCAAGTCGGGCGTCCAGTGGGGCCTGTTCGGCGCCGCCGTGCTGCACCTCGGCACCGAACGCCACCACCAGAAGTACCTGCCCGCGATCATGTCGCTGGAGGTGCCCGGCGCGTTCGCGATGACGGAGACCGGCCACGGCTCCGACGTCGCCAGCATCGCCACGACCGCGACCTACGACCCCGAGACGCAGGAGTTCGTGCTCGACACCCCGTTCCGCGGCGCCTGGAAGGACTACCTGGGCAACGCGGCGGTCGACGCGACGGCCGCCGTCGTGTTCGCCCAGCTCGTCACCAAGGGCGTCAACCACGGCGTGCACGCGTTCTACGTCCCGATCCGGGATGCCAACGGCGACTTCCTGCCCGGCATCGGCGGCGAGGACGACGGCCAGAAGGGCGGCCTCAACGGGGTCGACAACGGCCGGCTGCACTTCACCGGCGTTCGCGTCCCGCGTGAGGACCTCCTCAACCGCTACGGCGACGTCGCGGAGGACGGCACGTACAGCTCGCCCATCCAGAGTCCCGGCCGCCGGTTCTTCACCATGCTCGGCACCCTGGTGCAGGGCCGCGTCTCGCTCGACGGGTCGTCGACCATCGGCGCCAAGATCGGCCTGACCATCGCGATCACCTACGCCGACCAGCGCCGCCAGTTCACCGCCGGGAGCGACACCGACGAGGAGGTGCTGCTCGACTACCAGCGCCACCAGCGCCGCCTGCTCCCGCTGCTCGCGACGACGTACGCGGCCGGGTTCGCGCACGAGGTGTTCCTGCGCAAGTTCGACGACGTGTTCAGCGGCAAGGCCGACACCGACGCCGACCGGCAGGACCTGGAGACGATCGCGGCGGCGCTCAAGCCGCTCAGCACCTGGCACGCGCTCGACACCCTGCAGGAGGCGCGCGAGGCGTGCGGCGGCGCCGGGTTCCTCACCGAGAACCGCATCACCTCGCTCCGGCAGGACCTGGACATCTGGGTCACCTTCGAGGGCGACAACAACGTCCTGCTGCAGCTCGTGGCCAAGCGCCTGCTGACCGACTACAGCCGCAAGTTCGCCAAGGCGGACGCCGGCGCGCTCGCCCGCTACGTCGTCACGCAGGCGGCGGGCAAGGCGTACCACGGCACCGGCCTCCGCAGCGTCGCCCAGACCGTGCGCGACTTCGGATCGACCGCGCGCTCGGTGAACTGGCTGCAGGAGCCCGCGACCCAGCGCGAACTGCTCACCGACCGCGTGGAGACGATGATCGCGACCGCCGCCGGGAAGCTGCGTCCCGCCTCCAAGCTGGGCAAGAAGGCGGCGGCCGACCTGTTCAACTCGCAGCAGAACGACCTCATCGAGGCGGCTCGGGCGCACGGCGAGCTGCTGCAGTGGGAGGCGTTCACGGACGCGCTGGAGCAGGCCCCCGACGCCGGCACCAAGCAGGTGCTGACGTGGCTGCGTGACCTGTTCGGATTCGGGCTGATCGAGAAGCACCTGGCCTGGTACCTGATGAACGGCCGGCTGTCGCCGCAGCGCGCGCAGGCCGTCAGCGCGTACATCGACCGGCTGCTGACCCGCATCCGCCCGCACGCCGTCGACCTGGTGGACGCGTTCGGCTACGGCCCGGAGCTGGTCCGCGCGAAGATCGCGTCGGGCGCGGAGGCCGAGCGCCAGGCCGAGGCCCGCGCCTACTACGCCGAGCGCCGCGCCGCCGGCACCCTCCCGACGCCCGAGAAGTCCCACAAGTCCCGCTGACCCGCACCCCAGCCGACAGCTTCGGACTTTTTCGACCGATTCGCGCCGAATCGCTCGAAGAAGTCCGGAGCTGTTGGCGTGGGAGCTGGGAGCCGGGAGGACGGGGTCAGAGCAGGCCGAGGGTGCGGACCGCGGCGCGCTCGGCGACCAGCTCCGCGACGGAGGCGTCGATGCGGGCGCGCGAGAACGCGTCGATCGACAGGTCCGGCACGATCCGCCAGGCGCCGTCCACCGAACGGACGGGGAACGACGAGATCAGGCCCTCCGGCACGCCGTACGAGCCGTCGGAGACGATGCCCGCGCTGGTCCAGCGCCGGCCCGTGCCGTTCACCCAGTCGTGCACGTGGTCGATGGCCGCGCTCGCGGCGGACGCCGCCGACGACGAGCCCCGCACGTCGATGATCTCCGCGCCGCGCTTGGCGACCCGCGGGATGTACTCGTCGGCCAGCCAGCGCTCGTCCACCAGCTCGGTCGCCGGCCGGCCGTCGACCGTCGCGTGCGACAGGTCCGGGTACTGCGTCGCGGAGTGGTTGCCCCACACGATCACGCCGTCGACGGACCGCACCGGCACGTGCAGGTGCCGCGCCAGCTGGGCGACGGCCCGGTTGTGGTCGAGCCGCGTCATGGCGGTGAACCGCTCGGCCGGCACGTCGGGCGCGTGCGCGCTCGCGATGAGCGCATTCGTGTTGGCCGGGTTGCCGACGACCAGCACCCGCACGTCGGACGCGGCCCCGGCGTTGATCGCCTCGCCCTGCGGTCCGAAGATGGCGCCGTTCGCCTCCAGCAGGTCGGCGCGCTCCATCCCGGGCCCGCGCGGGCGGGCGCCGACGAGCAGCGCGATGTTCACGCCGTCGAAGGCGGCGCGGGCGTCGTCGGTCACGTCGACGCCGTGCAGCAGCGGGTAGGCGCCGTCCTCCAGCTCGAGCGCGGTGCCCTCCGCCGCGCGCAGCCCGGCCGGGATCTCCAGCAGCCGCAGCCGCACCGGGACGTCGCGGCCGAGCAGTTGCCCGGAGGCGATGCGGAACAGCAGGGCGTAGCCGATCTGGCCCCCTGCGCCGGTCACGGTGACGGTCACGGGTGTCGTGGATGCGCTCACGAACCGAGCCTAGACCGGGCGTACGGTGGGCGACATGACGTTCGACCCGAATGCCGACATCAGCGGCGGCAAGGTGCGCCGCCGCGGACGCACGACCGGGATCGCCGCGGGCGGCGTGGGCCTCGGCGCCGTCGCGGTCTTCCTCATCGCCCAGCTGTTCGGCGTCGACCTCTCCGGCCTCGTCGGCGGGGGCGACGCGGGCGGCACCCAGCAGATCGGCACGGGCGACCAGGCCGTCAGCTGCGAGACCGGCGCCGAGGCGAACGCCAGCATCGACTGCCGCATGCAGGGCGCCGCCGCCTCGCTCGACGCGTACTGGTCCGACGAGTTGCCGCAGCTGGGCGGCGCGTACTCGTCGCCCGAGTTCATCCTGTTCACCGACCAGACCAGCACGGGATGCGGCGGGGCGACCAGCGCGGTCGGCCCGTTCTACTGCCCGCCCGACCGCACGCTCTACATCGACACCGGCTTCTACGACGAGCTGCGGTCGCGGTTCGGCGCGAGCGGCGGCCCGCTGGCGGAGATGTACGTCGTCGCGCACGAGTGGGGCCACCACATCCAGAACCTCGCCGGCATCATGGAGCAGCACCAGAGCAGGCAGACGGGTCCGGCGTCGGACAGCGTCCGCACCGAGCTGCAGGCCGACTGCTTCGCGGGCAGCTGGGCGGGGGCCGCGTCGACCACCACGGACCGCAAGGGCCACCGCTTCCTCCAGCCCATCACGGACGCCCAGATCGCCGACGCGCTGAGCGCCGCGGCGGCGGTCGGCGACGACCGCATCCAGCAGGCCGCCACCGGCCGGGTCAGCCCGGAGGGGTGGACGCACGGCTCGTCGGAGCAGCGCCAGCGCTGGTTCACGACCGGGTACCGCCAGGGGGCGGCCGCCTGCGACACGTTCTCCGTTCCGGGGACGCGGCTGTAGCGAGCCGATACCCTCGGGGGATGC
Organism: Leifsonia sp. ku-ls; assembly: GCA_003367665.1. Lineage (GTDB taxonomy): Bacteria > Actinomycetota > Actinomycetes > Actinomycetales > Microbacteriaceae > Leifsonia. The sequence goes on along the minus strand of QKXI01000016.1, from coordinate 83,483 downwards.
GCAGTCTCTACCCCGAGATCGAGCCCCACGAGAGCGGCATGCTGGAGGTCGGAGACGGCCAGCGGCTGTACTGGGAGGTGAGCGGCAACCCCGAGGGCAAGCCGGTCGTCTTCCTGCACGGCGGCCCGGGCGGCGGCACGTCGCCGGCTCACCGGCGGCTGTTCGACCCGGAGCGGTACCGCATCGTGCTGTTCGACCAGCGGATGTGCGGCCGCAGCCTCCCGCACGCCAGCGAGCCGGAGGCCGACCTCGCGGTGAACACGACCTGGCACCTGGTGGACGACATCGAGCGCCTGCGCGAGCACCTCGGCGTCGAGCGCTGGCAGGTGTTCGGCGGGTCGTGGGGGAGCACGCTGGCCCTCGCGTACGCGCAGACCCATCCCGAGCGGGTGACAGAGCTGGTGCTGCGCGGCATCTTCACGCTGCGCCCGGAGGAGCTGGACTGGTTCTACGAGGGCGGGGCGGCGGCGCTGTTCCCCGACCTGTGGGAGGGGTTCCTGGAGCCGGTGCCGGTCGAGGAGCGCGGGCACCTGATCCGCGCCTACCACCGCCTGCTGACGGACCCCGACCCGGCCGTGCACCTGCCGGCCGCGGTGGCGTGGTCGCGCTGGGAGTCGTCCACCATCACGCTGCTGCCGCGGCCGGAGCTGGTCGAGCAGTTCGTCGAGCCGACGCACGCCGTCGCGTTCGCGCGGATCGAGAACCACTTCTTCGTCCACGGCGGCTGGTTCGAGAAGGACCAGCTGATCCGGGACGCGCCGAAGCTGGCCGGCATCCCGACCGTGATCGTGCAGGGCCGCTACGACGCCTGCACTCCGCCGATGACGGCGTGGGCGCTGCATCGCGCGCTGCCGGAGGCCGAGCTGCGCCTGATCCCGGATGCGGGCCACGCCTTCGACGAGCCGGGGATCCTCGACGCGCTGATCGAGGCGACCGACCGGTTCGCGGTCGCCTGACCCGCGCGGTCAGCCGACGCGCGCCGTCGCCTCGTCCGCAGCTGCGACCGTCTCGGCGCCCGCGACCTCGGCCACGTGGTGGGCGAGCCGCAGAGCCAGGCACACCGCGGTGAACGTCGGGTTCGCCTCGGCCGACGTGCGCAGCACCGAGCTGGACGCGATGTAGAGGTTGTCGACGCCGTGCACGCGGCAGTCCACATCCACCACGCCGTCGCCCGGCTCCGCACTCATGCGCGTCGTGCCGATGTGGTGGAAGCCGTCCGTCGACTGTGCCCACACCGCGGCCGCCCGCCGCTCGGGCGGGTCGAGGTACTCGATGCGTCCACGGCGGGCGGCGCGGAGCCGCTCGTCGAGCAGCGCGTGGAAGCGCAGCACCGAGTCGATGTCCTGGTCGGTGTAGCGGAAGTCGATGCGCAGGGTCGGGGTGCCGTCCGGGTTCGTCCCGCCGTCGAGGGTGAGCCGGCTGTCCGGGTTGGGGATCTGCTCGGCGTGGTAGTGGATGGCGTACCGGCCGTTGTCGGTCCGCAGCAGGAAGCCGGGCTTGCGCACCCGCGAGAGGTAGCGCCAGCGCAGGATGTCGAGGCTGTCCGCGATCGCCCGGAACGGCCGGCGCAGCACATTGAGGATGTGAGCTCCGTAGTGGCGCGGCCGCGGGCCGATGTGGCGCAGGCGGATCCCCTCGGCCAGGATGCGGCGGCCGACGGGCGCGAACGCGAGCGCCAGGAACACCGCGGAGAGGGTCGGGTTCTTGTGCTCGTGCTCGTAGAACGGCGGGTTGTCGAGGTAGAAGCTCGTGTTCAACAGCTCGTGGCGGGTGAGCGCGTCGCCGGGGAGGGAGAACCGCCGCCGGGTGTAGCTGTCGTGCTCGTCGCGGTGGAAGTCGAGCACGTCGAAGTCGGCGGGGTCGTCGAGGACGATCTCGGCGACGGAGCCGGTGGCGTGACCCATGTAGTACCGGCCGAGCGGGCCGTCCACGCCGCCGAAGGCGTCGGGCAGCTCCCGCTGGGCCGCGAGCAGCAGCCGGACCGTCTCGGTGCCGCCGGCGGCGAGCGCACAGCGGCGGACCGGCAGCGTGGCGGGCTCGCCGTGGTGCAGCAGGCGCAGGCCGTGGAGGGCGCTGCCGTCGTCCGAGAAGTCCAGGCCGACCACGTGCGCCCCTTCGAGCACGTCGATGCGCGGGTGCGCGAGCACGGCGGCGCCGAGCCGCGGCCCGAGCTTCGGCTGGCGGGCCCAGCGCTCCAGCTGCGACATGCGCAGCTCGCCGAGGCCCTCCCAGTCCGGGTCGTCTGCCGCGAAGCCGCCGGCGCCGCAGTCCAGGTACTCCTGGGCCTTCGGGCGCCACGGTGCGATGTCGGAGAAGCCGATGGGCCAGCCCGAGTCGGGGATGTAGTCGCGCTTCTCGAAGTCGACCGGCTCGTACGTCACGCAGCGGCCGCCCCACATCCAGGAGGCGCCGCCGATCCCCGCGCGCTGCGTCTGCAGCTCCGGCGCGTGCCGCTCCTCGTCGACGATCGTGTCGCGGTGGCGGAGCGCGACGGGCTTGTCCTTGCGGCCGGAGGCCTCGGTGCCCGAGTCGAGCAGCAGCACGTGCAGGCCGGCGTCGGCCGCCTCCAGGGCGAGGGACAGGCCGACGGGTCCGGCGCCGACGACGCAGAGGTCGTGGACGGCCTCGGCCGGGGGAAGCGTGATCCTCATCAGTGCACCCCGGCCGCGGTGCGCGTGGAGGCGTCCTTCTCCCAGCGCGACGTCCCGCTGCCGACGACGGAGCGGCTGCGCAGGTGCGCCACCACCGCGAACGCCGCGTAGCAGGCGGCATCGAGGGCGGAGCGGGGGCCGCGCACCGTCCCGGCGACCGCGCGCAGGCGCTGGCCGGACCCGGCGGGGACGGACGAGAGCTCGACGTGGCCGCGGCGGTGCCTGGTGAGGATGGCGAGCAGCGCGGAGGACGTCTGCGGCGTCCTGATACGCATCGGTGGGGTGGGCACCACCGTCTTCTCGTCGTCGGAGAAGAGCGCGTCGAAGTAGGAGTCGTCTGCGGTGACCTCGGGGAAGGCGGCGAAGCGCTCGTGCCCCTTCCGCGAGACGGCGTAGCCGCCGGCGCCCCACAGCCGGACGCCTTCCTCGGGCAGCCGCGTGCGCGCACGGTAGTAGGCGCGGACCGGCCAGCTCGCGTCCGCGGTGTCGAAGGCCGCTTCGGGGCGTGCGGCCACGATCTGCTCCGGTTCCGCCAGCTGACGGAACACCGCGTACACCGCGGACGGCTCGACCTCGATGTCGGCGTCGAGGTACAGTCGCGGCCAGCGCTCGGTGGCGCGGTCTCCGGCGTTCATGGCGGCGGGTTTGGAGGACGCATCGATCTCCAGGACCACGGCGCCGGGGAAGCGACGGGCCACCTCGGCGGTGTCGTCGACGCAGCCGTTGCAGACGACCAGCACGTCAACGTCCGGGTCGTCGAGGAGCGGACGGAGGCGGGTGAGCGTGCGGCCGATCACCGCACCCTCGTTGTGCGCGGGGATGATCACGGCGCCAGTCGAGTGAGGAATAGTCACTTTCTGAGACTACGGGAGGCGTGCGCTCCCCGGACCTCCCCCAATTAGGGGGTGAGCATTTCTCACTGATTTGTGACAATCTCTCAGATGTGAGAAAAGCTCAAGCCCTGTTGACGCGCCCCGGCCGGCGCTGGCCCCTCCTCACGGCGCTGTCCGTGACGATGGTGGCCGTCCTCTTCGCATGGCTGGCGTTCGCGGTCAGCCAGCCGGCGCGAGCCGACAACGGCTGCAACTCCGCAGCGAACCCGATCGTGTGCGAGAACGCCATCACCGGAACCGATCCCGGCGTCTGGGACATCAACGGCGCCGGCGACGACAGCATCCAGGGCTTCTCCACCGACATCAGCGTCAACATCGGCGGGACCATCGGCTTCAAGATCGACACCGACGCGCGGGCGTACACCATCCAGATCTTCCGCACCGGGTACTACAAGGGCCTCGGCGCCCGGAAGATCGACGACGTCACCCCGTCGGCGACGCTGCCGCAGACGCAGCCGCAGTGCTACTGGGACGCGACGACCGAGCTCACCGACTGCGGCAACTGGAGCCTGTCCGCCTCCTGGACCGTTCCGCCCTCCGCCGTCTCCGGCGTCTACATCGCGCTGCTGACCCGCACCGACACCGGCGGCAAGAGCCAGATCCCGTTCATCGTGCGCAACGACGCGAGCACGGCGCCGGTGCTGTTCCAGACCTCCGACCCGACCTGGCAGGCCTACAACACCTACGGCGGGTCCGACTTCTACCAGGGCGCCGCGAACGGCCGCGCCTACAAGATCAGCTACAACCGGCCGATCGTCACCCGCGGCGACAACGAGGGCCGCGACTACTACTTCAGCGCCGAGTACCCGATGGTGCGCTTCCTGGAGAAGAACGGCTACAACACCGCCTACATGAGCGGCGTGGACGCCGACCGCTACGGCTCGCTGCTGAAGAACCACAAGGTCTTCCTCTCGGTCGGACACGACGAGTACGTCTCCGCCAACCAGCGGGCCAACATCCAGGCGGCCATCAACGCTGGCGTGAACGCGCAGTTCCTCTCCGGCAACGAGGTCTACTGGCACACCCGCTACGAGTCGTCGGTCGCCGGAACGCCCACGAGCTACCGCACCCTCGTGTCGTACAAGGAGACCTGGGCCAACGACAAGATCGACCCGACGCCCGAGTGGACGGGCACCTGGCGCGATCCGCGCTTCGCCTCGCAGGCGAACGGCGCCGGGCTGCCGGAGAACGCCCTCACCGGGACGATGTACATGTCGAACTTCACCGACCTCCCGATCACGGTGACGCAGGCGCAGGGCAAGACGCGGCTGTGGAGGAACACGGGCCTGTCGACCATGTTCTCCTCCAGCACGGCGCTCGCCGCGCACACGATCGGCTACGAGTCCGACGAGGTGAAGGACAACGGCTTCAGTCCGGCCGGTCTGATCCGGCTCTCGACGACCACGGGCACGTCGCCGCAGTACCTGCAGGACTTCGGCCAGCAGGTCGCGGCCGGCACGACGACGCACTCGATCACGCTCTACCGCGCGTCCAGCGGAGCGCTGGTGTTCGGCGCGGGCACCATCCAGTGGTCGTGGGGTCTCGACGCCGAGCACGACGGCTCCGGCGCCGCGGCCGACACCCGGATGCAGCAGGCCGAGGTGAACCTCTTCGCCGACATGGGCGTGCAGCCAGGATCGCTGTCGAGCAACCTCACCGCGGCGACCGCGAGCACCGACAAGACGGCCCCGACGGTCACCATCGCCGCCCCGGCGGCGAACGCGAACATCGCCAACGGCGCCTCCGTGACCATCAGCGGCTCGGCCTCGGACCTCGGCGGCGTGGTCGCGGGCGTGGAGGTGTCCACCGACGGCGGCACGACGTGGCACCCGGCGAACGGCACCACCTCGTGGAGCTACACCTACGTGCAGCACGGCATCGGCAGCGTCGCACTCCAGGTCCGGGCCTCCGACGACAGCGCCAACCTGTCCACCCCGGTCTCGCGCACCGTCAACGTGACCGGACCGTACAGCTTCTTCGGCTCGCAGGCACCCGCCGCCGCCGACTCGGGCGACGGCTCGGCGGTCGAGCTGGGACTGCGGTTCACGCCGACCCAGAACGGCTTCATCAGCGGTGTCCGCTTCTACAAGTCGACGGCCAACACCGGCACGCACACCGGCTCCCTGTGGGACGCGAACGGCAACCGCCTCGCGACCGTCACCTTCGGCACCGAGACCGCGTCCGGATGGCAGAGCGCCAACTTCGTCTCCCCGGTCGCCGTGACCACCGGCACCTCGTACACGATCAGCTATACGGCGCCGAACGGCCACTACGCGGCGACGGCCTACCAGTGGCCGTACGGGAACCAGACCAATGCGCCGTTCACGGTCGCGGGCGGGTTCGGCTCGGTCGCGGGCGTCTACAACACGACGCTGGGCGAGTACCCGGTCAGCCAGTACCAGGGCGGCAACTACTGGGTGGACGCGCTGTTCACCCCGACCGACACCTCGCCCCTGGTGGCGACCGGCCAGTGGCCGCTGCCCGGCTCGTCGTCGGTGGCCGCGTCCACCACGATCGGCGCCGTGCTCTCGCGGGACGTCCCCTCCGCCAACATCGCCTTCACGGTGAAGGACCCGAACGGCGTCACGGTGCCCGGCACCGTCTCGTACACGTCCACCACCCGGACCGCGACCTTCACGCCGACCTCGGCGCTGAACGGCTTCGTCCAGTACTCGGTCGCCCTGACGGCGAAGGACGCCAACAACGTGGTGCTCTCTTCCGGCGGCACCTGGAGCTTCACGACGGCGAAGCCGGACACGGCGCCGGGAGTCTGCCCGTGCGGCGTCTTCACGGACACGACCGTGCCGACGACGCTGCAGGTCGCGGACTCCCCGGTGACCCTCGGCATGTCGTTCAGCAGCAGCGTCGACGGTCAGGTGACCGGCGTGCGGTTCTACAAGAACCAGGCCAACACCGGAACGCACGTCGGCACGCTGTGGTCGTCCACCGGAACGAAGCTCGCGCAGGCGACCTTCCAGAACGAGTCGACCTCGGGGTGGCAGACGGTGCTGTTCAGCACGCCGGTCAACATCACCGCAGGGACCACCTACGTCGTGAGCTACCGCAGCCCGACCGGCAACTACTCGGCCACCTCCGGGCAGTTCGCCTCGGCGGTCACCCGCGGACCGCTCACCGCGCCGTGGCAGGCGGGCACGTTCAACTACACGGACGCGTTCCCGACGGCGTCGGTGAGCACCAGCTACCTGGTGGACGTGGTGTTCACCAAGCCGCCGGACCCGATCTCCGTTGTCTCGCAGTCGCCCGCGAACGGCGCCGTCGAGGTCGACCCGGCCACCCCCGTCTCCGTGACGCTCTCGACCCCGATCGCCAACGGCTGGAGTCTGACCGCGGCCAACGGATCGACCGCCATCGCCGGAACGGCGGCGCTCTCGACCGACGGGACGACCATCACGTTCACGCCGTCGCAGCCGCTTCCGGCCGGAGCCACCGTCACCATGACCCTCTCCGGCGTGACGTCCACCGCTGGGGCGACGCTGCCGACCCAGACCTGGTCCTTTACGGTCAAGGCGGCGACGGTCACCCAGTACACACTGCTCGGCAACTCCACGCCGGCGACGCCGGCGGCGACCGACGACGCGTCCGCGGTCGAGCTGGGCATGGTGTTCAGCGCCAGCCAGGCGGGCGATGTGACGGCGATCCGGTTCTACAAGGGCAGCACCAACACCGGCACCCACGTCGGATCGCTCTGGAGCGCGACCGGGACCAAGCTCGCCTCCGTCACGTTCCAGAACGAGACGACGAGCGGCTGGCAGACCGCACAGCTCTCCACGCCGGTCACGCTGACGGCGGGCACGAGCTACGTGGTGTCGTACCTCGCGCCGAAGGGCAACTACTCGTACACACCCGCCGGCTTCGCGTCCAGCGTCACGAACGGACCGCTGACCGCACCGGCCGGGTCGAACGGCCGCTACCTGTACGGCTCGGCCGGCGGCTTCCCGACGTACTCGTACAACTCCACCAACTACTTCGTGGACATCGTCTTCAAGCCCGCTGCGAGCGGCACGACGGGCGGCGGCACGACCGGGGGTGGGACGACGGGTGGCGGCACCACGACCGGCGGCGGCACGACCGGAGGCGGCACCACGACGCCGCCGAACCCGGGGGTCTCGATCTTCCCGGCCACGGCGACGCCCGCCAACCCGAACTGGAGCGACGTGCAGTCCCCGCAGCTGGCCGTGCGGTTCACCGCCAGCGTCGCCGGGACGATCACCGGCATCCGCTACTACAAGGCGAGCGGCGACACCGGAACGCACACCGTCTACCTGTGGGACGCGGCGGGCAACAAGCTCGCCAGCGCACCCGGCTCCGGCGAGACGGCGAGTGGTTGGCAGGACGTCTACTTCACGACGCCGGTGACCATCACGCCGAACACCGAGTACCGGGCGTCCTACGACACGACCGGGACGGCGTACGCGGTGGACGTCGGTGGCCTCGCCAACGCGGTGACCAACGGTCCCCTCTCGACCCTGCCGAACGGCGGCGCGTACACGTACTCGTCCTCGGCCTTCCCGAACAACACGGTCTCGCACAACTACTGGGTGGACGTCCACTTCGTGGCCGCGCAGTAGCGACGTGCAGCAAGCCAGGGACGGTGGCCCGACACCGCCCCGACGACAAGAAAGGTGCTGGGGGCACATGGACAACCAACTACGGATCGCGGTGATCGGCGCCGGCTACTGGGGCCCGAACCTGGCCAGGAACTTCTCGGTCAGCCCGGACTGGCGGCTCGTCGCCATCTGCGATCTCGACCGTGAGCGGGCGGAGGGTCTCGCCGCCCGCGTGGGAGGGGTGGACGTCGTCACCGACGTCGACGACCTCCTCGCCCGGGACGATGTGGACGCAGTCGCGATCGCGACGCCCGCACGGACCCACCACGGTCTCGCCATCAAGGCGCTCGCCGCAGGCAAGCACGTGATGGTCGAGAAGCCGCTCGCCGATGCCAGCAACCTGGGTCGCGCCATGGTCGACATGGCGTCGGCGAGCGGTCTCGTCCTGATGGCGGACCACACGTACTGCTACACCCCGGCGGTGCTGAAGATCCGGGAGCTGATCGAGGAGGGCGCGCTCGGCGACATCCTCTTCGTCGATTCCACGCGGATCAACCTCGGCCTGATCCAGCCGGACGTGAACGTGTTCTGGGACCTCGCGCCGCACGACCTGTCGATCATCGACTTCGTGCTGCCGGGCGGCCTGCGTCCTGCGACCGTCTCCGCCCACGGCGCCGACCCGCTCGGCGCGGGCAAGGCGTGCGTCGGCTACCTGGTGCTCCCGCTGGAGAACGGGGCGATGGCCCACGTGCACGTCAACTGGCTGAGCCCCACCAAGATCCGCCAGATGGTCATCGGCGGCACCAAGCGCACGCTGGTCTGGGACGACCTGAACCCGCAGCAGCGGATCAGCGTCTACGACCGCGGTGTCGACCTCGGGCTGCAGGCGGTGGACGGCGTCGAGCGCACCGCCGCGACGGTCTCGTACCGGCTGGGCGACACCTGGTCGCCGGCCCTGCCGGAGCGCGAGGCGCTCGGGCAGATGGCGGCCGAGTTCGCCGAGAGCATCCGCGAACGCCGCGCGCCGCGCACGGACGGCAACGCGGGCCTCCGCGTGCTCTCTGTGCTGGAGGCGGCGAGCCGCAGCCTGGATGCGGGCGGAGCCGCCGCCGCGGTCGCGCCGGTCGACGCCGAGCAGCTGGCGGGTGCGCGGTGACCGCCCTCGCCGGAGCCGACGTCCTGGTCACCGGGGGCGCCGGCACCATCGGCTCGCAGATCGTCGACCAGCTGCTCGACGCGGGCGTTGCCCACGTCGACGTGCTCGACAACCTGGTGCGCGGGCGCGTCGCCAACCTCGACGACGCCCTGGCCTCCGGCCGCGTGACGCTCGTGGAGGGCGACCTGCGCGACCGCGACCTCGTCGACGACCTCACCCGCGGCAAGGACCTGGTCTACCACGAGGCCGCCATCCGCATCACGCAGTGCGCGGAGGAGCCGCGGCTCGCCCTCGAGGTGCTGGTCGACGGCACCTTCAACGTCTACGAGTCGGCCGTGCGGCACCGGGTGGACAAGCTCATCAGCGCCTCCAGCGCCTCCGTCTACGGCCTCGCGGAGGAGTTCCCCACGCCGGAACGCCACCACCACCACAACAACGACACCTTCTACGGCGCCGCCAAGTCGTTCAACGAGGGGATGCTGCGCAGCTTCCGCGCGATGAACGGGCTCGACTACGTCATCCTCCGCTACTTCAACGTCTACGGCCCGCGGATGGACGTGCACGGCCTGTACACCGAGGTGCTCGTGCGCTGGATGGAGCGCATCGCCGACGGGAAGCCCCCGCTGATCTTCGGCGACGGGCAGCAGACGATGGACTTCGTCTTCACCCGCGACATCGCCCGCGCGAACATCCTGGCGGCGACCGCCGACATCCACGAGGGCGTCTACAACATCGCGAGCGGCGAGGAGACGAGCCTGCTGGGCCTCGCCGAGGCGCTGCTGCAGGCCATGGACTCCGACCTCGCCGTGGAGCACGGCCCGGAGCGCGCGGTCAACGGCGTCACGCGGCGGCTGGCGGACATCACCGCCGCGCAGCGCGACCTCGGCTTCACCGCCGAGGTCCCGCTGGCCGAGGGCCTGCGCGAACTGGTCGAGTGGTGGCGTCCGCTCCGCGAGGAGATCGCCGCCGGACGGGCGCTGGTGAACTCGTGAACCGCATCAACGTCATGAAGCCGTGGCTCGGCGAGGAGGAGATCGCCGCCGTCACCGAGGTGATCGCCTCCGGCTGGGTCGCCCAGGGGCCGCGCGTCGCACGGTTCGAGCAGGAGTTCGCCGCCGCGATGGGGTCGCCGTACGCGGTGGCGACGTCGAACTGCACGACGGCCCTGCACCTCGCGCTCGTCGTGGCCGGGATAGGACGGGGCGACGACGTGGTCGTCCCGTCCTTCTCCTTCATCGCGACGGCGAACGCCCCGACCTACGTCGGCGCCCGGCCGGTCTTCGCCGACGTGGACGCGCTCACCGGCGACCTCACCGCCGAGACGGTCGAGGAGGCGCTGACGCCGCGCACGCGGGCGGTCATCGTGGTCGATCAGGGCGGTGTCCCCGCCGACCTCGACGCCATCCGCGCGGTGTGCGACCCCCGCGGCATCGTCGTGATCGAGGACGCCGCGTGCGGCGCCGGCTCGACCTACCGCGGGCGCCCGGTCGGCTCCGGCGCCGACGTGACCGCCTGGTCGTTCCACCCGCGGAAGCTGCTCACGACGGGGGAGGGCGGGATGCTGACCACCGCGAACCCGGCCTGGGCCGCGCGGGCGCGCACGCTGCGCGAGCACGCCATGAGCATCTCCGCCGCCGACCGTCAGGCGAGCCTGCTCGCGCCCGCGGAGGAGTACACCGAGATCGGCTTCAACTACCGGATGACCGATCTGCAGGCGGCGGTCGGGCTGGTGCAGCTCGGTCGGCTCCCCGAGATCGTGCGCCGCCGGCGCGAGCTTGCCGCCCGGTACACCGAGCTGCTGGCCGACATCCCGGGCCTGCGGCCGGTGGCCGACCCGGCCTGGGGCACCTCCAATTTCCAGTCGTACTGGGTGGAGGTGGAGCCCGGCTTCGGCGCCACGCGTGAGCGGACGATGGAGGTGCTCGCGGAGGCGGGCGTCTCGGCGCGCCGCGGCATCATGGCCGCCCACCGGCAGCCCGCGTACCGCGGCCTCGACACCGGGTCCGTGCCGCTGCCGGTCACCGAGCGGCTCACCGACAACAGCCTCATCCTGCCCGTGTACCACGAGCTCACCGACGCGGACCAGCTCCGCGTGGTCGACGGCCTGCGGCAGGCGGCGGACGTGCGGGGTGCGGCATGACCAACGTGCTGCTGCTCGGCGCGGGCGGCCTCGCCCGCGAGGTGCTCTCGGCCGACCTGGACGGCCACCGCGTCGTCGGCATCCTGGACGACGACCCGGCGCTGCGCGGCGAGCTCGTCGGCGGCGTCCGCGTGCTCGGCGGCCTCGCCCACGCGGCCGAGTACGACGCCGACCTGGTCGTCTGCGTCGGCTCCGGGAAGGCGCGCAGGGCCATAGTGCAGCGGCTGGCCGACCTCGGCGTGCGGCCCGACCGGTACGCGACGGTCGCGGACCGTGCGGTGCGCATCCCGCAGTCGTGCACCGTCGGCTCCGGCAGCGTGCTGCTGGCGGGGGCCGTGCTCACGGCGGACGCCCGGCTGGGCGACCACGTGGTGCTCATGCCCAACGTGACGATCACGCACGACGACGTGGTCGCGGACTACGCGACGCTCGCGGCCGGGGTCAGCCTCGGCGGCGGCGTGCACATCGGAGAGGCGGCCTACCTGGGGATGAACTCCTCGGTCCGCCAGACGCAGACGGTCGGCCGCGAGGCCGTCGTCGGCATGGGATCCGTCGTCGTGGCGGACGTCCCGGACGGTGAGGTCTGGGCCGGCGTGCCCGCCCGCCCGCTTCACATCGAGGAGGAGTCATGACCATGCGCGTCCCCATGCTCGACCTGGGCTACCAGCACCGTCTGATCGCCGCGGAGGTGCAGGCGTCGTTCGACCGCATCATGGCGGGCAGCAGCTACATCCTCGGCCCGGACGTCACCCGCTTCGAGGAGGAGTTCGCCGCGTACTGCGGCGCCGGCCACGTGATCGGCGTCGGCAACGGCACCGATGCGCTGGAGCTCGCCCTGCGCGGCGCCGGCATCGGGGAGGGCGACGAGGTGATCGTCCCCGCGAACACGTTCGTGGCGACCGCCGAGGCGGTCGTGCGCGCCGGGGCGACCCCGGTCTTCGCGGACTGCCGGGAGGACTTCCTGATCGACCCGGCGTCCGTGGCCGAGCGCATCACGCCGCGCACCCGCGCCGTCTTCGCCGTGCACCTGTACGGGCAGCCGGCCGACATGACCGCGCTCGCCGCGGTCTGCGGCGACGACATCGTGCTGCTGGAGGACGCCGCTCAGGCGCAGGGCGCCGAGCTCGACGGACGTCGCGCCGGGTCGCTCGGCGTCGCCGCGGGGACGAGCTTCTACCCCGGCAAGAACCTCGGCGCGTACGGCGACGGCGGCGCCGTCATCACCTCCTCCGATGTCGTCGCCGAACGCGTGCAGCGTCTGCGCAACCACGGCGGGGTGCGCAAGTACGAGCACCTGGAGATCGGCACCAACTCCCGCCTCGATTCGCTGCAGGCGGCCGTGCTGTCGGCGAAGCTGCGGCACCTGGACGCCTGGAACGCCCGCCGCCGCGAGATCGCGGAGCAGTACCGCGACGCGTTCGCCGGCAGCGCCGTCGTCGCGCCGCCGGTCTCGGACCGCGTCGTGCACGTCTACCACCAGTTCGTCGTGCAGGTCGACGAGCGCGACGCGGTGCTCGCGGCGCTGCTCGAGGACGGCATCGGGGTGGGCATCCACTACCCGGCGCCCGTGCACCTGCTCCCCGCCTTCGCGGGCGTCGAGACCGCGGCGACGAGCGCGCCGGTGGCGGAGCGTACGGCGGGCCGCATCCTCTCCCTCCCGATCTACCCGGGACTGACGGACGAGCAGGTCGCCTATGTGGCCGAGCGCACGCTCGCCGCCGCCGACCGGGCCTCGGGGACGGCGGCGGCATGACCGGGCCGGCCCGGCCCACCCGCGGCACGCGGACGCCGGGCGCGAAGCGGGCTCCCGGCGCGACACAGGCGCTCGGCTGGAGCCTGGCGAGCACCGCGTTCTCCCGGCTCGGCACGGTCGGCATCGGCATCGTGCTGGCGCGGGTGCTCGGCCCGGAGTCGTTCGGCACCTACGCGGTCGCGTTCGTCGCGTTGATGGCGATCCTCTCGTTCAACGAGCTCGGGGTCAGCCTCGCCATCGTGCGCTGGCCCGGCGACCCCAAGCTGATCGCCCCGACGGTGACCACCATCTCGGTCGCGGGCAGCGTCGCGCTGTGCGTCGCGGGCTGGATCGCCGCCCCGCTGTACACCGCGGCGCTGGGCGACGCGGGAGCCACCGACGTGGTGCGCCTTCTGCTGCTGACCGTCGTGATCGACGGCGCGGTCTCGACGCCCGCGGCGCTGCTCCAGCGCACCTTCCGGCAGGACAAGCGCGCGGTCGCCGACCAGGCCAACGTCTGGGTCGGCGCCGTCGTCTCCGTGGTGCTCGCGCTCGTCGGCTTCGGCCCGATGAGCCTCGCCCTCGGGCGGCTGGCCGGGAGCTCGGTGGCGGCGGTGCTGTTCCTGGTCTTCTCGCCGCTCCCGTACCGCTTCGGCTTCGACCGCGGCCAGGCCAGGGCGCTCCTCGCCTTCGGCCTTCCGCTCGCCGGCGCCAGCATCGTCGTCTTCGCCGTCGGGTACGCGGACCAGCTGATCGTCGGCGGGATGCTCGGCTCGACCGCCCTCGGCTTCTACGTGCTCGCGTGCAACCTGGCGGCGTGGCCGACCTCGCTGTTCTCGACGCCGCTGCGCGGGGTGGCGCCGGCGGCGTTCGCCCGGGTGCAGCACGACCCCGCCGGCCGTTCGGACGCCCTGCTGTCCGTGCTCGGCGTGCTGGCGGCGGTCACCATCCCCGTCTGCTTCCTGCTCGCGGGCGCCGCACCCGCCCTGGTGTCGTTCGTCTACGGGGAGCAGTGGCTCCCGGCGGCGGCCGCGCTGGTCTGGCTGGGGCTGCTGTCGATCTTCCGCATCCTGTTCGAGCTCGTCTACGACTACATCGTGGTGCTCGGCTTCTCCCGCACCATCCTCGGGGTGAACGTGTGGTGGCTCGCCGCGCTCGTCCCGGCCGTCATCGGCGGCGCCGCGGTGGCCGGCATCGCGGGCGCGGCGCTCGCGCAGGTCGTGGTCGCCGCGGTCGTCGTGCTGCCGATCTACCTGTGGCGGCTGCACAAGGCGGGGGTGGACGCGCGCCAGGTCCTCCGACGTACCGCGCTCCCGCTCGCCGGCGGCCTGCTGGCCGGGGCGGGGGCGTTCGTGCTGACCCGGGTGATCCCGATGCCGGTCGTCGGACTCGTCGCGTCGGGGCTCTTCACGGTCGGGGTCATCGCGCTCCTGCTGCTGCGCGACCGGCGCGCCCTCGGCCGGCTGCGCGAGTTCGGCCGCGGTCGCGAGGTGCAGCCCGCGGAGGTGGCGACGGCATGAGGATCCTCGTCCAGCCGCACGACCTCGCCATCGGCGGCAGCCAGTTGAACGCGATCGACCTCGCGGTGGCGATGCGCGACCGCGGGCACGACGTCGTGCTGTTCGGCAACGACGGCGTGCTCGTCGACACCATCCGGGAGCTCGGCTTCACCTACGTCGAGGCCCCGCACGTTTCGCACCGGCCCGGGCGCGCGGTGCACGACGCGCTGCTCCGGCTCATCGACGAGCGCGGGCTGCAGGTGCTGCACGGCTACGAGTGGCCGCCGGCGCTGGACGCGCTGCTCGCGGCGCGCTCGCGGCCGGGCGTCGCCCCCGTCGCGACCGTCATGTCGATGGCCGTCGCCCCGTTCCTTCCGTACGACCTCCCTCTGGTCGTGGGCACCGAGCAGATCGGCGCGGTCGAAAGGCAGCGCGGTCGCACGGCGGTGACCGTGATCGAGCCGCCGGTCGATCTGGCCGCGAACGACCCCGCCATCGTCGACGGCGCCGCGTTCGCCCGGGAGCTGGGGATCGACGACGGCACTCCGACGGTCGTCGTCGTCTCCCGCCTGGCCCAGCAGTTGAAGCTCGGAGGCTTGCTGGCCGCGATCGAGGGGATCGGGCGCATCCCGGAACCCGTGCGGCTCGTCGTCGTCGGAGACGGCGTCGCCCGCGACACCGTTGCCGCGGCGGCCGACCGCGTCAACGCCGATCGCGGCGAACGACGGGTGGTGCTCGCCGGAGAGCGGCGCGACCCGAGGCCGGCGTACGCGGCGGCGGACATCGTGCTGGGGATGGGCGGCTCCGCCCTCCGCGCGCTCGCGTTCGGCAAGCCGCTGGTCGTCCAGGGCGAGGCCGGCTTCTTCCGTCTGCTCACCTCCGACACCATCGACGAGTTCCTGTGGCGCGGCTGGTACGGGGTCGGCGGCGCCGGAGCGGCCGACTTCGTGGCGCAGGTGCGGCCGCTCGTGGCCGATCCCGCGCTGCGCGCCTCGGTCGGCGCCTACTCGCTCCGCACGGTGCGCGAGCGGTTCTCCCTCGGCCGTGCCGCGGAGCTGCAGGAGGCGGTCTACGAGGAGGCGCTCGACCGCGTCCGCGAGCGCCCGGTGCGGATCGACCTGCGCTCGGTGGCGCGCTTCGCCGGACACCAGCTGGGCCGTCGTGTGCAGCGGGCCAGGGGCAGGGCGTCGACGGACGACTTCAACGCGAAGCCGGTCGCAGCCTCCGCGGAGGTGCCGTCATGACCGACACCATCGTCTACATCCCCGGCTCGCGCTGGACCGATGTGCCGGGGACAGACCGCCGCATGGCCGAGGCGCTCTCCGAGCGGGTCGACGTGCTCTGGGTCGACCCGCCGAGCTCGATGCTGACCCGGTCCGCCGACCGCAGCCCGACCGCGTCGATCTCCGGGGACGCCGTGGCGCCGGGCATCCGCCGGCTGCGCACCACCGCGCCTCCCGGCTTCTCCCGGCCGCTGGTCTCCCAGGTCTCCTCCGCGCTCCTCCAGGCCACGGTCCGCCGGGCGGTCAGCGACCTCGGCGCGGGATGCGTCGGCACCGTCCTGGCCTCGCCGCTGCAACGCTTCCCGCGCGGTGTGCGCGGCGGCCGGCTGCTGTACCTCACCGACGACTGGGTCGCCGGCGCCGAGCTGATGGGGTTCTCCCGCGCGCGCATCGAACGCTCGCTGCGCCGCAACGCCCGCGAGGCCGACATCGTCGCGACCGTGACTGTCGAGGTGGAGCGGCCGCCGTCGAACGCCCGCCAGATCGTGCTCCCCAACGGCTGTGTCGTCCCTCCCGCGGTCGGCGGCGAGCGGCTCCCCGTCGCCGCCCTGGTCGGCCAGCTGAACGAGCGGCTCGACGTCGAGGTGCTGGAGGCGGTGCGCGACCGCGGGGTGCGCATCCTCGCCATCGGCCCGCTCACCGCCCGCGATCCCGCGGCCCGGGAGCGCCTGCGCGCCTTCCTCGACGCCCCGAACGTGACCTGGCTGGGGGAGATCCCGCCCGACGAGGTCCCCGCGGCGCTCGCCGGGGCGCGGGTCGGGATGACGCCGTACACCGACACGGTGTTCAACCGGGCGAGCTTTCCGCTCAAGACCCTGGAGTACCTGTCCTCCGGGCTGCACGCCGTCAGCACCGACCTGCCGTCGGCGCGGGCGCTGGCGACCCCGTTCGTCGAGGTCGCGGGTGATCCCGCGGCGTTCGCCGCCGCCGTCGCCGCCGCGGTGGCGGCTCCGTCCGACGAGGAGACGCGCGCGGCGCGGCGCGCCTTCGCCGACGGGCACTCCTGGCGGGCGCGCGCCGACCAGCTGCTGGCCGAGCTGGAGATCGGGGGTGGATGAGCGCGTCTGTCCCCCGAGCGAGTCACACGGCGTTCATTCGTCCGTGCTACTCTCTAGCGATCGATGGCGCGACCACCCGATTTCCCAACTCGAACAAGGAGTGAACGAGGATGGCCTCTGCGCGCACATCGATGCACGGCAGAAGACGAGACACCACACGACGCCCCCGTGACCTTCGTGCCCTGATCGGAGTTCTCGCGGTCGCCGCGGTCGCGGTCACCACGGCGATCGTCGGCGGAGCGCTCCCGGCGCAAGCCAGCTTCCTCGGCGCCGAGACGCCGAAGGTGGTCACCGACCCCGACCGTGTCCCCGTCGAACTGGGGATGCGGTTCAGCAGCGCGCGGAACGGCACCGTCGACGGCGTGCGCTACTACCGCGGGCCGAGCAACGCGGGGCCGCACACCGGCTCGCTGTGGGACAGCACGGGCAAGCGGCTCGCGACGGTGACGTTCGCCGGTGAGTCCGCGACCGGATGGCAGACCGCGAAGTTCGCAAAGCCGGTCGCCATCACCGCGGGCAAGACCTACGTCGCGTCCTACTTCGCCCCGAAGGGCGGATACTCCGACGACACGAACTACTTCACCACCGATCGCCGCGTCGGCGATCTGACCGTCCCGGCCGGTGGCGGTGTGTACGTCTACGGCAAGAAGGGCGGCTTCCCCACCGCCAACTGGTTCAACAGCAACTACTACGTCGACGTGCTGTTCACCCCGGCCGGCGGCCCGATCACACCGCCGCCGTCGACCACCGGCCCGACGCAGACGCCGAAGCCCACGCAGACACCGACCGCGACGCCGACGCCGACGCAGACCCCGACGGGCGCTCCGACCCAGACGCCGACGAACCCGCCGGCCGGGGGCGGCTCCGGCTCCTCGACGCTCGCCCTGCCGCGCATCCCCTGGGAGGGCGGAAGCGACTACTGGAAGAAGTTCGCAAAGCCGAACGCCGCCGGGTGGAGCGACCCGTCGTTCTTCCCGATCGTGGTCTGGTACGACGGCATCAGCAACGACGCCGAGGTGAAGTACGACAAGTCGCTCGGCATCAACACCTACATCGGCATGGACCCCTCGACCCCGTACAGCCTGTTCAAGGACAACGGCGTGTACTGGATCGGCGACAAGCTCAACGGCGGATTCACCGACTCCAGCACCAACTGGGTCGGGGACTTCCTCGACGACGAGGTCGACGGCCGGTTCACCCCGGCGGACGGCCGCGCCCACCTGCAGCAGCTGGTGAACCAGTACGGAAACGACGGCCGCTTCAAGTACGCCAACTTCACCCAGATGGTGATGGCCACGGACATGCCGGCCGCCGACTCCCAGGCGTTCGTGAACAACTTCACCGACGCGGTGTCGCTCGACATGTACTGGTACACCATCCCCTACTGCAGCCAGACCCCCTACCGTGACGTGTACCTCACGCCGGTGGACCAGGCCAACTGCCGCACCGCGTCCAGCTACGGCAAGACCATGCAGTCACTGCGCAAGCAGGACGCGGCCGACGGCAAGCTGCAGCCGCTCTGGCAGTTCGTCGAGAACCTGAACGGCGGCCCCGGCCCGAGCGCCCCCGCGGTGTACATCACGCCGGGCCAGCTGCAGGGCGCCGTGATGAACTCGGTGATCAACGAAGCGCGCGGCATCGTGTACTTCAACCAGAGCTTCAGCGGCAACTGCCAGTCGAGCAACGTCTTCCGGGAGTCCCAGGTGACGCCGAACTTCTGCGGCAACGCGCAGGTGGCGGCGGCCAAGGAGGTCAACAACCGGATCAAGGCGCTCGCGCCGGTCATCAACACGCAGTCGTACCAGTGGTCGTTCGGCCCCGGCCTCAACACCATGCTGAAGGCGAAGGACGGCTACGCCTACGTGTTCTCGATGATCGACGGCTCCTCGAAGCCCGGCTCGCGGACGTTCACCCTCCCCGCGGGGATCAACGGGAAGTCGGTCGAGGTGCTCAACGAGAACCGCAGCATCCCGGTGACGAACGGCGCCTTCACCGACACGTTCGCGAACGAGTACACGTACCACATCTACAAGGTCGCGCTGGGCTGACCGCCTCGGCCCGAGCGTGAGACTGCCCGGCGGTTGCGACCGCCGGGCAGTTCCTTGTGCGGGGGAGCATGGGATTCGGGGTGGCATTTCGGGTAGCTTTTTCGTATGTTTTCCGGGATGTTTCCTGGTAGGCTCACCTCATGACCACCACAATCGCCGAGAAGGGTCTTAAGGCGTACAACGACTCCATCAGGCAGGCGACCCCAGAGATCGTCGACGATCTCCGTCGCGCGCTGGGGGCGAAGCTGGTGGCCTACATCGCGGGAGTGACGGAAACGCGAACCGTTCGAGAATGGGCTGAGGGCAGTCGGAAGCCTGCGCCGAGCGCGGTGGAGCGGCTGCGTCTGACCCACAGGGTCGTCACCCTCATCGGCCAGAGCGAGGGCGATGCCGTGGTGCCGACCTGGTTCCAGGGAATGAACCCGTACTTGGGCGACCGCTCTCCCGCTCGAGTCCTGCATGAGGATCCGTTCGACGAGGCAGGTCCCGGTGTTCTTGCCGCCGCGAACGCGTTCGTCGGCGCCTGATGCCGGCAGCGGAGGTCGCCGTCGTCGAGGCGGCCGACCGGATCGTCTGGCGGGTCGGCCGTGCTCCCGATCCATGGGCGTGGGTCGACCGCCAGTACGCAGGTCGGCAGCGATGGGACGATGTGGGCGGCACCTTCAGAACCATCTACGCCGGCGATTCCCTCTACGCCTGCTGTGTTGAGGTCCTCGCGTATTCGCGCCCTGACGTCGAGCAAGACGGAAGCGAGCTGCTTGCTGGGATCGTCGAGGACCCCGAAGACGCTCGCGAGTTCCCGGTGCCTCTTGCCGGGTCGATCCCGCGCGACTGGATCACGTGCAGGATGGCGACACGGGCACGGCTCGCCGGCCGCTACGCCGATGTCCGATCGGCGGACACCATCTCCGCCTTGCGTCCGCATTTCCTTCGCCTGGCCCTGCGGCTGGGCTATCCGGACTTCGACGCCTCGGCGCTCAAGAGCGCTGATCCTCGCGAGCTCACGCAGCAGGTGGCCAGTTACATCTACGCCCTGCCGGACGACCAGGGCTCCACGCTCGTCGACGGCGTCCGGTTCGCCTCACGCCACGGTGACGAACTGACCATGTGGGCGGTCTTCGAGCGGCCTGGCGACGACCCGGCGAGCCGGCACATCGAGCGCATCGAGGCGCACCTGATGGACCTCGGCGACCCGGCGCTCCAGCGTGCGATGGCGCTGCATCGACTGACCTGGCGAGACTAGCTCACTCCCGCAGCAGGTTCGTCGGCCCCATCATGACCCGCCGCGCGCCGCCGCAGATCCCGATCATCAGGAACAGCATCCCCACGGCCATCGGGAACGAGAAGCCGTCGAAGAACGCCATCAGGATGCCGCCCGCCGCCACCGACGCCAGCACCGCCTGCGAGAGGGCCCGGTCGAGGGGCGTGTGCGCCAGCGCCCGGGCGCGCGCGGCCGACCACGCCGCGGTGCCGAGCAGCGACAGCATGGCGACGAGGCCGACGGCGCCGAGCTCCACGGTCAGCAGCAGGTATTCGTTGTCGAAGATGTGGTAGTTCGCCAGGAACGTGCCGAAGCCCTTCCCGAACACCGGGAAGCGCTGGAAGTACTCGAAGAAGCTGTCGTAGCTGTCCACCCGCGAGAGAGCGCTGGAGTCGCCGGCGATGCCCGTGAACATGCCACGGATCGTGCCGGCCAGGCCAGGAACGAGCGCGAACACGGCGGCCGCGCCGACGACGCCTCCGACGGCGAAGAGCACCCGGGCGCGCCTGCTCAGCACCGGCACGAGGAGCAGGGCGCCGGCGAGCAGCCCGATCAGGGCGGAGCGCGAGACCGAGAGCAGCGAGGCCACGGCGATCGCCGGGATGGGGAACCAGCGGATGAGCTTCGACCGGGTCTTGTCCTCCAGCGCGAGCGCGACCGCGATCGGGAAGGCGGTCGAGATGACGACGCCGTACTCGAGCGGGTGGGAGGCGGTGCCCGCCGCCCGCACGAAGCCGGAACGCGTGTCGAGGCCGGCGAACGACACGTTGGAGGTCATGCCGGGGATCTGCAGCCACGACAGCAGGGACTGCCCGGTGATGAACTGGAGGATGCCGAGCGTCGCCATGATCCCGCCCGCGAGCGCGATGCGGCGCAGCAGCGTCCGGAAGCGCTCCACGTCGTCGAGCCCGTCGTTGGCGATGAGGAGGATGCCCGTCCACGCGATGAGGCGCAGCAGCGCGTTGTCGGCGACGCTGACCTCGCTGGTGACGAGGCCGCGCAGCATCGCGACGGCGTAGCTGATGGCGGCCGCGACGAGGAGGCCCGACACCGCGATCCGCACCGGCTGGATGGGTGCCCGCAGCGGGCGCGACCGCTGCAGCTGATACCACAGCCACCACAGGGTGGCGCCGAGGGCCCACAGCGTCGCCGGGCGCCCGGCGGTCGATCCCAGGGACGCGAACGACAGGTTGGAGGGGATGACGAGCAGCAGCACCAGGTAGACCGTGAGCACGGTCACGGCGTCGGGGCCGCGTCGGGGCAGGCCCGGCAGGTCGGGCCGCGGCCTCTGCGGGCGGGGCGCGGTGGCGGGCGCCTCCGCGATGCGCGTCATCGCTCGCCGCTCTCGCGTCCCGGAGCCGACTGCTGCAGCAGCGCCTCCCAGTCGATGTCCTGCTCGTCGACGTCGTCAACGGTCGGGTGCGTGGCGGAGGCCGCGGGCGCCGGCGCGGCCGCGGGCACCGGGCGGCGGCCGCGCTTCCTGCCGGGTCGCCGGGCCGGGCGTGCGGGGTCGGTGGTGCCGGCCGGCGGCTCGGCGGTCGTCCCGGCGTCGTCGTCGGCGGACGCCTCCGGCGCCGATGCCGCGTCGGCCTCCGCCCGCGCGGCCGAGCGCTTGCGGCGACCGAGCAGCAGCCCGTCGACCAGGCCGACCAGCAGTACGGTGAGCACCAGACCGGCCACGGCGACGAGTCCGACCGTCTCGAAGCGGCTCTTCTGGATGACCGTGCTGGTGTCGTCCCTGGTCACCGTGAGCACGCTGATGCGGGCGTCGGAGGGCACGGCCGCGCTGCTCTGCAGCGACTCCAGCGTCTTCGGGATCTGGTCGGCCATCGCCGCGAGCGCGCCGGAGACCGCGGCGTCCTTCGTGCCGTTCACCGTCACCGTGATGACGGGGCCCGAGGTCATGGTGTCGCGCGCGACGGCCACGGTCGTTCCGGGGAAACGGTCGGTGATGCCCGAGATCGTGCGCTCGGAGTTCAGGGAGCTGGCGAGCACGTCGCTCAGCTGGCCGAGGCCACCGAGGTAGAGGTACGGGTTGCCGCCCTCCGGGATGGTGGTCTTGCCGGGGACGAGCAGCTCGCTGGCCGACCGCTCCAGTGTCGGCTCGGTGTTGAGGTACGCGCCGGCGCAGAGGCCGAGCGTGATCAGCACGCCGGTCACCGTGAGATACCACCGCCGGCCGAGGCTGACGAAGAGGCGCTTGAGTGTCATGCGGATCCTCCTGCGGATCGCGTCGCCCGGAGGGGCGGCGGTGCGGAAAGCGCCCGGCGGTGCCGGCGCCGTGAGACCACCCCGTCGAGAACCGCCGCGGCGGCCGTCGACAGGCCGGCGCCGAGGAGCAGGAGCACGGCCGCGCCGCGCACCTCCGTGCTCTTCGACGGTCCGACGTGGCCGACCTGGGATCCGGGGATGACCAGGGTCGTGATCCGGTTCTTCGGCGCCACGCCGGAGGCTTGCTGCTGGTGCAGGGTGATCTGCTGGATGCGGCGCACCGCCGCGTCCCGCTGGTCCAGCACCCAGGTGGGCGACGGGCCGACGACCGAGAGGTCGATCGCCGCCGTCGCGAAGCTCATCTGCCACTGGCCGCCGGTGTTCGGGAGCAGGGCCTGAACACCCTTCGAGACGCCGGCGCCGTAGAGGGTCGCGTTCTCGGCGAGACGGTCGCTCGGCTTCCCGTCGTGGTACTCCCGCTCGACGGCGGCCGCGAAGGCGGTGAGCGTCTCGAGCTGGCCGTCGTCGGTCTGCCCGACGTCCGAGATCCCCGGGCTCACGAAGGCGACGCGCGCCTCGGCGGTGTAGGCGCCGGGGGAGCGGAGGAGCAGGAACGCGGCGCCCGCGGCGACCAGGCCGACGAGCACGATGTACCAGCGGCGGCCGACGATGGCGAGCAGGCTGCGGGTCGTCATCGCGCGCCGTCCGGATGGGCGTGGCGGCCGAGCAGCCGCGCCGTGCGCACCTTGACCGCGTCGATGCCGTCGGCGCCGAGCAGCGCGAGAGTGACGCGCTTCGCCGCGGCGCGGGCCGTCTCGCGCAGCACGCGCGCGGGCCCGGCGAGCAGGCGGTCGGTCAGGAGGGCGGCGGCGCCGGGCTGCGGCCGGTCGGCGAGCAGGGCGCCGAACGCCGGGCGGTAGGCCGCGGGCGAGACGAGCCGGCCGCGCACGCGGTTGCTGACGTTCTCACCGTGCACGACCTGGAGCCAGCCCGGCCGGCCGCGGAGGGAGGCCACCGGCATGGACTCGCGCAGCCGGTTGTGGGCGCGGAGCCAGCAGGTCACCGGGTCCCCGTCCGTGCCCCAGTCCTCTGCCACCGAGCAGAAGGCGTTGAAGCGGTCGCGGCGCCGGTACACGCCTCTGGCGTCGGCGATGAGCCCGTCCGCCAGATAGATCGCCGTGCGACGCCCGGGCACCGCCGCGGCCTGCACCCGGGCGAGGAAGTCGCTCGCGAGGGCGTCGTCGTTGTCGAGGTTGGTCGTGACGAGCACGTCCGGGGTTCGGTCGAGGGCCGCGCGCAGGTCGGAGAGCAGCTCGTCGTGCGAGACGGTCGCGCGGAAGACGGGCACGAAGTCGCCGGCGTTGACGTCGTCGATCCACTCCCGCAGCCAGGTCGGGCTCTCCGGGTCGAAGTAGATGATCCAGGTCGCCTCGGCGCCCACCTGCTGCCGCATCGACGGGAGGCAGTAGCGCTCGAACAGGGCGACGCGCGACCGCAGCCAGCCCTCCTTCGCCCGGATGAGGCTCTCGTACCCCTCGGACGGCAGGTTGAACCGGGTGAGCACGACGTGGTCGACGGTCGGGTTCACGGCGCTGCTCCGTTCGGGTCGGATGCGCGGACGAGGTCGGAGCGAGGGGCGCTCGCCATGAGACCTTGGCGGCGCAAATGATGAAATCTCATTTACGTGTCCCACGCTAACACTGTCGAGAGATCCTCAACTAACCCCCGTGTGGGGGTCGCTAGCGGGTGGCGGAGGGAAGGGCGGCCCGCGTCCGGGCGCTGAACAGAGCGCGGAGCCCCAGCCGGTGCTCCGGCCGGTGCAGGCGCAACAGCTCGTGCAGAGCCGTGGCGCTCGCGAACGCGGCCGCGCGCACGGCGGGCAGGTGCTTCCTGGCGTAGCGGACGCGGTTCACCGTCATCAGCGCGTCGAGTCGCGGCGACGTGCCGGAGCCGCCCTGCTCGTGGCGCACGACGGCGGACGGGTCGAACCAGATCGCGGCGCCCGTGTCGCGGGCGCGGCGGAAGTAGTCGGTCTCCTCGGAGTACAGGAAGAACCGCTCGTCCCAGTCGCCCACCTCCGCCACGACGTCGGGATGCACCAGCAGCGCGGCCCCGGTCGCCCACTCGATCCGGTGCGGGAAGCGGTAGCTCTCGATGTTCCAATCCGTCTCGCTCAGCGACGCCGGTCGGCCCGCCAGATGCGAGCCGAACAGTGCCTCGCCGAACTCCCGGCCCACCGAGGGCTCGCGGTGCAGCGACCGGTAGAGGTCGCCGTGGGCGTCGAGGATGCGCGGCACCACGATGCCGGCGCCGGTCGCCGCCATCCGGTCCAGCAGCGCGCCGACCGCGCCGGGGTCGAGCCGGAGGTCGGGGTTGAGGATGAGGACAGGCTCCGGCCGGCGGAGGGCCCGCAGGCCGCGGTTGATGCCCGCCGCGTAGCCGATGTTGCCGTGCCCGGTGAGCAGGGCGGCGCCGCGCTCGGCGCGGACCGCCTCCGGGGTGCCGTCGGTCGACGCGTTGTCGACCACCACGACGTGCATGCGGCGGTCGCGCGCCTCGCGGCGGAGGTCGGCGAGGAGCTCCGGGATGTCGTCCGCGCTGTTGTGGGCCACGACGACGACGGCGATGTCGGCCTGCTCGGCGAGGGGGACGATCCCGTGCGCGCCGCCGGGCTGACCGAGCCCGACCGGCGGAAGGCGGCGCTCGGTGGCGGGCGTCTCCGCGCGGCTCCATGCCCGCACCTCGCGGTACGCCGCCGGGCCCTGGCCGAGGTAGCGGCGGGCGAGCCTCCGGGGCTCCAGCAGCAGCCGCCAGGCCCATTCGAGCCCGGCGGTCGCGACCCAGCCGGGCGCGCGACGTACCCGTCCGGCGAGGAAGTCGACGACCGCGCCGAAGGCGAGCATCACGCGCGCGCCGGTGCGCAGCCCGTACTCCGCGATCCACAGCTCCTGCCGTGGCTTGCCGATGCCCACGACGAGGATGTCGACGCCGGCGGCGGCGATCTCGTCCGCGATCCGGCGCGAGGTCGCCGCGTCGGAAAGCTCGTCGCGGCTCGGCGCCCAGTATCCGGTGACCTGGAGGTCGGGGCGGGTCTCGGCGAGCCGCTCGGCGAGGAGCGCGTGCGTCTCGCTCGCTCCGCCGAGGAAACCGACCGTCAGGCCGACGTGCTCGGCCAGGTCGAGGATCGGCCCGGCCAGGTCGCTGCCGGCCAGGCGCGGCCAGGCGCGGCCCGTCATCCGGTGCGCCTGCCGGGCGACCGGGCTGCCGTCGATGAGGTTGAGCCAGTCGATGGTGGTCGGCTGCGGCTCGTGCATGCCCCGGTCGCGATCGATCGTGCCCGCCCAGCGGCCGTTCTCGCCGAAGTGGTGCACGTGGTCGAGGTTGATCGAACCGACCGCAAGCGGGGGGAGGTGGTCGCTCTGCGCGCGGGTGCGGATGATGTCCACCGCCTCCTCGCGCTCCAGCAGGTCGATGGTCATGCCCGGCGCATGGATCGCTCGCCCGCGCGCCGCCTCCCGGCTCGCTCGTGTCGCCGTCTGCTCGTCGATGTCATGCATGTCGGCCTCCCCGGGCCATAACTGATGAATCCTCATTACGAGGGAGAATGTAGTCGAGCGGGAGGGGCGGCGATACCCCAATCCGGGGGTGATGAATCCTCATTTAGACCGTTGATCAGCGCATTTGCTCGATCGGCTCAAATGAGAAGTTATCACCTTTGGCGCGGGTCGCGGCTAGCATCGACGCAGAACCCTCAGTGACAGGCAGGAGTGCGCCCCATGCGAGCCCGCATCGTGATCGTCGGCGGCGGCATCCTCGGCCTCGCCGTGGCGGCCCGCGCGGCCCGGCGTGGCATCGCCGTCACCCTGCTCGAGAAGGAGGATCGCTGGGCGGCGCACCAGACCGGCCACAACAGCGGGGTCGTCCACGCGGGACCGTACTACCGGCCCGGATCGCTCAAGGCGCGGATGTGCGCGGCCGGCAACGCCTCGATGATCGCCTTCGCGCAGGAGCACGGCATCCCGCACGCCGTCCCGGGCAAACTGATCGTCGCCACCGACGAGCCGGAGCGCGAGCGCCTGCACGAGCTGCACCGCCGCGCCGCGGCGAACGGCGTGCCGTCCCGGCTGATCGGGCCGGAGGAGGCGTCCGACTACGAGCCGGAGGTGTACGCCGTCGAGGCGCTGCGGGTCGAGTCGACGGGCATCATCGACTACGCCGCGGTGTGCGAGATCCTGGCCCGGATCGCGGCCGACAACGGCGCCGAGCTGCTCACCGGGGCCGAGGTCACCCGGATCCGCCACCGCGGCGACGGCGTGGTCGTCGAGCACACCCGCGGCGAGACCGCCGCCGGCCTGCTCGTCAACTGCGCCGGGCTCCACTCCGACCGCATCGCCCGCCTGGCGGGCGTCGACCCGGAGGTGCGGATCGTCCCCTTCCGTGGCGAGTACTACGAGCTCGTGCCGGAGCGCCGCGACCTGGTGCGCGGACTCGTCTACCCGGTGCCGGATCCGGAGCTGCCGTTCCTCGGCGTGCACCTGACGCGCATGATCGACGGCTCGGTGCACGCCGGTCCGAATGCCGTGCTCGCCTTTAAGCGCGAAGGCTACCGCTGGCGCGACGTCGGACTCCGCGACACCGTGGACGCGCTGACCTATCCCGGCTTCGTGCGGATGGCCGCGCACAACCTCGAGACCGGCGTGCGCGAGGTCGCCCGCTCCCTCAGCCGGTCGGCGTTCGCGGCCAGCCTCGCCCGCCTCGTGCCGGAGATCGAACGGCACGACATCGTGCGGGCGGGCTCCGGCGTGCGGGCGCAGGCGATCCGTCGCGACGGTTCGCTCGCGGACGACTTCGTGATCCAGCGCGCCCCGCACCAGCTGCACGTGCTGAACGCGCCGTCGCCCGCGGCCACGAGTGCGCTCGAGATCGCGGCCCACCTGTTGGCCGAGGCCGGCCTCGAGGGTCGGCGTGGTGGTCTGACGCACTCCGCGGCCTCCCCGCGGCCTCCGCGCGGCTGACCCCCCTTCGCCCCCGGATGGGGGGTGGGGCGTCGCCGCAAAGACGATATATTCTCACTTATGGGAGATGAGGAACCGTCACTTTATGGTTCTCGGTCTCACTCCCACACCCGAGAAATGCACACCTGTGGAAACCCGATAAGCAGGGGATGACCGTGACGACGACACCGTACTCAGCGAGCCCGCGCCTGGCCGCGGCGACGCTCCGGTGCTCGGCCGCGGGCATCCTCCCCAGCGGGACCGGCGACGGCAAAGCCGTTCGAGACCACGGCTTTCCCCCAGCCGTCGCCGGTCCTGTCCACACCCGTGCCCACCACGTCGTTCCGGGGAAGGGGAACCCGTCGTGACCGTCATCCGCCCCCGCCCGCTGACCGGCAAGCTGCCCGGTCGCACGCGCTCCACCTGGCGTCGTCCCGTCGCGCCGGAGGGACTCGAGGAAGCCGTCCGCCACCCCGGACGACCCTGGTCCCACTCGTACCTCCTGCGGCTGCGCATCACCGACACCGCCATCATCCTCGCGGCCATCGGCGCCGCCTTCGTCGTGCGGTTCGGACCGGACGACGTGGCCACCAACGTCTCCGGCTTCCCGGTGCCCTACCTGGCCATCTCGCTGTTGATCGCCGTCGCCTGGTCGATCGCCCTCTCCGCCGGCCACACCCGCGACGCGCGCGTCTGCGGCATGGGGCTCGCCGAGTACCGCCGAGTCGCCTCGGCCAGCGCGCTGACCTTCGGCGCCCTCGCCATCGTCTTCCTCGTCGGCAAGGTCGACATCGCCCGCGGGTACTTCGTGCTCGCCCTGCCGGTCGGCGCGGTCGCGCTACTGGGCAGCAGGTGGATGTGGCGCCGCTGGCTCATGGCGCAGCGCCGCTACGACCACTACCTGTCCCGGGCGATCGTCGTGGGCGACCCGGACGACGTCGGCTACGTCGCCGAGCAGATCCGGGCGAAGTCCGGCGCCGCCTACCAGGTGGTCGGCGTGGCCGTCGACGACCCGGAGCGTCAGGACGTGACCGCGGGCGGCGAGAAGCTCCCGGTGGTCGGCGGCCTCGGGGACGTGACAGAGGCGGCCTCCCGCCTCGGCGCCGACACGGTCATCGTGGCCGGTCAGCCGCGCGGCGGCAGCCGGTACATCCGCACCCTCGGCTGGGCCCTGGAGGGGACCGCGACCGACCTGGTGCTCGCCTCACGGCTCACCGACGTGGCGGGGCCGCGCATCCACTTCCGGCCCGTGGAGGGTCTCCCGCTCATCCACGTCGAGATCCCGCAGTTCGAGGGCGGCAAGCACGTGCTGAAGCGCATGCTCGACGTCGTGGTCGCCGCGATCGCGCTCGTCATCCTGGCGCTGCCCATGCTGATCGTCGCCCTGCTGATCCGGATCGACAGCCCCGGCCCCGCCCTGTTCCGTCAGGAGCGCGTCGGCCGCAACGGCTCCACGTTCACGATGCTGAAGTTCCGGTCGATGGTCGTCGACGCGGAGTCCCGCCTTGCCGCCCTCGCGGCGGAGGACCAGGGCAACGGCGTCCTGTTCAAGATGAAGGCGGACCCGCGCGTGACGCGTGTCGGCCGCATCATCCGCAAGTTCTCGATCGACGAGCTCCCGCAGCTGTGGAACGTGCTCGTCGGCGACATGAGCCTGGTCGGTCCCCGGCCGCCGCTGCGGCGCGAGGTCAACCAGTACGAGAGCCACGTCCACCGCCGCTTGTACATCAAGCCGGGTCTCACGGGGATGTGGCAGGTCAACGGCCGCTCCGACCTCTCCTGGGAGGAGAGCGTCCGCCTCGACCTCTACTACGTGGAGAACTGGTCCCTCACCGGCGACCTGGTGATCCTCTGGCGCACGGTCCGCGTGCTCCTGCATCCCACCGGCGCCTACTAGGCGCGGGCACCACCCGACCGACACGAGCGACGACCTGGGGGCGACGCCGAATGAGCACCACCACCGACATCCCGAACAGCGACACGGCGCCGACGATCGCGGCGACCGCCGACGTCGATCCGCGCGCCGACGTCGGCGCCGGCACCCGCGTCTGGCACCTGGCGCAGATCCGCGAGCACGCCCGCGTCGGCGCGAACTGCATCCTCGGCCGCGGCTCGTACGTCGGCCCCGGCGTGCGCATCGGCGACAACTGCAAGCTGCAGAACCACGCCCTCGTCTACGAGCCGGCGGTGCTGGAGGACGGCGTCTTCGTCGGGCCGGCCGTCGTCTTCACCAACGACGTGTTCCCGCGGGCCGTCAACCCGGACGGCACCCTCAAGTCGGCCGACGACTGGGACGCCGTCGGCGTCACCGTGCGAACCGGCGCCTCGATCGGCGCACGCGCGGTGTGCATCGCCCCCGTCGCGATCGGCCGGTGGGCGCTCGTCGCCGCCGGCTCCGTCGTGCGCTCGGACGTGCCGGACTACGCGCTGGTGGCCGGCGTGCCCGCCCGCCGGATCGGCTGGGTCGGCGAGGCCGGCTTCCCGCTGCAGGAGGACGGCGCCGGACGCTGGCGCTGCCCGCGGACCGGCGCGCTCTATCGCGAGGCCGACGGCACGCTGAGCAGGGAGGACGAGGCACGATGAAGAAGCCGAGCCAGCGCACCTGGATCATCACCGGACTCGCCGCGGCGGCGCTCATCGCGGCCGGCGCGTTCACCCTCTCCCAGCTGCCCGCCCCGGTCGCCCGCACCGCGTCGAGCACCGTCGCCTCGCATCCCTCCGCGCCGAGCGGCGGATCGTCGGACGCCGACGACGCCGGTCAGATCGGAGGCGCCCCGGCCACGCCGGGCGCCGGCAACACCCCACCCGCTGCCGGAAAGCGATACACCACAGAGGTGCAGCCGGCGGCGCCGGCGGCGACACCGGCCCTCCCCAAGAGCGCGGCGCTGCCGTACCCGATCGCCGCTCCGCTGCCGAAGACGGCGAGCGCCTCCGGCAAGCTCGTCGACGGCTACCCGGCGAAGGTGATCCCGCAGGTGCCAGGCTCGAAGGTCGGCACCAGCTCGGTCGCCTCCGAGGACACCCACCTGCAGGTGACGCTGGACGCGAGCACCGATCAGAAGGTGAACGACATCGTCGCGTTCTACCGCTCGAAGCTCGCCGCCTACGGCATGTACGACGCGGCCGCCCCTGCGGTGGCGGGCGCCACCTCCGTGCAGTTCGCGCGCGACGGCAACTCCGTGACGCTCACCGTCACGCCGGGCGACAAGGGCACGAGCTACGTGCTCTTCGGCGCCTTCACGACGAAGGGATGACCGTGCCTCGACCGTCGTCCCTCCGCGGTCCGGCCGACCCCGCATCGCCGGGCTGGCGCCCCGCCGTCCGTCACCGCCACCCAACCCCGGGCTGTGACGGGACGACGGGGCGCGAATCGGCCGCGCGTGGCGGTTGCGGCCGCCACCCGGACGCCCGGAGAATGACCGCATGACGTCCCGGACGGTGCGCGTGCTGCTCGCGGCGGTCA
This sequence comes from Leifsonia sp. ku-ls, assembly GCA_003367665.1. Taxonomy (GTDB): domain Bacteria; phylum Actinomycetota; class Actinomycetes; order Actinomycetales; family Microbacteriaceae; genus Leifsonia. Next base: position 52,526 of record QKXI01000016.1, on the reverse strand, counting down.
CGGCCGTCGTGCTCGTCGCCGCGGTGGCCTACGCCGCGGTGGTCGTGATCGGCTACCAGTCCCGGGCGACGGCGACCGGCGCCTCCACTCCCGTTCCCACGCTGCCCGCCGGCGCACGGCTCGTCTTCCGGGACACGTCGCCGGGGCAGGACTACGGCGTGGTCGCGTCGGTGCCGCTGGCGGACCCGGGGGCGAAGCGGGTGTCGACGGGGCTGCCCTGCGATCGCGTCTACGCGACCCACGAGAACCTCATGTGCCTGCACACCGACCGCGGGACGACCACCAGCTTCCAGGCCACCCTGTACGACGCCTCGGGGTCGGCCCTCAAGAGCTGGCCGCTCGCGGGCGTCCCCAGTCGCACCCGCCTCTCGCACGACTCCTCGCTGGTGGCGCAGACCTCGTTCGTGACCGGGTCCTCCTACGGCTACGCCGGATTCTCCACGCAGACCACCATCTCGGCGGTGAACGGCGTCGACTATGGCAACCTGGAGTCGTTCACGCTGCTGGTCGACGGCGCCAAGGTCACCGCAAAGGACCGCAACTTCTGGGGCGTCACGTTCGCCTCCGACGACAACACCTTCTATGCGACCGCCGCCTCTGCCGGCCACACCTGGCTGGTCCGCGGCAACCTGCGCGGCCGCACCCTGGTGGCGATCAAGGACGGCGCGGAATGCCCGTCGCTGTCCCCGGACGGCACGCGGGTGGCGTACAAGAAGAACACCTCCACCACCGCCACGAAGCGCTGGACGCTCGCCGTGCTCGACTTCGCGACCGGCACGGAGACGCAGCTCCCCATCCCGGACTCCGTCAGCGTGGACGACCAGGCCGAGTGGCTCGACGACGGCACGCTGCTGTACGGCCTCGCCGATCCGGCGAAGCCCGGCGACAGCAACGTCTACGCGGTGAAGGCCGACGGCTCCGCTGCGCCGACGCTGTTCCTGCGGCACGCCTGGTCGCCGTCCGTCGTCCGCTGACAACCGTCGGCGGTCGCGCCTATGGTGGGAGCATGTGCGGCAGGTTCGCGATGGACGACAAGGTCAACGCCGAGATCACCGAGTTCGTGGAGGCGACGGGGCGCCGGCCGGAGGAGTGGACGGCCGACTGGGAGGCCGACTACAACATCGCGCCGACCGACGACATCCCCGTGCTCATCGACTCCGCCAAGACCCGCGAGCTGCGCTTCGAGCGCGCGCACTGGTCGCTCGTGCCGTCGTGGTCGGACACGCTGAAGCTGAAGTTCCCCACCTTCAACGCCCGCGCGGAGGAGATCGCCGAGAAGTCGACCTGGCGCAAGCCCGTGCAGTCGCACCGCGCGATCGTGCTCGCGCGCGGGTACTACGAGTGGCAGGGGCCGAAGGGCAGCAAGACGCCGTTCTTCATCCGCTACCCGGAGGACCGGCTGATGGGCTTCGCCGGCCTCTACTCGTGGTGGCGTGACAAGTCGAAGGCGGACGACGACCCGGACCGGTGGGTGCTGACGGCCACCATCATCACGTCGGACGCCGTGCAGACGCTCGCGGACATCCACGACCGCAACCCGGTCATCCTGCCGGAGGAGATGTGGCAGCACTGGATCGACCCGTCGATCGTGGGCGACCAGGCCCTCGTCGACGAGGCGGTGCGGGCGGGCGTCGCGGAGGCCGAGACGCTGCGGTTCGACCAGGTGCGGCCCTTCAAGACCAGCGACGACGGGCCGGAGCTCATCCAGCCGGTCGCGTGAGCTCCACGATGACGCTGCGGTGCGTCTCGATGCGGCGTCCGGTCTCGGCGAAGCCGAGCGCCCGGAGCGGCGCCAGGCCGTACTCGTCGGGCGGGGCGCCGGGGATGCCCTGGCCGTCCAGCTCGATCAGCCACACCCGCGTCACGCCGTCGAAGCGACCGAGCTCGGCCGCGTGCTTCACCGAGTAGGCCTGGTCCGGCCACCAGGTGTTGCGATAGTACGGGATGCGCAGCGTGACGTCGCGGACGTCCTCGAAGCCCGCGGGGTAGGTACGCATCGCCAGTCGGGGACGCTGCGAGGGTTTCGCCGCCTCGTCGAACACGACCGCGTCGCCGGGCCCGGCGTTCGCCGCCATCGCCGCGCTGACCTCGGCCCAGTCGCTGTCGTTCTTCGCGTACGGACCGCGCTGCAGGGCGTAGACGGGAGCGCAGAGGGCGGCGAACACGATCGTCGCGCCCGCCGTGGCCGCGACCGTGCGGCGCGGGTCGCCCCCGATCATCCGGCCGAGCACGAGGATGCCCTCCGCGACGAGCAGCGCCGCGGCCGGCGCCGCGAAGGTGGAGTAGCGGCCGGTGTACATCGGGAAGACGAGGTTCACCAGCAGCATCAGGCCGGTCGGGAGGAACAGCCACGCCGCGCCGACCAGCCGGGTCGACGGGGATCGCGGCCCCGGCATGGGTGGAAGGCTCCTGCGGCGCCGCCACGCCGTCCACGCGGGCCACAGTCCGACGGCGACGAGCGCCCAGGCGGGCACCGCCACCCAGGGCAGCCCGAACCAGAGGAAGTAGTACCAGATGGACGGGTCGTCGGGGGAGGAGCCGAGGTACGCGATCTGACTGCGCTCGAGGTACGCGAGCACGGACAGCGGGATCAGCGCCACGAGGACCGCGCCCGCGGAGACCGCCCACGCCTGCAATGTGCGGCGGGAGGCTTTGCTCGCCAGCAGGATGGCACCGTGCGCGACGAGCAGCGTCACCGCATAGAGGAAGAGGTAAGAGGTCACGGCCATTCCGACCGCATAGAGCACCCACGCGATCCGTCGGTGGCCCGCTGGGAGGGAGCGGCCCCGGCCGTCGATCAGCCAGAGCAGCAGGAGGGTGAGCCAGGCCGCGGCCGCGGCGGTGAACGCGTACGACCGCGCCTCCTCGCCCGCATAGGTGAGCCGGGGCAGCACGCAGGCGACGACGCCGGCGACGACGGCCGCGCGGGCGCCGCCCCGGCGGCCGGCGAGGAGCGTGACGGCCGCGACGGCGGCGCCGACCGCGACGGCGCTGGGCAGCCGCAGGGCGAACGGGCTCTCCCCGGCCAGGCGGATCCAGCCGTGCATGAAGAGGTAGTAGACGCCGTGCACGGCGTCCACGTGCAGCAGCATTCCGAACAGGCTGCCGACGGACCTCTTCGCCGACAGCAGGGTGGCGGCCTCGTCGCCCCACAGCGAGGGAACCCAGCTGAAGGCCGCGCACAGGACGGTGGCGACCAGCCCCGCGGTGAGCGCGATCGTCCAGGGCCGCACCGCGCGCAGCGGCCGGCCCGCCCGGAGGTCCGGTTCGACGAGGACGGTCATACACTCAACTTCTATGCGTCGGGCGCGAACTCCGTCGAGCTAAGCAGAGAACCCTGGGCGACGCGTGGGTGAGCACTGCCGGAACTCACACCTGCCGACGGTCATCCGTCCCCCTTTCACCGGACCCCGGGCCGTCCGGCAGGTCGCCGAAGGCCCGGGATCCGCCCCACACACGCCAGGAACACGGCCCGATTGCGGACTCGTCACATCCAGCGTGCTTGCGCACAACGGTAGCCGCGCCGGCCGTCGCCGGGCAGGGGCTGACGGCTTCGGAGCCTGGTGGTACCCGCCGGGCCGCCCGCCTCACACCTCGCCGCGTCGCGCCCCCGCCCACAGGTCCACGCCCGCGTCCACGGCGTGCTCGTCGATGGCGGCGAGCTCCTCGGCGGTGAACTCCCGATTGCCGAGGGCGGCGACGTTCTGCTCCAGCTGCTCGACGCTGCTCGCCCCGATCACGAGCGAGGTGACCCGGTCGTCGCGGAGGGCCCAGGCGAGGGCGAGCTGGGCGAGGGTCTGGCCGCGCTTCTGCGCGATGCCGTCGAGCGCGCGAAGCCGGGCGACCGCCTCGTCGGTCAGCCAGTCGGCGTCGAACGACGTGCCGGCGCTGGCGCGCGACCCCTCCGGGATGCCGTTCAGGTACTTGCCGGTGAGCATGCCCTGGGCGAGCGCGGTGAAGCCGATCACGCCGACCCCCAGCTCGCCGACGGTGTCCAGCAGGCCCTCGGTCTCGATCCAGCGGTTGAGCATCGAGTAGGACGGCTGGTGGATGAGCAGCGGCGTGCCGAGGTCGCGCAGGATCTCGGCGGCGCGCCTGGTCTCCTCCGCTCCGTACGACGAGATGCCGACGTAGAGCGCCTTGCCCGACCGCACGGCGCTGTCGAGCGCCTGCATCGTCTCCTCGAGCGGCGTGGACGGGTCGGGACGGTGCGAGTAGAAGATGTCGACGTAGTCGAGACCGAGACGCGCGAGCGACTGGTCGAGGCTCGCCAGCATGTACTTGCGACCGCCGCCGCCCTGACCGTACGGGCCGGGCCACATGTCCCAGCCGGCCTTGCTCGACACGACGATCTCGTCGCGGTACGGCCGCAGGTCCTCCGCCACGATGCGGCCGAAGTTCGTCTCTGCGGCGCCGTACGGCGGGCCGTAGTTGTTGGCGAGGTCGAAGTGCGTGATGCCCAGGTCGAACGCGCGCCGCACGATCGCGCGCTGCGTCTCGAACGGCCGGTCGTCGCCGAAGTTGTGCCAGAGCCCGAGCGACAGGGCGGGCAGGTCCAGCCCGCTGCGGCCGGTGCGGCGGTAGGTCATGTCGTCGTAGCGGGAGGGGTCGGCGATGTATGGCATGGCTCCACCATCGCCCGTCCCGCCGGAGAAGTCCAACAACCGGTACCGATCCGTGCGATCGCTTCCGGCACTCGATCCGAGCTGTCAAGCCCTTGCAGCGCCCGCGCGGGCGGCGGTGGCTGGGGCCATGACCGATGAACTGACCCCCAGCGACGACTCCGCGACGCCCGACGCTCCCCAGGGCGCGCCCGCTCCCTCCGACACGCCCGTGCACGACCAGCCGACCGCGGCCGGCCAGGCGCCGACGGGTGGCGCGTTCGACCCGACTCCGGAGCTCCCGGCCGACGACGAGAACGCCGACACCCTCCAGAACGACGCGCTCGCCGACGAGGAGCAGCCGTGACGAACGGCCCCAACGCCACCCGGCAGCGCGACGAGACCCGGGTGACCGAGCAGCCGGCCCTGACGACCTCGACGGGCCGGGAGTGGCTGATCCTCGGCGCCCTGCTGGCCGCGGTCAGCCTGGCGGTGCTCCCGCCGCTCAGCGGGATGCACGTCGACCTGCCGCTCGGCGGCGCCGGCCTCGTGCTGCTGCTCCTGATCGGGATGGGCGTCGCACGCGCCGCCATCCCGCGCCGGCGCGCGCGCCTGATCACGCTCGCCGTGCTGTTCGGCCTCATGGCGGTCGTCTCGCTCGCCTCGGTGCTCGTCGCGGCCGTGACCGCCCTCGGCTGAGCACGTCACGGGCACCGCACACGACGACGGCGGCCGCGCCCGAGAGCGCGACCGCCGTCCGGTCCGTGTGCGGCTGTGGTCAGGTGCGGCTCGCCCCGCGGCGGAGCCAGCCGACGATGGCGGTGATGACGAAGAAGACCAGGCCGAGGATGGCCAGCCAGAGCAGGCCCTTGATGGCGAAGCCCAGGATCGCGAGCACCGCCCAGATGATGAGCAGGACAATGATGAGAGCTAACATGCGTCCATCAGACCCCGAACGGCTCCCGCCGTCAACGGTCGGGCCCGACCCTTGCGCGCAGCGGCCCGGTGGACTATCCGGCTATCGCACCGGCAGTTTCGTGTCGTCCTGGTGGTAGAGGAACTCCTCCAGCGGGTACGGCTTGTGCTCGATCGCCGCCGCGATCGCGAGCTGTCCGATCACCGTCTCCACCACGGCGCGCTCGAACAGGCCGAGGCCCGGGGCGAGCGGCACGATGGTCAGGTTCGCCTGCCCGGAGCCGGGAACGGTGGCGGGGTCGGCGGAGGTGACGAGCACCACGCGGACGCCGGCGTCGAGCACCGACGACGGGATGCCGAGCTCTCGCCCGTCGCCGAAGACGACCAGCACGTCGTCCTCCGACAGCACCTCCATCGGCCCGTGCAGGTACTGGAACGTCTCGAACGCGGTGCTCGGCGTGCGCAGCCCCTCCCGGATCATCAGCGAGAGCTCGGCGGCCGCGGTGAGCGACGCGCCCCGGCCCACGACGTCGACGGTCGTCGCCTCCGCGAGCACACGGCCGACCGTCTCGGCGACCGCGGCGTACCCGCGCAGCGCCTCGGCGGCCCGCGCGGGGATGCGCTCCGCCTCGGCCGCGGCGTCCACGGCGCCGACGTGGTCGAGCAGCAGCGCGTAGGCGAGGATGGTCGCCGTGAAGCCGCTGGTGTAGACGGGGGAGTCGGGGAAGCCGCCGAGCCCCAGCACGGCATCCACCTCGTCCTTGATCGGCTGGTCGGGGAAGTTGCTGATCCCGATCCGGCTGCCGGGCGCGAGCCGGCGGGCGGCGGCGAGCGGCTCGGGGCTCCGGCCCGACTCGGAGACCACGATGTTGTGGCCGGCGCGCACCACGGCCAGGCCGTCCGCCACGTCGGAGGCGACGACGCCCGCGGCGGGGCGGCCGGTCGCGGCGAGGGCCGCCACCGGCACGTGCGCCGAGTTCAGGGACGCGCCCATCGCGACGACCGCCGCGCTGTCCTCCGCGCCCCACGGCGCGAGCGCGGCCCGGTCGAGGTCGCGCAGGACGGTCTCGCGGGCTAGGGAGAGGTTCTCGGGCTGTGCGCGCACGGCGTCGACGAACGAGGCTTTCGGTTCCATGGAGCTGTTTCCTTTCTGGGGTGGTCTCAGCCTTTGACGGCGCCGGCGGCCATGCCGCTGACGACGTAGCGCTGGAAGATCATGGCGACGACGATCGGCGGGAGGGCCGCGAGGATGCCGCCGGCGGCGACCAGGCCGAAGTCGGTCGTGTACCGCCCGGCGAACTCGCTGATCGCCACCGGCAGCGTCTTCGCCGCGTTCGACGAGGTGAAGATGAGCGCGTACATGAACTCGTCCCAGGCCAGCAGGAACGCGAACATGATCGCCGCGAAGATGCCCGGCCGGGCCGCCGGCAGCACGACCCGGAACAGCGCGCCGAGCCGCGAGGCGCCGTCGATGCGCGCCGCCTCCTCCAGCTCCTCCGGGATCGTCAGGAAGTAGTTGCTGAGGATCCACAGCACGAACGGCACCACCAGCGAGCAGTCGACGATGATGAGGCCCGTCACGGTGTCGAGCAGGCCGAGCGAGTTGAGGATGAGGTACAGCGGGATCAGCAGCGCGATCTGCGGCAGCATGTACGTCGCGAGGAACAGGATCAGCACCGCCTGCCGGAACCGGAACCGCAGCCGGGCGAACGCGTACGCGCCGAGGATGCCGACGATCATCGACACCGCGACCGTCCCCACCGCCACGATCGTGGTGTTCGCGAGCGCCGCCCGGAAGGTCGCCCCGACGCTCTCCGCGCCGCCGCGGAAGATCAGCTCGTACCGGCTCCAGTCGAGCGTGTCCGGGATCCACTGCAACGGGGTGGAGATGAGGATGCGCTGCGGCGTCACGCTGGCGATCACCATCCAGCCGAACGGCAGCAGGATGACCACCGCGACGACCAGCGCGGCCAGGTGGATGAGGATCGAGGTGCGGGTGGCGCGTTTCACAGCAGGCTCATCTCGGATCGGCGCAGCATGCGCAGGTAGACGAAGGTCAGCACCAGGATGACCAGAACGATGATGTAGGAGAGCGCGGCGCCGACGCCGAAGTTCTGGTCGGAGAACGCGGTCGTGTAGGCGTAGTAGGCGACGGTCTGCGTGCCGTTGACCGGCCCGCCGCGGGTCATCGCGTAGACGATGTCGAACACCTTGAACGCCTCCACCGTGCGCAGCACCAGCACGATCGAGATGGACGGCACGAGCATCGGGAGCACGATGGAGCGGAAGAAGCGCGGCCAGCCGGCGCGGTCGATCTTCGCCGCCTCGTACAGCTCGTCCGGGATCGAGGTCAGCCCGGCGAGCAGGAAGAAGGCGACGAGCGGGGTCGTCTTCCACACGTCGGCGACGATGACCATGTTGAGCGCGAGCGTCGGGTCGCCGAGCCACGCCTGGTACTGGTCGATGATCCCGAGCTGGGTGAGCGCGGCGTTCAGGGCGCCGTACTGGGCGTTGAAGATGCCCTTCCACATCGCCGCGTTGACGATCGTCGGGATCGCCCACGGGATGATGACGATGGCCCGGAACAGCCACCTGGCCCGCAGCTTGGCGTTGAGCAGCCCGGCGACGATCAGGCCGAAGACGAGCTCCAGCGCCGTCGACACCAGCGTGAAGTACAGCGTCCTCCCCATCGCCGCCCAGAATCCCGGCGCGGTGAGGATCTGGACGTAGTTCTGCAGGCCGACGAACGGGGTGTCGGTCGCCAGCGCCGAGTTCACCTCGAAGAACGAGATGAGGAGGGTGCGGAGGATCGGGTAGACGATCACGCCGAACACCGCGACCGCGGCGGGGAGCAGCAGCCAGAAGGCGAGCCGACCCTGGTTGTCGCGCTTGCGGCGGTTCCGGCGGTCCGGTGCGGTGGGGCTCCGGCGCTCCGCCTCGACTCCGGCGACCGACACGCCGCTCATCCGAGGGACTCGTTCGCGGTCTTCACCGCGTCGTCGAGGGCCTGCTGCGGGCTCTTCTTGCCCAGCAGCGCGTTCTGCAGCTCCACCTGGATGGCCTGCGAAACCGTGTTGTAGTTCGGCACCGGCGGGCGGAGGATCATCGAGTCGTACGCCTTGCCGGCGGCCGCGAAGACCTCCGGGTTGGTCTTGGTGATCTCCGGCTTGGTGTAGCTCGACTTCCAGTTCGTCATCGAGCTCGTGACGTACTTGTTCTGCACGGCCTCGCTGGTCATGTACTCGATGAACTTCCAGGCCGCGAGCTGGTGCGTCGATTTGGCGCCGATGGCCAGGGCCATCGAGCCGTTCACGCCCGGGTTGTCGCCGGAGGGGCCGGCGGGCGGCGGCGTGACCGCGATCTGGCCGACCACCTTGGAGATGGACGGGTCGTTCTGGTCGCGGAAGGTCGACTCCCAGTTCAGCTCCATCGCGGTCTTGCCTGCGGCCATCGACTTGTCGGTGTCGTCCTCGAGGAACGTGGTCGACGCCGGGTCGGTGAGGCCCTCGTCCAGCGACTTCTTCATGAACTCGAGCGCCTGAACGCCCGCGCCCTTGTTGATGTCGAGCTTGCCGCTGGAGTCGGTGAACTGGCCGCCGAACGCCCCGAGCAGCTCGGCGTAGTCGCACACCAGCGCCTCGGCCTGCGACCAGCTCCAGGCGATCGGGTACTGCACGACGCCGGCGTCCTTCAGCTTCTTCGCCACGGCGAGCACGCCGTCCCAGGTCTTCACGTCGTCGGCCGACGCCCCGACCTTGGCGAGCATGTCCTTGTTGTAGAAGAACAGCTTGGTGGAGGGGCCCCACGGGACGCCGTAGAACTTGCCCTTGTACTCGGCACTGGTGAGGGCGCCGCCGAGCATGTCGCTCTTCCACGACGCCGGGAAGCGGTCGGTCACGTCGGTGATGATGTTCTTCGACGCGAACTCGGCCGGCCAGATCACGTCGAGGTGGACCACGTCGTAGGTGCCGGCGGGCGCGGACGTGACGATCTTGTCGTGCAGCGCCTCGTAGGCGACGAACGTGGGCTTCACGGTGATCTTCGGGTTCTTGGCCTCGAAGTCCTTGATCATGGCGTTGACGTCTGACTCGGAGTACCCGGCCTGCTTCATGAACAGGGCGTTGATCGTGCCGGTTCCGTCGCCCTCGCCTCCCGACGAGCCTCCGGCGCCCGTGACGCTGCACGCGCTGAGGGCGAGCGCCGCGGTCGCCGCGAGCGCCAGGCCCGCGACGGCGCGGTGGCGCCAGGTGGATGTGATTCTCATGACTTCCTCCGTGTGTTCGATGGTGCGAAGGGGACGACAGTGGCCGCCTCCGTGAGCCGCCGGGCGAGCGCGAGGGCGCCGCGCACCGGGGCGACATCCAGCAGGTGGATGGAGTGGGTGAGCCCGCGGGCGCGCAGGCGCTCGCCGAGGGCGTCGAAGAGTCGCGGCTGGTGGCTGACCACGCCGCCGGCGCAGACCACGTCGACGCCGACGGCGCCGCGGCGGTGGACGAGCTCGACGCTCCGCGCCAGCTCGTCGGCCGCGGTCGCGATGACGCGCGCGGCGCGCTCGCTGCCGGCGTCGGCCGCGGCGAAGACCAGCGGGGCGGCGGCGCCCCAGGTGGTGACGCGCGGCCGGATGGTGAGCGCGTTGGAGAGGCCGACGATCTCGTCGACGCCGAAGTGCCCGTAGAGCGCGTCGGCCAGGGCGTCGAGCGGCTCGTCCTCGTCGACCGCGTCGAACAGCGTGCGCACCGCGTCCCGCACCAGTGCCGGAGCGCTGCCCGGGTCGTTGAGGATGTAGCCGTAGCCGCCCGCGCTCACCAGCGTCCCGTCGGCGCGACGCCCGACCACCTTGCTGCCCGTTCCGGCGATGACCGCGATCGCCTCGTCGAACCCGGCCGCCGGGCCGACCAGCTCGACATCGTTGACCGCGAGCGCGGGGCCGCCGTGGAGCGCGGCGAGGGTCTCCGAGAACGCGAGGGTCTGCCCCTCGCTGTCGAGGCCGTGGGCTCCGACGACGAGCGGGGCGGCGTCCGCCCCGGGAACCGGATCGAGCAGGGAGAGCAGCGACCGCACGTTCTCCTCCGAGTGCAGGTCGCCGCCGTGCTGCCAGTCGGCCGTCTGCACCGACCGGTCGAGGAGCGCGGCGCCGGCGTCGTCCTCGACGCACACGTGCGTCTTGGTGCCGCCGATGTCGATTCCGACGATCACGTCTGCTCCTCTGCGTCGCTGAAGGGGATTCTTCTTTCCTATCGGAGTGAGAAGAAGTTGACGACAAACCTAGGAGCCCGGACGGCCTGCTGTCAAGAGCTTCGAGCGACGGGAGGCTCAGAACGCGAGGTACGCGAAGCCGTTGACCTCGGCGGCCGCGAGTTCGGCGGCGCCGAGGAGCACCGCGTCCTCCCTGTGCGTCGCCGGCTCGATCCGCGGCACGCGGATGATGCGGCCGCGCAGCCGCTCCTGGATGCCCGGGATCACCAGGTCGGAACTGCCCACGAAGCTGCTGCCCACCACGACGAGCTCCGGGTCGAGCACGATCACGAGCGCCGCCACCGCGATCGCGACCATGTCGAGGATCTCGTCGGCCAGCTCCTTCGCGTCCGCGTTGCCGTCGCGGGCGAGCTCGAACACGTCCTCGGCGGTCAGCGAGCCGGAGTCGGGGACGGGCATCCCGCGTTCGCGCGCCCGCTGGGTGAGCGCGAGCGATCCGATCCGGTCCTCCAGGTCGCCGCGCGCGTCGTAGGAGCGCTCGAGCGACGACCGTTCCATCAGCAGGTAGCCGATCTCGCCGGCCTCCGCGCGGGCGCCGCGGTGCAGCTCGCCGTTTGCGACGATCCCGGCGCCGAGGCCGTTCTCCAGGAACAGCGCCACCAGGCTCGACAGCCCGCGTCCCGCGCCGTTGTGCAGCTCTCCGTAGGCAAGGGCGTTCGCGTCGTTCTCGACCACGACCGGGAGCTCCGTGCGCTCGCGCAGCAGCGTCCCGAGCGGGACGCCGGTCCAGCCGAACTCGGGCATCGTGCCGACCACGCCCTCCGGTTGCTGCACGACGCCGGGCACGGCGACGCCGACGGCCAGGCACGGCGTCCCCATCGAGTCGGCGGTCGCGATCAGGTCGTCGAACAGTCGGAACACCTTCTGCAGCTGCCGTTCCTGGTCGGCCGAGCGCTGGTCCGCGTCCCCGTCGTCCGCGTCTCCCTTCTCCGGTGAGCGGTGCCCAAGGGCGACGGAGCGGCGGAACACGATCTTCCCGTCGAAGTCGACCAGGATGCCGGTCACCGTCTCCGCGCGCAGCTGGATCGCGGCGACCAGCCGCGAGCTGCCGGCGTAGCGGAGCAGGACGGACGGCCTGCCGCCGGTCGACGGCTCCTGACCGGCGGGCACGACGAGCCCGTCCTCGATCAGAGCCGCGGTGAGGCGGTTGATCGTAGCGGGGCTGAGCCCGGTCTTCGCGCCGAGCTGCTGCCGGGACAGCGCGCCCGACTCCCGCAGCGCCTCGATGATCGCGGTCTGGTTGACGCGGGCGAGCGTGCTCGTGGTGGCGGTCGCCCGCGTCCGCTTCGCCACCGGCGCCTCCTCATCCCGACGGCCGCCCGGCGCGGCCTGTGAGCACTTTACTATCGCAGTGGTCGGATCTGCCCCGCCCGCGCGGTCAGCAGCCGACGTGGCTGCGCAGCGACAGGCCGTCGCCGAGCAGGCCGGCGTCGGTCACCGCCGTCGTGATGTGGTCGAGCAGGACCCGCGCGAGCAGCACGGGCTCGGTCTCGCCGTGGTCCTTCGCGACGGCGCGGTCCTCGGCGCTCAGCTCGTCGAGGGAGACCGGCTCGGCGTTCCAGTCGTGGCCGGCGAGCAGCGCCCTCGCCCGGACGACGCGCGGGTCCGCGGTGCCGTCCGTCGTGGCGGCGAGGTCCACCGCGACCTGGACGCATCCGGTGCCGCTGCTGCCGTCGCTCAGCCGGAAGGGGCGCTCGACCGTGAGGTCGTAGCGCGGCGCCGCCCCGGTCGGCGCCGTTGTCGTCGTCGCCGTCGCCGCCGCGACCACCGTGCTCGGCGGTGGCGGCGCCGCCTGTCCTGAGCATCCGCTCAGCAGGCCCACCGCCGCCGCGCAGACGACCCCCGTCGTCGTCCAGCTCCGTCCGCGCATCCGCGTCCCCCCGTCATCCGGGTTCAGCATAGCCACGCCGTCGCCGGTGCCCTGCTCCGGGGGCACTCGAATTGGGGCGCGCCGCCCCGGCGCGCGCGGGCCTAGCGTTGGCGCATGTTCCGGTCCCCCCGAGAGTCGCGGGCCTCCCGCGGCGCAGCGGGCCGGCGGCGGCCCGATCCCGCCGTCGGCCCGCTCCTCGCGGGCGCCATGGCGGGCGGCATCCGCGACATCTACGGGCACACCGTGACCTACGTGCCGGAGGACCTGGAGTACGTGGAACGCTTGTTCACCGACCTGGACGCCGGCGACGGCTTCGTGGGCGACGAGTTCACGCTGCAGAGCATCGGCTGTCTCATCGGCGAGATCCTGGTGCGCACCGACGGCGGACGCTGGAGCAGCGCCTCCCGCCGTCGCACGGCCGGCGACCGGCCGGTGCTGGAGATCGTGCTCCCGAATGGTCGCGCGGTCGACCCCATCCGGGCCGCCTACGACCGTGCGGGGCGTCCGGGGGAGTCGGTGATCCGCTTCCGGGAGCTGGCGCTCGCGTCCTGACCGGCGTCGGCCTCGACGTGTTCGCGCAGGCGCCGCAGTGCCGCATCCCAGCGCTCGGACGCCTGCTGCAGCAGCGTTCCCGCGGTCGCGAGCGCGGCCGGCTCGACGCGCCAGAGCCGCTCCCGTCCGATGCGCTCGCTGCGCACGAGCCCGGCGGCGCCGAGGATCGCCAGGTGCTTCTCGACGGCCTGCCTGGTCACCGGCCGCTCCGCCGCGAGCCGGCTCGCCGTGCCTGGACCGTGCTCCCCGAGCGCCAGGACGAGGTCGAGTCGCGTCGGATCGCCGAGCGCGGCGAACACGGGCGCCGCGCCGGACAGCGCCGCGGTCATGCGGCGAGGAGGTAGCCGGCGAGCAGGCGCGTCTGGGCCTCCCAGCCGCCGTCGTTGCTGTCGCGGGCCTGTCCGCGGACATCCTCGGGGAGCGCGGCGAAGCCGTCCTCGGTGATGGTGACCCGCACGCCGTCGCCCTCCTCCGCCAGCGTGAAGGCGACCGTGGTGCGCACCTCCGACCCGGCCACCGGCTGCCACCGGAAGGCGAACCGCGTCGGCGGCTCGATCGCGACCACGTCCACCTCCAGCGGAGCTCCGCGGTGCGGTTCCTGAGCTGCCGCGACCTCGGCGTCGACGCTCGTCGGGACGATGCGGCCCGTGGTGGTCCGGCCCACCTCGAACGGTCCGTCGAACTGCGCGCCGAACCAGGCGCCGAAGGCGGCCGAGTCGACGACGGCCTCCCACACCCTCTCGATGGGGGCCTGGATGAGTATGCTGCGCTGGATGTCCGGCATGATAAGCAACCTCCTGGTTGCCTTTTCTACCACAGGATGTGTCGGGTCCGCATCCCCGGCGTGACGCGTCCGCTCACCGGGATCGGCGGCGTGACGTGGAGGTCAGCGCCAGGATGACGGCGAACGCGACCAGCGCGGCCGCCCCGAGCGCCGCGGAGAGGACCGGCAGGACGCGGGTGCCGGCGGTGCCGGCGAGCATCGCGCCGAGTGCGGAGCCCGCGGCGATGCCGACGTTGAGGACCACCACGAACAGGCTCATCGCGAACTCGCGCAGCCCGGGCGACGCGGTCCGAGCGATCCGGGCCTGGAACACCGGCGGGAGCCCGCCGATCCCGAAACCGAGCGCGGTGACGCCCGCCGCGGCGAGGGCCGAGGGTGCGACGGCGCCGGGCGCGACCGCGAGCATCGCAGAGCCCGTCGGGATCGCGGCCACCAGCACGAGGAGAGTCGCCGTCGGGAACCGGTCGCCGACCGCTCCGCCCACGGCCAGCGCGACCGCTCCGGCGACACCGGCCGCCAGCAGCAGCGCCGCCGCGCTCTCCGGTGCGACCCCGGCGCTGCCGAGCACCGGGACGATGAACGCGAACACGGCCATGTATGCCGTGAGCAGGAGGGCGCCCGCGGAGAGCAGCGCTCCCACCGGCAGCGCCGTGCGGTCGGCGCCGCGCCGCGCCGGGCCGGCATCCTGCTCCGCCGGCACGTGCGGCAGTCGGCGGGCCAGCACCGCCGCGCTCGCGGCGAGGAGGGCGGCGGCGCCCGCGAACGCCCACGGCCATCCGCCCGCGGCGGCGAGGGCCGCGCCGAGCGGGACGCCGATCACCGACGCGAGCGTCCCCCCGCCGAGCACGACCGCCATCGCCCGGCCGAGCCGCTCCGGCGCGGCCAGCACCGGCACGAAGGCGAAGACGACGGACCACGACACCGCGGCGGCCACCGCAGACACCATCCGGGCGGCCACGACCACGGCGAACACCGGAACCAGGGCAACGACGAGCGTCGCGGCCGCGAAGACCAGCAGCGACCCGACGAGCAGGCGCTTCCGATCGAATCGTCGGGTGAGCCGGATGGCCGGCACCGTTCCGACGACGATGGTCCCCGCCCACACGGTGACGAGCGTCCCGATCGCGGCGGGCTCCACGTCGAGCGTCGCCGACATGCCCAGGATCAGCGCGGGCGGCAGCAGCTCGGTGCTGACGGAGGCGAACAGCACCACCCCGAGGATCGCCAGCTGCGCCCAGGGCGAGCGGGCGGCCGGGAGGGACGAGACGGTTGCGGGGGAGGAGGTCATGTCCGTACCGTAAACATTGACATCGATGTGAAGGTCAAGGGCCGGAAACGGAGCGGACATGAGGATCGGCGAGCTCTCCCGGCGCACGGGCGTTCCGACGCGACTGCTGCGCTACTACGAGGAGCAGGGCCTGATCGCGTCGAAGCGGTCGGCCAACGGCTACCGCGAGTACGCCGAGGACGACGTGGCGACCGTGCAGCAGATCCGCGGTCTGATCGGCGCGGGCATGACCACCCGGCTGATCCGGATGCTGCGCGACATGGAGGGCGTGCGGGGCACGGCAACGGCGGCGCAGTGCACCCGCACCGTCGCGGCGGAGGTCGCGGAGGAGCTGGCCGGCGTGGAGGACCGCATCCGTTGCCTCAGCCGCAGCCGCGACACCCTGCGGTCGTGGCTTGCCGCGGCCGGGTTCGAGGAGCTGGCGCCCGCGGCATCCGCGTAGTCTGCCCCGGATGCCGGCCCAGTTGTACCAACCGTGGCCTGATCCGCCTGTTGTCGATCGATTGGTATGTTGTCTGCTGTGAAGACCCCCACGATCACCACGCGCGTCTCCCGCGAGCTGGGCATGGCCATCAACCACGGCATCTACCAGCCGGGCACGAAGCTGCCCGGGGAGCGCGCGCTGGCGGAGAGCCTGCACGTGAGCCGCAGCACCGTGCGCATGGCGCTGGAGGACCTGGAACGCCAGGGGCGCGTCGCGCGCTCGCCGCAGCGCGGCTGGTTCGTGCCGAGCCCGACCGTGGGCGAGCCGCCGAGCACACTGGAGAGCTTCACCGAGATGGCCCGCCAGCGCGGCCACACCCCCACGGCGCAGGTGCTGGAGAAGACGGTGCGTTCCGCGACGCTCGACGAGGCGAGCCAGCTCGGCATCGCGCCCGGGGCGGAGGTGCTCGAACTGGTCCGGTTGCGCGGCATGAACGCGACGCCGATCTGCGTCGACCGCAACGTCATCCCGCTCGCGCTGGCCCAGCCGCTGGTGGAGGTCGACCTCACCGACGCGTCCCTGTACGAGAGCCTGCAGAGCCACTGCGGCGTGCGCATCTTCCGCAGCGCGTACAGCGTGCAGGCCGAGGCCGCGAGCGGCGAGCTCAGCGGGCTGCTGCGCATCGCCGCGGGGAGCCCGGTGCTGGTCGGGCGGGAGATCGCCTACGACCGCACCGGCTCCCCCGTCCTGCTCGGCCTCAACACGTACCGCGGCGACGCCTACCGCTTCCACGCGGACCTGTACCGCGCCGAGTAGGGCCGACGGCGGCTCAGCGCAGCGGGGGCAGGATGTCCTTCTGCAGCTCGAGCAGCTCGTCCATCATCGCGACCGCGCGGTTGTGGTTGTCGATGACCGGGTCGAGCAGGATCGCCTGCAGCAGCTTCGCCTTCGACTGCTCCGCGTAGGCCTCGACCAGGAGCTTGTGGATGCTGCCCTGCAGGCGCACCATCGCGAACACGGCTTCCGGGAGCGGCTCGACCGGCACGGGCACCAGCCGGCCGTCCTCGACCCGGGCGGCGACCTCGACCACCATGTCGTCGGGCAGGCCGGGGATGGCGCCGCGGTTGGGCACGTTGACGGCGGGAAGGTCTCGCTCGACGCCGCAGGCGACCCACTCGATGATCGGGATGGCGAGCTCCTCGGAGGAGACGAGGGGCCGGTCCGCCAGCGCCTCCTGCAGCGACTTCTGCGCGTGCTTCGCCGGTCGGTACGGGCGGTCGGTGTCCGCGAAGCGGATCTCGTAGTACCACTCCGGCGTCTCGGCGCCCTCGCGCCACGGCGAGCCGTCGGCGGGGTCGTGGAAGTACTGCAGCTGCGCGGGCACGTAGTCGTCGGCCCAGGACAGGTACTCGCCGATGTGGTTGGCGCTGGGCGACGGCCAGAGGCCGAACCGGCGGAACAGGATGCGCGACAGCCCCACTTCGTGCCAGTCCGACACCCAGTTGGCGCTGTGCTCCCGCTCGCGCAGCTCCGGGTACAGGTCTTCTCCGGTGGCGCGGTCGCGGATGCGCTGGAACCAGGTGAAGTGGTTGATGCCCGCCGCGGCGAGGTCCAGCTCGTCGAGCGGACGCTCGAGCAGGGCGGAGACCTGGCGGGCGCCCTGGAAGTAGCCGTGGCAGAGCCCGACCACCTTCACGTTCGTCAGACGCGTGATCGCCTCGCACACCTTGTGCTCGGGGTTCGAGAAGTTGATGAACAGGGCGTCGGGGGCGAGCCGCTCGATCGCACGGGCGATCTCCAGCAGCGGGCCGAACTGCCGCAGCGCGTGGAACAGGCCGCCGGGGCCGCCGTTCTCGCCGTAGACCTGGCGGAAGCCGTACTTCCGAGGCACCGTGAAGTCCTGCGACCAGTAGTGGTAGCGGTTCGCCTCGATCGCCGTGACCACGAAGTCCGCCCCCGTGACGGCCGTGTCGAGGTCGGTCGTCGAGGTGACGGTCGCCGCGTGGTCGAGCCGGCCGATCACCTCCCGCGCGTACGCCTCCATCTCGGCGAGCGGCTCGGCCGCGATGTCCATCAGCGCGAGGTCGAGGCCCTTCTCGGCGATCGGCTCGCTGAGCAGGAGGTCGCGGATGATGGTGCCGGCGAACTCGCGGCTGCCCGCGCCGATGAGCGTGACTTTCATGGGTGGATGTCTCCGATCGTGTGGTGATGGTCAGGGGATGCCGACCGCGAGGCCGCGCGCCCGGGCGACGGCGCCCTCGACGGGCGGCCGGTCGAGGATCGTCAGCGGGAGGCCGGGACGCTGGACGGCGAGGGCTGAGGCGAAGGTCTCCTGAAGGCGCGACTGGCGTTCGACCACCGAGCCGCCGGCGACCACGGAGTCGGCGCGGATGCCGCGGCGGATCAGCCGGTCGACCAGGCGGGCCAGGTGGTCGCCGGCGTCGCGGATGACGGCGGCGGCCGCCTCGGAGCCGTCGTTCGCGGCGGCGAAGACCTCGGGCGCCGCGGCGCCGAGCGCCTCCGCCGAACCGGCCTCGGTGACCGCGAGCGCGAGCTCGTCGCCGTCCGCCGCGGCGAACGCCGTGAGGAGCCGCCGGCCGAGCGCGTCGAGGGGCTCTCCGCGGTCGCGGCGGTCGAGCACGGCGCGGGTGGCCTCCCGGACGAGGCCTGCGGCGCTGCCCTCGTCCCCGAGCAGCCAGCCCCAGCCGCCCGCGCTCACCAGCTCGCCGTCCGCGTCGCGCGCGGTGGCGATGGAGCCGGTGCCGACGACGACGCCGATCGCGTTCTCCGCGCCCATCGCAGGAGCGAGGAGCTCGGAGTCGTTGACGACGAGCACGGGGCCGTCGAGGTGGGCGCCCAGCGCCTGTTCCAAGTCGCGGCACTGCTGCGTGTTCTCGCAGCCGTGCGCTCCAACGGCGATCGACGCCGTGCGGAGCTCGGCACCGAAGCGTTCGACGAGCAGCCGGCTGAGCCCGCGGGCGTCGGCTTCGGCGTCGCCCAGTCCGGTGCGCCAGTCCGCCGACGGCAGCACCAGCTCGCGGCGGGTGCCGGGTTCGTCGACGTCGCAGACGACGATGTGGGTCTTCGTCCCGCCGATGTCGATGCCTGCCGCCTGCGCCATTCGCTCCGCCTCGTGTGATCCGGCTGTCGCCTGCTCCGGCGACCCGTTCACGCTAGCCAACGGAAGCCCAGTTGCACCAGTTTCGACGCGATTAACAACCATTTCCCGCACTGGTCCACTCTAGATTCGCGCCGAAGGCCGGATCTGACCGCCGCCATCAGCGGACCAGTTGGGCAGATGGTTGATAATTCCGCGCCAAGTGGACTAACTGAGCTGGTTAAGAATAGCGTTGCTCCCGCGCCGAACCGCGGCGTGAACACACGGCACGGGTTAAGGGAGACTCGAATGAAGAAGCGTCACATCGTCGGAGCGGTCGCTCTGGCGGCCGGTCTGGCTCTGGGCCTGGCGGCGTGCGCACCGGGTGGATCGACGGCGGCGGACGCATCGTCCCGTCCCGTCTCCAAAGACGTGTCCGGCAAGGACGTGACCCTCAAGATCCTCGACTTCTGGCAGAACGACGAGGGCAAGTGGATGGACTCGGTCGTCGCGGAGTTCGAGAAGCAGCACCCGAACATCACCATCAAGCGCACGACGCAGGACTGGGGTCAGGTCAACAACACGGTCGGCCTGCGCCTCGCGGACCCGAACGGGCCCGACATCGCCCTGGTCAACAACGGCTGGTCGGCCATG
The DNA here is from genome assembly GCA_003367665.1 of Leifsonia sp. ku-ls. GTDB lineage: Bacteria > Actinomycetota > Actinomycetes > Actinomycetales > Microbacteriaceae > Leifsonia. The sequence continues at coordinate 33,085 of QKXI01000016.1, read as the reverse complement.
GGCACGCTCGCCAAGGGTGGCCGCATCCTGAACCTCGACGCCTACTCCAAGCTCTACGGCTGGGACAAGGAGTTCCCCGACACCATCGCCCGGCAGACCGAGTTCACCCCGGACGGCAAGGAGATGGGCACTGGTTCGCTGTTCGCCACGCCCGCCGCGCGGTCGTCGCTGATCGGCCTGTACTACAACAAGACGATCCTCGACCGGCTCGGTCTGCCGGTGCCGAAGACGCTCGCCGACTTCGAGAAGGACGCGGCGGCGGTCAAGGCGGCCGGCCAGGTGCCCATCGCGTACGGCTCGCAGGACAAGGGGTCGTCCACGTCGATCCTGTTCGCCCTGCAGAACCTGTACGCCGCGGCCGACAAGATCGGCGACTTCGTCTACTCCAGCGGCGACGTCCCGATCACCGACACCGGGATCGTCCAGGCCGCGACCGACGTCAAGAAGTGGGCGGACGACGGCTGGTTCACCCCGAACTACGCCGGCATCCAGTACGCCGACGCGCAGAACGAGTTCCTCTCCGGCAAGGCCGCCTTCCGGTTCGAGTACACCGGGTCGCTGGCCTTCTCGGAGGCGCAGAACCAGGAGTTCGGCTACGTGCAGCTGCCGCAGGTCGAGGGCGGGAAGGTCGTCGGCACCGGCGCCTCCGCCGCCAACCTCGCCATCTCCTCCAAGTCGAAGAACCCGGACGCCGCGGCGGCCTTCCTCGACTTCATGGCGGGCAAGGCCTCCGCGCAGGCGGCGGTCGACCACGGCTTCCTCCCGCTGCTGCACTCCGGCCTCGACATCCCGTCGGGCAACGGGGAGCTCGCGACCGAGATCGCCGCGCAGCAGTCGCTCGACAAGAGCAACGGCTACACGCCCTACTTCGACTGGTCCACGCCGACGATGCTCGACACCATCGGCGGCCAGCTGCAGCAGCTGTACGCCGGCCAGGTGACGCCGAAGCAGCTCGCCGAGGCCGGGCAGAAGGACTACGACGCCTTCCAGGCGCAGCGGAAGGGCTGAGAGCGGATGTCCTCCTCGCAACTGGTGCAGCGGCCGGACGCCCCGGCCGCTGCGCCGGCGGCGCGCGACCGGTCGTCCCGGTCCCGCGCCCGGGGGCTGTCGCCGCGGGCGCGCCGGCGCCGCTGGCTCGGCCTCGCCTTCGCGGCCCCGGCCCTGGCGTTCTACGGGTTCGTGGTGCTCGTGCCGATCCTGCAGAGCGTCAACTACTCCTTCTACCGCTGGGACGGCGTGAGCGCGGCCACCTGGGTCGGCATCGGCAACTATGTCTCGTTCTTCACCGACCCGGCGCTGCTGGAGTCGCTCGGCCACGTGCTCGTGCTCGTCGTCTTCTTCGCGCTCATCCCGATCGCGCTCGGCCTGCTCTCCGCGGCCCTGCTCGGCCGCGGCAAGATGACCGGGAGCGGCGTCTACCGCTGGCTGCTGTTCCTCCCGCAGGTGCTCACCAGCGTCGTCGTCGCGGTCATCTGGAAGCGCATCTACGGCCCGGACGGCCCGCTCAACTCGGCGCTGCGCGCGGTCGGGCTCGGCGAACTGGCGAAGAACTGGCTCGGCGACTTCACCTGGGCCCTCCCGGCCCTCGGTGTCATCGGCACGTGGACCGCGATGGGCCTGTGCATGGTCCTCTTCGTCGCCGGGGTCGCGGCGGTGCCGAACGAGCTCTTCGAGCAGGCGCGCATCGACGGCGCCGGCCCGATCCGCGAGTTCTTCTCGATCACGCTGCCGAGCCTCAAAGGTCAGGTGGCGGTCGCCCTCACCCTCACCGTCACCGGGGCGCTGCGCGCCTTCGACCTGGTCTGGGTGACCACGCAGGGCGGTCCGGGCAGCTCCACCACGACGCCCGCGCTGCTGCTCTACCGCAAGGCGTTCCTCAACCCGGACGTCGGGATGGCCGCGGCGATCGGCATCATCCTCGCGGTCGTCTGCCTGGTGGTCGCCGTCGTCATCACCCGTCTCTCCGAGGAGAAGAACGCATGATCTCCCGCGCCGAGCGCGTGCTGAACCACTCCGTGCTGATCCTCGTCTCGATCTTCGTGCTCTTCCCGGTGGGGTGGTTCCTGCTCACCGCCCTGAGTCCGGCGCGCAGCGGCCAGCTCGACCTGCTGCACCCGCAGTGGAGCAACTTCGCGACCGCCTGGAACGCCGGCGGTTTCGGTCCGGCGATGTTCGCCTCCGCCGTCATCACCGTCGGCGCCGTCGCCGGTCAGGTGGTGCTGGCCGTCCTCTCCGGCTTCGCCTTCGGCGTGCTCGGGGTGGCCGGCCAGCGCGTGCTGTTCCCGCTCATCCTGTTCGGCCTGATGATCTCCGCCGAGGTGTTCATCATCCCGCTGTACTACACGTTCCAGGCGATGGGGCTGACCAACTCGTGGCTGGGCCTCATCATCATCCAGATCGGGATGGGAGTGCCCTTCGGGGCGTTCTGGATGCGGGCGACCTTCCGCGCGGTCCCGGCGTCGCTGATCGAGGCGGCCGAGATGGACGGCGCCCGGTCGTGGCGCATCCTGTGGCAGATCCTGCTGCCGATCTCGCGCCCGGCCGTGCTGACGCTCGCCCTGCTGTCGTTCATGTGGACCTGGAACGACTTCTTCCTGTCGCTCGTCTTCATCGCGGACCCGTCGCTCCAGCCGGCGACGCTGGCCCTCGGCGTCTTCCAGGGCAAGAACACGCTCGACGTGAACCTGCTGGCCGCGGGCTCGATCATCGTCGCGGTGCCCGTGCTCGTCCTCTACGCGTTCTTCCAGCGGCACTTCATCAGCGGCGTGCTCAACGGCGCGATCAAGGAGTGAGCGGGCACGTCCCGCCGCCCGAGCCCGACCCCTCACCCCAGACAAGGAGTCCCGATGCGCATCGCGCCTGAAATCCTCGACACCCCGGACGACGTCGGCCGCGCCGCCGCCGCGCAGATCGCCGACGGGATCGCCGCCGCGTCGGCGGAGGGCCGCACGTTCGTTCTCGGCTGCCCGAGCGGCCGCAGCCCGCTGACCACATACGAGCAGCTCGCGGCGATCGCGGCCGAGCGCGCCTTGGACCTCAGCCACGTGGTCGTCGCGCTGATGGACGAGTACGTCGAGCGTGCCGCCGACGGCTTCCACGCCGTCGACCCGGCACTGCCGCACAGCTGCGTCGGGTTCGGGCGGCGCGACATCCTGGACCGGCTGAACCAGGCGGCGCTGCCCGGGCACCGCATCCCCGCGGAGAACCTCTGGGCCCCGGACCCGCGCGCCGCCGACGGCGACTACGACCGCGCCCTCGAGGCGGCCGGGGGCATCGACCTGTTCCTGCTGGCCTCCGGCGCCTCCGACGGGCACGTCGCGCTCAACCCGGTCGGCGCCGCGGCCGACACCGTCACGCGTGTCGTCGCGCTGGGCGACGACACCCGCCGGGACAACCTGGCCACGTTCCCGACGCTCCGCAGCCTCGACGAGGCGCCGCGCTACGGCGTGACCGTCGGCATCCGCACCATCCGGGAGCTCTCCCGCGCGGTCATCATGGTCGTCACCGGCGAGCACAAGCAGTCGACCGTGCGCCGGCTCGCCGCCGCGGAGGCGTACGAGCCGGACTGGCCGGCGACCATCTTCACCCAGTGCGCGTCGCCGCGGTTCCTCGTGGACCGGAGCGCCGCCGGCCTGCTGCAGACCGCGCTGTGAGCGGGGAGCCGACCGTGCCCATCCCGCCGTTCGACGTCGAGGAGACCCTCGCCGCCCTCACCCTGGAGGAGAAGGCGTCGCTGCTCTCCGGGGTGGACGACTGGTTCACGCAGGCGATCGACCGACCGGGGCTGCCCGCCCCGGTGCCGGCGATCGAGGTGGGCGACGGTCCGCATGGCCTGCGCAAGGAGACCGGGGTCGACATGGTCTGGGTCCCCGCCACCGGCTTTCCGACGGCTTCCGCGATGGGCGCCTCCTGGGATCGTGAGCTGACGCGGCGGGTCGGCGCGGCCATCGGCGAGGAGGCCGCGGCCGAGGGCGTGCAGGTCGTGCTCGGGCCGGGCGTGAACATGAAGCGCTCGCCGCTCTGCGGACGCAACTTCGAGTACTTCTCCGAGGACCCGCTGCACGCCGGCGAGCTCGGCGCCGCCTACGTCCAGGGCGTCCAGTCGACCGGCGTCGGCACGTCCCTCAAGCACTTCGCGGCCAACAACCAGGAGATCGAGCGCACCCGGATCTCGGTCGTGGCCGACGAGCGGACGCTGCGCGAGATCTACCTCCCGGCGTTCGAGCGCGTGGTGGTGAAGGCCGACCCGTGGACGGTGATGTGCTCCTACAACCGCCTGCTCGGCGTGCACGCGTCGCAGAACCACTGGCTGCTGACCGAGGTGCTGCGCGAGGACTGGGGCTTCCGCGGCGCGGTGGTCTCGGACTGGAACGCGGTGCACGACCGCGTCGCGGCGCTGCGGGCCGGTCTCGACCTGGAGATGCCGGGCGAGCAGGGGCGGACCGACGCGGAGGTCGTCGCGGCCGTGCGTGCCGGCCGGCTGGACGCATCCCTCGTGGACGCCTCGGCTCGCCGCGTGCTCGCGCTGGTCGCGCGCGCCTACCCGGGGCCGGATCGGGTCGACGGTCCCGTGATGGCGCTCGGCCACCGCGCCGGCGACCGGCTGACGGACGAGCAGCAGCGGCTCCTGCACGCCGACGAGCACCACGCCCTGGCGCGGGAGGCGGCCGCGGCGTGCATCACCCTCCTGCGCAACGAACCGGCCCCCGGTCGCACCGCGCCCGTGCTCCCGCTCGCCGAGTCGGGTGACGGCGCGATCGCCGTGATCGGCGCGTTCGCCGAGCACGCCCGCATCCAGGGCGGCGGCTCCTCCGGCGTCGACCCGGTGCGCATCGACGTCCCGCTCGACGCGATCCGTGCCATCGCGGGCGACCGCGTCGCGTACGCGCCCGGCTACGTCTACGCCACCAAGAACGCCTACCAGGACGACAACCTGGCCATCCTCGCCGCACACGGGATCGGGCACGACGTGGCCCGGCCGAACGTCGCCCGACGCTCCGCGACCCTGGCGAAGGAGCTGCAGCTCGCCGAGGCGGTGCAGCGCGCCGGCCGCGGACCGCTCTCGCCCGCGGCCGAGCGGCTGGTCGACGAGGCCGCCGCCGTCGCCGAGCGGGCGGACACCATTGTCGTCTTCGCCGGTCTGCCGCTCTCGTACGAGCAAGAGGCGAACGACCGGGACTCGCTCGACCTCCCGGCCGACCAGCTCGCGCTGCTCTCCCGGCTGGCGGACGTGCGGGACCGCACCGGCGCCTCCCTCGTCGTCGTGCTCTCGAACGGCTCCCCGGTGGCGATGGACCCCTGGCACGACCGGGTCGACGCGATCGTGGAGGCGTGGCTTAGCGGGCAGGGCACCGGCCACGCGGTGGCAGACGTGCTGTTCGGCCGCACGAACCCGTCGGGGAAGACCGCGGAGACCTTCCCGCTCGCCGTGGAGGACACCCCCGGGTTCCCGAACTGGATCGGCGAGCGCGGCACCGTGCTGTACGGCGAGGGCGTCTTCATCGGCTACCGCTGGTACGACGCGCTCCACCGCGCGGTGCGCTACCCCTTCGGTCACGGCCTGTCGTACACCTCCTTCTCGTACCGTGACCTGGCGGTGGACGTGGTGGACGCCGAGGCCGGGACGGTGGCGGTCGCGGCGACCGTCACCAACGACGGCGACCGGGCCGGCGCGGAGGTCGTGCAGCTGTACGTCGGCGATCCGGACGCGGAGGTGCACCGCCCACGGCGCGAGCTGCGCGGCTTCGAAAAGGTGCGGCTGGCGCCGGGGGAGTCGGCGCGCGTCGCGTTCACCCTGGAGAGCCGCGACTTCGCCTACTGGGACGCCGCGGCCATCCGGCCGGACGGCCGCACCGGACTGTGGCGGCGCGAGGGCGGCGAGTTCCGCATCGAGGTGGGCGCGTCGTCGCGGGACATCCGCCTCGCGGCCTCGGTCCAGCTCCCCGACGACCCGACCATCCCGCCGCTCGTCCCGGACGCGGAGCTGATCGAGATCGCCGCCTCCCGGTTCGTGCAGGGGCACGCCGGCTAGCGGGCCGCCGTCCCCTGGGCGCGGTGCTCGATGTGCGCGTCCGACCCGGGGATGACGAGCGTGCTGCGCTCCTCGTCCTCCCACTTCACCCGGTACGGCGGGGCGCCGTCCTCGCCGTGCACCTCCTCGATGAGCCCGATCCGGCGCTGCCCTTCGAGGTGGTTGGACGCGATGACCAAGAAGTCTCCGACGTGCGCGTGCATGATGCTCGTCCTCCCTCACGGGAAGGGTAAGCCGGTCGTGCCGTCGGGCGGAACTCCCCGGATTCCGCCCATTGTGCTTTATTACTGCAAGTTGCAGAATTATGCACACCACTCGTCGTGCGTTCAGAGAGGAACACTATGAAGAGGATCATCCACGCGATGGCCGCGACGCTCGCCCTCGCGGCGGCTGCCGTGGCCGCGCCGGCCCTGGGAGCGGCCTCCCCGCCGCCCTCCGCCGCCTCCACTCCGGGATGGACGGCGCTGGCCGCCGGCTCCGAACCGCAGTCGAACCCGCTGAAGGGGTTCATCCCGTACCAGGGGTCGTACTCGACCTTCCCGTACACCATGGAATGGGCCTACTTCCCCGTCAACGCGGTGATGAGCGGGCCGAACACCTTCAGCTGGTCACAGGTCGACAGCGTGCTGAACGACATCGCGTCCCGCGGTCACCAGACGGCCTTCCGGTTCTACCTCGACTACCCGACCAAGCCGAGCGGCATCCCGCAGTACCTGATCGGCGGCGGCCTGGTCACGCACTCCTACAACGACTACGGCAACAACGGCGTCAGCGTCTCGCCCAACTACGACGACCCCAACCTGCGAACGGCGATGGACCAGTTCATCGCCGCGCTCGGCGCCCGGTACGACGGCGATCCTCGGGTCGGCTTCGTGCAGGCCGGCCTGCTCGGGTTCTGGGGCGAGTGGCACACCTACCCCTACAACGGGACCAACGGGCAGCCCGACTGGTTCGCGTCGAGCGCGACGCAGGGCCAGATCCTGAACGACTTCGTGAACGCGTTCCACACCACCAAGCTCGAGGTGCGGCAGCCGAACACGCAGAACGCCTCGCTGCCCATCGGCTACCACGACGACTCGTTCGCGCTGGAGACCAAGACCAGCTCGCTGGGATGGCACTTCATGGACAACATGGTGGCCGCGAACGCGACCGACAAGTGGAAGACGCAGTCGATCGGCGGGGAGCTGCGACCGGAGCTGCAGTCGTGCATCTTCAGCAGCTCCGGCTGCCCGGTGATCGAGGACGGCGGGGACAACGACTTCCCCGGCAGCGTCAGCCAGACGCACGTCAGCTGGCTGCTCAACCACTACGCCTTCCAGACCGGGTACTCCGCCGCGGACAAGCCGCGCGCGCTCGCCGGCGCGCAGTCGATGGGCTACTCGTTCCGGGCGGCGGAGGCGCTGGTGCCGGCCACGGTCGCCGCCGGCGGCAGCGCGTCGGTCGGCATGACGATCTCGAACGTCGGCATCGCGCCGTTCTACTACTCCTGGCCGATCACGCTCGCGCTGGTGAACGGCTCTGGCACCATCGTCAAGCAGACGACCACGTCCTGGCACGTCTCCGACATCGCCAGCGGCTCGTCGGCCCAGTTCACCGGGACCTTCCCGACCTCGGGCGTCGCGACCGGCACGTACTCGCTGGTCGCCCAGGTGACCAACCCGCTCGCGGGCGGCGCACCCATCCGGTTCGCCAACGCGGCGCAGGACACGGTGAAGTCCGGCTGGCTGACCCTCGGCACCACGACGGTGACCACCGGAGCGACCGGCGCGAGCTACGAGGCGGAGGCGACGTCGAACACGCGCACCGGCACGGCGGTCGTGGCCTCCTGCTCGGGCTGCTCCGGTGGCTCGAAGGTCGGCTACCTCGGCAACGGCGCCACGCTCACGGTCAACGGCGTGACGGGAGGCTTTTCCAGCTTCCGCATCGCCTACGCCTCCGCGGTGGTGCGGAACGCCACGGTGAAGGTGGACGGCGGAACTTCGATCACGGTCACGTTCCCGGCGACCGCGGACTGGAACACCGTCGGCACGGTGACCGTCACCCTGGCCCTCCCGTCCGGGTCGCACACCATCACCATCGCCAACCCGTCGGACTGGGCTCCCGACATCGACCGCGTCATCACGGGCTGACCGGCGCAGACGGCGGCGGCCCCGGGATCGACTCCGACCCGGGGCCGTCGCCGGTCAGCCGCGCAGCAGCGCCCGCGTCTCGTCCGGGTCGGGGAACGACTCGCGCTCGCGAACGGCCGCGTCCAGGACCGCGGCGAGGCGGTCGGCCGCCAGGCTGATCCCGCCCATCGCGACCGCCTCGGAGCCCAGGGTGGAGGCCACCACGGTCGGCGCCAGCGGCACGATGCCCCGGAGCGACTCCTCGAACCGGGGGAGGAAGACGTCGGCGCTCGGCGAGCTGCCGCCGCCGATCACGAGCAGCTCCGGGTCGATGGCCAGCGTCATCGCGGCAGCGCCGGTGGCCAGGTCGTCGGCGAACTCCCGCACCGCCTCCGCGGCCGCCGGGTCGCCGGAGCGCGCCAGCGCGAAGATCTCCTCCCGGCTGGGCCGGGGAGTTCCCAGCACGGCCGCGCCGTAGCGCTCGTTGAGCTCGGCCCAGCGCAGCTCCGGCATCTCGCCGACGATGCCGGCCGCGCCGTGCACGCCGCGGTGCACGCGTCCGTTCACGATGGAGGCGCCGCTGGTGCGGGTGCCGCAGAGGATGTAGACGACGTCGGTGTGGCCGCGAGCCGCCCCGATGGCCAGCTCCGCCTGCGCGCCGAGCGCGACGTCGCCCTCCACCAGCACCGCGGCGTCGTACTCGCGGCGGAACCGCTCGCGCAGGTCGAGCCCGATCCAGCCGGGCATTCCGGTGCCGCCGAAGTGCAGCACCTCGCCCGTCGTGCTGATCGCGCCGGGGGAGCCGATGGTGACCGCCCAGAGGTCCGCCCGGCTGAGGCCGAGCCCGTCGAGCAGCTCATCCCCGACCCGCAGCGCGGCGTCGATCCTCTCGGCCGCCGGGTCGGACTCCGCGGTCGCGGCCGTGCGCTCGCCGCGGACGCTCCCGGTGAGGTCGGTCACGACGGCGAAGATGTGGTTCGCGCCGATGTCGAGCGAGAGGAAGTTGCCGAGACCGGGCGCGGGGCGATAGGTCGCGGCCGGCCGGCCGAGCCGCCCGGCGGGGGCGCTGTCGCTTGCGGCCACCCAGCCGGACTCCATCAGATCGCTGATGATCGCGTCGATCGCGGTGCGGGAGAGGCCGGAGTCGGCCGCGAGGTCGCGCATGGTCTGTGGGCGCTCCAGCACGGCGCGCAGGATGCCCCACGAGTTCATCCGGCGCAGCAGCGATCGGCTGCCGACGGCCGGTTCGACACCGGGGATAAGGGCCTCTCGAGCCATGTGATCCTCACTCTTGCGCTTTATAACGGCAACTTGCATAATTAAGCCGTCCACCCGACTTTACCGCGGATGGACCGGCCAACGGTCCGCGAATCGCTCACGGATCGATCCACCCCTGATGCGCCAAGGACGGCAGCACGCCCTCGGCGCCGAGAGGATGCCATGACAGCCCTCCTCCCGAGAGCCGCCCGAGGCACGGGCGCTCTGCCGCAGCGCCGTCGCCGGCGGGACGACCGCCGGGTCGCCTGGCTCTTCATCGCGCCGGTGCTGATCGGGTTCGCGGTCTTCTACCTCTACCCGACCGTCCGCGGCGTCTGGTGGTCGTTCACCGACTACAGCCTGCTCGGCGACCCGGCGTTCGTCGGCGTGAAGAACTACGCGGCCGTGCTCCAGGACAAGGAGTTCTGGAACTCGATGGGGGTCACCCTCTACTACGTCATCGTCAACGTGACGACGCAGACGGCGCTCGCGCTGCTCCTCGCGGCGCTGATGCACCGCCTGACCCGCTCGGTGATGCTTCGCACCACCCTGCTGCTGCCCTGGCTCGTCCCGAACGTCACGGTCGGCCTGGTCTGGCTGTGGCTGCTCGACACCAACCTCGGCTTCGTCAACCACCTGATCGCCTCGATGGGACTGCCCGCGGTCGGCTTCTTCACCAACCCGGCGCTCGGCATCCCCACGATCTCGATCGTCAACACCTGGGCCTTCACCGGCTACACGGCGCTGCTGTTCTACGCGGGAATGCTGCAGATCCCGTCCGACCTCTACGAGAGCGCCTCGCTCGACGGCGCCGGGGAGTGGCGACTGTTCACGCGCATCACCCTCCCGCTGCTTCGCCCGGTGATGGCCCTGGTGCTCGTCGTGTCGCTGATCGGCTCGTTCCAGATCTTCGACACGGTCGCGGTCACCACCAAGGGCGGCCCGGTGAACGCCACCCGGGTCATCTACTACTACATCTACCAACAGGCCTTCACCTTCTTCCACATGGGCTACGCCGCCACCATGGCGATCGTCCTGGTGGTCATCCTCGGCGTGCTCACCGCCGTGCAGTTGCGACTCCTCCGCGCCTCCGAATCCCAGCTCGCCTAGGACCCACCATGACCATGACACAACCGGCAACGCCCGTCCTCTCTACCGACGTGGACACCCCGCCCGCCCCCGTGCGCGTCACCACTCGGCGCCGCTTCTCGATCGGCCGTGCTCTCGGCTGGGCCGTGCTGATCGTCTCGCTCGTGCTGACGCTCTTCCCCTTCTATTGGATGCTGAAGACCGCGCTGACGCCCGCCGCCGACGTGATCAAGGACTCCGGCTCGTTCTTCCCGGGCAACCCGACGCTGATCAACTTCGCGCGCGTCCTCGGCTTCCTCAGCCCCGCCGAGGACCAGGCCGCGGGCGGGTCGGGCGCCTCGATCAACTTCCTGCTCTACCTCTGGAACTCGATCGTCTACTGCGCACTGATCGGCTTCTTCCAGACCCTGTTCTGCGCCATGGGCGGGTACGCGTTCGCGCGGCTCCGGTTCCCCGGCCGCAACGTCCTGTTCGCCGTGCTCATCGCCGCGCTCATGGTGCCCGGCATCTTCACGCTGCTGCCCAACTTCGTGCTCGTCCGCGACCTGGGCCTGCTCAACAACCTGTTCGGGATGGTCGCGCCGAGCCTGCTGATGACCCCGTTCGCGCTGTTCTTCCTCCGCCAGTTCTTCCTCAACATCCCGGTGGACGTGGAGGAGGCGGCCATGCTCGACGGGGCGGGCAAGATCCGCGTCTTCTGGCGCGTCGCCCTCCCGATGAGCCGCGGACCGCTTATCACCATCGGCCTCATCACGGTCGTCTGGGCCTGGAAGGACTACCTCTGGCCGCTCCTCATCGGCCGCGACGAGAGCGTGCGCACCATGACCGTCGCGCTCGGCGTGTACCTGCAGCAGTCGCCCAACACGCAGCCCGACTGGACCGGGCTCATGGCCGGCTCGACGCTGTCGGTCATCCCCGTGCTCATCCTGCTGATCTTCCTCGGCCGCCGGATCGTCGAATCGCTCAACTTCACCGGCATCAAGTGACCCCTCACCTCCACCCGAGCACCATCCACACAGAGAGAGAAAACGAATGAGAAAGCTCCGTCGCGTCGCCGCCACCGCTGTCGCCGCCGCACTGCTCGCCGGGCTCACGGCGTGCTCGTCCGCCGGAACCGGCGGCAACGAGAAGGTGACCCTGCAGTACTGGATGTGGGACGACACCCAGGTGCCGGCGTACCAGCAGTGCGCCCAGCAGTTCACCAAGGAGAACCCGAACATCACCATCAAGATCTCGCAGGCCGCTTGGGGCCAGTACTGGACCAACCTGTCCACACAGATCGCGGCGGGCAGCGCCCCCGACGTCTGGGTCGACCAGGCGTCGTACTACCCGCAGTTCGTGCAGGACAAGCAGATCGTCGACATCCAGCCGCTGGTCGAGAAGGACAAGGTCGACCTGAGCCAGTACGTCGACGGTCTCGCCGACCTGTGGAAGGTCGGCGACGCCCGCTACGGCCTGCCGAAGGACTGGGACACCATGGGCCTGGTCTACAACAAGGCCGACCTGAAGGCGGCCGGCATCGACGAGGCGTCGCTCGCCGACCTCACCTGGAACCCGGACGACGGGGGCACGTTCGAGCAGACGATCGCGAAGCTGACCGTCGACAAGAACGGCCACAACGGGCTCGACCCGGCCTTCGACAAGAACAACGTCAAGGTCTACGGCTTCCTGCCGGAGTGGGCCGACGGGTCGCAGGGCCAGAACGGCTGGGGCAACTTCGCCGCGTCGACCGGCTGGACCTACGCGAACAAGAACCCGTTCGGCACGAAGTTCCACTACGACGACCCGAAGCTCGCCAAGACCGTGCAGTGGCTGGCCGACCTCTCCGACAAGGGCTACGCGCCCAAGCTCGACGTGCAGTCCACCCTCGCCCGCTCGGAGGTGCTCGCCAACAACGGCGGCGCGCTGACGACGCTCGGCTCGTTCAACCTCTCCGCCTACAAGGGCAAGACCGACCAGTTCGGGTTCGCGCCGCTGCCGATCGGGCCGGAGGGCCGCAAGTCGGCCATCAACGGTCTGTCCGACGCGATCTACGCCGGAAGCAAGCACAAGGACGAGGCCTGGAAGTGGGTCAAGTACCTCGCCTCCGCCGACTGCCAGAACACCGTGGCCGCGACCGGCGTGGTCTTCCCGGCCATCAAGGAGGCGTCGGAGAAGTCGGCAGAGGTGCGCGAGAAGGACGGCCTCAACGCGCAGGTCTTCCTCGACGAGCAGAAGGCCAAGGACGGCACCTTCATCATCCCGATCAGCTACCACGGCACCGAGATCAGCCAGATCGTCCAGGACGCCATCCAGAGCGTCGCCCTCGGCCAGCAGGACGCGAAGTCCGCGCTGACCAAGGCGAACGACCAGGTCAACGCGCTCTTCAAGTAGCAGACGGAGGGGGCGGCCGCGCGCCGTCCCCTCCGCCCCGACCGGCCACACGGCCCCTCCCAGAAAGCTCAGCATGCTGCACACCTTCGACTTCGCCGGCCTCCGCCTTCCCGCCAACGTCTCGGGCCGGCCGACGCCGACGCCGGGCGGCTTCCTCGTCCCGGCCGGCCCGCTGGCGCTCCTGCACCCCTTCGGCGACACGGAGTTCTACCGGCACGGCTGGAACTCGTGGAGCCCGTCCGGGTGGGCGCGCACCGACGGCGAGACCATCGGCATCAAGGACAGTCCGAACCGGTTGCTGACCGCGGACGACGCCGCCAACGAGACGCCGCACAGCCACTCCGGCGCGGCCGTCGGCGCGATCGCGGGAAGCGACGGGAACGTCCTGCTGCTCGGCGCCCTCGGCCTCGGCTCGCCGCGGGTCGGCGCCGACCGCAACGTGCTCTGGGGCCGGGCGGAGGAGGACACGGCCGAGTGGTTCGTGGCCTACGGCCCCGAGCGGCAGGTGTTCGCCGACTACGCCGACCTGGTGTCGCAGCGCCTCGGCCGACGCACCGGGAGCGCCGGGACCGTGTGGAGCAGCTGGTACTCCTTCTTCGAGGGCATCGACGAGGACCTGGTCGCCCGCGCCGTCTCCGACCTCGCCGGCTACCCGTTCGACGTCTTCCAGCTCGACGACGGCTGGGAGCCGATCGTCGGCGACTGGGTCGCGGGCCCGAAGTTCCCCTCCGGGATGGCCGCGACCGCACGTACGATCGCCGACAACGGCTTCACGCCGGGTCTCTGGCTCGCGCCGCTGATCGCGCTGCCCGGGTCGGAGCTCGCGCGCACCCGGCCCGACCTGCTCGTCCAGGACGACGACGGCCGGCCGCTCGTCACCGGCTACAACTGGGGCTCGCACTACCACTCGCTCGACACCACGCAGGACGAGGTCAAGGACCACCTGCGCGAGGTGTTCGAGAACGTGGTCGGGTGGGGCTTCCGCTACCTCAAGCTCGACTTCATGTACGCGGGCGCCGTGCCGGGCCACCGCAGCACCCCGCTGCACCGGGAGGCGGTCTACCGCGACGCCGTCCAGCACATCCGCTCGGTGGTCGGCGACTCGGTGTACCTGCTGGGCTGCGGCGTCCCGATGATCCCGAGCGTCGGGGTCTTCGACGGTGCCCGGGTCGGGCCGGATGTCGGCGCGTTCTGGGACAACGCCGAGCGGGTCGGCGACCCGAGCGGCGTCGGCGCCCGCAACTCCATCGTCTCCTCGATCAACCGGGCATGGATGAAGCGGCTGTACGAGGTCGACCCGGACGCCGTCTACTTCCGCAGCGCCCGCAGCCTGCTCGATGACGCCCAGCGGCAGGCGCTGCGCGACACCGCGGCGATCCTCGAGTTCCGCTCGACCTCCGACCCGGTGGCGTGGCTGAACGCGCAGGAGCGGGAGCAGCTGATCGCCTACATGGAGGAGACCTCGGTGATCGAGCAGACCGGCCGGTACGCGTTCCGCATCGACGCGCGCGAGGTCGATCTCACGCCGATCGTGACCGGCACCGCCGTGACCGACGCGGCCTCCCTCGTCGTCTGACCGTGGCGCCCGTGCACGAGGATGGACGCATGGCAGACCTGAGGATCGGCGTCGTCGGCTTCGGCAACCGCGGGTCGCTCGCGCGCGAGGCCCACCGGCCGGGCGCCGGGGCGCGCGTGGTCGCGGTGTGCGACCCCGCCGAGCGGGCCAGGGCGGAGGCCACGGCCGCGTTCCCCGGCGCGACCGTCACGGCGACGCTGGACGAGCTGCTGGCGGCCGACGTGGACGCCGTCATGGTGCTCACGCCGGACCACCTGCACGCGGCGGTCGCGGTCCCGGCGCTCCAGGCGGGGGTCGCGGTGTTCTGCGAGAAGCCGCTCGCCATCGCGCTGGACGACTGCGACCGCATCCTGGAGGCCGCCCGCCGCACCGGCTCCCGGCTTTACGTCGGCCACAACATGCGCCACATGCCCGTCATCACCCTGCTGCGCCGGCTCATCCTGGAGGGCCGCATCGGCGAGGTGAAGGCGGTCTGGTGCCGGCACTTCGTCGGCAACGGCGGCGACTACTACTTCAAGGACTGGCACGCCGACCGCTCCCGCTCGGTCGGGCTGCTGCTGCAGAAGGGCGCGCACGACCTCGACGTCATCCACTGGCTGGCCGGCGGCTACTCGGCGCGGGTCAGCGGGGTCGGGGCGCTCGCCGTCTACGGCGCGATCGACGACCGGCGCGACCGCACCGACGAGCGCGTGGGGGACTGGTTCAGTCTCGACAACTGGCCGCCCACCGCGGCGACCGGCCTCCATCCCGTGATCGACGTCGAGGACGTCTCGCAGGTGAACCTGGTGCTCGACAACGGCGTGCTCGCCTCGTACGAGCAGTGCCATTTCACGCCGGACTACTGGCGCAACTACACCGTCATCGGCACGGAGGGCCGGCTGGAGAACCTGGGCGATACGCCTGGCTCGGAGGTGCGGCTCTGGAACCGTCGCCACGGCGCCGCCGCTCCCGCCGACGAGACGTTCGTCGTCCCGGACGCCGAGGGCGGACACGGCGGAGCCGACGCACTGATGATCGCGGAGTTCGTCGCCTTCGCCCGCGACGGCGGTCCGACCCTCACCTCCCCGGTCGCCGCGCGGCAGGCGGTCGCCGCGGGCCTGCAGGCGACGGCGTCGATCCGCGGCGACGGCGGCCTGCTGCCCGTCCCGCCGCTCGACCCGGACCTCGTGGCCTACTTCGACGCCGGGCAGATCGCGTGACCACGACCCGGCAGGAGCTGCTCGCCGCGCTGGAGCAGCGTCCCGACGAGGCCGTCGCCGCCCTGGTGGCCCGGGGCGTGCCGGCCGGCGTCGCGGAGGCGTCGCTGGCGGACATCCCGCGCAAGGTCCGGCTCTACGGCGACCTGGTCGACGACGACTGGCTGCACCAGGTGCTCACCGGGCGGGTGCTCGCCCTCGGCCGGCTGCAGTTCGAGCGGGACGCCGGACCGCACGGCCGCCACGTCCACATCCCGGAGACCGGCCGGCTGGACCCCGCGGCCGTCGACGCCTCGCTGGCGTGGGCGGAGCGGTACTTCGCCGACGGCGCGCCGCTGGTGTGCGAGAGCTGGATGCTGGATCCGGCGGTGCAACAGCTCCCGCCGACCTCGAACGTGCGCCGCTTCGCCGCCCGCTTCGACATCGCGCCGGCGCCCCGCACCGCCGACGGCGCGCGCTCGCTGGCGAAGTTCGTGTTCCGGTCCACGCCGGAGGACGTCGTGGCGCATCCCCTGCCGGAGGGCGCGTCGGCCGTCGAGCGCCTCGCCTACGCGGCCCTCGCCGGCGACGGCGTGTGGTCGGAGCCGCGCGGCATCCTTCGCCCGGGCGGCGACAGCGCGGCGTCCTTGCTCTAGCATTCGGTCCATGGGGGCGACCGACGAGCGTACGGCGGAAGGCGCCGGAGCGCTCCGGTTCCAGCACCGGCCCTCCGAGTCCCGGCTGATCGAGCGGGTCTGGCGCAGCCGCAGCCGGGACACGACCACGATGACCTCGGTCGCGCGCGCCCAGTGGGACGTCGTGTTCTGGGAGGGGCCGGACGGCCGGCACGCGGGCGTCCAGGGGCCCGAGTCGACGGCGTCGCAGGCGCCGGTGCCGGCCGGAGCCGCGTTCCTCGGCGTGCGGCTCGCGCTCGGGACGTTCCTGCCCGCGCTGCCGACGGTCGGCCTCGTCGACCGGTTCGTGGAGCTTCCGCTCGATGGGCGCTGGCTCCACCTCGGCGGAGCGCGCCTCCCCGTCCCGCGATACGAGGATGCGGAGGCCTTCGTGGCGCTGCTCGTGCGGCAGGAGCTGCTGCTGGTGGCCGACGCGCACGACGGGTCCGTGAGCGAGCGGACACGGCAACGTCGCCACCGGGCCGCGACCGGCCTGCCGCAGGGGACCGTCCGCCAGATCGAGCGCGCCCACGACGCCGCCCTCCGACTGCAGGCGGGCGAGGCGCCGGCGTCCGTCGCCCAGGACGCCGGCTACTTCGACCAGCCGCACCTGGCGCGGTCGCTCCGCCGCTTCATCGGGCCGACCGCCTCGGAGCTGGCCGCGGGCGAGGAGCCCGGAAGACCGCTGTCGCTGCTGTACAAGACGGAGACGGCAGACGGTCGGTAGCGTCCGAGAGCGCCCGAGTGAGGCGCGGACGAGGAGACCACCGTGAGCGACACCCCGACCCCTGCCGACAGCCGACGCGTCGTGCTCTACGAGCTGATGTCGCTCGACGGGTTCGCCGACGAACCCGGGGAGCGCGACTGGCTGCGGGACACCGGCTCGAAGCTGGGCGACTTCCTGGCCGAGACGATCGCGACCCAGGACGCCGTGCTGCTCGGCCGGCGCACCTACGAGAAGTGGGCGCCCTACTGGCCGACCGCCGACGTGCAGCCGTTCGCGGACTTCATCAACGCGACGCCGAAGTACGTCTTCACCTCGTCGCCGGACGAGCTCGCGTGGGCGGAGTCGCACGCGGTCACTGCGCCGGCGGCGCCGTTCGTCGCCGAGCTCAAGCGGCAGCCGGGCGGCGACATCGGCATCCACGGGAGCCTGTCTCTCGCGCGCGCTCTCCTGGCCGCCGGCCTCGTCGACGACCTGCGGCTCGTGCTCGCCCCCAGCCTCGCCGGCGAGGGGGTGCGCCTGTTCGGCGACGATGGGGAGCTCCAGCGGTTCGACCTGGTGGAGGCGGAGCGCTCCGGCGGCTGCCTCCTGCTGCACTACCGACGGCACGGGTGAGTACCGTGGGGACGACCACGTCCCCGTGCCGAGGAGGTCCGGAATGCGCATCCAGGACGCCGCCGCGTGACCGCCCTTCCCACCGACGCCGAGCGCCGGATCGCGCTGCGGCGCATGAAGGCGCTCGCCACCAGTCTGCTCGTCGTGGCGGCCGTCGTGTTCGCCGTCGCCTTCGCCCTGCAGGACCGCTACCCGTGGCTCGGCTTCGTCCGCGCCGCCGCCGAGGGGGCGATGGTGGGCGCGCTGGCGGACTGGTTCGCCGTGACCGCTCTGTTCCGGCATCCGCTCGGGCTGCGCATCCCGCACACCGCGATCATCCCGACCAGGAAGGACGAGATCGGGGCGAGCCTCGGCGCGTTCGTGGAGACCAACTTCCTCTCCGACGAGGTGGTCGCCGGCAAGCTGGCCACCATCGACCTCGCCGGGGCCGCCGCGCGCTGGCTCGCCGAGCCGCGGATCGCGCGGCGCGTGGTCGCGGAGCTCGCCCAGGGCGTGACGGGCCTGGCGGCCCTGCTCGACGACGAGCGGATGCGGGAGGCGGTGGAGGCCGTCGTGCGCGCCCAGCTCGTGGCGCCGGAGTGGGGGCCGCCGCTCGGCCGGCTGGGCGAGCGCGTGCTGAGCTCCGGCGGCCACCGGGAGGCGGTGGACCTGCTGCTGGACCGGCTCGACGAGTGGCTGGCCGCCCATCCCGAGGCCTTCGAGTCCGTCGTGTCGCGGCGCCTGCCCTCGTGGCTGCCGTCGTTCGTCGACCGCGCGATCGACGAGCGCCTGCACGCGCAGGCACGCCGGTTCGTGCGCGAGCTGCGCGACGACCCGGACCACCGCCTCCGGCGGTCGCTCGACGACTACCTCGCGCAGCTCGCGGAGCGGCTGCAGCACGACGAGGCGACGATCGCCCGGCTGGAGCAGGCCAAGGGGCGAGCCTTCGACGATCCGCGCATCCGCGAGCTGGCTTCCTCCGCCTGGGCGGCCGCCCGTGGCGCCGCGATGGACGCGCTCGCGGACGAGGATGGCGAGCTGCGACGACGGGCGGAGACGCTCCTCGCCGGCGCGGCCGGCCGGCTCCTCTCCGACGACGAGCTGCGCGCCTCGCTGAACTCCCGCCTGACGGAGGCCGCCCTGCACCTCGTCACCTCCTACCGCGGCGACATCGCGCACGTCATCACCGAGACCGTGCAGTCGTGGGACCCCGCCGAGACCACCGACAAGATCGAGACCCAGGTGGGCCGCGACCTCCAGTTCATCCGCATCAACGGCACGGTCGTCGGGGCGCTGGCCGGCCTCGCGATCTACTCCGTGGCGACCGGAGTCTCTGCGCTTCTCTGACCCGGGGAGGGGAGAGGCGCCTCAGCGCGCGAGCGCGACGCCGGCGGGGTGGGCGGCGACCGTCGCCGCGATGCGGCGGACGGCCTCTACGACGGTGGACGGGTTGCAGGCCAGGTTGATGCGCGCGAAGCCGCGGCCGGGCTCGCCGAACGGCAGCCCCGAGTTGAGGGCGACGCGGCCGGTCTCGATCAGCACGCGCGCCGGGTCGTCGCCGAGGCCCGTCTCGCGGAAGTCCAGCCACGCCAGATACCCGGCGTCGGGCCGGACGACGCGCACCGACGGCGCGTGCGCGGCCAGCTCGGACTCGAGCAGTCGAACGTTGCCGACGATCGCATCCACCAGGTCGTCGCGCCAGTCGCGGCAGGAGAGCGCGGCGACGTTGGCGTGGAGGCCGAGGATGCTGGTGCGCGCGGCCAGCTCCTCCGGCAGCGTCGTCAAGAGTGTGGCGGCGCGTTCGTCCGCCGCCACGACGACCGCGCACTTGAGGGCGGCGAGATTCCAGGCCTTGCTGGCGGAGCTGACCGTGACGGCGAGGGCGCCGGCGGCCCGGGCGACCGGGGCGAAGGGGGTGAAGCGTCCACCGGGATGCGTGAGCGGGGCATGCACCTCGTCGCTGACGACGAAGACGCCGTACCTCGCGGCCAGGGCGGCGAGCCGCTCCAGCGTATCCCGGCTGTGACATCGCCCGGTCGGGTTCTGCGGATTGCACAGCAGCAGGGCGTCGGCGCCCGCGGCGAACGCGGCCTCGATCCCGGCGAGGTCGAGCGCCCAGCCCGCCTCCTCGCACAGCGGCACGGTGACCGCGACGGCGTCGGCTTCCTGCACCATCTCGAAGAACGGTGGGTACACCGGCGGCGTGACCACGACCCGCCCGCCCGCCTCGGGCAGGACCAGCCGAAGCGCCTCCACCACCCCGACCGTCACGTCGGTGGCCAGGTGCACCCAGGCCGGGTCGATCTCCCACGCCCACTCGTCGCGGGCGAAGGCGGCGAAGGCGGGGGCGAGCGGGCCGGCCGAGTCGAGGTAGCCGGTGTCCGAGTTGCGCAGCGTCTCGGCCACCCGGTCGAGGATCGCCGGCTCGACGTCGAAGTCCATCTCCGCGACGAAGACGGGCAGCACGTCGACGGGGTAGCGGCGCCACTTGATGCTCGACCTGGTCGCGTACAGCTGCTCCAGGGGGCGGGCCGGTCCGAAGCTCATGTCACGGGATCTTGCCGCGGGCGACGCGCGAGCGCGAACCGGGACGTCAGAAAGCGTAGTGAAAGGGCTGGAGCACGGCGGGGCGCTATGTGGGACGACGGCTGGTGCGAGTCGGGCTACCGGCGGCGGGAGGGGCTGACGATGGCGGCGTCGAACGCGGAAGCGACCCGACCGACGAGAGCACCGCCCCAGGATGGGGGTGCTGAGAACGCGTCCCGTACCTGCCACGATGGAAGCGATCATGAACAAACTCACACCTTTCGCCCTTGCCGTCGCTCTCTCGGCCGCCGTCACCCTGGCCGGGTGCAGCACCACCCCGGGCGCTGCGCCGGCGTCATCCTCTACCGGGTCAAAGGACAGCTCCGCCACGGAGCCGACGAAGCAGGTTCCCCAGGCCCCCGACCTCACCGGCACCTGGAAGCAGACCAACTCGTCGGCTGCCGACTCCTACCAGGAGGCCGAGATCTCCGGCGACGTCATCTCGATCAACTGGGTCGCCGACAATGGCGACACGAAGTCGATCTACTGGGTCGGCAGCTTCACGGCTCCCGCAGATGCCACGACCCCGTACAAGTGGACGTCGACCCGCGACCAGGAAGCAACAGCGTCCGCGATGCTGGCGTCGCAGGACGACACCAAGGAGTTCACCTTCCAGGACGACACCATCAGCTACTCGGCCAGCGCCCTGGGCACGACGACCACGATCAAGCTCAAGAAGAGCTGATCCACCGTCCTCGTCGTCCGGAGTGCCCGGACGAGCAGGTCGTGCCAGGCACCGAAAAAGAAAACCCCCACATCCTCATCGGACCGGGGGTTTCTTCTTCTGGTGGCTCCGACCGGCATCGATCCGGTGACCTTTCGATTTTCAGTCGAACGCTCTACCAACTGAGCTACAGAGCCGTGTCGCCGAGGCGACGGGCCGCTGCGAGCAGCGGCCATAGACGGAAGCCCTTCCGGATGGAAGGGCTTCTCGCCGTGGCGACCCTGACGGGACTTGAACCCGCGACCTCCGCCGTGACAGGGCGGCACGCTAACCGACTGCGCTACAGGGCCTTAGTGTGTTGCTTTTCAATTGTAGTGGCCGTTGGACGTGACCCCAACGGGATTCGAACCCGTGCTACCGCCGTGAAAGGGCGGCGTCCTAGGCCGCTAAACGATGGGGCCGGATCGTCCCGAATCGCTCTCGCTTTCCGATGACCACCGACGCATAAGCATACGGAAGTGCGAGCGAGAATGCGAATCGGGCTCGGATCCCGGGCGGGTCGGGCGCATCGAGGATGTCTCGCTTCTCGCAACGCCCCCGCCAAATCCCCGGCAGGCGCAGCTCCTCGCCATAGTCTGCGGGCCAGGCGGCTCCCCCGGCCGCCCGTGCGCCGGCACGCCACCCCCGACCGATTCCGGCCATCCGACACTGGGTGTCCCGCGAACCGCCTTGGTAGAGTTGCGCCTGTTGACAGGGTGACTGATGTGACGTGTGTGACCGATGTCGATACAGAAGTGAGCGGGTCGAGAACAGCATGAGACGCCAGAGAACCAGCAGAACGGTCCTCCCGACCGAGCCGGCAGGCGGTCGCCGCCGGCTGGTCCGTGGTGCCCTCGCCGCTGTCGCCGTCGCCGTCGTGACCGCGGTCGGGTCCGTCGCGGCACCCGCCTACGCCGACTATCCCAGCTGGCAGGACGTGCAGAACGCGAAGGCGAACGAGGCCGCCGCCGCCGCGCAGGTCACCCGGATCAACGACCTCATCGGTCAGCTCAAGCAGGAGGTCGCCGACACCCAGGCGGCGGCCGTCAAGCGCGGCGAGGAGCTCGAAGCGGCGCAGGAGGCGCTCGACACGGCCACCATGAAGGCGCTCGACCTCGAGTCGCAGGCCACGGCGAGCCAGAAGAAGGCCGACGACGCCAGCACCCAGGCCGGCAAGCTCGCCGCGCAGCTCTACCGCACCGGTGGCCGCAACCTGTCCGCGAACCTGTTCCTCAGCGGCAACCACGCCACCTCCACCAGCCCGGAGCGGCTGCTCTCCGACCTCGGCAGCATGTCCAAGCTCGTCGAGCAGTCCAACAAGGTCTACGCCGACGCCAAGGCGGCGCAGAACACGGCGAAGTCGCTCGCGCGTCAGGCCGACGAGGCGAAGGCGGTCCGCGAGAAGCTCAAGGTCGCGGCCGACGCGGCCCTGCAGGCCGCCGTCGAGGCGGCGAAGGCGGCCCAGGGCAAGCTCGCCGAGCAGCAGAAGCAGATCGTCATCATGCAGGCGCAGCTCGCGGCGCTGAAGGACACGACCACCAAGGTGGTCTCCGGCTACGAGGCCGGTGTCGCGGCGGCCGCGGCGGCCGCCGCCGCCCGCGGCTCGGCCGGTCTGCCCGGCGGCACGGTCGGCCCGCAGGGCTGGGCCGTCCCGGCCGGCGGCCCGATCACCGACGGTTTCGGCCCCCGCCCGTCGCCCGGCGGCGTCGGCAGCACGTACCACCTCGGCATCGACATCGGCGCCGCCTGCAACGCGCCGATCTACGCCGCGCACGAGGGCACCGTCATCTACGCGGGTCCGAACGGCTCGTACGGCAACTTCGTGCTCATCGACAACGGCGGCGGCATCGACACCGGCTACGCCCACATCCGCAACGGCGGCATCCTCGTCGGCATCGGCCAGCACGTCGGCGCCGGCCAGCCCATCGCGCACGTCGGGACCACCGGCGCGTCCACCGGCTGCCACCTCCACTACGAGGTGCGCGTCAACGGGACCAAGATCGACGGCATCCCCTTCATGAGAGACAGGCAGGCACCCCTTGGCTGACACGAACGAGAAGACCGGGCGGGTCCGCCCCGGGCTCGCCATCGGGGCGGGCGTCATGGGAGCGGTCACCGCGTCCATCGGCATCGTCACCCCCGCGCAGGCGGTCGACTATCCATCGTGGAACGACGTCCAGCAGGCGAAGAACAACGTCGCCAACCAGCAGGCGATGATCGACAACATCACCACGCTGATCGGCAACCTGCAGTCGAGCGTCGACTCCGCCCGCGTCGCCTCGGAGAAGGCGGCGGAGGCCTACTTCCAGGCGAAGGACGCACTGGAGGCGGCGACCGCGAAGGCCGACGACCTCCAGAAGCAGGCGGCCGACGCCGCGGCGAAGGCGAAGACCTCGAAGATGCGCGCGGGTCTCCTGGCGTCGCACCTGGCCAAGTCGGGCGGGGGAGACGTCACCACCGACCTGATGCTCAAGGGCGGCGGCAGCGGGGCGGCGGCCGACAAGCTGCTCTTCCAGCTGGGCACGATGAGCAAGCTCACCGAGCAGTCGAAGGCCGTCTACGACCAGGCGACGAAGGACAAGAACACCGCCGACGCCCTGACCGCGCAGGCGAAGGCCGCCAAGGCCGAGCGCGAGTCGCTCGCTGCGGAGGCCGACAAGGCCCTGGCCGCGGCGCAGTCGGCGCAGGCGGCCGCCCAGGCGGCGCTGGCGACCCAGCAGCAGAAGTCGACGGAGCTCGTGGCGCAGCTCGCCACCCTCAAGAACACGTCCGCCCAGACCGAGGCTGCGTACCTGCAGGGCGAGCAGATCCGCCAGCAGCAGGAGGCCGCGCGCAAGGCCGCGGAGGAGGAGCAGCGCCGCCAGCAGCAGCAACAACAGCAACAGCAACAGCAACAGCAGCAGCAGAACTCCGGCGGCGGCTCCGCGCCGAGCAGCGGCGGTGGCGGGGGCGGGGCGCCCGCGGCGCCCGCCGCGCCGAACGGCAACGTCGTCGACACCGCGATCTCGTACGCCCGCGCCCAGCTCGGCAAGCCGTACATCTTCGGCGGCGAGGGCCCGACCGGCTACGACTGCTCCGGTCTCACGATGAAGGCGTACGCGTACGCCGGGGTCTACATCGGCTCCCACTCGGTGAACAACCAGTACTACACGGCGGCGAACCGCGGTCAGCTGGTCTCCTACAGCGCCAAGCAGGCCGGCGACCTCATCTTCTGGGGCGACGGCCCCGGCGACTTCTACCACGTGGGCATCTACATCGGCGGCGGCATGATGATCGCGGCCCCCACCGAGGGCGACGTCGTCAAGGTCCAGTCGGTCTGGGGCTCCCCGTGGCGCCTCGTCGCGCGCCCCAGCGCCTGACCGACCAGCCCGCGAGCACGGAAAAACGCCCCCGATCCACGTGGATCAGGGGCGTTTTTCCTGTGCTCGCGAGCTGCGGTCAGTGTGCCTCGGCGGCGAGCTTGGCGATGGCCTTCTGGACGAGGGCGTCCGCCTCGGCGGCGTCGCCCCAGCCCTCGATGTTGACGAACTTGCCCGGCTCGAGGTCCTTGTAGCGGGCGAAGAAGTGCTCGATCTCCTTGCGGGTCTGCTCCGGGATGTCGTTCACGTCCTGGATGTGCTGCCAGCGCGGGTCCTTGTACGGCACGGCGATGATCTTCGCGTCGCCGCCCGCCTCGTCGCTCATGTTGAGCACCGCGACCGGGCGCACCTTGACGCCCACGCCCGGGAACACCGGGTACTCGAGCAGCACCAGCGCGTCCAGCGGGTCGCCGTCGTCGCCCAGCGTGTTCTCGAAGAAGCCGTAGTCGGTCGGGTACACGAAGCTGGTGAACAGCACGCGGTCGAGGTAGACGCGACCGGTCTCGTGGTCCACCTCGTACTTGTTGCGGCTCCCCTTGGGGATCTCGATGACGACGTCGTATTCGGCCATGCCGTACTCCTTATGTGGTCGTGATTCGGCACTAACGTTACTAGGTGCCCCTCAACGGTTCGGATGCTCCCGGGCGCCGCCCGCGCCTCACCCCGCCGATCGCGGACGCGCGCCGCGCGGTCCGCACGGCGCTGGCCGCGGCGGCCGCCCTGCCGCCGGTCGATCCGCACGACGACCACGGCCCGGTCCTTCCCGCGCCGCTCTCCGCGGGCGCGCTGGTGCTGGTCGGTCTGAGCGGAGGGGCCGACTCCCTCGCCCTCGCCGCCGCGACGGCGTTCGAGGCCCCGCGCGGCGGCTTCCGCGCGGGCGCGGTCGTCGTCGACCACGGCCTCCAGGCGGGCTCGGACACCGTTGCCGCGCGCGCCGCGGAGCAGGCCGCGGCCCTCGGGCTCGACCCCGTCCTGGTCGATCGCGTCTCGGTCGACGCGGCGGGCGGCCCCGAGGGTGCCGCCCGCGCCGCCCGGCACGCCGCCTTCGACCGGGCGCTGGCGCAGACCGGCGCCGAGCGCATCCTGCTCGCCCACACCCTCGACGACCAGGCCGAGACGGTGCTGCTCGGCCTGGCCCGCGGCTCCGGCCCGTCGAGCCTGCAGGGGATGCTGCCGGACACCGGCCGCCTGCTGCGCCCGTTCCTCGGCCTGCGGCGATCGGAGACACGCGCCTTCTGCGCCGACAGCCGGCTCGACCCCTGGGACGACCCGCACAACGACGATCCCGCCTACACCCGCGTGCGCGTGCGGAACGCCGTGCTGCCCGTGCTCGAGCGCGAGCTCGGCCCCGGCGTCGCCGAGGCGCTCGCGCGCACCGCGGAGCAGCTGCGCGAGGACGACGACGCGCTCGACGGCCTCGCGCTGGAGTGGGCGCAGGAGCTGGTGACGCAGGCCGACGACGGCGCCGTGGCGCTCGACGTGCGCGGCCTCGCGGCGGACCCGGCGGCGCTGCGCCAGCGCATCATCCGGCTGGTCGTCTCCGCGGAGTTCGGCGTCTCCCTCAGCCGGGCGCACACCCTCGCGGTCGCGGCGCTGATCACCGACTGGCACGGGCAGGGCCCGGTCGATCTGCCAGGCGTTAGAGTGGTCAGGCAGAACGGGCTGCTCACGTTTCACCCCACCACGTACGCCACGTAAGGACAGCGCCACCCCCATGGAACTCACGGACGTTCAGGACGACCTCACCGAGATTCTGATCACCGAGGAGCAGATCCGCTCCCGCATCGCCGAGCTCGCCAGGGACGTGGAGCGCGACTACGACGGCAAGGACGTGCTGCTCATCGGCGTCCTGAAGGGCGCGGTCATGGTCATGGCCGACCTGTCCCGCGAGCTGCGCATCCCGGTGACGATGGACTGGATGGCCGTCAGCTCCTACGGCAGCGGCACCCAGTCGAGCGGGGTCGTCCGCATCCTGAAAGACCTGGACACCGACCTCAGCGGCAAGACCGTGCTCATCGTCGAGGACATCATCGACTCCGGCCTGACCCTGTCCTGGCTGCTGTCGAACCTCCGCAGCAGGGGCCCGGAGTCGATCGAGATCTTCACCCTGCTCCGCAAGCCCGAGGCGGCGCGCGTCGAGATCGACGTGAAGTACGTCGGCTTCGACATCCCGAACAAGTTCGTCGTCGGCTACGGCCTCGACTACGACGAGCGCTACCGCACCCTCCGCGGGGTCGGCATCCTGGCGCCCGCCGTCTACAGCTGACGCGCCTTGTGGCCGAGCAGAAAACCCTGCCGACCGACGCGGACGTCGTGGCGTTCCTCGACGCGGTGACGCCGGCACGGCGCAGGGTGGACGGGCTCGCCCTCGACCTCCTCTTCCGCGAGGTCACCGGCGCGGAGCCGGTGCTCTGGGGTCCGACGATGGTCGGCTACGGCAGCAATGAGTACGTCTCGCCGTCCGACCCGCGCCGTCGCGGCAGCTGGCCGCGCGTCGCGTTCTCGCCGCGCAAGGCGCAGCTGTCGCTCTACGGGCTGAAGGATCTGTCGGAGGGGAAGGCCCTCCTGCCCCGGCTCGGCCGGTACACCGAGGGCGCGGGATGCGTCTACGTCAAGACGCTCGACGACATTGATCGCGCGGTGCTCCGTGAGCTGATCGCGATCGCCTGGGATCGGCCGGAGAAACCCGCGCAACCCTAGCCGCCGGGCACGCAGACCGCCCAGAGCGAACACGCAGGCGGCCCACAGCGGCCAGGCGGTACTGTGGTCGCACCATGAACGTCAAGAAGATCTTCCGCGGCCCGATCCTGTACGTCGTGCTGGCGATCATCATCGTCTGGGTCGGCTCGAGCCTGATCACGATGTCGGGCTTCAAGAGCGTCTCCACCCAGAAGGGTCTGGAGTACCTCGCCCAGGACAAGGTGGCGAGCGCGAAGATCGTCGACGGCGAGAACCGCGTCGACCTGACGCTCAAGGAGCCGGACGGCAACCTGGGCAACCAGGTGCAGTTCTACTACGTCACGCCGCGCGGCCAGGATGTGGTCAAGGCGGTCGACGACGCCAACCTCCCCAAGGGCTACGACGACGAGGTGCCGCAGCCGAACTGGTTCGTCAACATCCTCGGCTTCCTCATCCCGGCTCTGCTGATCGGCGTGTTCTTCTGGATCATGCTCTCCGGCATGCAGGGCGGCGGCAACAAGGTCATGCAGTTCGGCAAGTCGCGGGCGAAGCTCGTGACGAAGGAGACGCCGAAGGTCACCTTCGACGACGTCGCCGGCTCCGACGAGGCCATCGAGGAGCTGCAGGAGATCAAGGACTTCCTGAAGGAGCCGGCCAAGTTCCAGGCGGTCGGCGCCCGCATCCCGAAGGGCGTGCTGCTGTACGGCCCTCCCGGCACCGGCAAGACCCTGCTGGCCCGCGCCGTCGCGGGTGAGGCGGGCGTCCCGTTCTACTCGATCTCGGGCTCCGACTTCGTCGAGATGTTCGTCGGCGTCGGCGCGAGCCGTGTCCGCGACCTGTTCCAGCAGGCCAAGGAGAACTCGCCCGCCATCATCTTCATCGACGAGATCGACGCCGTCGGCCGTCACCGCGGCGCCGGCCTGGGCGGCGGTCACGACGAGCGCGAGCAGACCCTGAACCAGCTGCTCGTGGAGATGGACGGCTTCGACCCGAAGACCAACGTCATCCTGATCGCGGCGACCAACCGTCCCGACATCCTCGACCCGGCCCTGCTGCGCCCCGGCCGCTTCGACCGCCAGATCGGCGTGGATGCGCCCGACCTGCTCGGCCGCAAGAAGATCCTCGAGGTGCACGGCCGCGGCAAGCCGCTCGCCGCCTCGGTGGACCTCGAGGTGCTCGCCCGCAAGACGCCCGGCTTCACGGGCGCCGACCTGGCCAACGTCCTCAACGAGGCCGCGCTGCTCACGGCGCGTTCCAACGCCCAGCTGATCGACAACCGCGCCCTCGACGAGGCCGTGGACCGCGTGATCGCCGGCCCGCAGAAGCGCACCCGGGTGATGAAGGATCAGGAGAAGCTCATCACCGCGTACCACGAGGGCGGCCACGCCCTCGCCGCCGCGGCGATGCGCCACACCGACCCGGTGACGAAGATCACCATCCTGCCGCGCGGTCGCGCCCTCGGCTACACGATGGTCATGCCGCTCGAGGACAAGTACTCCGTCACGCGCAACGAGCTGCTCGACCAGCTCGCCTACGCCATGGGCGGCCGCGTCGCGGAGGAGATCGTCTTCCATGACCCGACCACCGGCGCCTCCAACGACATCGAGAAGGCGACCTCCATCGCCCGCAAGATGGTCACCGAGTACGGCATGAGCGCCGACATCGGCTCGGTCAAGCTGGGTCAGGCGAACGGCGAGATGTTCCTCGGCCGCGACATGGGCCACCAGCGCGACTATTCGGAGCGGATCGCCGAGCGCGTCGACGCGGAGGTGCGCGCCCTCATCGAGAAGGCGCACGACGAGGCGTGGCAGGTCATCAACGAGAACCGCGCGGTGCTCGACCGGCTGGCCGCGGCGCTGCTGGAGCACGAGACCCTCGACCACAACCAGATCGCGGAGATCTTCGCCGACGTGAAGAAGCTGCCGGAGCGCCCGCAGTGGCTCTCCAGCGACAAGCGTCCGATCTCGGACGT
Organism: Leifsonia sp. ku-ls; assembly: GCA_003367665.1. Taxonomy (GTDB): domain Bacteria; phylum Actinomycetota; class Actinomycetes; order Actinomycetales; family Microbacteriaceae; genus Leifsonia. The sequence goes on along the minus strand of QKXI01000016.1, from coordinate 4,185 downwards.
CCCGCCGATCCCGTTCCCGAAGGCCCCGATCGACGCGGGCGCGGTGGACGGCGGCGTCGACTCCGAGCCGCCGGCCGCGAAGCCGAAGCGCTCGCCCGCCATCAAGCCACGACCGGCCACCGCCTAGGTCCGCCTCGCGCATGAGCGGCATAGATCGTCCGCGCATCGAAGCGGCCGTCGCCGAGATCCTCGCCGCCATCGGCGAGGATCCGGCGCGTCCGGGGCTGGAGTCGACGCCGTCGCGCGTCGCCGACGCCTACGCCGAGTTCTTCGCCGGCGTCGGCCGCGACCCCGCGGACGACCTGGGTTCTCCGGTGCCGCTGGAGACCGGACGCCCCGCCGACACCGTCCTGCTGCGCGATATCGAGTTCCGCTCGGTGTGCGAGCACCACCTGCTGCCGTTCCTGGGCGTCGCGCACGTCGCCTACCTTCCCGGCGAGACCGTGATCGGACTGGGTCGCATCCCGAAGGTCATCGAGACGCTCTCCGCCCGGCCGCAGATCCAGGAGCGGCTGACCGAGCAGATCGCCGACGCGATCGAGCGCGGGGCCGCCGCCCGCGGCGTGCTCGTCGTGCTCGACGCCGCCCACACGTGCGTCACCACGCGCGGCGCCCGCCAGACCAGCAGCACGACGGTGACCATCGCGGCCCGCGGCGCCTACACCGAGCCGGCGGCCCGGGCGGAGCTGATGGTGATGATCGGACGCGGCGCCGAGTGACTCTCATCATGGGCGTCCTCAACGTGACGCCGGACTCGTTCAGCGACGGCGGGCTGTGGCTGGAGCCCGAGGCGGCGATCGCCCACGGCCTCGAGCTGGTGGCGCAGGGGGCCGACCTGGTCGACGTCGGCGGCGAGTCCACGCGCCCGGGTGCGGTGCGCGTCGACCCGGAGGAGGAGCGCAAGCGCGTCGTCCCGGTCATCCGCGAACTCGCCTCCCGCGGTGTCACCGTGAGCGTCGACACCCTGAACGCCTCCACCGCGCGGGCCGCCGTCGAGGCCGGCGCCGCGATCATCAACGACGTCTCCGGCGGCCTCGCCGACGAGGGGATGCCGGACGCCGTGCTCGACACCGGCGCCCAGTACGTGGTGATGCACTGGCGCGGCCGGCTCGACGCGGCCGACTCGCGCGCCGTGTACCGGCACACCGTCGCCGAGGTCCGGTCGGAGCTGTCCGCCCGGATCGGCGACCTGCTGCAGCGCGGGGTGGACCCGGCGAAGCTCATCCTCGACCCGGGCCTGGGCTTCTCGAAGAACGCCCGGCACAACTGGCAGGTCCTCGCCGGCCTGCACGAGATCGAGACGCTCGGCTACCCGGTGCTCATCGGCGCCTCCCGGAAGCGCTTCCTCGGCGCGCTGCTCCCCGAGGGCGCCCCGGTCGAGGACCGGGACGCGCCCACCGCCGTGATCTCGGCGCTCGCCGCACAGGCGGGCGCGTGGGCGGTGCGCGTCCACGACGTTCCGTCGACCAGGATCGCCCTGGACGTCGTCCGGGCGTGGCAAGCTGGATCCGATGAGTAGCATTCAGTCGCGCCCGACCGACTCGATCGTCCTGACGGGCCTGCGCGTGCGCGCCAACCACGGGGTGTTCGACTTCGAGCGGGCCGAGGGTCAGGAGTTCGTGGTCGACGTGACCGCGTGGCTCGACCTGTCCGTGGCCGCCGCGGGCGACGACCTGGGCGCGACCGTCCACTACGGCGAGCTCGCCGAGGAGGTGGTCGCGGCCGTCGAGCGCGACCCCGTCGACCTCATCGAGACCGTCGCCGAGCGTGTCGCCGCGACCGTGCTCGCGCACGAACCGGTGGACGCCGTCGAGGTGACCGTGCACAAGCCGCAGGCGCCGATCACCGTGCCGTTCGGCGACGTCGCGGTCCGCATCCTCCGGAGCCGCGCATGAACGCCGCGCCGATCGGGAAGCCGGTCCGGATGCGCGTCGGCGTCCCGGCCGTGCTGGCCTTCGGCAGCAACCTGGGCGACCGCGCGGCGACCATCCGCGCGGCGGTCGACCTGCTCGCCGCCGAGCCCGGCGTCGACGTGCGCGCCGTCTCGCGGCTGTACGAGACGCCCGCCCTGAGGCCGACCGGTATCGACGAGGAGGCGCCGGCGTACCTCAACGCCGTCGCGCTCGTCCGCACGCTGCTGGAGCCGCTCGACCTGCTCGGCCTCGTCAACGCCGTCGAGGACCGCCTCGGCCGCGTGCGCGAGGAGCGCTGGGGCGACCGCACCATCGACATCGACGTCGTCGACTACGACGGGATCGTGTCCGACGACGACCCCCGGATCGTGCTCCCGCATCCCCGGGCGCACGAGCGGGCGTTCGTGCTCGTGCCGTGGCTCGACGTCGACCCCGACGCGCAGCTCCCCGGCTTCGGCGCGGTGTCCGCCCTCGCGGAGCAGGCGACCGACCCGGTGCGGCTCTGGCCGGACCCGTCCGCGGGGGAGGGATCGTGAAGCGCACGCGGGCGACCTCGCTGATCGGTCTTGGCGTCGCGGGCATCGTGGTCGGCTTCCTCGCCGAGCTGGCCGCCTCTGGCATGGGGCAGGCCGTCTTCATCCCGCCGCTCACCCTCCCGATCACGCTGCTCGCGGTCTCCGTGCTCGTGATCGCGTTCGCCGTCCCGATCCGCCGGGCCGTGCGCGGTCGCAGCGCGCGCCGCATCGACCCGTTCCAGGCGACGCGCATCGTCGTGCTCGCGAAGGCGTGCAGCCTGAGCGGTGCGCTGCTGACGGGGGTCGGCGTCGGCATCGGCGCCTACCTGCTGACGCGGGACGTGCTGCCCGGCGGCAACGCCATCCTGCTCACCGCGCTCGCCGCCGCGGGGGCCGTGATCCTGCTGGTCGCCGGACTGGTCGCCGAACTGTTCTGCACGCTCCCGCCGGGCGACGACGACGAGCGGAGGGAGCGGGTCCATGCCGGAACGGATTGACCTGAGCGTCGGGGAGTGGCGCCGCGTCTCCCCGAAGTACGTGCTCGTCGTGATCTCGGGCACCGTGATCACCGGCCTCGTCCTCTCCGCCGTGAGCCTGTTCCTGTGGCTCGTCGGCGGCTGGCCGTTCGGCTGGCTCGCGCTCACCGTCGTGGTGGTGGTGACCGTGGTCGCGCTCGTGATCGCGCCGCGCCGCGCGCGCTCGATCGGGTACCGGCTGCGCGAGGACGACCTGCTGTTCCGCCGCGGCATCATGTTCCAGCGCTTCGTCTCTGTGCCGTACGGGCGCATGCAGCTCATCGACATCAACCGCGGCCCGGTGAGCCGGATGCTGGGGCTGGCGGACCTGAAGTTCGTCACGGCCGCCGCCTCCACCGGTGTGATGGTGCCCGGCCTTCCCGAACCCGAGGCCGCGGACCTGCGCGACCGGCTCGTCGAGCTGGCGGAGAGCAGGCGGGCGGGACTGTGAGCGTCCCGAGTGGCCCCGGGGCGACGGGACCGGGAACCCCGGGGCCGGGAGCGCCGGCGTCGGGGCCGGGAGCGCCGGGGCCCGGAACGCCGGGGCCGGGAGAGCCGGCGAGCGGATCGGGAACGCCGGGGCGGCGCGGCCTGCGCGGCGGCGCGCCCCTGTCCGCGGCGGAGCGCGCGGCGGAACGGTACACCGACGGGGAGTGGCACCGGCTGCACCCGGCCACCCCGCTGCTGCGCGGCGGCATCGTGTTCATCGCGGTGTTCGGCTTCGTGCTCTCCAACCTGCGGGAGCGGCTGATCTCGTTCTTCGTCGGCGCCCCCGACTACGGTGGAGACCCGCTCGACGCGATCTACAACCACGGCTGGGAGGGCTGGGCGCTGCTCGGCGTCGCGGTGGTGCTGCTGCTGTGCCTCGGCGCGTTCTACCTGTCGTGGCGGATGCACAGCTTCCGGATCACGGGCGACGCGGTGGAGGTGCGCAGCGGCATCCTGTTCCGGACGCAACGGAAGGCGCGACTCGACCGCATCCAGGGCATCAACGTGGTGCGGCCGGTGCTCGCCCGCCTGTTCGGCGCCGCGAAGATGGACATCTCGGTGGCCGGCCACGACGCGAACGTCCAGCTGGCGTACCTCGGGTCGTCGCTGGCGGACGGGCTGCGCGGCGACGTGCTGCGCCTCGCCTCCGGAGTGCGGGCGGCGGAGGCGGCGTCCGCGCAGGGCGCGACGGCCGCCGGGGTGGCGGGTGGTGTGGCGCCCGGTGGTGCGTCGGAGGCCGGGGCGCCGGGCGTG
>QKXI01000015.1 GCA_003367665.1 Leifsonia sp. ku-ls | reverse complement strand
CGAGCTCGAGCGGGTCGCTGCCGGTGCCGACGAGCACCCGGCGCCCGCGGGCTTCGACCGCGCCGGGCGCGAGCGGCGGCTCGCCCGAGGTGCGCCGCGCCGCGTGCACCTTGAACCGCTCGCCGCCGAGCAGCCCGAACGCGCCCGGCTCCGGGGTGACGCCGCGCAGCCGGGCGTACACGCGCTCGGCGGGTTGGGTCAGATCCAGTCGGGCGTCGCCGAGCGACAGCTTGGGCGCCAGGGTCACCTCGCCCTCCTGCGGCACCGCGACGGCGGTGCCGGCCGCCAGCGCGTCCGTCGTGTCGGCCAGGAGGGCCGCACCGTCGACCGCGAGGGCCTCGAGCAGCTCGCCGGCCGTCTCGTCGGGGCCGATCGGGCGGCGGAACTCCGCGTACACGTCGCCCGCGTCCAGCTCCGGGACGAGCCGGAAGACGGCGGCACCGGTCTCGGTGTCGCCCGCGATGACGGCGTGCTGCACCGGCGCCGCGCCGCGCCAGCGCGGAAGCAGCGAGAAGTGGAGGTTCACCCAGCCGAGCCGCGGAAGCGACAGCAACGGCTCGCGCACCAGGCCGCCGTACGCGACGACGACCCCGAGGTCGGGCCGCAGCGCCGCGACGCGCTCGGTGACCTCCTCGCGCAGGCGGTTGGCCTTGATCACGTCCAGGCCGAGGCGTTCGGCCGCGTCCGCGACCGGCGACGGGGTGAGCACGCGCTTGCGGCCGAGCGGCGCGTCCTCGCGGGTGACGACCGCGACCACCTCGTGGCGGTCGGCGACGGCCGCGAGCGACGGGATGGCGACCGCGGGGGTGCCGGCGAAGACGATGCGCATGTTCCTCCGTTTCAGGACGGCCACCCAGCCTACCGCGCGGGCCTGACCATCCCGTGGACGCGCTACAGGATCTCGGGGTCGTCGAACCGGACGCGGAGGCTCGGCGCCGGTCGGTAGCCCGGCTTGCCCGCGGGGGCCCGGCGGCGGCGCGTCGCGTTCCGGACGACCGCGGCGCGCACGGCGGACGCGACCTCCGCGCCCCGGGCGTACTCGAAGCGCAGCACCGCCCGCACCTGGTCCGCCGAGGCGCGCGTCGCCCGCGCCGGTCCCGTGTCGGCCTCGACCGCGGCCGGGCCGAGCACGTCGATCAGGAGGGCCGGGTCGACCGCCGCGAGCACCTCGCGCACCGTCGCCTCGGCGCCCGTCACGGACGCCAGCCGCACGGCGGGCGGGAAGCGCAGCTCGCGCCGGTCCACCAGCTCCTGGTGGGCGAACTCGACCAGCCGGCCGGTGGCGAAGTCGCGGGCGAGCGGGCCTGACACGCCGACGAGCACGGTCGGCGCGCCGGGCGCGGCGAGGCCGGCGGCGCTCTGCCACCAGCGCAGGCAGTCCTCGGCGACGTGGAGGCTCTCCCGCGCGAGCATCCGCTCGCCGTCGAGCAGCAGCACGGCCTGGTAGCCGCCCTCCGCGATCGGCTCCGCGCCGCGCGTGGCGACCACGAGGGCCGGGGCCGGGCCGATGCGCTGGATGGGGTGGTCGCCGTCGGCCAGGATGACCCGCGTTCCGGAGAACGCGCGGCCGAGCTCCTCGGCCGTCCGCCCCGAGCCGACCGTGACCAGGCGGAACCGCGTGTGCTCGCAGTGCTCGCACCGCCAGCCCGTGGCGAGCCGCCCGCACACCGTGCACGACGGCGGCGCGCCGGCGCGGGTCTGGTGCAGCGGGCCGTGGCAGTTCGTGCAGCGGGCGGCCTGCCCGCAGTTCGCACAGGCGATCACCGGCGCGTACCCGGGCCGCGCCACCTGCACGAGCACGGGACCACGGGGACGGCCGCCCTCGCCGCTCAGCGCCTCGCGCGCGGTCCGCCACGCCGTCGACGGGATGCGGGCGGCGCGGGCCGCCGGCTCATCGGCCTGCTGGTTCGCGGTGAGCACGATCTTCGGGGTGATCGCGCGTTCCGGCCCCCGGTCGCGCAGCCAGCCCACCTCCACCAGTCGCTGGGTCTCGACGCTGCGGATGTTGCCGCTGAGAACCAGCGCGCAGCCCTCGAGCTCCTGCCGCACGAGCGCGGCGTCCCGGGTGTGCACGTAGGGGCTGAGCGGCTCGGCGTGCAGCGGATCGCTGTCCTCCCACACGACGATGAGGCCCAGACGCTCGGCGGGAGCGTACACGACCGACCGATTGCCGATCACGATGCGCGGACCCGACAGCGCCTCCAGGAACCCGCGGTACCGGTCGGCGTTGGCCTGACCCGCGTCGGCGCGCACCACCGCGCCCGCCGGTGCGACGGCGGCGAGAGCCGCGGCCAGCTGCTCCAGGTCGCGGTGGTCGGGCACCGCGACGATGGCGGTGCGACCGCCGCGCCAGCAGTCGGTCGCGAGGGCCGCGAGCGTGACCGCCCACTCCCCGACCCACGTGCCGTCCGGCAGCGGGACCAGGCGCGGGATGGCGCGCAGCGCGATCCGCTCGCCCCGCGCCACCGCGTCCTCCAACACGCGCGCCCCGTACCCCCGCACGCCGACCCGCGCCCCGGTCGGTGACGACATGCCACCACTCGCCACCGATGGTGACGACATGTCGCCACTCGTGGTCGGTGGTGACGAGATGTCACCGTTGGCCGGCGGTGACGAGATGTCACCACTCGTGGCCGATAGTGACGAGATGTCACCGTTGGCCGGTGGTGACGAGATGCCACCACTCGCCACCGATTGTGACGGCATGCCACCACTCGCGGCCGGTAGTGACGGCATGCCACCACTCGCGGCCGGTAGTGACGAGACGTCACCATTGGCCGGTAGTGACGACATGTCACCACTCGCGGGCGGTAGTGACGAGATGTCACCACTCGGCGGCGGTGGTGACGTGATGTCACCACTCGTGGCCGATGGTGACGAGATCTCACCACTCGCCGGGCCGCGCGCGGCGAGCCACGCCTTCTCGACGCGCACCATGCGGCCGGGCACGGCCAGTCGCAGGATGTCGCTCGCGGTGCCGGCGCTGCGGTCGGCCAGCCGCCGCGCGAGCCGCCAGACGCCGGGCGTCAGCACGCGCGCCGGCGACACCACGGCCTCCAGCGGGCTCAGGGCGCCGTCGAAGCCGTCGTCCGGGTCGCCCACCTCGACCAGGTAGCCGTCCGCCACCCGGCCGGCCGAGCGCAGCGGCACGCGCACGCGCACGCCGGGCACCGCCTCCTCGGCGAGCTCCTCCGGGATGCTGTAGTCGAAGAGGTGGTCGAGCTGCGGGAGCGGGGAGTCGATGACGACCCGGGCGACCCGTCCGGCCGCCGCCACCGCTACAGCCCCGCGGCCGAGCGCAGGTCGTCGACGCGGTCCAGACGCTCCCAGGTGAAGTCCGGCAGCTCACGGCCGAAGTGGCCGTAGGTGGCGGTCTGCGCGTAGATCGGGCGCAGCAGGTCGAGGTCGCGGATGATCGCCGCCGGGCGCAGGTCGAACACCTCGCGGATCGCGCGGATGATGCGCTCCTCCGGCACGGTCGCGGTGCCGAACGTCTCCACGTACAGCCCGACCGGCGCGGCCTTGCCGATCGCGTAGGCGACCTGCAGCTCCAGCCGGTCGGCCAGGCCCGCGGCGACCGCGTTCTTCGCGACCCAGCGCATCGCGTAGGCCGCCGAGCGGTCGACCTTCGACGGGTCCTTGCCCGAGAACGCGCCGCCGCCGTGACGGGACGCCCCGCCGTAGGTGTCGACGATGATCTTGCGGCCGGTCAGCCCCGCGTCTCCCTTCGGGCCGCCGATCTCGAACCGGCCGGTGGGGTTGATGAGCGTGCGCACGTGCGAGGAGTCGAGTCCGGCGTCGTGCAGCACCGGACGGATGACCTCCTCCACGATTTCGGCCTGCAGCTGCTCGTTGGAGACGTGCGGCGCATGCTGGGTGGACAGCACCACCGTCTGCACCGACTTCGGCACGGCGCCCTCGTAGCCGATGGTCACCTGGGTCTTGCCGTCCGGTCGCAGGTAGTCGAGCGTGCGGTCCTTGCGGACGGCGGCGAGCCGCTCCGCCAGGCGGTGCGCCAGCCAGATCGGCAGCGGCATGTACTGCGGCGTCTCGGTCGTCGCGTAGCCGAACATGATGCCCTGGTCGCCGGCGCCCTGCCGGTCGAGGTCGTCGTGGCTCTGCTCGGCGCGGGTCTCCAGCGCGTTGTCGACGCCCTGGGCGATGTCGGGCGACTGCGCGCCGATCGACACCGACACGCCGCACTGCGTGCCGTCGAAGCTGACATCGGACGAGTCGTAGCCGATCTCGACCAGCTTGTTGCGCACGAGCGCCGGGATCTCGACGTACCCGTTCGAGGTCACCTCGCCGGCGACGTGCACGAGCCCGGTGGTGACGAGCGTCTCCACGGCCGCCCGGCTGTGCGGGTCGACGCCGAGCAGCGCGTCCAGGATGCTGTCGGAGATCTGGTCGCAGATCTTGTCCGGGTGGCCTTCGGTCACGGACTCGGACGTGAAGAGACGCAGATCTGCCATGGTTCTTCCTGGTCGACGGGATGCGATCGCGACCGGATGCTCCCGGCGCGGGCCTGTCGAGCGGTGCTCGTCAGGCGATGACGTCGAGGATACGGTCGGCCACCGACAGCTTGCTGCCGGAGGCCTCCATCACTATATCGCCGCCCTTCCGCAGGACCACGACCTCGTTGCTCTCCGTTGCGAAGCCGTGCGACCAGCCGACCTGGTTCAGCACGAGGAAGTCGCTGCCCTTGTGCTCCAGCTTGGTGCGGCCGAGGTCGATGAGCGCCTGCGGGTCGGGCTCCGTCTCGGCCGCGAAGCCGACGACGACCTGGCCGTCGCGCTTGCGGGCGGAGAGCCCGGCGAGGATGTCGGGATTGGCGACCAGCTCCAGCGTCAGCCGGTCGCCGTGGTCGGACTTCTTGATCTTGGCGTCCTGCGTCTCGGCCGGACGGTAGTCGGCCACCGCCGCGGTCATCACGACGATGTCGGCGGCGCGGGCGGCCTCCTCGACCGCCTCCTGCAGCTCGAGCGCGGTCTGCACCTCGATCAGCTCGACGCCCTCCGGCGGCTCCACCTCCAGGTGGGCGGCGATGAGCACGACGTCGGCGCCGCGGGCCTGCGCGGCGCTCGCGATCGCGACGCCCTGGCGTCCGCTCGACCGGTTGCCGAGGAAGCGCACGGGGTCGAGCGGCTCGCGCGTCCCGCCCGCCGTGACGACCACGCGCTTGCCGGCCAGGTCGACGCCTCCGCGCGGCCGACGTGCGGCCTCGTTGGCCCGGCGGCGCTCCGAGAGCACCACGACGTCGTTGCCGGCGGGGGCGGCGGACGGCAGCGCGATCGGCGCGGGCGCCTCGACCGCGCGTGGGCTGGCACCGGCGGCGCGCAGCGCGGCACGGACGATGACCTCCGGCTCCTCCATCCGGCCGGGGCCCGAGTCGGCGCCGGTGAGCTGACCGCTCGCCGGCCCGACGATCGTGACGCCGCGGCCGCGGAGGGTCGCGATGTTCGCGACGGTCGCGGGGTTGCGCCACATCTCGGTGTGCATCGCCGGGGCGATCACCAGCGGCGCGGTGGACGCGAGCACGGTGTTGCCGAGCAGGTCGTCGGCGAGGCCGGCGGCCAGCTTGGCGATGGTGTTCGCCGTCGCGGGGGCGATCACGATGAGGTCGGCCGACTGCCCGATCGCCACGTGCCGCACCTCGGCGACGCCCTCGTACAGGTCCGTCGCCACCGGGTTGCGGCTGATCGCCTCCAGGGTGGGCCGACCCACGAACCGCAGCGCGTTCTCCGTGGCCACCACGTGCACCGAGTGCCCTTCGAGGACCAGGGCGCGGATGACTCCGACGGCTTTGTACGCGGCGATGCCGCCGGTCACTCCGACGACGACGGTCAATCGTGGGCTCAACGGCGGCACCTCTCCTCGGCCGGGGTCACGGCGGTGCCGGCCCCGGTACGACGTCTTGCGGTACGGTCTGCCTCTACTCGGCGGCGATCGGCTTCAGGACGAGCTTGTCCTCGTTGATCTCGTGGAGCGCGACGGACAGCGGCTTGTCGTCGACCGACGAGTCGACCAGCGGGCCGACGTTGTCGAACAGGCTGCCCTCGTGCAGGTCGGCGTAGTAGTCGTTGATCTGACGCGCGCGCTTCGACGCGAAGATGACGAGCGCGTACTTCGACTCGACGCGGGACAGCAGGTCGTCGATGGGCGGGTCGATGATGCCGTTGTTGCTGGTTGCCATGCGGCTGCTCCTTGTTTCAGACGATCAGGCGGTCGAGGCCGGATCGGCGGTCGTGTCGCACGACCGGGGACGGTGGGCGCGCCTGTGGCGACGCGGAAGACGGCCTACGGACGCGACGGCGCCGCGCGGACCTTCATCAAGTCTACGACCTCGCGGGCCGCGGTCGCGACGTCGTGGTTCACCACGCGGTAGTCGAACTCGTCCTGGGCGGCCAGTTCGACCTTCGCCGTCTCCAGCCGGCGCTGCTGTTCGGCCTGGTCCTCCGTGCCGCGTCCGATCAGCCGTCGGACCAGCTCCTCCCAGGTCGGCGGCAGCAGGAAGATCAGCCGCGCCTCCGGCATCGAGCGGCGCACCTGGCGCGCCCCCTGGAGGTCGATCTCGAGCAGGACGCTGCGGCCCTCGGCCAGCGCCTTCTCGATCGGGGCGCGCGGCGTGCCGTACCGGTACGCGTTGTGCACCGTCGCGTACTCCAGCAGCTCGCCGGCCTCGATCATCCGGTCGAACTCGGCGTCGTCGACGAAGTAGTAGTTCACCCCGTCGACCTCGCCCGGGCGCGGCTTGCGGGTGGTCGCCGAGACCGAGAGCAGGACGTCGGGATAGTTCTCGCGGATGTAGGTGGACACGGTCCCCTTGCCGACCGCGGTCGGTCCGGCGAGCACGACCAGGCGGTTCCGCTGGCGGTCCGAGCGGTTCTCCCGCTCGATCAGGAACTGCCGCAGCCGCAGGCGCTGGTGCCGACCGAGTCCGCCGAGGCGCTTCGCGGGCGAGATGGACAGCCGGCTCAACGCCTCCTGCATCTTGGTCGTGCCGATCGCCGGCACGCTGAGCAGGAACTCCGTCACCCGCAGCCGGCCCTCGACGCCGTCCGGGTCGGCGGTCGCGCGGTCGAGCACGGTCAGCGGCGACAGCTCGCGCGCGGCGACGGCGGCCTTCACGGCCGCCCGGGCGCGGCGTGCGGCCACGGCCGCCTGCGAGGCGGCACGACGGTCGACCTCGGGCGGGGCCGGGCGGTTCGAGGCCCCGGCGACGGAGGCGGTGTCGGCGGCGGTCTCGGCGGGAGCCTCAGACATGCGCGGCGCGCACCTCCTCCGCCCGGCGCTCCACGGCGTCCGCGAGACCCGAGGGTCCCGCGCCGAGGAGTCCGCGGGACTCGCTCACGATGACCCCGGAAGCCAGCGAGCCGAACAGGCGGGCGGCGTCCTCCACCCGAGCGCCCTGGTGGCCGAACCCCGGCGCGAGCACCGGCAGGGCGGGGGTCCGCTCCCCCGCCGTCGCCACGTCGATCCCATAGTGGGCGAGGTCGACGGTCGCGCCGAGCACCAGCCCGACGGTGCCGAACGGCCGCGGCCCCGGCTGCTCCTGGTTGAATGCATGCACGTCTTCGATGATCGCACGAGCGACGGTCCGGTTCGCCCGCGGCCCCGACTGCACGACCGCCTGCTGCACCGCCGCGGCCTCGGGATTCGAGGTCGCCGCCAGCACGAACAGGCCCTTGCCCACCCGCTCGCCGAGGGCCATCGCGTCGGCCAGCGAGCCGACGCCCTGGTAGGCCGCCACCGTCATCGCATCGGCCTCCAGCGGCGACCCGGGCGTCAGCCAGGCCTCGGCGTAGGCGGTGACGCTGGTGCCGATGTCGCCGCGCTTGACGTCGGCGATCACGAGCAGCCCGGCCGCCCGCGCGGCCGCCAGCACGTCCTCCAGCGCCGCGTAGCCGGCCGCGCCGAAGCGTTCGAAGAACGCGACCTGCGGCTTGACGATGCCCGCCCGCCCGGCGACCGCCTCCACGGCGGTCAGCCCGAAGGAGCGCAGACCGCCGGCCGACGTCGGCAGCCCCCACGCCTCCAGCAGGTGGGCGTGGGGGTCGATGCCGACGCACAGCCGCCCGCGCTCGGCGAAGACCGCCGCGAGCCGGTCGCCGAACGTCATGCTCGGGCGAGCCTCTCGCGCGTGTACTCCTGCAGCGACTTCACGTCGAAGCCCTCGCGGATGGCGTCGAGCGACGCCACCGCCGCGCTCAGCTCCGCGATGGTCGTGAACAGCGGCTTGTCGGCGGCCACCGCGGCGGCACGGATTTCGTACCCGTCGGCGCGGGCCGAGCGGCCGCTCGGGGTGTTGATGACCACATCCACCTCGGCGCGGTTGATGATGTCGACGATCGAGTCGCCGCCGTGCTCCTGCGCCTCGCTGTGCTTGCGCACGATGCGCGCCTCGATGCCGTTGCGGTTGAGCACCTCGGCGGTGCCCTCGGTCGCGACGATCTCGAATCCGAGCTGGTGGAGGCGGAGCACCGGCAGCACGACCGCGCGCTTGTCGCGGTCGGAGACCGAGACGAACACCGTGCCCGTGAGCGGCATCCCGCCGTACGCGGCCGACTGGCTCTTCGCGAACGCGGTCGGGAAGTCCTTGTCGATGCCCATGACCTCGCCCGTCGAGCGCATCTCCGGCCCGAGCACCGAGTCGACCACGGTGCCTTCGGCGGTGCGGAACCGCTTGAACGGCAGCACGGCCTCCTTCACCGCGACCGGCGAGTCCATCGGGATGAGCGAGCCGTCCTGCGCGGGCAGCAGCCCCTCCGCGACGAGCCCGTCGATGGTCTCGCCGACCATGAGCCGCGACGCCGCCTTCGCGAGCGGGATGCCGAGCGCCTTGGAGACGAACGGCACCGTTCGCGAGGCGCGCGGGTTGGCCTCCAGCACGTAGAGCACGCCGGCGCCGATCGCGAACTGCACGTTCAGCAGGCCGCGGACACCGATCCCCTCGGCGATCTTCAGCGTCGCCTCGCGCACGCGGTCGATCTCGCGGCGGCCGAGCGTGATCGGCGGGAGGGTGCAGGACGAGTCGCCGGAGTGGACGCCGGCCTCCTCGATGTGCTCCATCACGCCGCCGATGTACAGCCGCTCGCCGTCGTACAGCGCGTCGACGTCGATCTCGATCGCGTCGTCGAGGAAGCGGTCCACGAGCAGCGGATGCGACGGCCCGACGATCCCCTGGCCGGCGACCCGCTCGAAGTAGTCGGCGAGCGAGCCGCTGTCGTAGACGATCTCCATGCCGCGGCCGCCGAGCACGAAGCTCGGGCGCACCAGCACCGGGTAGCCGATCTGCTCCGCGGCGTGCGCGGCGGAGGGATAGTCGACGGCGGTGCTGTTGCGCGGGGCGACGAGGCCGGCGTTCTCCAGGATCTCGGCGAACAGGCCGCGCTCCTCCGCCAGGTCGATCGCCTCGGGCGTCGTGCCCAGGATCGGGACGCCCGCCGCCTCCAGGCCCTTCGCGAGCCCGAGCGCGGTCTGGCCGCCGAGCTGCACGACGACGCCGACCAGCTCGCCGGTCTGCGACTCGGCGTGGATGACCTCCAGCACGTCCTCCAGCGTCAGCGGCTCGAAGTAGAGCCGGTCGCTGGTGTCGTAGTCGGTCGAGACCGTCTCCGGGTTGCAGTTGATCATGATCGTCTCGAACCCGGCGTCGTGCAGCGCGAACGACGCGTGCACGCAGGAGTAGTCGAACTCGACGCCCTGTCCGATGCGGTTGGGGCCCGAGCCCAGGATGACGACCTTGCGCTTGTCGCTCGGCTCCACCTCGGTTTCCAGGTCGTAGCTGGAGTAGTGGTACGGCGTGAGCGCCGGGAACTCGCCCGCGCAGGTGTCCACCGTCTTGTACACCGGCCGCACGCCGAGGATGTGGCGCACCTCGCGCACGTCGGCCTCGCCGAAGCCGCGCAGCTCGCCGATCTGGGCGTCGGAGAAGCCGTGGTCCTTCGCGTACCGGAGGGTGTCGGTGTCGAGGGTCGGGGCGTCGCGGATCTGCTCGGCGACCTCGTTGATCAGGACGATCTGGTCGATGAACCAGGGGTCGATCTTGGTCGCCTCGAACACCTGCTCCGGCGTCGCGCCGAGGCGGAGCGCCTGCTGCACGTCCACGATGCGACCGTCGGTCGGGGTCGAAATGGAGGCGAGCAGCTCGTCCACCGTGCGGCTCTGCGGACCCCAGTGGAACGACGAGCCGCGCTTCTCCAGCGACCGGAGCGCCTTCTGCAGCGCGCTCGTGAAGCTGCGGCCGATCGCCATCGCCTCGCCCACCGACTTCATGGTGGTGGTCAGGGTCGGGTCGGCGGCCGGGAACTTCTCGAACGCGAAGCGCGGCACCTTGACCACGATGTAGTCGAGCGTCGGCTCGAAGCTCGCCGGGGTGACCTTGGTGATGTCGTTCGGGATCTCGTCGAGCCGGTAGCCGATGGCGAGCTTCGCCGCGATCTTGGCGATCGGGAAGCCGGTCGCCTTCGACGCCAGCGCCGACGACCGCGAGACGCGCGGGTTCATCTCGATGACGATGATGCGGCCGTTCTCCGGGTTCACCGCGAACTGGATGTTGCAGCCGCCGGTGTCGACGCCCACCGCGCGGATGATGTCGATGCCGATGTCGCGCAGCTTCTGGTACTCGCGGTCGGTGAGCGTGAGGGCCGGGGCGACGGTGATCGAGTCGCCGGTGTGCACGCCGACCGGGTCGACGTTCTCGATCGAGCAGACCACGACCGTGTTGTCGGCCGTGTCACGCATGAGCTCGAGCTCGTACTCCTTCCAGCCGAGGATGGACTCCTCCAGGAGCACCTCGCTGGTCGGGCTCTGGTGGATGCCGTCGCCGGCGATGCGGCGCAGCTCCTCCGGCGTGTGGGCGAAGCCGGAGCCCAGGCCGCCCATGGTGAACGACGGGCGGACGACGAGCGGGTAGCCCAGGTCCTCCGCGAACTCCAGCGCCTCCTCCACGGTGTGCGCGATGTGGGAGCGGGCGACCTCGGCGCCGGCGGCGACCACGAGCTCCTTGAAGACCTGGCGGTCCTCGCCCTTGCGGATGGCCTCGAACTTCGCGCCGATCAGCTCGACGCCGTACTTCTCCAGGATGCCGTGCTCGTGCAGCTGCATGGCCGCGTTGAGCGCGGTCTGGCCGCCGAGGGTCGGCAGGATGGCGTCCGGCTTCTCCTTGGCGATGATCGTCTCGATGACCTGCCAGGTGATCGGCTCGACGTACGTGGCGTCGGCGAAGTCGGGGTCGGTCATGATCGTCGCCGGGTTCGAGTTGACGAGGATGACGCGGACGCCCTCGGCCTTCAGCACCCGACAGGCCTGCGTGCCCGAGTAGTCGAACTCGACCGCCTGGCCGATGACGATCGGGCCGGAGCCGATGACGAGGACGGAGTTGATGTCGTCGCGTTTGGGCATCAGTTGTTCTCCTGGCTTTCGGTGCTGGACGCGGCGCTGTGCTGTGCGCGAATCATGTCCAGGAAGCGGTCGAAGAGGTAGTTGGCGTCGTGCGGGCCCGCCGCCGCCTCCGGGTGGTACTGCACGCTGAACGCGTTCAGGTCGAGGCAGTTGAGGCCCTCGACGACCTGGTCGTTGAGCGAGAAGTGGCTCACCTCGACGCGGCCGAAGCCGGCGGGCGAGTCGAACTCGGCGTCGATCGGCGCCTTGACCGCGAAGCCGTGGTTCTGCGCGGTGATCTCGACCCGGCCGGTGCGCTTGTCGAGCACCGGCTGGTTGATCCCGCGGTGGCCGAACGGCAGTTTGTAGGTGTCGAGCCCGAGCGCCCGCCCGAGCAGCTGGTTGCCGAAGCAGATGCCGAAGTACGGCAGGCCCGCCCGGAGGGTCTCCTGCAGCAGCGCGACGTGCTTGTCGGAGGCCTGCGGGTCGCCGGGGCCGTTGGAGAAGAACAGCGCAGAGACGCCGAGACCGAGCACGTCCTGTGCGGTCACCTGCTGCGGGAGCACGTGCACGTCGAGGCCGCGCGCGGCGAGGTTCTCCAGTGTGGACTTCTTCACGCCGAGGTCGAGCACGGCCACCGAGCCGACCTTCTCCCCCACCGCGGGAACCGTGTACGGCTCGACCGTGGAGACCTCGGCGGACAGGTTGCGGCCGGTCATCGGCGCTCCGGCGAGCACCAGGTCGAGCTGCTCGCTGTCGCTCAGGTCGAAGTCCTCGCCCGAGAAGATGCCCGCGCGCATCGCCCCGGCCGAACGGATGTGCCGGGTGACGGCACGCGTGTCGATGCCGCTGATCCCGACGACGCCCTGGGCGACCAGGTCGTCGTCGAGGCTGCGCTGGGCGCGGAAGTTGGACACGACGCGGCTGGGCTCGCGGACGACGTAGCCGGCGACCCAGATCTGCCGGGACTCCATGTCCTCGTCGTTGGTGCCGGTGTTGCCGATGTGCGGCGCGGTCTGCAGGACGATCTGGCCCGCGTACGACGGGTCGGTCAGAGTCTCCTGGTAGCCGGTCATGCCGGTGGCGAACACGGCCTCGCCGAGCGTGCGTCCGCGGGCGCCGTAGGCCCGGCCGACATACCGCTGTCCGTCTTCGAGGACGAGCACCGCTGGTTCTGCTGCGAGCACGTCACACCTCCTTGTCGTTCGGGTGGTCATCACCCGTCGTGTCCGAGCCCGTGGCGTCGGAGGCCGCGGCCTCCGGCTGGTCGGGGACGATCTGTTCGATGGCCGCGGCGAGCTGCGCGCGGCCGGCCGGGTCGACGACCCGGAAGTACGTGTCGGCGGCGGTGCCGCCGCTGGTGGTCCAGCCGAGGCGCAACAGCCCGTCGCGCTCGACCGCCCGGTCGATGGCGACGCTCGCGGCGCCGACCCCGGAGACCACCGCCGCCGGGATGAACACCGGCGTCTCGCCAGTGACGGCGATCGCGACGCCCTCCGACCGGACGGCGATGGTGGCCTTCCCTCGGTAGGCGAGCCCCGGGAGCGCGAGCCGCTCCAAGTGCTGGCCCGCCTTCGTCGTCGCGACGTAGAGCGCCTCGGCCTCGGCGAGCGGCGCGCTCAGGGTGCCGGGCGTCGAGTAGCCGCCGCCCGCTCCACTGTCGCGCCGCACCCGTCGTCGCCAGCCCACGATCGCGAGCGCGAGCACGATGACGACGACCGCGAGGATCCCGAGAGTGGGGAGCAGCTTATCCACGCGCGCCCACCTCCTCCGCGTCGCGGACCACGCCGTCGAGCACGGTCGGGCGGCCCTGGTGGAAGGTCGCCACGACCCGCCCGGGGAGCGTCAGGCCGAGGTACGGCGAGTTGACGCCCTTCCCGGCCAGGTCGGCGGTGGAGAACGTGCGCGACGCGGTCGGGTCGTAGAGGAACAGGTTCGCGGGCGCGCCGGCCTCCAGCGGACCGCCGTGGCCCTCCAGCCGGCCGATGCGCGCCGGCGTCGCGGAGAGCACCCGGGCGACGTCGTCCCAGCCGATCAGGCCGTTGTCCACGACGCTCGCCTGCACCACCGACAGGGCCGACTCCAGTCCGACCATCCCGAACGCGGCGGCGTCCCACTCGCAGTCCTTCGCCTCGACCGGGTGCGGGGCGTGATCGGTCGCGACGATGTCGATCGTGCCGTCGGCGAGGCCGGCGCGCAGCGCCTCCACGTCCTCGCGGCGGCGCAGCGGCGGGTTGACCTTGTAGCGCGCGTCGTAGCCGGTCGCGAGCTCCTCGGTCAGCGCCAGGTGGTGCGGCGTGACCTCGGCGGTCACGTCGATGCCGCGCGCCTTCGCCCAGCGGATGACGTCGACGCTGCCCGCGGTCGACACGTGGCAGACGTGCAGGCGCGAGCCGACGTGCTCGGCCAGGAGCACATCCCGCGCGATGATCGACTCCTCGGCGACCGCCGGCCAGCCGGTCAAGCCGAGCTCGCCGGAGAGCGCGCCCTCGTTCATCTGCGCGCCCTGCGTCAGGCGCGGCTCCTGCGCGTGCTGCGCGATCACTCCGTCGAACGCCTTCACGTACTCCAGGGCCCGGCGCATCAGCAGCGGGTCGGAGACGCACTTGCCGTCGTCGGAGAACACCCGGACGCGGGCGCGGGACTGCGCCATCGCACCCAGCTCCGCGAGCCGCTCGCCTTCCAGGCCCACCGTGACGGCGCCGATCGGGCGCACTGTGGCGTAGCCCGCGGCCTCGCCCAGGCTCAGCACCTGCTCCACGACGCCGGCGGTGTCGGCCACCGGGGAGGTGTTCGCCATGGCGAACACCGCCGTGAAGCCGCCCGCCGCGGCGGCGCGCGTGCCCGTCAGCACGGTCTCGCTCTGCTCGTAGCCGGGCTCGCGCAGGTGCGTGTGCAGGTCGACGAGGCCGGGGAGCGCGAGCAGCCCGTCGGCGTCGATCGCGGTGGCGCCGGCGGCGCTCAGGCCGGTGCCGGTCTCGACGATGCGGCCGTCCTCGACCAGGAGATCGGCCCGGCGGCCGTCGGCCAGCGTCGCGCCGCCGATCAGGATTTTTTCGCCCATGCCCACCTTCACACCGCCTGCTCTCGACCGGCACCCGACAGCAGCAGGTACAGCGCCGCCATCCGCACGGAGACGCCGTTCGCGACCTGCTCCCGGACCGTGGAGCGCGGGGAGTCCGCGGCCGCGGCCGAGATCTCCAGCCCGCGGTTCATCGGTCCTGGGTGCATCACAATGCTATCGGCCCGCAGGCGCGCGAGCCGTTCCTCGTCCAGCCCCCAGCGCCGCGAGTATTCGCGGGTGGTCGGGAAGAACGCCGCGTTCATCCGCTCGGCCTGGATGCGCAGCATCATCACCACGTCCGGTCCGGCGGCGATCGCCTCGTCGAGGTCGTACTGCACCGCGACCGGCCAGCCGGAGACGTCCACCGGCAGCAGCGTCGGCGGCGCCACCAGCGTGACGTGCGCGCCGAGCGTGCGCAGCAGCCAGACGTTGGATCGGGCGACGCGGGAGTGCAGGATGTCGCCGACGATCGCGACGGACACCCCGTCGAGGTCCTTCCCGCGCGACGCCGTGCCGTGCAGGCGGCGGCGCATCGTGAACGCGTCGAGCAGCGCCTGCGTCGGGTGCTCGTGGGTGCCGTCGCCCGCGTTCAGGATGCCGGCCTCGATCCAGCCGCTCGTGGCGAGGGTCTGCGGCGCCCCGGACGAGCCGTGCCGGATCACGACCGCGTCGGCGCCCATCGCCTGCAGCGTCTGGGCGGTGTCCTTGAGGCTCTCGCCCTTGGAGACGCTCGACCCCTTCGCGGAGAAGTTGATGACGTCCGCCGACAGCCGCTTCGCGGCCGCCTCGAAGGAGATGCGCGTGCGGGTCGAGTCCTCGAAGAAGAGGTTGACGACCGTCTTCCCGCGCAGGGTGGGGAGCTTCTTGACCTCGCGCTCCTGCACGTCGGCCATGTCCTCCGCGACGTCGAGCAGCTGGAGGGCGTCCTCCCGGGCCAGGTCGCGCGTCGACAGCAGGTGCCTCATGCGCCTACCTCCCGCTCGTCGATGGTCACCGACTCCTCGCCGTCGACCTCGTCGAGCCGCACGAAGATGCGCTCGGAGGCGGCGGACGGCAGGTTCTTGCCCACGAAGTCGGCGCGGATGGGGAGCTCGCGGTGGCCGCGGTCGACCAGCACGGCGAGCCGCACGGCACGCGGCCGGCCCAGGTCGCTGACCGCGTCGAGCGCGGCGCGGATGGTGCGGCCGGAGAAGAGCACGTCGTCCACCAGCACGACGGTCTTGCCGTCGATCGGCCCCGGCAACGAGGTGGGCTGCGGCGTGCGGGTGGGGTGGCGCGACAGGTCGTCGCGGTACATCGTGACGTCGAGCGCGCCCACGATGTCGGCGGGTGACGCGATGGCCGCCGGTTCGATGCGCTGGATGTTCTCGGCGATCCGCCGCGCGAGAACGACGCCGCGGGTCGGGATCCCGAGGATCACCAGGTCGTCGGTTCCCCGGTTGGACTCCAGGATCTCGTGCGAGATCCGCGTCAACGCCCGGGCGATGTCAGCCTGCTGCAGCACGGTACGCGCTGTCATGCCGACCTCCTTCCCCGCCTCACAGGACGGCTCTTAAAGGATGCCTACGTACTTCCGCCCTCCACCCTACCGCCTTCGCGGGCGTCGGGCGGCACGGCGTGGGGTGCGGCGAGCCTCAGTGGTCGGCGAGGAAGCGCGAGAACGCCGTGGCGTCGGTGACACCGCCGGGGTACTGCTTCCCGTTCACCAGGACCGTGGGCGTTCCCTTGATCGTGTCGAGCACCTTCGTGCCGTCGACCACGATCGGGCCCTTCTGCGAGTCCGCGGTGTTGCGCTGCGCCCAGGCCTGGTACGGGCCGCTGTCGGCGAGGCACGACGCGATGTCCTGCGACCCGGCGTCGCTCGCCCGCTGGGCGAGCTGCTTGTCGGTGAGCCCGTCGGAGTTCTCCTCCGGCTGGTCGGTGAAGAGCGCCTGGTAGAACGGCAGCACGGCGTTCCGGTCGGTCACCGCGACGCAGGTCAGCGCCGCCGCGGCACGGGTGGAGTACCCGGTGCCGTTCGACACGGCGTCGAGGAACGTGAGCGGGTGCAGCCGCAGCGTGATCGAACCATCGTCCACGGCGTTCGCGAGGGTCTTGCCGTTGGTCTGCTCGAACGCGCCGCACACCGGGCACATCGCGTCGAACCAGACGTCGACCTTCTTCTCGCCGTCGCCGACCGTGATGAAGCCGCCGTCGAAGTCCACCGCGCCGTCCGCGCCCTTCGGGGGCGCGTCGGTGGCCACGGGCACGTTCGAGGCGCCGCCGAGCAGCGAGCAGCCGGCGGCCGCGACGGCGATGCCGATCGCGAGCACGACGACCGCCGCGGCGCGGCGTACCTGGCCCATCAGGCGGTCCTGCTCTGCGCGATCTTGGCGAGCAGGCCGTTCACGAACCCGGCCGAGTCGTCGGTGGAGAGCACGGTCGCCGCCTCGACGGCCTCCGAGATCGCGACGCCGTCCGGCACCTCGTCGTTGAACAGCACCTCCCAGACGCCGATGCGCAGGATGGCGCGGTCGACGGCGGGCATGCGCGCGAGCGTCCAGCCCTGCGCGTAGGTCTCGATCTGCTCGTCGATCTCGTCCTGGTGCTCGATGACGCCGTCGAGGATCTCCCGCGCGTACAGCCAGGAGGCCTCACGCGCCGGCTCGTTCGCCGCGCGCTCCGCCTCGGTCGCGAGCGCCTGCCGGAGCGGGGTCTGCCGCAGGTCGGCGCTGTAGAGCACGTCGAGGGCGCGCTTGCGCGCCTTGGTCCGCGCGCTCATCTAGTCGTTGACGCGGCCGAGGTAGTCGCCCGTGCGGGTGTCGACCTTGACCTTGGTGCCGGTCTCCAGGAACAGCGGGACCTGGATCTGGTAGCCGGTCTCGACGGTGGCCGGCTTGGTGCCGCCGGTGGAGCGGTCGCCCTGCAGGCCCGGCTCGGTGTAGGTGATCTCCAGCACGACGGAGGCCGGGAGCTCGACGTAGAGCGGCTCGCCCTCGTGCAGCGCGACGGTGACGTTCTGGTTCTCGAGCATGAAGTTGGCGGCGTCGCCGACGACCGGGCCCGGGATGGTGATCTGGTCGTAGTCGGAGGTGTCCATGAACACGAAGTCCGCGCCGTCCTGGTACAGGTACTGGTAGTCGCGGCGGTCGACGTTGGTGATGTCGATCTTGGCGCCGGCGTTGTAGGTGCGGTCGACGGTCTTGCCCGTGGTGACGTTCTTCAGCTTGGTGCGGACGAACGCACCGCCCTTGCCCGGCTTGACGTGCTGGAACTCGATCACGGTCCACAGCTGTCCGTCGATGTTGAGGACGATGCCGTTCTTGATGTCAGCGGTAGAGGCCAAGGGGATGTTTCCGTTCGTTCGGTGTGAAGATTCGGGTGGACGCCGCGCACGAGAGGGCGGCCCACGGCGACCGCGCTTCGGCGGTCCGGGAAAGATTCTAGACGTCAGCGCCCGTTTCGGCGAATGAACGCGAGCGCCAGCCGGTACGACTCGAAGCCGAAGCCGGCGATCACCCCGGTGGACACGGCGGTGATGACGCTGGTGTGCCGGAACTCCTCGCGCGCGTGCGGGTTCGACAGGTGCACCTCCACCACGATCCCTCCCGCCGAGGTCACGAGCGACACCGCGTCGCGCAGCGCGTACGAGTAGTGCGTCCACGCCCCGGCGTTCAGGATGACAGGCGCGCCGGTGTCCGCCGCCTCGTGCAGCCAGCGCAGCAGCTGGCCCTCGTCGTCGGTCTGGCGCAGGTCGACGGTGTCGTCGCCGGCGTCCTCCGAGAGCACCGCCCGCAGGTCGTCGAGCGTCGCCGAGCCGTACACGTCGGGCTCCCGGGTGCCGAGGCGGCCGAGGTTCGGGCCGTTCAGGACGAGGATGGTCGCCACGCTCACTCCTCCCCGGCCTTGAGCGGGCGCACGCGCACCGCCGACCAGGTCTCGTCGACGGCGATGTTGCTGACTCCGCGCCAGCCGTAGGTGCGCGCCTCCCCGGCGACCACGTCGCGGTTCACGTCCGCCCGGCCGCCCTTCGGGTAGACCACCCAGACGGCACGCGCGCCCGCCGCGACCGGCAGCTGCTCGGCGTACCGGGCGAGCAGCTCGTCGCGCGACCGGACGACGGTCGCCACGACCGCCGCCTCCGTGACCTCCGCCTCCGTCGCCCCTTCCGGGAGCGGCCCGAGCAGGGCGCGGTCCGCGTCGTCGGCCACGACGACGGCGACGGCGTCGCCGGGCTTGGCCTGGAACCTCTCCAGCACGGTCTTCCCGCTCACGAACCCACCTCCTGGTATGCGGCGAACAGCAGGCTCTGGTCCGGGCCGGCCAGCACGGTCGGGCGGGCCACGTCGTCGAGCACGATGAAGCGCAGCATACTGCCCCGCGCCTTCTTGTCGCGCTGCATCGTGGCCAGCAGCGTCTGCCAGCGGCCGACCGGGTACGTCACCGGCAGCGTGAGCGACTCCAGGATACGGCGGTGCCGGTCGGCGACCTCGTCGCTCAGCCGGCCGCTCAGCCGGGCGAGCTCGGCCGCGAACACCATGCCCACCGAGATCGCGGCGCCGTGCCGCCACTGGTACCGCTCGGCGTGCTCGATCGCGTGCCCGAGGGTGTGGCCGTAGTTGAGGATCTCGCGCAGGCCCTGCTCGGTGAAGTCCTCCCCCACGACCCGCGCCTTTATGGCGATCGAGAGTTCGACCAGCCGGCGGAACTCGGGCGTCTCCGGGTCGGTGGCGCGCTCGACGTCGGCCTCGATCGTGTCCAGGATCTCCGGCTCGGCGATGAAGCCGTACTTCACCACCTCGGCGAACCCGGCGAGGATCTCGTTGCGCGGGAGCGAGGTGAGCGTGTCGAGGTCGCAGACCACTGCGTCCGGCGCGTAGAAGGCGCCGACCAGGTTCTTGCCCTCCGCGGTGTTGATGCCGGTCTTGCCGCCGACCGCCGCGTCCACCATTCCGAGCAGCGTCGTCGGGACCTGGATCAGCTTCACGCCGCGCAGCCAGGTCGCGGCCACGAAGCCGGCGAGGTCGGTGACCGCGCCTCCGCCGAAGCCGACCACCGCGTCCGACCGGGTGAAGTCGGCCTGACCCATGATCTGCCACAGGAACGACGCCACCTCGACGCGCTTGGCCGCCTCCGCGTCCGGGACCTCGGCCAGCAGCACCTCGTAGCGGTCGACGAGCGATTCGCGCAGCTCGGCCGCGGCGGCGCCGAGGGTCGGCGGGTGCACCACGAGCACCTTCGCGACGCCGGTGCCGAGGTGGTCGGCGAGCTGGTAGCGCAGGCCGCGGCCGACCAGCACCGGGTACAGGTGCGCGCCCGTGACCAGGATCTCGGTGGGGGCGTCGGTCATGCTGGTCCTTCCGTGTGCGGTGCGGCGGTCTGCGGTGCGGGGTTCTGTGCCCACTGCGCGATCTCCGCGACGATCGTGTCGATGGGGCGGGACGAGGTGTCCGCCGTGTAGTCCGCGAGCGACGCGTAGAGGTCGGCGCGGGAGGCGACGAGCCACTTCCACGACTCCAGGTCGGTGACGAGCGGCCGCTTCCCGTTGGCGATGCGCGTGGCGATCGCCTCCGGGCGCACGGTGAGCAGCACGACCCGCGCCGGCCCCAGGTCGGCCTGCGTGTCGGGGTCGAGCACCGCCCCGCCGCCGAGCGAGACGACCCCCGGCCGGCGCAGCGCGTCCGCGACCGCCGCGCGTTCCAGCGCGCGGAAGTACGGCTCGCCGTGCTCGGCGAAGATCTCCGCGATCGGACCGTGCCCGGCGACCACGACGGCGTCCGTGTCGACGTACGGCAGGTCGAGGAGCTTCGCCAGCCGCTTTCCGACGCGCGACTTGCCGGCCGCGGGCGGCCCGATCAGCGCGATGGTCTCCGGCGTCACGGCGTCAGGCGTAGGGAGCGCTCACGCGCTCCGTCGCGAGGTTCTGCGGGATGGCGTCGAGGTAGCCCTGCAGGTTGCGACGGGTCTCCGTGAGCGAGTCTCCGCCGAACTTCTCCAGCACGGCGTTCGCCAGCACGAGCGCGACCATCGCCTCCGCGACGACGCCCGCGGCCGGAACCGCACAGACGTCGGAGCGCTGGTGGTGCGCCGGCGCGGCCTCGCTGGTGGCGACGTCGATGGTGCGCAGGGCGTGCGGGACGGTCGCGATCGGCTTCATCCCGGCGCGGACGCGCAGCACGCCACCCGTGCTCATGCCGCCCTCGGTGCCCCCGGCCTTGTCGCTGGTCCGGACAATGGTGCCGTCCTGTGCGATCAGCTCGTCGTGCGCCTGCGACCCGCGGCGGGTGGTGGTGAGGAAGCCGTCGCCGATCTCCACACCCTTGATCGCCTGGATGCCCATGAGCGCGGCAGCCAGCTGGGCGTCGAGCTTGCGGTCCCAGTGCACGTGCGAGCCGAGCCCCGGCGGGACGCCGTAGGCGAGCACCTCGACGACCCCGCCGAGGGTGTCGCCGTCCTTGTGCGCGGCGTCCACCTCGGCGACCATCCGCTCGGAGGTCGCGGGGTCGAAGCAGCGCAGCGGGTCGGCGTCGAGCGTGCCGACGTCCGACGGGCGGGGCAGCGGGGCGTCCTCCGGGACACGGACCGGCCCGATGGAGAGCGTGTGGCTGACGAGGGTGATGCCGAGCTCGGCCAGGAACGACCGCGCCACGGCGCCGAGCGACACGCGCGCGGCCGTCTCGCGGGCGCTGGCGCGCTCCAGGATCGGCCGGGCCTCGTCGAAGCCGTACTTCTGCATGCCGACCAGGTCGGCGTGGCCCGGACGGGGCCGGGTGAGCGCGGCGCCACGCCCGGTCTCGAGCACCGCCGGGTCGACCGGCTCGGGGCTCATCACGTCCACCCACTTCGGCCACTCGGTGTTGCCGATGCGGAGCGCGATGGGGCTGCCCAGGCTGTAGCCGTGGCGCACGCCGCCCGAGACCTCCAGCGCGTCCTGTTCGAACTTCATGCGCGCGCCGCGGCCGTAGCCGAGCTTGCGGCGCGCCAGGTCGGCGCGGATGGCGTCGAGCGACACCGGGACCCCGGCGGGGAGACCCTCCAGGACGGCGATGAGTTCGGGACCGTGGGATTCCCCGGCCGTGAGCCAACGAAGCATGCTTCGATTCTGGCACACGCGTGGTGGGGCTCCGGGCGGCGTGACCCCGGCCGGCGACCGCTCGCTGATCGCCGCGGCTACGCCTCCAACGGCGCGCCCTGCTCGTCGATGCCGACGGCGTCCAGCATCGCCGCGAGCACGTCGGGCTCGTCCGGCAGCGGCTGCAGCGGGTCGCCGGCGACGAACACCCGCACCTGCAGCAGCGCCTGGTGGGCGAGCAGCGCGAGCCCCGACACGACCCGGCCGCCGACGGCCTCCCACTGCCGCGCGAGCGGCGTCGGCCACGGTTCGTAGGCCACGTCGAACAGCATCGAGCGGCGACGCGTGGAGTCGGTGTAGACGGCCTCGGTCCGGGTGCCCCCGGGCAGCGTGCCGATCACGAGGTCGGGAACGTCGAGCGACCGGTCGGCCTGGGCGAACGGACGGATGCGCACGCGCAGCCCGAGGTCGTTCGCGAGCGGCTCGATCCACCCGCTGCGGGTGAGGTCGCGCACGTGCACGTCGACCCGCTCCGCGCCCAGCTCGGCGGCGGCGACGAGCGCGGACGCCGCGGTCGCTCCCCCGCCGAGGATGTGCACGTACCGCGCCTCCTCGAGTCCTGCCGCCTGCAGCGCGCGGACGATGCCGGGAACGTCCGTGTTGAACCCGCGGAGGGTGTCGCCGTCGAGCAGCACGGTGTTCGCGCCGCCGGTCTGCTCGGCGTAGCGGTCGGTCTCGGCCAGCAGCGGCAGCACGGCCTTCTTGAGCGGCATGGTGAGCGAGAGCCCGCGCCACTCGGGGCCGAGCTCCTGGACGAAG
Source organism: Leifsonia sp. ku-ls (assembly GCA_003367665.1). Lineage (GTDB taxonomy): Bacteria > Actinomycetota > Actinomycetes > Actinomycetales > Microbacteriaceae > Leifsonia. The sequence continues at coordinate 77,445 of QKXI01000015.1, read as the reverse complement.
CCGGGAAGGCCGTCCTCGGTCACGTCGACGGCCTCGTACGACCAGTCCAGGCCGAGCGCTTCGTACGCGGCGCGGTGCAGGGCGGGCGACTGGGAGTGCTGGATGGGCGACCCGAGCACCGCGAGGCGGCGGCTGGGGGCGCTCTTTCGCGGCTTCGCGGTCTTCGCCGCGGGGGCGGCCTTCGCGGGAGCGGCGGGGGGCTCCGGCGGTGGGGTGGCGTCCTCCGGGTCGTCGTCGGGCTCCTCGCGCTCGACGGCCTCCTCGGCCTCCGCGACGGCGGCCTCCTCGGCCTCACGCTCCCGCTCGGCCTCCACGAGCTCCGCGATGGCGGCCTCCGCCGACGCCTCCGAGACACCGTCCTCGACGGCCTCGGCCTCGTCCGCGAGCGCCGCCGGCTCCGTCTTCCGTTCGCCGGTCCGCTTGCCGCCGTCACTCATACCCGGGGTTGTCCTTCATCCACTGCTGCCATTTCTCCACGGCCGCCTCGTGCTCCGCCTGCGTGGTCGAGAAGATCGTCTCGCCGGTCTTCAGGTTCCAGGTCACGAAGTACATCCACGTGCCGTCCGCCGGGTGCTGCACCGCGTTGATCGCGAGGTCGCCGGGGTTCGAGATCGGTCCGACCGGGAGGCCCGGGTGCACGTACGTGTTGTACGGGTTGTTCGGGTCCTCGCGTTCGGCGTCGGTCGTGGTCACGCGGTCGGTGTGGCCGGTGCCGTAGGCGACCGTGGCGTCCGACTGCAGGTCCCAGCCCTGCGCGATGCGGTTGAGGAAGACGCGGGCCACCTTCGGGTAGTCGTCCTTGAGGCCGGCTTCGCGCTGCACGATGGAGGCGAGCACGATCGTGTTCCACCGGTTCTCCGGGGCGACGCCCGCCTGGTCGAGCGCCTGGAACATCCGGTCGACCATGGTCTTGATCGCCTGCTGCGCCGTGGTCCCGGGCGCGAACGTGTACGTCGCCGGGAACAGGAAGCCCTCCAGCGACTTCGCCTCCGCCGGCACGCCGTACGCCGCCGGGTTGGCCGCGGCCGCCTGCAGGTCGGCGAGCGGGATCTTGGTGGCGTCGGCGACCGTCTGCAGCACGTCCTTCTCGGCCGTGCCCTCGGGGATGACGGCGGTGTTCTCCACCCGGGAGGACGGGTCCTGCAGCGCCGCCAGCGCCGAGGCCGCGCTCATCTTCTTGGCGAGCTTGAAGACGCCCGGCTGGAACTCGGGGTCCGACTTCTGCCGCAGCAGCAGCGAGTAGAACGCCTCGTAGGTCTTGACCACGCCGGCCTTCGCGAGGTTGTTCGCGATGGTGGAGCCGTCGTCGCCGGATTTGATGGTGAACATGACCTCGCCGGTCCCGTTGCCGGAGTAGTCGTTCTCGGGCGGGAACAGCGCGTCCTGGAGCTTCGCGATCTGCGGCTGGAAGATCGCGTACGCTCCCCCGGCCATGCCGCCGAGCACCGCGAGGATCACGACGGTGACGATGAGCCCGCGCACCCAGCGCCGCTTCTTCGGCGGCTCGTCGTGGGACAGGTAGTTCTGCTGCCGCCAGACCAGCGGGTGGCCGTCTTCGGCGGTCTCGTCTTCGGTGTCCTCGAGCACGCCGAACACAGTACGCGCAGGATGGTCGGGGGGCGAGGAGACCCGGTCGCCGACACCGTGCCGCGCGACCGCGCCCACGGGCTCTGGCTCTTCCTGCCGAGCGATCGGACCGGTGATGACGGTGTCGAAGTCGAGCCCGTCGAGGGCGGCGCGGTCGGCGGCCGACTCCTGCGTCGGCGTCGGAGACGAGATCGGCTCGCCGGCGCTCAGCGACCAGCCGGTCCCGGGCGGGTTGAATGCGGCGGACCCGGCGGACGGGCTCGACGCAGCGGACACGGGCGGGCTCGGCGGGGCGGGCTCCTGTTCCAGCGGTCCCGACGGCGCCGGAGCACCGGCCGGCGTCCCGTTCTCGTGAGCCGTCGATGCGGCGTTCGCGGTCGCCTCACGCGGCCGGGCCTCCCCTGCCGTGCGTGGCTCTTCCGCGGCCGCGTGCGTCATGGAGCCGTCCGCCGGCGACCCTCCCGGCGCCTCCCCGCGCTCCTGCTGCGCCTCCGGCGCCTTCGCCTGCCGCTCCTGCGCCCGCCGCGCCTCCTCCGCCTCACGCGCCGCGCGCGCCTCGCGGCGCGTCATCGGCGGGCGGTCTGCCGGCGCCGACAGGCTCGCGGGCGGGTCCTGCGGCGCCGCCGGCGGCCGGTTCAGGGCCGGGAAGACGGGCGGCTCCGGCCGCTCCGGGGGGTTCTGAGACAAGCTAGGGTCCAATGCTCGATTCGACGGTGTCACCCGGCGGGCGGCCAGTGGCGCGCTCCGCATCGAGGGCGTGCTGCAAAATTATCGTGGCCGCGACCTGATCGACGACCGGACGCGCCTTCTTCGTGTTCCTGCCCGAGGCGCGCAGTGCCGACGTCGCGGAGACGGTCGACAGGCGCTCGTCCACCATTCGTACCGGAACATCGACCTCCGAGGCCAGCGCTTCGGCGAAACCGATCGCGTCCGCCGTGGAGGCCGTGCGCGCTCCGGAGAGCGCCAGCGGCAGTCCGACGATAATCTCGAAGGCTCCGAGTTCCCCGACGATCTCCGCGATCCTGCGGCGATCCGCAGCGTCCTCTGAGCGTGAGACCGTCTCCACGGGCGTGGCCAGCATGCCGTGCAGGTCGGACCGGCTCACGCCGATCCGCACCTTGCCGACGTCGATGCCGACCCGCACCCCGGTGCGCACCCGGCGCTATCCGATCGCCGACACGACGGCGCTGAGCGCAGCGGGGATCGCGTCCGCGTCCGTGCCGCCGCCCTGCGCGAGGTCGGCCTTGCCGCCTCCGCCGCCGCCGAGCACGCCCGCCGCCGTCTTCGCGAGCGCGCCCGCGTTGACGCCGGCGTCACGCGCCGCCTGATTGGTGGCCACGATGACGACCGGCTTGCCGCCGGCGCGGGCCGCGAGGGCGACCGTCGCCGCGTCCGAGCCGAGGCGCTCGCGCACCGTGGTGACCAGCAGCCGCAGGTCGTCGGCCGTGTTCAGCGTCCCCGCGTCCTCCGCCACGACCGTGACGGCGCCGCGCCGGGTGGCCGACTCGAGCAGCGCGGGCACCTTGTCGAGCACCGCGCGGGCCTCGAACGCCTGGATGCGCTTCTCGGCCGCTTTCAGGCTCGCCATCAGGTCGGCGATCTTCTCGGGCAGCTGCTCGCGCGGCGTCTTCAGCGAGCTGGAGAGCTGCGACACGATGGTGCGCTCGACCGCGAGGTCTTTGAACGCCTCCAGGCCGACCAGCGACTCGACGCGGCGGTTGGTGGAGCCGACCGACGACTCGCTGACCAGGTTGATCATCCCGATCTCGGAGCTCGTTGAGACGTGCGTTCCCGCGCACAGCTCGCGCGACCAGGGGCCGCCGATGTCGACGACGCGCACGACGTCGCCGTACTTCTCGCCGAAGAGCGCCATCGCGCCGAGCGCCTTCGCCTCCGCCAAGGGCAGCTCGCGCGTGGTGACCTCGAGGTTCTGCCGGATGGCGTTGTTCGAGATCTCTTCGATCTCGCTGCGCGTCTCGGCGGACAGCGCCTGGTTCCAGGAGAAGTCGAGGCGCAGGTAGCCGGCCTTGTTGTACGAGCCGGACTGGTGCGCGTTGGGGCCGAGCACCTGCCGGAGAGCCGCGTGGATGATGTGGGTGCCCGAGTGCGCCTGCCGCGCGCCACGGCGGTAGTCGGCGTCCACGATGCTCGTCGCCGGCGCACCGACGCCGACCTCGCCGCTGCGCACCAGCACCTTGTGGCTGATCAAGCCCTTGACGGGCTTCTGCACGTCGAGCACCTCGAGCTCGTAGCCCGGGCCGACGATCGTGCCGGCGTCCGCATCCTGACCGCCGGACTCGGCGTAGAGCGCGGTCGCGCCCAGGATGACCTCGGCGACCTGGCCCTCGCGCGCCCGGTCGACCGACTGGCCGTCGACGATGAGGCCGAGCACGCTCGATTCGGTCTGCAGCTCGGTGTAGCCGGTGAACACCGTCTCGCCGAGCGAACGGAAGCCGCTGTACACGGAGAGGTCGGCCAACGCCGTCTTCTTCGCCTTCGCGTCCGCCTTCGCGCGGGCGCGCTGGTCGGCCATGAGCTTGTCGAACGCGGTGCGGTCGACGCTGAGGCCGGCCTCCTCCGCCATCTCGAGCGTGAGGTCGATCGGGAAGCCGTAGGTGTCGTGCAGCAGGAACGCGGTGTCGCCGGCGAGCTGCTTCCTGCCCTCCTTCTGCGTCGACGCCACGGCGGTGTCCAGGATGCTGGTGCCCGCCGCGAGCGTGCGCAGGAAGGTCTCCTCCTCGGCGTACGCCAGCTGCGAGATGCGGTCGAACTCGGTCTCGACCTCCGGATACGCCGCCTTCATGGCGTCGCGCGACACCGGGAACAGCTCCGGGAACGTCGCCGTCTCGACCCCGAGCAGGCGCATGGCGCGCACGGTGCGGCGCAGCAGGCGGCGCAGCACGTAGCCGCGGCCCTCGTTCGACGGCGTGACGCCGTCGGCCATGAGCATGAGCGCGCTGCGGACGTGGTCGGCCACCACCCGCAGCCGGACGTCGTCGTCGTGCGCCTCGTTGCCGTACGGCTTGTTCGCGAGCTCGGCCGCGCGGTCGAGCACCGGCCGCACCTGGTCGATCTCGTACATGTTGTCGACGCCCTGCTTGATGAACGCGACGCGCTCGAGCCCGAGGCCCGTGTCGATGTTCTTCTTCGGCAGGTCGCCGAGGATCTCGAAGTCCTTCTTGCCGTCGCCCTCGCCGCGCAGGTACTGCATGAAGACGAGGTTCCAGATCTCGACGTAGCGGTCGTCGTCGGTCGCCGGGCCGCCGTCGATGCCGTACGCCGGTCCGCGGTCGAAGAAGATCTCCGAGCACGGGCCCGCCGGGCCGGGCTGGCCGGTCGACCAGTAGTTGGTGTCCTTGCCGAGACCCTGGATGCGCTCCGGCGGCAGCGTGGAGACGCGCTGCCAGATCTCCCGCGCCTCGTCGTCCTCCTCGTACACCGTGACCCACAGGTCCTTCGGGTCGAAGCCGAGGCCGCCCTCGTCCTCCGAGGTGGTCAACAGCTCCCACGCGAAGGTGATGGCCTGCTCCTTGAAGTAGTCGCCGAAGGAGAAGTTGCCGGCCATCTGGAAGAACGTGCCGTGCCGCGGGGTCTTGCCGACCTCGTCGATGTCGAGCGTGCGGATGCACTTCTGGACGCTCGTGGCCCGCGGGAACGGCGCGGGCACCACTCCGGTCAGGTAGGGGACGAACGGCACCATCCCGGCCACCGTGAACAGCAGCGACGGGTCGTCGCTGACCAGGGAGGCGGAGGGGACGACGGTGTGGCCGCGCTGCGCGAAGAAGTCGAGCCAGCGGCGGTGGATTTCAGCAGTCTGCATGGGTTCTTTGTCTAGACGTGTGTGGGGGTGGAGGCGTCAGTCGCCCTGGATGGCCGAGCGGATCTCGGCCTCGCGCTGCCGGTAGCCGTCGGACACGGCCTCCCCGAAGTCGCGCGCCTTCTGGTCGATGTTGCTGAAGAATTCGCGACCCTTCGGGGTCTCGTTGACCTTGTGGGCGACGGCGAAGCCGATGGCCACGCCGACGAGCAGCCACAGGAAACTCTTCATGCTGATCCTCCCTCTCTGGATGACGCCGCGCGCGGACGCGGGCGCACGAGAATCAAGTCTAGTGCGAGCCGCCGCGCGGCTTCCGGGAGCCGAAGCCGCCCGCGGCCTTGAACGCCGCCCTGGCCGCCGCGCTGAAGCCGGCGAGCTTGATCAGCGGGCCGCCGACGGTCGCCGCGAACAGCGCGACGAGGGCGGACACGTTGCCGGTCACGTCCGCGACGTTCTTGGTGATCACGTCGACGCGCGCCAGCTGCTTGTTGGTCTCCTGCAGCGTGGTCGCGGTCTCGTCGAGGATCGGCGTGATGCCGTCGCTCGCCTCCTTGATCGCGTCGCGCGTCGAGTCGAGCACGCGCCCGAGCTTCACCAGCGGAATGGCGATGAAGCCGACGAGGATCGCGAACACGACGGCCGCGATCAACCCTGCGATGTCTCCTCCGGACACGTGCTCCCCTTCCATTCCGCTCTCGGTATACGGCTCAAGCGTAGCCGCACGGCGCGCCCGCAGGAACGACGAACGGGGCCGCGGCACGAAGCCGCGACCCCGTCCGGGTCGATCTTGGCGCCTTAGCGGGCCGCGTAGTACTCGACGACCAGCTGGACCTCACAGGTCACGGGGACCTCGGCGCGCTTCGGGCGACGCAGCAGGCGGGCCTGCAGCTTGTCGAGCTCGACGTCGAGGTAGCCCGGGGTCTTCGGCAGGACGTCGACGTGACCGCCGGCGGCCGCGACCTGGAAGGGCTCGGTGCCCTCGGAGCGGGGCTTGACGTGGATGAGCTGGCCCGGCTTCACGCGGAAGGAGGGCCGGTCGACGAGCTTGCCGTCGACGAGGATGTGGCGGTGCACGACGAACTGGCGGGCCTGCGTGATGGTGCGGGCGAAGCCGGCGCGCAGCACGAGGGCGTCGAGACGCATCTCGAGCAGCTCGACCAGGTTCTCACCGGTCAGGCCCTGGGTGCGGCGGGCCTCCTCGAAGGCGATGCGCAGCTGCTTCTCGCGGATGCCGTACTGGGCGCGCAGGCGCTGCTTCTCACGCAGACGCACCGCGTAGTCGGAGTCGGCCTTGCGCTTGGTGCGGCCGTGCTCACCCGGAGCGTAGGGGCGCTTCTCCATGTAGCGCGCCGCCTTCGGGGTGAGCGGGATGCCCAGGGCCCGCGACTCGCGGGTCTTGCTGCGGGAACGTGAAGACACGGTTTCCTTTCGGTTTTCTCTCTGACGTAGTGGATGCGGGCACAGCGAACGCCCGCAGAGAGAGGGATTGTCGCCAGGGAAGCCCGGCTACAGGGCCGTTCCCGTCGAGTCGTCTCCGTGGCAGCCGCACCTCGGACACGCTTCTAGGCGAGTCAATGATAGCAGAGCGCGGTCAGCGTCCGCGCACGATGCGGCGCAGCTTGGCCAGCCGCGCCGAGACGTCGCGCTCGTTGCCGTGCTCGGTCGGCGTGTAGTACGTGGTTCCGGTGAGCTCGTCGGGCAGGTACTGCTGCTGCAGCACGCCGAGCGCGTCGTCGTGCGGGTACTTGTAGCCCTTGCCGTGGCCCAGCCGCTTCGCCCCGGGGTAGTGCGCGTCGCGCAGGTGCTTCGGCACCCGGCCGATCTTGCCCGCGCGCACGTCGGCGATCGCCGCGTCGAGCGCCATGTAGGCCGCGTTCGACTTCGGCGCGGTCGCCAGGTGCACGACCGCCTGGGCCAACGGGATGCGCCCCTCCGGCATGCCGATGTACTGCACGGCGTCGGCCGCGGCCACGGCGACGCCGAGTGCCGTCGGGTCGGCCATGCCGATGTCCTCCGACGCCAGCACGATGATGCGCCGGGCGATGAACCGCGGGTCCTCCCCCGCCTCGATCATGCGCGCGAGGTAGTGGAGGGAGGCGTCGACATCGGACCCCCGCACCGACTTGATGAAGGCGCTGATGACGTCGTAGTGCTCGTCGCCGTTGCGGTCGTAGCGCAGCAGCGCGCGGTCGACCGCCTGCGCCACCAGCTCCGCCGTGATCACCGGCTTCTTCTTCGACGTCGCCGGCGTCGCGGAGGCGGCGGTCACCGACGCGGCCTCCAGTGCCGTCAGCGCGCGACGGGCGTCGCCCGACGCCAGCCGGATCAGCGCCGCACGCGCCTCGGGGTCGAGGGTGTATTGACCGCCGAGCCCGCGCTCGTCGGCCACGGCTCGGTCGATGACCACGCCGAGGTCGTCGTCGCTGAGTGTCTCGAGCGTGAGCAGCAGGCTGCGCGAGAGCAGCGGCGAGATGACCGAGAACGACGGGTTCTCGGTCGTGGCGGCGACGAGGATGACCCAGCCGTTCTCGACGCCCGGGAGGAGCGCGTCCTGCTGGGCCTTGGTGAAGCGGTGGATCTCGTCGAGGAACAGCACGGTGGAGACGCCGTAGAGGTCGCGCGTCGAGAGCGCCTCGTCCATCACCAGCCGCACGTCTTTGACGCCGGCGGTCACGGCCGACAGCTCGACGAACCGACGGCCTGAGGAGTGCGCGATCGCCTGCGCGAGCGTGGTCTTTCCCGTGCCGGGCGGACCCCACAGGATGACCGAGACGGACCCGGTCTGCCCCTCCTTGTCGGAGGCGAGCGCGACGAGCGGCGACCCCGGCTTCAGCAGGTGCCGCTGCCCCGCCACCTCGTCGAGCGACTTCGGGCGCATGCGGACCGCGAGCGGTGTCGCTCCCGTCCGGAGCCCTGGTTGCACGTCGACCACCCGACAAGGCTAGTCGCGACCACCGACACTCTCGCTGAGAGCGGTGACTTTGTCGTCCATAGCGGCGCCGGATAGGGTTCTCCATGATCCAGCGGGCCAGGTCTCGCGGACATCCCCCGAACCCGCCTCCGGAGGACACACGTGGCACCGAAGCAGAACGACCGAGAAGCGCGCCAGGCCCGAGAGCGGCTGCGCGCCTACCAGGCCCGTCAGACCGTGCACCTGCACAAGGCGAAGCGCCGCCGGCGTGACAACTGGGTGGCCGGAATCGCGGCCGTCGTGATCGTCGCGCTTGCCGTCGGCACCCAGCTGCTCTACTTCTCCGCGGGACCGGGCGCCGCCAAGGCCTCCTCGTCGGCCTCTCCGTCGACGCCGCCGTCGACGACCGCGACCGTGCCGCCGAAGTCCCTCGCCGAGAACCGCACCTGGACCGGCACGCTGACGATCAACGACGTCCCGCTCGGCGTCTCGCTCGACGGCGCCGCAGCCCCGCAGGCGGTCTCCTCCACGGTGTCGCTCGTGCAGAAGAAGTTCTACGACGGCCTCAGCTGCCACCGCCTCACCAACGGCGGCTTCTACGTCCTCCAGTGTGGCGACCCCAACGGCGACGGCAGCGGCGGCCCGGGATACTCCTACGGCCCGATCGAGAACGCCCCGGCCGACAACGTCTACAAGGCCGGGACGATCGCCATGGCACGGCAGGGCAACAACGCCGACAGCCAGGGCAGCCAGTTCTTCATCGTGTACGAGGACACCCCCATCCCGTCCGACCAGGCGGGTGGCTACACCGTCATCGGGCACGTGACCTCCGGTCTCGACCAGCTGAAGACGCAGGTCGTCGACAAGGGCATCCAGGGCGGAAAGACCGACGGCGCTCCCGCGGTGAAGACGACCATCGACGCCTTCACCCTGCAGTGATCCCGGCGCGTGCAATAGGCTGATTCCCGTACCGTGGGGCGGCATCCCCGCCCGACCACGCAGCAGCAAGGTGAGGCTCTTGGCTACTTCTGAACAGCACCCCTGGGGTCGCGTCGACGACAGCGGCACCGTCTACGTCCGGGAGGGCGACGGCGAACGCGTCGTCGGCGAGTACCCCGACGGCACGCCGGACGAGGCGCTCGCCTACTTCGAGCGCAAGTACACCGACCTCGCCGGCCAGGTGGGCCTGCTCGAGCAGCGCGCCCGTCGTGGCGCTCCGGCCGCCGACATCGCCAAGTCGGTCGCCAACCTGCGCTCGTCCGTCGAGGGCGCCAACGCGGTCGGCGACCTGGCGTCGCTGCTCGCCCGCCTGGATGCGCTCGGCGGCACCGTCGAGGAGCTGACCGAGCAGCAGAGCGCGGAGGCCAAGGCCGCGCTCGAAGCCGCCATCGCCGAGCGCACCGCCATCGTCGAAGAGGCGGAGGCCCTCGCCGCGCAAGACCCGGCCCGCACGCAGTGGAAGTCCACCAGCGCCGCGCTCGACGCTCTTTTCGCGCGCTGGCAGGCGCACCAGCACGACGGCCCGCGCCTGCCCAAGAACGAGGCGAACGAGCTGTGGAAGCGGTTCCGTGCCGCGCGCTCGACCATCGAGCACAACCGCAAGGCGTTCTTCGCCGAGCTCGACACGCAGCACCGCGACGTGCGCAACCGCAAGAACGAGCTGATCGAGCAGGCCGAGCGACTCATCCCGCTCGGGGCCGACGGCGTGCCGGAGTACCGCCGGCTGCTCGACCAGTGGAAGGCCGCCGGCCGCGCCGGCAAGAAGAACGACGACGCCCTGTGGGCGCGCTTCAAGGCCGCGGGCGACGCGATCTACTCGGCGAAGGCCGAGGTCGACGCGCGCGACAACGCCGAGTACGAGGCCAACCTGCAGCAGAAGCTGGCCCTGCTCGACGAGGCGGAGCCGCTGCTGAAGGCGACCGACCGCGAGCAGGCCCGCGCCCAGCTGCTGTCGATCCAGGAGCGCTGGGACCAGGTCGGGCGCGTGCCGCGCGACCAGGTGCGCCCGATCGAAGACCGTCTGCGTCGCGTCGAGGCGGCCGTCCGCCGTCTCGACGAGGAGCACTGGGAGAAGAACGACCCGGAGAAGAAGGCGCGTGCCGAGGGTCTCGCCGGTCAGCTGAACGCGGCGATCGCCAAGCTGGAGCAGGAGCTCGCCGAGGCGCAGGCCTCGGGCGACGCTGCGAAGGTCAAGGCGGCGCAGGAAGCGCTCGACGCCCGCAAGATCTGGCTCGACGCACTGGGCTGACCTCCCCCGTCCACAGCCTGCGGTTCCGGCCGAGTTCTCCACCGTTCTTCCTCCCGGCCGCCGCCCGCGGCGGACTCCCGCGAGGGTGGAGCCATGACCTCCACCACCTCTCCCCTGCTCGACGACGACGTGCTGCCGATGGTCGAGCTCCTCGCACTCTGCCTCGACGGCCAGGTCTACCGGGTCGGCGACGCCTTCGCATCCGCCGACACCCCTGACGGCCCCGAACTGCGCGCACACGCGTTCGCGCGCACCGCGCCGGCGTGGACCGTCGCCGACCGCGGGTCCGCCGCCTGGATCCACGGCACCCGCGCCTCGCCGCCACCGCTGCCCCAGGTGTGCGTGCCCCCGTCTCACCGGGGCGGCGGCATGCTCGCACGGCTCGACACCGCGTATCGCACCCTCGCGGCCGACGAGACGGTGGCGCTTTCCGGCATCCGCGTCACGTCGCCGCTCCGCACGGCGCACGACCTGCTGTGCTCACCCGGTGGTTTCAGCGACGCGGACGCGCTCGAGGTCCGTCATCTCCTCCTGCTCGCCGGTGAGACGCCCGCCGGAGTCGACGATCGGCTGCGCGCCATGCGTCGCCGCGGGCGCGACCTCGCGCGCTCCCGGCTGCCGCTGGTCGCGCGGGCCTCGCTGACCCGCCACGACGGGGTGGAGCGATGACGCGCCGCTCAGCCTCCGCTGACGCGGTAGACGTCGTAGACGGCGTCGATGCGACGCACCGCGTTGAGCACCCGGTCGAGGTGGGTCGTGTCGCCCATCTCGAAGACGAACCGGCTGAGGGCGAGGCGGTCGCTGGAGGTCGTGACGGTGGCCGAGAGGATGTTCACGTGGTGCTCCGAGAGCACACGCGTGACGTCGCTCAGCAGGCCGGAGCGGTCGAGGGCCTCGACCTGGATCTGCACCAGGAAGACGCTCTTCGAGCTCGGCGCCCACTCCACGTCGATCATCCGGTCGGGCTCCTGCAGCAGCGACTGCACGTTGTGGCAGCTCGCCTGGTGCACCGAGACGCCCTGACCGCGGGTGATGAAGCCGACGATCGGGTCGCCGGGCACGGGCGTGCAGCACTTCGCCAGCTTGACCAGGATGTCGGGCGCGCCGCGCACGAGCACGCCCGAGTCGCTGTTGCGCAGCTGCCGGCGGCCCTTGACGGGGATGTCGAGCTCGCCGTCCGACTCGACCTCGGTCTGCAGCGACGCCACGATCTTCTCGATCACCGACTGGGTCGAGATGTGGCCCTCGCCGACCGCGGCGTAGAGCGCGGAGACGTCCGGGTACTTCAGCGACGACGCGACCTCCACCAGGGCGTCCTGCGTCATCAGCTTCTGCAGCGGCAGGTTCTGCTTGCGCATCGCGCGCGCGATCGCGTCCTTGCCCTGCTCAATCGCCTCGTCGCGGCGCTCCTTGGTGAACCACTGGCGGATCTTGTTGCGGGCCCGCGGGCTCTTCACGAAGTTCAGCCAGTCCTGGCTGGGGCCGGAGTCGGGGTTCTTCGAGGTGAAGATCTCGACGACGTCGCCGGTGTTGAGGCTGCTCTCCAGGGGCACGAGCCGGCCGTTCACCTTCGCGCCCATCGTGCGGTGGCCGACCTCGGTGTGCACGGCGTAGGCGAAGTCGACCGGGGTGGCGCCCGCCGGCAGGCCGATCACGCGGCCCTTCGGCGTGAAGACGTAGACCTCCTTCGCGCCGATCTCGAACCGCAGCGAGTCGAGGAACTCGCTGGGATCGGCCGTTTCGGCCTGCCAGTCCGAGATGTGGGCGAGCCAGGCCAGGTCGGTGTCCACCTTGGCCGGGCCGCCGGTGCTCTTGCCGGTGGTCTGCTCCTTGTACTTCCAGTGCGCAGCGACACCGAACTCCGCGCGCTGGTGCATCTCCTCGGTGCGGATCTGGATCTCCACCGGGCGGCCCTGGGGGCCGATCACCGTGGTGTGCAGCGACTGGTACAGGTTGAACTTGGGCGTCGCGATGTAGTCCTTGAACCGACCGGGCATCGGCGTCCAGCGTGCGTGGATCTGACCGAGCACGGCGTAGCAGTCGCGCACCGTGTTGACGAGCACGCGGATGCCGACCAGGTCGTAGATGTCGTCGAACTCGCGGCCGCGCACGACCATCTTCTGGTAGATCGAGTAGTACTGCTTGGGTCGGCCCACGACCTTGCCGCGGATCTTCGCCGACTTCAGGTCGTCGTTGATCGTGTCGATCACCTGCTGCACCAGGCGCTCGCGCTCGGGCGTGCGCTGCTTCACCAGGCTCTCGATCTCGGCGTACAGCTTGGGGTACAGCACCGCAAACGAGAGGTCTTCGAGCTCCCACTTGATCGCCTGGATGCCGAGACGGTGCGCGAGCGGGGCGTAGATCTCGAGGGTCTCCGTGGCCTTGCGGGTCGCGGAGGCAGCGGGCACGAAGCCCCAGGTGCGGGCGTTGTGGAGGCGGTCGGCGAGCTTGATGATGAGCACGCGGATGTCCTTCGACATCGCGACGATCATCTTGCGCACGGTCTCGGCCTGGGCGCTGTCGCCGTACTTCACCTTGTCGAGCTTGGTGACGCCGTCGACCAGCATGGCGATCTCGTCGCCGAACTGGTCGCGCAGCTCGTCGAGCGTGTACTCGGTGTCCTCGACGGTGTCGTGGAGCAGCGCCGCCGCGATCGTCTTGGCGCCGATCCCGAGGTCGGCGATGATCTGCGCGACGGCGACGGGGTGCGTGATGTACGGCTCGCCCGAGCGGCGCTTCTGGCCGCGGTGGGCGCGCTCCGCGACGGCGTACGCGCGCTCGATCAGCGAGAGGTCCGCCTTCGGGTGGTGCATGCGCACGGTCCGGATCAGGGTGTCGACCGCGCCGGAGGGCTGCGCGCGCGAGAAGATGCGCGGAACGAGGCGGCGCAGCGAAGCGCTCTGCGATGTCGTCGTGTCAACCATTCGCGCGCGCCTCCTGTCGTCCATTATGACCGGTTCCGATCACCGTTCTGTCACGGTGAACGCATCCCGGCCTAGACGATCGCTCCTGGCGTACCGTCGTCGCGGAGGACGGCGCCCCCGGCGGCCTGCCAGGCGCCCATGCCGCCGGCCACGTTCGCGGCGGGATAGTTCGCCTCGGTGAGCGCGTCGGTCACCATCCGCGAGCGGGCGCCGCTGCGGCAGATGACCAGCAGTTGGCGGTCCTCCGGCAGCTCGTGCTGACGCCCGCCGAGTTCGCCGAGCGGGATGTGGTGGGCGTCGGGCGCGTGGCCCGCCTCCCACTCGAAGCCCTCGCGGACGTCGAGTAGCCACGCCTCGCCGGCGGCGGTGAGCTCCCGCGCACGCGCGGCGGACACCTCGTCCTCGGGGAGGAAGCGCTGCTGCGGTGTGCCGTCGCTCATCCGCCGACTGCTACTCCGCGCCCGCGGTGACGGCGTCGGCCGAGGCGGTCGCGCTGGCCTTCGGCCGGATCGAGCGCACCTTCTGGTCGTGCTTGCGGATGGCCGCCTCGTTCTCGCGGAACTGCGAGTACAGGGGCGCCGCGAGGAAGATCGTCGAGTACGTTCCCACGATGATGCCGATGAGGAGGGCGAGCGAGATGTCGCGCAGCGTCGCGGCGCCGAGCGCGTAGGCGCCGATGAACAGGATGGAGGCGACGGGAAGCACCGCGACGACGGCCGTGTTGATCGACCGCACCAGGGTCTGGTTGACCGCGAGGTTGACCGCCTCGGGGAACGTGCGCCGCGTCAGCTCCAGCTCCTCCTTGGTGTTCTCACGGATCTTGTCGAACACCACGACGGTGTCGTACAGGGAGTAGCCGAGGATCGTCAGGAAGCCGATCATGGTCGCCGGCGAGACCTCGAAGCCGACCAGGGCGTACACGCCCGCGGTGATGATGAGGTCATGGAACAGCGACACGATCGCGGCGGCCGACATCTTCCAGGTGCGGAAGTACAGCGCCATCGCGATGAATGCGAGCAGGAGGAAGACGACGAGGCCCTGGATGGACTGCTGCGTCACGTCCGCGCCCCAGGATGGGCCGATGAAGGTCGCCGAGACCTCCGACGCGTTCACGTCGTAGGCCTTCGCCAGCGCGTCGGACACCTCGCGGGTCTGCGACTCCGACAGCTGGTCGGTCTGCACGCGGACGGCGTTGTCGCCCACCACGCTGACGTGCGAGACCGCGTTCGGCACGACGCTCGTGACCGCGGCCTGGGCCTTCGCCGTGTCCGTGTTCGACACGTCGCTGATCTGGAACTGCGAGCCGCCGCGGAACTCGATCGAGAAGTTGAACCCGCCCTTGACGACCGGGATGAGGATCGACAGCACGACCATGACGGCCGCGATCGAGTACCAGATCTTGCGGCGACCGACGAAGTCGATCGAGCGCGCGCCGGTGTAGAGGTCGTTGCCGAATTTGACGAGACGGCTGGCCATCAGGAGTCCTTCCCCTCGGTCGAACGATCGGAGGACGTCGACGCGCCGGCGAGCTCCGACGCCTTGCGCTCCGCGATCGTCTGGCGGCGGGCCGCCTCCTTGCCGCTGCGCGCGGCGGTGCCGGCCTTGACGGCGGTCGGGGTGCGGAACTGCGCCGCTCCCCGGTACACCGCGCCGAGGGCCTGCGGGTCGAGGCCCGACAGCGGGTGCCCGGAGCTGAAGAAGCGCGTCCGGGCCAGCAGCTGCAGGGTCGGGTGGGTGAAGAGCAGCACGACGATGACGTCGATGATGGTCGTGAGTCCCAGGGTGAACGCGAAGCCGCGCACGTTGGCCGCGGCGAGCACGTACAGCACGATCGCGGCGAGCAGGTTGGTGGCCTTCGACGCGTAGATGGTCCGTCGGGCGCGTCCCCAGCCGGCCTCCACGGCCGATTCGAGCCCGCGTCCGTCGCGCAGCTCGTCGCGGATGCGTTCGAAGTAGACGATGAACGAGTCTGCCGTGAAGCCGATCGCGACGATCAGACCGGCGACGCCGGCGAGCGACAGGCGGTAGTCGTAGTGCCACGACAGCAGGGAGATCGTCAGCCAGGTGAGCACACCGGCGACGACGAGCGAGAAGATCGTGACGAAGCCGAGCAGGCGGTACTGGAAGAACGTGTAGATGCCGACCAGGATCAGGCCGATGAGACCCGCGATGAGGCCGGCGAGCAGCTGCGAGGTTCCGAGGGTCGCCGAGATGGTGTCCTGGCTCTGCACCTTGAAGCTGAACGGCAGCGCGCCGAACTTGAGCTGGTCGGCCAGGGCCTTCGACGTGGTCTCGGTGAAGTTGCCCGTGATCTGCGGCTTGCCGTCGGTGATGGCGGCCTGTGTGGTCGGCGCCGAGATCACCTTGCCGTCGAGCACGATCGCGAACTGGTTCTGCGAGCCCTGCAGGCCGACCAGCCGCGTGGTGACGTCGGAGAAGGCCTTCGTGCCGGCGTCGTTGAAGACGATGTTGACGGCCCACTGACCGGTGGTGACGCCCTGCGAGCTCTGGACGAGGCCCGCGCTGGCGTCCTTGATGTCCTGGCCCTTCACCTCCACCGGGCCGAGCAGGTACTTGACCGTGTTCTGGTCGTCACAGGTGATCAGCGGCTTGTCGGTCGGCGCCGAGCTCGACGTCTTCTTCGCGTTGGCCTTGCAGTCGTACGCGTTGAACTGCGCCTGCAACTCCGGCGTGACCCAGGCCAGGTCGGAACCGTTGGTCGGCTTCGTCGACGGCGTCGACTGGAGGCCGGGCGCGGGGCTCGGCGCGGGCGTCGACTTGCCGTCGGCGCCCACGACCTCGTTCGTCGGGCCGCCCGCGATCAGCACCGGGCGGAAGTCGAGCCGGGCGCTCGACTTGACGCGGTCGAGCGTCGCCTGGTCGGGCTTGCCCGGGAGCGACACGACGATGTTGCGCGAGCCCTCGGTGGAGATCTGCGCCTCCGAGACGCCGGACGCGTCGATGCGCTGGCGGATGATCGACACGGCCTGGTCGAGCTGCTGCTGCTGCACGGACTGACCGTTCTCGACCTGCGGGGCGAGGATGATCTGCGTGCCGCCCTCCAGGTCGAGCGCGAGCTTCGGCAGCCAGGTGGCGTTGCTGAACAGGACGCCCGCCGTGAGGGTGCCGAGCAGCACCACCACGATGACGCCGAGCCACGTCAGCGAACGCCAGGCTTTCTTGACCGGGGTCGACTTTGCCACCAGGAACTCAGCTTTCTACGAGCACTCCCGCGCCATGCCGGCGCGCGAGCACAGGGAATCGGTCAGTCGTCGCTCTTCGAGCCGGGCTTCTTCGAGCCGTCGTCGAGACGCTCGCCGTACTCCGGCTCCGTGGTGCCCTCGGCCGGGATGGCGTGGTCCTCGTTGAGCTCGGCGGCGGCCGGCGCGGCGTCGTCGCCGGCGGTCTCGGTCGCGGTCGGCTCGACGACGCGGGCGAGCACCTGGCGGTGCACCTTCACCTCGTGGCCGGGGCTGGTCTCGATGACGGCGGTGTTGTCCTCCTCGTTGACGGAGATCAGCGTGCCGTAGAGGCCGAAGTTGGTCATCACCTCGGCGCCGGGCACCATCTTCGAGCGGGTCTCCTCCTGCTCCTTGCGCCGCTTGCGGCTGTTGCGGAACATGAAGAAGACGAGAGCCGCCAGGATGACGATCATCACGATGGTCAACGGGTCAAAGACCATGGGGAGTTGCCGAGCCTTTCATTGGGGGCAAGGGGGTTGGCCGAACGGCCAGCTTGGATTATATGTCATCTATCAGCGTCGGAGGCTGTGAGCCTTCCCGCGGGCGGCTGGGGATTCCCAGGTGCCGCCAGGCCGCGGGCGTCGCGACGCGCCCGCGCGGGGTGCGCGAGAGCAGTCCGATGCGCACCAGGAAGGGCTCGACGACCGACTCGATCGTCTCCGCCTCCTCGCCCACCGAGACGGCGAGCGTGTTGAGTCCGACCGGGCCGCCCTCGAAGCGCTCGAGGATGGCGTGCAGCACCGCGCGGTCGAGCCGGTCGAGCCCCAGCGGGTCGACGTCGTAGAGCTCGAGCGCCGCGCGCACGGCGGCGACGTCGGCGCGTCCGCCGTGCACCAGCGCGTAGTCGCGCACCCGGCGCAGCAGCCGGTTGGCGATGCGCGGAGTGCCCCGGCAGCGTCCGGCGATCTCGGCCAACGCCTCCCGGTCGATGTCGAACTCCAGCATGGTCGCCGCCCGCGTCAGCACCTGCGTCAGCTCGGACTCGTCGTAGAACTCCAGATGCGCGGTGAAGCCGAAGCGGTCGCGCAGCGGGTTGGGCAGGAGCCCGGACCGCGTGGTCGCGCCGACCAGCGTGAACGGCGCGAGGTCGAGCGGGATGGACGTCGCCCCTGCGCCCTTCCCGACCATGATGTCGATCCGGAAGTCTTCCATGGCGAGGTAGAGCATCTCTTCCGCCGACCGCGCCATGCGGTGGATCTCGTCGATGAAGAGCACCTCGCCGGGGGTGAGCGACGACAGCAGCGCCGCGAGGTCGCCGGCGTGCTGGATGGCGGGCCCGCTGGAGAGGCGGAGCGGCCGCCCGCTCTCGTGCGCGACGATCATGGCGAGCGTGGTCTTGCCCAGCCCGGGCGGGCCGGCGAGCAGGATGTGGTCGGCCGTGCGCTCCTGCATGCGCGCCGCCGTCAGCAGCAGCTGCAATTGGCCGCGCACCTTCGCCTGGCCGACGAACTCGGCCAGGCTGCGCGGCCGGAGCGCGCCCTCGAAGGCGAGCTCGGACTCGGACTCCAGCTCGGGCGTGGTCAGGTCGTCGCTCATCGCGCCGCCTGCTGTGCGGGGCCGAGCCGGGCGAGCGTGAGCCGGAGCAGGGTCTGGACGCTGTCGCGCTGCTTCTCGTCGGTGTCGGCCACGACCTCGGCGACCGCCTCCGACGCCACTTTCTCGGGCCAGCCGAGGCCGACCAGCGCGACCAGCACGCTGTCGGCGACCGACGACGGCGCGCCCGCCGTCTTCGCCACCCGCGCGGGAGGGCGGGAAGCGGTCAGCTTTCCGGTCAGCGAGACGACGATGAGCTTGGCCGTCTTCGGCCCGATTCCGGACACCTTGCGGAACGGGGCGTCGTCGTCGGCCGCCACGGCGGCGGCGATGTCGTCCGGCGAGAGCACGGACAGCACGCCGATCGCCGACTTCGGGCCGACGCCGGAGACGCCGTTCAGCAGCTCGAACACCTCCAACTGCTCGCGGTCGGCGAACCCGAACAGCTGCAGCGCGTCCTCCCGGACGATCAGCGACGTGTAAATGAAGGCCTCCTCACCCACGCGCAGGGACAGCACGTGGTCGGGGGTCAGCTGGACGGCGAAGCCGACGCCGCCGACCTCGACGACGGCGGTGCCGCCGACGGCCGAGAGCACGGTGCCGCGGAGGGAGGAGATCACCTGGCCAGCCTACGGGGAGCCGCCGACGTCCGGCTGGAGCGCTCCGCGGCGCGCCACGCGGCCTGCGCGGGCGTCAGCGCCGTGCTCGTCGCTCCCCCGGTTCCCGGCGCAACGGGACCGCCGCGCCAGGCGTGGCAGATCGCGATGGCGAGGGCGTCGGCCGCGTCCGCGGGCTTCGGCGCCTCGTCGAGTCCCAGGATGCGCGCCACCATCGCCTGCACCTGCTTCTTGTCGGCGGAGCCGTATCCCGTGATCGCCGCCTTGACCTCGCTCGGCGTGTGCAGCGCGACCGGGAGCCCGCGCTTGGCCGCGGAGTGCAGCGCGACGCCGCTCACCTGTGCGGTGCCCATGACCGTGCGGAGGTTGTGCTGCGCGAAGACGCGCTCGATCGCCACGACCGCCGGTCCGTGCTCGTCGAGCAGGGCCTCGATGCCGGTGCCGACCGTCAGCAGGCGCTCCTCCAGCGGCATGTCGGCCGGAGTCCGGATGACCGTGACGGCGACCAGCGCCGCGCGGCGGTCGGGACGCACGTCCACGATGCCGACGCCGCAGCGCGTCAGACCCGGGTCGATGCCGAGCACCCGGATCGTCACGGCCGTCGCCTACTCTTCGTCGTCGAGCTGCGCCTGCACCTCGGGGCTGATGTCGAGGTTGGTGTAGACGTTCTGCACGTCGTCGGAGTCCTCGAGCGCGTCGATCAGGCGGAACACCTTGCGGGCGACCTCGGCGTCGGCCTCCACGTTGACGGTGGCGACGAACTCGGCGTCGGCCGAGTCGTAGTCGATGCCGGCCTCCTGCAGCGCGGTGCGGGCCGCGACCAGGTCGGACGCCTCGGTCAGGACCTCGAAGCTCTCGCCACGGTCGGTGACCTCCTCGGCGCCCGCGTCGAGCACGGCGGCGAGCACCGCGTCCTCGTCGACGCCGTCGGCGTGCGGGACGACGATGACGCCCTTTCGATGGAAGTTGTACGCGACGCTGCCCGGGTCGGCCATGGTGCCGCCGTTGCGGGTCATCGCGGTGCGCACCTCGGCGGCGGCGCGGTTCTTGTTCTCGGTGAGGCACTCGATCAGGAGGGCGACGCCGCCGGGGCCGTAGCCCTCGTACATGATCGTCGTGTAGTCGATGGACTCACCGGTGAGGCCGGCGCCGCGCTTGATGGCGCGGTCGATGTTGTCGTTCGGGACAGAGGTCTTCTTTGCCTTCTGCACCGCGTCGACGAGCGTCGGGTTGCCGGACAGGTCGGCGCCGCCGATCTTCGCCGCCACCTCGATGTTCTTGATGAGCTTGGCGAAGGACTTCGCGCGGCGGGCGTCGATCACCGCCTTCTTGTGCTTGGTCGTTGCCCACTTGGAATGCCCGGACACTGGTGCTCCCTCGTCGTACGTCTGAAAACTCGTCTATTGTACGCGAGCCCGCCCCCGCCGACCCGTCGCGACGCTCGCTAGAGCGGATCCGTGCCGGCGGTGAGGCCGGTATCGGCGATGATGCGCTCGACGACCGCCTCGACCGTCTCCGCCGCGGTGATCGAGCGGTCGAGCACCCGCCCGTCGGCGTCGACCAGCGGATCGGCGGCCCGCCACCACCGGCGCAGCTCCGTCTCGCCGAACGACCCGGCCTTGCCCCGGCGCGCGTGACGCTCGACCGTGACCTCGAACGGAACGTCGAAGCGGTAGAACCACGATTCCAGACCGGGCGTGGCGCGCAGGCCGAGCAGCACATCCCCGTAGTGTTCCGTGCTCAGGATGCCCTCGAGCAGCACCGCCGGAGCAACCGGCAGAGCGGCGCGCACGAGGGCGTCCAGCAGTGACGCGTTCGTGCCGTCGTCGGTCAGCGAGCGGCCGAGCACGACGCGGCCGACGTAGTCCTGTTCGACCAGGGCGATGCCCGACCCGAGCCGGGCGCGCAACGCCCGCGCCACCGTGGACTTGCCGGCACCCGAGGCGCCGCGCAGCACGATCAGCTTCACGCCGCCCTCGCGACGGCGTCGCGCACCTTGGTCAGGAAGTACTCGTGGAACCGTGTGTCCCCCGTGATCTCGGGGTGGAAGGACGTGCCGAGCAGGTTCCCCTGCTCGACCGCCACCACGCGGCCGTCGTCGACCCGGGCGAGCGGGGTCGCGGCGGGACCGACCTCCTCCACGATGGGGGCGCGGATGAACACGGCGTGCATCGGCTCCTCCCCCACGGCCGAGATGCGGAGGTCGGTCTCGAACGAGTCCACCTGCGAGCCGAACGCGTTTCGGCGCACCGAGACGTCCAGGCCACCCAGGCTCTGCTGGCCGGCGATCCCGTCGAGCACGCGGTCGGCGAGCATGATCAGCCCGGCGCAGGTGCCGTAGACCGGCAGGCCGCCGGCGATCGCGGCGCGCAGCGGCTGGGCGAGCCCGAAGGCGCGCGACAGCTTGTCCATCACACTTGACTCGCCGCCGGGGATGACGAGGCCCTCCACCGCGTCCAGCTCGGCCGGACGCCGCACCGGGACGGCGTCGGCGCCCAGCCCGCGGAGCACCGCGAGGTGCTCGCGGAAGTCGCCCTGCAGGGCGAGGACGCCGACGCGCGGAGCGTTACCAGCCACGCTCGGCCAGGCGGTGCGGGGCCGGGAGGTCGGCCACGTTGATGCCGACCATCGCCTCACCGAGGCCGCGGGAGACCTCCGCGATGACCGACGGGTCATCGTAGAAGGTGGTCGCCTTGACGATCGCCGCGGCGCGCTGCTCCGGGTTGCCCGACTTGAAGATGCCGGAGCCCACGAACACGCCGTCCGCGCCCAGCTGCATCATCATGGCCGCGTCAGCCGGGGTGGCGACGCCGCCCGCGGTGAACAGCACGACCGGGAGCTTGCCCGTCTCGGCGATCTCGGCGACCAGCTCGTACGGCGCCTGCAGCTCCTTGGCGGCGACGTACAGCTCGTCCTTGCTCATCGAGGTCAGCGCGTTGATCTCGGAGGTGATCTTGCGAATGTGCTTCGTCGCCTCCGACACGTCGCCGGTGCCGGCCTCGCCCTTCGAGCGGATCATGGCGGCGCCCTCGTTGATGCGGCGCAGCGCCTCGCCCAGGTTGGTCGCACCGCAGACGAAGGGGACGGTGAACTTCCACTTGTCGATGTGGTTGACGTAGTCGGCGGGCGAGAGCACCTCCGACTCGTCGATGTAGTCGACGTCGAGCGCCTCGAGCACCTGCGCCTCGACGAAGTGGCCGATGCGGGCCTTCGCCATGACCGGGATCGACACCTCGGCGATGATGGCCTCGATCAGGTCGGGGTCGCTCATCCGGGCGACGCCGCCCTGCGCGCGGATGTCGGCGGGGACGCGCTCCAGCGCCATCACCGCGACCGCGCCCGCGTCCTCGGCGATGCGGGCCTGCTCGGGCGTGACGACGTCCATGATGACGCCGCCCTTCAGCATCTCGGCGAGCCCGCGCTTCACGCGGCTCGATCCGGTGAACGTGCCGTTGTCGTTGTCTGTCATCGTCGCCCTCTCGTGCGGAACAAAGATTGTTTTGGCCTATGCCGAACGATAGCATCCCTCGCCCGCCTCGGTAGACTCGACCCGATGGACCAGCTGAGCATCGCGGGCACGACCGCGTCGGAGATCGCCGCGAGCGTCCGCGCCCTGCACGAGCGCGGCGCGCTGCGTCCCGGCGACGCGCTCCCCCCGGTGCGCGAGCTCGCCGTCCGACTCGGGGTGAACCGCAACACCGCCGTCGCGGCGTACCGGCTGCTCGCGCAGGCGGGCGTCGTCGTCGCGCGCGGCCGCGCCGGGACGGTCGTCGCCGGCCGCGAGACCGTCGCGCAGGAGGGCTACGCGCCCGACAGCGTGCTGCGCGACATCGGCACGGGCAACCCCGACCCGGGCCGCATCCCCGACCTCTCCCCCGCGCTCGCCCGAGCGATCGGCCGGCCGGTGCTCTACGGCGAACCGGTCGTCGACCCGGCGCTGGAGGAACGCGCCCTCGCCTGGGTGCGCCCCGACCTGCCCGTAGCCGACGTGCGCATCACGGTCACCAACGGGGCGGTGGACGCGGTGGAGCGGCTGCTGGCGCAGGCCCTGCTCCGCGACGACGCGGTGGCGCTCGAGGATCCGTGCTTCCTGGCGTCCATCCACACCGTCCGGCTGGGCGGGTACCGTGCGGTCCCCGTCCCGGTGGACGCCGAAGGCATGACCGTCGACGGGCTGCGGTCCGCGCTCGACGCCGGCGTACGCGCCGTGATCTGCACGCCGCGGGCCCAGAACCCGACCGGCGCCTCCCTGTCACCCGCGCGCGCCGCCGCGCTCCGGGAGGTGCTCGCCGCACACCCGTACGTGCTCGTGATCGAGGACGACCACTTCTCGATGCTCTCGCAGCGCGGCTACGAGACCCTCATCGGCCCGGAGCACCGCCGGTTCGCGCTGGTCCGCTCGGTGTCGAAGTCGCTGGGACCGGACATGTGCCTCGCCGTCGCCGCGACCGACCCGGAGACCGCGGACCGGCTGGCGTTCCGGCTGAGCCCAGGCACGACCTGGGTCAGCCACATCCTGCAGCGGCTCGTGCTCGCACAGCTGACCGACGACGACGTGCTCGCCCGGGTGCAGGAGGCCGGCCGGCACTACGCCGACCGGAACGCCGACTTCGCCGCGCGCCTCACCGAGCGCGGGCTCCCCACCGAGCCGGGCGACGGGCTCA
Organism: Leifsonia sp. ku-ls; assembly: GCA_003367665.1. Lineage (GTDB taxonomy): Bacteria > Actinomycetota > Actinomycetes > Actinomycetales > Microbacteriaceae > Leifsonia. The sequence goes on along the minus strand of QKXI01000015.1, from coordinate 53,902 downwards.
ACCTGTGGGTGCCGCTGCCGATCCGGGCGCGGGTCGTCGCCGAACGGCTCATGCGCCGCGGGTGGCTGGCCCGCACGGGAGACGAGTTCCAGCTCGCCGAGCATCCCGCGCCCTCCCAGCACCTGCGCCTGACGGTGCACGACCTGGACGAGGACGAGACCGAACGCCTGCTCGACGACCTGACGGAGGCCGCGCTCGGGAGGTGAGAGGATCGAAGAATGAAGATCCTCTCGATCCAGTCCGCGGTCGCCTACGGTCACGTCGGCAACTCGGCCGCCGTGTTCCCGCTGCAGCGCATCGGCGTCGAGGTGCTGCCGGTCTACACGGTCAACTTCTCCAACCACACCGGCTACGGCGCCTGGCGCGGCCCGCTGATCTCGCCGGACGACGTCCGCGACGTCATCACCGGCATCGAGGAGCGTGGCGTTCTCGGACAGATCGACGCCGTGCTCTCCGGCTACCAGGGCGGCGAGGGGATCGGCGATGTCATCATCGATGCCGTCGCCCGGGTCAAGGCGGCCAACCCGAACGCGGTGTACGCCTGTGACCCGGTGATGGGCAACGCGAAGTCGGGCTGCTTCGTCGCCCCCGCCATCCCGGTGCTGCTCCGCGAGCGCGTGGTGCCGGTCGCCGACATCATCACGCCGAACCAGTTCGAGCTGGGCTTCCTCACCGAGACCGAGCCCGACACGCTGGAGTCGACCCTGGCCTCGGTGGACGCGGCCCGCGCGATGGGCCCGCGCACGGTGCTCGTCACGAGCGTCGAGCGGCCGGACGCCCCGGCGGACACCATCGAGATGCTCGCCGCCGACGACCGGGGCGCCTGGATCGTGCAGACCCCGCGCCTGCCGCTGAAGGCCAACGGCTCCGGCGACGTGACGGCCGCGCTGTTCACCGCGCACTACGTCCGCACCGGTGACGCCGCGCTCGCCCTGCGCAAGACCGTCTCGAGCGTGTTCGACCTCCTCGAGCGCACCCTCGCCTCCGGCGAACGCGAGCTCCAGCTCGTCGAGTCCCAGGACGCCTACGCCCACCCCCGCGAGCAGTTCGAGGTCACCCAGGTGCGCTGACCCCGCTTCCCCGCCATCGCTTCCTCGATTAATCCGCTCGCGCCCGGCGTGTCGCCGGATTAATCGAGGAAGCGACGGTGGGGTCAGGGGCGGGGCCAGGCGTTGGCGAGGGCGACGCGGACCTCGCCGAGAAGCTGGGGCAGCGCCTTGGTCTTGGCGATGATGGGGAGGAAGTTCGCGTCCTGCGCCCAGCGCGGCACGATGTGCTGGTGCAGGTGGGAGGCGATGCCGGCGCCGGCGACCGCGCCCTGGTTCATCCCGATGTTGAAGCCATCGTTCTTCGAGACCTCTCGGATGACGCGCATCGCCGTCTGGGTCAGGCTGCCGATCTCGGCGACCTCCTCCGGCGTCGCCTCGTCGTAGGTCGCGATGTGACGGTACGGGCAGACCAACAGGTGGCCGCTGTTGTACGGGAACAGGTTCAGCAGCGCGTACGCGGTCGTGCCGCGCGCGACGATCAGCGCGTCCTCGTCACTCATGCTCGGCGCCACGCAGAACGGGCAGTCGTGGTGGCCGGGGTCGCCCTGCTGGATGTAGACCATCCGGTGCGGGGTCCACAGCCGCTGGAACTCGTCCGGCACGCCGACCAGGTACGACGGGTCGTCGATGCGGACGGGGCTTTCGTCCCCGCCCGCACCGGCGCCCTCCTCGTAGGAGCCGAGGTTCAGTCGTGCCATGCCGTGTCGACCAGCTCGTGGGTGCGGATGCTCTCCACGATCCGCTCGATGGCCTCGTCCACCGTCACGCCGTTGCGCTGGGTGCCGTCGCGGAAGCGGAAGCTGACCGTGCCGGCCGACGCATCCTCCTCGCCGACGATCAGCTGGAACGGCACCTTGGCCTTGGTGTGCGTGCGGATCTTCTTCTGCATGCGGTCGTCGCTGTGGTCGACCTCGGCGCGCACCCCGCGCGCCTTCAGCCGCGAGATCACGTCGTCGAGGAACGGCGCGTACTGGTCGGCGACCGGGATGCCCACGACCTGCACCGGCGACAGCCACACCGGGAAGGCGCCCGCGTAGTGCTCGAGCAGGATCGCGAAGAACCGCTCGATCGACCCGAGCAGCGCCCGGTGGATCATCGCCGGCTGCTTGCGCGTGCCGTCCGCCGCGTTGTACTCCAGCTCGAACAGCTCCGGCTGGTTGAAGTCGAGCTGGACCGTCGACAGCTGCCAGGTGCGGCCGATTGCGTCGCGCGCCTGCACCGAGATCTTCGGCCCGTAGAACGCCGCCCCGCCCGGATCGTCGACGAGCTCCAGTCCGGACTCGATCGCGACCTGCCGCAGCGTCTCGGTCGCGGTCTCCCACGACTCGTCGCTCCCGACGTACTTGTCCGGGTCCTTGGTGGACAGCTCCAGGTAGAAGTCGGTCAGGCCGTAGCCGCGCAGGGTCTCGAGCACGAACTCCAGCTGGCGCGCCACCTCGTCCTTGATCTGCTCGTCGGTGACGTAGATGTGCGCGTCGTCCTGGGTGAGCCCCCGGACGCGCGTGAGGCCGGACAGCGTGCCGGACTTCTCGTAGCGGTACACCGTCCCGAACTCCGCCAGCCGCAGCGGCAGCTCACGGTAGCTGCGGCCGCGCGCCCGGAAGATCAGGTTGTGCATCGGGCAGTTCATCGGCTTCAGGTAGTAGTCCTGACCCTGCCGGGTGATGTTGCCCTCGGCGTCGCGCTCCTCGTCGAGGTGCATGGGCGGGAACATGCCGTCCTTGTACCAGTTGAGGTGCTGGCTGATCTCGTACAGGTGCGCCTTCGTGATGTGCGGCGTGTTGACCATCTCGTAGTCGTTCGCGATCAGCCGCTCGCGCATGTAGTCCTCGATCTCCTTGCGGATGATCCCGCCCTTCGGGTGGAACACCGCGAGCCCCGAGCCGATCTCGTCGGGGAAGGAGAACAGGTCGAGCTCGGCGCCCAGCTTGCGGTGGTCGCGCTTCGCGGCCTCCTCCATGCGGGTCTGGTAGGCGCGCAGCTCGTCCTTGCTCGGCCAGGCCGTGCCGTAGATGCGCTGCAGCTGCTTGTTCTTCTCGTTGCCCCGCCAGTAGGCGGCGGCGACACGGGTCAGCGCCCAGCCGTTGCCGATCATGCGGGTGTTCGGGAGGTGCGGGCCGCGGCAGAGGTCCTTCCAGACCGTCTCCCCTGTCTTCGGGTCGACGTTGTCGTAGATGGTCAGCTCGCCCGCGCCGACCTCGACGGACTCGCTCTCGTCGAACGCCGCGGTGTCGCCGTGCTGCGCGCCGCCCTTCAGGCCGATGAGCTCCAGCTTGTACGGCTCGTCGGCCAGCTCGGCGCGCGCCTCCTCGTCGGTGACGACCCGGCGCACGAACCGCTGGCCCGCCCGCTGGATGCGCTGCATCTCCTTCTCGAGCGCCTTGAGGTCTTCCGGCGTGAACGCGTCGAGCACGTCGAAGTCGTAGTAGAACCCGTCGGTGATGGGCGGCCCGATTCCGAGCTTGGCCTCCGGGTTGATCGCCTGCACCGCCTGCGCCAGCACGTGCGCGGTGGAGTGCCGCAGGATGTTGAGCCCGTCGGGCGAGTCGATGGTGACGGGCTCGACGACGTCGGTCGTCGTGACGGTGGTCGCGAGGTCCTTCAGCTCACCGTTGACGCGCATCGCGACAACGGAACGGTCGGTGAAGAGCTCGAAGCCGTCGGCCACCTGTCCACTCCTAGAGTCGTTGGAAATCGGAATGGGACAAGCCTAGTGCGCCCGCGCGGCCGTCCTGGCCGGGGCGGCCGCGGGGCGGCTCAGCGCCGGTCGGCGATCTCCTGCGCTGCTGCGCCGTAGGCCGCGCCGGCGCCGCGCAGGTAGGCGGCGAGCCCGTCGCGCTGGTGCGCGTCGAGCGCGCCGATGACCGACCCGATCGGTGCGCGGACGGCGCGGAGGATGTCGTCCAGCGCCGTGGGCAGTCGCCCGGTCGCCTCCACCGCGATCCTCCGACGATCGTCCGGGTCGGGCACGCGCCGCGCGACGTCCGCCGCTTCGAGCCGGTCGATCAGCCGCGTCGTCGCGCCGGTGGTCAGCCCCAGCCGGCGGGCGAGCTCTCCGCCGCTCAGGGGCCCCTCGAGGTCGAGCAGGTTGAGCGCCTGGTAGTCGGTGGCCCCCAGCCCGACCGCGTCGGCCGCGGCCAGGTGGAACGTCACGACCGCGGCGAGATAGCGCCGGTAGTCGGCCGCCAACGCCTCCCGGTCGCTCATCGCCTCTTCCCATTTCGCTGCATCCATGCAACTATTAGATTCATGCAGATAGTTTATCAGGACGCCACCACCACCGCCCACCACGACACCGCCGGGATCCGCGACGCGCTCGATCGCATGGTCGCCGCCTGGGACGCCGGAGACGCCCGCGCCTTCGCGGACGAGTTCACCGAGCACGCCAGCTACGTCATCTACGTCGGGCTCGTGTACCAGGGCCGCGACGAGATCGAGCGCGGCCATCAGCCCGTCTTCGAGAAGTGGCAGAAGGGGACGCGCATGTCGATGCTCGTGCGCAGCATCCGCCTCCTCGACGACACGACCGCCGTCGTGCTCACCGAGGGCGGCATCGGCCGCCGTCGGGTCCGGCGCGACAAGGTGCAGACGTACACGTTCCAGCGGGGCACGGACGGGCGGTGGCGCTGCGCGGCCTTCCAGAACACGAAGAAGAACCGCCTCTTCATCCGGATGAACGCCCGCGCCACCGCCGAGCTCACGCCCGCGTGAGGTCCGACGGCTCCCACGACCGGTCGAAGAACGCCGGCGTGGGGCTGTAGAAGCGCAGGATCGCGAAGAATCCCTCCCCCGGGACGGTCTGCACCCAGTTGCCGGGCTCGACGCCGTCCGGACGCTCGGGAGACAGGTGCAGCACCGTCGTCCCGTCCGGCCCGGGCACCGCCGCCGGCGTGGGGTACGCCTGCGACCCGGCCCGCGGGTAGAGCTGGTCGGTGACCAGCATCGACCGCGTCCGGGTGTCGTAGAGGGTGATCGACCAGAACTTCTCGGCCGGGATGCCGGCCGGCAGGGTGAGCGTGTAGTGGGCGCCGCCGTCGAGCGCGTCGCCCGTGGCGTCCACCGTCGCCAGGATGTACTGGGAGCCGACGCCGGGCAGGTTCATGCACATCGCCGGGGTGATGCCGGTAGCGAGGTAGAGGAAGGACGACCGCGCCGTCGTCAGCTTGGCGCCGCGGTCGGGGAACGGTTCGAGGCCGTTCGGCCCGACCTGCGGCGGCGGCACCTGGAAGCTGTACCCGCCGGCGAACAGCGGATTCGACCAGTGCAGACCGGTGCCCGGGTAGTACGCGAAGCCCTCCGACGCGCGCGGCCGGAACGCCACCGCACGGGTGATCGCGTCCGCCCGCGCGACCGCCTCGGCGAGCAGGTCGCGCATCCGGTCGTCCGGCGCGAACGGGGCGCCGTGGACGATGCCGATCGCGGCGAGCGGGCCCGCCAGCTCCGGGTCGAGCGCCGTCGCGGGCTCCGCCTGCACGGCCTCGTTCAGCAGCGCGAAGTAGGACGCGTCGGACGGCGGGATGGTGTCGACGACCAGCCCCGACCCGTCGACGAAGCGCGGGCTCGCGAGCTCCTGCAGCGCGCCGAGGGGCCCGTCCCCCTCCAGGAAGGCCCCGATCGAGAACCCGAACCCGCCCGGCTGCCAGCGGCCGAACGCGAGCGTCGACGTGATCCGGTCGACGGCCGGGGTCGGGTCGTCGTCCTCCAGGAACGCCCGGCCGAGGACGCTGATCCGCTGCGTGCGCGACCGGCGGACGAAGCACCCGCCCTCCGGCAGCGGGCCGTCGTAGTCGGGCCCGACGAACAGGTACAGCCCACCCGCGCCGCGATCGGGCCCCGGGATGCCGACATCGCTCACCCAGCGCCACCACATGTCGTCCACGACCGTGAGCACGCCCTCCGGCGCCCGCATCATGACCGGGCCGTCGGTGAGGTCGAGGTAGCTCATGAAGTACACGGTGTCGGCGTTCGCGGTGAGGAACAGCGATCGGCTGTCGAGCAGCCTCCGGGTGATGAAGACGTCACCGTCGTGGACGCCGGCCTCCACGAGACCCTTCCGCAGCATCCACTCGGACACGGCCGGGTAGCCGTTGATGTACGCGCGGTACGCGTTCTCCCGGTCGAGCAGGTCGTACGCGAGCGCCGCGGCCTCGGCGGTGGGCGCCCCGAGCGGGAAGTCCAGCGGCCCCCGCTCGGTGGGGACGACGGCGGGCGTGTGCGCGGTGTCGGTCTGGATGGTCATGCCGGCTCTCTCCTTCGGCGTGCGTGGATGCCGTCACGGTAGCCAGGCGGTGTCGTGGCGCGAAAGACGGCGGTTCCCGCCAGGACCGCGGTAGTCTTCGGACCAGGCGACCAGGAAAGGCGAGCGCGATGTCGGCGATCGAATGGAGACTGCTCGAGCAGCTGCTCGCGGCGGACCCCGCCGGGCGACTCTCGGTCCTTGTCGCCGTCGCCACCGTGCTCGTCGCGTTCGCCCTCGCGGGACTCGTCATCGCGCGCGCCGTCCGCGCGTCGCTCGGAGCGGGCTCGGCGGCAAGGATCACCCGCCCTGACCTATGCCTCTCGTCGGCGGAGCCCGCCCCTCCCACTGCAGCGCGACACCGTCCCCTGGTCGGCCCGGCCGCAGCACGTGCGCCGGGCGCCGGTCACGGCCGGTCCCCGCGCGTCGCCTGACGCCTCGCCCGCGCGGCGGGACCGGTCCTCGACCGATTCCCCTCGACACGGACAGGACGCCATGCGCCTCATCTTTCGACGTCTGCACACGCAGGCCACACTCTTCAGCGGCTGGACCTGGGTGGCCGCCGCCTCGCTCATCGGCTTCGAGGCCCTCGACATCGTCTTCGGAGCCTTCATCCTCGCGCCGGAGCTCCTCCCCCTGGTCATCGTGGGACTTGCGCTGGCCTGGCTCTTCCGGGAGCGACTGCGTCGCGCCCGCACCTGCCTGCGTGCGCGGCTGCGATTGGCGAGACTGCGGCGGCGCATGACACCGACGACGGACGCTCGCTGAGCGCGCTCCTGAATTCCTCGATGCACTCGCAATGCAGGGAGACGACGGCAGAGACGACGAAACCCCTGGTCTCCCGGGGGTTCTCTGTGGTGGTGGGCGATACTGGGATCGAACCAGTGACCTCTTCCGTGTCAGGGAAGCGCGCTACCGCTGCGCCAATCGCCCGAGTCTGAACGCGAAGCTCAGATTCGAGGTGGATACGGGATTCGAACCCGTGTATACGGCTTTGCAGGCCGCTGCCTCGCCTCTCGGCCAATCCACCGAACGCCACAACACGGAAAAACCGTACCGTACCCGAGAGGCCCGATCCGAAGACCGGGCCGACTCGAGCGGATGACGAGACTCGAACTCGCGACCCTCACCTTGGCAAGGTGATGCGCTACCAACTGCGCTACATCCGCATTTCGTTCCGCAGTTCCCTGCGGCACTTGAAAGACTCTAGCCGATCCGCGCGCGCAAGACAAAACCGGTCGGGCCGTCCGGGTGTGTCGCCGCGCCGGACGCGCTCGATGTGCATCCGGGCCCCGGAGTCGGCTAGTATCGAATCTCGCAGCCGCACGGCGGATGCGAGACGGGCGATTGGCGCAGTTGGTAGCGCGCTTCCTTCACACGGAAGAGGTCATCAGTTCGAGTCTGGTATCGCCCACCAGCAGAAACCCCCGGTCCGCCGGGGGTTTCGTCGTTCCCCCTATGATGAGCGCGTGGATGGCAACGGCAGCACCGACGCAACACACGAGCCCGACAGTTCACGTCTTCGCGACGAACTCGTCGTCCAGGAGTACCTCTCCTTGCGGAACGAGTCGCTTGCCGCCAAACAGAATCAGCAGTCCGTTCTGCAGTGGAGCATGGCGACGGTGGGGATCGGCGTAGCGGCGGTCTTCGCCACATCGGCCGTGCTCTTCGATCCGAAGACCCATGCTCGGCAGTGGATCCTGATCGCGGACGTGGTGATCTTCGGAATCGCCATTCCCGTGCTCGCGGCGCTCGCCTTCGCCATCTGGCTCGGCGAACTGGAAAGGATGGAGCGCGCGGGGATGTACCTGCGGGCCAAGGAGCAGTCCGTGAACGGCCGGGCGACGCTGACACCGGCGAGCCTCTCGAAGCCGCACGCGATGGACCTCATCCTTTGGGAATCGATGCTCGCTCACCCCGGACGCTCCAACCCCTACCGAAAGAACCGGATCGGAGCGGGAGCGAGTTGCCTGCTCTTCAGCGCCGTCTTCGGCGGCTCCCTCGCCTCGGCGGTCTTCATCCTCGTCGGGTCCGGAACCATGCGCACGCTCCTTCAGCCGACGGGTCAGCTGACCTGCGTGCTGATCGCCGGCGTTGCCGCGGTAGTCTTCGCCTTCTGGTTCGGGAAGCAGGTGCTGGCTTTCAACCGGGGGACGCGCGGCCCACGTGCGAAGTCCCACCGTCTCCGTCGGTTGCGCACGACCGGAGCGAACCGCGCGAGCCGCACACTGGGAGCGCCGTGACATCGCAGGCCGACCGTGCCGACGTCGTCCTTCTGATCGCCTGCCGAAACGAGAAGACCGCGTTGAGGTGGATCCTTCCCCGCGTTCCACACGGCGTCGACGTCGTCTTGTGCGACAACGACTCGGATGACGGGTCCGTCGCTCTGGCCGCCGCCTTCGGCGCCACGGTGGTCACGGAACGTCGTCACCGACGGGTCGGGGCTGCCATTCGCAAGGGGGTGGAGTCCTCCACCGCCCCGATCATCGCGGTGATCGACGGCGACGGAACGGTCGATCCCAGAGACGTCCTGACCCTGATCGAACCGATCCGTTCCGGGAGAGCCGACGTCGTCCTAGGCGCGCGCGTTATGACCGACCCGGGTCGTCCCTTTCCGCACGTCATGACACGAGTCCGCAACCGACTTCTCCGAGCGGTGACCGGCACTCCGGTGGCCGACCTGGGCACGGCACGCGCCTTCTCCAGGGTGACTCTCGTTCCGCGCTTGTCCGAGCTCAACGAGCGCTATGCCTGGAACCTCAGCTCCACCCTCGCCGTGATGAGGGCGTCGGGGCCGACACGTGTGGCGAGCGTCCCCATCGCGCACCACGCACGGATCGGGCGCTCGCAGATCTCGGGCAGTTTCCGGGGAAGCCTTGTCGCCGTCGCGGACTCACTGCTGGTCTTCTCGCGGTTCCTTTTCGCGAGCGGAACCGCCGAGGAGGCTCGACAGCGTGTACCGCGATATCTCCGACGTCGACGCGCAAGGAACTCCTCGTGATGCCGGCGTGCGATGTTCGCCCCACCCGCACCTAAGCCCCGCTCACCGCCACCCGTACCGCCCCGCCAGCGCCTCCCGCACGAGCGCGAACCGCCGCGCGTCCAGCGCCGCCGCCTCGCGCCGCATCCCCGCCTGCTGCACGCGGTACACCCGGTCGAGGCGTACGAAGCTCGGGCGGCGGCGGCCGTCCCAGTCCCCCGCGCCGATCGGCAGGTACTCCGGGCGGCCGGGGTGCTCCTGGCTCGTCAGCGGCACCGCCAGCACCGATCCGTGCGGTTCCGCGGCGACCACCAGCACGGGCCGGTCCTTCCCGCGGCCGTCGGCCTCCTCGTAGGGCACCCAGGTCCAGACGATCTCGCCCGGGTCGGCGTCGCCGTCGAGGCTGGGGTTGTAGGCGGTGCGGATGCGGCCGAGGCTCCTCGGGTCGACAGGCACCGTCGCGGCCCGTCCCGATCGGCCCGGCTCAGTCGGAGGCGGTGCGGTCCTGGCCGGGCGAGGCGGTGCGGTCCGTCCCGCGCGCGCGGGGCGGAGCAGACCGCTCAGGGCGGACAGGACGCGTCTCAGAGTTGCCACGCCCGGCACGATAGCGGACGCGCGTCAGCCCGATCGTGAACCGCAGTGCAAGGCCGATCAGCAGCGACACCGTCACCGCGTACAGCAGCGCCGCCATCCCGGCGATCCCCTGCGCGATGAACAGGTCGAAGTTGCCGCTGTCCACCATTCCGCTGCCGGTCGCGAAGAGTCCGGGGAAGAGCAGACCAACCAGGCCGCCGACGATCGTGATCACGCACAGTGTCAGCGCCGGCCCGGAGCGGGCGCGCGCCGCGAGGTCGACCATGGTGGCGCAGGCGAGCGACGACAGCGCGCCGACGAGCATGCACCAGCCGAGCGTGAGCACACCGGAGGCAGCGGTCACCGCGACCAGACCGGCGAACGCCCCGCAGAGCGCGCTGCCCAGGGTGGGACGCCGCAGCAGCACGGCATCCACCAGCATCCACATCAGCACCCCGGTCGCCGACGCCAGGAAGCCACCGACCGCCATGAGCGGCGCGTAGGCGTCGAGGGCGGCCTCCGAGCCGACGATGAGCCCCAGCCAGCCGACCCACAGCGCCGCGCCGCCGATCGCCATCAAGGCGGGGCGGGGCGAGAGCGGAGGCAGGTGCTCCCCGCGCCCGCACGCCAGCAGCAGTCCGACCGCGCTGCCGCCCGCGGCGACGACGACCAGTGCGCCGCCGAAGTCGACCACGTGCAGGCCGGCGATCGCCCAGCCGTCGTCCAGGGCGAAGACGCCGTACGCCACCGGGAGGACCACCAGCGGCAGCCAGAGCACGACGAACACGGTCCACGCCCGGAGGGTCACACGCGACGCGACCGCGACCGCGACGATCGCGGTCACGACGACCAGCACTGCGATCAGGTAGCCGGCGCGTGCCGCCGGATACGGCGACGACCCCCCAGGGTCGACGCCCGTGATGGCGGAGAGGCCGGGGTCGGGCACGCCGACCAGGTGCGGGATCAGCGCACGGCCGGTCACCGCGCCGTAGCCGCCGAGCACCGCCAGCAGGATCGTGACCGCCCCGCCGACCAAGACGAACCGGAACGCCCGCGTCGCCCGGGCTCGGCCGGCCATCCCGCCGGAGAAGAACGACAGTCCGAACGCGGCGAGCAGCACGAGGGCGCCGCAGAAGAACAGCAGCAGCGCGTCCACCTGGTCGGGCGTCGCCTGTGCCATGCCTCTCCTCCGCCGGGAACCGTCAAGCACACCCTAGCGACAGCGGAACGGGGCGCCGCCCGAAGGCGGCACCCCGTCCGGTGCTCCGATCGACCGCAGTGCTCAGACGGTCTCGAGGGCGTAACCCTCCTCGCCGTGCACGACGGTGTCGACGCCGGCCAGCTCGTCCTCGTTCTTGATCCGGAAGCCCATCGTCTTCTGGATGGCCCAGCCGATGACGTAGGCCAGCACGAAGGAGTAGATGAGCACCGAGAAGGCGCCGACGGCCTGGACCCACAGCTGGTAGAAGCTGCCGCCGTAGAGCAGGCTCGAGAACTGGTCGGTCGGCTGGCCCTTCGCGTCGTACACGTGGGTGAAGCCGAAGATGCCGATCCACAGCGTTCCGATGAGGCCGCCGACCAGGTGGATGCCGACCACGTCGAGCGAGTCGTCGAAGCCGAGGCGGAACTTCAGGTCGATGGCCAGGGCGCAGACCGCGCCGGCGACGAGGCCGAGCAGGATCGCGAAGCCCGGGGTCAGGATGTTGCAGGCCGGGGTGATCGCGACCAGACCGGCGACGGCGCCCGAGGCGGCACCGATCGAGGTCGGCTTGCCGTCCTTGATCTTCTCCACGATCAGCCAGCCGATCGTGGCGGCGGCGGGGGCCGCGAGGGTGTTGACCCAGGCGATCGCGGCGACGCCGTCGACCGCGGCCTCCGAGCCGGCGTTGAAGCCGAACCAGCCGAACCACAGCAGGGCGGCGCCGAGCAGCGTCAGGGGCACGTTGTGCGGCTTGGACATGCCCTTCTGGAAGCCGACGCGCTTGCCGAGCACCAGGGCGAGGGCGAGGCCCGCGGCTCCGGCGTTGATGTGCACGGCGGTGCCGCCGGCGAAGTCGTTCACGTGCAGCTGCGAGGCGATCCAGCCCTCGGAGAGGTTGAACACCCAGTAGGCGACCGGGAAGTAGACGACCGTCACCCAGATGCCGGCGAACACCATCCACGAGCCGAACTTGGCGCGGTCGGCGATCGCACCGGAGATCAGCGCGACGGTGATGATGGCGAAGGTGGCCTGGAAGCCGGCGAAGGCGAGGCCGCTCAGGTCGGGGGTGATGCCGTCCTTGCCCATCAGGCTGGAGAGGAACCAGTCCGGCGTGCCGAGCCAGTGCGGGATGCTGGCCGGGCCGAAGGCGAGGCCGTAGCCGTAGACGACCCACAGGACGCCGACGAGGGCCATGGCCCCGAAGCTCATCATCATCATGCTGATGACGCTCTTCGCGCGGACCATGCCGCCGTAGAAGAAGGCGACACCGGGGGTCATCAGCAGGACGAGGGCTGCGGCGACCAGGAGCCACAGGGCGTTGACCGTCCCCGCCTCCGCGTAGTCCGCTGCTGTGTGGAGCACCATGCGAATTGTCTACCTCTCTGTGCGTGCACCCCTCGGGTTTCGGGGTGGAGCCAGTCTCAGACCAGGAGGTTTCGACGGAGGTGTGCTCGTGTTTCGCGGGTGTTACGCATCCGGGCCGCGTGTAAACACTGTGTTTCGGGACGCTGCCGATCCGCCCTCAGGACTCGTCGTCGTGCGGCGGCAACTCGCCCGCGGTGAGCGCGATCATGCGCGAGGTCGACCGCAGGTACTTCTTCCGGTAGCCGCCGCCCAGCATCTCGTCGTCGAAGACCTCGCTGAGCGGCACGCCGGTCTGCACGATCGGGATCTCAGCGTCGTACACGCGGTCGATGAACGCCACCAGACGCAAGGCGGCCATCTGGTCGTGCAGCACCTCCACATCGGTCAGGCCGATGACGTCGACCCCCTCGATCATCTTGATGTAGCGGGACGGGTGGACGGTCGCCAGGTGCGCGATGAGGTCCTGGAAGCCGTCGCTCGTGACGGTCTCGCCGCGGCCGGCCATCGCGGCGAGCGCGCGGTCGTAGCCGGCGCGGTCCACGGTGACGGCGGTGCCGGTGGTGTCGCGGCGGCGGTAGTCGAGGCCGTCGATGCGGAGGGTCTGGAAGTTCGACGACAGCGACTGGATCTCACGCAGGAAGTCGCTCGCGGCGAAGCGGCCCTCGCCGAGCGCGTTCGGCGGCGTGTTGCTGGTGGCGGCGATGCGGGTGCCGGAGGCGACGAGCTCGCCGAGCATCCTGGTCATCATCATGGTGTCGCCCGGGTCGTCGAGCTCGAACTCGTCGATGCAGATCAGGGTGGAGCCGCGCAGCAGGTCGACCGCGCCCGCGTAGCCGAGGGCGCCGACCAGGGCGGTGTACTCGATGAAGGTGCCGAAGTACTTGGGGCCGGGCGCCTCGTGCCAGAGCGCCGCGAGCAGGTGGGTCTTGCCGACGCCGAAGCCGCCGTCGAGGTAGACGCCGGGCTTCATCGCCTCGACCTTCTTGCGGCTGCGGCTGAACAGGCCGGCCGGGCGCTGCGGCTCCCAGGTCTTCGCGAACAGCTTCAGCGTCGCCACCGCCTCCGCCTGCGACGGGTAGTCGTGGTCGGGCCGGTACGACTCGAAGGTGGCGTGCTCGAACTGCGACGGCGGGACCAGGCTGCCGGCGATCTCGGCGCCCGTGATCTCGGGCGAACGGTCGGCGAGACGGGGAAGGGCGCCGGTCTGTTCGAGGGTCATGTCGCGTTGTGCACCTTTGTGTCGAAGTCTTACCCGCGGTCGTTCCCAGCCGCATACGCTGGAGGTGGATCCGTGGCCGTCGCGGGGCTCGTCCAGCCTAGTCCTGCGACGCGGACCGGATCCTGGACCCACATCCGGAGGAGACCACGCATGACCATCGAGACCGACCCGTCGCCCGAGTTCACCGGCTACGCCCACCCGGAGCGGCTGGTGAGCACCGACTGGCTCGCCGCACACCTGGGCGAACCGGGGCTGGCCGTGGTGGAGTCGGACGAGGACGTGCTGCTCTACGACACGGGCCACATCCCCGGGTCGGTGAAGATCGACTGGCACACCGACCTCAACGACCCCGTCGTGCGCGACTACGTGAGCGCGGAGCGCTTCGCCGAGCTGCTCGGTTCGAAGGGCATCGCCCGCGACACCACTGTCGTGATCTACGGCGACAAGAACAACTGGTGGGCGGCCTACGCACTGTGGGTGTTCACGCTGTTCGGCCACGAGGACGTCCGCCTGCTCGACGGCGGTCGCGACAAGTGGATCGCCGAGGGCCGGGAGCTGACGCGCGAGGTGCCGACGCCGACGCCGGTGGAGTACCCGGTGGTGGAGCGCGACGACACGGTCGTGCGCGCCTTCAAGGACGATGTGCTCGCCCACCTGGGCAAGCCCCTGATCGACGTCCGCTCGCCGGAGGAGTACAGCGGCGAGCGCACCGAGATCCCCGGCTACCCGACCGAGGGCGCGCTGCGGGCCGGTCACATCCCGTCGGCGAAGTCCGTGCCGTGGGCGAAGGCCGCCGCGCCGGACGCCACCTTCAAGCGCCGCGCGGAGCTGGAGGAGGTGTACCTCGACGGAGCGGGCCTGAAGCCCGGCGACGACGTGATCGCGTACTGCCGCATCGGCGAGCGCTCCAGCCACACCTGGTTCGTGCTCACGCACCTGCTCGGCTTCGAGAACGTGAGGAACTACGACGGCTCGTGGACGGAGTGGGGCTCGGCCGTGCGCGTCCCGATCGTGACGGGCAGCGAGCCGGGCGAGGTCCCGTCCCGCTGAGCGGGCGCGGAATCCGACGTAGCCTGGAGACATGACCGAACTGACGGGCACGCTGGCCGAGATCCGAGACGACTTCCAGGCGCTGGAGCAGAACGACCGGCTTCAGCTGCTGCTGGAGTTCGCCGACGAGCTGCCCGAGCTGCCCGAGCGCTACCGCGACCACCCCGACCTGCTGGAGCGGGTGGAGGAGTGCCAGGCGCCGGTGTTCATCTTCGTGGAGGTGGACGAGTCCGACATCGTGCACCTGTACGCCACCGCGCCGCGGGAGGCGCCGACGACGCGCGGGTTCGCGTCCATCCTGGTGCAGGGCCTCGCCGGTCTGACGGCCGACGAGGTGCTCGCGGTGCCCGACGAGTACCCGCAGACGCTCGGCCTCACCCAGGCGGTGTCACCGCTGCGCCTGCGCGGGATGTCGGCGCTGCTCGGCCGGGCGAAGCGGCAGGTGCGGGAGAAGCTCGCGGCGG
This sequence comes from Leifsonia sp. ku-ls, assembly GCA_003367665.1. Taxonomy (GTDB): domain Bacteria; phylum Actinomycetota; class Actinomycetes; order Actinomycetales; family Microbacteriaceae; genus Leifsonia. The sequence continues at coordinate 38,765 of QKXI01000015.1, read as the reverse complement.
CCTAGTCACGGCTGCTCAGCCGCGGTCGTAGACCTCGGGTCGGTGGCCGGCGTAGACGACGACCACGGTCAGCACGTCGTCCTGAATCCGGTAGAGCACCCGATAGTCCCCGGTCCGCACGCGCCACTCCGGACGTCCCGCGAGCTTCTTCGCCGCCGGCGGCCTCGGCTCCTCACCGAGCAACTCGATCGCGGCGGCCACGCGGGCACGGGCCTCCGGAGGGAGCTTTCTGATCGCCCGCTCCGCGACCGGCAGCAGGCGCACCTCGTCGGTCACAAGGGCAGTCCGAGGTCGCGCTTGACCTCATCCCAGGGGATCGGGACCTCACCGCGGCTCTCCGTCTCCTCCCATGCGGCGTCGACCGCACGGATGTCGGCGAGCTCCTCGGCGTCCTCCAGCAGGCGCTCCAGCTGATCTGCGTCGACGACGGCCGCCACGGGACGGTTCCGTCGGGTCAGGTAGACCGGAGCGACACGGGCGTCGTCGATGATCGACGCGAGATGTGCGCGAGCGTCCGTGATGGGAACCTGAGTCATGCCTCACAGCGTAGCAAAATGTACATTTTCGCGCACTCTGTCACAGAACAACAGCCCAAGGCTCCTACTCCCCCGGCACGTGCTCCGCGAGCCAGCCGGCGATCGCGGCCGTCCACTTCGCCTCGTCGTAGTTCCACAGCTTCGTGTGGAGGGCCACGTCGAACGACACCAGCGTGACGATGTCGCTGCGGGCCGCGGCGAGCGCGCGGGAGCCGGTGGAGGGCACGAAGCCGTCGTCGTCGCTGTGCAGGATGAGCATCGGGAGGCTGAGCTCGGAGGCGCGGGCGACGAAGTCCATGCTGCGCAGGTCGATCGGGGCCCCCTGGCCGGTGATCGGGCCGCTCCACTCCGACTCGATCAGGCGCATGGCGGCGCGGGTCATCACGTCAGGAAGGCGCAGGAGGTTGCCCTGGTATTCGAGCGTGTCGACCCAGTCGATGACGGGCGACTCCAGGACGATGCCGGTCACCGCCTCCAGGGACCGCGACCGGGTGGTCGTCTGCAGCACGACCGCTCCGCCCATCGACCAGCCCATCAGGACGATGGAGCGGGCGCCGTGCTCGACGGCGTAGCCGATGGCCGCCTCGATGTCGCGCCACTCCGTGCCGCCGAGGCCGTAGCGGCGGTCGACGCTCTCCGGGGCGTCGCCGTCGTTGCGGTAGGAGGCGAGCAGGCAGGTGAAGCCGGCGTCGTGGTAGACGCGCACGGCACGCAGCCCCTCCTGCCGGGTCGCGCCCCAGCCGTGCACCTGGATCACCCAGCGGCCGTCGTCCACGCCCGCAGGGGCCGGGAACACCCAGGCGGGCGCCTGGCCCAGGTCGGTGTCGATCTCGACGCTGGTCACGGGGAGGCCGAGCTCCTCCGGCTGCAGGTAGTAGTAGCCGGAGATGCGGGCGCGGCCCTCCCGCAGCTCGCCGAACTCGACGCGCTCGAGCTCGCGCGTCACCGTGCCGTCGCCGCATTCGAGCAGGCCGCCGAGCTTGGCGTAGGCGGTCTCGTTGCCCCACCACAGCCCGAACCGGCCGGGCATCGCCGCGTCGGGGGTGTCGCGCAGGGTCACGGTCCCGAGGCTCTCGTCGAAGGAGCGGATGGTCTGGTTCTGCGGCCGGCGCCGCACCGGCGTGATCACGGTCCGGGCGACGCGGGTGGTGACCCAGGCGGCGCCCGCCGCGGTGGCAAGCGCCAGTCCCCCGGCGACGATCGCCGCGGTCCCGAGTGCCCTGCCGAACGCCGATCCCGTGCCGCGTGCCGTCATGGTCAGCAGCGTACCGGCGCGACCGGCGGCGCGCCCTCAGGACTTCCCCAGGCGGCGTGCCTTACAGACGGGACGCGGGAAAGGCTTCTAGTGTTCGAAGCGTGCCGACACCGACATCCCCACCGCAGCACCCGGCGGAGTTCGCCACGGCGCTGCAGTCCATCCGCGCCGCAGTGTCGCGACCGGAGCTCGTGATCGAGGAGATCCCCGCGCCCGCACAGCTGGCGCCGTACTCGGTCGCGCTCGCGGCGGACGTGCGGCCGGCGCGGCACGGCAGCGACTCGGACCTCGGCACCGGACGCTTCATCCTGCTCTACGACCCGGAGGAGCCGGAGGCGTGGGGCGGCCCGTTCCGCATCGTCTGCTTCGCGCAGGCGCCGCTGGAGACCGACATCGGGCTCGACCCGTTCCTCGCCGACGTGGCGTGGTCGTGGCTGGTGGACGCGCTCGACGCCCGGCACGCCCGCTACACCGCCGCCAGCGGCACCGCGACCAAGATCATCTCCACCGGGTTCGGCGAGCTCGCCGCGCAGGGCGACGGCTCGCAGATCGAGCTGCGCGCCTCCTGGAGCCCGCTCGAGTCCGACGTGTCCGCGCACGTCGAGGGCTGGGGCGAGCTGCTGTGCATGCTGGCCGGGCTGCCGCCGACCGGCGAGGGCGTGAGCCTGCTGAGCTCGCGCTCGTCGGCGTCGAGGAAGGCGCCGCGTGGCTGAACACTCCGTCATCGACACGCGCGACGGCTACCTGTCGGCGGTCGAGCGCATCGCCGCGGGCGACGGCCCGGTCGCGGTGGACGCGGAACGGGCCAGCGGCTTCCGGTACTCGCAGCGCGCCTACCTCATCCAGGTGTTCCGCCGCGGGTCCGGCACGTTCCTGTTCGACCCGCCGGCGGTCGGACGTTTCGACGAGCTCAACGAGGCCATCCACGACGACGAGTGGGTGCTGCACGCGGCCACGCAAGACCTGACCTGCCTGCGCGAGGTCGGCCTCGACCCGTCGATCGTGTTCGACACCGAGCTGGCCGCACGCCTGCTCGGGATGCCGCGCGTCGGCCTCGGCACCGTCGTGGAGGAGCTGCTCGGCATCCACCTGGCGAAGGAGCACAGCGCGGCCGACTGGTCGACGCGTCCGCTGCCAGAGCCCTGGCTCGACTACGCGGCCTTGGACGTCGAGCTGCTCCCCGACCTGCGCGACGCGATCGCGGCGCTGCTGGAGGAGGCGGGCAAGCTCGACATCGCCCGGCAGGAGTTCGCCGACGAGCTGGTGCGCGACCTCGTGCCGGTGCGGGCGGAGCCGTGGCGCCGACTGTCCGGCATCCACTCGATCCGGGGCCTGCGCAACCTAGCCGTCGCCCGCGAGCTGTGGCTCAGCCGCGACGCGCTCGCCCGCGAGCTCGACATCGCGCCCGGCCGGCTCGTCCCGGACGCGTCGCTGACCGCCGCCGCCAAGGCGATGCCGGACAGCAAGCGGGCGCTCGCCGCGATGCGCGAGTTCACCGGGCGCGCCAGCCGCACCGAGCTCGACCGCTGGTGGGCGGCGATCGAGGCCGGCCGCACGACGGACGATCTGCCGGTGCTGCGCGGCAACGGCGACAGCCTTCCGCCGCCGCGCGCCTGGGCCGACCGCAACCCGGAGGCCGACGCCCGGCTCAAGGCCGCGCGCACGGCGCTGACGGCCGTGTCGGAGGAGCGCGCCATCCCGCTGGAGAACCTGCTCACCCCCGAGACGCTGCGCCGCGTCGCGTGGACGCCGCCCGCGGAGATCACGCCGGAGACCGTCGGCGAGGCGCTCGCCGCGCACGGCGCCCGCCCCTGGCAGGTTGCCGCAACCGCACAGGTGATCGCGCAGGCTTTTGTCGAAAGCACCCAAAGCCGGGACGAGGGGTCCGAGCCCGTTTCGTAGGAAGGATCAAACGATTCTTTTCCTGCACAACGGTGTACCTAGGATCGTTTCGACCTTGATTTGGGAGGCACTGTGGCCGATAAGAACGAAGTCGTGTTCGTCGACGGAGTCCGCACTCCGTTCGGGCGGGCCGGCGAAAAAGGGCAGTACTGGAACACCCGGGCGGACGACCTCGTCGTCAAGGCGATGATCGGCCTGCTCGAGCGCAACCCCGAGGTGCCCAAGGACCGGATCGACGACGTGGCGATCGCCGCCACCACGCAGCAGGGCGACCAGGGGCTCACCCTCGGCCGCACGGCGGCGCTGCTCGCCGGGCTGCCGAAATCGGTCCCCGGCTTCGCGATCGACCGGATGTGCGCGGGCGCCATGACCAGCGTCACCACGCTCGGCTCCGGCATCGCCTTCGGCGCCTACGACCTCGTCATCGCCGGCGGTGTCGAGCACATGGGCCGCCACCCGATGGGCTTCGGGGCCGACCCGAACCCGCGCTTCCTCTCCGAGAAGATGGTGGCGGAGGACGCGCTCAACATGGGCATGACCGCCGAGCGCATCCACGACCGCTTCCCCGCGCTCACCAAGGAGCGCGCCGACCGCTTCGCGATGCGCAGCCAGCACAAGACGGCCGCCGCGTACGAGGCGGGCAAGCTGCAGCCCGACCTGGTGCCGGTCGCCATCCGCTCCGAGTCCGGCTGGGGCCTGGCCACGCGCGACGAGGGCATGCGCCCGGAGACGACGATGGAGGGCCTCGCCACCCTCAAGACGCCGTTCCGCCCGCACGGCCGCGTCACCGCGGGCAACTCGTCGCCGCTGACCGACGGCGCCACCGCGTCCCTCCTCGCGTCGCACGACGCGGTGAAGGAGCTCGGCCTCACCCCGAAGATGCGCATGGTGAGCTTCGCGTTCGCCGGCGTCGAGCCGGAGATCATGGGCATCGGACCCGTACCTTCCACCGAGAAGGCGCTGCGCAAGGCGGGCCTGACCATCGACGACATCGGGCTGTTCGAGCTGAACGAGGCGTTCGCCATCCAGGTGCTGTCGTTCCTCGACCACTTCGGGATCGCCGACGACGACCCGCGCGTCAACCAGTGGGGCGGCGCGATCGCGATCGGTCACCCGCTCGCGGCGAGCGGCGTCCGGCTGATGATCCAGCTCGCGGCCCAGTTCCAGGAGCACCCGGAGGTGCGGTACGGCATCACCGCGATGTGCGTCGGCCTCGGGCAGGGCGGGACCGTGATCTGGGAGAACCCCAACTACGACAAGCGCGCGGCGCGGAAGGGCTGAGAGCACGTGACGGACTACAGCACCATCGACTTCTCCCCGCTGGAGGCCGTGGCCGACGACGAGGTCGTCACCCACGCGTTCGTCAAGGACGTGCCGCTGCCGAGCGGCAAGACTCTGGCGCTCGTGACCCTCGACAACGGCCGCGACCACACCCGGCCGAACACGATGGGCCCGGCGACGCTCCTGGAGCTCGGCCGCGTGTTCGACCAGCTCACCGAGCGGGCGAAGCGCGGCGAGATCGACGCCGTCGGGGTCACCGGCAAGCCGTTCATCCTCGCCGCCGGGGCCGACCTCAGCCGGGTCGGCGACATCCCGAGCGTCGAGGTGGCGAAGCTGCTCCCCCAGCTCGGGCACTACGTGCTGGGCAAGCAGGCGACCTTCGGCGTGCCGTCGTTCGTGTTCACCAACGGGCTCGCGCTCGGCGGCGGCGTGGAGATCGGCCTCAACGCCGATTACCGCACCATCGACCGCAACACGGCGGCGTTCGCGCTGCCCGAGGTGTTCCTCGGCCTCATCCCCGGCTGGGGCGGCGCGACCATCCTGCCGAACCTGATCGGCATCGAGAACGCGCTCAAGGTCGTCGTCGAGAACCCGCTCAAGCAGAACCGCATGCTCAAGGCACAGGAGGTCTTCGACCTCGGCATCGCGGACGCGATCTTCGACTCGGCGAACTTCCTGGAGGACTCGCTGAAGTGGGCCGACAAGGTCCTCACCGGCGAGGTCGTCGTCAAGCGGCCGAACGAGCCGGGCAAACTCGAGCGCATGGTGAAGTGGGACGCCGCCATCGGCATCGCCCGCAAGATGCTCGAGTCGCGCATCGGCACCGTCCCGAAGTCGCCGTACAAGGCGCTCGAGCTGCTGAAGGCCGCGAAGTCGAACGACCGCGCCGCCGGCTTCGAGCTGGAGGACGAGGCGCTGGCCGAGCTCATCTCGGGCGACCAGTTCCAGGCCAGCATCTACGCCTTCAACCTGGTGCAGAAGCGCGCGAAGCGTCCGGCCGGAGCGCCGGACAAGAAGCTGGCGAAGAAGGTCAGCAAGATCGGCGTCATCGGCGCCGGCTACATGGCCAGCCAGTTCGCGCTGCTGTTCGTGCGCCGCCTCCGGGTGCCTGTCGTCATCACCGACCTCGACCAGGCGCACGTCGACAAGGGCGTGGCGTACATCCACGACGAGATCGGCAAGCTGCAGGAGAAGGGCCGCATCTCCCCCGACGAGGCCAACCGCCTGCGCGCGCTCGTCACCGGCACCACCGACAAGGCCGACTTCGCCGACTGCGACTGGGTCATCGAGGCCGTCTTCGAGGAGCTGTCGGTGAAGCAGGACGTCTTCGCCGAGGTGGAGCCGTACCTGTCCGAGGAGGCGGTCATCGCGACCAACACCTCCTCGCTCTCGGTGGAGCAGATCGGCGCGAAGCTGACGCATCCGGAGCGCCTGGTCGGCTTCCACTTCTTCACCCCGGTCGCGGTCATGCCGCTGATCGAGGTGGTGAAGACCCCGCACACCGACGAGGCGACGCTGTCGACCGCGATGGTGACCGCGGCGGCGCTGAAGAAGAACGCCGTGATCACCGCCGACACCCCCGGCTTCGTGGTCAACCGCGTGCTGGCGAAGATCCTCGGCGACGCGATGCACGCCGTCGACGACGGGACGCCGTTCGAGGTGGTCGATGACGCCATCGCGCCGCTGGGCCTGCCGATGGCGCCGTCCGCCCTGCTCGACCTGGTCGGGCTCAAGGTCGGCGCGCACGTGCTCGACACGCACCACGCCGCGTTCCCCGACCGGTTCTACCGCTCGGAGAACCTCCACAAACTGGCCGAGCACGGCACGCTGCTGGAGAAGGACGCCAAGGGCAAGGTGAAGGGCCTCGACAAGGGCGCGGCGAAGATCCTCTCGGGCGGGAGCAACCCGTGGACGAAGGAGCAGATCCTCCGTACCCTGGAGGACGGCTTGGCCGACGAGATCCACCGCATGCTGGCCGACGACCACGTCGTGGAAGCGCCGGAGGACATCGACCTGTGCATGATCCTCGGCGCGGGCTTCCCGTTCCAGATGGGCGGCATCACGCCGTACCTCGACCGCGTCGGCGCCTCCGAGCGCGTCTTCGGAGACACCTTCCACCACCCGCCCGTCAAGGGCGTCGCCTAGCAGACAGCTCCGGAGTTCTTCGCGCGGATCCGGTCGGATCGCTCGAAGAACTCCGGAGCTGTTGACGTGGGCCTGGGTCAGCGGTTGACGCCGGACATGTCGGCGTAGCGGTCGCCGACGGGGGCTGCGACCGCGTCGAGGCGGGACAGCTGCTCGGGAGTCAGCACCAGGTCGGTGGCGGCGACGTTCTGCTCCAGGTTGGCGACCTTGGTGGTGCCGGGGATGGGCGCGATGTCGTCGCCCTTCGACAGCAGCCATGCCAGCGCCACCTGGCCGGGCGCGGCTCCGAGCTCGCGCGCGACCGCGTCCACCTGCTCCACGATCCGGATGTTCGCCTCCAGGTTGTCGCCCTCGAAGCGCGGGTTGAACCGGCGGAAGTCGTCGTCCGACAGCTGGTCGAGCGAACGGATGGTGCCCGTCAGGAAGCCGCGGCCGAGCGGCGAGTACGGCACGAAGCCGATGCCGAGCTCGCGCACGGTCGGCAGCACCTCGGCCTCGGGGTCGCGGGTCCAGAGCGAGTACTCGGTCTGGATCGCCGTGACCGGGTGCACCGCGTTCGCGCGGCGGATGGTCTCCGGGGCCGCCTCCGAGAGGCCGTAGTGGCGGATCTTGCCCTGCTCGATCAGCTCCTTCAGCGCGCCGACGGTCTCCTCGATCGGCGTGCCCGGGTCCATCCGGTGCTGGTAGTACAGGTCGATGTGGTCGGTCTGCAGCCGCCGGAGCGACCCCTCGACCGAGAGGCGCACGTTCTCCGGCGAGCCGTCCAGGCCGCGCTCGTCGTTGTCCCGGTGCTTGATGGTGCCGAACTTCGTCGCGATCACCACACGGTCGCGGCGGCCGTCCGCGAACGCCTTCGCCAGCAGCTCCTCGTTCGCGTAGGGGCCGTACATCTCGGCCGTGTCGAAGAACGTGACCCCGAGGTCCATGGCGCGGTGGATGGTGCGGATCGACCCCGCCTCGTCGGCGCCCGCGCCGGTGTAGAACGCGGACATGCCCATGCAGCCCAGGCCCAGCTGCGACACCTCGAGCTTCTCGGTGCCGAGTGCGATCGTCTTCATGCGTCGTTCCCTTCCGTGACCCGGCCGGCGTTGCTCCGGTACAGGTCGATCTTGTAGTCGATGGCCGCGAGGCTCGCCGTCATCTCCTCCAGCTGCCGCACCACGGCGATCCGATGGCGGAGCAGCAGCTCCAGCCGGGCGGCCTCCGTGCGCTCCCCTTGCCGAGCGAGCACGACGTACTCGCGCATGGTCGCGATCGGCATGGCCGTCGAGCGCAGCTTGGTGAGGAACGTCACCCAGGTGACGTCCGCCTCCGTGTAGCGGCGGTGGGCGGAGGACGCGCGCCCGACCGGGGTGAGCATGAGCCCCTCCCGCTCGTAGTAGCGCAGCGTGTGGGTGGTGAGCCCGGTCCGTTCGGCGACGTCGGAGATCGACATCGCCTCCGTCCGTGTGTCGGTCATACCGTCACCCTAAAACTTCGAGCGCACTCGAAGTCAACCGCCCCATCCCGGCGCGGAGAGGTCAGGCGCGGCGCTTCTTCGCGGGGGCGGGCTCGTCGGCCGGGACGGCGGCCTCCTCGGGCAGCGGGCGCGCGATCGGGACGCGGCTGCCGAGCACCTGGGCGACGAGGTCGCGGGCGATCTTCTGCGGCGTGAGGCCGGCGTCCTCGAGGATCTGGTCGCGGGAGGCGTGGTCGATGAACGCGTCGGGCAGGCCGAGCTCGTCCACCGCGGTGTCGATGCCGGCCTCGCGGAGGTCCTGCCGCACGCGCGTGCCGATGCCGCCGACCCGGATGCCGTCCTCGATGGTCACGACGATCCGGTGCTCGGCCGCCAGCGACAGGATGCTCTTCGGCACCGGCACCACCCAGCGCGGGTCGACCACGGTCGCGCCGATGCCCTGCGCGGCCAGCCGATCGGCCACCTTGAGTCCGAGGTCGGCCATCGGTCCGACGGTGACGAGCAGCACGTCCTTGCGCTCGCCCTCGCGCAGCACGTCCACGCCGTCGTGAAGGCGGCGCACGGCGTCGATGTCGGGCTGCACGGCGCCCTTCGGGAACCGCAGCACGGTCGGCGCGTCGTCGACCGCCACGGCCTCCGCCAGCTCCTCGCGGAACCGGGTGCCGTCGCGCGGCGCGGCGAGGCGGATGTTCGGCACCACCTGCAGGATCGCGAGGTCCCAGATGCCGTGGTGGCTCGGCCCGTCCGGCCCGGTCACCCCGGCGCGGTCGAGCACGAAGGTGACGCCCGCCTTGTGCAGGCCGACATCCATCAGCACCTGGTCGAACGCGCGGTTCATGAACGTGGCGTAGATCGCGACGACGGGATGCAGGCCGCCGAACGCGAGACCGGCCGCGCTGGTGGCCGCGTGCTGCTCGGCGATGCCGACGTCGTGCACGCGCTCGGGGAACCGCTCGGCGAGCCTGTGCAGCCCGGTCGGTCGCAGCATGGCCGCTGTGATGCCCACGATCTTCGGGTTCTTCTCGGCCAGGCGCACGATCTCGTCGGCGAACACGTCGGTCCATCCCGTGCTGCCGGATGCCCCCATCGGCTCGCCCGTCTCCGGGTCGATCTGCCCGACGGAGTGGAACTGGTCGGCCGCGTCGCGCAGCGCCGGCTCGTAGCCGCGGCCCTTCTGGGTGATGGCGTGGACGATGACCGGTGCCCCGTAGTTCTTCGCCTGCCGCAGCGCCTCCTCCATCGCCTCGATGTCGTGGCCGTGCACCGGCCCGATGTACTTGATGTCGAGGTTCGAGTACAGCGCCTCGTTGTTGGAGAACCGGCTGAGGAAGCCGTGCAGGCCGCCGCGCACGCCGCGATAGAAGGAGCGGCCGGGCGTGCCCAGCTTGTCGAACGCGCGCTGCGAGCTGAGGTACAGGTTGCGGTAGGTCTTCCTGGTGCGGACGGTGTTGAGAAACCGCGCCATGCCGCCGATGGTGGGCGCGTACGAGCGGCCGTTGTCGTTGACGACGATGATCAGCCGGCGGTTGTTGTCGTCGGAGATGTTGTTGAGCGCCTCCCACGTCATTCCGCCGGTGAGGGCGCCGTCGCCGACGACCGCGACGACGTGCCGGTCCCGCTGACCGGTCAGCTCGAAGGCACGGGAGATGCCGTCCGCCCACGAGAGCGACGAGGAGGCGTGCGAGCTCTCGACGATGTCGTGCTCGGACTCGGAACGCTGCGGGTACCCGGCCATGCCGCCGCGCTGCCGCAACTTGGAGAAGTCCTGGCGCCCGGTGAGCAGCTTGTGCACGTACGACTGGTGCCCGGTGTCGAACACGATGGCGTCACGCGGCGAGTCGAAGACCCGGTGGATGGCGATGGTGGTCTCGACGACGCCGAGGTTGGGCCCGAGGTGGCCACCGGTCTTCGCCACGTTGGCGACGAGGAACGCCCGGACCTCGCCGGCCAGCTGCACGAGCTCCTGCTCGGTCAACCGGTCGAGGTCGCGGGGGCCGTGGATCGTCTCGAGGATGCCCATGCCTTCGAGTCTAGGCGCGCCGGTATGAAGAGACGCTCGGAACGACGCATTCGGGGGGTCCCCTTGACGAACGGCGAATGTCCTCCTGCTGGCCGCAACGGGCTCCGGAAACGCAACCGGCCCCGGAAAGACACAGCGGCCCGGGAGAACCCGGGCCGCTGAGAGCGTGACGCCGTTGATGGTGCTCGGCGTTTTCATGACGACATTACTACGCTTCTGGAATGGCTGTCGACATCGTGACACATTTGAGCGAACCGCGAATGTCGACCTACCTCGCCCCGTGTCCAGGCGACCGGGCGCGTGCGCTTCGGCTCTACCGCGCCAATGCGCACGTCAGCGGTGCAGCGCATACGGCCGTCCACTACTTCGAAGTCGTCCTCCGCAATGCCCTCGATCGCCAGCTGCGCAGCTGGAACGAGGCCGTCCTCGGCGTCCGCGAATGGAGCATCGAGCCGAATCCACTGCTCAGGTCGGTGCTCACCGTCGATCGGCTGAATCTCGCGCGACAGGACGCGCGCCGTGCCGTTCGGGGACGGCGCCCGGTCACTCACGACGACGTCGTCGCCCAATGCTCTCTCGGGGTGTGGCGCTACATGCTTCCCTCTCTGCGGCACCCGGCGAAGCAGCTCCTCTGGGACCAGGCGCTCCAGCACGCGTTCCCCAATCGGCACGACATCAGACCTGACCAGATCGCGTCCTCCGTCGGCATCGTCAACGACTTCCGCAACCGCATCGCCCATCACGAACCGATCTTCGGACTCGATCTCCGCGGGAAGCGCAAGGCGATGCGCGATGTGCTCAACAGCATCAGCCCGGTGGCCCGCCGCTGGTTCGTCGAGCACGAGCCCCTCTCCCCCGCCCTCGACGACTTCTACGCCGACTGGCCCGAGTTCGCCCGGACGAACTGAGGCCCCGACACCCGACGGTGTCGGGGTCTCCGTTCACATGCTCTCCCGTTACACGAGGCTCCGCAGCACGTACTGCAGGATGCCGCCGTTGCGGTAGTAGTCCGCCTCACCGGGGGTGTCGATCCGCACCACCGCGTCGAACTCGACGGTCTGCTTGCCGGCGGGCGAGTGCTCGCTCGGCTCGGCGACCACGTGCACGGTCTTGGGCGTCGTGCCCTCGTTCAGCTGCTCCAGGCCCGTGATCGAGAAGACCTCGGTGCCGTCGAGGCCGAGCGAGTCGGCCGACTCGCCGGCCGGGAACTGCAGCGGGACCACGCCCATGCCGATGAGGTTGGAGCGGTGGATGCGCTCGAAGCTCTCGGTGATGACCGCTCGCACTCCGAGGAGGCTCGTGCCCTTGGCCGCCCAGTCGCGCGACGAGCCGGAGCCGTACTCCTTGCCGCCGAGGATCACGAGAGGGGTGCCCTGCGCCTGGTAGTTCTGCGAGGCGTCGTAGATGAACGACTGCGGGCCGTCGGGCTGGGTGAAGTCGCGGGTGTAGCCGCCCTCGACGCCGTCCAGCAGCTGGTTCTTCAGGCGGATGTTCGCGAACGTGCCGCGGATCATCACCTCGTGGTTGCCGCGGCGCGAGCCGTAGGAGTTGAAGTCCTTGCGGTCGATGCCGTGCTCGGTCAGGTAGCGGCCGGCCGGGCTGTCCGCCTTGATGGAGCCGGCGGGCGAGATGTGGTCGGTGGTGACCGAGTCGCCGAGCTTCGCGAGTGCGCGGGCGCCGACGATGTCGGTGACCGGAGTCGTCTCGAGCGTCATGCCCTCGAAGTACGGGGGCTTGCGCACGTAGGTCGACTTTTCGTCCCACTCGAACACCGAGCCGGTCGGCGTGGGCAGCGACTTCCAGCGCTCGTCGCCCTCGAAGACCGACGAGTACTGGTGCACGAACATGCCCTCGTTGATGGAGGAGTCGATCGTCTCCTGCACCTCGGCGGCGTCCGGCCAGATGTCCTTCAGGAACACGTCGTTGCCCTCGGAGTCCTGACCGAGCGGGTCGACCTCGAAGTCGAAGTTCATCGAACCGGCGAGCGCGTACGCGATGACCAGCGGCGGGCTGGCCAGGTAGTTCATCTTCACGTCGGGGTTGATGCGGCCCTCGAAGTTGCGGTTGCCCGAGAGCACGGCGGTGACGGCGAGGTCGTTCTGGTTGACCGCCTCGGAGATCTCGTCGAGCAGCGGGCCCGAGTTGCCGATGCAGGTGGTGCAGCCGTAGCCGACCGTGTAGAAGCCGAGCGCCTCCAGGTCCTTGGTCAGGCCGGCCTTCTCGTAGTAGTCGGTGACGACCTTGGAGCCCGGGGCCAGCGTGGTCTTGACCCAGGGCTTTGCCTTGAGGCCCTTCTTCGCCGCGTTGCGGGCGAGCAGGCCGGCGGCCAGCATGACCGACGGGTTGGAGGTGTTGGTGCACGAGGTGATCGCCGCGATCGCGACGGCGCCGTGGTCGAGCACGAACGACTCGCCGTTCTCGGCCAGCTTCACCGGCGTCGGGTTCGACGCCGCCTTCGGCGCGTGGCTGTGGTGCGTGTGCTGGTGGGTGCTGCGCGCGTCCTCCGGCTGCAGCTCGCCCGGGTCGGAGGCCGGGAACGACTCCGAGATGGTCAGGTCGACCAGGTCGTGTGAGACGTCGGCGTAGTCCACCAGGTCCTTCTCGAACTGGTCCTTCGCCTGGCTCAGCTCGATGCGGTCCTGCGGGCGCTTCGGGCCGGCGATCGACGGGACGACGGTCGAGAGGTCCAGCTCCAGGTACTCGCTGTAGACCGGCTCGTTCGCCGGGTCGTGCCACAGGCTCTGCGCCTTCGAGTACTGCTCGACGAGCTGGACCTGCTCCTCGCTGCGGCCGGTCAGGCGCAGGTAGTCGAGGGTGACGTCGTCGATCGGGAACATGGCGGCGGTGGAGCCGAATTCCGGGCTCATGTTGCCGATGGTGGCGCGGTTGGCGAGCGGCACCTCGGCGACGCCGGCGCCGTAGAACTCGACGAACTTGCCGACCACGCCGTGCTTGCGCAGCATCTGCGTGATGGTGAGCACGACGTCGGTCGCGGTCACGCCGGTCGGGATGGCGCCGGTGAGCTTGAAGCCGACGACCTTGGGGATGAGCATGGAGACCGGCTGGCCCAGCATGGCCGCCTCGGCCTCGATGCCGCCGACGCCCCAGCCGAGCACGCCGAGGCCGTTGACCATCGTGGTGTGCGAGTCGGTGCCGACGCAGGTGTCCGGGTAGGCGAGCAGGCTGGTCGTCCCATCGCTGGCCTCGACCTCGCGGGTCATGGTGACGCGGGCGAGGTACTCGATGTTGACCTGGTGCACGATGCCGGTGCCCGGCGGGACGACCTTGAAGTCGTCGAACGCGGTCTGGCCCCAGCGGAGGAACTGGTAGCGCTCGCCGTTGCGCTCGTACTCGATGTCGGTGTTGCGCTCCAGCGCGTCCGGCTGGCCGAACAGGTCGGCGATGACGGAGTGGTCGATGACCATCTCGGCCGGGGCGAGCGGGTTGATCTTCTTCGGGTCGCCGCCGAGCGCGGAGACGGCCTCGCGCATGGTGGCGAGGTCGACGATGCACGGGACGCCGGTGAAGTCCTGCATGATCACGCGGGCGGGCGTGAACTGGATCTCGGTGTCCGGCTCGGCCGTCGGGTCCCAGCCGCCGAGGGCGCGGATGTGGTCGGCGGTGATGTTGGCGCCGTCCTCCGTGCGCAGCAGGTTCTCGAGCAGCACCTTCAGGCTGAACGGCAGTCGCTGGTACCCCTCGACGGTGTCGATTCCGAAGATCGTGTACTCACGATCCCCGACGGTCAGCGCTCTTTTCGCGCCGAAGCTGTTCACTGCAGCCACAATGCCCTCTCCTTCATCGGCAGGCGATGTCCACGCACGCCTCGTCCATCTTCGTCGTCCGTCGAAGCGCCTTTCCAGCAAGGTAAGCCTAATTCTTCGTTACCAGAAAGTATCTTGACGTCGAGATAAATCTACCACGGTCAGAGCCGGTCGAAGACCAGCGCGCGCCGCTTCGCGAACCGGTAGAACAGCTCGACGCCCGCGGCCCCGGCGGCGCCCACGAGCACGCCCCAGGCGAGCGCGCCGTCCAGCGCGACGTGCATCTCGAAGAACGACGCGGTGAACGGGAGCACGCACACCAGCACGAACGCGACGGCGACCGCCGCCAGGAGCAGCCAGCGCGCTCCGGTGAGCGGCCGGGTGAGCACGCACAGAATCCACAGCGAGACGCAGAACAGCGCGACGGTGGTGACGCTGCGCGCCTCGTGCAGCGGGACGGCGCCGTAGAGCGGCGCGTACGCCACGATCGCGGTCACCCCGGCGATCAGGCCGGTCGGGACCGAGTAGCGCAGGATACGGCCGAGCACCCCGGGCGTGTAGATGCGCTTGTTCGGCGCGAGCGCGAGGAAGAAGGACGGGATGCCGATGGCGAGTGTCGACACGAGGGTCAGCTGCCGCGGCAGGAAGGGGAACGGCCACAGCACCACCGCGCTCACCAGCGCGAGCAGGATTCCGTACGTCGTCTTGGCCAGGAAGATGTTGGACACGCGTTCGACGTTGGCGATCACCCGGCGTCCCGAGGCGAGCACCTCGGGCAGCCGGTCGAACCGGTCGTCTAGCAGCACCACGCGCGAGACGGCCTTGGTCGCGGCCGTTCCTGTGCCCATCGCGATGCCGAGGTCGGCGTCCTTCACCGCCATGGCGTCGTTGACGCCGTCGCCGGTCATCGCGACGGTGCGACCGCGCTCCTTGAGCAGCCGCACCGCGGCCCGCTTCTGGTCGGGACTCACCCGGCCGAGCACGCTCGCCGTCTCCAGGGCGTCGGCCAGCTGCTCGTCGGTGCGCAGGGTGGACGCGTCCACGGCCTCGCCCTCCAGCTGCAGCTCACGCGCGATGGCCGCGACGGTGACCGGATTGTCGCCTGACATGACGACGACCCGCACGGCCTGCTCCCGGAAGTAGCCGAGCGTGTCGCGCGCCTCCGGGCGCAGGGTCTCCGCGAGCAGCACGAGCAGCGCCGGCTCCACGCGAACCCCGGACAACGGCGTGTGCACCTCCGCGGGCAGCGGGTCGACCGCTCGCGCGAGCGCCAGCGTGCGCAGCCCGCTCGCCGCGAGCTCCGTCGCGCGCGCCAGCTGCTCCGGGTGCGCCTCGAGCACGCGCTCCGGCGCGCCGAGCACCCACGCGCTGTCCTCGCCGTCGACCGTCATGGCGAGAGCGCTGTACTTCGTCGCGGAGGAGAACGGGATGCGACGCGTCACGGAGAAGCGGTCGCTGCGGAACCGCGAGCCGAGGATGCCCGAGGTGGCGTTGCCGGCCTCGTCCGAGCCGAAGGCGGCGAGCGCGATCTCGGCCAGCTCCTCCCCCTCCGGCGCGCACAGCGGCTCCGTGCCATGCAGGGCCAGCTCGCCCGTGGTCAGCGTTCCGGTCTTGTCCAGGCACAGCACGTCGACGCGGGCCAGCACCTCGACGGCGGCGAGCTCCTGCACCAACACCTTGCGCGAGGCCAACTGGATGGCGGCGACCCCGAAGGCGAGGCTGGTCAGCAGCACGAGGCCCTCGGGGATCATCCCGACGACCGCCGCAACCGCGTCCAGGAGCGCGCGCCGCCAGCGGTCGTCGACGAACACCTCCGAGAACCCGCCGTAGGTGAGCACCCGGCCGACCAGGGTCACCAGGATGAGCGGCCCGAGCACCCAGGAGAGATACACCAGGATGCGGTTGGTCGCCTCCCGCAGCTCCGACCGCACGAGCGAGTGCTTGCGGATCTCGCTGGTCAGCCGGCTCGCATAGGAGTCGGCTCCGACCGCGGTGACCACCGCGAGGCCCGTGCCGGTCACGACGTGCGAGCCGGACAGGAGCGGGGCGTCCTCGTCCTTGAACACCGGGTCCGACTCCCCGGTGAGCATCGACTCGTCGAGGCTGAGGCCGGTGCTCTCCACCACGACGGCGTCGGCGGGGACCTGGTCGCCGGGGCGCAGGACGAGCAGGTCGTCGAGCACCACGTCTTCGAGCGCCACCGTCACGACCTGCCCGTCGCGGCGTACGCGGCTGTGCGGCGCGGCCAGCAGGGCGGCCCGGTCGAGCACGCGCTTGGCCCGGTACTCCTGCACGATGCCGATGAGGGCGTTGACGACGACGATGCCGAAGAAGAACCCGTCGCGCAGGTCGCCGAGCAGCACAACGGCGACGAAGCACGCGGTGAGGATGCCATTGAACAGCGTGAAGATGTTCTCGCGGAGGATGTCGCCGAACGAGCGCGAGCTCGGCTGCGTCTGGGTGTTGACGCGGCCGTCGGCCACGCGCTGCGCCACCTCTGCGGCGGTCAGCCCGTCGCGCGTCCCCACCTCCGGCATCCGTCCCCCTCGTGCGCCCGTCCTACCCCGCCGACGTCGTCCGTCGGGTGCCCTCGGCGGGCTTCTGCGGGAACTGGCCCTTCACCACGAACCAGGTGACCAGCAGCAGGGGTGCGTAGAGCGGGACGCCCATGAGCAGCTTGGTCAGAGCCAGCGCGCTCGTGGCGGCATCGGTGTGCGCCAGGTACAGCGGCACCTGCACCACGAGCCGCGCCGCGAAGAGCAGGAACCACAGGAAGGTCAGCGCCTGCATGACGCGGAACTTCCGCTTGTCGCGGCGCCACGCCACGCCGTCGCCCATCAGGTAGCCGGCGGCGAGGCCGATGACGGGCCAGCGCACCAGGATGGAGATCAGGATGCCGGCGGCGTACGCGGCGTTGGTCCAGATCCCGAGCAGGAAGTTGTCCTCGCCGCGTCCGGTGATGAGGGCGAGGATCGCCGAGATGCCGACGCCGATCAGGCCGGCCATCGCCTGCGTGACCGGCGTCTTGCCGACGATGCGCACGACCGTGAAGACGACGGCCACGGCGACCGAGGCGACGATCGAGAGCGGCACGTTCTGCGTGAACGTGAACAGCACGAGGAAGACGAGCCCGGGCAGGATCGTCTCGCACAGTCCGCGCACGCCGCCGAGGGCGCCGAGCAGGGCGGCGCCGGTCGAGCCGTCGGACTCGGTCAGCTGGCCGAGCCCCGAGCGGCGTGCGGCCGCCGCGATGCTGTCGCCGAGGCCGGGAGCGGACGCCTCGCCGCTTCCGGGTGTGCCGGCGCCGCTCGCGGGGTCGCCCGCGTCGGCCCGCGGTCCGCCGGTCGTGGGGTCCGGCCGGTCGTGATCGGTCATGGTGACGCCTTAAAGAGAGGAGTAGTCGTTCTCGCCGCCCGCCGTCGGAGCGGCCGGCATGCGCAGCGGGATGAGGTCGCGCGGCGGCATCGGCACCGAGCCGCGCACGACGACGATGCTGCGGAACAGGTCCTCGACCAGCGCGGCGGCCTCCGGCTTCACGGCCGCGTCGCCCGCGATCACGCCGCGGAGGAACCAGCGGGGTCCGTCGACGCCGACGAAGCGGGCGACCCGGGTCTCCACCGGTCCGCCCGGCTCGGCCGCCACCGGGATCTCGGCGACCAGCTCCGGTCCGAACGCGCCGTCGCGCTCGGACACGCGCCCGCCCTGGCGCTGGATCTGGTCGGTGATCTGCTCGCGGATCTCGTGCCACAGCCCCGTCGACCGCGGTGCGGCGAACGGCTGCACCTGCAGCGTCGAGTTGGCGTAGTCGAGGCCGACGGCGACGACGCGCTGGGTCTCCTCCTCGACCTCCAGGCGCAGGTGCAGGCCCTCGCGCGGCAGGATCTTGACACCGCCGAGGTCGACGTACGGACGCACCGGGTTGGCCTCGCTCTCGTCGAGCGGCCCCTCGGTGGCGCGGTCCTCCGGCGCCGACTTCTCGAACTCCTCGGCCGCGGCCGCCTGCTGCTCGAGCTCGGCGCCCTGGTCGGCCCCGCGAGGGGTGTCGCTGGTGTCGCTCACGCGTGTTCTCCTGCCTCGGTCACGGTGTACCCGGACGAGCCGAAGCCCGCGGTGCCGCGGTGGCTGTCCGGGAGGGTGTCGACGGGGATGAACCGGGCCCGCGTGACCGGCATGACGATCAGCTGGGCGATCCGGTCGCCGACGGCGATATCGTACGGCATCGACCTGTCCGTGTTGAGGAGGGTGACCCGGATCTCGCCGCGGTAACCCGCGTCCACCGTGCCCGGCGCGTTCACGATCGTGAGCCCGTGGCGCATGGCCAGGCCGCTGCGCGGCACGACGAACGCCGCGTACCCGTCGGGCAGCGCGATCGAGACGCCGGTGGGCATCGTGAACCGCTCCCCCGGCCCCAGCGTGACCGCCTCGGCGGCGCACAGGTCGGCGCCGGCGTCGCCCGGGTGCGCGTACGCGGGAGGGAACGAGGCGATGATGGGGACGTCGACGGTATCGGTCACGTGTCGAGGCTAGTGCAGAAGTCTGATCGAATAGAGGGCATGGACCTCTACCGCGAACGACTGTGGGCGACGCCCTGGCTGTTCATCTCCACGCTGCTCGTCATCCCCGCCGTGATGCTCGTGTTCGCCCCGATCAACCTCACGATCGGCATCGTGCTGGCGATCGCGATCTACGCCGCCTGGGCGATCTTCCTCGTCGCCACCGCGCCGACCATCCGGGTGACGAAGGACGAGCTGATCGCCGGCAGCGCCCGCATCCCGCTCGGGCTCACCGGTGAGCCGACCGCGTACCGCGGCGAGGACGCGGTGCTGGAGCGCGGCCGGCGCCTCGACGCGCGGGCCTGGCTGCTCATCCGCGGCTGGATCAAGCCGGTGGTGAAGGTCCCGGTGCTGGGCGCGGACGACCCGGCGCCCTACTGGCTGCTCTCAACAAGAAACCCGGACCAGCTGGTCCGGGTTCTCGATGAGGCTCGCCTCGCTTCCTAGTCGACCTGTCGTCAGGCGGCGCACTCCACGCAGATCGGCCCGAGCTTGGTCTCGTGGTCGATCTGGGAGCGATGCTTCACCAGGAAGCAGTTCACGCAGGTGAACTCGTCAGCCTGGGGAGGCAGCACCACGACATCGAGGTCGAGGTCGGAGAGGTCGGCACCGGGGAGCTCGTATCCGCCGGGGTTGTCAGCGTCTTCGACGTCGACGACCCCCGACATCTTGTCCGGGACACGCTCCTTGAGGGCCTCGATCGACTCGGAGTCGTCCTCGGTCTTCCGCGGTGCGTCGTAATCCGTTGCCATGCCCATCCACTTCTCGTCGTAACGGCCGATTCTCGCAATCGGCGGCCATAGTTTGCATCAATAGCTCTCGAATAGCAAAACCGTCCAGGAGCCTCTCAGCGATTGCTGGATGTGCAACTTCCGGCACGCCCGCGCTATTCCCCGGAATGCCTGTGTTCCCGTGGCATTCTGGGCCGGTACGAACGAGCTCGGAAGGCAATCCACATGCAGGATCTGAAGGTCATCGGGGTCGAGAACGGCGCACTCGTCGCCGTCGGCGACGACGGTGAGCGTTTCCGCATCGCCGTCGACGAGGCGTTGCAGTCGAAGGTGCGCCAGGTGCGGCAGGAGACCTCCGCCGAGGCCCCCAAACTCTCCCCGCGCGAGGTGCAGGCGCACATCCGCTCCGGCATGTCCGCGGAGGACGTGGCCGCCGTCACGGGCGCGCCCCTGGAGTACGTCCAGCGCTTCGAGGGACCCATCCTCGCCGAGCGCGAGCACATCGTCGCGAGCGCGCTCAGCGTGCCCGTGCACACCACCGACGCCGTCGACCCGCTGGGCGAGGGCGAGACCTTCGGCTCCGTGATCCGCGACCGCCTGGCCTCGTTGGGCGTCGCGGGCGAGCGCTGGGCGAGCTGGAAGGACAGCGAGACGGGCTGGATCGTGAAGCTCGAGTTCACGGCCGACACCATCGACCACGACGCCCGCTGGTCCTACGACGTGCGCAAGCACGCGCTGGCGCCGCTCAACTCGGAGGCGACCACGCTGTCGCAGGCGGGCGAGCTGCGCGGCGGAGCCCTCATCCCGCGCCTGCGCGCCGTGCTGCCGCACGAGACGGAGCCGGACACCTCCCGCTTCGACAGCGGCGCCTTCACCTTCCCTGCGCCGAGCGTCGACCTGCTCGGCCCGGAGATCACGCAGCCGATCGAGCCGCTGCAGCCGGGCCGTGCCCCCGGGGCGAACAACTCCATCCCGGTGTCGGCGATGAAGCGCGCCGACGACGGCACCCCGCGCGACCTGCACCAGACCGCCGACCTGCTGGAGGCGCTGCGCCGCCGCCGCGGCGAGCGGGAGGCCGCGAGCTACGACGACCGGCCGCCGGCGCCCGAGCCGCAGCCGAGCGTGCCGCAGGCGAGCGCGCCCGTACAGCCGCTGCCGCCGATCCGCGTCGTCGAGCAGCCGGCGCCGGTCTCCGAGCAGCCCCCGCTGCCGCTCGACGTGCCCGCTCCCCCGGCCGCGCCGTCGACCTCGACCTCCAACGACTCCGGCCCGCAGCCGTCCGCCCGCAAGAAGGGCCGCGCCGCGATGCCCAGCTGGGACGAGATCGTCTTCGGCGCCCGCACGGACGACGACCTGGCCTGATCCACCCGGTCGCCGTGCGGCCGCCTAGGCGGCCGCGCCGAAGCGCAACAGCGGGACGCGGGTCTCCTCTGCCGTGAGCGAGCCGTGCTGGCCGATCATGTTGCGGCCGGTGCGCAGCGGGTCGCGGCCGTCGTAGTAGGCGATGCGTTTGCGGGCGGCGACGAGCACGTCCCCGATCCGCGGCGCCACCTCGGAGTCGACCCCCGGGCCGAACCAGCCGGCCTCGACCGCCTCCCCGCGCGTGGCGACCCACGAGCGGTCGCCCTCGGCGTCACGCCAGCGCCGCGCGACCTCGTCGGCCGCGCCCGGCTCGGTGTAGAGATGCAGCATCCGCGGCTCGCCGGCGACGCCGGTGACGCCCTCCAAGAGCTCCGGGGCGGTGTCATAGAGGATGTGGCCGCTCTCCGGCACATCCACCACGCCGTGATCGGCCGTGAGCAGGGCGCCGCGACCCGGGCCGAGACCACGGGCGAAGGCGGCGACGAGGGCGTCCAGCGTCTCCAGGGCCGCCGTCCAGGCCGGAGACTCCCAGCCGCGGGCGTGCGCGAGCGCGTCGAGCTCGGCGACATAGAGATAGGTGAGGCCGGGGCCCGCCGAGGCGGCGATCTCCGCGGCGGCCTCGAACCGGTCGGCCAGCGAGGAGACGCCGACGAACTCCGCGCCGCGCAGCACCGCCTCGGTGAACCCGGACCCGGTGAACTTCGGCAGCCCGATCGCCCGGGCGCGGACCCCCTGCTCGGCCGCGCGCTCGAAGACCGTGCGGGAGCGCTGCCAGGTGGCGGGATCCATCCGGTCGTCCCAGCCCGACAACTGGTTCGTGAGCCGCCCGGCCGCGTCGCGCACCCGGTAGCCGACCAGTCCGTGCACGCCGGGTGTCGTGCCCGTGGTGAGCGTGGCGAGCGCCGCGGCGGTCGTGGTCGGGAAGCCGGCGTCGATCGTCGTGGCCTTGCCCAGCAGCGGCGCCAGGGTCCTGGCGTGACCGGAACGCGCCCGCAAGGCCGCGGCGCCGAGACCGTCGACGAGGATCACGACGACGTGCTCCATCCGGGGCAGCGACAGCGCGTTCGCGCCGCCGGTGAGCGCGGCGAGCGAACTCGGCAGAACCGTGGCGAGGCTCGCTCGGGTGGAGAACGCGGCCGGTAGCATGGGGGGCATCCGGCCCAGTCTGGCACAGCCAGGCGCGCCGGCCGCCCCTCACCCGAGGCCGGACAGCACAGAGGCCGCACAGCACAGAATGCACGAATGACCCCAGCAGACGACCAGCCCGCCGCCGGAACGACCGAGCGCATCGAAGACGTCGACGTCACGACCGAGATGGAGGGCTCCTTCCTCGAGTACGCCTACTCGGTGATCTACTCCCGCGCGCTCCCCGACGCGCGCGACGGGCTGAAGCCGGTGCAGCGCCGCATCCTCTACATGATGACCGAGATGGGTCTGCGGCCCGACCGCGGCCACGTCAAGTCGGCGCGCGTCACCGGCGAGGTGATGGGAAAGCTGCACCCGCACGGCGACGGCGCGATCTACGACGCGCTGGTGCGGATGGCGCAGGACTTCACCCTGCGCGTCCCGCTGGTCGACGGCCACGGCAACTTCGGCTCCCTCGACGACGGCCCGGCCGCCGCGCGCTACACCGAGGCGCGCCTCGCCGCCGCCGCGCTCGCGATGACGGAGGACCTCGACGAGGACGTCGTCGACTTCGTCCCCAACTACGACAACCAGCTGATGCAGCCGGACGTGCTGCCCGCGGCCTTCCCGAACCTGCTCGTCAACGGCGCGAGCGGCATCGCGGTCGGCATGGCGACCAACATGGCGCCGCACAACCTCATCGAGGTCGTCGGCGCCGCCCGCCACCTGCTGGAGAACCCGGACGCGACCCTCGACGACCTGATGGCCTACGTCCCCGGCCCCGACCTGCCGAGCGGCGGCATCATCGCCGGTCTGTCCGGTGTGCGCGACGCGTACGCGACCGGGCGCGGCAGCTTCCGGATGCGCGCCAAGGTCTCGGTCGAGTCCATCACGGCCCGCAAGAGCGGCCTCGTGGTCACCGAACTGCCCTACGGCGTCGGGCCGGAGAAGGTGATCGAGAAGATCAAGGACGGCGTCAACGGCAAGAAGCTCAACGGCATCTCCGACGTGACCGACCTCTCCGACCGCCAGCACGGTCTCCGGCTCGTCATCGGCATCAAGACCGGCTTCAGCCCGGAGGCGGTGCTGGAGCAGCTGTACCGGCACACTCCGCTCGAAGAGGGCTTCGCGATCAACAACGTCGCCCTCGTCTCCGGCGGCCCGCAGACCCTCGGCCTGCGCGAGCTGCTCCAGGTATACCTCGACCACCGCGTCAGCGTGGTCACGCGCCGCTCGCGGTTCCGGCTGGCGCGCCGCAAGGAACGCCTGCACCTGGTCGAGGGCCTGCTCATCGCGATCCTCGACATCGACGAGGTCATCCAGGTGATCCGCACCTCCGACGACACCGAGCAGGCGCGCGGACGCCTCATGCAGGTGTTCGACCTGAGCACGCTGCAGGCGGACTACATCCTGGAGCTGCGACTGCGCCGGCTGACCAAGTTCAGCCGGATCGAGCTGGAGACCGAGCGCGACCAGCTGCGCGCCGAGATCGAGGAGCTCGAGGCGATCCTCGCCTCCCGGCAGCGCATCAACGACCTGGTCTCCGACGAGCTGGCGCGCGTGGCCGCGACCTTCGGCACCCCGCGCCGCACGCTGCTCACCGAGGCCAAGCCGTCGATCGCGGGCGCGTCCCGCAGCAAGGCTGCGACGGTGCAGCTGGAGGTCGCCGATGTGCCGACCCGCGTCTACCTGTCGACGACCGGCCGCATCCTGCGCGTGGATGCGGGTGCGACGGAGGAGCAGGGGCTCGACCGCATCCAGCCGCCCGCGCGCCGCAGCAAGCACGACGCGATCCTGTCGCAGCTGGACACGACCAGCCGCAGCGAGATCGGCGCCATCACCAACCGCGGCCGGCTCATCCGGTTCTCCCCGGTCGACCTGCCCGGGGTGCCGGCGAACTCCATCCAGCTCGGCGCCGGTGTGAAGATCGGCGACTACCTGGCGCTGGCCGACAAGAAGGAGCGCATCCTCGCGCTCACCTCGCTCACCGACACCGACCGGACGATCGCCCTCGGCACCCGGCAGGGCGTCGTGAAGCGTGTCGCCCCGGGCGACTGGGCCAACAAGCCGGAGTTCGAGATCATCGCGCTGAAGGCCGGTGACGAGGTCGTGGGCGCCACGACCGTGACCGACGCGGACGAGCTGGTGTTCGTCGCGAGCGACGCGCAGCTGCTGCGCTTCGCGGCGTCGACCGTGCGTCCGCAGGGCCGGGCGGCCGGCGGCATGGCCGGCATCAACCTCGGCTCGGACGCGCGCGTCATCTTCTTCGGCGCGGTGGCGGCGGACGAGGCCGAGCAGGCGGTCGTGGCGACCATCGCCGCGAGCGACGCGACCCTGCCGGGGGCCGACCCGGGCACGGCGAAGGTGAGCGACTTCGCGGAGTTCCCGGCGAAGGGACGCGCCACCGGCGGCGTCCGCGCCCAGCGCTTCCTCAAGGGCGAGAGCGAGCTCGTGCTCGCCTGGGCCGGCCGCGGCCCCGCGCTCGCGGTCGCGCCCGACGGCGCCGCCCGCAGCCTCCCCGAGGGCGGCTCTCGCCGCGACGGCTCCGGCACCCCGCTCGACACCGTCGTCGGCTCCCTCGGCCGCCAGATCGGGTGACCCCCTCCGTCGAGTACACGAAGACTGCCCGTTTTCCGCTCGGAAACGGGCAGTCTTCGTGTACTCGACGGAGGGTCAGGCGTCGATGCGGGCGCGGGAGAGGTCGTCGGCGCCGGCGATGATGAACTCCTTGCGCGGGGCGACGTCGTTGCCCATCAGGAGCTCGAAGACGCGGTTGGCCGACTCGGCGTCGGGCACACGCACCCGGCGCAGGGTGCGGTGGGCGCGGTCCATCGTCGTGGTCGCGAGCTGGTCTGCGTCCATCTCGCCGAGGCCCTTGTAGCGCTGGATCGGCTCCTGGTACTTCTTGCCACGCTTCTTCAGGTCGGCGAGCACGGCGTGCAGCTCGGCCTCGGAGTAGGTGTAGATGGTCTCGTTGGGCTTCGACCCCGGGTTCACCACGACCACGCGGTGCAGCGGCGGGACCGCTGCGAACACGCGACCCTCCTCGATCATCGGCCGCATGTACCGGAAGAACAGGGTCAGCAGCAGCGTCCGGATGTGCGCGCCGTCGACGTCCGCGTCCGACATGATGATGACCTTGCCGTAGCGCGCCGTCGACAGGTCGAAGCTGCGCCCCGAACCCGCCCCGATGACCTGGATGATCGCCGCGCACTCGGCGTTCGACAGCATGTCCGAGATGGACGCCTTCTGCACGTTCAGGATCTTGCCCCGGATGGGCAGCAGCGCCTGGTACTCGCTGTCCCGCGCCCGGCGAGCCGTGCCGAGCGCCGAGTCGCCCTCGACGATGAACAGCTCGCTGTTGGCGACGTCGTTGGAGCGGCAGTCGACGAGCTTCGCCGGCAGGGAGGAGGTCTCCAGCGCGTTCTTGCGGCGCTGGGTCTCCTTGTGCGCCCGGGCGGAGATGCGCGACTTCATCTCGGCGACGACCTTGTCGAGCACCAGGGCCGACTGTGCCTTGTCGTCGCGCTTCGACGACCCGAAGCGCTCCGCCATGGCCTTCTGCACCACGTTCGCGACGATCGCGCGCACCGCGGGCGTGCCGAGGATCTCCTTGGTCTGGCCCTCGAACTGCGGTTCCGGGAGGCGCACGGTCAGCACGGCGGTGAGGCCGGCCATCACGTCGTCCTTCTCCAGCTTGTCGTTGCCCGCCTTGAGCCGGCGTGCGTTCAGCTCCACCTGCTGCCGCAGGAACTTGAGCAGGCCCTGGTCGAACCCGGCCTGGTGGCTGCCGCCCTTCGGCGTCGCGATGATGTTGACGAAGCTGCGCATCACCGTGTCGTAGCCGGTGCCCCAGCGCAGGGCGATGTCGACCTGGCAGTCGCGCTTGAGCTCGGTCGGCACCATCGCGCCGGTCTCGGACAGCACGGGGACCGTCTCCGTGAAGTGTCCCTCCCCGGTCAGGCGCCAGGTGTCGGTGATCGGGCTGTCCGGCGCGAGGAAGTCGACGAACTCCGAGATGCCGCCCTCGTAGCGGAACGTGGTGCGGCCGGCGGGCTCCGCGCCCTCCGCCCCCGGGCGACGGTCGTCGATGGAGAGCGAGAGTCCCGGCACGAGGAAGGCGGTCTGGCGAGCGCGCCCGATCAGGTCGTCGGTGGAGAACTCGGCGCCCTTCGTGAAGATCTGCCGGTCGGCCCAGTAGCGGATGCGCGTTCCGGTGACGCCCTTCTTGACCTTGCCGACGACGCGCAGCTCGCTGCCGCTGA
Organism: Leifsonia sp. ku-ls; assembly: GCA_003367665.1. Lineage (GTDB taxonomy): Bacteria > Actinomycetota > Actinomycetes > Actinomycetales > Microbacteriaceae > Leifsonia. Next base: position 12,367 of record QKXI01000015.1, on the reverse strand, counting down.
CGAACGGCGAGAACGGGCTGTCGGGGCTCGCCACCCCGCCCTTGTCGTCGAAGACGCCGGGCTCGCCCCGGTGGAAGGACATCGCGTACGTCTTGCCGTCGCGGTCGACCTCGACGTCGAGGCGCTCGGACAGCGCGTTCACGACCGAGGCGCCGACGCCGTGCAGACCACCCGAGGCGGCGTACGACCCGCTGCCGAACTTGCCGCCGGCGTGCAGCTTGGTGAAGACCACCTCGACACCCGAGAGGCCGGTCTTCGGCTCGATGTCGACCGGGATGCCGCGGGCCTGGTCGCGCACCTCGACGCTGTCGTCGTCGTGCAGCACGACCTCGATGTCCGAGCCGTACCCGGCCAGCGCCTCGTCGACCGAGTTGTCGATGATCTCCCAGAGGCAGTGCATCAGGCCGCGGGAGTCGGTGGAGCCGATGTACATGCCTGGTCGCTTGCGGACGGCCTCCAGCCCCTCGAGCACCGAGAGGTGCCTGGCCGAATAGTCCGAACTCGCCACGGGCGCTCCTTGTGGATCAGCGCGCCCTCCCGGGTGTGGGCGCATGTGCGCTTCCAGCCTAAGCGTCGGGCGGCGGAGCCTACGCCACGACACGGGCCCGGCCGCGAGGCTACGCGTTGAGCGAAATAGCAGCCAATGCGCGCCTGATTGCCGAGCATCCGTGGTTCTATAGACGTACCGAGTTCACCGGTTGCGACGGAAGGAGCATCACATGTCGACACTCACCTCGGAGAACGGGGCGGTTGACGAGCTCGCATCGGGGCCGCAACTGACGGCCGCGGACCGTTGCGACAGCTGCGGCGCGCAGGCGTACATCCGCGTCGTCGTGAACAACGGCGAGCTCCTGTTCTGCGCCCACCACGGCAAGAAGCACCAGGAGAAGCTCTCGCAGATCGCCCACAGCTGGCACGACGAGACCGCTCGCCTGTTCGAAGAGCAGCGCGCTTAACGCGGCCATCGCGAACAGCGAGTCCGACCGGGCCATGACGATCAGGACCGGCGTGCGCAGGCGCGCCCACATCGACCTCTCCGTCATCCGTTCGACCGTCGCTGCGCTCGCGACACCGCTCCCCGACTGCGCCGCCGATCTCCGCGCCGACGCGTACGGACACGGGCTCATCCCCGTGGCCCGTGCGCTGACGGATGCGGGGGTCGGCGGTTTCGTCGTCTCCCGGGTCGAGGACGCGGCCGCGATCGCCGACGAGGGCCTCCCCGTCGAGACGACCGTGGCCGGACGCCCGGGAACGTCCGCGGGCGCGCGCCGCCTCCTCGGCCCCGAACTGCTCGGGCTCGACCCGGCGCGGCCGTCCGCACCGGCGATGCGGCTGGAGGCCGAGGTCATCGCGGTCAAGCGTGTGCCCGCGCACCGCGGTGTCTCGTACGGCTACACGTATCGCACCGCCCGGCCGAGCACGCTCGCGCTGGTGGCGCTCGGCTACGCCGACGGCATCCTCCGGGTGGCCTCCAACAAGGCGCCCGTGAAGGTCGGCGAGACCACCGGCCGCATCACCGGCCGCATCGCCATGGACCAGTTCGTCGTCGACCTCGGCGACGACTCCGCCGCGCCGGGCGACCCCGTCATCCTGTTCGGGGACGCCACCCTCGGCGAGCCGACCGTGCTCGACTGGGCCGGTGCGCTCGGTGTCGCGGCACCGGTCATCACCAGCCGGCTCGGCCGCCGCATCGAGAGGACGTACAGCGAGTGAGGACGCCCGCATGACCATCGTGGACGCCGTCGCCGAGCCGCTCCCCCGCGCCGTCATCGACCTGCAGGCGCTGCGGCACAACGTCGCGCACCTGACCCGCCGGATCGCGCCGGCGCAGACCATGCTCGCGGTCAAGGCCGACGCGTACGGCCACGGACTGCTGCCCATCGCCGAGGCCGGACTGGAGGCGGGAGCGACCTCGCTCGCCGTGCTCGAGATCCCGGCCGGGCTGGTGCTGCGGCACGCCGGCGTCGACGTGCCGATCCTGGCCTGGCTTCACGGGCAGGACACCGATTGGCGCGCGGGCATCGAGGCCGACATCGAGCTCGGCATCTCCGCCGTCTGGCAGCTGGAGGCCATCGCCGCGGCCGGCGCCGGCCGTCCCGCCGTGGTGCACCTGAAGGTCGACACCGGGTTGAGCCGCAACGGCGCGACCCGGGAGGACTGGCCGGGCCTCATCCGTGCGGCGCTGCAGCTGCAGGAGCGCGGCATCGTGCGCATCCGGGCCGCATGGTCGCACCTGGCCGACGCATCCCTCGCCGACGACGAGGCGGCCTTGGCGGAGTTCCGGGACGCGGTGGCCGAGGCGGAGTCGCTCGGCGCGCGCTTCGAGCTGCTGCACCTGGCGGCGAGCTCGGCCGGCATCCGGATGCCCGAGGCGCGCTTCGACCTGGTGCGGTTCGGCATCGCCGCCTACGGCTTCTCGCCGTTCGACGACTCGACCGGCGCCGAGCTCGGCCTCATCCCCGTGATGCGCCTGGAGGCGCCGGTCACCGAGGCGCACGTCGGCGGGACCACGCACGCCCGACTCGGGATCGGCTTCGGCGACGGCGTGCCGACCCTCGGCATCGCCAAGACCTCGGTGCTGCTGAACGGCCGCCGCTGCCCGGTCCTCGCCGTCGAGGTCGACAGCATGCTCGTCGACGCCGGACCGCACCGCGTCGAGGTCGGCGACACCGCCGTCCTCTTCGGCCCCGGCACCGCCGGCGAGCCGACCGCCGAGCAGTACGCCGACTGGGCCGAGACCATCGCCGACGAGATGGTCACCGGCGTCTCCGCCCGCGTCCCCCGCGTCTACCTCCCTTGACCCGGCCCCAACCAACGCTTCCTCAGTTAATCCGGCGAATCTGGGCGATTCAGTGGATTAACCGAGGAAGCGTTGGTGGGGTAAGGGGCTAGAGGGAGACGTTCAGGCGGTCGGCGATGGCGCGGCGGGCGTTCGTGGCGTAGCGGTCGACGCGCTCGGTCTGCGGCACGGGCGGCAGCTCGCCGCGCAGCGCGGTCGAGAGCAGGCGATCGGCGAGGACCGGGTTCATCGGCAGCAGCGGACCGTGCAGGTGCGTGCCGATCGACGCGCCAACGACCACGCCCTCGGTCGAGCCGTCGTTGCCGGTGCCACTGACCAGGCGCGCGAGCGGCTCGGCGCCGTCGAGCACCGTGCGGGCGGAGTGGTTCTCGAACCCGGCGATCGCGGTGCCGTCGGCCAGCCGCGCGACCACCTCGCCGACGTGCCGCTTCGGGCCGAGCGCGGCGCGCGTGGGGAACACCGCGGCGCCCGCGAGCACCTCGCCCTCGGCGGTCTCGAGCTCGGTGCCGAGCAGCTGCCAGCCGCCCGCGATCGCGAGGATCGGGACGCCGGCGTCGCGCCAGTCGCGCAGCGTGGGCGCGATGCGCAGCACATCCTCGTGCACCGCGCGCTGGCCCGACAGCGGACCGGAGCCGATGTGCACCAGGTCGGCGCTCGCCGGCAGCTCCGCCCCCGGGGCGTGCGCGACCGTCTCCACGTCGATGCCGCGCCAGCGGGCCCGCTCGGCCAGGGCGAGCACGTTGCCCGCGTCGCCGTTGATGCCCAGCTCGACCGGGTACAGGTGCAGGATGCGCAGCACGGTCATCGCTCGCCGCCCTCCAGGTCGAGGAAGCCCAGCTGCTTGCGGATCAGCATCATCTGCTCGTAGTTGACGATCATGGTCTTCGTGCCGCGCGACGGCTTCGGCAGCGCGAGGAACGCCTGCAGGGCCGGCTTCAACTCCGGCACGACCTGGTCCACGTCGATGCCCGCGTAGGCGAATCGGGTGGCGAACTGCCAGGCCTTCGTGCCGGAGACCACATCCACGTGGCTGAGCTTCGACAGGTCGATGTCGTAGATCCACGACGGGTCGGGGGTGCCCTCGTCGACCGAGACGAACACCTGCTCCGGCGACTCGCTGAGGTAGTCCAGGTTGAGCTGGAGGCTCGGCGGGTTCTTCATCATGATGATCTCGACGTCCTCGTCACCGACCTTCAGCGTCTCGCCGCGGCCGTAGACCGTGCGCAGCGCCGCCATCGCCGCGACCACGGCGTTCGGCTGGAACCGGTCCCCGAGCAGCCGGCGCGCCATCGCGGTCGCGCCCGCGGCGTCCACCGCGTAGTGCAGCCCGCGCGCGGGCAGCCCGATGCGCACGTTCTCGCCGCCGATGGTGAGCTGGGCGCTCTGCACCTCGAGCTTGCTGACGAACACCGACGGGATGGGCAGCGACCCGGCGGCCGCGCCGGTCAGGTCCTTCACGTTGGCCAGGCCGTTGGGCGACGCCTCGATGAGCGACGGCGCGACCGCGAACGTGGTCACGTCGCGTCCCTGTGCCGCCAGCTCCGCGCCGACCCGGGCCAGGCTGTCGTCGTCGGCGTTCACGACGACGAACTCGGACGAGCCCTCCGCGATCGAGCGCAGCATCCCGATCACGCGCGTGGGCTCGAAGAAGCGGTTCAGCTGGTCGATCTGGACATTGAGCAGCAGCGAGCCGCGCGGCTTCAGCACGCGGGCGAGGTCGACGCCGTACGCCTCGTCCACCTCGATGACCCCGACGTCGCCGCGCACATAGCCGTCGAGCGGCACGTCGGCGAGCAGCGCCGAGGCGATGCCCTGCGGCAGGTTGCCGCCGGACGGGTTGGTGAACACGTTCAGCCCGTGCTCGCGCAGGATCGCGGTGAGCATGTTCGTCGTCGTGGACTTGCCGTTCGAGCCGGACACGAACACGACGCCGAGGGGCAGCCGGCTGACCGCACGCTCCAGGAACTTCGGGGCGATCGCGAGCGCGACGCGGCCCGGCACCGCGGAGCCGCCTCCCCGCAGGCGAAGCAGCCAGCGGGCGAGGCGGCCGGCGATGACCGCCAGTCGGTAGCGCACCGGTTTACTCGAGGTAGTCGCGCAGCGACTGCGAGCGGGACGGGTGGCGCAGCTTCGCCATCGTCTTCGACTCGATCTGGCGGATGCGCTCGCGCGTCACGCCGAACGTGTCACCGATCTGGTCGAGCGTCTTCGGCATGCCGTCGCCGAGGCCGAAGCGCATCCGGATGACACCCGCCTCGCGCTCCGACAGCGAGTCGAGCAGGCTCTCCAGCTGCTTCTGCAGCATGGTGAAGCCCACCGCGTCGGCCGGGACGACCGCCTCGGTGTCCTCGATCAGGTCGCCGAACTCGCTGTCGCCGTCCTCGCCGAGCGGGGTGTGCAGCGAGATGGGCTCACGACCGTACTTCTGCACCTCGATGACCTTCTCCGGGGTCATGTCGAGTTCCTTCGACAGCTCCTCGGGGGTGGGCTCGCGGCCCAGGTCCTGCAGCATCTGCCGCTGCACGCGGGCGAGCTTGTTGATGACCTCGACCATGTGCACCGGGATGCGGATGGTGCGCGCCTGGTCGGCCATGGCGCGCGTGATTGCCTGCCGGATCCACCAGGTGGCGTAGGTGGAGAACTTGAAGCCCTTGGTGTAGTCGAACTTCTCGACCGCACGGATGAGCCCCAGGTTGCCCTCCTGGATGAGGTCGAGGAACTGCATGCCGCGGCCGGTGTAACGCTTGGCGAGCGACACCACGAGGCGCAGGTTCGCGCCGAGCAGGTGGCTCTTCGCGCGCTGGCCATCGCGGGCGACCCACTTCAGCTCGCGCTCGAGCTCCTTGCTGAGGTTCGGCGTGTTGGCGAGCTTGTCCTCGGCGAAGAGGCCCGCCTCGATGCGCATCGCGAGCTCGACCTCCTCCGCCGCGTTCAGCAGCGGGACCTTTCCGATCTGCTTGAGGTAGTCCTTGACCGGGTCGGCCGTGGCGCCCGTGATCGTCGTCGAGTAGACGGGGATGTCGTCTTCCTCGTCGACGGCGCGCAGCACCAGCGCGTCGGTCGGCAGCGGCAGGTCGCCGGCCGGGGCCGCCGCGGGCGCGGCGCTCTCGGCGTCGTCGCCCTCGGTCTCGTCGGCGTCGGCCGCGGCCTCGTCCTCCGTGTCGGCGTCGGTCTCCGCGTCGGCGTCGACCTCCGTCTCGTCGTCCTCGTCGATCTCGACCTCGGCGTCGTCGTCGAGCACCTCGTCGTCCTCGTCGTCCGCAGCCTTGCCCTTCGGGGCGGCCTGCTTCTTCGCAGCCGTCGACTTGGGCGAAGCCTTCTTGGGCGCCGCCTTCGTGCCCGCCTTCTTGGCTGCGGGCTTCGCCGTCTCCTCGACCGCGGCCGCGGCCACGGTCTCATCGACCTCGACCTCCGGCTCGCGGGTCTTCGTTGCTGCACGGGTTGCCATGTGAACACCTTTCATACCAAGCGGAGGGGCCGGGATCCTGACGGCCGGGCCTGGCTCAGGGTTTGCGTGCGGACACTACTAAGACCCATGTCAAGTCCTGGGGGTCTGCGCCGGGCATCGTCGAATGCTCCGGCCCCAGGAGATGAACGGGTCCAGACATCAATTATTGCACGTTCCCCGTGCTCCCCCGACCACGTCCTCACAGAGCCTCGTGGCCGCCGCGCCTCCTCCACGCTCCGACAAGTGCAACCCAGAGAGGGGCCACTTCTATTCCCTCTTCCTCCTTGAGGTGGCGGCGCGTCCGCCGGCGGGCGTGCACGAGGAAGCCGACGCCGATCCCGACGATCACGTACTGGATGGCGAACGCCCAGCGGAAGTGGTCGAGCTGGTAGAGCTGCGCGTCCCCCTCCGCGCCGTGCGCCTGCAGGTCGAGTGAGACGCCGATGAGGAACATCATCACGAAGCTGGCGAGGAACCCGCCGACGTTGACGATCCCGTTGGCCGACCCGAGGCTGTGCAGCGGGTTGAAGGTGCGGGCGAAGTCGAAGCCGATCAGGGAGCCCGGGCCGCCGATCCCGATCGCCGCGATGAGCACGACGATGGTCCACAGCGGCGGCTTCCCGGGCCAGAGCAGCACCAGCGTCCAGGCGGCCGCCATCAGGGCGACGATGCCGAGCACCAGGTTGCTGCGGCGCATGGGGAACCGCGCCGTGAGGATGCCGAGGATGGGACCGGAGACGAGTCCCGCGCCGACCAGCACGGTCAGCAGCGCCGACGCCTCGGCCGGCTCGATGCCGATCGCGAAGACGAGGAACGGGATGCCCCACATCAGGCTGAACACGGTGCCGGAGGACTGCGTCACGAAGTGCGACCAGAAGCCCAGCTGGGTGCCGGGCCGCGCCAGGCTGATCCGCAGCTGCCGGAGGGAGTCGGCCCAGGTCGCCGGCCGCGGCCCCTCGCTCGCGCCGACCGGTCGGTCGGTCACCCCGACGACGATGCCGATGAGCGCGACGACGGAGAGCGAGGCGGCCGAGAGGAACGCGACCGTCCAGCCGGAGAGGTGCAGCAGCAGGGCGAACGGCACGGCGGACAGCACCTGGCCCAACTGCCCGACGTTGCCGATCCACTGCGACAGCTGCGGGACGATGCGACCGCGGAACCAGGAGTTCACCAGCCGCATCAGCGAGGTGAACACCGTCGCATCTCCCGCGCCCACCAGGATGCGGCCGACGATGGCGATCGCGATGCTCGGCGCGAGCGCCACGGCCACCTGCCCGACCACCATCAGGGCCGTGCCGACGAGCATCAGGACACGGGAGCCGATCCGGTCGATCAGCACGCCGACCGGCACCTGCATCCCGGCGTAGACGATGAGCTGCACCACCGCCAGCGTCGACAGCACCGACGCGGAGACGTGGAAGCGCTCGGTCGCCGCGACGCCTGCGACACCGACCGTGGTGCGCTGCATGACGGCGATCAGGTAGGCGAAGACGCCGATCCCGTAGACGATCCAGGAGCGACGCGAATTCACCGGACGATCCTACGCCCGGCTATGCATCCGCTCGGAATCGGGTGTGCGCTCAGCGCTCGCCGCGCGGGTTGTCCTCGTCGCCGTGGCGGCGGAAGGCGAGGAAGTTCTCGAGCTCCGCCGCGATCTCGTCGGCGCTGGGCAGCTCGCCGTCGCTGTCGGTGAGCGGGGAACGCAGCTGCGTGTCCTCCATGTAGGAGTCGTGCCGCTCCTCCAGCGTGCCCACCAGGCGGCCCAGCTCCGGGTTGCCGGCGACCTGCTCGTCGATGTTGGCGACGAACTCGCGGTCCTCCTGGCGCAGCCGGTCGGTCGGGAAGATCAGGCCGGTCGCGGCGCTGATCGAGTCGAGGGCGGCGACCGCGGCGGCCGGGTACTCGGTGTCGGCCAGGTAGTGCGGGATGAGGAGGATGAAGCCCGCGATCGGGTACGACAGCTGCTGCAGCCGGTACTCCAGCAGGTGCAGGGCGTTGGCGGGGACCTGCGTGTGCGGCTTCCAGATCGACATCGAGTCGATCAGCTCCGTGCGGTTGCCGCTCACGGTGACGCCAATCGGCCGGGTGTGCGGCACGGGCATCGGGATGGAGTGCACCCAGGTGATCGTGGAGACCTTGAACCGCTCGATCAGGCCGAGCACCGCCTCCGTGAACGCCTCCCAGCGGAAGTCGGGCTCGAAGCCGGAGAGCAGCAGGAACGGCTGACGCAGCTCGTCGTAGGCGAGGTACAGCTTGAGGGTCGCCGGCTGGTAGTCGGTCAGGTGATCCTGGTCGAAGTAGATGATCGGCCGGCGGGCGCGGTAGTCGAGCAGGATGTCGGCGTCGAAGGTGGCGACCACCTCGTTGTCGAGGGTGCCAAGCAGGTAGGTGCCGAGCTGGCTCACGCCGGAGCCGGCGTCGGCGAAACCGGTCAGTCCCGCGACCAGCGGCAGGCCGTCCGGCACATCGAGTGCCGGGTTGAGCTCGAACAGTTCGCCGGGGTCTCGCATACCTTAACTCTAGAGCGGCGGCTCCCGCCGGTGGCCGCCGACGGGCGGCTGCGGCCACGCCCACAGCGAACACGCGCGTTAGGGTCGGAGCATGACCGTTCCCTCGCTGACGCTGACCGACGCCTCCACCCCCGCCACCTCCGCCGACGTGCTCGTCGTCGCCGCGCGTGTCGCGCGCGACGCCGTCACGGTGCTCTCCGGCGAGCACCGTGAGGAGCTGGACCGGCAGCTGCGCGAGGTCGGCTTCGGAGGAGGGAAGGACGAGCTGGTGCGCCTTCCCGGGCGCGGCGCCGGCGCCTCGCTCGCCGTGATCGGGCTCCCGGAGGACGGGACGGACGCGCTCCGCTACGCCGCGGGGAGCGCCGTGCGCCAGCTCGCCGGGACCGCCGCCGTCGCGCTCGACCTGCCCGCGCAGGGCGAGGCGGAGGTCGGCGCGGTGCTCGAGGGCGCGGCGCTCGGCGCGTACGCGTTCACCGCGTACCGGGAGAAGAGCCGCGCCGCCGCCAAGGACCCGGTCGCGGCCGTCGAGGTGCTCGGCGCCGCAGACGACGCCGACGCGCTCGTCGCCCGGGCGGCGGCGGTCGCCGAGGCCGCCGCGCTGGTCAAGGATCTGGTGAACACCCCGCCGCTCGACCTCTATCCCGAGACCTTCGCGGCCCGGGCGCAGGAGGCCGCCGCCGACCTGCCGGTGACGGTCGAGGTGTGGGACGAGGAGCGGCTCGCGGCCGACGGCTTCGGCGGCATCCTCGGCGTCGGCCAGGGCTCGACCCGCCCGCCGCGGCTGGTGAAGGTGTCCTACGCGCCGGCCGACGCCGAGCGGCACCTCGCCCTCGTCGGCAAGGGCATCACGTTCGACTCCGGCGGCCTGTCGCTGAAGCCCGCGACCGGGATGGTCGGGATGAAGTACGACATGACCGGCGCCGCCACCGTCCTCGCCGTCGCGCTGGCGGCCGCCCGGCTGGCCCTCCCGCTGCGCGTCACGGCCTGGCTGTGCCTCGCCGAGAACATGCCGTCCGGGTCGGCGATCCGCCCCAACGACGTGCTGCGCATCCGCGGCGGCCGCACGGTCGAGGTGCTGAACACCGACGCGGAGGGCCGCCTGGTGCTCGCCGACGGCCTGGTGGCGGCGAGCGAGGAGCGGCCGGACGCCATCGTCGACGTCGCCACCCTGACCGGCGCCGCCATGGTCGCGCTCGGCACGCGGTACGCGGCGGTGATGGGCTCCGACGACCTGGTGGACCAGGTGCTCACGGCGGGCAAGGAGTCGGGCGAGCTGCTCTGGCGGATGCCGCTGCCGGGCGAACTGCGCGCGACGATCAACTCCGACGTGGCGGACATCGCCAACGCCAACCCGGGCAACACGGCGGGCGGCGCGCTGCTGGCCGGCGTGTTCCTGCAGGAGTTCGTGGGCCGCACGGGCGAGGACGAGGACGCGCCGCGCATCCCGTGGGCGCACCTCGACATCGCCGGACCGGCGAAGAGCCCGGCCGCGCCGTACGGTTTCACCGGGAAGGGCCCGTCCGCCGTCAGCGTACGCGCGCTGCTGCGTCTGGCCGAGACCATTTCCGGGAAGTAGTAGGGTCGTATGGGCGGGAAATCCCGCCCATCAACACGCCTCCCGGAGCCACCCCTCCTGGGCGGCATTCGTGTCACATGATCCTGATGCGCGAGGGAGTAGCTGGGTGTCTGAGCAGAACTTTGACATTGTGGTGCTCGGCGGTGGGAGTGGAGGCTACGCAGCGGCGCTGCGTGCGGCCGAGCTCGGTTTCACCGTCGGCATGATCGAGAAGGACAAGGTCGGCGGCACCTGCCTGCACCGCGGCTGCGTCCCGACGAAGGCGCTGCTCCACGCGGCCGAGGTCGCCGACTACTCCCGGGAGTCGGCGAAGTACGGCATCGTCACCCAGCTCCAGGGCGTCGACATCAACGGCGTGACCGAGTACCGCACCGGCATCGTCGCGAAGAAGTACAAGGGCCTGCAGGGCCTGGTGAAGGCCCGCGGCATCACGGTCATCGAGGGCGAGGGCCGCCTGGTCTCCCCCACGACCGTGCAGGTCGGCGAGGACCGCATCGTCGGCAAGAACGTCATCCTGGCCACCGGCTCCTACTCGCGCTCGCTGCCGGGTCTGGAGATCGGCGGACGCGTGATCACGTCGGAGCAGGCGCTCGAGCTCGACTTCGTCCCGAACAAGGTCGCCGTGCTCGGCGGCGGCGTCATCGGCGTCGAGTTCGCGAGCGTCTGGAAGTCGTTCGGCGCCGAGGTCACCATCATCGAGGCGCTGCCGCACCTGGTCCCGAACGAGGACGAGGCGATCAGCAAGTCGCTGGAGCGCGCGTTCCGCCGCCGCGGCATCGACTACCGTCTCGGCATCCGTTTCCAGGGCGTGACCCAGAACGAGAACGGCGTCGTCGTGACGCTGGAGAACGGCGACACGGTCGAGGCCGACCTGCTGCTCGTGGCCGTCGGCCGCGGCCCGCTCACGCAGGGCCTCGGGTACGACGAGGTCGGCATCACCATGGACCGCGGCTTCGTCATCACCGACGAGCGCCTGCAGACCAACGTCCCCGGCGTCTACGCCGTCGGTGACATCGTCCCCGGCCTGCAGCTCGCGCACCGCGGCTTCCAGCAGGGCATCTTCGTGGCGGAGGAGATCGCGGGCCTCAACCCGATCGTCGTCCCCGACGTCAACATCCCGAAGGTCACCTACTGCGACCCGGAGGTCGCCTCCATCGGCCTCACCGAGGCGAAGGCGGTCGAGAAGTACGGCGCCGACAGCGTCAGCAGCTACGACTACAGCTTGGCCGGCAACGCCCGCAGCGAGATCATCGGCACGAACGGCTCGGTGAAGGTCGTCCGCGTCAACGACGGCCCCGTGGTCGGCGTGCACATGATCGGCGCCCGCGTCGGCGAGCTGATCGGCGAGGCGCAGCTGGCCGTGAACTGGGAGGCGTACCCGGAGGACATCGCTCCGCTGATCCACGCACACCCCACGCAGAACGAGTCGCTCGGCGAGGCCTTCCTGTACCTCGCGGGCAAGCCGCTGCACACCCTCTAGGACGTCGCGGGCGGGTCCGCCGCGCGCGGACCCGCCTGCAATAAGCTACTGAACGATCAGGTTTGAAGGAGAGAAGCTCATGAGCGAATCCGTCAGCCTCCCGGCACTCGGCGAGAGTGTCACGGAAGGCACGGTCACCCGCTGGCTGAAGAACGTTGGCGACCGTGTCGAGGTGGACGAGCCCCTGCTCGAAGTCTCGACCGACAAGGTCGACACCGAGATCCCGTCGCCGGTCGCCGGCGTCATCGAGGCGATCCTGGTGCAGGAGGACGAGACCGTCGAGGTGGGCACCGCGCTCGTGACGATCGGCGACGGCTCGGGCGCCGGCGCCGAGGCGCCCGCGGCCCCGGCTGCCGAGGCAGCGCCCGCCGAGACCGCCGCGCCGGCCGCGCCGGCTCAGGAGGCGCCCGCCGCTCCCGCCCCCGCCCAGGAGGCTCCGCAGGCCGCACCCGCGCCGGCGGCTGCCCCGGCTCAGGCGGCCGCTCCGGCCCAGCCGGCCGCCCCGGCCCAGCCGGCCGTCCGGCCCAGCCGGCCGCCCCGGCCCAGCCGGCCG
>QKXI01000014.1 GCA_003367665.1 Leifsonia sp. ku-ls | reverse complement strand
CGCTCCAACGCCCGGTACACCACCAACGGCGTCGACCCGGTCGCCAACCCCAACACCGCCTCCGGCTTGGCAGCGATCACATCCAAGATGCTCCCCGCAGCCAACTCACCGGCAGCATCCTGATCACGCACGACGACGACTTCAGCCACGGGATCCTCTCCTCGGCGCGGATGACGATCGACCGGCGGCCGGGCGCCGCGCCAGACTGCCCGGCCGCCGGTCGAACGTCAGCGGTACTCGACGGTCTCGGTCTGACCGCTCGCGATCGCGCGGTCGATCGCGGTCGCGACGCGGACGGCGTCGGCCGCCTCGCGCATGGTGACCGGCGCCTCGATCTCGCCGCGGACGGCACGCAGGAAGGCGTTCAACTCCTCGTAGAGCATGCCCTGCGGCGCGCCGTACACGGGTCCGGCGGCGGGGACCGGGTAGGTCAGGCCGTCGGTGAAGGCGCTCATCCCGAAGTCGTGGATGTCGATGCGGACCTCGCCGGCGTCGCCGACGAGCCGCAGGCGGGCGTCGATGTCGGTCGGGTAGGCGTCCGGCAGGCCCCAGGCGGCCTCCAGCGCGACGACGCCGCCGCCGGCGAGGCGCAGGTTCGCCGAGACGGCGACGGCCTGCCCGCCGTCAGGCGTGCGCTGCTCCGACGCGAACGCCTGCACGGCGGTGACCCGCTCGCCGGCGATCCAGGTGAGCGCGTCGATGTCGTGGATGCCGAGGAAGAAGGTCACCGACGTACGGCCGCCGACGCGGCGGGCGACGCCGACCTTGTTGTTCCGCCGCACGTTGCCGTGGACGACCGAACCGACCGCCCCCGACGCCACCAACCGCTTGGCGGTGAGGTACTGGTTGGCGAAGCGGAGCGTGTGGCCGGGCATCGCGACGACGCCCGACGCCTCCGCGACCCGGACGAGGTCGTCGGACTCCTCGACGGTGGTGGCGATCGGCTTCTCCAGCAGCAGGTGGACGCCGGCCTCCAGGATCCTGACCGCGTCGTCGTGGTGCAGGTGGTCGGGGGTGCTGAGCGTGACGGCGTCGACGATGCCGGCCTCGAGCAACTCGGTGGCGCTGCCGAACGACCGCGCCCCGATCTCCGCCGCGATCTCGTCCGCGACGTCCCGGGCGAAGTCGGCGACCGCGGTCACCTCGACGCCGGGGATCTCGCGATAGATCTCCAGGTGCTCCCGGCCGATGGCGCCGAGGCCGATGACTCCTACGCGAACCATGTTTCTGTCTCCTTGGGGTTGATTACTTGACGCCGCCGAACGAGAGCCCGCGCGCCATGTGCTTGCGGACCAGGATGGCGAAGACGACGATCGGGAGGGCGCCGATCACGCCCGCCGCAGTGAGCCGGCCCCAGTTGGTGCCGAAGAAGCTGAGGAAGCCCGCGATGGTGACGGGCACCGTCTGGTTGTCGCCGTTGGTGAGCACGAGCGCGTAGAGGAACTCGTTCCACGACTGGATGAGCGCGAGCACGAACGTCGCGAACATGCCGCCCCACACGTTGGGGGCGATGCACAGGAACAGCGCCCGCCACTCCCCGACGCCGTCGATCATCGCCGCCTCCCGGATCTCCCGCGGGAAGTTGACGAGGAACGACCGGAAGATCAGCACCGCGAGCAGGATCGCATAGAAGGTGTGCACGATGGTGAGGCCGTACACGTTGCCGGTGAGGCCGATGCCGAAGAAGGTCCGGTAGAAGGGCGTGAGGCTGAGCACCGGCGGAACCGTGGTGAGCAGCAGGATGGCGAGCGTCACCCGAGCGGAGGCCCGGGACTCGGACGGCCACACCTGCGTCGTGAGGTAGGCGAGCGGGAGCCCGGCGACGATTCCCAGGATGCTGCTGACGACGGCGACGGCCGCGCTGATCAGCATGGCGTGGCCCATGCCGCCGTCGGCCCAGGCGTTGGCGTAGTTCCCGAACTGCGGGACGAAGAACCAGACCGGCGGGGAGGCGAAGGCGTCGACGTCGCTCTTCAGCGAGGTGCTCACGAGCCAGAGGATCGGCGCGATGCACCAGATGACGAACAGGTAGACGACGGCGACCCTGACCGCCTGGAGGAGACGACCGGTCTTCATCGCCGTGCCTTTCTGATGCGGAGACCCATGAGCCGCGTCGCGGTCGGGAACAGGATGATGAGCACGGCGACGGAGACGAGGAATCCGACCGTGGTGGCGTAGCCGATGTCGAAGGTCTCGAACCCGACCCGGTAGACGTAGTTGCTGATCGCCAGGGTCGACGTGCCAGGGCCGCCCTTGGTCATCGTGTTGACCAGGGCGAAGGTCTTCACCGCGTCGATGATCCGCAGCAGCAGGACGATCGACAGCACCGGCGCGAGCATCGGCAGCGTGACGTGGCGCAGCAGCTTCCACCCGTGCGCCCCGTCCAACTGTGCAGCCTCGAACGGCGACGGGTCGAGGGCCTCGAGGCCGGCGAGCACGATGATGATCACGAACGGCGTGTTCTGCCAGATCTCCACCATGATCACGGCCGGCAGGGCGGTGGCGGGGTCGGAGAGGAAGGCGTGGTTGTCGCCCAGGCCGAGCAGACCGAGCAGGTAGTTGACGAATCCTGACGTGGGATCGAGCAGCAGCCGCCACATCAGACCCGCCACGACGGGGGTGAGGACCATCGGGATGAGGATGAGCGCGCGGAGGACGCCCTTCCCGGGCATCCGGCCGTTCAGGAGCACCGCGATCCCGACGCCGATCACCATCTCGAAGGCGACGCCGGCGACGACGTAGATCAGCGTGACGCGGATGCTGCCGAGCAGGGTCGGATCCTGGAAGGCGCGAACGAAATTGTCCCAGCCGACCCACACGTCCCCCGACCCCGGCCGGAGCAGGCTCTCGTTGTGGGTGACGAGCTGGAAGCCCTGGACGACGATGATGACGAGCAGGGGGATGATGACGACCGCGGCCGGCACGATGAGCGACCATCGTGCCAGCGCGGCCTTCGTGTTGAACCGTCCCCGCCTCACCGGTCGGTCCGGCGTCGTCTTGTGCGACCCGCCGGCGACGGGGCCGGGTGGGGTGCGCGTCGTGAGTGTTGACACTGTGCTTCCGTTCGGATCGGCTGGGACGGGTGGTGCGTCGTTACTTGAGCTGCTGCTTCAGGGTGTCCTGCGCGGCGTCGAGCGCCTGCTTCGCCGACTGCTCGCCCGCGAGGATCTGCGAGAGGGACTGCCCCACCTGCGTGATGATGGTGTTCGCGTCCTGACCGGACGGGAGGTAGTTCACGTTGCCGGTCTTCAGCTGCGACAGCACGGCCTCCTGGAACGGCGCGTACTTCTGCTTGTACTCGGCTCCCTCGAGGACGTCGGTGAGGGTGACGCCGACGGCCTCCGTCGTCTTGACGGCGTTCTCCTGCACGGCCTTGCTCGTCGCCCACGCCATGAACTTGTACGCGGCGTCCTTGTTCTTGCTGAACGACGAGAGGTAGAGGGCGTGGACGTTGAGCGAGTTGTCGGTGTTGCCGCTCTTCGGCGGGTCGGGGATGGCGTAGGGGATGGGTGCGTAGCCGACCTTGCCCGCGATCGTCGAGGCCGACGCGTCCTCGTTGTACGGCCCGTTCGCGGTGGCGTCGATGGTCATGGCCGCCTTGCCCTGCGTGAAGGCGATGCGGTTCTGCTCCCAGTCGAAGTTGCCGACGCCCGCCGGCCCGTAGTTCTTGAGCAGGTCGCCCCAGAACTGCGCGGCCTTCACCGCCGCGTCCGAGTTGATGTCGATCTTGCCCGACTTGTCGAAGTAGTCGCCACCGAAGGCACGGAGGAAGCCCGACCAGGGGTAGACGCTCTGGATGCCGGGGGCGCCGCGGAGCGTGATGCCGGCGATCGAGCCGCCCGACTTCTCCTTGATGGTCTTGGCGTCGGCGAGGAGCTCGTCCATGGTCTTCGGGGCGCCGTCGATCCCGTACTGCTCGAAGAGGTCCTTGCGGTACATCAGCCAGGTGCTCTCGCCGTAGACCGGGAGGCCGAAGGTCGCGCCGTCCTTGGTCATCGGGGCGAGGTAGGGCTTGTAGAACTGGTCGAACGAGTTGTACTTCTCGCCGGCCTTCTCGTACGACGAGAGGTCCTCGATGTACTTGGACTGGTAATAGCCGGTGCCGTAGACGTTGTCGGTGAAGACCACGTCGTAGGCGCTGGACTTCTGGCTGAAGTTCAGGAGGATCTTGGACGCCTGGTCGCTGTAGGGCACCGTCTCGATCTTGACGTCGATGCCCGTCTCCTTCTCGAACTCGGGAAGGAGCTTCTTCCAGTTGTCGGTGTACGAGGTGTCCTCGGCGAGGACGGTCACCGCCCCTTTGCCGCTGCCGTTCCCGGCGTCGCCGGAACCGCTGCATCCCGCCATCGCGATGCCGAGCGCCGCGACACCGATGACAGCCGTGAAGCGCGCGAGGCGCCTCCCGGGTTTCGTGCTGTTCATGTGGGTCTCCCTTGGCCTGATGAGTAAGTCACTAGCTCTACCCTAGGGTTATTGAATCACTCTAGGATTGCCGATACGCTAACACCGTGCTCAGTGAGCATGCAAGGACGAAACAAGACCGTTACACGCGGAGAACCGAAGGGGATGATCGGATGGCCGACCTCGCGCTCGACATCGGGCAGACGCAGACGCGCGTCCGGCTCGTCGACTCGCCCGGCGCCACGGAGGAGATCGAGCTCGACGGCTTCCGCTACGGCTCCGACATCGTCGAGACCGTCCGGCAGCGATGCGAAGCAGCGGCCCAGGCGTTCGGCGTCAAAGCCGTGCGGGCGATCGCCGGAGGCGTCACGGGCCTCTACGGCAGGGCGCCGGAACCGGCGGACCTGCTCCGGTCGCTCCACCGCACCCTCGGGGTGGAGCGTGTCGTCATCGCCGACGACGCCGTGACGTCTCACCTCGGCGCACTCGAGGGTCGCCCGGGCGTGCTCATCGCCGCGGGAACCGGCATCGTCGGTCTCGGGATCGGCCCGGCCGGCGTCGCGCGCGTCGACGGCGTCGGCTCGCTCATCGGCGACGAGGGCTCCGGCTGGTGGATCGGGCGGCGCGGCATCATCGCGGCGCTCAGCGCCTACGACGGCCGGGCCGGCGGATCGGCGGCCCTGCTCTCCGCGATGGAGGAGCAGTATGGTCCGGCGGCGGACGTGGCCGCGGCCATCGCCGGCTCAGCCTCCCCCGTCGGTCTGGTTGCCTCGTTCGCACCGGCGGTCGCGGCGGCCGCGCGCGCCGGCGACCGGACGGCCGGGCTCATCTGGGCCGAGGCAGCCTCCCATCTCGCCGATGCGGTCATCGCCGCCGGCAGCCGTGCCGGGTACGCCTCCGACTCGACGTTCGACTGGGCGGTCTCCGGGCGCCTGACGGGCGCATCCGACCTCCTCGACCCGGTCCTCGACAGGCTCGTCGCCGAGCGCTTCCCCCGGGCCGGTCGCGTGCCGCCGCACGGGAACGCCCTCGACGGCGCCGAGCGTCTGCTGCGGTATACGAACCTCCGTGCTCTCTTCCCGCTCGTGGGCGTGAGCGTCATAGAAAAGGACACCGATGACTGACCACACCAACGGCTCCGCTGAGCTGCCGCTGCCTCGCGGCGTCTTCATCTCCTGCCAGGCGCCGGAAGAAAGCCCGCTGCGCGACCCGCACGTCATGGTCAGCATGGCCCTGGCCGCCGAGAAGGCCGGCGCGTCCGGGATCCGGGCCGAGGGCGTCGCGGACATCTCGCAGATCGTCCGTGCGGTGAAGCTGCCGGTCATCGGGATCCGCAAGAAGCACTACGACGGCAGCGAGGTGTACATCACGCCCACCCGGTTCGAGGTGGACGAGATCGCGGCGGCGGGCGCGCACATCGTCGCCCTCGACGCGACGCCGAGGCCGCGCCCGGGCGGGGAGACGCTGGGCGGGGTGGTCTCGCACGCCCGGTTGCTCGGCCTGACCGTGATGGCCGACCTGTCCACGATCGAGGATGCGGCCGGAGCCCTGGAGGCGGGGGTGGATGTGCTCGGCACCACCCTCGTCGGCGCGAGCGAGGACGACGTCCGGCCGGGCGGTCCGAACCTCCGGGCGATCGAGGAGCTGGCCCGGCGCTTCCCCGACGTGCAAATCGTGGCCGAGGGCCGCTTCGCCACCCCGGATGACGTGCGCGGCGCGTTCCTCGCGGGCGCGTCGACCGTGGTCGTCGGGAAGGCGGTCACCGACGCGTACGCCCTGACCCTGGACCTCGTCGCCGCGGCGGACGCTGTCGGGGCACGCGCCGCGTCCGTTAACGTTGGGGTTATCCGTCACTGATGGGGAACCGTCGACTGTTGGCACGGGAGGGGCGCAACCAATGGTGGCCAAGTACGAAGAGGTCCTGAAGGACCTCTCCCGATCCATCTCGGAGATGCAGCCGGGCGAGAGGATCGCCGGGGAGCAAGCTCTCGCCGCCCAGTACGGGGTGTCGGCGATGACCGTGCGGCGCGCGCTCCAGGTGCTCATCCAGGCGAAGCGCATCGTCGGGGTCCGCGGGCGCGGCACCTTCGTGGCGCAGCCGACGGTGACCAAGCGGATGGTGATGGGCTCCTTCACCGACTCGATGAAGGCCGCCGGGATGACGGCGCACGCGAAGGTCCTCTCCGCCAGCATCGGGCCGGCGACCGCCGAAGCGGCCGACGACCTCGGCATCCACAGGAACGACCAGATCGTCACGATCGAGCGGCTGCGCTTCGGAGACGACACCGCGCTGTGCATCGACCGCACGGTGCTGAACGCCGAGTCCGTTCCCGGCCTGCTCGGCGAGGATCTCACCGGCTCGCTCTACGAGCTGCTGTACCGCAAGTACGGGATGAACCTCACGCGCGCGGAGTCCCGCGTGTCGGCCGTGCTGCCGGACGCCGGACAGGCCGCTCTGCTGAAGATCGACCCGACGCAGCCGTGCCTCCGCGTCCATTCGCGCAGCATCACCGAGGAGGGCACGATCGCCGAGCAGACGACGTCGCTGTACCGCGGCGACCGGTACGAGCTCTCCATCAACCCGGACGGCTGAGCCGCCGCCGAGGTCAGCGGACCAGCGCCCCGCTCCACAGGCCGTGGAGCTCGGCGCTCACTCCCGGCGCCGCCACGAGGATGCCGCCGCTCGCCGGGAAGACCGTCGGGCGGCCGTCCTGCCCGAGCACGTCGGCGCCCGCCTCGGCCGCGATGAGGCAGGCAGCCAGGTGGTCGACGGGGCTGAAGCGGTGGATGACCGCTCCCGCGCCGCGGCCGGCCGCGGGTCCCAGCAGCGTGAGCGTGCCGGAGCCCATCACGCGGAGGGTGCAGAACCGCTCGGTGAGCGCCTGCGCCAGCGCGTCCATCCCGCTCCAGGCCTCGTGGCCGGCGAGCTCGCTGCTCACCACGCCGCCGACGAGCGAGTCCCGCGCGGGGATCGCGAGAGTCTCCCCGTCGCGTCGCGCGCCCTCGCCGGCGATCGCGTCGAACAACAGGTCGCGCCAGGGGTCCGCCACCACGCCGACGAGCGCGCGGTCATCGACCGCGAGCGCCAGCGAGAACGCGGTCCACGGGATGCCGTTGGCGAGGTTCGTCGTGCCGTCCACCGGGTCGAGGTACCAGGTCGGCCGCCCCTGCGCCGCCTCGCCGCCGTACTCCTCGCCGACGAAGGCGTGGTCGGGGAACCACCGGCCCACCTGCTCTCGCACGTGGCGCTCGATCGACCGGTCCAGCTCGGTGACCAGGTCGGCCGGGTTCGCCTTGGTGGACACCGACGTCACCCGGTAGGTGCGCGTGCGCCCGATGGCCCAGGCGGCAAGCTCCAGGGCGAGGTCGCGGGCGTCGTGCAGCTCGTCGGGGCTCACCGGACGGCCTCCACGTCGGGGACGGTCGCAGCGGCGGCCGCGGCCTCGCGCATCGCGCACAGGCGGTCCAGCTGGTTGGTGGTGATCGTGTCCACGCCGAGGGCGAGCGCGCGGGAGAGGTCGTCCGGCTCGTCCACGGTCCACACCGTGACCGGGAGGCCGCGCTCGTGCACACCGCGCACGAACGCGTCGTCGGCGATCGGGAACGGTACGTTCACCGTGACCGGAGACAGCTCCGCCAGCTCGGCCTCCGTCGGCACACGCATCCACCGCCACGGCAGCCACAGCCGCGCGTCGGCGTCCAGTCCGCGCAGGACGCGCATGGCGTCGAGGTCGCCGCACCAGTCCACGACCACCCCGGCCTCGGCGACGACGACGTGCGCCGGCGCGGCGAAGGCCGGGCTGTCCATGTCGATCACGAGCCTGCTCGCGACGCCGTCGAACAGCGGCAGCACCTCGGCGAGCAGCGGCGGCCGGTCGTCGGGGGCGCCGAAGCGGGCGAGGTCGGCCGCGGGCACCTCCTCGATCGGTCGCGGGTCGTGCCAGAGGCGTTCCAGGGTGGGGTCGTGCAGCACGACGACGTGGCCGTCGGCGGTGAGGCGCACGTCCACCTCCACGACCTCCGCACCCTTCGCGATGGCCGACCGGATGGCGGGAATCGTGTTCTCGCGGAACGCCGACGAGTCGCCGCGGTGGGCCGAGATGCGCACGGGCGCCGGCCGGGTCACGCGACCACCGCCGGAACGGGCGACGCGACGGCGGGCTCCACCAGCCGGCCGTCCCGGTAGACGAGCGCCCGGTCGATGGAGGCGAACCCCACCTCCCCCGGCCGCGGCGAGGCGCCGGAGACGTACGCCGAGAGCGTGACGTCCTCCCGCCGCAGCCGCACCTCGTCGAAATGCCCGTGCGGCACCACGCGCTCGACGATCGCCCGCAGCGCCCCCGGCCGGGGCGTCGAGCTGAAGGTGACGTTCTCCGGGCGCACGCCGACCACGCCGGGTCCCTCCTGGATGCGCGTGCCGTCGAACCTGCCGTCGAAGCGGTTGAGCGCGCCGACGAAGGTGGCGACGAACTCCGTCGCCGGCCGGGCGTACAGCTCGGCCGGCGAGCTGAACTGCTCGATCCGTCCCCGGTTCATCACGGCGACGCGGTCGGAGATCGAGAGCGCCTCCTCCTGGTCGTGCGTGACGATGACGGTCGTGATGCCGAGCCGCTGCTGCAGGTCGCGGATGTCTTCGCGCACCCGCACCCGCAGCTTGGCGTCGAGGTTGCTGAGCGGCTCGTCGAGGAGCAGCACGTCCGGCTCCTGCACCAGGGCGCGTGCGAGGGCGACACGCTGCTGCTCGCCGCCGGAGATGCGCGGCGGCCGGGAGTCGCGGTGGTGCAGCAGGTTGACCAGGCCGAGCACCTGGTCCACCCGCTCGGCGATCTCGGCGCGCGGGAGGCGGCGCAGGCGCAGCGGGTATGCGACGTTCTTGGCGACCGTCAGGTGCGGCCAGAGCGCGTAGTTCTGGAACACCATCGCGCTCGGCCGCTTGTCCGGTCCGAGCCGGGTGACGTCGCGGCCGGCCATGACGATGCGGCCGGCGTCCGGCGGGAGGAAGCCGGCGATCATCCGGAGCGTGGTCGTCTTGCCGCAGCCCGAGGGCCCGAGCAGCGAGACGAGCTCGCCGCGCCGGACCGTGAGCGAGAGGTCGTCGATGATCGTGCGGCCGCCGAGCGTCTTGCCGAGGCCGCTCAGGGTGAGGCCGTCGGTGGTGTCGGGAGAGGACACGGGGGTCTCCTTCACTTGAGCTGGAAGCCCTCGGCCAGCTGGCCGCCCATGACGTGCTTGCGCACGGCGAGGAGCAGCACCACCGAGGGGATGGCGAGCAGGATGGAGAACACGGCCGCCACCTGCTTGGGGAAGTTGAGGACGAGGCTGTACATCTCGGTCGGCATCGTCAGGATGTCGGGCGCGCCCACCAGGTACGTGCCCTGCGCCTCGTCGAAGGCCGCGAGGAACGCCATGACGGCGCCGACGAGGATGCCGGGCAACGCCATCCGGAGCGTCACGCCGAAGAAGACGCGCGCGCGGGAGGCCCCGGCGTCGCGCGCGGCCTCCTCGAGCGACCGCGGCACGGCGGCGAACGCGGCGGCCGGGATCCAGGTCATGAAGACGACGGTCCCGAGCAGCTGCACGATGACGATGCCGGCGACCGTGTTCATCAGGCCGAGCGCGTAGTAGAGCGAGGCGAGGGTCGCGAACAGCCCCATCCGCGGGAACGCGTTCGTCGCGAACAGGCCGATCAGGAACAGCCGCCGTCCCGGGAACTCGAACCGCGCGAAGGCGTACGCCGCGGGCAGGCACACCACGGCGGACACGAGCACGACGAGCGGCGTGATGAGGAGCGAGTTCTGGATCGACGACCCGAGTGCCTGGTCGCTGAGCACCGTCTGCCACCAGCGCAGCGTCCACGAGTCCGGGAGGAGGTTCGGGTACGTCCAGCGGTCGGCGAACGCGTGCAGGCCGAGCCACAGCAGCGGTCCGAGCACGAAGACCAGCAGGACGAGCGCGAACACGGTCGCGCCGAGCGAGCGCAGAGCGGTCGAAACGGTGCGGGGCATCAGATCCGTCCCTCCTGCCGGGCGCTGCGGAAGTTCGCCCAGACGTAGAGCGCGCCGATGACGGCCGCGGCGAGGAAGACGACGAACGCCATCACCAGCGACTGCTGCGGCTGGTTGTACGACGTGAAGTAGCTCGCCAGGGAGACGCCCAGCATCGTCGGGGCGTTCGGGCCGGTGAAGTACGGCACGGTGTACGAGCCGATCACGCCGATGGCCGTGAAGGTGACGGCGATGACGATCGGGACGGCGCACATCGGCAGCAGGATGGTGCGGACGATGTGCGCGGTGCCGGCGCCGGCGTCCCGCGCGGCCTCGATCAGGGCGTCCGGCACGGACTGCAGGCCCGAGGTGATCATGAGCACGGCGAACGGGAGGGAGGTCCACGCCGAGCCGATGACGATCGCGATCGCGGAGTACGACCACACCGGGCCCTCCAGCCCGACCTGGGCGAGCAGGCTCCGCAGGAAGCCGTCCGCCGCGTAGAAGGTCAGGATGGCCCACGATGCGATGACGACGGGGATGAACAGCGGGACGATCGCCACGGCGGAGAGCACCCGCGCCAGCCAGCCGCCACGCAGCCGCAGGTACAGGCCGATGCCGCCGGCGAGCACGAGCACGATCGCGGTGCTGGCCGCGGTGACGCCGAGGGTCAGCGCCAGGTCCTGCCAGAAGGAGTCGGTGGCGAACACGTCGCCGTAGGCGGCGAACGTCGGCATCACGCCGTCGGCGCGGTGCACGTTCTGCCCGACCGCCGCGATGACCGAGTTGAGTCCCCCGGTGAATCCCACGCTGAAGGCGAGCGCCAGGACGACGGGGACGCCGACGAAGAGCGCGATGACGACCACGGGCGGCAGGGCGAGCAGGAAGCCCGCGAACGCGGACCGCCGCGCACGTCGTGCGCTGCGGTCCGCGGCGGCGGCCGCCGTGGTGGCGGTGGCGACGACCATTACTTGCCGGGGACCTTCTGGGCCCAGGCCTTGTTCATGTCGGAGGCCACGGTGGCGAAGTAGCCCGGCCGCAGGTGGGCGATGTCGGCATCCTTGAACAGGGTCTGCACCGAGGCGGGCAGCTTGTCGAGCGAGATCACCGGGTAGCCGGAGATGCTGTCGGAGATGAGCGTCTGCGCCGCCGGGCTGAGCAGCCACGAGGCGAGCTTCTCGGCGCCCTGCTGACGCGGCGAGGCGGACGGGATGCCGAGGTAGCTGGCGCCGCCGGTCAGCGACGGGTCGGAGATCTGCGTGTAGGCGATGTTCGCCGGAATCTGCCCGTTCTTGTGACCGGTGACGAACTGGTCGCTCCAGACCGGGGCCATCGAGATCTGGCCGCTGGAGAGCAGGTCGAGCACCTGATTGTTGCCGTTCGGGTAGACGCCCTTCTGGTACACGTACGGGTTCAGGCCGGCGAGCGTCGCGAACCCCTTGTCCCAGGAGGTCTCGACGCTCGGGTCGGTCCCGGTGACGAGCTTCGTGCGGTCGGCTGCGGAGACGTTCTGGTCGAGCACGGTCGTCACGAACGACTGGCCGCTTCCGCCGGTGTCCGGGGAGTTGTAGGTGAACTTGCCCGGGTTGGCCTTGATCCAGGCGAGCAGGTCGTCGAGCGTCTTCGGCGGGGTCGGAACGGTCTTGGTGTCGTACGCGAGCACGACGCTCGAGCCGCGGTAGGGGATGCCGCCGTTGCCGCCGGCCTTCACCAGGTCGGCCGGCACGTCCTTCAGACCGGGGACGGTGCTGTCGGAGACCTTGGTGAGCAGACCGGAGGCCGCCACCTGCGAGACGAAGCCGGCGTCGACCAGGTCGTAGCCCGGGTCCTTCTTCTGCAGCGTCGCCGCGGTGAGCTTCGCGACGGTCTGCTGGTCGTGCAGGCCGTGCAGGTCGAAGTCGACCGAGACGGTGTAGCCGGGGTTGTCCTTCTCGAAGGCGGGGATCAGCGTCTTCTGCCAGAGGTCCTGGATGTTGGTGTCGGCGCTGAGGAACACGGTGAGCTTCTTGTCGGCGCCGTCGCTTGCGGAGGCGGCGGAACTGCTCTGCGCGCAGCCGGCGAGAGCGAGCCCGGCGGCCGCGACGACCGCGAGCGAGGCGAACAGGCGGGTGGATTTCACGTGAGCGCTCCAGTGGTGGGAGGGGTGAAGGTGGGGAGGATGCCCGTCCGTCCGGGGCGAGCGGTTTCACGCTAACCGCGGCGCGCGTTTCTGGCGATAGCGGCGAAAGAGCTTTCAAATGAGCGCTGGACACTGTTCATTCGGCGTTCATATGAGCGAGAATGAGCACCGCCACGCTGGGAGCGTGAACCGGAGAGGGGTGCCATGCTGACCCATCAGCGCGAAGCCGCCATTGTCGAGCGCGTGCAGGAGGCCGGGAGCGTGACGGTCGACGAGCTCTCCCGCCTGCTCGCCGTCAGCGGCACCACGATCCGCCGCGACCTGGAGCGGTTGGAGCTCGCGGGCAGCCTCCGCCGGGTGCACGGCGGCGCGACGCTCGCGGAGGCCGCGGACGATGAGCTGACGGATCACGACGCCGACGCCGCGGAGAAGCGAGTGATCGCCGCGGCGACCGCCGCCCTCATCGACGACGGCGACGTCGTACTGCTCGACATCGGCCACACCACCCTCGCGGTCGCCCGCCTGCTGCGCGACCGCCCGGTGACGATCGTCACGAACAACCTCTGGATCCTGCGCGTGCTCGGCGACGACCCGGCCTGCACGCTCATCCTCCTCGGCGGCGCGGTCGGCTCGAAGCCGGGCACGGTGTCGGGCCCGCTGACGGAGCAGATGCTCGCGCTCATCCACGCCGACGTCGCCGTCATCAGCAGCGGCGGCATCCGCCCGGACGGCTCGGTCGTCACCGACCTGAACCAGGAGGCGGGCATCAAACACCGGATGCGAGGGGCGGCCGACCGCAGCATCCTGGTGGCGACCTCGCTGAAATTCCCGGGCGAGGGGGCGTACCGGATCGCGTCGCTGGACGACTTCGACGTGATCGTCACGACCCCGGGGTCGGGGGCGGCGACGCTGGAGGCGGCGGGGCGGGGTGGGACGCGGATCGTGTACGCGGAGTAGTCCGCCACCTCTACGAAGGAGAGCTCACAGAGTCCGGTCGCTTGTCGAGCCGGGATTAGGTCCCCGATTTGCCCAAGCCATAGGTGTACGAACCACTCGTCCAGTTGACCGTGGCGTTGAAGAAATAGCCCGAGCTGGTCCCATCCCCGTTGTCCTTGTTGGCCACGAAGCAGTCGAACGTCGTGGTCGTGTCCGTCAAGTCATCCGTGGATCCCGAGACCGGATTGCACGTCACCGTCAGCACCGGACCAGTCAGGACGCCTTTGCTGATGTCATCCTCTGCCATCTTCTTGATCGAGGCTTCCACTTGGGTCACCATGTCGCGCCGCTGGGCTCGTTTCGCATCGTCCGCGGCCTGCTGCGCGGCCTCGGCAGCCTCCTTAGCCCGTTCAGCATCCGCCTTCTTCTTCGCCGCTGCCTTCTCCGCCGCAACCTGCTGCGAATGCACATTGCTGGCCACGACCAAAGTCGTGGTGCCACCGATGACGAGGAGCACTAACACCGCCCCGATCGCTATCCAGAGCGCCCGCTTCTTCGGCTTTCGCTCAGGAGCGCTCGTGGGAACCGCTGCCACGTCGTTCAGGATCACTTGGTCTTGCGGACCGTCTGACGACGTAACATCCGAGCCGAGCTCCCCGTGGGATTCGGCGACGGCTGCCTTATATACGGGCCTGGTATCACCCGTCCAGCGGTCACCGTCCCAGTAAACTTCTTCGTCAGCGTTCGTCGGATTCGGAAACCAGCCAGGTGGGGTGCTCATCGCTCGATGCCTCTCTATCGAGCTGAAACTATCGAATCTGAAGGTTTATACAACATCCCCAGTTCGCGTGAGGCAGTGGTGCGCCGCAGAACGAACGGCCGGCGGAGGGCGTGGGATTCGAACCCACGAGACATTTCTGCCCACCAGTTTTCAAGACTGGCTCCATCGGCCGCTCGGACAGCCCTCCTGGCGCCGGCGCGAGCCGGCGTCGCCCGATTCTAGCGAACCGGGGTGGGGGTCAGTCGGAGAACGGCTTCGAGCAGGTGTACTGCGCGGCGGTCTGGCCGTGCACGTCGGACGGCAGCTCGACCGAACCGGAGCCGCCGGCGGTCGAACCCGAGCCGGAGCCGGAGCCCGAGCCATCGGCCGGCGCCTGCGTCGCGGGCGCTTCCGTCGCCGGGGCCTGTGTCGCCGGGGCCTGCGCGTTCGGGGCGTTCGGGTCGGTCTGCGAGCCGACGCCCGTGTCGCCCGTCACGACCACCGGCTGATCGTTGCGGAGGGCGCCCATCAGCTGGTCGGCGGCATCCACGGTCGGGGCGACTCCGCCGTCCACGTAGTGGTTGGGGTACTGCACGAAGACGACCTTGCTGACGTCGACGTTCTTCAGCGCCATCGCCATGGAGACGATCGTGGTCGGGTTGTTGAGGCTCTCCGAGAGCGTGATGTTGCTGGTGGCCGCCTTGGCAAGGCCGTACAGCTTCACCGGGTTGCTGAGCACGTCGGCGCTCTTGATCGTGCGGACCAGCGACGACAGGAACACCTGCTGGTTGCTGATCCGGCCGAGGTCGGAGCCGTCGCCGACGCCGTGGCGGGTGCGGAGGAACGCGAGGGCCTGCGAGCCCTGCAGCACGTTCTGGCCGGCCTTCACGTCGAGGCCGGTGTACGGGTCCTTGATGTCTCCCGCGACGCAGACCGGCACGCCGCCGACCGCGTTCGACATCTCGATCACGCCATCGAACTGGATGACGCCCGCGTACGGGATGTCGAGTCCCGTCAGCTTCTCCACCGTCAGCACGGTGCAGGCCAGGCCGCCGTAGCTCAGCGAGTTGTTGATCTTCTGGCGGCTCATCGCGTCGAAGCTGCCGCCCTTGGGGTCGGGGCACGACGGGATGGAGACGAACATGTCGCGCGGGAAGCTGACGACCGTGGCGTTCTTGTGGTCGGCGGAGACGTGCAGCAGCATCGTGACGTCGTTGAGGTTCTCGTCGCGCTCGCCGTACGCCGCGTTGCCGCCGCCGCTGTCGCTGCCCGCGAGGAGGACGTTGAACGCGCCGTTCATCGCGCCGACGCCCGGGGTCGACTCGTTGCCCTTCGCATCGACGAGCTTGACCGACTTCTTGACGCTGCTGACCACGTCGACGGCCGCGTAGGCCGCGAGCGAGACCCCGGTCACGCCGACGACGGCGACCACGGCGACGAAGATCTTGAGGAGGAAGGAGAGCGGGTGGTGCTGCTTGAGTCGTCCGTGGCGGACCGCTGGTCCGGCGGCCTTCTCCTGCGCTCGCGCTTGCGCGCGGGTGGGCATCTCGCTCATTCACTTCCTTCCGGGATCGGTCGTGCAAACAGAGCGACGCGTGCAGAAATGCAGCACACGCCGTCTTTAAGACTCCCACGGGAGGCTGGCAATGCTCTGGAAGGGCGCGCGTCGCGTCGCTCAGAGGGCGTCGAGCACCTGCGCGAGCCCGTCCTCCACGACGGTTCCGGTCGACCGCGTCGCGACCGCCTTCACCTCGTCCGGCGCCTGCCCCATGGCGACCCCGAGGCCCGACTCGGCGGCCCAGGTCAGCAGCTCGATGTCGTTGCGGCCGTCGCCGACGGCGACCACGTTCGCGCGCGGGATGTCGAGCGCGTGCCGCACGCGCTCCATCGCGGTCGCCTTGCTGACGCCGTCGGGCGAGATGTCGAGCCACGCCGTCCAGCCGATCGCGTAGCTGACCCGCTGCAGGCCCATCCGGTCGACGATCGAGAGGAACTCCTCGGTGTCGTGCTCCGGCGACACCACGACGACACGGGTCGCGGGATGCCGCAGCAGCTCCTCGAACGGCACCTGCTCGGCGTTCACCAGCTCCCAGTCGGTCATGCCCTCGGTGTAGCGGCGGAAGCCGGTCGGCCCCTCGACCATGAAGCTGCCGCTCGGCAGGTGCGGCCGGATCGTCTCCAGCACCTCGGTCGGGTCGAACACCTCGATGAACTCACGCCGGTAACCGCCCTCGACGGTGTCGTCGCGCTTCATGGTGAGCGCACCGTTGGCGCAGACGACGAACTCGCTGGTCAGGCCGAATGTCTCGTGGATCGGCCGGGCCGTCTCCCAGCTGCGGCCGGTCGCCAGCATGACCTCGTGGCCGGCGTCGCGCACGCGGGCGACGGCGGTGCGGACGGCATCGCCGACCGTCTCGTCCTCATGGATGAGCGTGCCGTCGACGTCGAGCGCGATCAGCAGGCGGGAGTCGTCGCTCACGAACGGATCGGCTCCAGCAGCTCCAACCCGCCCAGGTAGGGCCGCAACGCCTCCGGCACGCGCACGGAGCCGTCCGCCTGCTGGTGCGTCTCCAGGATGGCGACGAGCCAGCGCGTGGTCGCCAGCGTCCCGTTGAGGGTGGCGACCGGCGCGGTCTTGCCGCTCTCGGTGCGGTACCGGATGTCGAGCCGGCGGGCCTGGAACGTCGTGCAGTTCGAAGTGGACGTGAGCTCGCGGTACCGGCCCTGGGTCGGGATCCACGCCTCCACGTCGTACTTGCGCGCGGCGCTGGAGCCGAGGTCGCCCGCGGCGGTGTCGATGACGCGGTAGCTGAGGCCGAGCGCCTGCATCATCTCCTCCTGCCAGCCGAGCAGCCGCTCGTGCTCGGCCTCCGCCTCCTCCGGTCGGGTGTAGACGAACATCTCCAGCTTGTCGAACTGGTGCACGCGGATGATGCCCCGCGTGTCCTTGCCCGCCGAGCCGGCCTCGCGCCGGTAGCAGGTCGACCATCCGGCGTAGCGCAGCGGCTCGTCGACCTCGATGATCTCGTCGGCGTGGTAGCCGGCGAGGGCGACCTCGCTCGTTCCGGTCAGGTAGAGGTCGTCGTTCTCCAGGTGGTAGACCTCGTCGGCGTGGGCGCCGAGGAAGCCGGTGCCCTGCATGATCTCCGGCTTCACGAGCGTCGGGGTGATCATCGGGATGAAGCGGTTCTGCACGGCCTTGTCGAGCGCCATGTTCATCAGGGCGAGCTCGAGCCGTGCGCCGATGCCGCGCAGGTACGAGAAGCGTGCACCGGCGACCTTGGCGCCGCGGGCCATGTCGATGGCGCCGAGCAGCTCGCCCAGCTCCAGGTGGTCGCGCGCCTCGAAGTCGAACGTCGGGATGTCGCCGACCGTCTTGAGCACGACGAAGTCGTCCTCGCCGCCCGCCGGGACGCCGTCCACGATCGGGTTGCCGATGCTGCGGATCAGCCGCTCGAAGCGCGCGTCGGCGTCGTTGGCGGCCTGCTGCGCCTCCTTGACCCGGCCGGCCAGCTGCTGGGCCTGCGCGACGAGCTCCTTCTTCTGCTCCTTCGGCGCCTTGGCGACCTGCTTGCCGAACGCGTTCTGCTCGGCGCGCAGCTCCTCGAAGGCCGTGATGGCCGCGCGGCGCTCGAGGTCGGCCTGGATGGCCTCGTCGACGAGCTGGACGGAGTCGCCGCGCGCCTCCTGGGAGCGCCGGATGACATCGGGGTTCTCGCGAAGGAGCACGGGATCGATCACCTGACCAGCTTATCGACCGATGCGCAACAGGTAGCGTGAGCAGAGTGAACGGACGGGGCGGGGACGAGCGCACCCTGGTCGCGGTCGTCTACAACCCGATCCGGGTCGACGTCGCGCGGGTCAGGGCGGCGGTGGAGGCTGCCGCCGCGGCCGCGGAGGCGGACCGGCATCCCGAGGGCATCGACCTGCTCTGGCTGGAGACGACGCCGGAGGACGGCGGACAGGCGCAGGTGCGGGATGCCCTCGACCGCGGGGCGTCGCTCGTGCTCGCGGCGGGCGGCGACGGAACGGTCCGGTCGGTGGCGGAGGCGCTGCGCGACAGCGACGCGGCGCTCGGCCTCATCCCGGCCGGGACCGGCAACCTGCTGGCGCGCAACATCGGCGTCCCGTTCGCCAGCGTGGAGAGCGCGTGCGCGGTCGCTTTCGCCGGCGAGACGCGGCGCATCGACGTCGGCGTGGCGACGGCGCACCGGCCCGACGGCACGGTGAGCGAGCACGCCTTCCTGGTCATGGCCGGGGTCGGCATCGACGCGGCGATGATCGCGGGCGCGCGACCGGAGCTCAAGCGCCGCTTCGGGTGGCTCGCCTACGTGGATGCCGCCTTCCGGGCGCTCCCGAAGTCGAGCAAGGTGCGCGTGCGCTTCCGCCTCGACGGCGGCCACGAGCGATCGGCGCACGTCAGCACGATGCTCGTCGCCAACTGCGGCGCCCTCCCGGGGAACATGGAGCTGATCCCCGACGGCGCGATAGACGACGGGCTGCTCGACGTCGCCATCCTGCAGCCGGCAACGGTGTTCGGCTGGCTGGCGATCTGGCGCAAGGTCACGTGGGAGAACCGGGTGCTGCGCAAGTCGGCGCTCGGCCGCCGCATCCATCCGCTTCACCGACCGCGCCGTGCGCACCAGGCTCAGCTACCTGCGCGGAGCGTCCGTGCAGCTGGCGGTGGAGGCGCCGGAGCCGTTCGAGCTGGACGGCGACGCGTTCGGCGACATCGTCGCGCTCGACCTCCGGGTGGACGAGCGCGCCCTGCTCGTTCGGGCGCCCGCGCTGCCCGAGCGCTAGTCGAAGTCGTCGCGGGCGCGCGTCGCCTGCGGGGCGCGGCGCCCCGCGAGAGCGGTGAGGAACAACAGCCCGACGATCGTCAGCAGCCCCACCGTGATCAGCGGCCCCGCGAGCATCCAGCCCAGCTGGGCGAAGACGAGCGCCGTGACGTCGGTGCTCGGCGTCGGCCCGTTGTACGAGGCGGTCACCGAGACGCTGTACAGGACGATGCCGAGCACGACGAGGCCGACGCCGACCAGCCACAGCGCCAGCATGAAGGGGTTGCGCCGCGGGCTGGTGTCCAGCCGGTCGAGCAGGCTCGGCGCGGCCGTGGGCGGCGAGGCGGGCTGCGGAGGGAGGTCGAGGTCGGGCACGGAAACGGGGAGGGCGGCGGGCTCCTGCACCGGTTCCGGCTCTATGTCCTCCTCCGGCCGCGGCAGCAGCGACGAGGGCCGCCGGTAGGCCGAGTCGGGCGCGTCGGCGCGCACCCGCGTCTGGGCCTGCTCCCCCGGCCGCGGCTGGTAGCCGCGCTGGAAGGCGGGGTCGTACCGCGGGTCGAAACCGCCGGAACGACCGCCGTCGTCATGCTCCTCGGCGACCATGATGACCTCCCGACTGTCCTTCTGCGCAGCCTACGCCGACGGGGCGTCGTCGGTCAGGGAGGCCAGCCATTCGCGCGCCTCGGTGAACACCTCGTCGCGGTAGCGCTGGTCGAATTCAACTCGCACGCCGTCGGCCCGGGGATACGACCCGAGGAACATCACCGACGGGCTGAACCGCCGGAGCCCGAGCAGCGCGTCGGCCACACGCTCGTCCCGGATGTGCCCGTCGGCGTCGATCACGAACCGGTACCGGCCGAGCGCGTCGCCGATCGGCCGCGACTCGATCAGGCTCAGGTTGATCCCCCGCGTGGAGAACTGCTCCAGCAGGTCGAGCAGGCTGCCCGGCCGGTCATCCGGCAGCTCGGCGATCAGGCTGGTCTTGTCGGCCCCGGTCGGCTCTGGGACGGTGCGCGTGGTGCTGACCAGCACGAACCGCGTGACGGCGTTCGGATTGTCCCCGATGTTCTCGGCGAGCACGACGACGTCGTGGTGGTCGACGATGCCGGGCGGCGCGACCGCCGCGTCCGCCGCGCTGCCCTCGAACAGTGACGCGGCCGCGGCGACGTTGCTGGACGCGGGCAGGTGCCCGTGCTCCGGCAGGTTGCGGTCGAGCCACTGGTGGCATTGGGCGTAGGCGACGGGATGCGCGTTCACCGTGCGCACGTCGGCCAGCGTGGTGCCCGGCCGGGCGACGAGGACGAAGTTCACCGGAACGAGATACTCGCCGATGATCCGCAGGCCCGGAATGGTGGCCAGCGCGTCCTGCGCGACCGAGACGCCGCCCTCGATGGAGTTCTCGATGGCGATCATGGCCGCGACGCTGCGCCCCTCCACCACGTCGGCGAGCGCCTCCCCGAGGTTGTTGACGGCCCGCCACTGCTTGCCGCGCGCCTCGGGCACCTGCTTGAGCGCGGCCTCCGTGAACGTGCCGGACGGCCCGAGGAAGCTGTACACGTCGTCGAGGGAGGCGGGCAGCTCGGCGGGGGCGCCGGCGGGGTCGGAGGACATGCGGATCAGCTTAGCGAGGGGGTCGTTGCGCAGCCCAGCACCTCCCGATCGCCGCCCGGCCGTGGAAGAGTAGGGGCATGGACGAACGAGCCGGAACCCCCGCCCAGCCTTCCGACCTGATCGACGTCGACGCCCTGCGGCGCGCGTACTACGAGCTGAAGCCCGATGTCAGCATTCCGGAGCAGCGCGTGGTGTTCGGCACCTCCGGCCACCGGGGTTCTTCGCTGAACACGGCGTTCAACGAGGACCACATCGCCGCCACCACGCAGGCGATCGTCGAGTACCGCAACAGTCAGGGCATCACCGGCCCGCTGTTCATCGGGGCGGACACGCACCTGCTGAGCGAGTTCGCCACCACGACCGCGCTCGCGGTGCTCGTCGGCAACGAGGTGCGGGTGCTCGTCGACGAGTTCGACGACTGGGTGCCGACGCCCGCGGTGTCGCACGCGATCATCCGCTACAACCGGCAGGGCCACGGCGACCAGGCGGACGGCATCGTCGTCACCCCGAGCCACAACCCGCCGAGCGACGGCGGCTTCAAGTACAACCCGCCGCACGGCGGCCCGGCCGACACGGACGCGACCAGCTGGATCGCCAAGCGCGCCAACGAGATCATCGCCGACGGCATGAAGGACGTGCGCATGGCCGAGCCGTCGGGCGTCGAGACCTACGACTTCCGCGGCCACTACGTCGACGACCTGGAGAACATCATCGACGTGAAGGCGATCAAGGACAGTGGCATCCGGATCGGCGCCGACCCGCTCGGCGGCGCCAGCGTCCACTACTGGGAGGCCATCGCGGAGCGCTACGGCCTCGACCTGACGGTGGTGAACCCGGACGTCGACCCCACCTGGGGCTTCATGACGCTCGACTGGGACGGCAAGATCCGGATGGACCCGTCCAGCCCCTCCGCGATGGCGTCGGTGGTCGCCCGCCGCGCCGACTTCGACATCCTCACCGGCAACGACGCCGACGCCGACCGGCACGGAATCGTCACGCCCGACGGCGGGCTGATGAACCCCAACCACTACCTCGCCGTCGCGATCGACTACCTGTTCCGCACCCGCACCGAGTGGAGGAAGGACGCCGCCGTCGGCAAGACGCTCGTGTCGTCGTCCATCATCGACCGCGTGGCGGAGTCGCTCGGCCGGCGGCTGTGGGAGGTGCCGGTGGGCTTCAAGTGGTTCGTTCCCGGCCTCATCGACGGCACGGTCGGCTTCGGCGGCGAGGAGAGCGCGGGCGCGTCGTTCCTGCGCTTCGACGGCACGGCGTGGACGACCGACAAGGACGGCATCCTGCTCGCCCTGCTCGCCAGCGAGATCCGGGCCGTGACCGGCACGTCGCCGTCGGAGCTGTACCGCGAGCTCACCGAGCGCTTCGGCGACCCGGTCTACCAGCGGGTGGACGCGCCGGCGACGCCGGAGCAGAAGGCCGCGCTGTCGAAGCTCGACGGCGACGCGATCACGGCCACGGAGCTGGCCGGCGAGCCGATCACGGCGAAGCTGAGCCGCGCCCCCGGCAACGACGCGCCGCTCGGCGGCGTCAAGGTCCAGACCGAGAAGGCCTGGTTCGCGGCGCGGCCGTCCGGCACCGAGAACGTCTACAAGATCTACGCGGAGTCGTTCGAGGGCGAGGAGAACCTGCGCGAGGTGCAGGAGGAGGCGAAGCGGATCGTCGGGGACGCGCTCGGCGGCTGAGTCAGGCCGGGCCGCCGTCGCGGGAGACCAGCGTCCAGCGGTTCCCGTGCGGCAGCGGCTCGTGCGTGAAGTCGTCGACCAGCAGCGCGATGAGGGCGAGGCCGCGGCCGGACTCCCCGAAGTCGTCCGGGTCCGGCATCGTCGCAGCGGAGACGTCCACGTCGGCCGGCTTCGCGTCGTCGGTCACCACCGCCCGCAGTCCGTCGTCGGAGTGGCCGAGCTCCAACTCCACCCGGGCGCGCGTTCCCTCGACGCCGTGCTGGACGACGTTCGTCACCACCTCAACGACGGCGAGCTCGAAGGCCGCCCGCCTGTCCTCGGCGAGGTCGGGGCGGCGGGCGCCCAGCTCCTCGAAGAGCCGGTGGACGCGCTCGATCGCCTCGGCGTCGGCCGGCGCGAGGAACTCCGCGCGGAACGCCTCAGTCACGGTAGGCGTCGTCGGGTCCGGGGTAGACGCGCAGGATGCGGTCCAGGTTGGTGAGCCGGAGCACGCCCGCCACCTGCTCGGTCGCCCCCACCAGCCGCAGGTCGCCGCCGGAGGTGCGCGCCGTCTTGAGGCCGCTGACCAGGGCGCCGAGGCCCGACGAGTCGATGAACTCGACCTGGCTGAGATCGAGCGCCAGCCGCGGGTTGCCCTCGTCGACGACACGCTGCACCTCGCGACGCACGGCCGTCGCCGTCACCAGGTTGATGCGGCCCTTCGGCACGAGGACGGCGACGCCGTCCGGCCGGATGGTGGTCTCGATGTTCATCGGGACGGGGTGTCCTTCCTTGTCGTCTGCGCGGCCGGTCCGCGGTAGAGCGCCGCGCGCGGGATGATGCTGAGCACGACCAGGTCGTAGACCACCCACACCGTGTTCACCAGGGTGCCGACACCGTCCGCCGTTCCGGCGACGACACGCAGGACGCCCACGATCGCCGCAACGACGAGCACGACGATCGCCGTCAGCTGCGGCCAGATCTGACGCCACGGGATGGGCGCCCGGCCGGCGCGCTCCTTCGGCGTCACCACGAAGCCGAGCGGCCGGCCGAACCAGACGTTCGCGGCCGCGGTCCAGCAGGCCCGGATCCAGAGCGGGAACAGCGCGAGCGAGTACTGCTGCCCGCGCCACGTCCGGAGGCCCCTCGCGGCGATGAGGAACATCAGCTGGCTCAGCACGAAGTACGGGATGAAGCGCGCGAAGAAGTCCACGCTCCAGGCCGTCACAGGCATGACTCCGGTCAGCAGATAGATCACGGGCGCGGCGAGGTAGACGACCGACGCGAAGCCGGAGAGGTAGCTCCACATCGTCGCGAAGTACATCGCCCGCTGGCCGCCGGAGAGCCCGCGCTTGACCAGCGGGTTGTCCTTCAGCATGACCTGGAGGGTGCCCTGCGCCCAGCGCAGCCGCTGGCCCAGCATCGTCCCGAGGTCCTCGGGGGCCAGCCCGGTCGCGAGCAGCTCGTGATGGTAGACGCTGCGCCAGCCGGCGGCGTGCAGCTGCATGGCCGTCGCCATGTCCTCCGTCACCGAGATGGTCGCCATGGGCATGACGGGCTGCGCCTGGCCCGGCCGGTCGACGGCGAGCGTGTCGGCGATCCGCTGCACCGACTCGATGGCGGCGAGCGGCGACAGGTCGCGCTCGGCGAGTCGCTCCAGGGCGACCTCGTCGACCACGAAGGCGCCGAGCTCCGAGTCGGCCTCGACCGGGAGGGCGGCGATCGCACGGAGGTCCTCCTCCATGGCCGCGATGTCGCCGCGAACGGCGGAGCGGGAGAGCTCGTCGACCTCTCGCTGCAGCCGGTAGGTCACCTCTCCGACGCTCTCCCCGGCCCGCAGCCTGGCGGAGGCGTCCTCCACGCGCGCCCGCACCTCGCCGATCACCTGGGCGGTCGGCGCATCGGCGCGGGCCGCGCGCTGGGCCTTCGCGAGCATCCGCTCGGAGGCGCGCAGGGAGAGCCGGACGGTGCGCTCGACGTCCCGGACGTAGCCGACGATGCCGAGCTCCATCAGGGCGTCTCGTCGGAGGACGGCGTTGGAGCCGCAGAAGAAGGCGGCGTTCCAGCCGTCCTTGCCCTGCTGGATCGGGCCGTAGAACAGCGGCGCCTGGTTGCCGAGAGGGTCGGCGTCGTCCACGTTGGAGAAGAACTGCGGCGTCTGCACCAGCGCGACGCGGGGATCGGCGAAGTAGCCGAGCGTGTGGTCGAGGATGCGGGGGTCGGGGATCTGGTCGGCATCCAGGATCAGCAGGAACTCGCCCTCGGTGAGGAAGAGCGCGTTGTTGAGGTTGCCCGCCTTGGCGTGGCGCGGCTTGTCGACCCAGTCCTCGGTCCGGGTGACGTAGCCGAGCCCCTCGCGCTCGGCCGCCGCACGCATCTCCGGCCGGTCGCCGTCGTCGAGCACCCAGGTGCTGTGCGGGTACCCGATGGCCTTGGCCGCGCGGGCGGTGGTCATGACCAGGTCCACGGGCTCGTCGTATGTGGTGATGAAGACATCCGCGGTGCCCTCCGGCGGAGCCTCGGGCCCGGTCCGCACCTTCACGCGCCACATGGTCAGCGCGAAGAAGAACGTGTCGATCACGCTGTAGGTCTCGGCCACCACGAGCGGGACGGCGATCCACCAGGCCGACCAGTTCACGGAGTCGAGCCACCGCCAGAGCACGTAGTCGACGCCGGCGATGACGGCGAGGAGGCAGACGACCCGCAGCAGCACCCGGTTCATCGGCCGCCCCGGCGCACGACGACGGCGGTCACGTCGTCGATGGGCACGCCGGCGCGTGCGACGCTGAGGATGCGCGAGACGGCGCCTCCCGGCGTCGCGTTGCCGCGGACGATCGCCTCCACGACCGGGAAGGCGCGCTCGCCGCCGATCGCGTCGAGCACGCCGTCGCTGATGCAGACGAGGGAGTCGCCCGGCTCGAGCCGGACGCTGTCCGGCGTGCGCCGCTCGGCGGTGGGCAGGCCGAGCGGCAGCGCCGCGCTGGGCAGGCGCTCGAGCCCGCCGCTTCGCCGGACCACCATGGCCAGGCCGTGCCCGGCGTCGACGTACTGCACCTCGCCGTCCGGGTGCACGCGGGCATGGAACAGCGTGACGAACGTTGCGAGCTGGTCGAGGTCCTCCTCCATCAGCCGGGAGGCCGCCTCCACCGAGTCGGCGAGGTCGGCGAAATCCATGGCGCTGCGCAGCGCGGTGCGAACGGAGGCCCCGACGATGGCCGCGGCCATCCCCTTGCCCATGACGTCCCCCACCGTCAGGCAGAAATCGTCGCCGACGTCGTACCAGTCGTAGAAGTCTCCGGAGACGCCGCGCGACGGCTCGCACGCGGCGGCGACGTCGAAGCCGGGCGCCCGGGGCTTGCGCCGGGGCAGCAGGCCCTTCTGGGCGATGGCCGCGCGGTCGAGCTCGTCATCGCGGGTCAGCTCGTCCTCCACCCAGCTCGCGAGGTCGCGCAGCACCCGCTTCTGCTGCGGGGTCAGCGTGTGCGGGACGGTGTCGAGCACGCACAGCGTGCCCACCGCCTCGCCGCCCGGCGCGTGCAGCGGCTCGCCGGCATAGAACCGCAGGTGCGGATCCCCGACGACGAACGGGTTGTCCGAGAAGCGCTCGTCGCCCGCCGCGTCGTCCACGATGAGCGGCGCGTCCTGCCGGACGGTCACGTCGCAGAACGCCTTCTCGCGCGGCGCCTCGGTGGTGAGGCCGATGTGCGACTTCCGCCACTGCCGGTCGCCGTCGAGGAGCGTGATGCTCACCATCGGCACGCCGAACAGCTCCTGCGCGAGCCGGGTGATGCGATCGAATCGCGCCTCCGGGCCGGAATCGAGCACCCCGAGCCCGGTCAGAGCACGCTGGCGAGCGGCCTCGGTCTGCTGAACCGCCTCCACATGGACGACCATGACCCCACTGTACTGAAGGGTCTACCGGAGTCCAGGACTAGTGGTACTCGGTGCCTCCCGGGCAGCCGAAGAACTCCTCCAGCGTCGTCACGCCCGTCCTGTGCAGCTCGGTCGCGAGCGGGACGCCGATGAAGCGGTAATGCCACGGCTCGAAGGCGAAGCCGGTCACCGCCACCTTGTCGGCGGGGTAGCGCAGCAGGAAGCCGAATCGCCAGGCGTTCGCGGCCAGCCAGCGGCCCTGCGCCGTTTCGGCGAAGCAGGCGGCGAGCGAGCAGTTCGCCGGGACGGCGCTGATGTCGACCGCGAAGCCGGTCTGGTGCTCGCTGTGGCCCGGACGCGCGGTGTCGGTGTCGGCGTAGGCCTGACCGTTGCGTGCGACGTCGTCGTCGTAGACCCGGGTCTGCGAGTCGAACGAGCGGTACGCGCTCTGCACCGAGAAGTCGAGGCCGGCCTCGGCCTTGCCCGCGTGGAACATGTCGACGACGGCCGCCGCCGTCGCCGGGCGCATCGGCTGGTCGTTGAGGTTGGGCACGTCGGGGTAGGTGAGGTCGGCGGGGACGTACGTGAGCGGGTTGAGGCCGCGGCTCTTGTTGACCACGACCCACGGGCTCGTCGGGTCGTCGATCGACTGCGCGGTCTTGTCGAAGGCGGGAACCGTCGGGGTCGGGACGACGGACGGGGTCGGCCGTGGAGGACGCGGCGACGGCGTCGTGCGGTGGGGCGTGCTCCGATGGCTCGGCGGGTTCGCGCTGACGGCGCCGGTAGAGCATGCGGACAGGACGAACACCGCGATCAGCGCGGCCGCCGTCAGGGCGGCGCGCGTCGACAGAACCCGCCGTGCGCGGGCACCCCCCAGACTCACGGCACGAGCATAACCGAAGTTACTTGGACAGGCTCCAGAAGTGTCCGACGCCACCCGGGTGGTCGACCGTGATCGCCTCGTCGAGGTCGCGGTAGTCGCTGTCCTCGTTGTGGCCGACCATCTTGATCTTGATCTGGCCGTTCACGTTCTGCACTGCGGACACGATCTGGACGTGGTCGAGCGAGTCGTTGTCGTTCCAGTCGAACATCACGATGTCGCCGACCTTGATCTTGTCGCGCTGATCGAAGGAGTACTCGGTGAGGCCGAGCTGCGCCGCGTTCTCGCGGAAGTACTGGTCCATCGACGGGACGTAGCCCCAGGCCGGGCTCCAGTCGTCCCCCGCGTCGTGGTTGTACCACTCCGAGTTCATCTGCCAGCCGCGGGCGATGAGCGTCTGGCTGACGAAGTTGGCGCAGTCGCCTCCGACCGGGTTGAGGTCGCCGTACTGGGCCGTGTTGTAGTTCTTCCAGTACGTCAGGGCGTAGGCGAGCTGCTTGTCCACCGGCGTCTGCACCTGGTAGTCGTACGTGGCGCCGCCCGCGGCGTTCACCGGCTTCCCGTTCTTGTCGGTGACCGTGACGGGGACGCTGCCCGCCTGGAAGTTGGCCGCGGCGGGAACGCTCACCACGACCTTGTCGTTCGTCGCCTTGGTCACGGTGGCGGGCTGGCCGCCGATCTGCACGGCGCCCACCTTGCCGAGGTTGGTTCCGGTCAGGGTGACGGTGCCGCCCGAGACGCTGCCGGCGGCCGGCTGGATCGACGAGACGACGGACGACGTCGCGGTCGGCGATGGCGCTGCGGCCTGGGCGACGGCCTTGGTGACGGGCGACGGCTCTCCCGCGCAGGCGGTGAACGCCAGGGCGGCGGTGGCCGCGACGGCGCTGAGTGCGAGGGCGCGGCGCGTGCGACGGGTGGGGCTGAAAGAACTCATACGACCTTCGGAGTGGATTCGGAGGTGGTCTGCGGGGGTCTTCTCCACCGTACGCTCACAACTTTTGCGTGACCTGCATGGGGGCCAGTCTCGTTCGTTTTGCCCCGTATCGACAGGCAGCGCCGTGCGGGATGGCCTCGATCGTTCGCCCCTGGCGAACGCGGCCACCCTGCCCCCGGGGCATGCGTTGTGAGCCTGCAGGCAGTGGGTGTAACTTTGCACTCTCCGCAAAATTCTTTTGCCCCACACCGGTGTGACGCTCCGCGTGCCGGGCGTCCCTTCACCCGACTCTCGACACGGAGACAGATGTCCAGTCAGACCAGCGCGGCGACCGCCGCTCCCAAACCGATCATGTCGCATCGCGAGATCCTTCTCGTGATCTTCGGCCTCATGGCCGGCATGTTCCTCTCCGCCCTCGACCAGACCATCGTCGGCACCGCGATCCGCACGATCGGCGACGACCTGCACGGCCTCAGCGAGCAGGCCTGGGTGACCACCGGCTACCTGATCCTGTCGACCATCTCGACGCCGATCTACGGCAAGCTCTCCGACATCTTCGGCCGGCGCCCGCTGTTCGTGATCGCGATCGTGATCTTCATCATCGGCTCGATCCTCGCCTCGTTCTCGACGTCGATGGTCGAGCTCGCCGCGTTCCGCGCCATCCAGGGCCTCGGCGCCGGCGGCCTGATGTCGATGCCGCTCGCCATCATGGGCGACATGCTCGCCCCGCGTGAGCGGGCGAAGTACCAGGGCTACTTCCTGGCCGTCTTCGGCATCTCCAGCCTGATCGGCCCGCTGATCGGCGGCCTGTTCGCCGGCGCCGACCAGATCCTGTGGATCACCGGATGGCGCTGGGTGTTCCTCATCAATGTGCCGATCGGCATCGTCGCGCTCGGGATGGTGCTGCGCTTCCTGCACCTGCCCAAGCGCGAGCGCGGCTCGGCACGCATCGACTGGTGGGGCGCGGCCGGCGTGATCGTCGCGCTGGTCCCGCTGCTGCTCGTCGCCGAACAGGGCCGCGAGTGGGGCTGGGGCAGCCCGGCGGCGATCGCCTGCTACGTCATCGGCGGCATCGGCATCATCGCGTTCATCTTCATCGAGATCGCGATGAAGGACGACGCGCTCATCCCGATCAAGCTGTTCCGCTCCAGCACGTTCTCGATGGCCACCATCATCGGCGTGCTGGTCGGCTTCGGGATGTTCGGCGCCATGCTGACCCTGCCGCTCTACCTCCAGATCGTGCTCGGGTCGACGCCGACGGAGTCCGGCCTCCAGCTGCTGCCGATGATCCTCGGCCTCATGGTGTCCTCCATCGTGTCCGGCCAGATCATCGCGCGCACCGGCCACTACCGCCAGTTCCCCATCATCGGGACGGCGATGCTCGCCGGCGGGTTCTTCTACCTGACGTTCCTGAAGGCCGACGACTCGTACTGGTTCATCGCCGGCGCGATGCTCCTCATCGGCCTCGGCCTCGGCCAGCTGATGCAGACGCTCACCATCGCCAGCCAGAACTCGGTGGGGCTGCGCGACATGGGTGTGGCGACCAGCGCATCCACGTTCTTCCGCCAGATCGGTGGAACGCTGGGCACGGCCGTGCTGCTCTCGCTGCTGTTCACGGTGTTCCCGACGAACATCAAGAACTCGCTCACCGACACGCCGACGCTGACGGCGGCGCTGGATGCGGCGTTCACCCCGTCGGTGGCGAGCGCTCCCGAGAACAAGCAGATCATGGAGCAGAGCTACAACAAGATCGTCGAGCAGTCGACGAAGGCGGCGCAGGCGGGCCTGCAGGCCGGCGTGACCAAGGCGCAGGACGCGGCGAAGGCCGCGGTCGCCCAGGGTGTCGCCTCTGGCGCCATCCCGCCGCAGGCACAGGCCGCGGCCGAGGCCCAGGCCGTCGCGACGGCGACCGAGAAGGCCGGCGCCGCGATCGAGCAGAAGGCCCCGTACGCCAAGGTCGCGGCCGACGGTACGGTGACGCTCGACTTCTCCGACCCGGCCGCCCGCTCGACGTTCGTGAAGTCGATCGTCCCGACGATCGAGTCGACGCTGAAGAAGCAGAACCTGTCGAACGGGAGCAACGCCACGAACGACACGTCGTTCCTGAACAATGCAGACGAGCGGCTCGCCAAGCCGTTCCTGGTGGCGTTCAACGCCTCGGCGGTGCAGGTCTACTGGGTCGCGATGATCGTGGTGCTGATCGCCTTCATCCTCTCGCTGTTCTTCAAGACGCCTCCGCTTCGCGCCAAGTCGGCGCTGCAGGAGGCCGCGGACGACGCGGCGGCGGCCGACGCGGCGAAGAACGCCGAGCGCGAGCCGGTCGGCGCGTACGCCTCCCTCTCGGAGGACGACGACGACGAGTACGACACCGGCCTGCTGGCGAACCGCGCGGCCAACGAGTTCGGCGCGCTGGTCGAGCCGGGCGCCGACACGGCGTCCACGCGGGCCCAGCGGCCGCGTCCCGCCACGGACTGATCCCGCTTCCACACGACGGCCGTCACCCCTCTCGGGTGGCGGCCGTCGTCGCATTTGCCGGATTGGCGCGGATGAGAGCGCGACCACGCGCAGACTTGACAGGAGCGTCGGGGGCGTTCTAGATTCTCCTGCAACGCGTGAGAGCGCTCTCACACTCGTCGCATGAGAGCGCTCTCAGCGCGCACCAGGCGCACAGACCCACGCACAAAGGAGTGAACCCGTGAAACTCTCACGACGCACGAGGATCGCTGCGGCCGTCGCCGGCGCAGCCTCCTTCGCCCTCATCGCAGCCGGATGCTCATCGAGCGGCGGCAGCGGTTCCAGCTCGGACCCGATCACGCTGACCGTCACCACGTTCGGCACGA
This sequence comes from Leifsonia sp. ku-ls, assembly GCA_003367665.1. Taxonomy (GTDB): domain Bacteria; phylum Actinomycetota; class Actinomycetes; order Actinomycetales; family Microbacteriaceae; genus Leifsonia. The sequence continues at coordinate 178,432 of QKXI01000014.1, read as the reverse complement.
TGGGCTTCGACAAGCTCTACTCGCAGTACGAGAAGGAGCACCCGAACATCAAGATCAAGGCCACCAACATCGACACCGGCGACAACGCCCTGACCGATTGGCAGACCAAGCAGGCGGCCGGCAGCGGCCTCCCGGACGTCCAGGCCGTCGAAGAGGGCTGGCTCTCGAAGGTCATGCAGGTCTCCGACCAGTTCAACGACCTGAAGGACTACGGCGCGAACGACATCAAGAGCCGTTGGGTCGACTGGAAGCTCAAGCAGGCGACCGACAAGAACGGCCGCATCATCGGCTACGGCACCGACATCGGCCCGGAGGGGCTCTGCTACAACGGCAAGCTGTTCGCCGCGGCCGGCCTGCCGAGCGACCGCGACTCGGTGGCGAAGCTGTTCGGCGGCGACAACGCCACCTGGGACGACTTCTTCAAGGTCGGCGAGCAGTACCACGCCGCCACCGGCAAGGCCTGGTACGACCAGTCCGGCTTCATCTGGAACGCCATGGTGAACCAGCAGCCGGAGGGCTACTACACCAAGGACGGCAAGCTCAACATCAAGGACAACAGCGACCTGAAGGCGCTGTGGTCGAAGCTCGCGGCCGGCGCCGCGGCCGGCCTGTCCTCCAACCAGACCCAGTGGGACTGGGGCAAGGGCAAGGCGTTCACCGACGGCTCCTTCGCCACGTTCGTGTGCCCGGGCTGGATGCTCGGCGTCGTCCAGGGCCAGGTCAAGGCCGGCGGCGGCGACGCCAGCACCGGCTGGGACTTCGCCAACGTGTTCCCGGGCGGCGCGGCCAACTGGGGTGGATCGTTCCTGACGGTCCCGAAGCAGTCGAAGCACCCGAAGGAGGCCGCGGCCCTCGCGGCGTGGCTGACCACCGCCAAGTCGCAGGTGCAGACCTTCCAGGCCGCGGGCACCTTCCCGTCGGTGACCGCGGCGCAGAGCGACCCCGGCGTCACCGGTGAGAGCGACCTGACGAAGTTCTTCAACAACGCGCCCATCGGGCAGATCCTGGCCGCACGCGCGAAGGGCGTCGTCGCCCAGTACAAGGGACCGGACGACTCGGTCATCCAGTCCCAGGTCTTCGGGCCGTCGGTGCAGGAGCTCGACTCCGGCAAGGCGAACGGCGACCAGGCGTGGAACAACGCCATGAAGCTGCTCGACCAGCTCGTGGTCAACAAGTAACCCGATCCACCCAGCCGCCGGGCACAGGAGTCCTGTGCCCGGCGGCCTGCCACCGGAGATGCTCATGACCACCGTCACCCGCCCGGAGACCGCCGCGACGGTCCGCAGCGACCGGGACGCGCGCAAGGCGCTCACGTTCAAGCAGCGGCTGAGCCGGTTCGACGTGAAGGCGTCGCCGTACTTCTACGTCGCGCCGTTCTTCATCCTGTTCGGGCTCGTCGGCCTGTTCCCCCTCATCTACACGTTCGTCGTCTCGCTCAACAACTGGAACCTGCTCACGGGTCCTGGCGAGTGGGTCGGCTTCAAGAACTACGCGGCGGAGCTGAGCGACCCGTTCTTCTGGAACTCGCTGTTCAACACGATCAGCATCTTCCTGCTCTCCGCCATCCCGCAGCTGATCGCCGCCGTCTTCATCGCGGCCATCCTCGACCAGAACATCCGCGCCAAGACCTTCTGGCGGATGAGCGTGCTGCTCCCCTACGTCGTCACCCCGGTCGCCGTCACCCTGATCTTCTCGAGCGCGTTCGACGAGAAGTACGGCCTGATCAACAACCTGCTGCAGGCCGTCGGCCTCGACCCGGTGATGTGGAAGACGCAGACGTTCCCCTCGCACGTCGCGATCGCGTCCATGGTGAACTGGCGCTGGACCGGGTACAACGCCCTGATCCTGCTCGCCGCCATGCAGGCGGTGCCGCGCGACATCCACGAGTCGGCCGCGCTCGACGGCGCCGGGTCGTTCCGTCGCTTCTTCTCGATCACGCTGCCGAGCATCCGCCCGACCATGATCTTCGTCATCATCACGGCGACCATCGGCGGCCTGCAGATCTTCACGGAGCCGAAGCTGTTCAACCCGTCGAGCGCCGTGCCCGGCGGGCCGCAGCGGCAGTACCAGACCACCGTGCTCTACCTGTGGGACATGGCCTTCAACCGCCAGAACTTCGGGAAGGCGTCCGCGATCGCGTGGCTGCTGTTCCTGCTGATCGTGGTGTTCGGCGTGCTCAACTTCCTGATCTCGCGCCGCATCGCCTCCACCGAGACACGCCTGCATCGCAGGAGGACCGCCCGACGCCTGCAGGCGTCCCGCCTTCTGGCCGCCGCGAGCGAGGAGAAGAACGTATGACCGCGACCACCACCCGCACCGCGCGTGCGCCGAAGCGCAAGGCGCTCGGCATCGACCGGCGGCCGGGATTCCTCACCTACGGCATCCTGCTCGCCCTGTTCATCGGCGGCGCCTACCCGCTGTGGTGGTCGTTCGTGGCCGGATCGTCGAACAGCACCGTGCTCACCTCCACCTGGCCTCCGCTGCTGCCGGGCGGGCAGTTCTGGACGAACGTCGGCCAGGTGCTCGACACCGTCCCGTTCTGGCTTGCTCTCGGCAACTCGATCATCGTCGCGTCGGTCATCACGGTGTCCGTCGTCGCGTTCTCGACGCTGGCCGGCTACGCGTTCGCGAAGCTGCGTTTCCGCGGGCGGGAGGGCCTGATGGTGTTCGTCGTCGCGACGCTGGCCGTGCCGACGCAGCTGGGCATCATCCCGCTGTTCATGGTGATGAAGCAGTTCGGCTGGACGGGGACGCTCGGCGCGGTGATCGTGCCGACCCTCGTCACGGCGTTCGGCGTCTTCTTCATGCGGCAGTACCTCGTCGACGTCATCCCGGAGGAGCTGATCGAAGCCGCCCGCGTGGACGGCGCGAACATGATCCGCACGTTCTGGCACGTCGGCGTCCCGGCCGCGCGGCCGGCCATGGCGATCCTCGGCCTGTTCACGTTCATGACGGCGTGGACGGACTACCTCTGGCCGCTGCTCGTCGCGCCGCAGAATCCGACGCTGCAGGTGGCGCTGAGCCAGCTGCAGTCGGCGAAGTACGTCGACTACTCGATCGTGCTCGCCGGAGCCGTGCTCGCCACCATCCCCCTGTTGATCCTCTTCGTGCTCGCCGGCCGGCAGCTGGTCTCCGGCATCATGGCCGGCGCGGTGAAAGGCTGAGAATGAACCGCACCTGGCCCGCCGGCTTCCTCTGGGGGTCGGCCACCGCCGCCGCGCAGATCGAGGGCGCCGCCCACGAGGACGGCAAGGAGGACTCGATCTGGGATGCGTTCGCGCGGGTTCCCGGCGCGATCGCCGGAGGGGACACCCCCGAGGTCGCGGTCGACCACTACCACCGGATGCCGGAGGACGTGGCGCTGATGGCGTCGCTCGGCCTGCAGTCGTACCGGTTCTCGACCTCGTGGGCTCGGGTGAAGCCGGGCGACCGTGCGGTGAACCCGGCTGGGCTCGCCTTCTACGACCGGCTGGTGGACGAGCTGCTCGGCGCCGGCATCCTGCCCTGGCTGACGCTGTACCACTGGGACCTGCCGCAGGCGCTCGAGGAGCGGGGTGGATGGGCGAACCGGGACACCGCGCACCGCTTCCGCGACTACGCGGTGGCGGTCTACGAGGCGCTCGGCGATCGGGTCGACCACTGGACCACGTTCAACGAGCCGCTGTGCTCGTCGCTGATCGGCTACGCCGGCGGCGAGCACGCTCCGGGCCGGCAGGAGCCGCGGGCCGGCCTCGCGGCGCTGCACCACCAGCACCTGGCGCACGGACTCGCGGCCGCCGAGCTGCGCGCGCTCGCGGAGACCGGCGGCCGGGCCGAGTCGCTCCGCCTCGGCATCACGCTCAACCTGACCACCGCCGTGCCGAACGACCCGGCGGATCCCGTCGACCGGGAGGCGGCTCGGCGCATCGACGGACTGTGGAACCGGATGTACCTGGAGCCGCTGCTGCTCGGCGCCTACCCCGCCGATGTGCTGGAGGACATGCGCGAGCACCGCTTCGAGGAGCTCGTGCACGACGGCGACCTCGCCACGATCGCACAGCCGATCGACTTCCTCGGCGTGAACCACTACCACGACGACAACGTGAGCGGTCATCCGCTCGGCGCCGACGAGCCGGCCGCGGTGACCCCGACGCCGCGGCCGACGTCGTCGCCGTTCGTCGGCAGCGAGTACGTGACCTTCCCGTCGCGCCACCTGCCGACCACGGCGATGGGCTGGGAGGTCAACCCCGACGGCCTGCGTTCGCTGCTCGTGCGGCTGACGCGCGAGTACCCGACGCTGCCTCCGCTCTACATCACCGAGAACGGCGCCTCCTACGACGACGTGGTCGCCGAGGACGGCGCGGTGCACGACCTCGACCGGGAGGCGTACATCCTCGCGCACGTCGACGCGGTCGGCCGCGCGATCGACGAGGGGGTCGACGTGCGCGGGTACTTCGTGTGGTCGCTGCTCGACAACTTCGAGTGGGCGTGGGGGTACGCGAAGCGCTTCGGGATCGTGCGCGTCGACTACGAGACCCAGGAGCGGACGGTCAAGGACTCGGGCCGCGCCTTCGCCCGGCTGATCGCCGCGGCACGAGCCGGGGAGGCGGTGGGCGAGGCGACCGCCTCCCGCGTTTAGCATGGACGCGGACGACGAGGAGAGCCCATGACGACGGAACAGGTGTCGGGCCGCACGGTGCCGACGCTGGAGGCCGTCGCCGCGCGCGCCGGGGTGTCGCGGGCAACCGTCTCCCGGGTGGTCAATGGATCGCCGAAGGTCACGCCCGAGGTGGTCGCGGCCGTGGAGCGGGCGATCGCCGACCTCAACTACGTGCCGAACCGCGCCGCCCGCTCGCTGGCCTCCCGCCGCACGCAGGTGATCGCGCTGGTGGTGCCGGAGTCGACCGCGAAGGTCTTCGCCGACCCGTTCTTCGCCTCGATCGTGCAGGGCGTCGCGCTGAGCCTCGCCGACACCGAGTACACGCTCAACATGGTCATCTCGTCGGAGACGAACCCCGACAAGACCCGGCGCTACCTGATGGGCGGCAACGTGGACGGCGCGCTGGTCGTCTCGCACCACTCCGGCGACCACTCGTATGCGCAGCTGGGCGCGTCGCTGCCGCTCGTCTTCGGCGGCCGGCCGGTCAGCGAGAGCGAGCACGCCTCCTACTACGTGGACGTGGACAACGTCGCCGGCGCGCGCGTCGCCACCGAGCACCTCATCCAGCGCGGTCGGCGGAACATCGCGCTCATCACCGGTCCGCAGGACATGCCGGCCGGCCTCGACCGCTTCACCGGCTGGACGCAGGCGATGGACGCGGCCGGCCTCGACACCTCGCTGGTCGCGTACGGCGACTTCTCGCCCGCCTCGGGCCTGGAGGCGATGCGGCGGCTGCTCGCCGCGGGGCGGCCGATCGACGGCCTGTTCGCCGCCAACGACCAGATGGCGGCGGGCGCGTACTCGGCGATCCACGAGGCCGGGCTGAGCATCCCGGGCGACGTCGCGGTGGTCGGCTACGACGACGACAGCTTCGGCTTGATGTCCACGCCGCCGCTGACCACCGTGCACCAGCCCTCGATCGGCCTCGGTGAGGCGATGGCCCGCGTCCTGGTGCGCCGCCTCGCCGGCGACCCCGTCGACCGCGTGACCCTGCTCCCCACCGAGCTCGTCATCCGTCAGAGCACCTGACCCCCGCCCCCACCGTCGAGTACGCAAAGACTGCACGGTCGCGCGGTGTGTCGCGTGAAGTCTTCGCGGACTCGACGGCGGCTACACCGGGTGCGGGAGGGTGACGGTGAGGCGGAAGCCGTGGGGGACGTGGGAGGCACGCACGGACCCGGCGTGGGCGTCGACGATGGCGCGGACGATGGCCAGGCCGAGGCCCGCGCCGGAGGACGCGGAGCCGCGCTCGGGCGTGCGGGCCGGGTCGGCGAGCCAGCCGACCTCGAACATGCGGGCGAGGTCGCTCGGCGCGACCCCGCTGCCCTCGTCGGTCACGTGGATCACCGTCGTCCCGGGCGTCCGCTCGGCCGAGACGACGACGACGGAGCGTCGCGGGGCGTGACGGACCGCGTTCGCGAGCAGGTTCACCAGCACCCGGCCGAGCAGATACGGATCGGCCAGCACGGTCCGCGGGCCGACATCGCCGTGCGCGATCACGACCTCGCGCTCCTCCGCCACGGGCCGGACGTCGGCGACCGCGTCCGACACCAGGTCGAGCAGGTCGACGCGCTCCAGGCGTGGGCGCAGCGTGCCGCTCTGCAGCCGGGAGAGCTCGAACAGGTCGTCCACCAGGCGGGACATCGAGTCCACCTGCTGCCGGATGCGGGTCGCGTACTCGTCCGGTCGCTCCACCATCCCGTCCTCCAGCGCCTCGGCCAGCGCCCGCACCCCGGTGAGGGGCGTGCGGAGGTCGTGCGAGATCCACGAGAAGAACGTGCTGCGCGCGGCGTCGAGCCGGTCGAGCTCGGCCCTGGCCGCCGCCAGGCGCTCGGAGGTGTCGGCGAGCTGGGCCGACATGACCGCGAGCTCCTTCGCCTCGCCCGAGCGCGCCGCCACCACCTCGCCGTCGGCGATCCGGCGGGCGGAGTCCGTCAGGGCCGCGATCGACCGGCGCACCCCTCGCGTGACCAGCCACGCGCCCGCGGCGCTGAAGACGGCGGCGACCGCCACGATCCAGAACAGCACGTCGAGGTCGTGCGCGGAGAAGTACATCCCCGCGGACACCGCGACCGTCGAACAGGCGATGGAGACGACCGCCGCGCCCAGCACGACCGCGAACCGCCAGCCGAGGGACGCGCGCCGCACCCTCCCCGCGAGCAGCGCCGCCACCAGGAACACGGCCGCGGTGCAGACGAACGTCGTGGCGACGATGAACCACAGGTCGGCCGGGGTCATGCGCGCCCCTCCTCGGCGATGAAGCGGTAGCCCTCGCCCCACACCGTCAGCAGGTGACGGGGGTCGTGCGGCTCTGGCTCGATCTTCTCGCGCAGCCGGCGGATGTGCACGGTCACCGTCGACGGGTCGCCGTGGCTCCAGCCGAGCACCTCGCGCATGATCTTGTCGCGAGTCACCGTCCGCCCGGCGTTCTGCAGCAGGTACACCAGGAGCTCGTACTCCCGGCCGGTGAGCGGCACGTCGCGCCCGGCCACCGACACGCGGCGGCGCACCGGGTCGACGCCGAACGGCCCTGCGACGAAGGAGACCGCCGGTGCGGAGGAGGCGCGCCGCACCATCGCGTTGACCCGCAGCACCAGCTCGCGCAGCGCGAACGGCTTCGCGAGGTAGTCGTCGGCGCCGTGCTCCAGCCCCTCGATGCGGTCGTCGACCCGGTCGAGGGCCGTCAGCATCAGGATGGGCAAGTGCTGCGCCATCGCCCGCGCCTCACGGCAGAGTTCGTCGCCGCTGACGCCGGGCAGCATCCTGTCGAGGATCAGCACGTCGGGGACGCGGTCCCGGAGCGCGGCGAGCGCGCGGGCGCCGTCCGTATGTCCGGCGACACGGTAGCCCGCCTGGCGCAGGTAGTCGCCGACGACCGTCAGGACGGTCCGGTCGTCCTCGACGACGAGGACCCGGGGCCGAGAAGCTTTGACCATGACCAGAGCCTCCCTCTGTCGTCGCGGTTCGAAGGCAATCCTTACAGAGCTGAAATGCTCGATACCTGTGATGGATGGCGTGATTACCTTCGAACTCGCCGCGGCAGCCGCCCGGCGAACCGGACAGAAGGCAGAACCGATGCGCAAGACCCTCCTCCTCGCCGCGACCGCAGTCGCCCTCACCGTCGGCCTCACCGCGTGCTCGGCCGGCGCGGGCGCCGACACGGCCGCCTCCTCGTCGCCGTCGTCCTCGTCGTCCTCTTCCTCGTCGTCGCCCGCCAAGGACGACCGCACCGGGACCTTCTCCGGGCTCAACAAGATGACCGTCGCGGGGACGGCGACGGTGGCCGACGGAACGCTCACCCTCTCCGGCTTCTCCTCCGACGAGGGCCCCGACCTGCACGTCTACCTCACCAACGGCACGGACGAGTCCGCCGTCGCCGCCGGCAAGGAGATCGCCCCCGTGTCGTACGACAAGGCCTCCCAGACCTTCGACCTGAAGGGGCTGGACACCTCGGCCTACACCGACGTCGTCATCCACTGCGACAAGGCGAAGGCCGTCTTCGGCGCCGCCGCGCTGGCCTGACCGTGCGCACCGCGCTCCGACCTCTCGTCGCGCCGGCCGTTGTCGGCGCGGCGAGGGTCGCGCTCGGCCTGCTCTGGCTCATCCCGGAGGGGCTGTTCAAGTTCCACGCCGGCTTCGGCGCTGCGGACATCCTGGTCGTCGCGAAGGCCGGAGAGAACAACGCCAGGGTGCCGGAGTACTTCGACCTGTTCGCGCACGCCACCCTCGCGCAGGCGCCCGGGCTCTTCGGGGTCGGCATCCCGCTCCTGGAGACCGGGCTCGGGGTCGCGCTGATCCTCGGGATCCTGACCCGGTCGGCGGCGCTCCTGTCGCTGCTGACGCTCCTGCTCTACTGGTCCTCCGACCAGCTGACCTGGGAGTACCCGCTCATGGCCGCCCTGAGCGTCGTCGTTGTCGCCTGGCCCGCACAGGCGCGCGCCTTCTCGGTGACCGCCCTCGCCGAGCGCCTCACCCCCCGCCTGCTGCGACTGCCGCCCTCACTACGCACCTGGCTCTGACCCACCACCATCGAGTCCACGAAGACTGCACGGGATCACGGCGTGTCGCGTGCAGTCTTCGTGGACTCGACGGCGGGTTGCGCGGCCGCGGCGAGGGCGTACGGTCGCGGCATGCCGACATACACCGCGACCCGGCCGCTCGAGGGCGACGCCGACGAGTACTTCGACTACGTCTCCGACCCGGAGAACCTGCCCGCCTACTTCCCCCGCATGACCGAGGCGCACGAGCTGCCCGACGGCAAGGTGGAGACAACGGCCCACGTGGACGCCGACCGCGACGGCCGGGACGAGACCGTGACCTCCGAGGCGTCCTTCGACGTCGACCGTGCCGCTCGTGAGGTGCGCTGGTCGGCGCCGGGGCCGCACGACTACCACGGGTCGCTGCGGCTGACCGACGAGGGCGTCGAGCTCAGCATCCACACGACGCAGGACTTCGACGGGATGCAGCAGGCGCTCGACGGGTCGCTGGCGAAGATCGCCGAGAACCTGCGCGAGAAGGCCTGACGGCACGGGGCGGCTCGGGTGTTCGAGGGATTCGCCGTCGACGACCTCGACGTAGGCGAGGTGCGCCTGCACGTCCGCCACGGCGGCGAGGGGCCGCCCATCGTGCTGCTGCACGGCCACCCGCGCACCGGCGCGACCTGGCACCGGGTGGCGCCGCTGCTGGTGGAGAGCGGGCGCACCGTCGTCGTGCCCGACCTGCGCGGGTACGGGCGATCGACGGCTCCCGCCCCGCGGCCGGACCACGCGCAGGCCTCGAAACGGGCGATGGCGGGCGACATCCTCGTCCTCATGCAGCGGCTCGGGCACGAGCGGTTCGACCTGGTCGGGCACGACCGCGGCAGCTACGCCGCCTTCCGGCTCGCGATGGACCATCCCGAGGCGGTGCGCCGTGTCGCGCTCCTCGACTGCCTCCCGATCGTCGAGCACCTCGATCGGATCACACCGGAGTTCGCGACCGCCTGGTACCACTGGTTCTTCTTCGCGCAGCCGGACGTCCCGGAGCGCGTGATCGGCGCCGATCCGGATGCCTGGTACCACGGCGACCCGGAGGCGATGGGGCGCGAGAACCACGCGGAGCGGCGGGAGGCGGTGCACCGCCCGGAGGTCGTGCGCGCGATGCTGGAGGACTACCGGGCCGGCCTCACGGTCGACCGGACGGATGAGGAGGCCGACCGTGCCGCCGGCCGCAGGCTCAGGATGCCGCTGCTCGTGCTGTGGTCGCAGCGCGACGACCTGGAGCAGCTCTTCGGCGACCCGGTCGCGATCTGGCGCGACTGGGCGGACGACGTCGAGGGCCGCCCGATCGACTCCGGCCACCACGTCGCAGAGGAGGCGCCCGGGCCGCTGGCGGACGCGCTCGTGGAGTTCTTCGGCCGCTGACCACGCCGGCCGAGGCTAGGCCAGGCGGCGGTAGAGGCGGTTGCCGACGGCAGCGATGACGAAACCGGTCGCGACGATCGCGGCCACGCCGCCGGCGTACGCGACGAAGAGGTGCTCCGTGCGCGACTGCGCCGAGAAGTACGTGATCAGCAGAGCCACGACGGACCCGGCCGCGCACACGCCGCCCACCCAGACCAGCGGCCACAGCTTGCTGCGCACCGGCGGCTCGGCCCCCGGCAGCCGCAGCCAGGCGAGCACGATGCCGGCGAGGCAGCCCCAGAAGGCGACCACGAGCATGCCGGCGACGACGTCGCTCGGCCGGTGCCACTGCTCCACCAGCGTGGAGGCGCCGGCGGCGATCGCGAAGAGCGAGCCCACCACCGCCGCGAGCGGCCGGAAGCGCGGGGCCGCCAGCAAGAACACGACGAGGGCGGCCGAGGCGGCGACCGCCGTGTGACCCGACGGGAGCGAGTTCGCCAGCCCGACATCCACCCCCTTCTCGGGGCGGGAGAGCACCGTGTACTTGAGCACCTGCGTGCTCACGTTGGCGCCGATCGCCGCACCGACCGCGACCCCGAAGACCAGCCAGTTGCGCCTCACCAGCACGATGAGGAGCGCGACCACCGCGCCGATGACGACGGAGGCGACCGGTAGCGCGTCGAGGAAGCCGTGGGCGAACTCGATCACGGAGCCCTTCCAGGCGTCGGCGCCCGCGAAGGCACGCTCGTCGATCACCTGGCCGATGTAGCTGCGCACGAACACCAGGTACACGACGACGAAGAGACTCGCCGTCGCGAGCGCGCCCCAGAGGAAGGGCAGGGCTCGGAGGCTCGATCGCATAGTGCGAACAAGCCTTCCACACACCGCTTCGAGAAATCCGGATGTACGCCGAACAGAAGCGGAACTCCCCGGTCGCGGCGCACGAGGCGCCCTCGCATTGCGGACAGGCAGCGGCGAAGGCCGCCGCGCCGCGGTCAGCCCACGAATCGCACGGCCGGCTCGACCGACGCCAGCCGGTCGCGCATCACGGCGATCGCCGCCGGGTTGCTGTCCACCAGCAGGAAGCGCCGCCCCAGCGCGTGTGCGACGGCTCCGGTGGTGCCGCTGCCGGCGAAGAAGTCGAGCACCCAGTCGCCCTCCGCACTGGACGCCTGCACGATGCGCCGGAGCACGCCCTCCGGCTTCTGGGTCGGGTAGCCGGTCTTCTCGCGGCCGGTCGGCGACACGATGGTGTGCCACCACACGTCGGTCGGGAGCTTGCCGAGCTGCGCCTTCTCCGGCGTCACCAGGCCCGGCGCCATGTACGGCTCGCGCTCGACGGCGGCGGAGTCGAAGTGGTAGGCCGAGGGGTCCTTCACGTAGACCAGGATCGTGTCGTGCTTGGCCGGCCACCGGTTCTTCGGCTTCGCGCCGTAGTCGTACGCCCAGATGATCTCGTTGAGGAACGACTCGCGCCCGAACAGCGCATCCAGCAGCACCTTGGCGTAGTGCGACTCCCGGTAGTCGAGGTGCAGGTACAGCGTCCCGTCGTCGGCGAGCACCCGCCAGGCCTCGATGAGCCGCGGCTCGAGGAACCCCCAGTAGTCCTCGAACCGGTCGTCGTAGCGCAGCAGGTCGCCCTTGATGCGCTCGTAGCTGCGGCCCTTGAACCCGATCACGCTGCCGGCGCCGCCCTCCGACCGCACGGACGTGAGCGTCTGCCGCGCCTGCGGCCGACCGGTGTTGAACGGCGGGTCGAGGTAGATCAGCCGGAACGACGCGTCGGGCAGCCCGACCAGCACCTCCAGGTTGTCGCCGTGCGCGACGGTGCTCGGCGCCTCCGGATGCCACAGCGGGGAGGCTGCGGGGGCGGGCTGCGACATGCGACCATTCTCGCAGCGGAGAGAATGGACTGTGCACAATCTCGGCCTGCTCTTCGACGTCGACGGACCCATCGCGAGTCCGGTGACCCGCACCATCGCCATCCGCAGCATCGTGACCGACCTGGTCGCCATGGCGGCGGCGGGCGTGCCGATCGCGTTCATCACCGGCCGCTCCGGCGACTTCATCCGCCACCAGGTGGTCACGCCGCTGTGCGACGCGGGCCTCGGCGAGGCGCTGGAGCAGCACGGCGCCCGGATGTTCGGCGTGTTCGAGAAGGGCGGCGCGTGGGCGCCGATCACGGGCGACGGGATGGGCGAGGTCACGGTCGACGAGACCGTGGCGTTCCCCGCGGAGGCGGTGGACGCGGTGCGCTCGCTCGTGCGCGACCGCTTCGCCGACACGATGTTCTTCGACGAGACCAAGCGCGCCATGATCTCGGTCGAGCAGCGCACCGACGTGGACGCCGATACCTACGGCGAGGCGCAGTCCCGCTTCCAGGACGCAGCGTTCGACGTGCTGACCGGCCTCGGCGTCGGCCTCCGCTACGGCGACCGCGTCGCGCCGGACGCGTCGGGCGACGTGCCGTACCGCATCGACCCGACCATCATCTCCACCGACATCGAGTCCGTGCTGCTCGACAAGGACCGCGGCGCCCAGCGCGCCTTCGACTACTTCGCGGCCCGCGGCCCGCTGCCCCGCCGCTGGCGGTCGATCGGCGACTCCCGCAGCGACTACAAGATGGCCGACTATGTGCACGACGCCGGCTACGAGGTGGCCCACGTGGATGTGCGGCCGGCGGACGGCGTGCTGGAGCGGCCGTACCAGGTGATCACGATCGGCGATGCCATCCACGACGACGCGGGTGCGGAGTTCCTCGCGCACTGGCGGCGGGAGCTCGGGCTGAACTAGCCGACGCGCCCGCGGTTGCGGCGCCGGACGTCGCGCGGCGCGCGGTCGCCGAGGAACGACCGGGACGGGTCGACCACGAATCCCTGGCGCAGGGCCTCGCGGCCGACCAGCATGCGGAAGCCCATCTGGTCGCGGTTGGTCAGCGTCGTCTCGGCGCTGACCGTTCGGCCGTGGATGACGAGGTCGAGCAGCACGACGATGCGCTCCTCGGCGTGGCCGGACGACGAGCGCACCACGCGGCGGTCGTGCACCGCGCACTCGGCGGTGACCGCGTCGCGGTCGGAGTCCTGCCACGGCTGCACCCGGAACCGCACCCGGTCGCCCGGCAGCTCCTCGATGTCGAAGGCGTGCAGGGACGAGCTGCGGGCCCCGGTGTCGACCTTCACCTTGATCCAGGGCACCCCGATGCCGGGAAGACCCACCCACTCGCGCCAGCCGACCGTGTCGGTGTTTAGATGGGTGTCGGCCATTCCCCCATCTTCGCAGGAGCACCCCGTGAAACTCGCCATCCTCTCGCGCGCCCCGCACGCGTACTCGACGCAGCGGCTGCGTGCGGCGGCCGAACAGCGCGGCCACAGGGTGAAGGTGCTGAACACGCTCCGGTTCGCGATCGACCTCTCCGGCGAGGAGCCCGACTTGCAGTACCGGGGGCGGCTGCTGTCGGACTACGACGCCATCCTGCCGCGCATCGGCAACTCGATCACCTACTACGGCACCGCCGTCGTGCGGCAGTTCGAGCAGATGGACGTGTACACGCCGAACACCGCCAACGGCATCACCAACTCGCGCGACAAACTGCGCGCGACACAGATCCTCTCGCGCCACGGCATCGGGATGCCGCGCACGGCCTTCGTGAACAGCCGCGCCGACGTGCGCATGGCGATCGAGCGGGTCGGCGGCGCGCCGGTGGTGATCAAGCTGCTGGAGGGCACCCAGGGCATCGGGGTCATCCTGGCTCCCGAGGCGAAGATCGCGGAGTCGATCATCGAGACGCTGCACTCGACGAAGCAGAACGTCCTCATCCAGAGCTTCATCGCGGAGAGCCGCGGCCGCGACATCCGGGCGCTCGTCGTCGGGGACCGCGTCGTGGCGGCCATGCGGCGCGTGGCGAGCGGCGACGAGTTCCGTTCGAACGTGCACCGCGGCGGCACGGTCGAGAAGGTGGCGCTCTCACCGGAGTTCGAGGAGGCGGCGGTGCGGTCGGCCCAGATCATGGGCCTGCGCGTGGCGGGCGTCGACATGCTGGAAGGCAAGGACGGCCCGCTGGTGATGGAGGTCAACTCCTCCCCCGGCCTCGAGGGCATCGAGCGCGCGACCGGTTTGGACGTGGCCGGCGCGATCGTCGACTTCATCGACAACCAGGTGGCGTTCCCCGAGATCGACGTGCGCCAGCGGCTGAGCGTCTCCACCGGCTACGGCGTCGCCGAGCTGCTGGTGCACACGAACGCCGACATCGTCGGAAAGACGCTGCGCGACTCCGGCCTGTGGGAGCGCGACATCACCGCGCTCACGCTGCACCGCGGCACATCCGTCATCCCGAACCCGCGCAGCGGCGTCGTCCTGGAGCCGGGCGACCGGCTGCTCTGCTTCGGTCGCCTGGAGGAGATGCGGTCGATGATCCCCGACCGCCGCAAGCGGCGGGCGAAGGTGCGGAAGCTGCCGAAGGAGGCCCAGGAGGCGCTCACCGAGGAGTGACGGTGCTCGCCCGCACGTGCGCCCGCTCGCCCTGCGCGCCGAACAGCGACAGCAGCTCCACTGCGCCGCCGTCCTCCGTGCCGAACCAGTGCGGCACGCGCGTGTCGAACTCGGCCGCCTCCCCCGGCTCCAGCACCGTCTCGGTGTCGCCGAGCACGAGTCGGAGCCGGCCGCTGAGCACGTACAGCCACTCGTAGCCCTCGTGGGTCCGCGGCTGCGGCACGGTCCGCCGGCCGGGAGGGAGCACCATCTTGTAGGCCTGCAGACCGGAGGCGTGCCGGGTGAGCGGGAACAGCGTCATCCCGCCGCGGCGGATGGGTCGGGAGCGGACGCGCGGGTCGGGCACGCCGGGCGCGCGGACGAGGTCGTCGAGGGTGGTGCCGTAGACGCGGGCGAGCGGGAGCAGCAGCTCGAGGGTGGCGCGCCTGCCGCCGGACTCCAGCCGGCTCAGCGTGCTGGTCGAGATGCCGGTGGCGGCCTCGACCTGGGCGAGGGTCATGCCGCGGTCGCGGCGCAGCCCGCGGAGGCGGGTGCCGGCCGCGGCGATCGCGTCGTCGGTGTCCATGCTCCAAGTTTGCCAGTTCGGCAAATCGGCTTGCCATCGTCGACGGGCGATCGCGACACTGCCGGTATGACGCACGAACGCAACGACGAAACGCTGGACGCCATCGTGATCGGCGGCGGCGCGGCCGGGCTGAACGGCGCGCTCATGCTGGCGCGCTCATGCCGCACGGTGGCGGTCGTCGACGCCGGCGAACCGCGCAACGCCCCGGCGGACGCGGTGCACGGGCTGCTCGCCCGTGACGGCACGCCGCCGGGCGAGCTGCTGCGCGCCGGGCGCGACGAGGTGGTCCGCTACGGCGGCCGCATCCTGAGCGGCGAGGTGGCCGACACGGCGCGCGAGACGGACGGGTTCGCGGTCACGCTGACCGACGGCCGGCTGCTGCACGCCCGCCGCCTGCTGGTGGCGACCGGCGTGGTCGACGTCCTGCCCGACGTCCCGGGCCTCGCCGAGCACTGGGGCCACGACGTCGTGCACTGCCCGTACTGCCACGGCTGGGAGGTGCGGGATCGGCCCATCGGCATCCTCGCGATGGGCGAGAACTCGATGCACCAGGCGCTGCTGTTCCGGCAGCTGTCGGCGGACGTCGTCTACCTGGAGAACGGCCACCCCCTCGGCGAGGCGTCCCGCGAGCGGTTGGCGGCCCTCGACGTGCCGGTGGTCCCGGGCCGGGTGACCGCGGTCGAGACGACCGACGGCCGCATCTCCGGCGTGCGGCTGGAGGACGGTCGCACGGTCCCGCGTCAGGTGATCGCCGTCGCCACCCGGCTGGAGGCGCGGGTTGCGGGAATCACGTCGCTCGGCCTGACGCTCGAGGAGCTCCCCGGCGGGATGGGCACGACCATCCACGCCGACGCCTTCGGACGTGCCGACGTGCCGGGCGTGTGGGTGGCGGGCAACGCGTCCAACGCCACCGCGCAGGTCGGGGCGGCCGCGGCGGCAGGGGCGCTGGCCGGGGCGCAGATCAACGCCGACCTCGCGATGGAGGACGCCGACCGGGCGGTCGAACGGAGACGGACCGCCGCCTAGCCGTTGCCGGCGTCACTTGCTGTGCGAGGCTGAATCCAGGGGCTCGGCCGACGCCCCGTGCAGCGAGTGAAGCAGAGGTGACGTGTGGTCGGATATGTGATCGTTCCCGGCATCGGAGGTTCGGATGACGAGCACTGGCAGACCTTGTGGCAGCGGCAGTGGGGCGCGGCTGCGGCGCGCATCCGACCGCAGTCGTGGTCTCAGCCGGACCTCGGTGACTGGGTCGACGCGATCGACCGGGCCGTAAAGGAGGTCGAGGCGCGCGCCGACGACGTCGTCCTCGTCGCGCACAGCCTCGGATGCTGGGCCGCGTCGGCATGGCTCCGCGAGGCGGGCATCCGGCCGCCACGGGGGACGCTGCTGGTCGCACCCCCGGACCCGGCGGGTGAGAGGTTCCCGGGCGAGGCTGCGCCGACGTTCGTGGACGTCCTGCCGCACCCCCTGCCGTGCCCGAGCGTCGTCGTGGCCAGCGCGAACGACCCATACTGTCGCCTCGAGGTGGCACGGGATCTCGCGACCAACTGGGGAAGCCGCTTCGAACCGGTGGGGAGTCTCGGTCACCTGAACTCCGGGAGCGGCCTGGGCGACTGGCCCCAGGGCAGGCGCCTTCTCACCGGGCTGACATCGCGGGGATCGACACCGACCTCCGCCGCCTAGACGATGGGCTGCGCCGCCAGCCTCCGCCGCTCGGCCCGGTGGTAGTGCCGCAGCACCAGCCAGAGCGTGAGGATGCCGCCGGCGGCCACCACGATCAGCACCACCACGTACAGGATGCTCGCGAGCGCCGTGACGGCCGACGCGGTCTGCGCCGTCAGGCCGCCGGCGGTGGCGAGCTCGGCCACCGCGCGTCCGTTGGCGATCAGCGCGAGCACCGCGGCGACGTCGCTGGCCGAGTCCCACAGCGCGTGCAGCACGGCGACGCCGGCGTAGGCGAGCAGCACCCAGGGCGAGAACCGGAACCGGTCGCGCCCGCGGGCCGCGCCGAACAGCACCGCGCCGAGCACGGCCGTCCAGAGCACGTGGCCGACCGGCGCGAGGATCGCGCGCAGCACCTCCGTCTGCAGCAGCGAAAGGAGGTCGATGCCCTGGGCGGTGATGGCGGCGTTGAACGCGTACCCCGCCGACTCGAAGGCGGCGAAGCCCGCGCCGACGGTCGCGCCGAGCAGGGCGCCCTGGGTCGCCGTCTTCGGCACGACGCGCCAGCCGATGATGACCAGCAGCACGCCCTTCACCAGCTCCTCGATCAGCCCCACGAGCAGGTAGAGCCAGTAGCTCTGGTGCAGGTTCACCTCCAGCAGCGAGGCGCCGAGCACGCCGAAGATGCCGCCGACGAAGAACGCGAGCACGAGCTGCAGCGAGCTGATGCTCCCGGTCACGCGCTCGATGGCGAAGAGGACGACGCAGAACGGCACCAGGAAGCTGCCGAGCAGGATGAGCGTCGGGACGAGGTTGGTGTTGCCGGTGGCGACGGTGACGACGATCGTCAGGATCCACAGCGCCAGCCCGGTCAGCAGCGTCTTCCACCACCAGCCGTGATGGTGGTGCGGGTGCGGCACGGCGTCCGGACGGTCGACCCAGGTCTCTGCTGCCATCTGCGATCCCCTCGCTCCGGGACGTCCGCGGACGCCTGCCTTGCGCACATCCTCCCACCGGGTCGGCGCGGGGCAAGCCCGGCGTCAGCCGAGCGCGCGGAACCGTGCGACGCCCTCGGCGACCAGGGCGCGCAGGTCGAGCGGCTCTTCGGAGGTCGTCCAGCGGTCGAACGCCAGCCGGAACGCAGCGCCGGCGGCCTCGGCGGCGACGGCGGCCTCCTCCGGATCGGCGCCGCGATCCGTCAGCGCCTCGGCGACCGCGTTGGCGAGCGTCGCCATCTTCAACAGTTCACGCTCCTGCAGGCTCGGGTTCGCCGC
The DNA here is from genome assembly GCA_003367665.1 of Leifsonia sp. ku-ls. Classification (GTDB taxonomy): domain Bacteria; phylum Actinomycetota; class Actinomycetes; order Actinomycetales; family Microbacteriaceae; genus Leifsonia. The sequence continues at coordinate 160,423 of QKXI01000014.1, read as the reverse complement.
GATGACCGCGGCGCGGCGACGCGGGAAGGTCGGGTCGGGCTGGCTCTGCAGCGCCACCGCGGCGGCATCCATGCCGGCCGCCGCGGCGACCAGGGGCGGCGCGTCCTCCGGAGCGGCCGCGATCGCGGCGAGCACGGCCTCCTGCAGCAGTGTCGAGCCGGAGAAGAGCACCTCGCGCTTGTCGGAGAAGTGCCGGAAGAAGGTGCGCTCGGTCACACCCGCCCGCGCGGCGATGTCGGCGACGGTCGTCTGCTCGTAGCCGGGCTCGAGGTACAGCTCGAGCGCGGCCTGCGTCATGCGCCCGCGTGCGTCCGGCTCCCAGCGTCCCATACGACGATCATAGTGATGACAGAGGCTGACATCAGTGCTACGCTGATGACAGTTTCTGACATCACTGAGAGGAGAACGCCATGCGCGTCTTCATGACAGGGGCTTCGGGATGGATCGGCTCTGCCGTCGTTCCCGAACTGCTCGCCGCCGGGCACGAGGTGAGCGGGATCGCCCGCTCGGACGACTCCGCCGCACGTCTGCGCGCCGCCGGGGTGGCCGCGATCCCCGGCAGCCTCGACGACCTCGACACCCTGCGGACCGCCGCAGAGGGCGCCGACGCCGTCATCCACCTGGGCTTCAAGCACGACTTCAGCGACTACGCCGCATCCGGACGCACCGAGCGGGCGGTCATGGAGACCTTCGGCGACGCGCTCGCCGGCACAGGAAAGCCCCTGCTGTTCGCCTCCGGCGTCGCGCTCGTCGCGCCGGGCCGCGCGGCGACGGAGGAGGACCCGACGCCGTACATCGGAGCCGACGCCCCGCGCGGCGGCGCCGAGGCGCTCGCGCTCGGGTTCGCCGAGCGCGGCGTCCAGCCGGTCGCGCTGCGGTTCGCCCCGACCGTCCACGGCGACGGCGACCATGGCTTCACGGCCGTCCTCGTCGACGTCGCGCGGCGCACCGGCGTCGCCGGGTACGTCGGCGACGGCGCCAATCGCTGGCCCGCCGTGCACCGCTCCGACGCCGGACGGCTGGTGGCGAAGGCGCTGGAGAACCCCGGCACCGCGCGCATCGTGCACGCCGTGGGAGAGGAGGGCGTCGCCGCGCGCGACATCGCCGAAGCCATCGGCCGGGGCCTTGGCGTCCCGACCGCCTCCATCTCCCCCGACGACGTCGAAACGCACTTCGGGTGGATCGGCCGGTTCTTCCAGCTCGACATCCCCGCCTCCAGCGCGCTCACGCAGGAGCGGTTCGACTGGCGGCCGACCGGCCCCACCCTGCTCGAAGACCTGGCCGCCGGCCACTACTTCGCCCGCGCCGCCGCCTGAGGCCGGACCGCCTGACGTCGGAGAAGGGGTTCGGCGTCAGGCGGAGCCCTCAGGCCGTGTCCGGCCCCTTCTCCGCGGCGCGATCCGGCGGGTTGACCAGCACGTCGTCGAACGTCGCCTTCTCCTGGTCGGTCCGCTGGTCCCAGCCGGGACGTCTCGCCGCGTAGAAGATCAGCGGCGGGACGCCGAGCAGAATGACGACCACCGCCACGAGCGCCGGGTACGCCCATCCCGGAGCCCCCTGCGCGAAGCCCGCCGGCGGCACGAAGCCCAGCAGGAAGGCGGCGAGGCAGGCGAGGAAGCCGACCGTCGCGATCAGGCCCATCGCCGGGGTGCGGTAGGTGCGCTTCACCTGCGGGTGCGTGCGCCGGAGGCGCAGCGCCGCCGCGAACATCATCATGTACATGATCAGGTAGAGCGCTGCAGCCATGTCGACCAGCAGGATGAACGCGGTGTTGATGTTGGGCACGAAGATGAACAGCGACGCCAGCAGCGTCACCACGATGCCCTGCACGCTCAGGATGCCGACCTGCACGCCCGCCTTGTTCCTGCGTTGCAGGAACGCCGGCAGGTAGCCGGAGCGCGCCGCGGCGAGCAGACCGCGGGACGGACCCGCGATCCAGGTCACGACGGACGCGAACGCGCCGAGCGCGATCAGCAGCGAGATCACCGGGGTCGCCCAGTCCATCCCCCAGGCGTCGAAGAAGGTCTTGAACGCCAGGTTGATGCCGGTGGTCAGGCCGAGCTCCGACGACGGCACGGCCACGGCGATCGCGACCGTCGGGAAGATGAAGATGCCGAGGATGAGGATGGACGAGATGAGCACCGTCTTCGGGTAGCCCCTTCCCGGGTCCTTCAGGTCGTTCGCGTGCACGGCGTTCACCTCCATCCCGGCGTAGGCGAGCACGTTCGACACGATGAGCACGATGGACGCGATCCCGGTGAACGGCGGGATGACCGCCGACGCGGTCAGCGGCGTCTCGCTGGTGTGCCCCGTGCCGAGCCAGATCGCCCCGAACAGGATGAGCAGCACGCCCGGGAAGATCGTGCCGGCGAGCCCCGACCACGAGCCGACCTTCGCGAACAGGTTGCCGCCGCGCAGCGTGATGAACGTCGAGAACCAGTAGATGACCAGGATCACGATCGCGGTGTAGAAGCCGGAGTTCGCCAGGTTCGGGTCGAGGAACACGAACGCGAGCGACGCCGCGATGAACGCGATCTGCGTCGGGTACCAGACCACGTTCTGCACCCACTGGAGCCAGATCGCCTGGAAGCCCCAGCGTTCGCCGAACGCCATCCTGACCCAGGTGAAGACGCCGCCCTTCCAGCCGGTCGCGAGCTCGGCGGCGACCAGCGCCACCGGGATCAGGAAGAAGATCGCCGGGATGACGAACAGCGTGATCGACCCGAGCCCGTACCCGGCCATGGCGGGCAGGCTACGCAGCGAGGCGACGGCCACCACCGTCAGCATGGCCAGCTGGGTGAGCGACATGAACTTGTTCGCCGTCGTCCCCGGCGCCCCGATGGCCGGTTTGTGCGGCACCGAGGCGAAGGGGTGCGGCTTCACGTGGTCGGGCGACGGCGCCGGCGTTCCATCGGCACGGGTGTGCTTGGCCACGGCCTTGCCGGGCTCGCGCGTTGCGGTCATGGTGTCCTCCGCTGGGTACTCGGTCGGTCGGTACTCGGTACTCGCTGAGTCGGTGGTCGCTCAGTGCGTGAAGGAATGCACCTGGCCCTCCGTCGGCATGGGGCTCTCGAGGGCGTCGAGGTACTCCACCGCCTCCTGGATGTCGACGACCAGCGACTCCGCCAGGTTGTGGCTGAGTCCGTTGCGCACGACGATTCGCTGCACCGTGAGATCCGCGAGGTTGTCGGGCATGGGGTAGGCCGGGATGAGCCAGCCCTTCAGCCGCAGCCGCTCCGACAGGTGGTACAGGTTCCACTTGTCTGTATGGCCCTTCTTCAGCTGCCACGCGAACACCGGGATGTCGGAGCCGTCGTTCCACAGCTCGAACGCCGGCATCTTCGCGATCTCGCCCGAGAGGAAGAGCGCGACGTCCTGCGAGGCCTTCTGCACCCGGTAGTAGCCGTCGAAGCCGAGCCGCAGGAACAGGTAGTACTGCAGCAGCACCTGCGCGCCGGGCCGCGAGAAGTTGAGCGCGAAGGTCGGCATGTGGCCGCCGAGGTAGGTGACGTCGAACACGAGGTCGGCCGGCAGGTCGCCCACGGTGCGCCACACCACCCAGCCGAGGCCCGGGTACACCAGGCCGTACTTGTGGGCGGAGGTGCTGATGGAGACGACGCGCGGCACGCGGAAGTCCCACTCCAGGTCGGGCTGCAGGAAGGGGGCGATCATGCCGCCGGAGGCGCCGTCCACGTGGATCTTGACGTCGAGCCCGGTCTGCTCCTGGATGCGGTCGAGCGCCTTCGAGATCTCGGCGACGGGCTCGTACATCCCGGTGTAGGTGACGCCCATGATGGCGACGACGCCGATGGTGTTCTCGTCGACGTACTTCTCCAGCTCGTACCCGTCGAGCACCTTGTGCTCGTCGGTGATCGGGACGTACCGCGGCTCGACGTCCCAGTAGTTGCAGAACTTCTCCCAGCACACCTGGACGGCGCTCGACAGCACGAGGTTGGGCTTGTCGGTGGGCTTGCCCTCCGCCTTCCTGGCCTGCTGCCAGCGGCGCTTGAGGGCGAGACCGCCGAGCATGCACGCCTCCGACGAGCCGACGGTGGAGGTGCCGATCGCCTTCTCCGGGTCCGGGGCGTTCCAGAGCCCCGCGACGATCTTCCAGCAGCGGGTCTCGATCGCGGCCGTCTGCGGGTACTCGTCCTTGTCGATCATGTTCTTGTCGGCGGACTCGGCGTAGAGCCGGGCGGCGTGGTCGTCCATCCACGTGCCGACGAAGGTGGCCAGGTTGAGCCGCGCGTTCCCGTCGAGCATCGACTCGTCGTGCACGATCTGGTATGCGGTCTCCGGCAGCGACTCGTTGTCGGGGATGCGGTCCACCGGCAGGTCGGTGCTCTCGCCCGGGCGGGCGAAGATCGGGTTGAGCTGGGTCCGGTCGTTGATGCCGGTGTAGGCGGTGGACGGGGCGTGGGTGGCGGCCTCCGCGCGCTCCTTCGACTCTGCAATGCTCATACGGTTCGCTCCTCGTACGGCGCGAGCGCGCTCGCGCAGTGGATGTTCGCTTCTCGCCGGACGGCGGGCCATCCCTGGCGGGCCGGGGCAGGGCTCACGGTAGGACCGCGACGCGGAGCCTGGCTAGACAGTTCCCGGTGCGGCGACGTGCTCAGGAGCCGGAGCGGGGAAGCGTCCCGATGGTCTTGCCGCTGTCGTCGAGCACGGTCATGGTGTCGCCCTTGACGTTGCCGGTCGCGGCCTTGCTCAGCCAGGTGTCGACGCCCTGGCACGCCATCATGGTGGAGGCGATCGACCCGAACGTGATCTCGTCGCCGTCGATCTGCCCCTGCCCGCTGAGCCGGTTGCAGCCGTCGCTGCCGGAGAACGTCCCGTCGTTCTCGATGTTCAGGTTGGGCTGGCCCGACGCGGTCGAGCCCCACATCCCGACGACCTTCGCACCGCTCGGGGTGCCGGCGCACCCGGCGAGCAGCAGGACGACGGCGAGCGCGACGCCCGCGCGGCGCACGCGGCGGTGCTGGAGCTGCAGCATGGTCCCTCCCCCGGTTGTTCGGGGGAAGGCTAACGCCGCCACCGGTGCGCGCGACAGGGGTCAGTCGGCGGGGGCGAGCACCTCGTCCACGATGGCGAGCAGCTCGGGGCGCGCCAGGATGCGGAAGTGGCCGCCGACATCCAGCTCGACGTTCCTGGCGCCCTCCAGGCGGCTTCCGCCCGGGACGTGCGGGTCGAACCAGCCCCAGACCGACACGATCTGCGCGTTGACGGCACGGCTGAGGGCCAGCCGAAGGAGGCCGGGGGAACCGGGGAGCAGGGCGCGCATGCTCGGCACGGGGATGAGCGCGGCGAGGGCGGAGCCCGCGTACGGCGTCGCGACGGTGACGGCGCTGCGGATGCGCGGGCCGGTGTCCGGCATCCCCATCAGGTACTTGGCCACCAGGCCGCCCTTGCTGTGGGCGACGATGACGACGCCGGTGAGGTCGTGCTCCTCCAGGTGGGCGCGGACGAGGTCGGCGCCCTGGGCGACCGACATGCGGTTGTCCCCCAGCCCGGTGACGACGTGCACCGGGTGGCCGGAGGCGTGGATGTGCTCGGCGAGCGGACGCAGGAACCGCCAGGTCTCGAAGATGCCGGGCAGCAGCACCACCGGCGCGCGGGAGCCGTCGCCGGCGACGAGGGCGTCCGGCGTGCTCCGGTCGAAGGCCGCCCGCAGCTGGTGCCGGCCGGCGTACAGGTAGTCGAGCAGGATGACGCCGGCCCGGCGGAGCAGCGTCCGCCTCACCGGCGCACTCCCGCGCCCTCGGCGATGAGGGCGGCCGTGCGCCACGGGGCCCCGTGCATGACCAGGTGGGCGACGCCGGGGACGCGCGCAGCGGAACCGCCGGAGCGCTCCGCCAGCCGGTCGACCCAGTCGTCGCGGGCGATCGGGTCGCGGCCGCCGCGTACGACCACGACGGGCACTCGCAGGCGCTCGACCTCCTGCTCGATGCGGTACTCCAGCATGGCCGGCAGCGTAGCCAGATACCAGGCCGGCCCGCAGTGCAGGTAGTCGCCGATCACGATGCGGTTGCCGCGCGCGTCCTCCCGGACGATGTCGAACCCCAGCAGGGCGCCCGCCTTCAGCGCGTTGCGGTCCTCGGGCGCCATCACGGGACCGAGCAGCGCGACGGCGCGCACGAGGTCGGGTCGGCTGACGGCGAGCGCCACCGCCACCTGCGTGCCCATCGAGTGGCCGACGACGACGGCGTCGGCGATCCCGAGCCGGTCCATCGCGGCGGCGACGGCCCCCGCGAAGTCGTCGATGTCGAGCGGATGCGGCGGCCGCTCCGGCTTCGCCCGGCCGAACCCGGGCAGGTCGACCGCGACGACGCGCCCCTCTTCGGCGAGCGCCGGCACCAGCCGCTCGAAGTACCGCGAGCTGACGCCGATGCCGTGAACGAGGACGAAGGCAGGCCGGCCGGCGGCGGCCGCGTCGGCACCGGTGTCGACCGTGACGACGGCCCGAGGCGGGGATGCGGCGTCACGTCGGTCGGTCACCCCTCCACGCTACCCGCGCCGGTCGGCAGGCCAGGGAGGGTGAGCACGCCTCACTCGTCCCTCCGAACTGCCGATCGTCGGAGATTCGGCGGGCCGCATGTCGAATCTCCGACGCTGGTCAGGGGACGACGCGTCAGGGGACGAGCACGGTTTTCAGCCAGCCCTCCTCGCGGCGGTCGAAGCTGCGGTAGGCGGTGAGGGCGTCCTCCGGGGCGACCTCCTGGGTGAGGAAGCGGGTGGGATCGAAGAGGCCCGCGGCGACCAGGTCGATCAGGGGCGGTGTGACCGCGCGGTGGTTGCAGTTGCCCATGCGGACGGTGAGGTTCTTGTTCATCGCGGCGCCGATCGGGTAGTGGGTCAGCTGCGGCGAGTAGACCCCGATGATGCCGATGCGGCCGGCCTTCGCGACCGACTCCACCGCCCACTGCGAGACCAGGGTCGGAGCGTCGCCCGGCACCCAGCTGTCGCCCTGCTGGTTCGTCTCCGGCGCGACCTGCTGCTGGGCCTCCTCGAACTCGGGCACCTGCTCCTCGATCTGCTGCGCGGCCGGACCGGTCTTCGGGCGCTGCGCATCGACGCCGACCGCGTCGATCACCGCGTCGACGCCGGCACCGCGGGTGAGCTCCAGGATGGCGTCGACCGGCGCCTCCCGGTTGAAGTCGATCACCTCGGCGTTCTGCTCGAGCGCCTGCGCGAGCCGGGTCTCGATGCCGTCGACGACGAAGACGCGCCCGGCTCCCTGACGGTACGCCGACGCGATCGCCAACTGGCCGACGATGCCCGCCCCGAAGACGGCGACCGTGTCGCCCTTCCTCACCCCGGCCAGCTCGGACCCGAACCAGGCGGTCGGGAAGATGTCGGAGAGCAGGATGGCCTGCTCGTCGCTCACCGCCTCCGGCAGCGGGATGAGCGTGTGCTGCGCCCAGGGGACCCGGGCGTACTCGGCCTGCAGCCCGTTCACCGGCCCGGTCGTCTCGGGGCCGCCGAAGAACGACGTGCCCGCCGCCGGGCCGTTCGGGTTCGCGACGTCGCACTGGGCGGTGTTGCCTGCGCGGCACTGCGGGCAGACCCCGCACGAGATGGTGGAGCACACGATGACGCGGTCGCCTGGCGAGAAGCCGCGCACGGCGTCCCCCACCTCCTCGACCACGCCGATCGCCTCGTGTCCGAGGACGGTGCCCGGCCTCATGCCCGCCATGGTGCCGCGCACCATGTGCAGGTCGGTGCCGCAGATCGCGCTCGTCGTGATGCGCACGACGGCGTCCGTCGGCTGCTGGATGGTGGGGTCGGGCACGTCGTCGAGCCTGATGTCGCCGACGCCGTGCCACACAATTGCCTTCACGATCTCGTCTCCTCCCGGTCGGTTCCAGACTGCCGCGACGGTACGCGCGCAGGCCCCGCCCCCGGCAACCGGTTGAAAACTCACGCGACCGGGGTAGCTGTGGACGGGTAAGCACCCCTCGCCCACTAGCCCCACCCGACCCGGAAGGAGTACGACAGGATCATGCCGGCATCCGAGGAGCTGCCCTCCACCCTCGAACGCTCGGAGAAGCACGCCCAGGCCCTCTGGTCGAAGGCGCACGACTCCGCCGTGAAGGAGTACGGGGAGGGTGAGCGCGCGCACCGCACGGCGTTCGCCGCTCTCAAGCACGAGTACGAGAAGGTCGGCGACCACTGGGAGCGCAAGGCGGAGAACGGCCCCTCCGATCGCAAGGCGGAGGGCGGCCGCGACACGAAGGCGCCCACCGAGGAGGGCGTCGACGCGAACGCCTCCAAGTCGCATCTGCTCGACGTCGCCAAGCGGCTCGACATCTCCGGCCGCACGCGGATGACAAAGGACGAGCTGGTGGACGAGATCAAGAAGGCCAACCGGCGGGAGACCGCCGCATCCCGGAAGAAGGGCTGACCATGGGCGACGTTCTCGCATTCATCGGGTGCTTCATCCTGTTCCTGGTGGGGTTGTTCCTGCTGGGGCTCGCGCCGACGCTGCCGGCGTGGGAGGGCGTCGTCTTCTTCGGCGGAATCGTCTGCATCGCGCTCTCCTTCGGCATCCCGGTGGGGGTGCTCGGCCACACCGAATGAGCGGCCCTCCCGGCCGGTCGAGGACGGGAGTACGTTTGCCGCATGCCCGAACTGACCCGGCTGCGGAGCAGGACCTCCGACCCGGCGGAGGCGGATGCGCTCCTCGCGGCGTCCGGCGGCCGTTTCGCGTTCGCGTCGGAGCCGGACGCGGGATTCTCCTTCGACGTCGATCAGATCGTCGACCCCTCGTTCTCGGTCGCCCGGTACAGCATCGGCGGCGAATGGGAGACCTCGGGGGAGTTCGAGGACCTGTGCATCGTCAATGTCACCGGCGGCAGCTACGACTGGGAGATCGACGGAGTCCGCGGAACCGCGACGCGCGCGCCCTTCCTCATCCGGCCGGGCCACGACTTCATGTGCACGGCGCAGCAGACCGACATCGTCAACATCTACCTCTCGCCGACCACCCTGCGGGATGTCGCGCGCATCACCTTCGGCGACGAGCACCTGGACGTCGTCTTCGACTCCCCGAGCACGCTCGGACCGCTGCACTCCGAGTACATGCTCACCGCGGCGACCGTCGCCGCCGAGTACATGGACGCCGGCACCTTCCGCCATCCGCTCGTGCGCGCCAGCCTGTTCCACACCCTGGCGCTCGCCGCGCTGAAGTGCTTCCCGCTGAGCACCGATCCCCGCGAGAGGGACGTCACGCCGGCCGGTCAGCTCTCCCGGTACCGCCGAGGGGTGCGGTTCATCGAGGACCACGCTTCCCTCCCCATCACGGTGCTCGACGTCGCCGAAGCGGCAGGAGCCACGCTCGCACAGCTGGAGGCCGCGTTCCGCACGCACACGTCCATGAGCGCTCGCGGCTACCTGCAGCGTGTGCGGCTGTCGGCCGCCCACGCCGACCTGGCCGCCTCCGGCTCCGGCCCCGGTACCGACCTCGCGGAGCTGGCGGCACGCTGGGGATTCCCGGACGTCGAGCGCTTCTCCCGCCGCTACCACGACGCGTACGGCGAGGCGCCGGGACCGACGCTCGGGCGCTGACAAGGCCTGCACCATCCACGCGGAACGGTGTACCGAGTGGAGCATGGATCATACGCAAGCGCCCGTGCTGGACGCCCTCGCCGACTACCACCGCCTCGACCGCTACGGCTTCACCCCGCCGGGCCACCGCCAGGGCCGCGGCCGCGGCGTCGACGAACGCGTCGCCGCCGTGCTCGGCGGAGCGCTGCGGGAGGACGTGCTGGCCACGGCCGGCCTCGACGACCGGAAGTCCTCCAACGGCTACCTGTCGACCGCCGAGGAGCTCATGGCCGACGCGGTCGGCGCCGACCGGGCGTTCTTCTCCACGTGCGGCAGCTCGCTCTCCGTCAAGGCCGCGATCCTGGCCGTGACCCGGGGCGAGGGCGAGCTCATCATCGGCCGGGACGCGCACAAGTCCACCGTCGCCGGCCTGGTGCTGTCGGGCCTCCAGCCGCGCTGGGCCTCGCCACGGTATGACGAGGACCAGCACATCGCCCACCCGCCGGGGCCCGAGGAGTACGAGCGGTTGTGGCAGCGGTACCCCGACGCCTCCGCCGCCGTGGTCACCAGCCCGACGCCGTACGGCACCTGCGCCGACCTGCAGGCCATCGTCGACGTCTGCCACTCGCACGGCAAGCCGGTGATCGTCGACGAGGCCTGGGGTGCGCACCTGCCCTTCCACAACGACCTGCCCACCTGGGCGATGGATGCGGGCGCCGACGTCTGCGTGGTCAGCGTCCACAAGATGGGCATCGGGTTCGAGCAGGGGTCGGTCTACCACCTGCAGGGCTCCCTCGTGGACCCGGTGCGGCTCGCGCAGTGCGCCGACGTCCTGGCGACGACGAGCTCCAACGTGCTGCTGTACGCCGCGATCGACGGCTGGCGCCGGCAGATGGTGCAGCACGGCACGCAGCTCATCGGCGACGCCCTGGCGCTGACCGAGCGCACGCGCGAGGCCATCGAGCGCATCCCGGGCCTGCACGTGCTGCGCGACGAGCTGCTGTCGGAGGAGGCGTCGCACGACTACGACCCGATGCACGTGCTCGTCGACGTCAGCGAACTGGGCGTCTCCGGCTACCAGGTCGCCGACTGGCTGCGGGCGGAGCACCGCATCGACGTCGGGATCAACGATCACCGGAGGGTCGAGGCGACGATGTCGATCGCCGACGACGACGAGAGCGCCGGCCGCCTGCTGGCCGCGCTGGAGCAGCTGCCGGACGCCGCGAAGGGGATGCCGGAGCCGCCGAAGGTCGCGCTCCCGACGGCTAAGGATCTCGAGCCGGTGATGGCCGCGCTGCCGCGCGACGCGTTCTTCGGGCCCGTCGAGACCGTACCGGCGGCCGAGGCGGTCGGACGGGTCGCCGCCGAGCAGGTGACGCCGTACCCGCCTGGCATCCCGGCCCTCCTGCCCGGCGCGACGATCAACGCGGCCGTGGTCGAGTACCTGCGCACCGGGCTTGCGGCCGGGATGGTGATCCCCGATGTGGCGGACGCGAGCCTCCAGACGCTCCGGGTGGCTCGGGAGCTGCCGCACGAGGAGTGACGGCTCCCCCTCGCTGAGGCCGACCCCGTCGTGGACGGTAGGGTCGACCGGGAAGCACAGAGGGGGGACTGTGGACGAACGCGCCACTGAGACGACGCCGACGAGTCGGGTCGAGCCGCCGCAGCCGAGACGGGCCGCGACGATCGGAGGAGGTCTGGCGCTCGGCGCCCTGTCCGCGCTGGTCGGGATCGCGCCCTGGCTCGCGACAGGCGCCCGGCTTCCGCTGCAGAACCTGTGGCGGCGCGAGACGCTGCCGGACGCCATGCCGGTCGCCCTCCTGCCGGTCAGCCAGTACGACTCGACCCGCATCCTGGTGCTGCTGCTCGTCGGCGGCGTCCTCGCCGGGCTGGCCGCGCGACTGCTCCGACGACGGTTCCCCACGACGGACTGGGCGACGGCGGTGGGCATCCTGGCCGTGCAGGGGCTCGCCACCATCCAGGCCTTCGCGGTCGTGGCCGACGGGCTCGGCATCGCGGCGCACGACGCCGACCCGCGGGCGCGGCTTTACTTCGGTGGGATGCTCGGCGGGACCATCGTGTCGATCGCTCTGGCTCAGGCGCTGTTCTGGCTGATCTCGCGTCGCCCGGTCGCGCCGGCGGCGCTCGGACTGGCCCTCGCCGGCGTCCCGGTCGCGACCTGGCTGCTGGTCACCGTCCTCTTCGTCATGGGGCCGGCCGGACCACCGCTGGTCGTCGGCGAGCTCTCCCGCTGGCTGCCCGCCGTGATCGTCGGCGCCGCGCTCGGCTGGTGCGGCGTCGTTCCGTTGCGGCGGCTCGGCGTCTGGGCCATCGGGCTGCTGGTGCTGCTCGTCACGCCCGCGGTGCTCACGGCCTCCTCGTACGCGCTGGGCATGCGAGTGCTCGACGGCGACCTCCGGGAGATGGCGGACGCCGCGGTCCGGATCTTCCCGCAGGCCCTCGTCGTCGGCGTCGCGCCGACCGTCCTCGCGCTGCTGATCGCCGCGGCCGTCACGGCCGTGCGCTGGGCCATGGCGCGCGGCAGGACGAAGGCGCCCGCCGGAGGCCGCGCCGAAGCGTAGCGCGGCCTCCGACGGCGGAGCGGCGTGCCGGCTACTCCTTGTTGAGCTTGTCCTGCACCGCGCCGGCGACCTTCTCGACGGTGTTCGGCAGCTCCGTGGTGCCGTAGAACCGGGCGTCGGGGTGCGTGGGCGGCGGCATGGGGACCGTCGCCTGCGGGCCGTCGAGGTAGGTGAACTCCCCCTTGCCGTCCGGCGTTGGGCCGCTCGCCCAGCGTCCCTCGGCCGCCGCGGGGCCGTCCGAGAAGTTGATGTACTGGTACGCGACGTCCCGGTCCTCCTTGGCGAGCGGGAAGTTGCTCGGCACCGGGAGGTCCTCCGCACCCTCCTCGCGCAGCTCGGCCGCGGCCGCGATCCACTGGTTCTGGTGCATCGTGTCGCGCGCGAGCAGGAACGACAGCAGATCGCGGACGCCCGCGTCGTCGGTCATGTGGTAGAGCCGGGCGACCTGGAGCCGGCCCTGCATCTCGGCGTTCGCGTTCGCGGTGAAGTCGGCGAGCAGGTTGCCGCTCGAGGTGATGTAGCTGCCCTGCCACGGGTTGCCGTTGGAGTCGACCGGACGCGCCCCGGCACCCGCGACGATCGCGTGCTGCACGTCGGTGCCGCCGACGACCGCGGCGACGACCGGGTCGTCCTGAACCGCATCCTCCGTGATCCCGAGCGGCGACTTCTCGAGCAGCTGCGCGATCATCACGGCGAGCATCTCGACGTGCCCGAACTCCTCGGCTCCGATCCCGAACAACAGGTCCCGGTACTTGCCCGGGATGTGCACGTTCCAGGCCTGGAAGCCGTACTGCATCGCGACGGTGATCTCGCCGTACTGGCCCCCGAGCACCTCCTGCAGCTTGCGCGCGTACACCGCGTCGGGCTTGTCCGGCTTCGCGGTGTGCTGCATCTCCTGACGATGGAAGAACATGGTGTCCCCTCTCTGGTTGATGCCACCAGACGTACGCGCCCATCCGCTTCGCCCCAGCCGTTGACAGCTCCCCGCTCCGAGCGGTGAATGGGCACCAGCGTCATGCCCACGCGGGCATCAGGATGCGGGGCGCGGGCGGAGCCCCGGGGCAAGAGGGAGGAGCGCGGCAAGGACGGACGCCGCGACGGCCGCCACGAAGGGGCCGGAGGCGCCGAGCACGTCGCCCAGCACGCCCGCGACGGCGGTCCCGGTGGCGCCGCCGATCAGGCCGGCAGTGTTCAGCCAGCCGAAGGCCTCCGGTGTCTCCTGCTCCGGCAGCGCCTCCGACACCATCGCGTACAGTGCGGCGAGCGACGGAGCGAAGCCGAGGCCGGACAGGAACAGCACCCCGTAGAGCAGCGGGATGCCGGGCACCACGCCCGCGGCCGCCGTCGCCACGGCCACCCCGCTGAGGATCGCGGCCAGCCCGCGCGGGCCGATCCGGCGATGCCCGAACGCGACACCGCCGAGGAGCGAGCCGAAGCTCGACACCGCGATCGCCACACCGGCGAGCACGCCGTCGCCCTGAAAGCGCGCGATCAACGCCAGCTCGAGCGCGCCGAACGACGCGATCAGCGCGAAGCTCGCGGCGGCCGCCAGCCGCACCGGCCGAGCGAGCAGCACCGCGCCGGCCCGCGACTCGTTGCGCGGCAGCCGCACCCCGGCGATGTGCGGAGTCAGCAGGAACCACGCCGTGCCGCCCAGCGTCACCACCGCGGCCACCACGAGCGGCGCGCGTGTGGAAACGGCGCCGCTGAGCAGCGTCGCGACGACCGGCCCCGTGATCCAGATCAGCTCCTGCGCGGAGGTGTCGAGCGCGAACAGGGCCGGCACCGCCCGCCGGGGCACCAGACGCGGGTACAGCGCTCGCACCACCGGCATGAGGGGAGGGACGGACACGCCGATTATGACACCCAGCAGCACCAGGAGCACGGGATGCGCCGGGCCGAACGCGAGCAGCAGCATCCCCGCCGCGTTCAACGTCGCCGCGACCAGCATCGGGGGACGGATGCCGAGCACGCCGACAGAGCGGCTCACGAGCGGCATCGCGACGGCTTCTCCCACGCTCACGCAGCCCACCACGAGGCCGGCCAGCGCGTACGACCCGCTCGCCTGCCGCACGTGGAGCAGCACGGCGAGCGACAGCATCCCGAGCGGGAAGCGCGCCACCAGCTGCGAGACCGTGACCCGCAGCACGCCGGGGACGCGGACGAGCTCCAGGTACGTCCGCACCCCGGCTACTTGCCCACGCCGCCGGCGAGACCGCGCACGAAGTAGCGCTGGCAGACGAAGAACAGGATCACCATCGGAAGGGCGGCCATCACCATCCCGGCGAACACCACCGGGTACTGCGTGCCGTTCTTCGACATCATGTCGGCGAGCCCGACCGGCAGCGTCTCCACGCCCGTCCCGCTGGTGAAGATCATCGCGAACAGGTACTCGTTCCAGTTCTGCAGCACGTTGAGCACGATCGTCGTCGCCACGATCGGCATGCTCATCGGGAGGATGATCCGCCAGAACGTGGCCGCCCGGGAGGCGCCGTCGATCGAGGCGGCCTCGTCCACCTCCCGAGGCAGGTCGAGCATGTAGGCGCGCATGAGGAACACGGTGAACGGGATGCGGAACGCCGTGTACAGGATCAGCAGCCCGAGGAACGTGTCGTACAGCCCCCACGCCTGGAACAGCTTCACCAGCGGGATGAGCGCGACGGTCGGCGCCAGCATCAGGCCGGCGAGCACGATCACGGTGAAGGTGCGGTTCAGCGGGATGTTCACCCGGGTGAGCCCGTACGCCGCCCAGGCGCTGATCAGCTCCGTGATGAGCGTGGCGAGCACGGTCAGCGAGACGCTGGTGAAGACGAAGTCGCCGACGCCCTGCGTCCACGCCTTCGCGAAGTTCTGCCAGAGCCACTGCGTCGGCAGGGCGAACGGGTTGCCGAACAGCTCGGCGTTGGTCTTGAGGGCGTTGGTCACCATCCACAGCAGCGGGTACAGGACCACGACCGCCAGGGCGACGAGCAGCGCCCAGACCAGGGCGACGCGGACGCCGCGGCCGAGACGGGCGAGGGCTACCATTCCACTCTCCTCTTGCGCGAGTAGGCCAGCTGGGCGGCCGCCAGCAGCAGGGTGACGACGAAGATGGCGACGCCGATGGCGGCGGCCGAGCCGAAGTCGTTGGTGACGAAGCCCGCGTGGTACAGCCACGTGCCGAGCACCTGGCTGGAGTTGTTCGGGCCGCCGGAGGTCATCACCATGACCTCGTTGAACACCTGGAACGCCCCGGAAATCGTGACGATCATCATCAGTCCGGTCATCTCGCGCACCAGCGGCAGCGAGACCTGGAAGAACCGCCGGATCGGCCCGACGCCGTCGAGGTTCGCCGCCTCGTAGAGCTCCTGCGGGATGCGCTGCAGCGCCACCGAGAACAGCAGGACGCTGTAGCCGAAGCCCTGCCACTGGCTCATCGCGATGATGGCGAAGATCGCCGTGCCCTCGTGACCCAGCCACGCCTGCGAGAACTGGCCGAGGCCGATGTTCGCGAGGAAGACGTTCAGCAGGCCGGTCTGGGGCTGGTAGATGAAGTAGAACAGCAGGCCGGCGACGGTGAGCGAGATGGCCGACGGGATGAAGTAGATCGCCCGGAACGCCTTGCGCCAGCGGTCGCTGCGCACGCTCTCCACGATCGCCGCCAGCACGAGGGCGCCGAAGACCTGGAAGACGATCGACAGCACCGCGTACCAGGTGTTGTTGCCGAGGGCGCGCCAGAACACCGGATCCTGCGCGAGGTTCGCGTAGTTGTCCACGCCGACGAAGGTCTGGTCGCCGCTGTAGATGTTCCACTTCAGGAAGCTGAAGACGATGTTCTGCAGCAGCGGCCAGTAGACGAAGACCGCCAGCACGGCCAGCGCCGGGATCAGCCAGACCAGCCCGCGCCAGGCGACCGGCCCCCTCGCGGCCTTGCGCGGCGCGGCGCCGGGTGCCGGGGCCGTGCGGCCGCGCCCGGCGCCCACGAGGGGAGCGGGACGCGGCCCCACGGGGGCCTGAGGCGCCTGGGTGGTCGTCATTTCGCCTTCTCGGACGCCTGTCGCACGGCCTTCAGGGCGGCCTCGGGGGTGAGGCTGCCGGAGACGAGGCCCTCGGACACGGAGACCCAGGCGTCGCCGACGGACGGCACGTTCGCCATGTCCAGCCAGACCACGGTCGACTTCGCGTCGTTGACGAGCTTGGTGCCCTCCGCGACGGCCGGGGTGGCGATCTGGTCGGTCACCACGTCCTTCACCGCGCTCGGCTGGCCGTACGGCGGGGAGGAGAGCGTCGTCGCGTTCTTCTTGTTCATCACGAACTTCATGAAGTCGAGCGCCAGAGCCGCGTTCTTGCTCTTCTTGTTGATCATGTAGCCCTCGGGGGCGGCCTCGAGGGTCGACGGGTCGCCCTTCGCGCCGGTCGGGGCCGGCAGCGGGAAGATGCCGAAGCCGTCCTTCGCGAGCTGGCTGTCCTTGGTGTTGACGGAGTCGAACTCGATCAGCTCCTGGTAGTACATGGCCGCTTTGCCCGCCGCCTGCTGCTGCTGGGCGGTGGTGTAGGTGACGCCGTTCGAGTTGCCGCCGTCGCCTGTGCACTCGGTGACCAGCTGCTGGAACTGCTTCATGCCCTCCAGGTAGCCCTGGTCGGTGTACTTGGCGGTCTTCGGCAGCAGGTCGGCGTCGAGGGTCGCGCGCGGGACGTCGTAGGCGAACAGCTGGCCGAGATAGTGCAGGCCGGGCCAGCCGTCCTTGTTGCCGAAGGCGATCGGGACGTAGCCGGCGGACTTGATGGTCGAGCAGTCGGAGATCAGCTCGTCGAGCGACTTCGGGACGTCGAGGCCGAGGTCGGCGAAGATCTTCTTGTTGTAGCCCATGAACTTGCCGTCGACGTACTGCGGGATCCCGTAGTACTTGCCGTCGTACTTGAAGGCGTTCAGCGACCCCTCGCCGAAGGTGTCGCCCCACGCGGTGCCCGGCGCGATGACGGAGCTGAGGTCGACGGCCAGGCCGTTGGCGGCGAAGTTCTCGCCCCAGTTGCCGGCGTAGCTGAAGTAGATGTCGGGCAGCGACTGCGAACCGATCAGGACCTTCTCCTTGTCCTTGATCGCGTTGTCGTCGGTCTCCTGCGCGAGGGTGATCTTCACGTCCGGGTGGAGCTTCTTGTAGTCCTTCACCAGACCCTCGAAGTACGAGCCGAGCGGATCGCCGGCGGCCGCGGTCAGGATGCTGATGCTGCCCGAGTAGTCCGGCTTCGCGGTGATGTCGGCGGCGCCGCTGCCGCCTCCCGAGCACGCGGTGAGCCCGAGCGCCAGGACGCCCGCCGCCGCCACCGTGATGGTTCTGGTCTTCTTCACGCTCTTCTCCCGTCATGCGGGTCGTGCGGTCGGGATCTCCGCTGACCCGTCTTTGGATCGCCTGCCGGCCGCGCTGCGCGACCGATTGCGATGACTATACGGGAATTTGATACCGGTATCAACATTGGCTCAACGGGAACGTGCGCCTCACTCCGCCTGCGCCGATCGCCGATTCGTCACGAATGGGCGGCGTTCGTCACGAATGGCGCCGATTCGTCACGAATGGTGCGGGCACCGGTTCGTCACCAGGCGCGCCGATTCGTCACGAATGGTGCGGGCGCGCCGGCGCGCCCGGCCGCGGGTCAGGCGCGGGAGGGCGGCGGGGCGACGGAGGCGCGCTCGACGAAGTCGGCCTCCAGGACGTGCGTGGCGACCGGGGCGTCGCTGCCGGCGACGCGGGCAAGCAGGCACTCGGCGGTGAGCTCGCCCAGCTGGTGCATCGGCTGAGCCACGACGGACATCGGCGGCGTCATCACGCTCGCCCACGAGCTGTCGTCGAAGCCGATCAGCGAGACGTCGTCCGGGCAGCGCAGCCCGCGCTGCCGCAGGGCGCGCAGTGAACCCGTCAGCGCGTCCGTCTCCGTCGCGAAGATCGCGGTCGGCGGGTCGGAGAGCGACAGCATCCCGAGCACCGCCCTGGTCGCCTGCGACTCGTTCTTGAGCACGTGCGTCACCAGCGACGTGTCGAACGGGATGCCCGCGAGCTCCAGCGCGTCCAGGTACCCGAGCAGGCGCTCGCCGTCGGACCACAGCGCGTGGTCGATGATGCGGCGCAGGTCGTCGGCGTCGGCCGCCGGCTCGGTCGTCACCGGACCCCACACGAACGCGATGCGCCGGTGGCCCTGCTCGATCAGCGACATGACTGCCTGACGCGACGACTCGCGGTTGTTGATGACGACGGCGTCCGCGTCCACCGTGTCCACGAGGCGGTCGAGCAGCACGAGCGGGATCTCGCGCTTGTGCACGATGTCCAGGTGCGGCAGCTGCGCGCTGCGGCCGGCGGCCGGCGCGAGCGCGATGCCGTCGACCTGCTTGTCGACGAGCACCTCGATCGCCGCCGCCTCCTGCTGCAGGTCCTCGTCCGTGCTCAGCACGAGCACGTCGTAGTCGGCCTTGCGCGCGGCGTCGCTGATGCCGCGGAGCACGCCAGCGAAGAACGGGTTGCCGACGTCGGCGAGCACGACCCCGAGCGTGCGGGTCTCGCCCGTCGTCATGCTGCGTGCGATCGTGTTCGGCCGGTAGCCGAGCTCCTTGGCGACGGCGAGGATGCGGTCCCGCGTCTTCGGGCTGACCGACCCGTAGCCGCCGAGGGTGCGCGCGACAGTGGCACGCCCCACGCCGGCCGCCGCCGCCACCTCCGAGATCGTCGGCGAGGGAGTGCGGTGGTCACGCTCCGTGGACATCGCCACCCCTTCCTGGTCCGGGGCGGCTGCCGCCCTAGCCGGCGTCGCCCGCCGCAACCGGCGGGAGCGAGGCCACCCGCTCGGCCTCGTCGACCACGCGCCCGTGACCGAACGCGCCCTCGACGGTGCACTGCCGAGCCGCGAACTGCGCCGCCCGGCGCATCGACCTGTGCAGCGCCGCGCCGCCGGGCCGCGCATTCCTGCGCCAGCCGGACCGCAGCAATTCAACCATGAACGCGCTCACGTAGGCGTCGCCGCAGCCCATCGTGTCGACGAACGGACCGGACACCGGCGCCGCGTCGGAGTAGTAGAAGGCGTCGCCGTCGAACAGCACGGCGCCGTCGTCCCCCTGCGTCCCGAGCACGAGCGACGGGCCGTGCGAGGCGATCCTGCGCAGCTCGGCCCAGGTGTCGGTGCGCGACATCGCGCCGAGGGAGACGAGCGCCAGGTCGACACACGGGCCGACCGCGTCCAGGTACTCCGGGGTGCGGAACTCGGGCTCCGACGAGAAGTCATACGACCGCAGCACGCGCGTCGAGGCGAGCTTGGGCAGTTCCGGGATGATCCCCGAGTACGCGCTCGAGTGCACGAGCGAGAAGCCGGCGATGTAGCGCAGGTCGTCCTCGCCGAGTCGCACCGGGTCGCTGATCGTGACGCCGCCCTGGTTCCAGCCGAGGAAGCGGCGTTCGCCGTCCACCGTCTCGATCTCGGTCACGCCGTTCGGCCCGGGGCGCACCGAGGACCGCGAGGTGTCGACCCCGCAGTCCTCGATGGCCTGCCGCACGAAGCGTCCCTGGTCATCGTCGCCGAACACCCCCAGGTAGGCCGCCTCGACGCCGAGCTGCCGGGCGAACACCGCGACGTTCACGGCGTTCCCTCCCGGGTACTCCACGCCACGGTCGACGAACCGGTCGACGATGTTGTCCCCGAGACCGAGGACGCGCACCGTGCTCACCGGCGCCTCAGTACGCCACGACGCGGTAGTACCGGCGCAGGTCGAGGGAGTGGTCGCGCACCTGCGCGAGGTGCTTGCTGAAGCGGTCGACGACCGCGTCGGCCACCATGGGCGCGAGCAGGCCGCGGAACTCGTCGCTCACGCCGGGGAGGTCGTAGTCCTTGGTGTCGATGACGGTGACGTCGTCGCTGTACTCCTTCGCGAACGCGATGACGCGGTCGGTGAGCGGCCGCGTCTCGTCCTCGCCGGCGAACACCAGGATGCTGGTGTCCTTCTCGATGAGCTCCAGCGAACCGTGGAAGAACTCGGCGGCGTGGACGCGCGTGGTCGTGAGCCACTGCATCTCCTCGAGGATGCACATCGAGTACAGGTAGGTGAAGCCCCACAGCTGGCCGGCTCCAGTCAGGAAGTGGTAGTCGGTCTTCGCGTGCTTCTCGGCGAACGCCTGGCCCACCGGTTCGGCCTGCTTCGTGACGGCGACCAGCGCCTCCGGGATCGCCTCGAGGTCCTTGACCAGGCGGTCGTAGCCGTCGAACTCGCCGCGGAGGGAGAGCAGCTTCGCGCCGAAGGTGAGGAACTGCACGTCGAACGGCCAGGCCTTGGGCGCCGAGAGCAGCACCTCGTCGACGGCGGAGGCGATCGGGCTGTCGGCGACGCCGGTGAAGCCGACGGTCAGGGCGCCCTTCTCGCGGGCGAACTCGACGCAGTCGAGGATGTCCTCTGTCGTGCCGGACACGGAGGCGAAGAACGCGACGGAGTCGGGGCCGAACTGGGGGTCGGGCGCCAGGACGAACTCCTTGCCGATGACGGCGCGCACCGGGAAGGCGGAGCGCGTCTGGAAGAAGCGCTCGTACGGCAGCGCCGCGGCATAGGTGCCGCCCGCGCCGATGAAGTAGATGTTCTTCCAGCGGCCGGCGCTGACGCGCTCGGCCAGCTCCTCGATCTGCGACCGCAGCGCGACGGTGCTCCGCACCTGCTCCAGGAATTCCTCTTCGTTGAAGCCCAGCATGTGTCTCCCTCCACCGATCCCTTTTTGGTACCGGTATCAATTCGTCTCAATGCTGGCACAGGCGTCCGGTGTACCGCAACACCGTTCGCCGCTCGAGTGGTGACATCTCGTCACCACTCGGCGGCGGTAGTGACGACATGTCACCACTCGACGGCTCTCATCCCGAGACCTCACGGCTCGGCGACTCGTGACGAGACGTCACCATCCGGCGGCGGTAGTGACAAGATGTCACCACTCGGCACGGGTGGTGACGACATATCACCACTCGGCAGCTCTCGTCACGTGATGTCACGGTTCGGCCGCTCCCCACAAGACCTCGCGGCTCGGCGGCTCGCGACGAAATCCCACCCCTGGGCCTTTGGTGACAAGTTGTCACCACTCGTCGGGGCGGGTGACAAGACGTCACCATCCGTCGACTCGTGGGGTGATCAGACCACTCGGCGGGGCGGGTGGCGACGAGACCTCACCCTCGGCGGCAGTGACGAGACGTCACCACTCGACGCGGGTAGTGACAAGATGTCACCACTCGGCGGGGCTGGTGACGAGATGTCACCACTCGGCCGCGGCGGCGAGCCGCGTACCCCGGGAGGCGGGTGGATGCAGCCCCTTTACGTGGGGGCTGGCGGTGGTTTCGTGGCGGGTATGCCAGAGAACCAGTACACCTTCGACAACCCTGTAGAGCGGTATCCGGTCATCTCGCCCGACGAGACGCAGGTGCCGGAGCCCGGGCTGGAGCGCGATCTGCAGCCCGGCGCCGACCTCGGCGAGGACAGCTACGTCGGCTCCGGACGCCTCACCGGCCGGAAGGCGGTGGTCACGGGCGGCGACTCCGGGATCGGCGCCGCGACCGCCATCGCCTTCGCCCGCGAGGGCGCCGACGTCGCGATCGTCTACCTGCCGGAAGAGGAGGAGGACGCGCAGCGCATCGCCGGCCTCATCCGCGACGCGGGCCGCACCGCCGTGACCATTCCTGGCGATCTCAAGGACCGCGCCTTCAGCGACGAGGTCGTGAAGCGGGCGGTGGACGAGCTGGGCGGCATCGACATCCTGGTCAACAACGCCGGGAAGCAGATCGCGACGGAGAGCCTCACCGACATCCCGGACGACCAGTTCGACCACACGATGAAGACGAACGTCTACGCGATGTTCTGGCTCACCCGGGCCGCCCTCCCGCACCTCCCCGCCGGTGCGACGATCATCAACACGACCTCCATCCAGGCCTACCAGCCGAGCGAGACCCTGGTCGAGTACGCCACGACGAAGGCGGCGATCAACGCCTTCACCAAGGCCCTCGCCCAGCAGCTGGCGCCGAAGGGCATCCGCGTGAACGCCGTCGCCCCGGGACCGATCTGGACGCCGCTCCAGGTCAGCAAGGGCCAGCCTCCGGAGGCGATCCCCGAGTTCGGCCAGCAGACCCCGCTCGGACGCCCCGGACAGCCGGCGGAGCTGGCGCCGGCGTACGTGTTCCTCGCGTCGCCGGAGTCGAGCTACGTCCTCGGCGAGACGCTCGCGGTGACCGGAGGCATGCCGACGCCGTAGCAGCGGCGTCTTGCGGATCGAATCGATACAGATCTCCTGCGAGACTGCCAATCGTCGGAGATTCGGACGGTATGTGGGCGGATCTCCGACGATCGGCGGCGGGCTCAGCAGGCCCAGGGCAGCCGCAGCACACCGGTGGAGGCCTGCTCCACGACGGCGAGGTGTGTCGCGGCGGAGATCCCGCGCAGCATCCCGGAGCGTTGGTGCGGGACCGGGACGAGCGCGTCGTCCTCCCGCGTGCAGGCGACCACGCGCGGTCGGGGGCCGGCGGCGACACCGGACGGAGCGGGGCACGACGCGAACACGGGGGCCGGGAGCCCGCTCCTCGCCCGCAGCAGCGGCCAGCCGACGACGAGCAGCACGATGAGCGCGGCGAGCGGGTTGCCCGGGAGCGAGAGCACGTGGCGGCCATCGCCCAGCCGGGCGAGCAGCATCGAACCCCCCGGGCGGAGGTCCATGCCGTCGACCAGGATGTCGGCGTCGAGCCGGGCGAGCGCCTCCCGCAGCGGGTCCGCGGGGCCGTGGCCGGTGCCGCCGGAGGTGATGATGGTCTCGGTCCGGGCGCGGCGGATCGCGGCGGCGACCTCGGCCGGCCGGTCGAGGGCGCGTGCGGTCGTCGCGCAGCGTCCACCGAGGGAGGCGAGCAGCGACGGCATCATCGGCGTGAGGCTGTCGGTGATGTGGCCCGGCCGCGGCTCACGGTCGTCGAGCTCGTCGCCGATGGCGACGAAGGTGACGAGCGGCGGCGACGAGACGTCCACCTCCGAGACGCCCGCCGCGGTCAGCAAGCCGATCGCGGGAGGCGAGAGGACGGAGCCGGCGGTGAGCAGCACGTCCCCCGGCGCGGCCTCCTCCCCCTCCCGCCGGATGTCGCACCCGGGGTCGGGCGTCGCGAGCGCGTCGATCAGGGTCTCGCCGCCTTCGCGATCGGGGATGGCGTCCTCCGCTCGCAGCACCGTGACGGTGCCGGGAGGCACGGGCGCGCCGGTGGCGACCGGTCGCGCCTCACCCGGCACGAGCGGAAGAGCCGACGGAGCGCTGCCCGCGAGCACCGGCTCGCCCACCCGCCACGGACCGTCGCCGGCGACCGCCCAGCCGTCCATCGCGGAGTTGTCGAACCGCGGCAGCGGGCGCAGACAGCGGACGTCGGCGGCGAGCGCCAGACCGGCCGCCCGCGTGATGGGAAGGGTCAACACACGGGTCGGGGAGCCGCGGCCGATACCCTTCGCACGATCGCGCGCCTCCCGCCAGGGTGTCGTGCTCATGCGCTGCGCCGCTCGATCGCGGCCGTCAGCGCGGCAACCACCTCGGTGAGCGGGAGGCCCCGGCCGACGGCGATGCCGGCGACGAACGTGGTCAGCGGCGCTGCGGGGCGGGCGATGCCGTGGGCGGCGTCCCGCGCGAGGTCGAGCACCGCCGCCACGTCGCCGTCGCCAACGGTCGCACCCACCGCCGCGGCGGCCTCGGCGGCCCACGCGTCCAGGTCAGACGGGTCCATGTGCGAGTTCCTCTCTTTGGGCGACGGTCAGGGGGAAGCGGTCGGGAGGCCGGCCCGGGTGTCGACGGCAGCGGCGACGGCGGGCGGCGCGGCGGCAGCGAGGTCAGCCCAGGTGGGCGCGTCTGCGCCGACGACGGGCGTCACGCCGGCCGGCCGGTCGGCCTCGGCGGCGAGGTCGGCGCAGACGGGGTGCGGCACGCCGGCCGGCCGGTCGGCCTCGGTGGCGACGTCGGCGCAGACGTGGAGCGGCACGCCGGCCGGCACGTCGGCCCGGGTGTCAGCGGCCGCGGCGACGGCGGGTGGCACCGCGGCCGCGAGGTCGGCCCCGGTGGGGACGTCCGCGCACCCGGCCGCCGGGGTACCGACGTCCGCGTCAGCAGCGGCTGGCAGGTCGGTCGGAGTGTCGATGTCCGCGCACACCGCGGCCGGGACGGCATATCGGCCGGGCAACTCCCGGAACAGCGCGGAGGCCGGGAGGCCGGCCAACTCGCCGCCCGACGAACGGAGCTCGGCCACCCGCCGGCGAAGACTCGCCAGTGGGGACCTCGCCAGCAGCCACTGCGGATGCCCGTCTGCGTCGGTGAGCACGCCCGCCGGGATCGACGTCAACGCCCCGAGCGCCGCCTCCGGGTCGGCGAGATCGGCGGGCACGACGAGCACGTCGCCGGCGCCGGCGACGGCATCCACCCCCGCGGCCACCGCCGCGCACGGGCCGCCCCACTGCGGGGACTCCGAGACGGCGACACCGACGCCGCCGGGCACATCGCCCGCGGTCACCAGCACAACAGGGGCGACCGCGGCAGCCGCGGCCGTCGTCCGCTCCAGGAGCGTGCGGCCGTGGATGCGGTGCTGCAGCTTGTCGCTCCCGAAGCGCGTCGAGCGACCACCGGCCACCACGATGACCGCAGCGAGCGGCATCCCGCCGACGGCGAGCACGGCACCGCCCCCGCCCGGCCGCCCGCCAACCGCACTCACCCCACCGCCCCCTTCGGCCGCTCCCCCAGCGCCCAGTTGATGCCCCAGCCGACCACGATCGTGAACGCGATCGCCGCCGCCATCGACAGGATGCCGACCGGGGTCGCGATGACGCCGAGGCTGACGATCAGCGTGGTCGCCCCCGCTGGCGGATGCTGCAGCTTCAGGGCGTGCAGCACGAACGCCGTGATCGCCACCGACAGCGCGCCGCCGAGCACGTAGCCGAGGGTCAGCCCCGCCGACGGCGCCGACGGTTTGCCGTTCATCCCGAAGAGGAACAGGCAGGCCACGCCGGCCACGATGGCGACCGCATGTCCGACCGCCGCGTTCAGGGGACGCGAGGTGGGATGGTCGGGGGCGCCGAAGATCAGCATGACCGTTGGCCCGAGGCTGGGGAACAGCCACGGAGAGCTCAGCGCCAGCCCGATCGCGCCGGAGGCGGCGAGCACGACGAGCGACAGCACGCCCGTGTAGGCGCCGGCGCCCGCGGCGCCCGCCTTCTCGGACGCACGCGACAGCAGGGACGGTTTCATCGCGACCTCACTTCGCTGCGATCAGGGCCTGCGGCGCGGCCTGCTTCATCCGGGTGATCAGCCAGCGGAGCTGCACGGAGGTCTCCTTCTGGCAGGCCTCCACGATCTCCAGCAGGTGCTCGTCGACGAGGGCCTGCGCGCACTGCTTGACCACCGTCCACGTGACGTCGGTGAGGCTGGCGAGCAGGTACAGGTCCTGCAGGTCGCGCAGCACGCCGAGCGGGCCCGAGCGCGGCTCCTCGATCGCGTCCGCGTGCAGCCGCTCCGGCTCGTCGTCGTCGGGGGCACGGCCGATCCGCTCGATCACCTCGTCGAGCCTCTCGCGGTGGTTCTCGCACTGCTTCGCGAGCGTGATGCAGAGGAAGTGGATGTCCGGCTCGTCGCCGTGCGCGTCCGCGACCTGGCGGTACGACCGGGCGAGCGTCGACTCCGACTCGGCGAGCAGCGACACGTACACGGGGAGTTTCACGATGCCTCCTCGACGAGACGGCGGACCTCGACGGCGCCCGACTTGAACATCGGCTGCTTCGAGACCGGGTCCCACTCGGTGATGGTGAGCTCGTTGGCCGCCGTCGGGCGCCGGTCGGGCGCGCCGGGCGGCGCGTCCCAGTAGCCGAAGTGGAAGGGCGCGAAGACCGAGCCGGGGCGGATGTCGCTCACCCGCACCGGCGCGACGATGCGGCCGCGGCGCGAGACCACCTCCACCACGTCGCCCTCGACGAGGCCGCGAGCCTCCGCGTCCGTGGCGGACAGCTCCACCCACACCTCGGGCGCCGCCTCGGCGAGCTCCGGAGCGCGACCCGTCTTGGTCCGGGTGTGGAAGTGGTAGACGCTGCGGCCGGTGGTCAGCCGCAGCGGGTACTGGTCGTCCGGCGGCTCGTGCGGGCCGGAGTACGGGGCCGACTTGAGCATCGCGCGCCCGTCCGGCCGGATCGCCTTGTACGACTCCTGGCCGACGCTGCCGCCGGTGAGCAGGTCGTGCCCGTAGCTCTCGCAGTACTCGGGGTGCGACGGGAACGCGAAGTCGGCGTACAGCCGCTGCGGCGACTCCGTCTCGCCCTCACGCCGCGGCCACTGGATGCCGGACTCGCGGCGCAGGTCGTCGTACGAGATGCCGGTGTAATCGCACGGGCGGCCGCGGGAGGCGTCCTGCCAGGCCCGGTAGGCGTCCTCCGGGCCCTGCCACTCCAGCAGGGGGCGGCCGTCGTTGCGGCGGAAGTCCATCCGCCTGGCGTAGTCGAGGAAGATGTCGAGGTCGGCGCGCGCCTCACCCGGCGGCTCGACCGCCTTCTCCGACAGGTGGACGGTGCGGGTCGCGTTCGTGAAGGTGCCTGTCTTCTCGCCCCAGCCGGCGGCGGGCAGCACGACGTCGGCCAGCTCGGCGGTCTCGGTCAGGTAGAGGTCCTGCACGACGAGGAACAGCTCCTCCTTCGCCAGCAGCTCGCGGATGCGCGGCAGCTGCGGCAGCGACACCGCGGGGTTGGTCGCCGAGACCCAGAGGAAGGAGATCGAGCCCTGCTCGGCGTAGCGGAACAGCTGCATGGCGTGGGTCGGGGGTGCCCAGTGCGGGATCTTCAGCGCGTCGACGCCCCACAGGTCGGCGAGCTGCTGCACGTGGTCGGGGTTCTCCCAGTTGCGGAAGCCGGGGAGGTCGCCGTCGGCGCCGCACTCGCGGTTGTTCTGCGCCGTGGGCTGTCCGTTCATCTGCAGCAGGCCGCCGCCCGGCTTGCCGATCATCCCGCGCAGCAGGTGCAAGTTGTTCACCTGGCACGACGCCGCCGTCGCCTGCGGCGCCTGGTAGAAGCCCTGCAGCACGGTCGAGAGCACGCGCGGCGACTCGGCGAAGATGCGGGCGGCGCGGCGGATGTCGTCCGGGTCGAGCCCGCACACCTCGCCGGCGTGCTCGGGCGTCCACTGCTCGACCTGGCCCTTCAGTTCGTCGAGGCCGGTGGTGTGCGCCGCGACGAACTCCTCGTCGATCCAGCCGTTCTCGATCAGCTCGCGCTCGAGGCACAGCAGCAGCGCCAGGTTCGTGCCGGGCCGGAGCGCGAGGTGCACCTCGGCCTTCTCCGCGGTCGGGGTGCGGCGCGGGTCGACGACGACGAGCCGAGGCGGGTTCGGTCCGGCGAGCCGGTCGAGCACGCGAGACCAGGTGACGGTCTGCGTCGCCGCCAGGTTGTGGCCCCAGAGGAACAGGGCGTCGCACTCGTCGATGTCCTCGTAACAGCCGGGCTGGCCGTCCGCGCCGAAGGTCTCCTTCAGTGCGGTGGCGGCCGTCGCGGTGCAGAGCCGGGTGTTGCCGTCCATGTGCGGGGTGCCGACGCCGGCCTTCCCCAGCACGGCGAGGGCGTAATACTCCTCGATGAACAGCTGGCCCGAGGTGTAGAAGCCGTGGCTGAGCGGGCCGACCTCGTCCAGAAGCTTCCTGCTGCGCCGGACGATCGCGTCCATCGCCTCGTCCCAGGTGGCGCGCACCAGCTCACCGTCGCGGCGGATGAGCGGATGCGTCAGCCGGTCGCGGCCGCGCATCCCCTGCCAGCTGCCGTACATTCCCTTCGGTCCGAGCCGGCCGTGGTTGATCCGGTCGTCGGCGCGGCCGCGCACGCCGACCATGCGGCCGTCCTTGACCGCGATGTCGCAGCCGCAGCCGTTGCTGCACAGCACGCACGCGCTCCGCACCCAGGTGTCGACGTCGGCCTCGGTCAGCCCCTCCTGGAGGGCGAGGTCGACGCGCTCCGGCCAGTGGTCGCCGCGGGCAAACGGGGTGCGGTCACCCCAGACGTCCTCGATCCGGGAGCGGTCGCCGGCGGACGTCGTCGTTCGCTGATCCATACCGCGAGGATCCGCGCGCGAACGGAAGCACTCAACCCCTTGCGTTGTCGCAAGGACGGGTGTGGAGGCCGCCGCGTGCGCACGGCGAACGTCTCACGGTTCTCGCTGCTCCCTGCGTCGCCGCCGCGCCCGCTCCCGCACGACCAGCGGCAGCACGGCCCAGATGACCAGGAGCAGCACGAACACGCAGCCGGCGGCGATCATGCCGGCGGGCGGCGCGAGCAGGAAGTCGACGATGAACAGCACGATGCCGGTGAACAGCAGGGACGCGGCCGCGAGGCAGACGATGAGCAGCTTGCTGCCGAGTCCGACCAGTTCGGTCTTCGCCCGCTGCCGGAACAGCAACCGGTGCAGGCTGACCGGCGCGAGCGCCAGCAGCGTGACGACGACCGCCAGGAAGACGAGCACGAGGTACACGGCGACGTCGAACGGCGGCAGCTTGGTGAAACGCTGCTGGAACGGCAGGGTCAGCAGGAAGGCGGCGAGGATCTGCGTGCCCGTCTGGAACACGCGGAACTCCTGCAGCAGCTCGTTCCAGTTGCGGTCCGCGCGCTGCTCCGCCGTCTCGTTGCGGCCGTCGCCAGGGGCCGCGTCGACCCCGTCCGTCACCGCCTCGCCTCCTCCAGGTCGCGGGCGAGCGCCGCGAGGGCCGCGTCGACCGTGGCGTGGACGACGTCCTCCGGCTCGCCGTCCAGGTGCAGCTCGTCCACGGTGACAGCGTCGGGCCGGCCGTGCGCGAGGAAGACGGTGCCGGCCGGCTTGCCCTCCTGCTCGCCCGGGCCGCCCGCTCCGGTCACCGCGGCGACGACGTCGGCGCTGAGCAGCCTGCCGACGCCCGCCGCCATCTGCTCGGCGCACTCGGCGGTGATGACCGGGCCGGGCGTGACGCCGAGCACGTCGAACTTGACGTGCTCGGAGTACGCGACGACCCCGCCGGCGAACCAGTCGCCCGCCTGCGGGGAGGCGCCGAGCGCCGAGGCGATGGCGCCGCTGGTGAGCGACTCGGCCACGGCGACGGTCATGCCGGCGGATGACGCGAGGTCGGCGATGCGCTCGCCGAGGTCGGTGATGCTCTCCGTCGTCATTCGGCCTCCTCAGCCGGCGTCGCTGTCGCCCTCGTCGCCTTCCGCCTGCGACGGCTTGTCGACGATCTGCTGCTCCGCCTCCGTGTTCTCATCATGGCGGTCGTTCTCGGTGTGCTGGGGGTCGGACATTCCGGCTCCCTCCTTTCCTTGATAGTGGATGCGGTCAGCGGTCGGTGCGGAAGTGCACCGCCTTGTGGCTTCCGTCGCAGAACGGCTTGATGGTCGACACGCCGCAGCGGCACAGCGCGACCGTGCGGCGGTGCTGCTCGATCGGCGTCCCGTCGGGCGTGGTCAGGTCGATGTGGCCGCGCACCAGCAGCGGCCCGTCGGGGCAGGCGACGATGACCGGCTCCTCCTCGTGCCCGGTCATGCCGCCACCGCCACCGGTTGCCGCAGCGAACTGCGGCCGGCCTCGAACGCCTCCAGCATGCGCTGGCCGGCCAGGCCGTCGACGTACAGGCAGGCGGCGGCGCCGAAGACGATGTCGGGCAGGAGCTCGGGATGCTGCTCCGCGAGCCCGCCGACGAGGTCGCGGCCGGCGATCTGCTCGTGCACGGCATCCGCCTCCACGTGCTCGTCGTAGTACCAGGTGACGTCGTCGTCGTAGCCGAGCCTCCGGAAGCCGTTGCCGTAGAACCGGTTCGGGATGGACGAGGTCATCTCGAACGCCGCCAGGTGACCCGTGATCGCCCCGCGCAGGCTGCGGTTGAGGCCGAACATCGACATCATCGTGAACGACGCGAGCGTGCTGGCCGGCACGTTGTCGACGTAGGCGCCGTAGGCGTCGTCGAGCCCGAGGTTGCGCATGGTCCGGCCGAAGATCTCGGCGTGGATGCGCTCGGGCCGGCCACCCCCGTACTCGTCCGCCTGCACCTCGACGAGCGCGGCCTTCGCCCGGCCGGTGAGCCGAGGGATGGCCCACGAGTGCGGGTCCGCCTCCTTGCGCGTGTAGATGGAGCGGTGGATGACAAACTCGACCGCCTGCTCCTGGGTCGCCTTCTTTGCGAGGTAGCGGGAGAGGCTGGGCCCTGCGTCCTCGGCGGTGAGCTCGAACAGGTGCGCGGCGACCGCGTCGGCGGTGGGCTCCGGCAGGTCGCCGACCGGCACGCGCTCGCGCAGTTGCCGCTCGTACTCGCGCTCGATGGAGCGCCGCGTGCGCAGGAGCTCCGGATGCCACTCCCACTCGTCGTCGGCGTCGACGGTGTCGCCGTAGTGGAGGCCGTAGAGGATGAACAGGGTCAGCTGGAGGTCCTCGTCGGCGAGGAGGTCGGGCTGCGCGGCGAGAGCCTCCGCAGCGCGGTCGGTGAAACGGACGACGGCGTCCGACGGAATCGAGGGGTCGGTCTGCAGCGCGTCCAGCAGCGCCTCGCTCACCGGCCCCCGCGGGGTGATGCGTGGTGTCATATCCCGAGGCAACCGGCGGTCGGCCCTTCCGTCAAGCCGCTTGCCAGGCGCGGCGATTCGTGCCGAATCGCCGCGATTCGGCAGGAGTGGCGCTCATTCGGCACGAATGCTCAGCCCCCTAAGCGCCGGCGGAGGGTGCGCAGCGGCGTGGCGGCGCGGCGGAGGCGGCCGTCGGAGTAGCGGACGCCGCCGCGCAGGCGGGCGCCGAGGGCGAGCCACACGCACACCGAACGCTCGGCCAGCCAGAGCGGCGCCCACAGCGCGGCCGCGGCGGGGAACAGCCGGCGGCCGCCCGCGCGTCGGCGGCCGACCTCGGCGAGCGCCACGACACCGGCGGCCGCGGCGAGCAACCGTGCGGGACGTCGCAGCGCGACGAGGGCGAGCGGGAGGACCGCCAGTTCCGCGGTGAGCCGGACGGGCTGCGCGAAGTCGTCGTAGGCCTGCCGCACCCGCTGCCGGAGAAAGTGTCGCAGCTCCGGCGGCCGACGCGCGATGCCGAGCGCATCCGCGGTGACGACCCGACCTCCGGCGGCGCGCACGGTGCGGATGAGCTCCAGGTTCTCGAACAGCACGTCGCCGTCGTACCCGCCCGCCGCGAGCACGACTCCGCGACGCACCGCGAGGGTGCCGGGGTAGTCGTGGCCGAGCGCGCGGTTGAGGAGCGTGCGGCCCGTGTCCCAGCGCGCGTGCCACGGCGCGGGGACGAACACGTTCTGCGGGCGGACCAGGTCGCCCGCGTCGAGCATCCCGACGACCGCCCGAAGCCCGCCCTCGTCGTAGCGCACGTCGTCGTCCGCGAGCACGACGCGCTCGTGCCGCGCCGTGCGCAGGCCGGTCATGACGCCGGCGACCTTTCCGTTGCGGCCCGGCCACGGCTCGACCGGCAGGTGTCGCACGCCCGCCGGGAACGCTCGTGCGTGCGCGGCGAACCGCTCCGGGTCGGAGCCGTCGACGACGGTCACGTCGACCACCTCCCGTAGTCCGGTCAGGTAGCCGACCAGCTCGTCGAGCCCGGCGTCGTCGGCCCAGCGCAGCGGGAGCACGTACTCGGCGTCGACCGTCATGCCGCCGCCGGCTGCTTCGCGCGCATCCCGGACACGAGGAAGCCGCTGCGCGGCCGCGCCGGGAAGGTGCGCAGGCTCACGCGGAGGTCCTGCTCCGGGACGTCGTACTCGAGCTCCCGCGTGAGCATCCGGATCGCCGCCTCGACCAGCTCGACCGTGACCGGCTCCCCCGGGCAGCGGTGGTCGGCCTGGTAGTCGCCACCGCCCTGCGGGATGAGCGTGTTCGGCTCGACCACGAGGCCGTCGAAGCGCTGCGGCAGGAAGCGGTCCGGCTGCTCCCAGATCGCCGGATCGTGCGTCGTGCCGTACAGGTCGAGCAGCACCCAGTCGCCCTTCCGCACGCGCTCGCCCGACCAGTCCAGATCGCGCGTCGCCCGGCCGCCGATCACCGGGAAGAACGGGTAGAACCGGCGCACCTCCTGCGCGAACCAGTGCGCCGCGGAGTCATCGCCGGCCGCGATGGCCTCCCGCCAGCCGGGGTGACGGTGCAGGGCGAGCGCCGAGAACACGACGTACCGCCCCACCGCGACCACCGGTCGCAGCAGGTTGAGCAGCTCCACGGCGGCCACCTCGGCGGGGAGGGGCGCCGTCGACCCCGCCGCGGACGGCTCGACGTAGGCGGACACCACCGCGAGCGCGGAATCCCCGGGCGCCGACCGCCGCTCGCGTTGAGCCCGCACGGCGGCGGCCAGCAGGCGTTCGGCGCGCGATCGGCGGACGCGCGCGGCCCAGTTCTCCGGCCCCACCGTTCCCGCGGCGTCCACCATCCCCGCGAGGACTCCGGAGCGGCGGAGGTCGTCCGAGACCGCGTCCGGGAGGCCGGCCCACGCGCACACCGCCTCGGTGAGGACGTCGTGGGCGAGGTCGAGCAGCACCACCTCGCCGGTGCCTGCCGAGGCGGCGGCGCGCAGGAAGTCGTCGCGGAAGCGCTGCACCAGCGCGCCCCCGCTCGGGCCGCTCAGCAGCCCGAGGAACAGCTCCTTCCTCCGCCGGTGCGCCTCGCCCTCCAGCGACTGCACGCTCCCCTCGTCCTGCAGCAGCGTCAGCACCGAGCGCGGCATCGCCCCGTCGCGCGCGAACCGCCCGCCCTCGTAGAAGAAGCGGGCGGCGTCCGCGCCGCGGAGGACGAGCACCGGCCGGCCGAGCAGCCGGGTGCGGAAACGGTCGCTCCCCGCAGCGCGGAAGCCCCGCGTGCCGAAAAGGTAGCCGTCGCGCACGAACCTCAGGGTGCTGTCGAGCATCGGCACGGCCTCAGACGCGCGTCGCCGGACGGTCGACCCCCGCTCCCCGCGGGCTCAGGAAGACCCCGAGCAGGATCATCACGACGGCGAGGATCAGGTGCAGCCAGTTGTCCGCGCTGTTCAGCGGCACGAAGTTCGCCGGGTGGTCGCCCGAGAAGAACAGGCCGTAGAGCCAGATCACGGCGTAGACGATGCCGCCGATGACGAGGTAGTTGCGCGACCCGATCCGCGACCTCGCGAACGCGAGACCGGCCACGCCGTACAGCAGGTGCACGAGGTTGTGCAGCACGGACACCTGGAACAGGCCGAGCAGCAGCGCGCCAGAGCCGTGCCCGGCGAACGACAGCTGGTCGTAGTTCGACGTGATGCCGGGGATGAAGCCGGCGATGCCGACCACGAGGAACACGATGCCGAAGATCAGCGCCGCCTTCTGGACGGCCGTGCCCGCGTAGCGCCGGTCGTCCCGGTCGGCGAAGCGGCGGTCGGACGGGTCTGCGGTGGTCATGGTTGCTCCCTTCACGAGCGGTCAGGTTGTCCCGTACTCCACGCAACCCGCGGACCGGCGGCCGCGTGACCCCTTGACATGTGCGCGGTCAGCGCTGCGCCTCCTGCAGCCGCGGGGAGTAGAGGGTGGCTCCGGGCTTCAGCCGCACGACGTCGTCGGAGAAGGAGGCGAGATCCGACCAGAGCACGAGCACGGAGCCGCGGGCGCGCCAGCGCAGGAGGCGCGCGATCAGCGCCGGGGCGTTCACGCCGGTCCGCTCGTAGCCGGCGAAGGAGCTGTGCGAGTGCGGGCTCACCACCAGTCCGTACAGGCGCGTGACGGCGAGCATGCCCTCCGGCGCCCCGTCCATCGCGAGGCGTGCGTCGACGACGACGCCGAGCCGCTCGCCGTCGGCCGTGAGCACCGGACTGCCGAGGAGGTCACTCAGGATCATGGCGGCCTCCCGGGATGCGGGCGATGACGTGGTCGCGCATCCACCGCTCGGTCCAGCTGGCGTCGAGCGAGTCGGCCGCCACGCCGACCTTCACCACCGTCTCGACCTCTGCGACGACCTTCCACGGGATGCGCACGAACCGCGAGTCCGGGAGCCGGCCGCCGAAGATCCTGGTCAGCAGGATCGGCCCGGTCAGCAGCGCCTGCACCACCGGCGGATTCTGCGGGTCGAGGTGCGCGAGGTTCTCCGGCGTGGACAGTTCGAGGTCGTCGACCGTGCTGACGGGCACGTCGTGCGGGTCGAGGATCTGCCGGTCGAGCAGCTCCAGGCGCGCATCGAGGACGCGGCCGGCGACGGCGGGAGGCGACGGCAGGTTCGGGCGGTCGTTCATGCTCCGGCTCCTGTCACGATCATGAGCGGGATGGCGGCGACGGACGCCACCAGGATGATTGCGAGGAAGATCAGCCCGAAGACGTTGGTCACCCTGCCGTTGACGCGATCGCCCATGTACTTCGGATCATTGGCGATGATCAGGATCGGCAGGTACGTCAACGGCAGGGCGATCGCCGAGAAGACGACGGAGATCTCGGTCACCTGCACCGGATCGACGCCGGTGAACAGGATGCCGAGCGCGACGACCAGCGACAGGATCATCACCGCGTGGAACCGGGAGGCGCTGGCCGGCCGGCGGAACTTGCCCCACGGCCAGCCGAGGAACTGGGCGATGGTGTAGCCGCTCGACAGCGTCACCTCCAACGAGGCGCCGAAGGTCGCGGCGACGAAGCCGAGGATCGCGACGATCAGACCGATCTTGCCGAACGCCTGCGCGATCGGCAGCGCCGTCTCGTAGAGCGAGGTGACCGCGATGCCCTTCGGGAGCAGCACGATGGCGGCGCACGCGGCGATCGACAGCGAGAGCACCGCGCCGAGCGGGAAGCCGACGAGGACGTTGACGCGCGACTGGGCGAGGTCCTTCGGCTTCCACTTCTCCTCGATCGCGCCGGAGGAGAAGAAGAACACCTCGTACGGGGTCATCGCCGCGCCGAACAGCGCGACAGCGTAGTACCAGTAGGTGGCCGGGGACTCGTCGGTGTGCGGCGATGGCTGCTGCAACGCCTGCGAGGCGAGCGACGACCAGTCGGG
This sequence comes from Leifsonia sp. ku-ls, assembly GCA_003367665.1. GTDB lineage: Bacteria > Actinomycetota > Actinomycetes > Actinomycetales > Microbacteriaceae > Leifsonia. Next base: position 125,350 of record QKXI01000014.1, on the reverse strand, counting down.
GTGCAGGAAGAAGATGGCGACCGCGAACACGACCAGCGCGAGCCCGAGCAGTCCGGTGACGTTCTCCAGGATCGAGAACTTCACGCGCCAGACGACGATCCACACGGCGAACGCGGCCACCGGGAACCACAGCGCGGGCTCGATGCTCGAGGCGAGCTGCATCGCCAGCGCGATGCCGCCGATCTCCGCGGTGAGGGTCAGCAGGTTGATGAGGAACGACGCGGACAGGTTCGCCACCGCCAGGCGCGCGCCCAGCCGCTCCCGAATGATCTCGAAGGTTGCCCGCCCGCTGACCGCCGCGACCCGGCCCGACATCTGTGCGAAGAGGCAGATGCCGACCGTGCCGAGCACGAGCACCCAGGCGAGGGTCAGGCCGAACCGGGACCCGACGACGCTGCTGGTGACGAGGTCACCGATGTCGACGAAGCCGCCGATGGCGGTCAGGACACCGAGCGCGACGGCGAAGAGGCCCTTCATCCCTGCTCCAGCCTCTTGGACGCGGCGTCCAACTGCTGCGCGAGACGGTCGAGCGCGCGGCGCTGACGGTCGAGGGCGTCGCCCGAGTCTCGTCCGGCGGCGGACGCGCGCTGCGCGGAGGCGACCTGGTCCTGCGCCGCGCGGATGTCGGCCAGGATGCGGTCGCGGCTGACGCCGATGCCGCCGAGCGCGGTCAGGGTGGCGACGGACTGGGCCTCGGTGGCCAGACGGTCGGCGGCGTCCGTCAGGCCGGTGTCCAGGACGGTGGAGAGCACCCGGTCGCCCTCGTGCTGGCCGAGCACCAGTCCGGCGGCGCGGGCCGACGAGGCGGCGCTGCCCGCGGACTGCGAGAGCGCGCTGCGGGCGGAGTCGTCGGCGGAACAGCCCGCGAGAGCGCCGACGAGCACTGCCGCCACCGCGGCGGCGGCGAGTCTTCGGTTCATCACCTCGTGGACTGTACGCCCGCTGTGAGAATGGTGACACTGGCGGACGCGCAACGATCGGCGCCTACATGTCGGGCGCCGTCCTCACGGCGGCGTCGCGGCGGAAGCCTGCCGTCGCCTCCTCGTACGTCGTATGACGGCGCGCCGGGTGCGAATCCGCCGGTGGCGGCACGTCTGTCTTGGTGAGCGCGTGCAGGACGAGCTGCTCGACGAGAGCGGCCGCGGTGGTCTCCCGCGCGCGGGCGATACGCACCAGGGCGGCATACTCTCGCTCCCCCAGGCGGATCGTGAGGGGCATCCCAGCCGGGGCACGGCCCGGTCCGTGTACGGATGCCGGCTCCGTCAGTTCGGCACTGTGAGATTCCTTCATGTCCGAAGCCTGTCACAAGAGAGCGCTCTCGTCATGACCCAATTTGTTCGCGAAGCGCACATGCCCACGCACGGCCCGTTGCACCCGCACTGCCGCTGCTTGGAAGATCGGAGCGTCGCGCGTCCGACGCCGCCCCGTCCCCCCGGTCCACGGTGGCGTCAGCGCGACACCTCCTCGGCGGGGTCCTGGTCTTCGGGTGGCCAGGACCCCGCCGCCAGGAGTCGCAGCCCCTCCTGCAGCCGCTCGACGATGTCGGCGGCCGGCACGGTCCCGGCGCCGAGCGTCAGGGCCATCGCGCCGGAGGCGGCGGCCCCCACGATCCGGTGGAGGCGCGGGTCGCGCGCCCGGTCGCCGAGAGCGCGCTGCGCCCGCTCCGACGCGTCGGAGAGCAGCCCGGCGAGCCGCTCGCTCTCCCCGGGCGTCAGCGGGCGTGCCGACAGGGCGGCCGCCGCCTCGCGCAGCGCGGGGGCGACCAGCCCCTCCAGCAGCGCGTCCGGGTCGGCGTCCTCCGGCGGCGCACCGCCATCGACGCCATCGTCGTGCCGGCCGGCGAGCGCCGCGTCGAGCGTCGCCAGCAGGGACGCCGGCGTGAACGGCTTCGGCAGGAAGCGCGCTCCGTCGCGCTCGACGGCCGCCCGTGTCGCGGGTCCCGGCAGCATCCCGCTCATCAGCACGACCGCGGTCTCCGGGTGCTCGTCCGCCAGCAGTCGAGCGATGTCGTCGCCGGAGACTCCCGGCATCATCACGTCCGTGAGCACGGCGTCGAAGCGCCGACCGCTCCGGATCAGCTCGAGCGCGTCCGTTCCCTGGGCGACCTCGGTGACGAAGCCGCGCTTGTCGAGGGCCTGCCGCACCAGCTCGCCGATCGCCGCCTCGTCGTCCACCACGAGCACGCGGCGGCCCTTCCCCGGTCGCGGCGGCACCTCGGCGGACTCGGCGGAGCGGACGGGCGCGGGCGGCGCGCCGCCGACCGTGGGCAGCCTGAACCACACCGTGGTCCCGCCCCCGGGGATCGTGTCGACGTGCAGCTCGCCGCCGTGGGCCTTCACGATCGCGGCGGAGGTGGCGAGACCGAGGCCGGTCCCCGTCTCCTTGGTGGTGAAGAACGGCTCCAGGATGCGGCCCGCCGTCGCCGCGTCCATGCCGCAGCCGGAGTCGCGCACCTCGACGCGCACCGCCGCGCCGTCGCTGGTCGCCGCGATGGTCAGCGTCCCGCCGTCGGGCATCGCGTCACGCGCGTTGGTCACCAGGTTCACGAGCACCTGGAACAGCTCGGTCTCGTCGCCGGAGACGACGGGCAGCACCTCGGGCGCATCGACGACCAATTCGATCGCCCTCGGCAGCGTCTCCCGGCAGAACCGGCCCACCTCCCGCAGCAGCCCCGCCAGGTCGACCGGCGCCCGCTGCACCTCCGACCCGCGCGCGAACGACAGCACCTGCCGGATCATCGCCGCGCCGCGCTCCGCCGCCGACTCGACGGCGTCCAGCGTCGCACGCCTGCGCGGGTCCTGCTCCTCGTCGCGCAGGTGCTGCACCGCCATGAGGATGGGCGTGAGCACGTTGTTGAGGTCGTGGGCGATGCCGCCGGCCAGCGTGCCGAGGCTCTCCATCCGTTGGGCCCGGATGCGCTGCTCCTCCTGCCTGCGGTGCTCGGTGATGTCGGAGTTGACGGCGAAGACGCTCACCTGGCCGTCGTCCGAGCGGGTGAGCTGCCAACGGCAGTCCGCGATGAGGACCGATCCGTCGGCGCGCCTCTGCCGCAGCTCGCCGACCCAGAACCCGTCGCGCAGCAGCGCCGCCATCGCGGCGTCGAACTGCTCCGGCTCGTCGTACAGCAGCTCACGCACCGAACGGCCGACCGCGTTCGCCGCCGTGACGCCGTAGATCGCCTCCGCGCCGCGGTTCCAGTAGCGGATGGTCCCGTCGAGGTCGCGCACCAGGATGGCGTCACGTGCCGCGTCGAGCAGCGCGGCCTGCGCCTCCACACGCCTGGTGTACTGCGCGAGCGTGGTGCGGGCCTGCTGGTCCTCCGTCACGTCGCGCACCATGATCGCGATGCCCTCCTCGGTCGGGTGCGCGTCGACCTCGAACCAGCGGCCCCACTCCGGCGAGAAGGCGCGGGCGCTGCCGTTCAGGCCGCGGTCCATGGCGTCCCGGTAGATGCGCTCGAACGAGCTGCCGAGGGCGGTGGGGAAGTACTCCCAGAGCGTCTTCTCGCGCAGCCGCGACTCGTCGAGCCCGGCCAGGCGGAGCGCCCACGAGTTGGCGAAGGTGAACCGCCAACTGCGGTCGACGAACCCGATCGCGTCGTGCACCTGGTCGAGCGAGCTGCGCAGCAGGCGCGCCATCGCGCGCTGCTCCTCCCGGTGCCGCACCAGGGCGGTGACGTCGTGGAAGGCGCCGTGCAGCCGAACGACGTCGCCGTTCTGGTCGCGCTCGGTCTCGCCGACGAGGTGCGCGTGGATGCGGCGCCCCGCGGCATCCACCATCGTCGCGCGCACGTCCAGCGGCACGCCCTCGGTCACGCTGCGCTGGAACGCCTCCCGGACCGCCTTCCTGTCCTCCGGCAGGAACAGCGCGAGCGACTCGGCGTCGCTCGGCACCCGGCCGGGCTCCATGCCGAGCAGGCGGAACAGGTCCTCGCTCCAGTCGATTCGGCCGGTGGGGATGTCGACCACCCAGCCGGCGAAGCCGGCCATGCGCGCGGCCATGCGCAGCAGCGCCTCGTTGCCGGCGGCCGCGGTCGCGGCGCGTTCGACGTCGCCGATGTCGCGCGCGATGGCGAGCACCGCCGCGACCTCGCCGTCCTCGCCGCGCAGGGGGATGATCGTCACGTCGAGCAGGCGGACGAGGCCCTCCGGCGTGACGATCCTGGTCACGTAGCGGCGGTTGTGGCCGGCGACGGCCTCCCGGAACTGCGCCAGGGTGTAGTCGACGGAGTCGGGGTGCAGCAGCCGGCTGAACGGCATCCCGGTCAGCTCCTCTGCCGTGTAGCCGATGAGCGCGGCCATCGCACGATTGGACTCGACGAACGTCCCGGACACGTCGACGACGCACACGCCGTCGGGGTGGCCGTGGAACAGGGCGTCGAGCCCGTTGAGGCGCAACGCCTCGGACGGCGTCGTCATGGCCGCGCGGGCGGGCGGATCGGCTGGGGCATGTGGGGGATTGTAGGCGCAGTCGAGGGCCTACACTGTGCGGCATGGTCACGGACGACCGTCGCCGGATGTTCGCGCAGCGAATGCGCGCCGAGCCGTCGCGGCCGGCGCGGCGAGAGGCTGCCACCGATACTGGAGACGGCGGGCTCCCCGACCGGAGGCCGCGACGCCCCTGCGATCGAGTCACGAAGAGGGCAGGAGCACGACGATGACCGACACCTCCGCGCGTACGCGGACCCTGCGCGCCGTGGTCGCCGACGACGACGTCTTCACGGCGTCGATGGTGGCGTCCGCCCTGCGCTCCACCGGGATCGAGGCCGCCCAGGCGACCAGCGCCGAGGACGCCTGGGACACGATCGCCGAGGTGGAGCCGAACGCCGTCGTGACGGACCTCGACTTCGGCGGCGGCGGCTCCGGCGCCGAGCTGCTGTGGCGCGTCCACCGCGAACTGCCGTGGGTCGGTCTGGTCGTGCTCACCTCGCACCTCTCACCGGAGCTCGCGGTCGGCGACGACGCCCTCCCACCCAACGTGGTCTACCTGGTCAAGTCGCAGGTGAAAGACGTGGACGTGCTGGTCGCGGCGGTCGACGCGGCCATCGTCGGCGGCGAGCACCACACCGACGAGCCGGAGGGCGACGTGCGAACGGTGACGCGCGCGCAGGCCGAAGTGCTTCGCCTTGTCGCGGCCGGCGCCTCCACGCGACGGATCGCCGCTGAGCGCGGGACCAGCGTGCGCGCCGTCGAGACGATGCTCGCACGGCTGTACGCGGCGCTCGGGGTGGACGCGGACGAGCAGGCGAACCCGCGGGTGACGGCGGCGCGGATGTGGCAGCAGGGGCGGGTGCGGATCCGCTAGCCTCCACCCCCGCGCAGCGCCCGCAGCAGTCGCCGCAGCACCCCCTCCGGCTCCGCCACCGCGGCCTCCTCCACCGCCTCCTGGTCGTTCTCCGCGAAGCCCGAGTAGCCGCACTCCTGGCAGACGAGGAGGTCGCGGTGCACCGCGAGGCCGGCGCCGTAGTAGGGGTTGCTCACCAGGCGCGCCGCGCCCCGGCATTGCGGGCAGCTCGCCTCTCGCATGCGCCCCCTTCCTCGCTCAGAACATCATGCGCCCATCGCGGTGGGGGTCGCGATCGGGCTGTTCGCGGCACGAACGGAAAGCGCTGACCGCGTCCCCCGGATGGGGGCGGCGGGATGACGGTCCGGTGAACTCCGGGTGAAGGCCGGATCCGGCCGGGTCGGGCGCTTCTAGGATCGCTGTCGCCGGGATGCCCGGACCACCCCCCTTCCCCCCTGGAGGCCTTCCGCCGATGTCTGCTCGCGCCCGGCTGACCGCGATCCTCGCGGTCGTCGGCGCGCTCGTCGTCGTCGCCACCGTGCTCGCGATCGCGCTGCGGCCTGCCGCCACCGGCGCGGCGGCTCCCAGCGCCTTCGACGTGGCGGCAGGGATGGACGACTGCGGCCGTGGCTGGGGTGACGGCGGCGGCTCCGGGAAGGGCGCCCACCAGGTCGCCGGTGGCGAGCAGACGCTGACCGTCACCAACACCACGGTCGCCGGCATCGAGGTGTACCTGCAGGCGGTGGACAGCAAGCGCGTGTACCTCGACCTCGAGAACCTCGGGGCGGGCGCGCATGCGACGGTCCGCGTCACTCTCGGGGCGGGGCGCTACCGCGTGGTGTGCCTGCCCGCCGACATGGATCCCGTGCGCGGGCCGACCGTCGCCGTGGGGAAGGCGCCGCCGGGGTCGCAGCTGACGCCCGGGGTCGTTCCGGTCACACGCAACGACCTCATTCCGGTGACGAAGGTCTACACGGACTGGGTCGGCTCCCGCATCCCCGTGCTGCGCGCACAGGCCGCCGCCGTCGCGGCCGACGCAGAGGAGGGCGACTTAGCGGCCGCGCGACGCGACTGGCTGACCGCTCACTCCACGTACCAGACGCTCGGTGGGGCGTACGACGCCTTCGGTGAGGTCGGCGACCAGCTCGACGGGCCGTCGCACGGCGACAGGACCGGCTTCCCCCTGGTGGAGGCGCAGCTCTGGAGCGGGGCGCCCGCGAGCACCGTCGCCGCGTCGGCGCAGGCGCTGGTGACTCTGGTCGACCGGCTCCAGGCCCAGTTCGCGAGCGCGCAGCTCGACCCCGGCGAGGTGGCCCTCCGCGCGCACGAGATCGTCGAGGACGCGATCCAGCGGACCCTCACCGGGGCGGACGACGCCGGCTCGCACACCTCCCTGGCCACGGTGGATGCGCAGCTGAGCGGAGCAGAGGCCGCCCTCGCGCCGTTGCACGACATCCTCGCCTCGCGCTACGACCGCCTCACCGTGACGCAGCAGGCCCTCGCCGACGCGCACGCGATCGTCGAGGCGCAACGCTCGGCCGACGGCACCTGGACGCCGCTTGGCGCGCTCGAACGCCCCGTGCGGGAGCGGATCGACGCGGCGCTGGACCGGGCCGTCGAGCTTCTGGCGCCGGTCGCCGCCATCTGCGACCCCAGGAGGGAGCCATGACCACACTCGACCGACGCGGGTTCCTGGCCGCATCGGCGGCGACGGCCGCGACCGCAGGGCTCGCCGGGTCCGCGGGGTCCGCCGCGGCCATGACGTCCGCGCACCCCGCCGCGACCGGGGGCGCTGCGCTCCCGTTCCACGGCGTCCACCAGCAGGGAATCCTCACGCCGGCGCAGGCGGCCGCGTCGTTCGTCGCGCTCGACGTCACCGCCGCCTCCCGGGCGGAGCTGGCCGACCTGCTGAAGACGATCACCGAACGCGCGCGGTTCCTGACCACGGGCGGCACGCCGCCCGACCCCGGGCTCACGGCGCCGCCGCGCGACTCCGGCGTGCTCGGGCCGAACGTGGTGCCTGACGAGCTCACGGTGACCGTCTCGGTCGGCGCCTCGCTCTTCGACGGGCGCTTCGGGCTCGCCGACCGCAAGCCGGCCCGGCTGCGCACGATGGACGAGTTCCCCGACGACGCCCTCCGCCGCGAGGTGTGCGACGGCGACCTGCTGCTGCAGGTCTGCGCCGCCAACCGCGACACCGTGACCCACGCCGTCCGCGAGATCGCCCGCGCGACGCGCGGCGCGATGCAGGTGCGCTGGCGGCAGGACGGCTTCGTCTCGCCGCCGCGTCCGAGCGGCACCCCGCGCAACCTGATGGGCTTCAAGGACGGGACGGGCAACCCGGGCACCTCCGACGCGTCCCTGATGTCCCGCCTGGTCTGGGCGAAAGGCGGCGCTCCGGAGCCGTCGTGGGTCACGGGCGGCAGCTACCACGTGGTCCGCGTCATCCGGATGCTGGTCGAGTTCTGGGACCGGGTGAACCTGCACGAGCAGGAGAGCATGATCGGTCGCCGCCGCGACACCGGCGCCCCGCTGACGGCCTCCGCGGAGCACGACGACCCGCACTACGAGAACGACCCGACCGGCGACGTCATCCAGCTGGACGCGCACATCCGGCTCGCGAACCCGCGCACCCACGACACCGAAGACCAGCGGATGCTGCGCCGCGCCTACAACTACGACGGCGGCCTCGACGCCAACGGCAACCTCGACATGGGCCTGGTGTTCGTGGCGTTCAACCAGGACCTCGACCGGCAGTTCGTCACCGTGCAGAAACGGCTGGCCGGCGAGCCGCTCGCCGACTACATCCAGCCGTTCGGCGGCGGGTACTACTTCGCGCTCCCCGGGGCGCGGGACTCCTCCGACTGGCTCGGGCGCACGATGCTCGCCTGACCGGCCGGGGGCCGCCCGGCATGTCCGTGCCGGGCTCGACGAAGAAGGAACAAGGAAGAAGGAATCGTGTTCAGACCCTCCCGTCTGCGCCGCTCCCCGATCGCCCTCGCGGGTGTCGCGCTCGCCGGCGCGGCCGCCCTCGCCGGCGCCGGGATCCTCGCCGGCGCGCCCGCGTCGGCCAACGCCGGCGGCTCGCACGCCGACCACTCCGACCAGACCGCCACCCCGATCAAGCACCTCGTCGTGATCTTCGACGAGAACGTCTCGTTCGACCACTACTTCGGCACCTACCCGAACGCGGCGAACACCGACGGCACGCCGTTCACCGCGGCCGCCAACACGCCGAAGGCCGACACGCTCACCACCTCGGGCACCCTGACGAACAACCCCAACCTGTACGCGCCGAAGCGGCTGGCCTCCTCGCAGGCGGTCACATGCGACCAGAACCACAGCTACGCGGCGGAGCAGGCCGCGGTCGACGGCGGCAAGATGGACCTGTTCGTCCAGAAGACCGAGAGCGACACCTGCACCGGCGCCTACGGCGCGCCCGGCCTCGTCATGGACTACTACGACGGCAACACCGTCACCGGCCTGTGGAACTACGCCCAGAACTACGCCATGAGCGACAACAGCTGGGACACCACCTTCGGCCCGTCCACGCCCGGCGCCCTCAACCTGATCTCGGGCCAGACGCACGGCGGCACCGCGTACGACGCGAAGACGGGAGCGGTGCTCACCACGTCCACGGCCGTCCAGTCGGCGAACGCGCAGGGCGTCGGCACCGTGATCGGCGACCCCGACCCGGCGTACGACGACTGCTCCGACAACGACCACACCTCCTCCTCGGCCGTCGTCGGGATGTCGGGCAAGAACGTCGGCGACCTGCTCAACGCGCGCGGCGTCAGCTGGGGCTGGTTCCAGGGCGGCTTCACGCCGACCACTGCGTGGAACGGCCAGGCCGGCTCGTACGCGAAGTGCGACGCCACCACCGCGAACATCGCGGGCGCGACGCCGAAGGACTACTCCCCGCACCACTCGCCGTTCCAGTACTACAAGTCGACCTCGAACCCGCACCACCTGCCGCCGACCTCGGTGAAGGCGATCGGGCACACGGACCAGGCGAACCACCAGTACGACCTGACCTCGTTCGACGCGGCGCTGAAGGCGGACAACCTGCCCGCCGTGTCGTTCCTGAAGGCCCCGGAGGCGCAGGACGGCCACGCCGGCTACTCCGACCCGATCGACGAGCAGAAGTTCCTGGTCAACGAGATCAACGCCATCCAGAAATCGGACAGCTGGTCGAGCACCGCGGTCGTCGTCGCCTACGACGACTCGGACGGCTGGTACGACCACGTCGCCCCGAAGGTCACCAACGGCTCCGACGACCCGGCCGTCGACTCGACGGTGTGCACCAGCGTGAAGCACGCGGCGGGCGGGTACGCCGACCGCTGCGGCCCCAGCCAGCGCCTGCCTCTGCTGGTCGTCTCGCCCTGGGCCGCGCAGAACCGCGTCGACCACACCGCGACCGACCAGGCCAGCATCCTCCGCTTCATCGAGGGCAACTGGCGCACCGGCCGCATCGGCGACGCCTCGTTCGACACCAGCTCCGGCTCGCTCGGCGGCCTCTTCGACTGGTGGCACCCGCAGCAGCGCGAGGTGCTGCTCGACCCGGCGAGCGGCGCGGTCTCCTCGGTCGTGCCGACCCGCCCGCACTGGCCCGCGCCCCCGCGCGGCGGCTGGGACGTCCAGCCCTGATCGGCTGACGAACCGACGCGAGGGGCGGTCCGCCGTGCGGGCCGCCCCTCAGCGCGTCTGCCTGTCGTCGTGGTGAGCGATCGAACGGCCGAATCTCCTGCCGTGCTGCCTGACGTCGGAGATTCGCAGGATGGAGGAGCGAACCTCCGACACAAGACGGGGCGGGTCAGCGCAGCGAGTCGCGCAGCAGCTCGTCGAGCGAGAGCGGGCGGCGGGCGGTGACGCGCTCGACGTCGTCCGTGACGCCGGCCAGCTCGCCGGCGGCGATGGCCGTGTAGGTGGAGACCCAGGCGTCGTTCTGCCAGTCGGGCGCGTGCCACTTCGCGCGGGAGGCGTAGGCCTCCTCGATCGTCTCGTCGTGGAAGAAGACCGCGCGGCCGGTGCGGCGCGAGAGCGTCTCCGCGACCTCGGCGAGCGTCAGCTCCTCCGGACCGGTCAGGTCGTAGGTGACGTCGAGGTGCTGCTCGGGATGCTGCAGCACGGTCGCGGCCACCCGGGCCACATCGGCGCGGGCGACCATCGCCGCGCGTCCGCTGCCCGCCGGGCCGCGGATGACGCCGTCGTCGCCCACGAGGTGCTGGGCGAAGTCGAGGTAGAGGTTGTCCCGCAGGAAGGTGTGCCGCATCCCGGAGGCCAGGATGCGCTGCTCGGTCGCGAAGTGGTCGCGCGCCAGGGTGAAGGTCGCGTCGGGCGCCGCGCCGAAGAACGACGTGTAGACGATGTGGCGGACGCCCGCCTCGGCCGCGGCGTCGACGAACGCGAGGTGCTGGCCCAGGCGCTCCGCGTTCTCCGCCGCGGACACCATGAACAGGGTCCGGACGCCGTCGAGTGCCGCCAGCACCGCTTCCCTGTCTCCATACGAGGCCGCCGCCACGGTGGTGCCGGGATACCGCGGCGCGCGCTCCGGCGACCGCGCCAGCATCCGGAACGGGACGCCGGCGTCCGCGAGGAGGTCGGCCGTCGCGCGCCCGACCGCGCCGGTGACCCCGGTCACGGCGAGGGCGGGAGTCCCCGCGCTCATGCCCGTGCCCCAGCCAGGCGCTCGTCGAGCCAGTCGAACATCCTCTGCTCGGTGAGTGCCCGGGCGAGCGGCTGGACGTGGAAGTCGGCGCCCTCCGCCGCCGTGAAGCGGACGAGCGTCGAGACGGACGGCGTCAGGGCGGCGAGACGCTCCGACTGACCCGGCCAGAACTGCTCGTGCTCCGGGTCGGTGATGAGCAGCGGCGTGGTGATCTGCCCTGCCACCTGTTCGACCGTGTACTGCAGCACCGCCCGCAGCGTCTCGGCGTAGCCGGTCGTGCCGTACGGGCGGGCGCGGAACCGCCAGGTGTTCGCGAGCTCGTGCGAGAACTTCATGCCGAGCTCCATGTCGCGGTCGAACTTCGCGTCCTCGCCCTCGTCGAGGAGTTTGCGCAGGTTGCCCGGAAGGTGGTCGGTCCACGAGGTGGACACGTCGACGACGCCCGGGTCGGCGATCGCCGCGGCGAAGCGGTGCTCGAAGGCGAGCGCCCTCGGCACCCAGTAGCCCGCCTGGCTGATGCCGTAGACCCCGACGCGGTCGCCGTCCACCCCCGGCCGCTGGAGTACGAAGTCGAGCACCGGCGTCAGCACCGCCTCCCAGTCGGGACGGAAGGGCACGCCGCGCTCGAACAGCATCGACTGCTGTCCCGGGCCGTCGAAGACGAGGGCGTGGTAGCCGCGGCGCAGCGCACCGGAGACGGCGGACGACCAGAGGCTGGTGAGGGCGCCGTCGCTGCCGTTCGCGACGACGAGCAGCGGGCGCGGCGAGCCGTCCGCGGCGCCCGGCGCGCGGAACAGGTAACCGGGCATCGTGGTGTCCTGATACGGGATGCTCACCCTGGCGATGTCGAGGTCGACCGCGTCCACCCAGCTGTCCCACGCGGCCCGATGCTTGCGGAACGTCGGCAGCAGCTCGTCCTCGCTCGCCAGCGACGCGACGGCGTTCACCGCGGTGGCGTAGTAGGACGCCGCCCGGAGGTACGCGCTCGCCGCGCTGACGACGTGCCCCGCCTGCTCGGAGGCGGCCGCCTGCGCCGCGACGCGGTCGCCGAGAGCGAGCCAGGCCCGGAACCAGCCGTCGTGGTCCTTGTCGCCGACGCCCTGGACGGCGGCGAGCACCTCGCCGATGTCGGCGGCGCCGCTGAACGCCTGCCCGATGGTGGTGCGGAGCTCGAAGTCGAAGTCCTCGTTGCCGGAGAAGCGGAACTCGTGCGTGTGCGCCATGAGACCACCCTGGTCCCGCCGGGCCACGCGCGCCAGCCCTCATGCGGGAGGGGTCGGCTCCGGGCGTCAGTCGATCAGGTCGAGCGCGACCAGCCGGCGCAGCACCTCCGCGCCGGCGGGCGGGCAGCGGCCGGCGTCGGCGCTGGTCGTCCAGTGCAGCGCGCCGACCTCGGCGGACGGCACGGGGTCGTCGGCCGTCCACGCCCGGAACACGCGCATGTGCACCTGGCGTCCCTCCGGCTCGCCGTGGGCCTGGGTGCGTACCTCGAAGAGCTCCTCCAGGTCGTCCGGGTCGAACTGCAGCGAGACCTCCTCGAACGCCTCGCGGGCCGCGGCCTGCGCCGCCGTCTCGCCCGCATCCACCTTGCCGCCCGGCATGTAGTAGACGTCGCGGCCGCGCGCGGTGACCATGAGCACCGAGCGATCGCGGACGACGGCCACGGCGGAGACGACGATCGGAGCGGAGGTCACCCGTCCACGCTAGCTCACGGCGCCTCGACGACCTGGGTCAGCTTGCGGAGGCCCTTCTCGAAGTCGCCGCCGACGAGCTTGTCCAGGTTCACGAAGCGCGTGTACAGCTTCTTCGGCGTCTCCATCCGCCAGGTGACGCGTGTGGACTCGCCTTCCGGCTCCAGCACGAAGCGCAGCTCGTTCGACGACCGGAACGGCCGCGTGAAGTCCAGGTGGATGCCGACGCCGTCCGGGTCCACCGCCGTGACGCGCATCGACCCGGCGCCCGCCTTGCGGTTGCCCGACCAGACGTAGGTCGAGCCGACCTCTCCCGGCTCGCCGCCGTACTCGCGGGTCAGGTCGGGGTCGAGGTCCTCCCACGGCGACCACTGCGTCCACTCGGGCAGGCGCGCGATCAGCGGCAGCAGCTGCTCCGGGGTCGCCCGGACGCGGGCGGTCCGCTCGACGACGACGGTTCCGGTCATGCAGCAGACCCTAGCGCTCCGTCCCGCGTCGCGGGAAGGATTCCGGCCACCGGCCCGGCATGGCAGGATCGGGTGCGTGACCGGCCGAACGATGCTGCTCGACAGCGCCTCCCTCTACTTCCGCGCGTTCTACGGGGTGCCTGACACGGTGAAGGCGCCGGACGGGACGCCGGTGAACGCGGTCCGCGGGTTCCTCGACATCATCGCGAAGCTCGTCACCGACTACCGGCCGGAGCGGCTGGTGGCGTGCTGGGACGACGACTGGCGGCCGGCCTGGCGGGTCGAGCTCATCCCGAGCTACAAGGCGCACCGGGTGGCGCGGCTGGTGCCCGGTGGCGTGGATGTGGAGGAGACGCCGGAGGCGCTCGTCGCGCAGGTGCCGATCATCCGTGAGGTGCTCGACGCGGTCGGCATCGCCATCGTCGGGGCGCCGGCGCACGAGGCGGACGACGTGATCGGCACGCTCGCGACGGTCACGCCCTCGGCGGTCGACGTTGTCACCGGCGACCGCGACCTGTTCCAGCTCGCGGACGACGAACGCGACGTCCGCGTCATCTATACCGCTCGCGGCATGAGCAACCTGGAGCTTGTGACGAGCGAGGTCGTGCAGGCCAAGTACGGCGTGCGCGCCGACCAGTACGCGGACTTCGCGGCGATGCGCGGCGACACCTCCGACGGCCTGCCGGGCGTCGCCGGGATCGGCGAGAAGACCGCGGCGGCGCTGCTCGCGGAGTACGGCGACCTCGCCGGGATCGTCGCCGCCGCGGAGGATTCCGCAAGCGGCATGAAGCCGGCCGCCCGCGCCCGGTTCGCCGCGGCGGCCGACTATCTCGCGGTCGCGCCGCGCGTCGTCGAGGTCGTCCGCGACATCCCCTTGCCCCCGGTGAACGCCGCGCTGCCGACGCCGACGGCTGAGCAGCGCGCGGCGCTCGACGCACTGTCGGAGCGCTGGGGCCTCGGCGGCTCGCTCGGCCGCCTGCTCACCGCGCTCGAGCGCTGACGGTCAGCTGTCGGCGCCGGGAGCGAACCGCCACAGCTCGCGCTGCGCGAGCAGGGCGAGCTCCCGCAGCACGTCGAGGTCGGCCTCGCCGTCCGCGCGCTCGCGCGGCGTGCGACCGAAGACGCAGAGCGCGCCGATGCGCGTGCCGTCCGGCGCCTCCACCGGGTAGCCCGCGTAGTAGCGCAGGCCGGCAGGACCGGTCACGAGCGCGTTGCCGGCGAACCGGGCGTCCTCGACGGCGTTCGGCACCACCATCCCGTCGGGGGTCTGGATGGTGTGGATGCACGCCGACTGCTCGATCGGGATCGACTCGAGCACCGCGCCCGCCGAGGCGAGCGGCCACTCCTTCGCGTCGTCGAGCACGGTGAACATCGCGATCTCGGTGCCCAACGTTCGCTTGGCCGTCCCGACGATCCCGTCGAGCCGCGGGTCGCCTCCGCGCCTGCTCAGCTTGAGCCGCTCGATGGCCTCCACCCGGTCGGAGCCGTCGCTCGCCGGCGAAGCGTGCGGCGTCTCGCGCTCCTGCAGCGACGGGACGATGGCATCCGCGATCTCGCGCGCCCAGTGCAGGTAGTCGCCGGGGCTGCGGTGCCTGCCGTGGTCGCCGCACGCGGTGGCGGTGAGCGGGACGAACACCGCGCCCTCCTCGCGGCAGACGTCGCGCGCGACGCGGTTGAGTCGCTCGGCGTGCTCCTGGGCCACCTGCCCGTGCTGCGTGTCGTACGGGCGGATGGAGCGGATCGGCTGGGCTCCCAGCCATGCCACCGTGCGGGCTCCGGACGCGGCGGTCTCCGAGAGCAGCGCGCGCAGTCGCTCCCGCCACGGCCCCGGCTCCGCCAGACGCACGGCGTCCGCGACGGCGCCGCTGAGCACGACGGCGTCGTAGCGTCCCGGCTCGGCGTCCCGGCCCCCCGCCCCCCCCCCCCCCCCCCCCCCCCCCCCCGACGGGTGCGGCAGGACGTCCACCACGGCCCCACGACCCGTCGAGGCGGCGAGCGCCCGGGCGAGGGCACCCGGCAGGGCGAGGTCGTGGCTGCCGACGCCCCAGCCCACAACCGGGCCCGAGCCGACGAGGAGCACACGGAGGGGACGGCGGCCGGCGACGAACGCCTGACGGCCGTCGAGCGGCCGCACCAGCCGGGAGCGGACGGCGGCGACATGGGCGAGCCAGAGCCGCATCGCCAGGCGGCGGGGCAGCGGCACCCGTTCGTCGTCCACGTCCTCGACGGTAACCCAGTCGCCGCCCTGCCTCCAGCGACGCGCGTCCCGGGTGTTCGCTGGCCGCGCTGCTCTCCGCACGCCGCCCTTACGGCAGCGTGTGGCCCGCGGAGGTGAACAGGCGGTACCACTCCTGCCGGGTCAGCGGGATGTCGGAACCTGCCGCCGAGTCGCGCACGCGCTGCGCGTTCGTCGTGCCGAGCACCACCTGCATCCCTGCCGGGTGGCGGGTGATCCAGGCCACGGCGATGGCGGTGGGCGTGACGTCGTACTTCTCGGCCAGCTCGTCGATCACGTCGTTGAGCTCGGCGTAGTTCTCGCGGTCGCCGAGGAAGACGCCGTCGAAGAAGCCCTTCTGGAAGGGCGACCACGCCTGCAGCACGATGTCGTGCAGCCGGGCGTAGTCGAGGATGCCGTTGTCACGGTCGATCGACTGGTCGAGCCCGGCCATGTTGGCGGCGACGCCCTGGGCGATGACCGGCGCGTGCGTGATGCTCAGCTGCACCTGGTTCGCGATCAGGGGCTGCGAGAGCGACCGCTGCAGCAGCTCGATCTGGCCGGGGGTCTGGTTGGAGACGCCGAACGCGCGCACCTTGCCCGCGCTCTGCAGCTCGTCGAAGGCGAGCGCGACCTCGTCCGGCTCCACCAGGGTGTCCGGGCGGTGCAGCAGCAGGATGTCGAGGTAGTCGGTCTTGAGCGCCTCCAGCGACTCGTCGACCGAACGCAAGATGTGCTCGCGCGAGAAGTCGAAGAAGCCGTCGCGGATGCCGACCTTCGACTGGATGACGACCTGGTCGCGCTCCGCCGCGGGCACGGCGCCGGCGTCGCCGAAGCGCCGCTCGCAGCCGTGACGCTCGGTGCCGTAGATGTCGGCGTGGTCGAACATGGTGATGCCGGCGTCGCGGGCGGTCCGGACCAGGGTACGGATCTCCTCGTCGTCGAGGTCGGAGATGCGCATGAGACCGAGGACGATGTTCGACGCCTCGATGTCGGTGCGGGGGAAGGTGAAGGTCTTCATGCCTTCCATCTAACCCCCCGTCAACCCCCTGGCGGCGCGGATTTCCGCGACTACCGTCCGTGAGGCTAGAGAAGGAGCCCCGCGATGACCATGACGCCTGATTTCCAGACCCCCGTCGAGGACTTCGCGCGGGAGACGGGCCTGCGCCGTCGGCCGCCCGCGGTGTCGGGGTACATCGTGCACGCCCTCGGGCGCGACTTCCGCGTCACCGACGAGATGGCCCGGATCTTCCTGAACCAGGTGGAGCGGGTGGCCTCCACCGACGCCTCCGCGCTGGTCGTGCTCCGCCACGAGCACGGCATCGAGCTGCTGCTGGTCACCGACGACAACTCGTTCTCCATCCGCACCGCCTCGTAGGCTCGTCCCGTGGACGGCGGGACGGGCGACGACAGGGACGCGGCGGCGATCGCGGGCATCCACAGCGCGGTCCGGGACGCGGTCGGCGCCCTGACCGCCGGGGGAGCGCGGCGGGAGGCGCTGGCCGAGCTGGTCCCTGCCCGGCGGGTGCTGCTCATCCGGCGCGAGCCCGTGCTGCGGCGGATCGGCGAGGTGTGGCGACTCGGGGTCTTCCTGCTCGACGAGGATGCTGTGTTGCGCGCGACCGGCACCCTGGTGCGCGCGACCCCGCCCGGTCGGCCGCAGGGCCTCGCGCGGTCGGTGGAGGAGCGGCGGGCGCTGCGGGCGGCCGCCCAGCGCGGCGGTTTCCGCGACGGAGAGACCGTGAACTTCGGCGCGCCGCCGATCCCGCTGGAGGTGGAGGCGCTGCGCGCCTCCACCGGGCCGCTGTTCCTGCGCGACGGCAGAGCGCTCGTGCGCTGGAGCGCAGCGGCGGGGGATGCCGCGGCGGCGGACTTCGGGGCCTACCTCGCGGAGCGGGTGGAGCTGCTGGTGCATCCCCCCGAGGGGGCCTAGACGCCCGCCGCCGGCGGCCGAGGCCTCAGTTCGCGGTGGACGGCGTCGCGCCGCCCTTCCCGGTGACCTCGTCGATCTTGGCCGACGCCTTCTCGGTCACCTTGCTGACCGTCTCGCTGACCTTGTCGCCCACGTCGGAGGCGGCACGGCCGGCGAAGTCCTTCACGTCTCCCTTCACGTGCTGCACGGTGTCGGAGTCCGCGAACCCGCGCCACTTGCTGCGAAGGTCCTCGTACGCGCCACGCCCGGCGCGCGATCCGATGACGAACCCGACGGCGACTCCTGCGGCAAAGATGATGATCTTCATGCCCCGCACGGTACGCGCGAGGCGCGGGACGCGACAGGGGCGCGTCGGTTCCGGGCATGATGTGACGGTGGATGCCGAACCGACGCAGGCCGGCACCGCCATCCTGGTCGAGGGCGGGAGCGACAGGGCGGCGGTGCTGGTCGCGGCGCGGCTGCTCGGCGTCGACCTCGCGGCAGAGGGCATCGCCGTTGTGGCGATGGGCGGAGCGATGAGCGTCGGACGCTTCGCCGCGCGGCTGGGTCCCGGCGGGGCCGGCCTGCGCCTTCGCGGTCTGTGCGACGAGGGCGAGGTGCGGTTCTTCGAGCGCGCGGGGCTCGGCGCGGTCTTCCTCTGCCGACCCGACCTCGAGGCGGAGTTGCTGCGCGCGCTGGGCGTCGAGCGCGCCGAGGCGGTGCTGCAGCACGAGGGCCACCTCCGGCTGTTCCGGATGTTCCAGCAGCAGCCGGCGCAGCGCGACCGGACCGTCGAGCAGCAGCTGCACCGGTTCCTCGGCACGACCTCCGGCCGCAAGGAGCACTACGGATCGGCGCTCACCTCCGCCCTCGGCCCGGACGAGCTGCCGGCGCCGCTCCGGGAGGTCGTGTCCCCTCCGCACTAGGGTGAACGGATGCCGCACACGACCGACCCGGCCCTTCTGCAGCGTCTTCACGAACTCTTCGAGGCGAGGGACCGCGACGACATGGCTCCGACCATCCGCGCGCTGGGTGACGTGCTCGCCCAGCATCCCGACGACCCGAACGTGCTCTACGAGGTCGGCGGAGCCTACGACACGGCCGGCGACGAGGAGACGGCCGCCGGCTTCTACGAGCGGGCGCTCGACGCGGGACTCGACGGCGACACCCTGCGACGCTGCCTGCTCCAGTACGGCAGCACGCTGCGGAACCTCGGCCGCTTCGACGAGTCGCTCGCCGTGCTCGACCGGGCGCTCGAGCTGTTCCCTGCCTCGGAGTCGGTGCGCGTCTGGCATGCGCTCTCCCTGCACGCCGCCGGCCGGAGCGACGCCGCGGTGGCTGAGCTGATGGAGGTCGCCGCCGACGGCATCCGGACGCCCGACCTGCAGCGGTACCAGGCGGCGATCCGCGGCAACGCGGCGTACTTGCGGTCGCTGGACGGGCGCTAGCGCCTGCGCCCCGGCGCCGGCCGCGACACCCGCACCGCGAGCGCGACGAGCAGGAGGAGCGCGGCGGCGGCGAACGCGGTGACCGCCACCGGCGCCGAAGGGAGCGAGCCGGTCAGTCGGGAGACGCCGATCCAGGCGAGGCCCCACGCCGACGCGACGGCGGGGGCGAAGCGGCCGTGGTCCCAGATCGCCAGGGCGCAGCCGATCGCCGTGAAGGCGGCGAGCAGCGCGATCGCCCAGGCGTGCGGGCTGAGGCCGAAGCCGCGGAAGCCGAGCGTCAGCAGCCACGAGGCGACGTTCGCGACCGTGGCGATCATCACCCACCCCAGGTACAGCCCGACCACACCGTCGAGGAGCACCGCGTCCGCCGTCGCGTCGCCGGGGTGCCGGCGGAGTACGACGAACGTGACGATCAGCACCACCAGGAGCGCGACGATGGCGACGACCGACAGCGCGAGCGCCCCGGCCTGGACGGACAGGATCCAGGCGGCGTTCAGGAGCAGCGAGGCGAGCACCCAGAAGCCCGCGCGGCGCTGCCGCTCCCGGGCGGCCTGCGACGGAAGCGCCTGCCAGATCGCATAGGCGACGAGTCCCGCGTAGATCACCGACCAGATGGCGAACGCCGGGCCGGCCGGCGCCAGGAGCGTCGCATCCGCGCTCAGGGCGCCTCCGGCCACCTTCGGGATGGGCGCGCCGCCCGCGAAGCCGGACCCGACGACCGCGCCGACGAGCGCGACGACGGCTCCCGCGATCACCAGCGACTGCCGGACCCGGTCGAGCGCCATCACCCGCGCGCCCGAAAGGACGCCCACCCTGCTCACGCCCCGTACGGTAGCCCGGTATCCGGGCGCCGTCGAGTGCGGGGGCTCCGTGGACGGCCGGGCGCCGCGACCTCAGCCCGGCCGGCGCGCGAGCACGAGGGTGGACCCCCGGTCGGGGTCCGAGTGCACGCTCGCCTGGAGTCGCGCGGCGACGAAGAGGGCCGCGGACAGGGCCGCCTGCTCGACGCCGGACTCGATCAGCAGCGCGCCCTCCGGCGCGAGCCAGTCCGCGGCCTCTGCGGCGATCCGGCGGTGCACCTCGAGTCCGTCGGCCCCGCCGTCGAGGGCCATGGTGGGCTCGTGGTCGCGGGCCTCAGGCGGCATGAGCGCGATCGCGTCGGTCGGAACGTACGGCGCGTTCACGACCAGCACGTCCACGCGGCCACGGAGAGCGGGAGGCAGCGCAGAGAAGAGATCGCCCTCGAAGACGTGCGCGGGATCGAGGTTGCGCCGGGCGCAGGCCACCGAGGCCGGGTCGATGTCCGCGGCGAACACGTCCGCCGCCGGAACCCGGGCGGCGACGACGGCGCCGATCGCCCCGGCGCCGCAGCACAGGTCCACGATCGTCGCACCGCCCGCGCGGGCGACGGCGTCCACGGCGAGCGCCGCCGCCCGCACCGCAAGCAGCTCGGTGCGCCGGCGGGGCACGAAAACGCCGGGGTCGACGTGGATGCGCATCCCGCAGAACTCCGCCCAGCCGAGCAGCGGCTCCAACGGCTCACCCGCGATGCGCCGCACGAGCAGTGCCTCCAGCTCGTCGGGCGTCCCTGCCGCCTCGGCCAGCAGCCGGGCCTCATCCTCGGCGAACACGCAGCCCGCGGCCCGCAGGCGCGCGACGATCTCCGGCTCGGGTGCTGGCACCCGGCCATGCTAGCCGCGTCGAGGGTGGCCGATCAGTACGGGCGCTCGCGCAGCAGCCGCGCCAGGTGCGCCGCGTTCTTCGCGACGACCGCGGTGGTGCTGGCCGTTGCCTCCGGGGTCTCGTCGAGGTCCTTGTAGTCGACGGAGCCCATCGCTTCGCCGTTCCAGTAGGTGGCGCCCTGCGACGGGATCGTGAACCCGACGTCGTTGAGGCCCTGGAACAGGTCGGCGATGATGGCGTGCGCGCCGTCCTCGTTGCCCACCACCCCGACGATGCCGACCTTGCCCTCGACCACCGGGCGGCCGGCGTCGTCGGTCTCCGACAGCTCGGCGTCGAGGCGTTCGAGCGCGCGCTGGGCGATCGACGAGAGGTGGCCCATCCACGTCGGCGTCACGATGAGCAGGATGTCGGAGGCGATGATCTGCTCCCGGATGTGCGGCCACTGGTCGCCGTCTCCCTCGTCCAGCTCCACGCCCGGCTTGATGTCGTAGTCGGCCAGCCGAACGGCCGTGCCGGTCACGTCGTGCGTGGCCAGCTCGTCCAGCAGCTGCCGGGCCAGGAGCTGACTGCTCGACTCCGCGGGCGACGGCTTCAGCGTGCAGACGAGGGCGAGGGCGGACAGGGGACGGGTGTCATCGCTCATGCTGCGCCAGTCAACGCGCGGGTCGCCCGGCATGCAAGGGCCCGGCCTCCGGCCTTGACCAGACGCTCAGGTGATCGTATGGCTGTTCCATGAAGCGCATCCACTATGCGAGTGGCTCCCTGCTCACCGGGGACGACATCGCCGACGTCATCGTGCGCTTCGCGGCCGCGCTGGCACACAACAACGCGGCGGCCGAGATACGTGCGCCGGCCGTGGTCGACGGCGGCGGGACGGGCGAGGTGCTCCTGCTGCTCGGCCCGGCCAGCCAGATGCTGGCCGAGGACGAGCCGTTCGGGGGTGAGGAGCTGCACGACGAGCCGTTCGTCGCGGAGTTCGAGCAGCGCATCGCCGCCCTCGCGCCGCACCGAGCGACATATGTCGAGAACGGCACGGAGGACGTCACGGACCTGGAAATCGACCTGCTCTGAATTCGCCCGGGATGCGCGGCTCCACTGGCACAACCGGGCAGGCCGCGTACTATCAGCCGAGAAACTTCAGGACCGGGGAGAGGTAATGCAGGTGTTCCACGTCTATATCGACGACCTGAGATTCACCTTCGTCGACCGCGCCCCCGTCGAGGAGCTGAAGGCCGCTGTGGTGGAGGCGAGCAGGAGCGACGGCGACTTCGTCGCCATCTCGCAGTCCAGCCGGCCGCCGAGCGAGATCTTCGTCACCAGCCAGACCCGTGTCCGCATCGAGACCGCGACGATCCCACGCGACCCCGTCGCCTCAGACTCGGCCGCGTCCGGCGAGGACGACGACGACGCGTTCTGGTTCGATTTCGACTCGCTGGCCTGAAGTCAACCGCTTCCCACCGCGATCCCGCGGGAGGATGCTCGTGCCATGCCGACGACGTCCCTCTGGCTCGAGACCTCACCGCCCATCGCCACCGACAGCTTCGAGTGGGACGGGCACTACGACACCATCGTGGTCGGCGCCGGCCTGACCGGACTGGCCACGGCGCTGATGCTCGCCCGCTCCGGGATGCGCGTGCTCGTGCTGGAGGCGCGGACGGTCGGGGCGGTCACCACGGGCAACACCACCGGCAAGGTGAGCCTGCTGCAGGGCACGACGCTCTCGTCGATCCGCCGGCACGTGTCGGACGCGGTGCTCTGCGCCTACGTCGACGGCAACACCGCGGGGCAGGGCTGGCTCCTCGACTTCCTGGAGGAGCAGCGCGTGCCGTACGACGTGCGCGACGCGGTCACCTACGCCACCACCCTCGACGGCCTGGACAAGCTGGACGCGGAGCTCGCCGCCGCCCGCCTGGCCGGCCTCGACGCGGTCGAGGAGCGCACCTCCGAGCTGCCCTTCGGCGTCGAGGGCGCCCTGACGCTGGCCGGTCAGGCGCAGGTGCACCCGCTGCGCGTCCTGGCCGCGCTCGCCGCGGAGTTCCGCCGGCTCGGCGGGCGGATCGTGGAGGGCGAGCGCGTCACCGACGTCTCCGCGTCGAAGCCCGCGGTCGTCACGAGCACCTCCGGCACGTCGCGCGCCGACCAGGTCGTGATCGCGACGGGAACCCCGATCCTCGACCGCGGGCTGTACTTCGCGAAGGTGGAGCCCACGCGGTCGTACGTGACCGCGTTCCGCGTGCCGGGCGCGCTGCCGCGCGGCATGTACCTGTCGGCCGACCAGCCGACCCGGTCGCTGCGCACCGCGACGGCGGCGGACGGCGGCGAGCTGCTCCTGGTCGGCGGGAACGGGCATCCGGTCGGGCGCGCAGACTCCCCCGCGGAGAAGGTCGCCGACCTGACCGCGTGGGCGGAGCGCATGTTCCCCGGGGCGGAGCGGACGCACTGGTGGGCCGCGCAGGACTACCGCTCGGCGAACCGCGTGCCGTTCGTCGGCTGGCTGCCGCGGGGCCGCGGCCGTGTCTACCTCGCGACGGGCTACGACAAGTGGGGGATGACGAACGCCATCGCCTCCGCCCTCAGCCTGACGGCCGACCTCACCGGGGAGACGCTCGAATGGGCACGGGTGCTCCATCACCGGGTGACGCGTCCCGTCGACATCGCCTCCGGCGTCGCCATCAACGCCGGCGTCGGCAAGGCGGCGATCAGCGAGTGGGCCTCGGCGCAGACCGCGAAGGAGCTCGGCGACGAGCCCGTGGCCGAGGGCACGGGCACGGTCGGGCGCCGCGGGAGGACGCCGGTGGCCGTCTCCACGGTCGACGGCGTGACCTGTGCGCTGACCGCGGTGTGCAGCCACCTCGGCGGGGTCGTGCGCTGGAACGACGCGGAGCTGTCCTGGGACTGCCCGCTGCACGGCTCTCGGTTCGCTCCGGACGGCTCCGTGCTGGAGGGCCCGGCCACGCAGCCGCTGGCCCCCGCGCCATCCGTCCGGGAGCAGGAGTCTGCGCCCGACGGCGCGGCACCCTAGTCAGGAACTTCCCAGCGGGAGTAGATTCGCGGCATGACGACTCCAGACGACGAGAGCACGCCGCGCCCCGCCGGACCCACGGGGGCAGGCGAGCCGACTACCCCGCCGCCCGCATCCGAGCCGACCGCCCCTGCCGCAGGGCAGGGCTTCCCCTCCGCGCCTCCGCCTCCGCCCGCCTACCCGGCCGGCGGCGTGGGCGCGACCAGTGCACCGGTCGCCGCACCGAGCGCACCGCCCCGCACCGTGAACATCGCGTTCTGGCTGTACGTGGTCGGGGCCGTGCTGAGCGTGGTGAGCGGCATCATCACGCTGGCCACGATCGGATCGACCCGCGAGGCCGCACTCGAGCAGATCCGCAACTCGCCGCAGGCGAACGGCCAGAACGCGCAGTCGCTCGTCGACGGCATCATCGCCGCGGCGACCGTGTGGGCGATCATCACGCTCATCTTCTGGGCCGTGGTGTTCGTGCTGTTCGCGTACTTCATGCGCCGCGGAGCCAACTGGGCCCGCATCGTCCTGACGGTGCTCACCGCGCTGTCGCTGCTGAACGTGCTGGCCGGATACGGTGTCGGCTTCCTGCAGTTCGCCGCGACGGTCGTGGCGCTGGTGCTGATCTGGCTGCGCCCGTCGAGCGAGTACTTCGCCGCGGTCCGCGCCTCGAAGGCGCCGCGGGCCTGACCACCGCCTGACACGGGGGCGCCTGCGGCGTACCGTTCCTGCCAGCAACGGAAGGAGCGGACATGCCAGGCAAGCAGCCCCAGCTGAAAGACCAGGAGCTCTACGAGAAGCTGCGCAAGGAGGGTGACTCCAAGCAGAAGGCGGCTCGCATCTCCAACGCCGCTGCGGCCCGCGGGCGCTCGTCCGTGGGCCGCAAGGGCGGCGACTCCGGTTCGTACGAGGACTGGACCGTGCCGGAGCTCAAGAAGCGCGCCAAGGAGTTGGGCCTCAGTGGCTACTCCAAGAAGAACAAGGGCGAGCTCGTGAAGGAGCTCCGCAACCACTGAGCGGACGCCGCGCCGCGCGTACACTCGCCGCATGGACCTTCGGGACGTCGCGGGCGAGCTGTACGCGGCGGCGCCCGCCGACTTCATCGCCAAGCGCAACGCCGCGGCGGCCGGGGCCGACAAGCCGACGGCGAAGCAGATCAAGACGCTGCGCAAGCCGTCCGCGTCCGCCGCCGCGATCAACGCGCTCGTGCGCGAGCACCCCGACCTCATCGGCGACGTGCTCGACATCGGCTCCCGGATGCGCGACGCGTTCGCCTCACGTGACCGGGCCGAGATCCGGGCGCTGACGCAGGAGCGCCAACGGCTGCTGCAGCGCGCGACGGACGGACTGGACCTCAGCCCGGCCGTGCAGCGCGAGGTCGAGGAGACGCTGCAGGCCGCGGTGATCGACCCCGCGGCCGCGGCAGCGGTACGCAGCGGGATGCTCGTGCGCGCGCTCGAGTCCACCGGGCTGGAGCAGGTCGACGTGTCGGACGCGGTAGCCCTGCCGGTGGAGGTGCAGGACTTCCCCACGCCCGCCCCGCGACGGAAGAAGGCGGCGGAGGCACCGCGCCGTCGCCGCGACGACGCCGCAGGGACGGAGGCCGAGCCAGACCAGCCGGAGACGGAGGCGGAGCAGCCGGAGCCCGTCGAGTCGCCGAGCGAGCGCCGGGAACGGCAGCGCCGCATCCGCGCCGCCGAGAAGGACGTCGAGCGGGCGAAGGCCGACGCCGAGGCTATCGAGGACGAGCTCGACGACACGGTCGACCGCCGCGGCGACCTGGAGGCGGAGCGCGACCGGCTGCAGCGCACGCTCCAGCGGGTCGCCGACGACCTCACCGAGGCCCGCGCGTCCGAGCGGTCGCTGCGCACGCGCCTCACCGACGCGCAGCGTGCCGTGCGCGAGGCCGAACGCGCCCTCCGCGACGCCCGCGACTGACGGGATCCGCGGCCAGCGCTCAGCCGACCCAGTGCGCCAGGAGGTCGTCCCAGTCGGACTGGAAGCGCTCGAGCCCGAAGCGCTCCAACGCCCACTCACGGGCCCGCGCGCCCACCTCGGCGCCGCGTGACGGGTCGTCTACGAAGGCGCGGACGGCGTCGTGGAGCTCCCTCACGTCGGTCGAGATCGCCCCCACTCCCGGCACAACGGCCCGACGCGCGTCGGTCGTGTCCAGCGCCACCACAGGGATCCCCGCCGTCATCGACTCCAGCAGCGACAGCCCGAGCGACGTCCAGCGGTTCGGGTGCACGTACACCCGGCGCCGGCCGACCTCCGTGAACAGGCGCGGCGCCTCCAGGTCGCCGGCGGCCACGACGCGGTCGGCCGCGACGCCGAGCGCCCGTGCGAGACCGTCGGCCTGCATCCCGAACACGTCCACCGGCGCGACGGCGGCGAACCCGCCCAACAGGTCGGAACCGGTCACGCGCCAGCGGCGCACCGGCTCGTTGATGACGGCGGCGGCGCGCGGCAGCTCGCCGGTGAACCGGTTGCCGTAGTCCATCACGCCGTGCTCGACGACCCGCGTGCGGGTCGAGCCGGCGTCCCAGAACAGCGCGTTGAAGTGCGTGACGTGCGCGATCAGCACGTCCGGCCTGTCGGCGAGCGGATGACGCGACGTCGGCACGCCCTCCTGCGGCGTGTTGTGCTCCACGAAGACGACCGGCACGTCCACCCCGGGCCGGCGGCCGGTGAGGCGCTCCACCAGGTCGAACTCCTCCAGCCGCTGCAGCACGACCGCGTCGAACGGCGTTTCAGCGAGCTCGGCCTCCGGCACGTCCACCACGTTGGCCGGCCAGTCGCGCGCGCCGACGCCGCCTTCCCCGTTCGCGTCGACGGGCAACAGGTAGGTGTGCCGCCCGCGCACGAACGCGTCCATCCAGCCGCCGTGGACCTGCCACACCAGCAGCCGCAGTGCGCGGCTCACAGCTGCGACCCGGAGCCCGGGTGGCCGAGCTCGATCGGCCCGGTCATCGGCGGCGGCTCCTGGTCCTGTCCCGCGGCGACGCCGGCGTGGGTGTGGCCCGCCACCCCGTGCGCGGCCGTGTGCGGCTCCTTCTTGGCGCACAGCTTGCCGCAGTACGGGCAGATGTAGCCGTCGCCCATCCTGGCCTCGCCATCCAGCCGGTAGTCGAGCACGTCCCCGTCGAGCGCCAGCGCGAACTCGACGAAAGCGGGGCGCTCCAGCGACGGGATGGGCACGCGCATCCGCTCGAACGGGCGGCCGTCGTCGGCGAGCGGCACCCACAGCTTCTCCGGGGCCGGCCCGAACACCGAGCCCGACTTGTCCACGCGGGCGGGCCGATGGTCGTCCCTGACGTGCAGGATGTGGCCCTCCCGGATCATGTCGCGCGGCAGCGCCTGGTACAGCTCCGGCACGCCGTAGGCGATCGCACCGCGGCGCAGCCGGGAGAAGCCCTCCTCGGAGTCGTCCCCCATCACGACGAACGGCGGCGCCTCCGGGGTCCGCAGCACGATGGCGGTGCCGCCGGACGGCCCGTCGGAGATGAGCTGCAGCACGGCCGTCGCGTCCACCCGGCGGACCGCGGCCGAGGCGCCGGCGTCGGAACGCTCAGGCATGCGCCACCGCGACCTGCTCCGCTTCCCGCCGACCGAGCGCCGCGTCGAAGCGTGCGCCCCACACCCGGTCGGCCTGCTCGATCAGGCACTCGGCCAGGCGACCGACCACCTCCACGTCGGCGACGAGGGCCTCGCCCTCCGGACCGGTGCCCGCGCGCCGGCCGCGCAGAAGCCATGCGAAGCGCTCCTGCCGCACGCCGTCCTTCGGCGCATGGCGCGGGGCCGGGAGGCGCGTCAGCTGGCGGGCGATCCACTCCTCGCGGGGAAGCGTCCACCACGGCTCGGGGTCGAGCGCGTGGGCGGCGAGGCCAGGAAGCGACAGTCCGCTCTCGGCGTCCACCGACCCGGCCTCCACGTCGGCGGCGTAACCGGCGGAGAAGCGGACGTACAGCCCGGCTCCGTCGTCGAGCAGCCGCTCGACCTCAGAGAGCTGATAGAGCACGGGAACCTCCGGTCGGGACGGCGTCAGGCTGCTGCGCGACGCGGTAGCGGCACTCCATGCGGGTGCGCGAGACGAGCTCGAACTCGTGCCAGGACGGCCGGTCGAGCGACGGGATGGGGACGCGGATGCGCGAGGGCGGCGCACCGTCCTCGTCTAGCGGGACGAAGACGACCACGTCGGCCGCCCCGAACACGGAGGCCGAGCACGCGAAGCGCGCCTGCTCGAACCGTCCGGTGTCGACCACGACCGCCGGGTCCGACTCGGCGGGGAAGTCGTCGCGCGACTGCTCCCGGTACGGCTCGGCGACACCGTGCGCTCCCGGTCCGCGGCGCATCCGCACGAACAGCTCGCGACCGCCGAACACGTCGAGTCGCATGGACGACGGGACCGGTCCGTCGGTCAGCACAGCGACCGGCGTACGAGCACGCCGCGGCAGCATCATCAGAACCGCTGACGCAGTCATATCGCTCATGCAAGCAAAGCTAGAGCCGCTTGCCCCTCCAATGGAGGGGCTTGACGGAAGGCGGCAAGGGTGCGGTGCTGCGTCAGGGCAGGTGGCGCGAGACCTCGTCCTCCGCCATGATCACCATTCCGCCGGTGCGCTGCGAGGTGTGCATGAGCGCCTCGAGCCACTGCGGGTTGATCGCCGGCGGCCGGCTTCCGCTGAACTGGAACGACAGCGGCACCTCACGACTGATCCAGAGCGACACGCGACCGGAGCCCTGCTCCACCGGCACGTCCCAGTTCAGCAGGAAACTCTCGTGCCGCCGGAGCTTCGCGACGATCGCCAGTTTGACGTGGCTGAGCACGCGGTCGTCCAGGTCGTACTCCTGGCCGGCTCCGTAGACGAGTTTTCCCATATCCCTCATAGTGCCGGATCGCTGCACAAAAATCCTCTCGTGTCAGGGGGATTGACACCGGTCCCAGATCGTGGTCACGAGAGCCCTAGCACCTGGCCGTCGGCGACGAGCGCCGCGCGGAGCTCCCCGACCGGGACGTCGTGCACCCGGCCCCCGCGGGAGCACGCGAGCGCCGCCGCCGTGCCGGCCGCCTGCCCGAGCATCAGGTACTGCGGCTCCATCCGCACCGAGGCGAATGCCACCGCCGACGCGGACAGGCACACCGGTACCAGCAGGTTGGCCGCGTCGGCCCGCCGGGGCAGCAGCGACCCGTACGGGATGCCGTACACGGGCACGGGCACGGACAGGTAGCCCTCCGTGAACACCGTCCCGATCGGCTCCGGGTGCTCGTACACCCAGCGCCACACCCGCTGCACCTCGCGGATGTCGATGTGGTACGACCCGAGCGCGACGGTGTCCGACGGGATGGCGCCGGCGAGGAGGTCGTGCTCGACCAGCACGCGCTCCCCCACCATCCGCCGCGCCTCGCGCACGTAGAGCTGGTGGGGCAGGTGGCCGGTGTCGGCGAACTCTCCGCGCGGAAGCCCCCAGCGCGACAGCTCGCGGCGGATCGAGGCCGGAACGGCCTGGTCGTGCGCGAGGAAGTGGAGGAAGCCGCGCGTGTGGGCGACGTGGTGCCTCCTGAGCTCCTCGCGCCGCTCCGGCGACGCGTCCGGGTACTCCCACGCCGAGCCGTCGAGCACGCTGAGCGAGACGGGCCCGAGGGAGTTGCCGTCGGCCATCCCGCCCGGCAGGTTCGGCTCGAGGCCGAGCATCCGCCCGGCGGTTCTTTCGACGCCCTCGCGACGGTCGCGCGCGAACAGCCGCCGCCCGAGCTCCCAGTAGCCCTCGTCGTAATCGTGGGGGCGGTCGAACGGGATACGGTCGGCCGCTGTCGTCAGGCACACCCGGTAGCCGTACGACATGACGCCGCCGTCGCCCTCGCCGAGCGCGGCGAGCGGACGGTCGTGGAGCTGCGCGATGATCGGACCCTCTGTGCGGCCGGTCGGGTCGCCGGCGAACGGGGAGACCCACGGCGGCATGTTGTGCATCCCGGGCAGCAGCTCCTGGCGCCCGGCGAACCGCTCGCCGTGAAGCGCGCGGTGCTCGCGTCCGACCCGGTACGGCACGCCGGCGGCGGCCAGCAGGTCGCCCTCGTAGCTCGCATCGACGAACACGGCCGCCGCGATGCGCTCGCCCTCACCGACCGTGACGGCGCGCAGCTCGCGGCCGTCGCGTCCCTCCCCCGTCTCGACGCTCATCAGCGGCGCCTCGAACAGCACGTCGACGCCGGCCTGCTCCAGCCAGCGCCGGAAGATGGCCTCGGCGACGTGCGGCTCCGGCCCCGCGTAGCGCCCGGGGGCGACCCCGTAGTGCTCGGCGATGTCGGCCCGGAGGCGCGCGGCGGCGCCGCCGAGGGCACGCACGTCTCCGACGTCGGTGTAGCCGAGGCCGCCGGAGGTCATCCCGCCCAGGTGCCTCCCCGGCTCCAGCAGCAGTGTGGACGCGCCACGCTCCGCCGCCGCGACGGCCGCCGCCACGCCGGCGGAGGTCGCCCCGTAGACGACCACGTCGGCCGAACGGCTCATCGGCTCGTCGGCGCCACGAACTGCGGCAGGAGGTCGCCGCCGGTCGCGAAGATGCCCTCCTCGAGCGCGGTCACCCGGTCCCACTGGCCGATCAGCGGGTGGGCGAGCAGCGCCATCCGCACCAGCCGACGGTCACCGGTCACCGCGGCGCGCGCCGCCAGCCGCTCGTACGAGCTGACGTGCTGGATGAGCCCCAGCAGCTCCGGCGCGACGGGCTCCTGCGGCAGCGGTGTGGCGCCCGACGCGTCCACCCGGCACAGGGTCTCCACCACGTCGTCGTCGGCGAGCCCGGCGATCAGGCCGCGGTTGCGAACGTTGACGACGTGGTTGTCGCCCGTGCCCGCCACCAGTGACGCCAGCAGCGCCGTGGCGGCCTCGCTGTAGAACGCGCCGCCGCGCGCCTCCAGCTGCGGCGGCTTGGTGTCGACCGTGGGGTCCGCGTAGAGGGCGAGCAGCTCGCGCTCGACGTCGGCCACGACGGTGGCGCGCGGGGTGCTCTCGCGCATCTCGGCCACAGTGGCGTCGTGCGTGTAGTAATACTTCAGGTAATAGGAGGGCAGCACCCCCAGGTCGCGGATCAGCTCCGCCGGAACACCGCCGCGCCGTCCCAGGTCGTCTGCGCGCTCCTCGATCATGCCGGGCAGCACGTCCACGCCGTCGACGCGGATGTGACGCACCCAGGAGAGGTGGTTGAGCCCGACCGGGTCGACCTCGACGCGGTGCGGCTCCACCCCGCGCTCGCGGGCGATCCACCGCTGCACACCGATCGCGAAATTGCAGAGTCCGATCGCCTTGTGCCCGTCGTCGAGCAGGGCGCGCGTGTTGATGCCCACCGGGTTGGTGAAGTCGACGATCCAGGCGCCCGGCTTCGCGCGCTCCCTGGCCTCCCTGGCGATGTCGAGCACGACCGGCACGGTGCGCAGCGCCTTCGCGAGGCCGCCAGCACCGGTGGTCTCCTGCCCGACGCACCCGCAGGCGAGCGGGAACAGCTCGTCCTGCAGCCGCGCCCGCTGCCCGCCGACGCGCAACTGGATGAGCACCGCATCCGCCCCGTCGATGGCCGCCGTGCGGTCGGTGGTGAGGGTGACGGGGACGTCGGCGCCCTGACGTGCCAGCATCCTGCGCACCATGCCGCCGACGATCTCGAGGCGCGGGCCGTCGACGTCCATGAGCCACAGCTCGTCGACGGTGAGACGCTCGCGCTCGTTCCACAGCCCGGAGACGAGCTCGGGCGTGTAGGTGGAGCCGGCGCCGATGACGGTGATCTTCATCGCTGGACCTTTCGTTGGCGGGTGGGACGGGAAGCGGACTCCTCGCGAAGCACGCGCACCAGGCCGTCGACCGGTCGGAACGCGAGCGGCCGCGGGTCGAAGCCGAAGGCGCGGAGGGCGTCGGAGACGAGGGTGCGGAAGGTGTCGTCGGCGAACATGCCGCCGGCGAGGAGGGCGGGGGTGTGCGGGGGGATGGGGGTGGCGGGGGCGGAGGACCCGTCCGAGTCGTCGCGCCCCGGCGCCGGCATCGCGTCGGCGCCCCACGCCCCGCGGACGACCACGCCCGCGATCCGTACCGCCTCGCTCGCGGCGCGGGCGATGAGGCCGCCGGCGACCGCATCCCCTTCGGCCGCCGCCCGGGCGACCGTGGTCGCGAGCGCTCCGACCTGGCGCGGCGTGACGATGCCGTCGCGGATTCGGCGGGCGAGATCGACGGTGTCGGAGGACCCGGTCTCGGTGAGCACGTACTGCAGCACGCGGGTTGCGGGGCCGCGGCCGTCCTCCGCGCGTGCGGCAGCGCGCACGGCTTCGCGGCCGAGTTCGTCGCCGCCGCCCCAGTCGCCGCTCACCCAGCCCAGAGCCGGCACGGTGGCCAGACCCCTCGGGCCGCGCGCGACCGCGTTGAGGCCGGCGCCGCTCACGATGGCGAGCGCGTGGCCGAGGCCGGCTCCGGCGTCCAGCACGGCCACCGCGTCCCCCGCCACGTCGATGCGGGCGTTCGGGAACAGCCGGGCGAGGGCGTCCCGGTGGCCGACCTCGTCGCCGGGGAGGTCGAGTCCGGCGACCGCGGCGGAGACTCGGCCGACCCGTCGGGGATCGACACCCTGGTCGGAGAGCACGGAACCGACCGCGGAGGCGACGGCGGCGGGACCGGCACCGCTGCCCGGACCGATCGCGCGGGCGACCTCGGCGAGGCTGTCGTCGGGCGCCGCCGCGAGGATGACGACCTCGGTCTTGGAGTTGCCGCCGTCGATCGCAACCGCCAGGTCGGGGTCACGGGGTGTGTGCGTGAGGGTGGTCAGCGTCGGTCCTTTCGCCGGTGACATCCTGCCGCAAATATGGGATCGTTTCCAGCCCTGGGTGTTGTCGTGCGGGTGGGTGGCGGGGCGGCTTCGTGAGGGCAGCGTTGGTGGCGGGCGCGGCGTGCCTTATGGAGACCACGCAACGCCGATGGGTCCGGTCGCAATCGCGAGGCCGCGGCGGGCCGTCGCCGGGGTTTCACCCGGAGGCGCCACAACCCGGGTTCACCTCAGAGAAGCGCCACCACCGGGTTCGACCCGGGAGTATGCCGGCGGTCGGGACACCCCAGTGGCCGTTCGCTGCTTACGAGCCCAACGCCCTCAGAAGCCCCCACCGCCGGCGAGCCCCACCTCCCCAGGAGCCCACCACTGCCGGAAAGGTCGACGCGCTGACGCGCCGGCTCCGACAGGTTCCGACCCCTACAGCGCCCGCGGCGCCGCCGTCGAGCCGCGCGGCAGCACCTGCGCCTCGAGCACGATCGTCTGCGGTTCGGCGGCCGGGTCCTTCAGTCGTCCCAGCAGCCGGTCGAGCGCGGTCTCGCCCAGGGAGACGGCATCCTGCGCGACGGCGGTGATGCCTGGGCTGACCATGCTCATCCACTCCGAGTCGTCGAACGAGACGACGCTCACGTCCTCGGGGATGCGCAGCCCCAGGTCGTTCGTCGCCCGCCAGACACCCTCAGCGAGGAGGTTGTTGGCGGCGAAGATGGCCGTCGGGTGGTCGCGGCGAGCCAGGATGTCGATGGCCAACTTGCGGGCGCTGTCCGCATCCCAGCCGGTCGCGATGACCAGGGACGGGTCGGCCGGGATGCCGGAGCCCTCCAGCGAGCTGCGGTAGCCGGCCGCGCGCTCGCCACCGGTGGTCCAGGTGGTCTCGTCGATGAAGAGGGCGATGCGGCGGTGACCGAGGTCGATGAGGTGGTCGGTCATCCGTCGCGCGACCCCCGCGTTGTCGATGATGACCGCGTCGCACCGGCCGGCCGAGAACTGCCGGTCCGCCTCGATCACCGGGATGTGCTGGCGTAGCAGGTACTCGGTGACGTCGCCGGAGAGCGGGGTGACGACCACGCCGGCGACGCGCGTGGCGACGAAGGCGCGCGCCGCATCCATCTCGGCCTCGGTCGAGCCCTGGTCGTCGACGAGCATCATCGTGTAGCCCTCGCGGCGGGCTCGGGCGGCGATGCCAGCCGCGAGGTCGGCATAGAAGGCGTTGCGCAGGTCGGAGACGAGGACGCCGATCGTGCGGCTGTCCTGCTTACGGAGGCTGCGCGCCATCGCGTGCGGAACGTACCCGAGCGAGTCGGCGGCGGCGAGCACCCGCTCCCGGACCCCGGCGGCGACATACCCCTCGCCACTCAGCGCACGCGATGTGGTCGACTGCGAGACCCCCGCGGCGAGCGCGACATCCTTGAGCGTCGCGCGCCGCGGAACCCCATCCGCCTCGTTCTCGATCATGGCACCCTTCCCACGGGCGCCGGAGCGCCGGACGCCCGGCGAATCCACCCTAGTGCGCGCCGCCCCGGGGCGCTGCCCACCCTCGGGGACTGCGGCGCGAGTGGTGACAACACGTCACCACCCGGCGCGAGTAGCGACAAGATGTCACCACCCGACACGAATAGCGACGAGATGCTGCCGCTCAGCGAGTGGCGACGAGATGTCACCACTCGATACGAGTAGCGACGAGATGTCACCACTCGATACGAGTAGCGACGAGATGTCACCACCCGATACGAGTGGGGACGAGATGTCACCACTGGGCGAGCGACGAGACGTCCCCACCCGACACGAAGAGCGACCAGACGTCACCACCCAGCGCGAATAGCGACCAGACGTCACCACCCGACCAGTAGCGACAAGACGTCACCACCCGACCAGTAGCGACAAGACGTCACGACCCGGCGAATATCGACGGGATCTCACCACCCGGCGCGAGTGGCGACAAGACGTCACCACCCGGCGCGAGTAACGACGGGATGTCACCACTCGGGGAGCGGGGCCGACGCCGCACCATCAGCGGCGCTACCGCGCCATCCACCACCTCCCCCGCCTGGTGACTCCCCCGCCTCACGGGTGTACCGTGCGCGTCACAAAGCAGTTCCCCCGTCGGCACCGCTCGCATAGCACCGATGGTCCTCCGCCGGTCCCCCACCGGCAGCCCGCCCGGGAATGGCCTGGGCGCGGTTGCATG
This sequence comes from Leifsonia sp. ku-ls, assembly GCA_003367665.1. Taxonomy (GTDB): domain Bacteria; phylum Actinomycetota; class Actinomycetes; order Actinomycetales; family Microbacteriaceae; genus Leifsonia. Next base: position 90,989 of record QKXI01000014.1, on the reverse strand, counting down.
GCGCGCTCGGGAGGACTTATAGTCGCTGCTATGTGGTAACGATGCCACACCGCGCCGACGAAGGCGGGGGACGGATCGAAAGGGTGGCGATGAGGATCACCGAGCTCGATGACGCTCCAGAGGGAGGCCGGTGATGGCCGTCCTCACTGATGCGTCGCGCAGCAAGACCCGAACGGGTGACCGCAAGCCTGCGAAGAAGCGCGGCACGAAGTACAACCGGCGAGAGGCGATCGCGGGATACCTCTTCATCAGCCCGTGGATCATCGGCTTCCTGGTGTTCACGCTCGGCGCGATGCTGTACAGCCTGTTCATCTCGTTCAGCAACTACAACCTGGCGACCAACAGCGCCAGCCCGGCCGGGTTCGACAACTACTCCGAGCTGTTCAACGACCCGAAGGTCGCGCTGTCGCTCGGGAACACCCTGTTCTACGCCGTGATGGCGGTCCCGCTCGAGATCATCTTCGCGCTCCTGCTCGCCCTGCTGCTGAACTGGGTCGGCCGCGGCGCCGGAGCCTTCCGCACCGTGTACTACCTGCCGAAGATGACGCCGGCGGTGGCCACCGCGTCCATCTTCCTCCTGCTGCTGAACGGCAACACGGGAGCCATCAACCGGTTCCTGGCGATCTTCGGCATCCAGGGCCCGCAGTGGCTGATCGACCCCAACTGGGTGAAGCCGTCGATCGTGCTCATGACGCTGTGGGGCGTCAGCGGCACGATGGTGATCTTCCTCGCGGCGCTCAAGAACGTCCCGAGGGACCTCTACGAGGTGGCGTCGCTGGACGGCGCCGGCGCCATCCGCAAGTTCTTCACCATCACCATCCCGATGATCTCGCCGGCGATCTTCTTCAACGTCGTCGTGCTGACCATCGCCGCCCTGCAGGTTTTCGACCAGGCGTACCTGCTGTTCTGGCGCGACCAGACCAACGCATCGCCCGACTCTTCGCTGTTCTACGGCGTCTACCTGTTCCAACAGGCGTTCCGCCAGTTCAACTTCGGCTTCGCCGCCGCCATGGCCTGGCTGCTGTTCGTGATCATCCTCCTGATCACGCTCGTGCAGGTGAAGGTCAGCAACCGCCTCGTCTACTACGAAGGAGACAAGTGATGTCGTCCGCGACCCAGTCCGCGCCGGCCGCGGCCGCGCTCGCCTCCGAGCTGGAGGCCACCGGCACCGACGGCGGCAAGACCCCCACCGGCCGCGGTGTCGACAAGGGCGGCAGCCGGTGGTACAAGCCGAAGTCGCTGATCGCCAAGATCCTGCTGTGGATCGTCGCGATCGGGTTCGGCCTGCTGTTCCTGTACCCGTTCGCCTGGCTGCTCGCGGCGAGCCTGAAGCCGCGGCAGGAGGTGTTCGACAACTCGCTGTGGCCGAAGACGTTCACCCCGCAGAACTACGTGGAGGTCTGGAACCAGCTGCCGCTGCTCAACTGGATCGGCAACAGCGTCATCATCGCCGTGCTGGCCGCCGGGTTGGTCGCCATCTCGAGCTCGATCGTCGCGTTCGGCTTCGCCTACTTCAAGTTCCCGGGGCGGACGCTGCTGTTCGGCCTGGTGCTGGCGACCATGATGCTGCCCGGCGCGGTCACGATGGTGCCGCAGTACCTGATCTGGAAGAACCTCGGCCTCGTCGGCACGTGGATCCCGCTGTTCGGCATCAACCTGTTCGGGTCGGCGTTCTACGTCTTCCTGCAGCGGCAGTTCTTCATGGGGCTGCCGCGGGAGCTGTTCGAGGCCGCCCGGCTCGACGGCGCCAGCTACTGGCAGCTGTTCTCGCGGATCGCGATGCCGCTCAGCATCCCGTCGTTCATCATCATCTTCCTGTTCGAGTTCCAGGCCAGCTGGAACAACCTCCAGGGGGCGCTGATCTACCTGAACGCGGGAGGCGTCGAGGGCTTCACGGTCCCGCTCGGCATCTCGTACGCGATGACGACGTTCAGCCCGACGAACGGTGGACACGGCGACTACCAGTACGTCATGGTCGCCGCGCTCATCGTGACGCTGCCGATGCTGCTGCTGTTCGCCTTCGGCCAGCGGTACTTCATCGAGGGCGTCGCCACGCAGGGCCGCAAGGGCTGACGCGTCCCGGGCTCCGGGCGCGGTGGACATCGTCCGCCGCGCCCGGTAACGTTTAACCCCCCTAGCGACGATTTCGCATCGAGCCGGCGGGTGGGAGGACCACCTGTTCCGGACTCGGAAGGCCACGTCGTGACATCCCCCTCTCTTTTCGCCTCGCGCGATTTCCGCCTGCTGCTCGTCGGGCAGACCACCAGCCAGCTCGGCGCGCAGGTCTCCGGCGTCGCGCTGCCCCTGCTCGCCGTGGTGAGCCTCCAGGCGTCGGCGCTGGAGGTCGGCCTGCTCGGGGCCGCATCCACTCTCGCGTTCGCCGTGATCGGCCTGCCCGCCGGGGCATGGGTCGACCGTGTGCGGAGGCGTCCGCTGCTCGTCGCCAGCGACCTGCTGCGCGCGGTGCTGCTGCTCAGCATCCCGCTGGCCGCCGTGCTCGGGATGCTGACCATGGCGCAGCTGCTCGTCGTGTCGCTGCTCGCCGGGGTCGCGCGGGTGTTCTTCGACGTGGGATACCGGAGCTACCTGCCGTCGGTGATCGGCCGCGACCGCGTGCTCGCGGGGAACTCGTCGCTGGAGTTCGTGCGCGCCTCCGGCCAGGTGGCGGGGCCGGCGCTCGGCGGTGTGCTGGTGTCCCTGATCGGGGCGGCGTCGGTGGTGCTGGTGCAGGCCGGGACGTTCGCCGTGTCGGCCCTCTGCCTCGTCGGGATCCGGGCGCGGGAGGAGGCGCCGGCGGTGCCTGGGCACGGCCGCCGGATGCGGTCGGAGATCGCCGAGGGGCTTTCGGTGGTGTTCCGGTCGCGGGTGCTCCGGGCGACGGCGCTCGCCAGCGCGCTGAGCAACTTCTCGTTCGCGATGGCGTCGGCGGTGAACATGGTGTTCCTCTCGCGCACGCTCGGCCTCACGCCGGCGCTCATCGGCGTGGTGATCGCGGTCGGCTCGGTGACGGTGATAGTGGGCGCCGCGTTCACCACCCGCCTGTCGCGTGCGGTCGGGTCGGTGCGGATCGTGTGGCTGTCGCTGGCGCTGACGGCACCGCTGTCACTGCTCGGGGCGTTCGCCCAGCCGGGATGGTGGACGCTGCTCATCGTCGCCGGGATCGCCGCGGGCGAGTTCGGCCAGATCGTGTACGCGATCACGCAGGTTAGCGTGCGGCAGCAGATCTGCCCCGACCGCGTCCTCGGACGGGTGAACGCGACGATGCAGGTGCTGGTGATGGGGCTCTTCCCGCTCGGCGCGGTGGTCGGCGGCGTGCTCGGCGACGCGATCGGCGCGCGGTGGACGCTGGTGGCGGCGGGTGGGTTGCTGCTCGTGTGCCCCGTGGTGCTGTGGCGCGCGCTGCGCGGCGTGCGTGACGTGTCCGGTCTCCCGGAGGCGGCGGCCTCGGCTGAGGCGTCGAGTGGTGAGTAGACGCGGGAATCTGCGCCGAGTGGTGACGTTTTGTCACCACTCGGCGCCGGATGGCGCCATCTCATCTCCACCCGGCCCGACACGCGGCGGGAGGCGCGAGTGGTGACCTCTTGTCGCCACTCGGCAGGCGGGCCGCCTGAGGCGCCGAGTGGTGGTAGACGCTGAAGCCCGGCCGAATGGTGACATCTCATCACCACTCGCCCCGGGTGGTGATGAGATGTCACCACCCGGGTCAGTGGACGGCGGGAGGCACGAGTGGTGATATCCCGTCGCCACTCGGGTCAGTGGACGGCGGGAGGCACGAGTGGTGACATCTCGTCGCCGCTCGGCCGGCGGGACGCCGGAGGCGCGAGTGGCGAGTAGACGCTGAAATCCCGGCCGACTGGTGACGTTTTGTCGCCACTCGACAGGCGGGAGACGCCATCTCGTCGCCACCACCCGGCCCGACTGGCGCGGGAGTGGCGAGTGGTGACGTTTTGTCGCCACTCGGCGCCGGGAGACGCCATCTCGTCGCCACCACCCGGCCCAGCTGGCGCGGGAGTCGCAAGTGGTGACGTCTTGTCGTCATTCGGCAGGCGGGCCCCTGCGGCGCCGAGCGGTGAGTAGGCGCTGAAATCCGGGTCGAGTGGTGACGTTTTGTCACCACTCGACGGCGGGGGCGCCATCTTGACACCACCTGGCCCGACAGGCGGCGGAATCGCGAGTGGTGACGTCTTGTCGCCATTCGGCCGACGGGTAGCTGGAGGCGCGAGTGATGAGGTCTCGTCGCCGCTCAGCCGACGCGCGGTGGGGGCGCGAGTGGTGAGTAGACGCTGAAATCCGGGCCGAGTGGTGACGTTTTGTCGCCACTCGGCCGGCGAGCGCGCGGGCGCGGCGCCCGGGGGCGCAGAAGGGGCGGCCTCCGCAGGAGGCCGCCCCTTCGCGGTGCGCTACTTGCTGCTCTTGGTCGACTGCTGGTAGGCCTTCATGGCCGCGGTCTGCGCGTCCTTGAGGGCCTCGCTCGCCGACTTGTTGCCGAGGAGGTAGGACTGGATGGCGTTCTGCAGTTCCGTCTGGATCTGCTGGCCGGCCGGCGAGGCGCCGAACGACTTGCCGTTGCCGACGACGTCGTAGTAGGTCGAGATCGCCTTGTCGAAGCCCGCGTTGCCGGACGGCTTCACGTACTTGTCGCGCAGCGTCTTGTCCGCCTCCGGGGAGCCGGTGAAGAGGCCGGTGTTGATCGCGCCCGGCGTCTTGGCGATCGTCTTGGCGCGGGCCGCACCCGCCGCCTCCCACGCCTGCAGGTTGGTCAGGTTCAGGGCCCAGGCGCACGCGGCGTCCTTGTTCTTGGCGCCGGCCGGGATGACGAACGACGTGCCGGAGGCGACCGTGAACGGCTGGCCGGAGCTGTCCTTGAACGGGACCGCGCCGATGTCCACCTTGTCGACGAACGGGGTCAGCACGTTCACGTACCACTGGGCGTTCACCTCGGCGCCGACCTGGTCCTTCACGTACTGGTTGTTCTCGCCGAAGAAGTCGAACGAGTCGGTGAAGCTCTTCATCTTCGCGTAGCCGCCCTGCGCGTCCGCGATCTGCTTCAGGACCTCGAGGCCCTTCTCATTCTTGGAGTCGTCGAGCGTCGGCTTGCCGTCGCTGCCGATGATCTGGCCGCCATAGGCGAGCAGCCACAGACCGGCCTGACCGCTGGCCTGCGGGTCGAAGCCGAGCGTCGTCGGGTTGCCGCCAGACGCCTTGTACATCTTCTTCACCGCCGCGACGAGCGTGTCCGGCTTGGAGGTGTCGATCTCGGCGTCGGTGACGCCCGCGGCCTTCATCACGCGCTCATTGGTGATGATCGCCGGCGGCTGGTAGAACTGCGGGACCGCGTAGATCTTGCCCTTGTAGGTCACGTCGTCGACGACCGAGCCGTAGTACTGCTTCTTCGGGTCGACGCTGTGCACCGAGTAGCACTGGTCGAGGGGCTGGATGAGTCCCTGCGCCGCGTAGGTCGCCACGAACTGGCGGTCCATCTGGACGACGTCGGGGACGTTCCCGCCGGCGACGCGGGTGGTGAACTTCTGCGCGTCGAACGGCGTCTGGTCGACCTTGATCGTGACGCCCTTGAGCTGGTTCTTGGCGTAGTCGAGTCGGGAGGTGCCGACCTCGTCGGCGTTGTCGAAGCCCCAGGCGTTCAGGGTGCCCTTCGCGTCCTTCGAGAAGTCCCCTCCGGAGGAGCTGCCGCCGCTGGAGCTGCACCCGGCGAGGAGCGCCACCGACGCGGTGATGGCCAGCGCGGCGAAGGCGGTGTGCCTCTTGTTCATCTGATTTCCCTTCAGTGGTGTCGCAGCGGGCGTCCTCGCCCGTGCGAAGAGGTACGGGATCCCCTACTGCCGGGGTTCGAGGGCGGCAGTATGGAAACCTTCCCACATCGCACGGTAATGCAGCGGCGAGGCTCTTCACAAGGGGACCGGGTACAAGGAACCGGTTTTCGTTACTTGATCGTTTCTTACGCTTGAACGGGACGCTTCTCAAGCCCTAGGGTTTTATGGCAACGATGCCATATTCGCCTTCCAGGAAGGTCCCCATGTCCCGCATCCGCCGCATCCTGCTGCTCGGACACACCCACCACGACGTCGGCTACACGAACAGCCCGCGGATCATCGACGGGATGCATGCGCAGATCGTCCGCGAGGTCCTCCGTCTGGCCGCCGCGGACACCGCCGCCCCCACCGACCCGGACCGCTTCCGATGGACCTTCGAGGCGGCCAGACCGGTCCTCAACTTCCTCCGCACGGCGACTCCGGAGGAGGCCGACACGCTGCGGGCGCGCGTCGCCGACGGCACGGTCTCCGTCACCGGCGGCTACCTCAACATGACGCAACTGCCCGACCTGCCGGAGTTCGAGGCCGCCTACCGGGCGCTCGACCGCATCCGCGCGGCCGGCATCCCGGTCCGCACCGAGCAGCACGGCGACGTGAACGGCATCGCCTGGGGCGTCGCCGATGCGATGCTCGACGCCGGCATCGACCGGCTGGTGATGGCGCTCAACCCGGACCACGGCCGCGCGCCCCTGGAGCAGCCGACCCTGTTCCAGTGGGAGGCGCCCTCCGGCCGGCGCGTGCTCACCCTGCTGTCGACCCACTACGGCTTCGGCGAGGAGTGGGGCATCGTGGACGGCGACGTGCGGCTCGCGGAGGAGCGCATCCTGTCGTTCGTCGAGCGGTTGGACGCACGCGAGGACTACCCCTTCGACACCGCCGTCGTGCACGCCGGGAACGACAACCGCTGGCCGACCGCGCTGTTCACCCGCGTGGTCCGGCACTGGAACGACCGCCACCCCGACCGGCCCATGCAGACGGCGACCGTCGACACGGCGATGGACGTGCTGGCCGCGCAGGCGCCGGACGACCTGCCGGTGCTGCGCGGCGAGTGGGCGGACTGGTGGTCGCACGGACACGGCTCGACCGCCCGAGAGGTGGCCGTCTACCGCGAGGCGCGGCGGTTCGCCCGCTCGGCGCGCGAGGCGTTCCGGATCGCGGCGGAGCGCGGTGAGGGCGAGCCGGCGGCGGCGACGGTGCTCGGCTACCGCCGCGGCCCGGTGCGCCTGCGCGACGACGCCGAGCTCGCCGCGGCCTTCGACCAGGTGGACGAGGAGCTGCTGCTCTTCGGCGAGCACACCTGGGGCTCGTGGGAGACCTACTCGAAGCCGCACTCCCACTTCAGCCATTCGCACTGGAACGCGAAGGCCGGCTTCGCCTACGGCGCGTGGGATCTGGCACGGGACCTCAACGTCGAGGCCCTGTACCGGCTGGCGGCGTCGGGGGCCGAAGGTGCGGCCGCCGAGGGCGTGCTGGTCGCCAACGTCACCGATCGGCCGCGCCGCGAGGCGGTGGAGGCGGAGGTCGGCGGCACCAGGCGGGTGACCCTTGTCGCCGAGGTGCCGCCCGCGTCCGCGATCGTGCTCACCGCGCCGGAACCAGAGCCCGAGCCGACGTCCGGCACCACCGCCCAGGCCGGCCGTTACCGAGCGACGGTCGACCCGGGCCGCGGCGGCGTCGTTTCGCTGGTCGACCTCGCCGACGGCCGCGAGCTCGTCGATGCGGCCGCGCCGCACGGGCTCGGCGCGATCGTGGTGGAGACGGTCGCCGATGCCGGGCGCGAGCATCCCATCTTCGAGAACCCGAAGAACTTCAACCCGGCGTTCCCCGGTCCGGCATTCGACCGGTCCCACGGGGTGTCGACGCAGAAGCCGGAGGTGGTGGAGACCGACGCCTACGCGCGCATCCGCTGGACGAGCGAACTCCCCGGGCTCAGCGCGACCCACACGCTGACGCTGTTCCGCGAGCTGGACGACATCGACCTCGCGGTGCACATCGCGAAGCCGGAGCGGTTCGGGCCGGAGAGCGTCTTCGTGGCCTTCCCGTTCGCCGTCGCACGGCCGGAGTTCCTCGTGGAGACCGCCGGCGCCGTCTTCACGGCAGAGACGGAGCAGCTGCCGGACACGTCGAAGGACTGGTACTCGGTGCAGCACGCGGTCGGCGTCCGCGGCGACGGCGGCGCGGTGCTGTGGGGGACGGTGGATGCGCCGCTCGTGCAGCTGGGCGGCATCCGCACCGGCGCCTGGTCCCGCACGCTGGAGCCGGTCGGCGGCCACATCGACAGCTGGGCGATGAACAACCTGCACTTCACCAACTTCCAGGCGCGGCAGGAGTTCACGGGCACGCTGCACTACCGCTTCCGGCCGGCGGCTTCCGAGGGACTGCGGGAGGCGGTCGCGGCGTACGGGGCCGCGCTCGCGCTCCCGCTGCAGGCGCGGGCGTACGCCGGCCCGCTCGGCCACTGACCGGAGCTGGGCATCCGCCCGGAGCAGGCGGGGATCGGCGATCCGAACGGCGGTCCGTTCCGGATGACACGACGGCGGGCGATCCCTCCCCCGCCGACACGGGCGCGGCACGCCGGTTGCGACAGGGGCGTACGGGGTGCCGCGCCCGGCTGGCGGCGGCCACCCCACCCCGACCCCACCCGCCGCCCCAACGGTAGGCTTGCCGTGTTCCGCGAGCCGCGGACGACGACGTGAGGGGGTGCGCGTGGCGGAGGACGATGGCCTCGCGATCAGGATCCGCGGGCTGCACAAGCGGTTCGGCGAGAAGGTCGCGGTCGACGGGATCGACCTCGACGTGCCGTCCGGGAGCTTCTACGGCCTGGTCGGCCCGAACGGCGCCGGCAAGACCACGACGCTGAGCATGGCGACCGGGCTGCTGCGTCCGGATGCGGGCGAGGTGCTCATCCACGGTGTCGACATGTGGCGGCAGCCGCTGGTCGCCAAAGCCCTGGTCGGCGTGCTCTCGGACGGCGTGCGGCTGTTCGACCGGCTCACCGGGCAGCAGCTGGTGGAATACGCGGGCCTGCTCAGCGGGATGGACCGCCCGACCGCCCAGCAGCGCACGGCCGACCTGCTGCAGCTGCTCGACCTGCAGTCCGCCGGGGGCACGCTGGTGGTCGACTACTCCGCCGGCATGACCAAGAAGATCGCCCTCGCGGCCGCCATGGTGCACGCCCCGCGCGTGCTGGTGCTGGACGAGCCGTTCGAGTCGGTCGATCCGGTGTCGGCCGCGAACATCCGCGACATCCTGCGGACCTACGTCGAGAGCGGAGGGACGGTCATCGTCTCCTCGCACGTGATGGACCTGGTGGAGCGGATGTGCGACCACGTCGCCGTCATCACGGCCGGTCGCGTCGTGGCGGCCGGGTCGGTGGACGAGGTGCGCGCGGGGTCCACGCTGGAGGACCGCTTCGTGGAGCTGGTCGGCGGCCGGCGCATCGGGGAGGGGCCGGAGTGGTTGCGACACTCGTAAGGCTCCGGCTGCTCGTCCTGCGCAACTCGTTCCGGCGGAGCACCAGCCAGCTGGTCGCCGTGATCATCGGCGCCGTGTACGGCGCCTTCGGACTGGTCGTGGTGCTCGGCGCGCTCGTCGGGCTGTCGTTCGCGCCCGCCGAGGTCGCGACGACGGCCGTCGTGCTGGCCGGGTCGGCCGCGGTGCTCGGCTGGGCGGTGCTGCCGCTCCTGCTGTCGGGTGTGGAGCAGACCTTGGACCCCGGGCACCTCGCGGTCTACCCGATCGCGCTTCGCCCGCTGATGATCGGGATGCTGCTGAGCGGCGCGGTCGGCGTCGCCGGCGCCGCCACCACCATCGCGTCGCTCGGCACCGCCCTGCCCTGGCTGCGCTCGCCCGGGGTGGCGCTGGTCGCTCTGCTGACGGGCGTGCTGGGGGCGGCGACGTGCATCGTGGTGTCGCGCGCTGTCACGTCGATCGCGAGCGGACTGGCCTCCGGCCGGCGGTTCCGCGAGGCGACCGGGCTGCTCGTGCTGATCCCGCTCATCCTGGCCGGGCCGATCATCATCGGCGTGACGAGCGGCCTGCGATCGTCGGCGGACGCCCTGCCGTCGGTCGCCGCCGGGCTCGGCTGGTCGCCGCTCGGTGCGGTGTGGGCCGTCCCCGGCGCCATCGCCGTCGGCGACCCGCTCGGCGCTCTGCTCCGGCTGCTCATCGCCGTCGCGACGTTCGTCGTGCTGTGGCTGGTGTGGCGCTGGGCCCTCGCGCGGTCGCTCGTGACGCCGACGCGGGCGTCGTCCCGCGTGCGGGCGCCGGGGAAGTCGGGGCTGTTCGGCATCCTGCCAGGGACGCCGGCCGGCGCGATCGCGGCACGCTGTCTGACGTACTGGTTCCGCGACCCGCGCTACCTGCGTCAGCTGCTCGTCATCCCGCTGCTGCCGGCGATCATGTGGTTCTACTCGAGCCTCAACCACTCGAACGGCTACCTCTTCGCCGCCGGCCCGATCGTGGCGTTCGCGCTGGGCATCGGGATGATCGCCGACGTCTCGTACGACTCCACCGCGTTCGCGCTGCACGTGTCCAAGGCGGTCCCGGGTCGCGCCGACCGGTGGGGGCGCGCGGCGGCGATGCTCACGTTCGGGCTGCCCGCGGTGACGATCCTCTCGGTCGGAGCCGCCGCCGTCGAGGGCGACTGGCTGCCGGCGCCCGGCCTCCTCGGCCTCGCGCTCGGGATGCTGCTCAGCGGCGCCGCGGTCTCCTCCGTCACCTCGGCGCGGTTCGTGTTCCCGGTGCCGGAGCCCGGCGACAACCCGTTCCGCTCGCGGCCGGGCTCGAACATCTCCCTGATCGGGCCGACGTTCGCCGCGTGGGGCGTCATCGGCGTGCTGTGCCTGCCGGAGATCGTGCTGCTCGTGATGTCGCTGGTGACGCGGGAGGCCGCGTGGGGCTGGCTGGGTCTCGTCGCGGGCGTGGTGCTCGGCGTCGTGCTGCTGGTCGTCGGCGTGCGCGTCGGCGGCCGGGTGCTCGACGCCCGCGCTCCGGAGCTGCTGCAGCAGCTCCGGAAGGACGGCTGACCGGCGCCTCCCGCCGGCGGGCGGCGGGTTGCGTCGCCCGGACGCCGGTCGGGAGACTGGACGCATGGTGGACGACGCGGACTGGCGCCCGGTGGTCGCCGCGCTGGCGAACCGGGATGCCCGTGAGGTGTGGGCCCGCCTGGTGCTCGGCAAGGGCGGCCTGCCGGGGAACACGCGCGGGGCCCGGGCACTCGCCCTGCTCGAGAAGGCGGGGCTGATCCGCCGCGAGCGCGACGGCGACTACCGGCCGGACGACGCGGTCCTCCGCCGGCTGCTGGCGTCGTCGGCCACCACCCGACCGCGGGGCGTCGAGCGGTTTCTTCGTCCGGACGGCCGCATCGACCGCTTCCCGGCCGGCGCTGCCGATCGCGCGTCCCTGCTCGCGCACGTCGCCGAAGTGTCGCTCCCGGCGGGCGAGACGGTGGGCGAGCGCGAACTCACGGAGCGGCTCGCGGAGTTGGCCGACGACCCGGTGACGCTGCGCCGCCGACTAGTGGATGCCGGGCTGCTCGCCCGCACGCCCACCGGGTCCGCGTACTCGCGCGCCTGGACGGACTGAGCCGGCCGTCGCCGCTGCCACGCGGGTCGCCCCACCGGTTCCGAGTACGCGCGCTCACGGCCGGACTGAGCCGGTCGCCGTCGCTGCCGCTGGGGTCGCCCCACCGGGTCCGCGTACTCGCGCGCGCCCGGACGGACTGAGCCGGCCGTCGCCGCTGCCGCACGGGTCGTCCCACCGGTGCCGAGTACGCGCGCTCGCGCCCGGACTGAGCCGGTCGGCGTCGCTGCCGCGCGGGTCGCCCCCACTGCGAGGCACGAGGACTCCGGCGGAGCCGCCCGACGCCCTAGCCCGCGAGCGTCTGCTCGCACGCGAGCAGCGTCACGCCGACGCTCCACGCGTGCGAGAGCGTCAGCAGCATCCCCTTCGGCTGGAAGCAGGCCGTCTGGTAGTACCGCTCGCTCACCATGCCGCGGTAGGCGTTGAAGTCGCCGTCCTCGCGCGCGATGAACTGGCGGAAGCAGGCGAGCGTCTCGTCGGCGCGCTCGGCGTAGTGCGGGTCGCCGAGCGCCGTGGAGAGTTCGCGCAGCTCGGCCGTGCAGACCAGGCCGTACGCGTGCACGTGCTGGTTGGAGGGGGACGCGTTGTCGGCGCCGCGCGTCCGGAAGCCGTACGCCCCGAGCAGCGTGTGCTCGGGGAGGGCGACGTCGTAGCTGTAGCGGAAGGTCAGCATCCAGTCGGCCGCGCGCCTGGCCACGTCGAGCCAGTGCCGGTCGCCGGTTGCGCGGTGCAGCGCGACGTACGCCATCACGGCCGCGTAACCGTCTTCGGAGGTCGGCGCGAGGTCGACGTCCTCCGGGGCGCCGTGCAGGAACTCGCGGTCGACGAACTGCTCGTAGTAGCGGCCGGCGGCGAGCGCGGCGGGGAGGTAGCGCGCATCCCGGTCGGCCGCCTCCACCAGGGCCGCGATCCAGGTGAGGCCGGAGGCGCCGGACCAGGAGAGCACCTCGCCCGTCTCGGCGTGGTGCACCGACCCGAGGTTGCCGTCGGCGCGCTGCCGGCCGACGACCACGTCCAAGTTGGAGCGGATGGCGTGCTCCCACTGCTCGTGCGGGGCGAGCGCCTGCGCCCGGATGAGGAACAGTGTCGCCTCGGCCAGCGTGCGCGAGTGGAGTCCGCGCTTCAGCTCGGTCCAGCTCTGGGTCCAGCCGCTGTCGCGGTACCAGACGCCCCAGAAGGTGCCGGAGGGCGAGAGGGACGCGGTGGTGAAGTCGATGACGCGCGTCGCCGCATCCACCTCCTCCGGGCGGGACGTGCGCAGCCCGTGCGCGAGCAGCGCGTACGCCCACGGGATGCCGCTCACCCAGCCGACGTGCATCGCCTGGCGGTCGACCGTCTTGCCGTCGCGTCCGCTCACCTCGCGGTCGAACCCGACCGTCTCGAGCAGCACGCCCGGGTCGGGGTCGTAGTGCCAGGTCAGGAGGCCGTCGGCGGTGAGGTCGGCGGCGGTCGCCACGTCCACCCACGGGTCGAGCGGCGCCGCCGGGGCGGACTCGGCGTGCAGGGCGCGCAGGATGGGCGCATAGGCGTGGCGGGAGGCGTCGAGCGCGAACACCCGCACGTTCAGGGTGACCGTCTCGCCCGAGACGAACCGGTGCGTCGCCACGTCGGCCGGGCGCGGCCGCGCGTCGCCGTAGTAGGTGACCGGGAACTCGCGGTACGGGAAGCGCAGGCTGACCGTCGCGTCGCCCCACTCGGCGTCATGCGCGAGGCCGAGCCCGGTGAGCCCGAGCGCGGTGGTCTCGTCGGCGGCGAGCGCCACGCCGCCCCGGTCGGGGCCGGCCCAGGCGAACACCGCGGGCGTCGCGGCGCGGTCGGCGCGGATCTCCCACGCGTCGCTCACCAGTGCCTGATGCTGCTGGGCGGTGTTCGCGCCGACCTCGAAGCGCGGGAAGGCGCGGGTGTTCTCGGCGGGGCGGTTCTCGCCGTAGAACGCGCCGGGGATGAGCCACCACGGGTCGTCCGCGCCACGCACCGGCGCCTCCACGAGCACGGACCCGTGGGCCGGGGCGTCTCCGGTGAAGGCGACGTGGATGCTGAGCCGCCACCCCGGTTCGGCGTCGGCCCACTCCTCCCGCAGCTCGACGGACTCCGCCGCCGGACCGACGACACTCACCCGCACCTCGGGCCGCGCGTTCACGGCAGCGGGCGCTCGATCAGGTCGACCTCGCGGACGGGCTCCGCCGGGTCGGCCGGGACCACGAAGGTGCGCAGCTGCGACGGCCCGAAGTCCTCCTCGATCGCGCGGCCGAGCAGCGGCAGCTCGATGCGGGAACGGCCGCCCTCCCCACGCGTCTCGACGGCGCGCACGACGACGTCGGCGCCGCCTGGCGCATCCGTCGCATCCTCCGTGCCCTTGAGCGCCGTCACCATGACGGTGCCCGCGCCGTCGCCTGCGAACGACTTCACCGGCGGCAGCTCGCCGTCGTGGAACGACTCCTGCATGGCCCGCACCGGGTTGCCGAGCACGAGCGCCCGCCGGATCGGGTCGGCCTCGCGCCAATCGCCGGCGTGCGGGACGAGCTCGTAGCTGAACCGCTGCACGCCCTGATCCTGGAACGAGTAGATGCCCTCCGGGTCGAGCAGGCGCGGGTCGTGCCACGAGTAGACCGGGCTGCGCACGGCGGTGACGCCGATGCTGGGCTCGTCGCCCGGCGACACGTCGTAGGCGTGCTTGTTCGTGGTGATGACCGTCAGGCCGGCCGCGGCGCCGCCGACCGTGCCGGTGAGGTCGACCCACGACTGGGCCGGCTCCTCCGCGCCGTCGACCGGCCGCTCCAGGTGGCCGAACGGGATCTCGTACGTGGCGGTCGGGTCCTCCAGCACGGTCGGGAAGCGCAGCTTCAGGAGGTGCGCCTGCTCGCGCCAGTCGAGCGTCACGTTCACCCGCAGTACGGGCGAGTCGTGGTCGAGGATGAGCTCCTCCACCAGAGTGGATGCGCCCCACGCCCGCTCCACGCGCACGCGGGAGCGCAGCGGCCCGGTCTCGCGGACGACGATGCGCTTCAGCTCCATCGTCGCGCCCGGCCAGGCGTAGGAGATGACGCGGTGGCCCCAGGTGTCCGTCGGGTCGTCGTTGATCTGGGTGTGCTGGGTTCCGTCGACGCCGGCCATCACGTCAACGCCGGTCGCCTTGACGAGGTATGACGAGATCCAGCCGGTCTCCTGGTCGATGCGGATGCGGACGTGCTCGTTCTCCAGCGTGTCCTGCGTGACGGTGAGCGAGCCGGAGGCCGCGCCCGGCCCGGCGCCCGGCCGCAGCCGGTACAGGCGGTAGCCGAGGGCGGGAACGTCGGCGCGGAACACGACCGCCCCGCGGGACACGTCGTCGGTCGTCGCGGTCGACTGGGAGTTCTGGAACACGACGGGCTCGCCGGCCTCGTCGACCACGTGCACGCCGGCGCGCTGGGCGCCGTACTGGAAGTCCACATCCACCGACACCGGCCACGGGTGCGGGTTGAAGACGAGCACCGGCTGGGTGCCGTCCTCCCGGTCGACCTGCACCTGGCGGGCGATGATGTTGTGCGCTCTGGTGACGATGCGCTTCGAGATCGACACGGCCTCGCCGAGCTGGTCGCGGGCGTCGTCGTACGACGGCTCGATCGCCGAACCGGGCAGGATGTCGTGGAACTGGTTGAAGAGCACCTGCTTCCACGCCGTCTCCAGCTGCTCGCGCGGGTACTCGACCCCGTCCGACGCGGCGACGACGGCGGCCCAGCGCTCCGCGTTCAGCACGGCGAACTGGGCGCGGCGCTGCCACGCCTTGATGCCGGAGTGGGCGGAGTAGCATCCCGGCGCGTGGTGCTGCAGGTCGTCGCGGCGCACCGGCAGGGCGTCGAGGAACGCCTCGCCCCGGCCGAGCACCTCGTCGAAGTACGTGCGCGGTGAGGACATCGTCATCCTTCCGAAGGAGCCCATCCGGTCGTAGCGGTGGATGGACTCGATGTTCGCGATGGTCGGGCCGCCGCCGTGGTTGCCCACGCCGTAGAAGACCATGGCCGTGGCGTTCTCGCCGAAGCCGACCGCGCGGTCGAGCGACGCCAACGCCTTCTCGGTCTGGCCGTCGACGGAGCCGGGCGGGCTGCAGTACTCGAACGGGATGCGGTACGCCAGCACGCGGGAGCCGTCGGGAGCCTCCCACCAGAACAGGCTGGGGGCGAGGTCGGACTCGTGCGGGCCGGGGCGCAGGAAGGTGTACGAGTCCATGCCCTGGCCGCGCAGGATCTGCGGCAGCATCGCGTTGTGGCCGAAGGGGTCGACGTTCATGCCGACGGTCGCCGGGATGCCGAAGCGCGACTCCAGGTAGCGCTGGCCATAGAGGCCCTGGCGCACGAAGCTCTCGCCCATCGGCATGTTGTTGTCGGGCTCGACCCACCAGCCGCCGACGTTCACCCAGCGGCCCTCGGCGACGCGGCGCCGGATCTGCTCGAACAGCTCGGGGTCGGACTCCTCCACCCAGCTGAGCAGCACGATCTGGTCGCAGGTGAAGACGAAGTCGGGGTACTCCTCCATCCGGTGGATGGCGGACCAGAAGGTCGCGCGCGCCTCCTGGTAGCCCTCCTGCCAGGGCCACAGCCAGACCGGGTCGAGGTGGGCGTTGCCGATCATGTGGAGGATGCGATCGGGCGTCGCCGTCGGCCGCTTCGCCGGCGGGAGCCCCCGAGGCTGCGCCCCCGCCGGCGCGTTCGCGACCGGCGCCGCGCCCTTCATCCTTTCCTCGATTTCTCCGGCTTCCGACCGCGTGTCGGAGGGAGAAATCGAGGAATCGACGGCGGGGTCGAGGGAGACGTCGGCGGTGAGCTTGTCGGGGGTGAGGTCGCGGTCGGAGGGGGTGACGGTGGGGCGGTCGGTCACAGGGGGTACTCCTCGTCGTCGGCAGCCCACGCGTCCACGATCTCGGAGAGCACGTGGAGCATGAACGTGTGGAATTCCTGGATCCTCGGGGTGGTCGTGGACGGGCTCAGCAGCGCGTAGTCGGCAAACCGCTTCGCCGGGCCGCCGTCGCCCCCGCCGAACAGCACCGTCGTCGCACCGGCCGTCTTCGCCGCTTCCAACGCTTCGACGATATTCGCACTCCGTCCGCTCGTCGTGAAGGCCGCGACCACGTCGCCGGGTCGCGCGAGGCCGAGCACCTGGCGCGAGAACACGTCGTCGTACGAGTAGTCGTTGGCGATGCACGTCATCGTGGTCGGGTCCGTGCTGAGGGTGACCGCGCCGAGCGGCCGGCGGTCGCGCTTGTAGTGCCCGATGATCTCGCCGGTGAAGTGCTGCGCGTCGGCGGCGCTGCCGCCGTTGCCGAAGGTGTACAGGATGCCGCGCCGCTCGAACGCGTCGCACAGCACTTTTCCGACCTCGCGCAGGGCCGGCAGCAGCTTCTCGCCCTGCTCGGCGACCTCGATGTGCGCTTGCAGCTGCTCACGCATCCACTCAGCCACGGTGGTCTCCCTTCGCCGCGGCGACGCCCGCCCCCGCCAGCTGGTCGAGACGGTCGAACGCGACGGCGCCCGCGCCGACAACGCACACGACGTCGCCGAGCTCGGCGAGCACGACGGTGGACGCGGCGGCCGCGGGCGGCATGGCGGCGGCGGCCACGCGCTCCCGCACCGGGACGACGAGGGCGTCGCCCGAGCGGGTGACGCCACCGCCGAGCACGACCAGGTCGGGCTCGAAGACGTTGACGAGGTCGGTGAGCGCGATGGTGAGGGCGTCGATCGTCTCCTCCCACAGCTCGGTCGCGAGGGGGTCGCCCGCCGCGGCGGCGGCGACGACGTCCTCCGCCCGGACGGTCGGCAGCTGCGCGAGGACGGAGCCCTGCCCGCGCTCGGCGACGGCCTCGCGGGCGCGCAGCGCGATGGACGTCCCGGACGCGTACCCTTCCAGGCAGCCTCGTCGGCCGCAGAGGCACGGGCGCCCGTCGGTGCGGACCATGACGTGCCCGAACTCTCCGCCGTTGCCCGCGGCCCCGCGGTGCAGCCGCCCGCCGATGACGGCGCCGCCGCCGATGCCGGTGGAGATGGTGAGATACACCATCGTGTCGGCGTCGCGGGCCGCGCCGTAGCGGAACTCGCCGAGCGCTCCGGCGGTGGCGTCGTTCTCGAGCACTGCGGGCACCCCGAACTCGCGCTCCGCCAGCTCGACGATGGGCAGGTCGACCCAGCCCGGGAGGTGCAGCGGCCCGGTCAGCACGCCGGTCTTCGCGTCCAGCGGGCCGCCGCAGGAGATGCCGACGGCCTCCACCTGCAGACCGGAGGCGGCGATCGCCCGATGGCCCATCTCGAAGAGTCTGGGAACGATTACACCCGGACCCTCGTCCCGACGCGTGGGTTCGACGGTGAGTGCGTGGGTTCGTCCGTCCTCCGTGACCACACCGACGGCGAGCTTCGTGCCGCCGATGTCGAGCGAGAGGACGGCGCGGAGGCCGTTTGCCATCATGTCCTTCCGGGGATGCACGACCGCGCCTGCGCCGGTGGATCGTGTGGGATCGTTCCCACAGATACTAAGGCGAGTGGGGCGGGCGGGTCAACATGGCGACGGGGCGGTTGGCCCGGCACGGGGCCTTGCCGACGCTGCCCACGCGCGCTAACGTACAACCAAATGGTTGTAGAAATTCTCACGGACTCAGAAGTCGACCGCATCTTCCACGCGCTCGCGGATGCCACGCGGCGGGACATCGTGGCCCGCTCGCTCGGCGGCACGCACTCCGTGAGCGAGCTGGCGCGCGCGTACGACATGAGCTTCGCCGCCGTTCAGAAGCACGTCGCCGTGCTGGAACGGGCCGGGCTCGTGCGGAAGGCCGTCCGTGGGCGCGAGCGGGTCGTCAGCGGCGAGCCGGCGACCATCCGGCGGGCGGCGCAGCTGCTCGACCGGTTCGAGGAGATCTGGCGGCGGCGCGACCTCGCGATCGACCGCATCCTGGCCGCCGAGGCCCGAGACGACGAGACAACGAGCGACGGCATCCTCGCCGCCGAGGCCGGCGCCAACGAGACAACGAGCGACACCACCAACCGAGAAAGGAACCAACGATGACCCTCATCGAATCCACCAAGGACCCGGACGCGCTGACGCTCACCATCGTCACCGAGTACGCGGCGCCGCGCGAGCGGATCTGGCAGCTGTGGTCCGACCCGCGCCAGCTGGAGCTCTGGTGGGGGCCTCCCGGGTACCCGGCCACGTTCGAGGTGTTCGAGTTCGAGCCGGGTGGACGCGCGACCTACTACATGACCACGCCGGAGGGCACGAAGGCGTGGGGCTGGTGGCGGTTCGTCGAGGTCGAACCGACCGACCGGCTGGTGGTGGACGACGGCTTCGCCGAGGACGGCGGCGTCCCCGCGCCCGGCGAGCCGGGCCGCATGACGACCACCTTCGAGGAGCGCGACGGCCGCACCCGCATGACCACCACCTCGCAGTTCGCGAGCGCCGCGCAGATGGAGGAGCTCCTCGCCATGGGCCAGGAGGAGGGCATGCTCCAGGCCCTCACCCAGGTCGACGCCATCCTCGCCGGCACCCTCACCCGCTGACCCCGCCCGCCATCGGGTACGCGAAGACTGCACGCGACACGCCGCGCGACCGTGCAGTCTTCGCGTACTCGACGGTGGGGGGTCAGGGGGCGTCGAGGAAGGTCAGGAGGTGGGGCAGGGTGCGCGCGAGCGGGGCGGGGTCGCCGGCGGCGGCGAGGAGCTCGCCCAGGTAGTCGCCGTGCGTGCCGGGGACCACGAGCAGGCGGGCGTCGGGCAGGAGCCCGGCCAGCTCGACGAAGTGCGAGGCGCGGACCACGTCGCGGTCGGCGCCCACCACCAGGGTGGGAGCGTTGACGGAGGCCAGCAGCTCGTCGGGGAAGTCCTCGAAGTCGAGCATGAGGTCGCGGTCGAGGTCGAACATCCGGTCGGCGTGCCCCGGGTCGCGGCTGACGGCGATGTCGGCCTCGCGGTAGGGCGCGGGAAGATTCTCAACGGTGGCGGATTCCAGGCCCTCCCAGAACCCGTCGATCATGCCGGACCGGCGCACGGGAGCGGACGCCACGATCAGCCTGCGCACGGCGTCCGGGTGCCTCGCCGCCAGGTGCAGAGCAACCTGGCCGCCGTTGCTGAAGCCGAGCACGTCCACCGGTCCGAGGCGCAGCTCGGAGAGCACGGCCGCGACGTCCTCCGCCGAGCCCTCGAAGCTGGGCGGGCGGTCCCCCGAGGGCGTTCGCCCGTGGCCCTGCAGCTCGACGGCGAGCACCGACCGGGTGGGCGCGACGCGAGGCAGCAGCATTCCCCAGTTGCTGTCGATCGTCGAACCGCCGCCGTGGATGAGCAGCAGCGGCGGCCGCGGGGAGTCCGGGTCGCCGTGCCATTCGCGATAGAGCGGGATGCGGTCCACGCCCCGAAGGCTAACCGAGCGCCTCCGCGGTGTCGAGGGGCGACGATGAGGCATCCGCGACCGCGCCGGCCACCGCGCCTCCGTCGGCGGGGCGGGCCGCCTGCTCCGCCGCGACCACGTCGGCCACGGCGTCTCCGTCAGCCGGGCGGGCCGCCTGCTCCGCCGCGACAACGTCGGCGACCGCGTCTCCGTCGGCCTGCCGGGCCGCCGGCTCCGCCACCACCACGTCGGCCACCGCGTCCCCCGCCTGCCCGTACCGCACCCCGCCGACCGTCACGTCCGCCGCGAGCCGCTGCCGCTTCCGCGGTGCCTCGCCGGCGCGCACGGCGAACCGCAGCCGCACGGTCTCCCCCGCGCCCGCGGTGACGGAGGCCACTTCCGGCGAGCTCCAGCCCTCCGGCGTCACCAGCCGCGCCACCACCACGCGCTCGTCGTCGTACGGGTTCACCACGACGACCTCGTACTCCAGCGACGCGCCGGCGGACACGCGCTGGTAGAACGGCTCCACCAGCACCAGGTTGCCGTCGGCCGGCGGCAGCATCCCGTCGTCGGGCAGCAGGCCGTCGTGGATGGCGGCCAGCTCGTCGCCCTGCTCGGTGAGCAGCTGCAGGTAGTCCTCGTCCACCTCGCGGCCCTGCCAGTGCCCCGTGATCATGAGACCCGGCGCCACCCGGCGGTACAGCGCCGCGCTCTGGATGAAGTCGTCGCGGCGGAACCGGTTGCGGTACTGGTAGTTCAGGATCTCCCGCTGCACCCCCAGCCGCCCCTCCGCGGTCTGCTGGTCGCCCGTCGCGAGCACGCGCACGCCGTCCACCTCGAACTCGAACGCGGCCGCGTACAGCGTGTGCCCGGGCAGCTCGTGCGTGGTGATCTCGTACTCCCGCCAGCGCACGGTCTCGCCGAGGCCGAGCACGCGGTCGGCCGGGATGGGCTCGAACCACTGGCACGGCAGGTCGGTGCGCATCGGGTCGGCCATGATCGGGGCGACGTTCTCCGGGAGCCACACCTCGGTCCCTTCCACGTCGCGCAGCAGGTTGAAGCCGGCGATGTGGTCGTCGTGGTAGTGCGTGCCGAGCACGACCTCCACCGAGGTGACGCCGAAGTCGCGCTTCAGCGCAGGCAGCGACGCCAGCCAGGGGCGGCGCGCCGCGCGGTCGGTGCCGGCCGGCCAGCCGGTGGACATGTCGTAGCCGTAGTCGAGTAACAGCGCGGCGCCCGAGTCGCTGAGCAGCACGTAGACGCACGAGTTCGCCGTGCGGTTCAGCAGCAGGTGGTCGGTGAGGCGGACGAAGGGACGCTCCAGCCAGTCGCGCAGGTCCCACGGGTGGGTGCGCCGCGAGTCCACGTAGCCGCTCATCCGGGTGGCCAGCTGCTCCAGCGCGTCGACGGCGTCGGGCATCGGCTCGCCGTGCGACGGCAGCAGCACGGTCGGCGCCTCCTCCTCGAGCAGGAGGCAGGAGAGCACGTTCATCGCCGGACCCTCGTTCTCGGTGTACGACCACTGCGTCGCGGCGAGCGACCACACCTTGCCCGGTGCGTAGATGAGGTCGCCGGTGAAGGCGACGCGCGCGTCCCCGCGGTCGACGAGATAGCTGACCGAACCCATGGTGTGGCCGGGTGTCGGCACCGTCTTCACGTCGACGCCGCCGAAGCGGGCGGTCCGGTACTCGGGGACGGTCCCGGCGACGGGCACGGGGTCGAGCAGCGAGAAGCGGTCCTGCCGCAGGTTGTAGTCGTTGTACAGCGCCCGCGCCGACCACATCTCGTCGACCCGGGCGAAGAGGTCCTGCTCGACCGGCGGCACGTGGATGGGGATGCCCGCCGCGACGGCGCGCGGCAGCCCCTGCCCCTGGTCGCGGTGGTGGTGCGTCATGAGCACGGCGTCGAGCGTGGTCAGCCCCAGCTCGCCGAGGTGGTCGAGCACGTCGCCGGAGCCGAAGTCGATCGCGATCGCGCCTCCCTCCGCGCCCTCGGCCGGGAGCACGACGTAGACGTTGCAGGCGTCCGCGAACCGGTGGACGCCGGGGGCGACCTCGGTGAACGCGCTCATACGGCGCTCGGCTCCCTCTGCGTCCGTCCGGCCGCGGCGCGGTCGGCGCGGTAGTCGCGCCAGAGAGCGGCGATCTCGTCGAGGTCGGCGTCGGTGACCGTCTCGCGGCTGTTGTCGATCGACTCGACGTAGTAGAGCGCGGGCACGCCGAGCTGCGGCTGGATGCGCGCGTACGCGAGCCACTCCTCGCGGTTCGGCATCGGCCACTGGTCGGTGTCGATGGCGTGTCCGGGCAGGGCCGCCGCGGCGATGTCGTGACGGAACCGCAGTTGGTCGCCGACCGGCACCGGGTCGCCGTGGACGGAGTCCTCCAGCACGTCGTTGAGCCGCACCATGTCCGTCACGTCGCCGAACGACGGGTGGACGGTGTGCGTCACGACGAGCGCGTCCGGCTTCGCGGCCTTCGCGGCCTCGTGGATGGTGCGCACGATCGCGTGCAGCGCGTTGATGCCCCAGACGTCGTCGCCGTGCGTGCGCAGGCTGGCGCCGGAGGGGGCGCGCTGGGTGAAGTCGACCTTGAAGCCGTCGGCGTCGAGGCCGTCCGCGGACACCATCCTGGTCACCTGCTCGGCCAGCGCCTGCAGGTAGGCGGGGTTCGACGGGTCGACGGCCACCGGACGGCCGGCCGTGTCGCGCACGGTCAGCTCCGGCGGGAGCCCGGTCGGATCCCACGCCTTGAACCACAGGAGGACGCGCTGCCCGGCGGCGTGGCGCTCGTCGATCCAGCCGCGCAGGTCGGGCCACTTCTCGGTGTCGACGGTGTTGGTGCCGTAGTCGGCCTGCCAGCGGTCGTCGATGACGACGGTGCCCGGGTGGATGTCGCGCTCGGCGAGCCGGCGCAGCCAGCGGTCGTACAGGTGCTGCCGGGCCAGGTCAGGCGCGAACGCGGCGCCGGCGGGCAGCACGAAGCCGTCCGCGTTGTCGGTGGCGAGCGCCTCTCCCTCGTGGCTCATCCGCACCGCGAGCGCGCACTGCGCGCCCCAGCCGCAGAAGATCGGCTCGTGCCACCAGTCCGCCTGCTCCGGAGCGGGGGGCGCCCAGCCGCGCGCGGCCAGGTCGTCGCGGTAGTCGCGGATCGCGGTGAGCGGCGCGCCCGCGGGCCGCAGCACGAACTCGGGGGACACCCATCCACCGGCCCGCACCCGCGTGTGACCCTCGTACGTCAGGCGCAGCAGGAAGCCGCCGTCGAGCGCGTCGTAGCGGTAGGTGGTGAAGCCGAGCTGCGCGATGGGCGCGACCACGGAGACCCCGAGCCAGTCGCCGACGGGCATGTCGGTGGGGCCGTGCGGCGCGTCGGCGGCGATGGAGGGGCGGCCGAGCGCGAAGACGAGCGGCGGCGGCGAGAAGATGCCGTGCAGGCGCCCGGGCTCGGCGTCGCCCACCACGCCGAGCTGCGCCTGCGTGTTGGAGAGCCGGACCACCTGGATGGGCTCGGTCGGCGTCGGCACGAACACCGACGGGAAGCGGATGCCCGAGCGGAAGGTGCCGGCAGCACCCGACGGAAGCGCCGCCTGGCCGCCGAACATGGTCAGGTCGGCGATGCGGGCGTCGTCGTCCTCCGTCGTCACCTCGACGTGCGCGCGGACCTCGCCCGGGGTGCACTGCAGCACGACGGCCTTCGTCGCCCAGGCGCTCGAGTCGCTGAGGACGGTCACCCGGACGCTGCCGTCCTGCTGCTCCTCCACCGTCACCGCCGTCGGGCCGGAGCTCTCGTCCGGCAGCCCGACGCGGTCGACGCTCGCCAGCAGCGACAGGTCGCTCCAGAGCTCGCCGTCCGGCCCGGCGATGGTGGCGCGCGGGCGGGTGAGCGCGACGCCGAGCGTGTACGCGGGGGCGACGAGCACGACCTCGGTCGCGCTGCGGGTGACGGTGATGTCCTGGGTGGTCTGCATGGTCCTCTGGCCGGGGTGGGGAGGGAGCGGGTGGGGGTGGAGGGTCGCGGGTCAGAGCGCGGCGAGCGCGGCGACGTCTTCGGCGGAGACGGTGCCGGCCGCGCCAGTGAGGCGCAGCCGGAAGGCGGGGACGGGGGCGAACGACACGGTGAGCTCTGCGCGCTCGTCGCCGAGCGTCCACTTCAGGCTCAGCGAGCCGTCCGACTCCACACCGTAGCGGAACTCGCCGCCGAACGCGGGATGCGTCGAACGCAGCCGCACCAGCGCCAGCTGGGCGCGGGTGACGTCGGAGGCGAGCGCCGTCTCCAGCTCCTCCGGGGTGTAGACGTGCCGGTTGACGTCGCGGCCCTGGCCGGTGCGCTGGAACAGGGCGACGTCGTCCAGCCCGCCCAGCAGTCCGACGTAGTAGAGCTGCGGGCGGCCGGGCAGCCACAGCTGCACCGCCCTGGCCAGGAGGTAGCTCGTGGCGTCGGCGCCGAGGGCGGAGAAGAAGGTGGCGTTGATCTGGTGCGGGAGGCTCATCCACGCCGGGATGACGGAGGCGAGCGTGGAGTGGCCGTTCGTCGCCGCGGCGGCGCGCTCGAAGATGGCGGCCATCTCCTCCTTGTCGATGAGCCCGGGACGGTCGCCGGACGGCCCGGCGTCGATGATGCCGATGCCGTCGTGCGTGTCCAGCACGGTGATCGCGTTGGCGGGTCGGATGCGCAGCCACTCGGCGAGGCGGTCGGAGGTGCCGGTGCCGAGGCTGTGCAGCAGGAGCGGCGCCAGCGCGAAGTCGTAGACGTAGTCGACGAGCGGCGCGATGGCGAGCTGCTGCGTGTAGTGGGCGTGCACCTCCACGAGCACGCGCAGGCCCTCGTCGCGGGCGATCGCGACGATCTCGCGGACGAAGTCGAGCGTCTCCGGCGTCATGAAGCTGTCGGTGCCCGGAGTCTTCACCGCGTAGCCGACCGCGTCGAGGCGGACCGTGGTGACGCCTCCGGCGCGCAGGGTGGCCAGGATGCGGCGCAGGTAGGCCCGGGCGCGGTCGTTCGCCACGTCGAGGTCGACCTGGCTCGGCATGAACGTGGTCCAGACCAGGCGGCGCCGGCCGTCGGCCATGCGGTAGGCGGTGAACGGGAGTCCGGGCCGCGGGCGGTAGAACGCGGTGATGTCGGACTCGGACGCGCCGTCGGGGAACACGGTGTCGAAGGTGAGGAACATGCCGTCGCTGGCGGACTCGTCGCCGTGCGCCAGCCAGTCCACGAACTCGGCGGACTCGCTGGAGACGTGGTTGACGATGAGGTCGGCGGTCACCTCGCGCTCGGCGGCGATGGCGCGCACGTCGTCCCAGGTGCCGAGGCGCGGGTCGACGGCCGCGTGGTCGATCGGGTCGAAGCCCGCGTCGGCGCCGTCGAAGGGCACGAAGAACGGCAGGATGTGCACCCCGGCGAAGTCGCGGAGGGGGCCTTCGAGCACCTCGCGGAGGCGCGGGAGGTCGCCGCCGAGCCGGTCGGCGTAGGCCAGCAGGTCGACGCCGGTCATGCGGGCGCTCCGTACGCAGCGGCGGGCGGGGTTCCGCCGGACCCGGCGGAGGTCGACCCGTTCGCGGCGGCCGGCGGGGTTCCGTCGGACCCGGAGAGGGTCGGCCGGTTCGCGGCGGCGGACGGGGTTCCGCCGGACCCGGCGGGGGCCGGCCGGTTCGCGCTGGCGGCCGCCCTCCCCGGGTCCGACGGGGTCAGGGTCTCCGCGAGCCGGGCGACGCCGCCGGCCGGGGAGGTGAGCACCGGGATGCCGACGCCGGCCGACTCCGCGGCGGCGGCCATCGACGCCTGGGCCAGCACGATCACGTCGGCGCCCGCGTCCGCAGCGGCGGCCCGGACGGCCTCCGCGATGAGCCGGTCGTGACGCTCCTGGTCGCCGCCGGCCCGCGCTGCGGCCGCGCCCTCGACGACCGTCGCCGTCACGCCGGCATCGACGCCCTGCGCCGCCGCCTCCCGCTCGATCAACCGCGTCGTCGGCCCCAGCGTCGCCGTGTTCGTCGCCAGCACCACCACCATCGCACCCATCGCTTCCTCACTTAATCCGCTCGCCGACCGCGTGTCGCCCGGATTAATCGAGGAAGCGATGGTGGGGAGGTGGGAGATGGCGGCGGCGGCCATGGGGGCGTCGACGCGAAGGACGGGGATGGTGAGAGAGCGGGCGGCCTGCTCTGCGGCTTCGCCGATCGAGGAGCAGGTGACGAGGACGGCGTCGGCGCCGGAGTCCTGCAGGTGGCGGAGGTGGGAGGCTACGCGGGCCTGCACGGCGGGCGTGACGCCCTCCGCGATGGCGGTCTCGAGCATCCAGGCGTCCACCACGTGCTGGCGCTGCGCGCCGGGCACGGCGTCCGCGACCAGGGCATCGAAGGTCGCGGCGAGGGCCGGGACGGTGTGCAGCAGTCCGGCGATCATCGCGCCTCCCGCCACGGTCGGGCCTCGCGGTCGACGACCTCTATCAGGGCCTCGAGGCGCGGCACGGAGAGCTCGCGCAGCGCGGACGGCACGTCGTCGCGGCCGACCACGTCGCTCCACAGCGCCCGGCCGGCGAGGAAGCCGCTCGCGCCCGCACGGCAGGCGGCCTCGACGGCGGGGAGGAACGCCGGACGGTCGACGCCCTGCGACAGCACGACCCACGGGCCCGTGATGGCGGTGCTCAGCCGTTCGCTCGCCTCCCGCTGCTCGGCCGCGTCGCCCGTTCCCGACCTGGGCACCTGCACCTTGTACAGGCTCTGGCCGGACGGCGACAGCTCGGCCGCCGCCTCGCGGATCGCCTCGTCGAGGTCCCAGGTTCCCGCGTCCAGCTCCTCCGGCGTCGCGCGCACGACGGGCTCGAGCACCGAGAGGACGCCGCGCGCGCGGCACTCGGCGACGAACCGCTCCACCAGGCGCACACGCTGCTCGCGCTTCGCGTCGCGGCGCCAGATGACGAGCAGCTTCAGGGCGGCGACGCCGTCGAGGTCGGTCTGCGACAGCACCACCTCGTCGAGCGCGGTCTCCTCGACCGGGCCGCCGTCCTCCTGGGTGAGGTCGTCGGCCGCCAGGATGAGGCCCGTCCCGGCCGGAAGCGTGTCCTGGACCGCCTCGAACCCGTAGTGCCGGTCGATCAGGAAGCCGGACGCGAGCGGACCGAGCGCCTCGGCGACGTCGAGCTTGAAGCGCACGAGCACCTCGTCGGCGGGGCGGCCGGCGCCGGCCAGGTCGAACATGTGGCGCAGGCTCTCGCGCTGGTCCATCGCCACCATCGCGAGGGCGCCGGAGGGGCGGGCGAGGCGATCGAGGTCGAGCGCGGGACGGGAGGCGGTGTCGGTCATGCGGGTTCCTTGTCGTGGAGCGTCGCCGCCTCCACGAAGGCGTCCAGCAGGGCCGGATCGCCCGCGGAGGCGGCGCTGTCGGCGCTGCCGAGCGGCAGCGAGGTCGTGAGGCCGGCGACGCGGTGCGCGGCCAGCAGGGCGGCTCCGGTCGCGACCGGTTCCGCGGCGTCGACGCGGCGCAGCAGCCCGGGGACGACGCGCTGCTTGAGGCGCCACCAGGCGTCGTTGGCCGCACCCGGACCGCCGAGCACGGCGAGCTCGTCGCGGCGCGGGCCGGCGAGGACGGTCTGGGCGGCGTCCATCCAGGCGAGCTGGAGGGCCAGCCCGGCGAGCACCGCCACGAGCGTGGCGCCGGGATCCGGGAGCGCGGAACCGCCCAGGCGGACGATCCGCGGGGCCGCCGCGGGGTCGGGCTGCGGCGACTGCCTGCCGCGCAGGTACGGGAGCAGGAACGCCTGCACCGGCCCGTCGGCGAGCCGCGCAGCCCGGCCCAGGAGGTCGTGCCGGTCGGCGCCCGGCAGCAGCTCGGCGAAGGCCCACTCGACCAGCGCGCCCGCGGTCGGGTTGCCCGCCAACAGCGTCTCGTGGCGGCCGTCGACCGTGCGGGCGAGGCTCATGCCCTCGCGGCGAGCGCGCTGCCTGTCCACCTGTGCCGCGACCCGGAGCAGCGCCTCGGCGGTGCCCACCGAGTCCGCGGCGTCGCCCGGCTCGCGCGCCCCGGCGGCCCAAGCGCCGACCGCGTGGTCGTGGCCTGCCGCGATCACCGGCACGCCGGCGGGCAGGCCGAGCGCGGCCGCGGCCTGGGTCGTGAGCCGGCCGGCGGCCTCGCCGGGGCGGGCCACGCGCGGGACGCGGTCGGGCGCGATGCCGGCGAGCGCCAACAGGTCGACGTCGAACGCCTCGGGGAGGGGCTCGCCCGGACCGGGCAGCCGGTACGCCATCGTGCGGGCGGCGAGGGTGTGGTCGGTGACGGCCTCGCCGGTGAGGGCGGCGATGACCAGGGCGTCGGCGCCGCGCCAGTGCGCGTCGGCCAGGCGTGGGTCGCCCTGCTCGGCCAGCCGCAGCCAGTGGGTGAGCGGCGACTTGGCGGGGGCGGGCACGCCGGTCGCGGCGTACAGGGCCTCGGCGCCTGCGGAGGCGACCAGTCGTCCGGCCGTCGACGCATCGCCGTCGGCCCAGCGCAGCAGGTCGCCGAGCGGCTCGCCGAGCGGCGCGGTGAGG
This sequence comes from Leifsonia sp. ku-ls, assembly GCA_003367665.1. Taxonomy (GTDB): domain Bacteria; phylum Actinomycetota; class Actinomycetes; order Actinomycetales; family Microbacteriaceae; genus Leifsonia. The sequence goes on along the minus strand of QKXI01000014.1, from coordinate 62,720 downwards.
CATCCGGTCTCGCCCATCGACGCCACGCCGATCGCGGCGACGGGATGCGGACTGTCGAGCACGACCTCGCGGATCGCGCCGAGCACCACGGCCTGGAGGCCGGCGCCGGTGCCGGGGGTCGGCACGGTCAGCGTCCGCTCCTCGCGTACGGCATCGCCGAACACGGCCAGGACCACCTTGGTGTTGGTGGTGCCGACGTCCACGCCGAGAGCGGCGAGAGGAGCGGAGGTCACGTCCCCCATTCTGTTCACTTCTGAACATTCGAGTCAAGATTTGTCCGTTTGTTGACAAGCGGCCGCGGCAGCCGATTGGATGGACGCGTGCGCTACACCGACGCCCCCGCCCGCCGCGAAGAGCTGCTCCGCCGGCTCTCCGCCGAGGGCTACGTGTCGTCGTCGCGTGTCGCGGAGGAGCTCGGCGTCTCCGAGATGACCATTCGCCGAGACCTCCGCCAGCTCGAGGGCGAAGGACTCGCGCGGCGCGTGGTCGGCGGCGCCAGCCTCCCGAACCTCGGCCACGGCCGGCCCTTCGACGAGCGCGCGATCACGGGCAGCGGCGAGAAGCGCGCCATCGCGGAGGCGTGTCTCGACCTGCTCGCGGGCGCCAGCACCGTCGCCCTCGACGCCGGCACGACGGTCGCGCCGCTCGCCGGGATGCTGCGGTCCGGCACCACGATCGTCAGCCACTCGGCGCCCGTCATCCAGTCCGCGATCGAGCGCGGCGACGTGGAGCTCGTCGCCGTCGGCGGCGTCTACCAGAGCGAGACGCGGAGCTTCGCCGGCGCGGCCGCCCGGCGCACGATCGCCGAGTACGCGGTCGACGTCGCGGTGCTCTCCGCCACCGCCGTCGACACCACGGGCATCCTGTGCGCGAACGCTCTCGACGCCGAACTCAAGCAGGAGCTGGTGCGCACCGCCCGCACCCGGGTGCTGCTCGTGGACCACTCCAAGCTCGGGTCGCGCGCCCCCATCCGCGTGGGCGGCCTCGACCTGGTCGACGTCATCCTGACCGATGCCGGAGCCGACCCGGACGACCTCCAGGCCCTGCGCGACGCCGGCGCGACCGTCGTCGTGGCCGGCGACCACGCCGCCGCGCTGGGCGGCGCGCTGGACGACGAGACGGGGGTCGGCGTCTCGTGATGCGGCTCGGCGCCGTCGCCGACGACGTCACGGGCGCCTGCGACCTGGCGGGGCGCATCGTCGAGGCCGGGCTCCCCGCGACCGTGCTGCTCGGCACGCCGTCCGCGGCGCCGGACGCCTTCCCAACGGCCGGACCGGGCTGCGCCGTCGTCGCCCTCAAGATCCGCACGGCTCCGGTCGCGGAGGCGGTGGAGGCGGCGACGGAGGCCGCCCGGCTGCTGCGCGACTCCGGCGCGACGCAGCTGTATCAGAAGTACTGCTCCACCTTCGACTCCACGGCCCGCGGCAACATCGGGCCGGTCGCCGACGCGCTGGCCGCTGTCGCAGGAGGCGCCTCGGCGGTGACCATCGGCACGCCCGCGACGCCGGGCTCGGGCCGCACGCAGTACCAGGGCACGCTGTTCGTGGACGGCGTTCCGCTGGCCGAGTCGCCGATGCGCGACCATCCGCTCACCCCCATGCGCGACTCCGACCTGGTGCGGCTGCTCCGGCCTCAGACCGACCGGCCGGTGGGTCTGGTGCGCTGGCAGGAGGTGCAGCGCGGCGCCGACGCGGTCGCGTCCGCCGCCGTGGACGGTCACACGCTGGTGGATGCGCTCACCGAGCACGACCTCGACACCATCGCCGAGGCGGTGCTGACCGTCGCGGCCGAGCGGCCCGTCGTCGCCGGCGGCGGCGCCGGGGTGGCGACGGCACTCGCGCGCGCGACCGCCGGCGCTGCGAGCGACGGCAGCTCCGCGCTCCCGCCCGTGCCGGTCACCGGGCGCCTCATCCTGGCGGGCAGCGCGTCCGCCGCGACACGCGCCCAGATCGCCGCCTTCCCCGGCGAGCGCCTGGTGCTCGACCCGCTCGAACTGGACACCGGCCGCGCGGCGCTCGACCGGGCCCGCGACGCCCTCGCGGTGCGGACCGACCGGCTCGCGCCCGTCCTCGTCCACGCCTCCGCGGAGGTCGCCGCGGCCCAGCGCGCCCTGGGCGCCGAGCGTGCGGCCGCCCTGCTGGAGACCGCGCTCTCCGAGCTCGCGGCGTTCGCCGTCCACGAGCTCGGCGTCAGCCACCTCGTGGTCGCCGGCGGCGAGACCTCCGGCGCGGTCACCGCGGGGCTCGGCATCGACCGCCTGCGGATCGGGGCGCAGGCCGCGCCCGGCGTCCCCTGGGCCGTCGCTTCCAGTGCGGGGCGCACGCTCGCCGTGCTGCTGAAGTCGGGCAACTTCGGCGGCCCCGGCCTGTTCGCCGACGCCTGGGAGGTCGCGCCGTGACCGACCATCGCGAACAAGAGGCCCGCGCCGCGCTCGTGCACGCCTGCCGCCACCTCTCCGCCGCCGGCCTGTCGCCCGGAAGCTCGGGCAACCTGAGCGTCCGCGTCGGCTCGCGCATCGTCGCGACGCCGACCGGTTCGTCGCTGCGGTCCGTGCTCGAGCACGAGCTGGCGGCGACGCCCGCCGACCAGGAGGGGGCGCCGCGGCCGACGAAGGAGCTGCCACTCCACGCGGCGATGTACGCAGCGCATCCCGAGGCGACCGCCGTCATCCACCTGCACTCGCCCTACGCCACCGCGGTCGCGTGCCTGCCGCCCGACGAGCGCGGCTTCGCGGACCTGCCGCCCCTCACGCCGTACCGGGTGATGCGGCTCGGGGACGTTCCGCTCGTGCCGTACGCCCCGCCGGGTAGCGGGGACCTCGCGGCGGGCGTCGCGGCGGCCGCGCCCGGGCATCCCGTGCTGCTGCTCGCCAACCACGGGCCCGTCGTCGCAGCCGCGACCCTGGAGGCGGCGATCGACCTCGCCGAGGAGCTGGAGACCGCCGCCCGGCTGACCCTGCTGCTCCGCCAGGCTCCCGCGGTGGCGCTCGACGCGGCGGCCGTCGCCGCGCTGACACCGCCGGGGCGCTGAGCGCACACCCCCCGCCCCGCCTGCAGCACCCCTCCCCCTCGAACCGCTCGATCCCCTCCAGGAGCACCTCGTGTCCAGCGTCCGCGCTGCCCGTCCGTCCACCTCCGACCCGGCGGGCCGGCCCTCCGAGAGGCATCTCTCGTCCGTTCCGCGCTTCCTGCTCTGGCAGGCGGCACGGCAGCCGGCCACGCTGATCGGCGGCGTGGTCTTCGGCGTCGTGTGGATGCTGTGCCAGGCGGTCTGGCCGTACCTGCTCGGGCGCGCGGTCGACGAGGGCGTCTCCGGCGACTCCGCCCGGCTCTGGCTGTGGTGCGGTGCGCTGCTGGGGGTCGCGGCGGTCCAGGCCGTCACGGGGATGCTGCGCCACCGCATGGCCGTGTCCAACTGGCTGCGGTCGTCGCTCGGCGTTGCCCGGCTGATCGGCTACCACTCGGCCGAGACGGGTCCGGCGATCACGGCGACGACCTCCTCCGGCGAGATCGTCGCGACCGTGAGCACCGACTCCCTCCGCCTCGGAGCCATGTACGAGGTGTCGGCCCGGCTGTGCGGCGGCGTCGTCGCCTTCGTCGTCGTCTCGGTCATCATGCTCGACGCCTCCCTGCCGCTCGGCCTCGCCGTGGTCATCGGCGTTCCGGCGGTCGCGGCGCTGCTCGCGCTGCTGCTGCGGCCGCTGCGCACCCGTCAGGCCGTCTGGCGGGAGGAGTCGGGAGGGCTGACCACGCTCGGGGCCGACACGGTCGTCGGCCTTCGCGTGCTCCGCGGCATCGGCGGCGAGCACGAGTTCGTGGAGCGCTACGCCCGGCAGTCGCAGCGCGTCCGCTCCGCCGGCGTCGGGGTGGCGAAGACGCAGAGCTGGCTCGACGGACTCCAGGTGCTGCTGCCCGGCGCGTTCCTCGTCTTCATCGTCTGGTTCGGCGCGCACCTGGCCGTCGACGGCAGCATCACCCCCGGGCAGCTGACCGCGTTCTACGGGTACGCGACCTTCCTCGTCCTGCCGCTGCGCACGGCCGTGGAGGCCGCGCAGACCTTCACCGCGGGCGTCGTGTCGGCGCGGCGTGTGCTCTCGGTGCTGCGCACGCGGCCGGCGGCGCACGACACGGAGGAGACCGCCGAGGCGCCGGCGTGGGGCTCGGCGATCGAGGACCTCGCCTCCGGCGTCACCATCCAGCCCGGACGCTTCACCGCCATCGTGGACGCCGACCCCGACGAGGCCGCCGCGATCGCGACCCGGCTGGGCCGGTTCGACGACGCCGTCCACCGTGAGGCACCCGTCCTCTGGGGCGGCGTCGACCACACCCGCGTGCCGGTGCGGGAGGTCCGGGAGCGCATCGTCGTCAGCGACGCGAACCCCCACCTGTTCGGCGGCAGGCTGCTGGACGGTCTCGACACCCTCCCGATCCGCGACGAGGAGTACACCGACACCGCGACGGGCCGACTCCGTCGCGTGTCGGCCGCGCTCGACGCCGCGGCGGCGACCGAGACGGTCGACGCCCTGCCCGACGGCGTGCACGAGCGGGTCGCCGAGCGCGGCCGCACTTTCTCGGGCGGTCAGCGGCAACGGCTCAGCCTCGCGCGCGCCCTGCTGACCGACGCCGAGGTGCTCGTGCTGATCGAGCCGACGAGCGCGGTGGACGCGCACACCGAGTCGCAGATCGCGGAACGTCTGCGCGAGGCGCGCGACGGCCGCACCACCGTCGTGGTCACGGCCAGCCCGCTCCTGCTCGACCGGATGGACACGATCGCCGTCGTGCGGAGGGGCCGCGTCGTCGGCACGGGCACCCACCAGTCCCTGCTGCGCCAGGAGGACGACCTCGGCGACCTGTACCGCGCGATCGTCTCGCGCACGATCAGCGCAGCGGAGCCCGCCGACGGCGAGGACCTGGACGCCGCCTGGACCGGCTCCATCGACGCGCTGTGGACGGCGACCCACCCGGTCTCCGCACAACGTCCGGAGAAGACGAAGGCCAAGAAGTCGAAGCGCAACAGGAAGGGGAAGAGCGATGCTGCTGCCGATCGCTAGCACCGCGACCGTCCGGGCCACGGGCCTCCGGCTCATCCGCCAGCATCGCGGGGCGCTCTCGGTGGTGCTCCTGCTGCACACGCTCGCGGCGGTGGCCGGCCTCGCCGGGCCCGCCCTGATCGGCGTGATCATCGACGGCGTCACCGGTCGCGATCTGGCGACGAGCGGCATCGACACGATCGCGATCGTCCTGCTCGCGGCGATCGTCTGCCAGGCGGTGCTCATCCGGTTCGCCCAGCGCCAGTCGATGGTGCTCGGCGAGGGCGTCTTCGCCCAGCTGCGCGAGGAGTTCCTCGCCACCGTCGCCCGCCTGCCGCTCTCCACCGTGGAGGCCGCGGGCACAGGCGACCTGCTCGCGCGCACCACCAACGACATCCAGTCGGTCGCCCAGACCGTGCGGTTCGGCGTCCCGCGCATCCTCGTGGCCGCCGTGACGGCCGTGCTGACCGTCGTGGCGGCGTTCCTGGTGAACCCGGCGGTCGCCGTCGCGATGTTCGCCGGCGTGCCCATCCTGGTGGTCGCGGCTCGCTGGTACCTGAAGCGCTCCGGCCCCGGATACCAACGCCAGCTGGCGTCGTACGCGACCCTCGGCGGGACCATCAGCGAGACGGTGGACGGCGTCCGCACCATCGAGGCGCTCAGCCTGGCGCCCGCACAGCGGGCCAAGATCGACGCCGCCCTTCGGGAGCGCCGGGACTCGGAGTGGTACACGCTGTGGCTGCGGTCGTGGTTCTTCCCGAGCACCGACATCGCCTTCCTGCTGCCCGTGATCGTGGTGATCGCCTGGGGAGCGTTCCTCGTCGGAGCGGGCGCCGCGTCCATCGGCGCCGTGACGGCCGTAGCGCTCTACGCCATGCAGCTGGTGTCGCCGGTCGACGAGCTGATCAGCTGGCTGGACGAGATCCAGGTCGGCACGACGGCGCTCTCGCGCATCATCGGCGTCGCCGACGTGCCGGAGGACCGGCACGCGACGGGCGAGCAGCCGGCAGACGAACACGTGGTCGCCGAGGACGTGCGCTTCTCGTACCGCGAGGGCACCGAGGTGCTGCACGGCGTCTCGCTCGACCTGGCCGTGGGCGAGCGGCTCGCGATCGTCGGGCCGTCCGGCTCCGGCAAGTCGACCCTCGGCCGGCTCATGGCGGGCATCACCGAGCCCAGCGGCGGCCGCATCACGGTCGGCGGCGTGCGGCTCGTGGACCTGCCCCTCGACGAGCTGCGCGGCCACGTGGCGCTCGTGACGCAGGAGCACCACGTCTTCGTCGGCACCATCGCGGAGAACCTCTCGCTCGCGAAGCCGGGCGCGGGCCGCGACGAGCTGGCGCGGGCCCTGCGGGTGGTGGACGCGCTGCGCTGGGTCGCCGCCATGCCGCTCGGCCTGGACACGGTCGTCGGCTCCGGCGGCGTCGTGCTCACGCCGGCGCAGGCGCAGCAGCTGGCGCTCGCCCGGCTGGTGCTGCTCGACCCGCACACGCTCATCCTCGACGAGGCCACCTCCCTGCTCGACCCGACGGCCGCGCGCGACCTGGAGCGAGCGATGAACCGCGTCCTGGAGGGCCGCACCGTCGTGGCGATCGCCCACCGCCTGCACACCGCGCACGACGCCGACCGCATCGCGGTGGTGCGCGACGGATACGTGGAGGAACTGGGCAGCCACGACGAGCTCGTGGCGGCGGGCGGCGCCTACGCCGAGCTGTGGTCGTCGTGGCACGGGGGCGCGCGATGACCGGGCCGTCCCTGCCGTGGCGCGGCGTCGTGGAGGGCTTCTACGGCGAGCCGTGGTCGCACGCCGATCGGCTGGCGTGGTTCGAGCGCGCCGGCGGCCTCGGGCTCGACCACTACGTCTACGCCCCGAAGGACGACCCGTGGCACCGTGAGGAGTGGCGGGAGCCGTACCCCGCCGACCGGCTCGCTGCGCTGGCGGACCTGGCCGCCGCGGCCGCCCGGCACGGCGTGCGATTCGTGTACGCCATCGCGCCGGGCTTGTCGATGCGCTACGACGACCCGAAGGAGCACCGGGCGCTCGCGGCGAAGTGCCGGCAGCTGCTCGGCGCGGGCATCCGCTCGTTCGCGCTGCTCTTCGACGACGTGCCGATGGACGAGCCGGCCGAGCTGGGCCGCGCCCACGGCCGGACGGCGGCGATGTTCGAACGCGAGTTCCTCCGCCCCGCCGGGATCGCCGAGCCGGTGCTGCTGTGCCCGACCGACTATGCCGGCGTGGCGAGGACTCCGTACCGTACCGGCCTCGCCGAGACCCTCCCCGCGGACGCCCGCCTGTTCTGGACCGGAGCCGACATCGTGGTCGGGGAGGTCACCGCCGACGACATCAGCGCCGCCGTCGAAAGCTATGGGCGAGAGCTGGTGCTGTGGGACAACTTCCCGGTGAACGACTTCGACCGCTCACGCGTGTTCCTCGGGCCGCTGACGGGACGCTCGACGGCGCCGGGCCTGGTGGGCATCGCCGCGAACCCCATGGTGGAGGCGGCGCCGTCGTGGTTCGCTCTGCACACCGTTGCCGAGTGGACCGCGGACCCCGAGGCGTACGACCCCGCGGCCGCGGCCGAGCGCGCGTACGCCGCGGTGGCGGGCTCGGACGACGGACTACGGACGCTGGTGGACGCGTGCAGCGCGTGGCCGCCCGGAGCGGCACGGTGGCCACGGCTCGACGCACTTGTGCAGCGGGGATGCTGGGAGCAGGCCGAGGCGCTGCTGGCACGGCTCGCCGAGACGCACGCCGGGGCCGGGACGCCGGCAGACCTGGCGGAGCAGCTCGCGCCGTGGGTCGCCGCCGCGCGGGCGGCGGGGGCCGCCGGGGTGCTGGCGTGCCGGGTGCTGGCGGATGGGGCGGAAGGGAGCGGGGCGGCGGACGGCGCGGCTGACGGCGCGGAGCAGCCGGCTTCCCTCGACGCCACCCCCGACGTCCCGGCCCTCCTCGCCGCACGCCGGGCCCTCGAGGCCGAGTACGCCGACGTCGCCCGCGGCGCCGTCCTCGGCCTGCTCGATGCCGCCCTGCAGCGGCTGGGCGTCGCACCGCACCCGGGTCACGGCGACGGCGCCTCGGTCGCCGTGCTCACCGGCGCGAATCCCGCGCCGGGCGACCGTGAGCTGGCGGAGTTCCTCGGCGCCGCCGGCTTTCGCGTCACGCTCGGCGACGACCCCGACGCCGAACTGCTGATCGTCACGCGCGCCGCGCCCCCGGAGCTCGCGGCGAGCGCGGCCGCGCGACCGGTGCCGCTGCTGGCCTGGGGGCACCTGGTGCCTCTCGGGCTGGCGTCGGCGTCGGCCGTCCCGCTGTCGCTCGACCGCATCCACATCTCGGACGCCGGCCACCCGGTGGCGGCCGGACTCGACGGGGAGGTTGTCGTCTACCGGGGCCGCTCCAAGCTGACCGTCGCCGACCCGCCCGACGCGGCGGAGGTCGTCGCGCGCGACCCAGAATCGGGCCGCGCCGTCATCGGCGTCACGCCGGCCGGCACCGTCCTCGCCGACGGGAGCGTCGCGCCCGCGGCGCGGGCGACCTTCTTCCTCGCCGCCGACGGCTTCGCGCCGTGGCTCGTGACGGCCGAGGCACGCGCACTTCTCCTTGCCACCATCCGCGAGCTGTTGCGCCGGCGCTGACGGGCCGGTCAGCCCCCGGACCCCCGGGACTGGCTGCGGCCAGGAAGCGGCCTAGAGTTATGCATGTAATGGCAGAGCTTCCTCCCGCATCCCTCTCCGACCAGCCCGAGCCCGTCGTCGTCACCAGCGATCATGGCACCGGCGTGCGCCGGCTCACCCGCGACGACGTCGTCAAGCGCAAGGGGCTGTGGACGCTGGTCTCCGGCCCCTTCACGCCGCGGGAGTCGATGATCGAAGACCTCTTGGCGGTCCGTGACGCGCTCGACGAGGCCGGGATCGAGTACCTGCTGGTGCGCGACGACGACAACCGCCTGATCGTGGCGCTCGACCGGCGCAGGCGCAAGGAGGTCGCCGCCGCCCTCGCGAGAGCCTTCGCCGACGAGCCGTTCTACGCCCGCAGCATCGACCCGGACGGGGACGGGCACGGCGACGACCTGCTCATCGCCGACGGGCGGCTCTCGCGACGCAAGGCCGACATCCTGCGCATCTACCGTCCGCGTCTGGAGCCGATCGGCCGGCTGCGCTACGGCGCGGACACCGCCTTCCAGCTGGAGTTCTGGAAGTTCGGCGACGACGAGATCACCGCGCCGTGCCCGAACGCGCTCATGCGGCCGCGCCTGCCGCGCGGTGAGGCCGTCGAGGCGGAGGTGGAGCTGTACGGTCGCCGCTGGCGGACGCTGCAGCACATGTTCGACCCGCTCGCGAGCGACATCGCGTTCGACATCGACATCGTGTTCTCGTGGGTGGACGGCTCCAGCGTCGAGTACCAGCGGCAGCGGGCCGCGCGGATGGCGGCGTACGTCGTCGGCGAGGGCGACGACAGCGAGGCCAGGTACCGGCAGATCGACGAGCTGAAGTACGCGCTGCGCAGCGTCCACATGTTCGCGCCGTGGATCCGCAACATCTACATCGCCACCGACTCGCCGGTGCCGCCGTGGCTCGACCCGGAGCACCCGCGCATCCACATCATGCGCAGCGAGGACTTCTTTCCCGACCCGTCGGTGCTTCCGACCCACAACTCGCACGCGGTCGAGAGCCAGCTGCACCACATCCCCGGGCTGTCGGAGCACTTCCTGTACTCGAACGACGACATGTTCATCGGCCGGCCGCTGTCGCCCGACGTCTTCTTCTCGCCGGGCGGCGTGACGAAGTTCGTGGAGGCGGGCACGCGCATCGGCCTCGGCGAGACGGACCCGGCGCGGAGCGGTTTCGAGAACGCGGCGCGCGTCAACCGCCGCCTGCTGTGGGAGCGTTTCGGCGCCGTCACCACCCGCCACCTGGAGCACTGCGCTGCGCCGCTGCGGGTCAGCGTGCTGCAGGAGATGGAGCGGGAGTTCGCCGAGGAGTTCCGCCGCACGGCGGCCAGCCCGTTCCGTTCGGCGACCGACATCTCGGTCACCAACTCGCTGTACCACTACTACGCGCTGATGACCGGCCGGGCGGTCACGCAGACGCAGGCGAAGGTGCTCTACATCGAGACCACGCTGCGGCAGGCCCCCGACATGATGCGTCGCCTGCTCAAGAAACGCGACCAGGACATGTTCTGCCTCAACGACGGCTCGAAGCCCGAGATCGGCCCAGAAGAGCGCACCCGCATCGTCACCGACTTCCTCGAGCGCTACTTCCCCTTCCCCGCCCCCTGGGAGCGCCCCGCCCCATGACGCGCCTCCGCCCACCGTCGAGTCCGCAAAGACTGCACGGTCATACGGCGTGTCGCGTGCAGTCTTTGCGGACTCGACGGCGGGGGCTGCGTCAGACGAGGGTGAGGGGCTCGGTGGGGAGCTCGCGGCGGGCGGCCGGCGGGATGCGGATGCCGTCGGCGGCGAGACGCCGCGCCGACTCCTCGGGGTCGATGTAGTCGAGGGTCGGGTAGTGGCCGAGCGGCACGACCGAGTGCAGCACGGTGTTCGGGTACACGTGCACCAGGTTGAAGGCGAGCGCGCCGTCGCGGCCGCGCGTCCCTCCGACAGGCACGTTGAGGTCCTGCGTGTAGCAGCTCGCCGACGCCACCGACACCGGGATGCCGGCGAACGTCGCCGTCGACGAGTAGTGCAGGTGCCCGGCCAGGATGCTGCGAACGTCGCTCCCCTCCAGCACCTCCCGCAGCTGCGACTGGTCGCGCAGCTCGACCGAAACGGCGAGGTCGAGCACGCTCGGCACCGGCGGGTGGTGCATCGCCAGGATGGTCCCCTCGGGGGCGGCGCTGGCCAGCTCTGCGGCCAGCCAGTCCAGCTGCGACTCGCTCACGTCGCCGTAGTGGTGCCCGGGCACGGTGGAGTCGAGCACGATCACCCGCAGGCCTCCGATCCAGTACACGTCGTCGATCGGCGAGGCGTCACCGAGCTCGTCGCGCAGCCCCTGCCGGAACGAGGCCCGGTCGTCGTGGTTGCCCATCACCCAGATGATGCGCGCGCCCATCCGCTCCGCCGCCGGCTCGACGAGGGCGCGCAGGCGCGCGTACGCGTCGGGCTGCCCGCGGTCGGCGAGGTCGCCGGTGAACACGATCGCCTCCGGCCGCCCGCCCGACGCCTCGACCTCCGCCAGGAGGGCGCGCAGGTGCTGCTCGCTGTCGACGGTGCCGTAGAGCCTCTCGCCTCCCGCCAGCAGGTGCGTGTCGCTGATGTGCAGAAGGAAGTGGTCCGGCCGCGGGTACTCCGCGATTCGCGTCTTCACGGGGCCTATCACACCACTCCCGTCTGAACAGCCCGTGAACGTGGCCGGTGTGCCGCCTGGATCGGCTCAGGCGAGGTCGATCGGGGCCGCATTCCATGCCTCCACCCGCACGGCCATGGCCGGCCGGGATTCCAGGATGCGTTCCTCCCCCGGCAGCAGCGGTCGCGGGTCCCCGCCCACGGTCAGGGGCGGTTCGTCTGCGGTCGGACGCGGGTCGGCCGTGCGCGGCTCGGCCAGCCGCGGATCGGCCGAAGGCGCCTCCACCGGCCGCCAGTCGACCAGCCGCACCGTCAGCGCCGCCGACGTCCCGACGTTCCGGACGCGCACGAGCCCGTCCGCCTCCCGCGTCGCCTCCAGCCGCGGCGCCGGCACGTCGAACAGCGCGCCGAAGTCGGCGGTGGTCGTCGTCACCATCCGCTCGCGGTCGAGCACGCCGTCCCCGTCGCGCCACTCCGCCTCCCACAGGAAGACGTCCGGCAGCCCGGCGACCGGAACCTCCAGCACGCCGACCGCGATCGGCTCGCTCACCGCCGGCGCCGTGAGAACCCTCTCCCCGAGGACAGCACCGTCGAGCCCGAGCGCACGCAACGTCACCGTCGACCCCTTGGCAACAGCGTCCTCCGCCCACAGCCACACTTCGGCCGACGCCGTGCGCTCCCCCGCCCACACCGCTCGCGTCACGCGCAGGGTCGCGCGCCGCCGCTCGAACGCGCGCCTCACCGCGAAGTACGCCGGCTTCGGGTCGCCGCGGAAGTCGACCGCGGCCGTGCACCACGCGTTCGGGTAGCTCTCGTTCAGCTGCCAGGGCAGCACCATGCTGCAGCGCGGGAACCGCCGCCGGTCGGCCTCGACCGAGTACTGCAGCCCGGTCGCCTGCAGCAGCTGCGAGGCCCGGTTCAGCGTCTCCAGCGTGTCCGGTCGCCCTCCGAACAGCTCGACGACCTCGTCGGCGTTGTTCCACCACTCGCCGAGGTGCCGGTAGACCGGGTTGCTGCGGTCGGCGGGCCAGCGGTCGGCCTCGGGGACGAGCGCCTCCAGCGACCGCAGGTTCGTCATCCCCTCGACGCCGAACTCGGTGTGGGCGAGGCTCGTGCCGGCGTTCGCCAGCGTGTAATGGTCCACGAGGCCCTGGTGCTCCCACGGTCCGTGCACGTCGTGCTGCCCGTCGGGGTTCGCGCGGATGCGGTCCAGCCGGTTGTGGAACTCGGGCCCGGTCGGCGACGTCGGCAGCCATCCGCGGTCGGGGTCGAGCCGGGCCACGGTCTCGGAGAGCGCGGCGAGCACCGGCGAGCGGTCGTCGGAGAGCGGGACGCCTCCCTCGTCGAGCTCGTTGCCGCCGCCCCAGAGAAGCAGCGACGGGTGGTGCACCCGCGTCGGCACGATCGCCTCCGCCTCCGCGCGCATCAGCTCGACGAACGCCGGGTCCGTGCTTGGCGCGCTCTGCATTCCGGAACTCGACTGCGAGAACTCCTGCCACACCAGCAGCCCGAGCCGATCGCAGGTCGCGTAGAAGTGCTCCGACTCGATCAGCCCGCCGCCCCAGACCCGCACCAGCCGGGCACCGGAGCCGGCCGCGAGCCCGAGCAGATGCTCGACCTTGGCCTCGTGGATGGAGCCGAACAGCGTGTCGGCGGGGGTCCAGTTCCAGCCAATCAGCGGGACGGTCTCCCCGTTCACGACGGCGGTGTACGGCAGGGCGCCCGCGGGCGCGTCGGCGTTGGGCACCATGCGCGCGGCGCGGAAGCCGACCCGTCGCTCGGTGCGGTCGGCCTCACCGTCGGCGTCGCCGAGCGCGACGGTCACGGTGTAGAGCGGCTGCCCACCGAGCGTGTTGGGCCACCAGAGCTCCGGCTCGGAGACGCGGACGCTCGCGCGCCCGGCGCTCGCGTCGGCGACCGCCGTGGCGACGACGCTTCCGTCGCGCTGCACCGTGACGGTGATGGCGAGCGGCCCGCTGCCCGCGGGACGCCCGTCCAGCGGCGGCTCCCACGTCACGTCGACCACCCCGGCCTGCCGCGCGCCGCGCGCCTCGAGTGGTGACATCTCGTCACCACTCGTCGCGAGTCGCGACATCTCGTCACCACTCGCCGCCTTCCCGTGCCGCCCCGCCCCCTCGGCCACCCTGAACGCGTGCGCGCCACCCGGCATCTCAACTCGTGCACCCTCAACTCCGCCGCGCGCGAGTGGCGATGTCTCGTCACCACCGGGCGCAAGCGGCGACATCTCGTCACCACCGGGCGCAAGTCGCGACATCTCGTCACCACCGGGCGCAAGCGGCGACATCTCGTCACCACCGGGCGCAAGTCGCGACATCTCGTCACCACTCGTCGCGAGTCGCGACATCTCGTCACCACTCGCCGCGGTCCCGTGCCGCCCCAGCCGCGCGGCCACCCTCTGCGCATCCGGCCCGCCCGGCACCCCAACTCGCGCCTCCTCATCCCCACCGGGCGCGAGTGGTGACATCTCGTCACCACCGGGCGCGAGTGGCGACGTCTTGTCACCACTCGACGCCGGCGCCACGCGCGCCCGCACCGTGACGTCGCCCAGGAGGGCGCGGCCGAGGCGCAGGCGCGCGCTCTTCCAGACGCCCTGGTGGCGGAGGCGTGGCGAGAAGTCCCAGCCGTAGCCGAGGCGGGGCGTGTGGACGCGCACCCGCTCCGTCCGGCCGACCTGCGGCTCGGAGTCGGGGGCGGGGTGCAGCCGCAGCGCCAGCTTGTGTCGGCCGGCGGCGCGTCGGACGGCGTCCAGCGGCAGGCGGAGCCGGTGGTAGAGGCCGCGCACCGAGCCGAGCAGCTCGCCGTCCCAGTAGACGTCCGCCGCCGGGTCGACGCCGTCGAACTCCAGCACCGCGACGCCGTCGGCGGCAGACGCGTCCAGGTCGACGGCGCGCCGGTACACCCACGAGCGCTCGGCCACCCACTCCGCCGCGCGGCTGTTCCGGCCGACGCGTGGATCCGGCAGCTCGCCCGCCCGGTGCAGGTCGTCGACCACCGCGCCGGGCACGCGGGCCGGGAGCCAGCCCGGGGCGGCAGCGATGGCGGCGGACGCCTCGGCCACGTTGTTGCCGGCTTCCGGCAGGGGCGCGCCGAGGTACCACTCGGCGGTGTCGCCGAGGGCCTCCCGGATGGTCCAGTCCTCGCCGTCCAGGGCGATCGTCGTCGATGTGCTCACCCCACGATCATGCCGAATCTGGGAACGATTGCAGAAATTTCCGGCCAAGGGGTTTCGACTGCTCGGGAGCAGAAGATACGCTTTCGGGGTTCGCGCGCACCGCACACCAGGCAAGGAGGCCTTCACAGGCATGTCCCACCCACTCACCGTGGCCGCGATCGGCTTCTGGCACGTTCACGCCGGCGACTACGCGCGCGACGTCCAACAGCACCCCGACACAGAACTCGTCGCCGTCTGGGACGACGACGAGCAGCGCGGCCGGGCGGCCGCCGACCAGTTCGGCGTGGAGTTCGTCGCCGACCTCGACGAGCTGCTCGCCCGCCCCTCCCTCGACGCCGTCACCGTGACAACGGCGACGAACCAGCACCGCGACGTCATCGGCCGTGCGATCGCCGCGGGCAAGCACGTCTTCACCGAGAAGATCCTCGCGCCCACGGTCGCCGAGGCCCAGGAGCTCGTCGACCTCGCCCGGGAGGCCGGGGTCGCCCTCGTCGTCTCGCTGCCGCGACTGTACGACGACTACACCCTGGCCATCGAGCGCGTGCTCGACGACGGCGCCCTCGGCGAGCTCACCTACTCCCGGGTCCGGCTGGCGCACGACGGCTGGGTCGCGGGCTGGCTGCCCGAGCACTTCGCCGACCCGGAGGCCGCGATCGGCGGCGCCCTCACCGACCTGGGCTGCCACCCGGCCTACCTGACGCGGCTGTTCCACCGCGCCGAGCCGCTGAGCATCACCGCGAGCTACGGCCACGTCACGGGCCACGCGGTCGAGGACAACGCCGTCGTCACGGCCGAGTTCCCCGGCGGCGGCCTCGGCGTGTTCGAGGCGAGCGTGGTGACGACGCCCGGCGCCTTCACGGTGGAACTGCGTGGCACCGAGGCGACCCTGCTGTTCGGCTTCGGCGGCGAGCGGCTGCTCGCGAAGGGCGGCGCGTTCGGCGACGAGTGGCAGGAGCTGCCGCTGCCCGAACGCCGGCCGGGGGCGTTCGCGGAGTGGGTGCAGCACATCCACGCCGGCACGACCGCCGACGACAACCTCCGCCACGCGGTCGAGCTGACCCGGATGGTCGTCGCGTCCAACGAGTCGGCCGCCACGGGACGCACGGTCGCGCTCGACGCGCAACCGGTCGCGGCCGGCTGACCGGCGGCGCTCCCACCAGCGGCACCCGCCCACCGCCGGCACGCGCCCACCAGCGGCACGCGCCCACCAGCGGCACGCGCCCACCAGCGTCACCCGCCCACCAGCGGCACCCGCCCACCAGCGACACGCGCCCAGCGCCGGCGCTGCGCCGACCACCACTCCCACCATCCGCCGGCACACTCCAACCGTGGCCCGGCATCCACCCCACTTGCCGCGCGCCCACGCGCGCCCATCCACCCTCGAAGGAGACCCCCATGTCCACCAACAGCACCGTCCGCATCGGCCTGATCGGCGCCGGCGGCATCGCGGGCGCGCACGTCGCCGGCTACCTCCGCAACCCCGAAACCGTCACGTTCGCCGCCGTCGCCGACCCCGTGCGGGAGTCCGCGGAGCGTCGCGCCGGGGACTCCGGCGCCGCGATCTACGCCGACTACCACACCATGCTCGCCGAGGCCGACATCGACGCGGTCGACATCTGCCTCCCCCACCACCTGCACAAGGACGCGATCGTCGCCGCCGCGCGCGCCGGCAAGCACATCCTGTGCGAGAAGCCGCTGTGCCTGACGCCGGAGGAGGCCGCCGAGGTGGACGCCGCGGTCGCCGAGGCCGGCGTGACGCTGATGTGCGCCCACAACCAGCTCTTCCTTCCGGCAGTGGCCAAGGCGAAGGAGCTCATCGACGCCGGCGCCCTCGGCCGGGTCTACGAGGTGCGCACCACCGACAGCTTCTTCAACGACTTCGACCCGTCGAACATGGGGTGGCGCGCCCACGCCTCCACGAGCGGCGGCGGCGAGCTGATCGACACCGGCTACCACCCGACCTACCTGCTGCTCCACCTCGCCGGCGGTTCCCCGGTCGAGGTCACCGCGATGCTGGCGACCCACCGGCTCACCTTCATGGAGGGCGAGGACTCGGCGCAGGTGCTGGTCCGCTTCGACAACGGCGTGATCGGCAGCCTCGTCACCAGCTGGGCCTACCAGCCGGCGGACGGCACGGAGAAGTTCTCGGTGGTGGGCGAGAGCGGCAGCCTGACCAGCGACGGCACGACGCTGAGCCTGCGGAAGCGCGGCGAGGACGAGCCGACGGTGTTCGAGCTGGAGCCGGTGCACGAGTTCGAGGCCGAGGTGGGCCACTTCGCTCGCAGCATCCTGGACGGGACACGGCCGCTGCACACGCAGAAGGAGGGCATCGAGGTGCTCGGCATCATCCTTGCCGCGTACGAGTCGGCGCAGCAGCGGACGATCGCGCCGGTCCGCTCCGTTCGGGAGCTGGTGACCACGCCGACCGAGTGAGAAATGGGGTATATCCGGCGGGGCTGCGGCGGAGTTACAGTGCAGCATGAGCACGCAGCGGACGGGGGCCCGCCGTAGCCTGCCGGAGCCCCCACGTCAGGATGATTTCGTCGCGGTCCCGTACCTGCGGCAGGGCCAGCTCATCTCGCTGATCCATTGGTCGCTCGTCGCCGGGGAGTGGAAGTACACCACCGTCCTCGCCGAGTACCTCCACCGGGATGAGGGGTCGTGGTACCTCGTGATCAAAGGCAACAGGGCCAGACTCGACCGCTCGGAGTGGGCGATCTTCAACTGACGCCGTCCGGCTGGGCCACCGAACCTGCCCGTATGCCCTGAGATCCGAGGGATGGCGTAATCGTCGGCGTCATCCGGAGTCCTTATCAGCGGAACCGAATTCAGGGCACGGACAGGAGAGGCCGACGGATGGGCAGAGCGACACGGCGCGGGCTGGCACGGACGATGGTGGCGGCGGGGATGGCGGGCGTCGTGCTCGCGGGCGTGAGCGCCTGCGCCGGCGACCCCGCGAACACTCCGAGTGCCTCGACGACGACACCGGGGGCTTCCGTCGACTGGAAGCTGCCCGCCGGTCAGCGGATCGTGTTCCGGAACACCGCCGCGGGTGACGATTTCGGGAGGGTCGCCTCCGTGTCCGCCTCCTCGCCGCACGGCAAGCGGACGATGACCGGGCTGTCCTGCGAACGCGTCTACGCCACCCGGGATGCGGTGTCGTGCATGAGTCTGAACAGCGCCAGCCCCATCGGCTACCGTGAGACGCTGTACGACGGCCGCGGCGGCGAGCTCCGCTTCTGGCCGCTGCCGGGCGCCCCGAGCCGCACCCGGCTCTCGGCCGACTCGAAGGTCGCCGCCTGGACGGCGTGCGTCGACGGCGAGTCGTACGCGAACATCGCCTTCGCCACCCAGACGATCATCACCGAACTGCAGGGCACCTACTACGGGCCGCTCGAAGCCTTCACCTTCCTCGTCGACGCCAAGCCGTACACGGCCGTCGACCTCAATTTCTGGGGTGTGACCTTCGCCGACGACGACAACACCTTCTACGCCACCGCCGCGTCGGCGGGGAAGACCTGGCTGGTCCGCGGGAACCTCCGCGGACGCACGGTCGTGGCCCTCCGCGAAGGCGTGGAGTGCCCCTCGCTCTCGCCCGACGGGACCAGGGTCGCCTTCAAGAAGAACCTCGGCACGTCGGAGGCGCCCCGGTGGACGCTCGCCGTCTACGACCTCGGCTCGAAGGCGGAGACGGTGCTCCCGCTGAAGGGCAACGTGGACGACCAGGCCGAATGGCTCGACCGGGACACCCTGATCTTCGGTTTGCCGATCGCGGGAGCGGAGCGAGACTACAACGTGTACTCCGCTCCGGCCGACGGCTCGGCGCCGGAGTCGCTCCTGATCGAGCACGCCTGGTCGCCGTCCGTCGTGCGCTGAGCGCACGAGGTCGTGCCGGCGCTCAGAGGAGCAGCGCGACGGCGATGTTCACGCTCACCAGGGCGATGAGCAGGATGTTCAGGTAGCCGATCACGATGGCGGCCTGGGCCACGCTCACGCCCCGGCCCCCGTCATGCTGCAGCTTCCGGACGACGTGATAGGCCAGGGGGACGCCCGCGAACGGAAAGACCACGGCGAGGACGAGCGACAGCACCGCCAGCGGTGCCACACGCTTGGGCAGAACCGTCGGGAGCACGTAGTCCCCCGCGGACTCTGAGGCGGTGTGCGGTGACGGCACGCCGACGGGGGACTCATCCAGGCCGTCGACTTCCTCGTGGATCACGGGACGCGTCTTCAGGTCGGACATGTCTGGTCGGCGATCGAGGCGAGCTCGGGCGAGGACCGCACCGGGCCGATCTGGTTGAGTGGCCACAGTTTTGCCACGGCCTGCCCGACGACACGGTCGATGGGCACGAATCCCTTGGTCGGCTGGTCCTGGGTCTGCGACGAGTCCCTGGAGTTGTACCGATTGTCGCCGAGGACCCACAGCTCTCCCGCAGGCACCGTGACGTCGAACGTGCTCGCTGCGGGCTGACCATCGGGCACGACCGCGTAGGGCTCGTAGACCTCTGTGCCGTTCACGGTCAGCCGCCCGGCGGTGCTGCAACACGTCACGTGATCGCCGGGGACGCCGACGACGCGTTTGACGAGATAGTTCTTCCCGTCGGCGGACGTCGTCTCGTTGGATCCGGCGAGCCATCCGCCCGGATCCTCGAAGACGACCACGTCTCCGCGATGGATGGGGCTGGCGCCGTACGCGAACTTGTTGACCAGGATGCGGTCGTCGGTGTGGAGCGTGTTCTCCATCGAGCTCGACGGCACGCTGAAGGGCGTGATCACGAGGTTCTGGACGACCAGCGTCACGAGGAAGGCAGCGACGACCAGGACGATGCTGACGACGACACGCCGCCGGGTTCGCCGGCGACGGAGCATGGCTCGGCGCGGGTGGCTGGTGTTGGCCAGCCGGCCACGTCGGCCGCGCGTCTTCGGCACGAGCTCGACGTGACGCGAGCGGCGGGCGTGCCTACGGTGCTCGGACTCGTCCAGCTCGGGATGCCGGCTCGCCGCCACCGGCGGAGCGGGCGCGTCGATGGGCTCCGCGGCGTAGGCCTGCGGGGCCTGCTGGACGGGCGAGGCCGCCGTCGCGGACTTCGCCTCTCGCTTCGACTTGGCCGGCCGCTCCCGGTTGGCGCGGCGCGTCAGCGGCGCGGCGTCAGCCGGCTCCGCCGGCCGAGGCGCTGCCAGTGAGGCATGGTCGCCCGCCTGGCGGGGACGGTCGTCGGGCTGCGGAGGCGCCGCCGGCGCGACGGGAACGGCCGCGGGTGCGACGGGGACGGCCGTGGGGACGGCCGCCGGCGCGACGGGAACGGCCGCGGGGGCGACGGGAACGGCCGGCGCCGCCATCGCATCGGTCGAAGGCGGAAGCCGCCTGGGCGCCGCGTCCGGCGCCGCCGCCGCGGGGCTCGCCGGAGCCGACGCGGAGGCACGTGGAGCGCTCGGCGAACCGTACGACCCCGCCAGCGACACGTGATCGGTCAGCGACGCGGGCACGAAGCTCGTCTGAATCGTTCCTTCGTCGTCGTCCTCTTCGCGGAGCGAGCGCTTGTCCCACCAGACGACGCCGAGCTGCGGTTTTGGTCCCGGCAGGTCTGGCACCGGCTCCATCACCGCGAGATCGATGACACCGTAGGGGCCGGCATCCACCACCGCACGGTCGGACTGCACCGAGCTCGCCGCCGACCAGGCCGCCGGACCCTTCGGGGCCGACTCGCCCTCGACGTTCTTCCGCCAGGAGAGCGCATCCGGAACGCTGCTGACGCGGTCGGTGGGCGCGACGAAGGAGGAACGACGCACTTTGGACTTCCGTGATGGAATGCGCGGCATCACCGTCATCTCGCCTACTCTCCTCGGTCTACCCGCCCGGGTCGCATACGGGTTCACTTACTAAGGACGCGCCTGGCGGCGCCTCATTACGCGATGTGAGCGAATTCACGTTCAGATCCGAGGCGCCGCCCACCCGGCCCTACTTCGGGATCACCGCCCCCAGCACGCAGGAGACCGACTCGGCGCCGGCGGGCAGCGTCGCGGAGGTCGTCCACTCCTTCTGGTCGCCGCCGTTCAGGTCCTTCAGCGTGGTGACGCCCCGGCCGTAGACGGACGAGTTCTTGGAGTTCACCCAGCTCACGGAGACCACCACGTCGCCCTTGCTCTCCTTGGGCATCGTGACGGTGCCCTTGGCGGTGACGTTGGACCCGGTGGTGTCGCAGCTGGTCATCTTGGTGTCGGAGATGATGCCCGTACCCGTCGGGATGGTCGGAAGCGGCGTGGAGGCTCCCCCGGCTGCCTGCTTCGAGCCGTTGCTCGCCGCCGGCGTGGGGTCTGAGGACGAGGTGCAACCGGCAAGGCCGCCGAGGACGAGGACGGCCGCGGCGACGGGAAGGATGAGGTGCTTTCTCGTGGTCATTGTCTGATCCCTTTCTTCACGAAGTGTGGTTCGTGTTGGTGGTGCGTGTTTGGGTCCGCATCGTGGGATCCGGACCCGAGTACCCCGAGGTCTTTCCTTTCTCAGGGGACGATGGTGACGCTCGTTCCGAGCGGGAGTTCGTTGACCGCGGAGACGGCCTCCGCGGAGAGGCGGATGCATCCGTGGGAGATGCTCCCGTTGTGCGACGAGAAGTAGTGCATGCCGATGAGGCCTCCGTCCTCGCCCTGGAACGGCTCGTCCTGCGCCGATGAGTGCAGCGACGTCAGCTGGATCGGGTAGGTCGTCTGTCCTTGCTTCGGGTCCAGATAGCGCTCCTGGAGGTACCCCGTCACGCCGGTCGGAGTCGGGGTGTTCGGCGCTCCGACGGCCACGTCGAACGACTGCAGCACGGCTCCGGCGAAGTCCTCGATCAGCAGCTTCTGCTCGCCGGCCGAGACGACCACCCGTCGGTCCAGCGGGGCGGGCGTGGACTTCCTCAGGGCACTTGTCCGCACCCACCCCGACGTCTGGGCTGGGGCAGCGCCTGCCGCCTGCGACGGCAGCTGCTGTCGCGCGGGAGTCATCACGAGCGTCCACGGGCCGTCGGAGGCGACCGGCACGATGACCGTGGGCCTGCCCGCGAAGTTCATGAAGGCGAAGCGGGCGACCGGCCGCTTCGCGTCGTCGTAGATCGGCGTGTCCGAGGAGACGACGTAGACGTCGCGCGAGACCTCCGGCACGTCCGCGCTGGTGTACGCCATGAGCCCCGGGATGACGGCGTCGTAGCGCGCCTCGGGCAGCGCGGCGATCTGATCCGCCGACAGCTCGCGATAGTCGGCCGCCTTGACCGCGACGGAGCCGTCCGACGACGAGCCGGAGGGCTGCTCCTGCGACGCGTCCTGCGAGCTCGGCGACGTCCCGATCAGAACGGTCGCGGCGATGGCTGCCGCCGCGGCCACGGCCGCACCGGCGACCACCGTGCCCCAGACGACGCGCCTCCGCCGCCGGCGGCGCTGGCGGGCGTGCCGCTCATGCCGTGTCTCTTCGCTCATCCGAGCCCTCCTTCCGTCCGCTCGTGGCGCGGCTCCGTCGCCCGGTCATCCCGAGACCGCCGGGTAGCTGCCGCGGGGGATCGTCGTGTCGACGGACGCATCCGGGCCAGGAGTCGGCGCGCCCCCCGGCGGCGTGCCGGTGATGCCGGCGACGTTCGCCACATGACCGGCGTCGATGTCCGCCTGGGTCAGGCGATAGGTCGCCGTGGCCAGAACCGACTGTCCCGGCTCGAGCACACCGGCTGCGCCCGGCCACGTGTAGGTAAGGACCGACAGGCCCGGCAGCGGATCGGTGATGACGACATCGGTCATCGTGACGTTGCCCGTGTTGGTCGCGGTGAACGTGTAGGTGATGACGTCACCCACCCGCGCGGGCGATCCCGCGGCGGAGGCATCGGCCGTCTTGACCAGGGCCAGCCTCGCGTCCGGCGCCAACGGCGTGTCGGTCACGGATGGCGGGGTGACGACCGGCGGTCCCGCGGGCGGGGTGCCCGTGGAGGTCGCCGAGTTGGTCACGTGGCCCGCGTCGATGTCCTTCTGCGTCAGCTGGTACGTGGCCGTCGCCGTGACGGACTCGCCCGGCTGGAGCACGCCGGGTGCGCCCGGCCAGACGTAGTTCAGCGCGGAGAGCCCGGGCAACGGGTCCGTGATGCTGACGTTCGTCAGACGAGACGTGCCCGTGTTGGTCGCCGTGAAGTGGTAGGTGATGGTGTCGCCGACCTTCGCGGGCGAGCCGACCTGGGAGGCGTCCGCCGTCTTCACGGTCTCGAGACCGGGAACCTCCCGCGTCGGGATTTCGACCGAGGCGTCGTCTGTCACGTTCGGGCCCGACGGCGGGGTACCGACCGCCGTCGCACGGTTGGTGACCGTGCCGGCGTCGATGTCCGCCTGGGTGAGGCGGTAGGTGGCCGTCGCCGTCACCGACTGGCCCGGTCGGAGGACCCCGGTCGCACCCGGCCAGGCGTACGTCAGGGACGACAGCCCCGGCAACGGATCCACGATGCTGACGTCGGTCAGCGTCGTGTCACCGGTGTTGGTCGCCGTGAAGCGGTAGGTGACCGCGTCGCCGACAGCGGGCGGTGACTGGAGCGCCGTGGTTTCCGCCGTCTTCACCAGGTCGATCGACGGCTTCGACGGCAGCGGGGTGTCCGTGTTGCCCGGGGGCGGCGTGATCGGCGGTCCGACCGGCGGGATGCCGACGGTGGTCGCCGAGTTGGCCACATGGCCGGCGTCGATGTCGCTCTGGGTCAGCTGATAGGTGGCCACGGCCGTGACCGACTGACCGGGCAGGAGCACACCGGGCGCCCCAGGCCATGTATAGGTCAGTGCCGAGAGCCCGGGCAGCCGGTCGCTGATGGCCACACCCGTCAGCGGGACATTGCCCGTGTTCGTCGCGCGGAACGCGTAGGTGATCGTGTCACCCGGTTGCGCCGGCGACTGGATCGCCGACGTGTCCGCCGTCTTCTCGATCTTCAGTCCGGGGACGGCCGCCACGGGCACGTCCACCGAGGACTGATCGGTCACGGCCGGGCCTGACGGCGGGGTACCCGTCGTCGTCGCGGTGTTCACCACGTGTCCGGCCTGGATGTCCGCCTCTGTCAGCTGGTAGGTCGCCGTCGCGGTGACCGTCTGACCCGGCAGCAGCGCGCCAGGGGTGCCCGGCCACGAGTAGCTCAGCGCGGACAGGCCCGGCAGCGGATCGGCGATGCTGACGTTGGTCAGCGGCACGTTGCCCGTGTTCGTCGAGCGGAAGGTGTAGGTGATCGTGTCACCGGCCTTCGCCGGGGACTGGAGCGCCGACGCGTCCGCGGACTTCACCAGGGCGATCGCCGGCGTGGGCGCCATCGGCACGTCCGCCGACGAGTCGTCGGTCACGTCCGGGCCGCTCGGCGGGGTTCCCACCGCCGTCGCCGTGTTGGCGACGTGGCCGGCGGCGAGATCTGCCGCGGTCAACCGGTAGGTCGCCGTCGCCGTGACCGACTGACCCGGCAGCAGCGTCCCGGGAGTCCCCGGCCACGTGTAGGTCAGCGAGGAGAGGCCCGGCAGCGGGTCCGTGATGCTGACGTTCGTCAGCGTCGTATCGCCGCGGTTCGTCGCGATGAAGTGGTACGTGATCGTGTCGCCGACGTTCGCCGGCACCCCGATCGCCGAGGCATCGGCGATCTTGCGGAGGTCGATCCCGGAAGACGTCACCAGCGGCACGTCGACGGTGGATCCGTCGGTCACCGGGGGCCCGCTGGGCGGGGTGCCCGTCGAGGTGGCCGCGTTGTGCACGCCTCCGGCGTCGATGTCTCCCTGTGTGAGGCGGTAGGTCGCCGTCGCCGTCACCGACTGACCCGGCAGCAGCGTGCCAGGGGTGCCCGGCCACGTGTAGGTCAGTGCGGACAGCCCGGGCAGCGGGTCGCCGATGCTGACGTTCGTCAGCGGCACGTTGCCCGTGTTCGTCGACCGGAACGTGTAGGTGATCGTGTCGCCGACGCGAGCGGGCGCGCCCACGAGGGACGAGTCGGCCGTCTTCACCAGGTCGATGCCCGGGGCCGGGGTGAGCGGCACCGTGACCGTCGCCTCGTCCGTGACCGCCGGACCCGTGGGCGGGGTGCCCGTCGTGGTCGCATGGTTCGTGACGGTTCCCGCCGCGATGTCGGCCGCGGTCAGACGGTAGGTGGCGGTCGCCGTCACCGACTGGCCCGGCAGCAGCGTGCCCGGGGCTCCCGGCCAGGTGTAGGTCAGCGCGGACAGGCCGGGGAGCGGGTCGGCGATGCTGACGTTGGTGAGGGGCACGTTGCCGGTGTTCGTGGACGTGAAGCGGTAGGTGATGGTGTCACCGACCTTCGCGGGCGAACCCACCTTCGAGACGTCCGCGGCCTTCACCAGGTCGATCGCGGGACCGGCGGGCAACGGCGTGTCCGTCGTGCCCGGCGGCGGTGTCACCGGCGGGCCGACCGGCGGGGTGCCGGTCGAGATCGCGGAGTTGGCGACATGGCCGGCGCTGATGTCCGCCTGCGTGATCCGGTAGGTGGCGGTCGCCGTCACCGACTGACCCGGCAGCAGGGTGCCCGGAGTTCCCGGCCAGCTGTAGGCCAGCGGGGACAGACCCGGCAGGGGGTCGCTGATGCTCACGTTGGTCAGGATCGTGTTGCCCGTGTTCGTGGACCGGAAGGTGTAGGTGATCGTGTCGCCCACCTGCGCCGGCGAGCTCACCTTCGAGGCGTCCGCGGTTTTGACGAACGTCATCCCGGGCTGCGCGGTCGGGGGCAGCGGGGTGTCGGTCGTGCCCGGCGGAGGCGTCACCGGCGGCCCGACCGGCGGGGTGCCGGTCGAGAACGCCGAGTTCGCCACGTGGCCGGCGTCGATGTCCGCCTGGGTCAGCGTGTAGGTCGCCGTCGCGGTGACCGACTGACCCGGCAACAGCGTGCCAGGGGCGCCCGGCCAGCTGTAGGTCAGCGCGGACAGGCCCGGCAGCGGGTCGGTGATGGTGACACCGGTCAGCGTCGTGTTGCCCGTGTTGGTCGACACGAACGTGTACGTGATCGTGTCGCCCACCTGCGCCGGAGTGCTCAGCTTCGACGCGTCGGCGGTCTTCGTGAACGTCATTCCGGGCGCCGGAGTCAGCGCGACGTCGGCCGTGGACTGGTCGGTCACCTTCGGGCCGGACGGCGGGGTGCCCGTCGTCGTCGCGCGGTTCGCGACATGGCCGGCTGCGATGTCCGCAGCGGTGAGCTGGTACGTCGCCGTGGCGGTCACCGACTGACCAGGCAGCAGCGTGCCCGGAGTGCCCGGCCAGCTGTACGTCAGCGCGGACAAGCCCGGCAGCGGGTCGGTGATGGTCACGCCGGTCAGCGTCGTGCTGCCCGTGTTCGTCGACGTGAAGCGGTAGGTGACGGTGTCACCGGGCTTCGCGGGCGAACCCACCTGCGACGCGTCCGCGGTCTTCAGCAGGTCGATCGCGGAGGAACCCGGGATGGGCGTGTCCGTCGTCCCCGGCGGAGGCGTCACCGGCGGACCGACCGGCGGGGTGCCGGTCGAGAACGCCGAGTTCACGACATGGCCGGCCACGATGTCCGCCTCCGTCAGCTGGTACGTCGCCGTCGCCGTCACCGTCTGACCCGGCTGCAGCGTGCCAGGAGCGCCCGGCCACGAGTAGGTGAGCGGGGACAGGCCAGGCAGCGGGTCGGTGATCGTGACGTTCGTCAGGGTCGTGTTGCCCGTGTTGGTCGAACGGAACGTGTAGGTGATGGTGTCCCCCACCTGCGCCGGCGTGCTCAGCGCGGAGGCGTCGGCCGTCTTGACGAAGGTCATCGACGGAGCCGGAGACAACGGCACGTCCGCCGTCGCCTGGTCGGTCACGTTCGGACCGGTCGGCGGGATGCCTCCGGTCGTCGCGGTGTTCGCGACATGGCCCGCTGCGACGTCCGCCGCCGTCAGCTGGTACGTCGCGGTCGCCGTGACCGACTCGCCGGGCAACAGCGTGCCGGGAGCGGCCGGCCACGTGTACGTCAGCGAGGAGAGGCCCGGCAGCGGGTCCGTGATCGTCACACCGGTGAGCGGGGTGCTTCCCACGTTGGTCGACACGAACGTGTACGTGATCGTGTCGCCGACCTTGGCCGGGACGCTGATCGCCGAGGCGTCGGCCGTCTTCACCAGGTCGATGGCGGGACCGGTCGTGAGCGGCACGTCAGCGGTCGACTGGTCGGTCACATTGGGACCGCTCGGCGGGGTGCCCACGGTCGTCGCCGTGTTCACCACGTGGCCGGCGGCGATGTCCGCCTGCGTCAGTCGGTACGTCGCCGTGGCGGTGACGGACTGGCCCGGCAGCAGGGTGCCAGGGACGCCCGGCCACGTGTAGGTCAGCGCGGAGAGCCCGGCGAGCGGATCGGTGATGCGGACGTTCGTCAGCGTCGTGCTGCCCGTGTTCGTCGACGTGAAGCGGTAGGTGACCGTGTCACCGACCTTCGCGGGCGATCCCACCTGCGAGGCGTCCGCCGTCTTCACCAGCTCGATCGAGGGAACGGCCCTCAGCGGCACGTACGCGGAACCGTTGTCGGAGACGTTCGGGCCGCTCGGCGGAGTGCCGACCGTGGTCGCCCGGTTGGCGACGTGTCCCGCCGCGACGTCGGCCGCGGTCAACCGGTAGGTCGCTGTCGCGGTGACCGACTGACCCGGCAGCAGCGTGCCAGGGGCGCCCGGCCAGCTGTAGGTCAGCGCGGACAGGCCCGGCAGCGGGTCGGTGATGGTGACACCGGTCAGCGTCGTGTTGCCCGTGTTGGTCGACACGAACGTGTACGTGATCGTGTCCCCGACCTTCGCCGGCGATCCCACCTGCGACGCGTCGGCCGTCTTCAGCAGGTCGATCGCAGGAGCCGGTGCCAGCGGGACGTCGGCCGTGCCGTCGTCCGTCACGTTCGGACCGGACGGCGGGGTGCCCACCGCCGTCGCCGTGTTGGAGACGTGACCGGCCGCGATGTCCGCAGCGGTCAACCGGTAGGTCGCCGTGGCCGTCACCTTCTGTCCCGGCTGCAGCGTGCCGGCAGCACCGGGCCACGAGTACGTCAGCGAGGACAGGCCCGGCAGCGGGTCCGTGATCGTCACGCCCGTCAGGACGGTGTTGCCCGTGTTCGTCGCGACGAACGAGTAGGTGACCGTGTCACCGACCTTCGCCGGCGAACCGACGTCGGAGGCGTCGGCGGTCTTGACCACGTCGATGCCAGGCGCCGGCGTCAGCGGGACGTCGGCGGTGCCGTTGTCCGTGACGTTCGGCCCCGTCGGCGGGGTGCCGACGGCGATGGCCGTGTTCGACACGTGTCCCGCATCGATGTCCTGCTGGGTCAGCTGATAGGTCGCCGTCGCCGTGACCGACTGGCCCGGCAGCAGCGTGCCCGGGGTACCCGGCCACGTGTAGGCGAGCGCGGAGAGGCCAGGCAGCGGGTCGCTGATGCTGACGTTCGTCAGCGTTGCGTTGCCCGTGTTCGTCGCAGTGAACGTGTACGCGATCGTGTCGCCGACCTTCGCGGGCGATCCGACCTGCGAGGCGTTCGCCGTCTTCACCAGGTCGATCGACGGCGTCGCCGTGAGCGGCACGTACGCCGTGGCCTGGTCCGTCACATCCGGACCGGACGGCGGGGTGCCCGTCGTCGTCGCGCGGTTTGCGACATGTCCGGCCGTGAGGTCGGCCTGCGTCAGCTGGTAGGTCGCCGTCGCCGTGACCGACTGGCCCGGCAGCAGCGTTCCCGGAGTTCCGGGCCACGAGTAGGTCAGCGCGGAGAGACCCGGCAGCGGGTCGCTGATCGACACGTTCGTGAGCGTGGTGCTGCCCGTGTTGGTCGACACGAAGGTGTACGTGATCGTGTCCCCGACCTTCGCCGGCGATCCCACCTGCGACGCGTCGGCGGTCTTCAGGAGGTCGATGGCCGACCGTCCCGTCAACGGCACGTTCGCAGTGTCCTCGTCGGTCACATCCGGACCCGTCGGCGGGGTGCCGGTCGTGGTCGCGGTGTTCGACACCGTCCCCGCGGCCAGGTCGGCCGCCGTCAGCTGGTAGGTCGCCGTCGCGGTCACCGACTGACCCGGCAGCAGCGTGCCGGGGGCGCCGGGCCAGCGGTAGGTCAGCGCCGAGAGCCCAGGCAGCGGGTCGTTGATGCTGACGTTCGTCAGCGTCGTGTTGCCCGTGTTGGTGGAGGTGAAGGTGTAGGCGATGGTGTCTCCCACCTTCGCGGGCGAACCCACCTTCGAGGCGTCGGCCGTCTTCACGAGGTCGATGGACGACTTCCCGGCGAGAGGGACGTCGGCCGACGACCGGTCGGTGACGTTCGGTCCTGTCGGCGGAGTCCCGGTCGTGGTCGCGACGTTCGCGACGTGACCGGCGTTGATGTCCGCCTGCGTGATCCGGTAGGTGGCCGTCGCCGTCACCGACTGTCCGGGCTGCAGCGTGCCCGGAGTGCCCGGCCACGAGTACGTCAGCGCGGAGAGACCGGGCAGCGGGTCGCTGATGCTCACGTTCGTCAGCGCGGTGGTGCCCGTGTTGGCCGAGACGAACGTGTAGGTGATCGTGTCGCCGACGTTCGCCGGCGAGTTCACCTGCGTGGTGTCGGCGGTCTTGACCAGGTCGATGTTCGGGGCCTTCGCGAGCGGGACGTCCGCGGAGGAGCGGTCCGTCACGTTCCCACCGCTGGGCGGGGTGCCCGTCGCGGTCGCGGTGTTCGGCACATGCCCGCGGGCGATGTCCGCCTGGGTCACCCGATACGTCGCCGTCGCCGTCACGGACTGGCCCGGCAGCAGCGTGCCCGGAGTGCCCGGCCACGTGTACGTCAGCGCGGACAGGCCCGGCAGCGGGTCCGTGATCGTCACACCCGTCAAGCTCACGTTGCCCGTGTTGGTCGCCGTGAAGGTGTAGGTGATCGTGTCGCCCGCCTGTGCCGGCGCGCTCACCTGAGACGAGTCCGCGGTCTTGACCAGGTCGATCGCCGGTGCGCCCGGAATCGGCGTGTCGGTCGTGCCCGGCGGAGGCGTCACCGGCGGCCCGTCCGGCGGGGTGCCCGTCGAGAAGGCCGAGTTCGCCACGTGTCCGGCGTCGATGTCCTTCTGGGTCAGCTGGTAGGTCGCCGTCGCGCTGACCGACTGACCGGGCAGCAGGGTGCCCGGGGTGCCCGGCCACGTGTACGTGAGGGCGGAGAGGCCCGGCAGCGGGTCGCTGATGCTGACGTTCGTCAGTGTCGTCGTCCCGGTGTTGGTCGACGTGAAGTGGTAGGTGATCGTGTCACCGACCTTCGCCGGCGAGCCCACCTGCGACGCGTCCGCGGTCTTCACGAACGTCATCCCGGGCGCGGCGTGCGGCGCTAGCGGGACTTCGGCCGTGGAGTCGTCGGTCACCTTGGGGCCGGTCGGCGGGGTTCCCGTCGTGGACGCGGTGTTCGTGACCTTGCCCGCGGCGACGTCGGCCGCCGTCAGCTGGTACGTCGCCGTCGCCGTGACCGACTGGCCCGGCAGCAGCGTGCCAGGCGTGCCCGGCCAGCTGTAGGTCAGCGGGGACAGCCCCGGCAGCGGGTCGGCGATGGTGACGCCGGTCAGCGTCACGTTGCCCGTGTTGGTCGACGTGAAGTGGTAGGTGATCGTGTCGCCGACCTTCGCCGGCGAGCTCAGCCGCGAGGCGTCGGCCGTCTTGACGAGGTCGATCGTCGGCACGGCGCGCACCGGCACGTCCGCCGAGGCTCGGTCGTTCACATCCGGACCGGTCGGCGGGGTGCCCGTCGTCGTCGCGACGTTGGACACGTGTCCGGCAGCGATGTCCGCCTGCGTGAGGTGGTAGGTCGCGGTCGCGGTGACCGACTGGCCCGGCTGCAGCGTGCCCGGGGCTCCCGGCCACGAGTACGTCAGCGCGGACAGGCCCGGCAGCGGGTCCGTGATGCGGACGTTCGACAGCGGCGTATTGCCCGTGTTCGTCGAGACGAACGTGTAGGTGATCGTGTCGCCGACCTGCGGGGGAAGACGCAGAGCGGAGGCGTTCGCGGTCTTCAGCAGGTCGATCGACGGTCCCGCCTTCACCGGAACCTCGGCGGTGCCCTGATCGGTCACATCCGGGC
This sequence comes from Leifsonia sp. ku-ls, assembly GCA_003367665.1. Classification (GTDB taxonomy): domain Bacteria; phylum Actinomycetota; class Actinomycetes; order Actinomycetales; family Microbacteriaceae; genus Leifsonia. The sequence goes on along the minus strand of QKXI01000014.1, from coordinate 32,183 downwards.
CCTCGGGCGGCGTGCCCACGGTGGTCGCCGTGTTGCTGACCTTGCCTGCGACGATGTCCGCCTGGGTCAGCTGATAGGTCGCCGTCGCCGACACCTTCTGTCCCGGCAGCAGCGTGCCAGGAGTGCCGGGCCACGAGTACGTCAGTGCGGACAGCCCAGGCAGCGGGTCGCTGATGCGGACGTTCGTCAGCGTCGTGTTGCCCGTGTTGGTCGACACGAAGGTGTACGTGATCGTGTCACCGACCTTGGCAGGCGTGCTCACCTGCGACGCGTCGGCGGTCTTCACCAGGTCGATCGAGGGCGCGTCGGGGATCGGCGTGTCCGTGTCGGTCGGCGGCGACGTGATCGGCGGGTCGGTGGGCGGCTTGCCCGTCGACAGGGCCGTGTTCGCCACGTGTCCGGCGTCGATGTCCTTCTGCGTGATCTGGTAGGTGGCCTTGGCGAGGACGGTCTGTCCGGGCAGGAGGGTGCCCGGGGTGCCCGGCCAGGTGTACGTCAGCGCGGACAGGCCGGGCAGTGGGTCGGTGATCGTGACACCGGTCAATGTCTCGGTGCCGGCATTCGTCGCAGCGAAGGTGTACGTGATCGTGTCACCGACCTGTGCCGGGGTCTCGACCTCGGACGCGTCGGCAGACTTGAGCAGCGTCAGCCGCGAGACGGCGGCCAACGGGACCTGCGCGGTGTCGGTGTCCGTGACAGGATCGCCGGTGGGCGGCACACCCGTCGTGGTCGCCGTGTTGACGACCTTGCCGAGCGCGATGTCTGTCGCGGTGATCTGGTACGTGGCCTTCGCCGTCACCGACTGGCCCGGCAGCAGCGTGCCCGGGGCGCCCGGCCAGGTGTACGTCAGAGCGGAGAGACCCGGCAACGGGTCCGTGATGCTGACGTTGGCCAGCGGGACGGTGCCCGTGTTCTTCGAGGTGAAGGTGTACGTGATCGTGTCACCGATCCGGGCGGGCGACTGGATGCCGGAGGCGTCCGCCGTCTTCACCAGGTCGATGCTGGCCACGGAGACCAGTGGCACGTCCGCCGAGTCGGTGTCCGTCACGGTCTGGCCGTTCGGCGGCGAGCCGACCGTCGACGCAGTGTTGGCGACATGGCCGGCGTCGATGTCCTGCTGCGTCAGCTGATAGGTCGCCGTCGCGGTGACGGACTGGCCAGGCAGCAGCGTGCCCGGCGTTCCCGGCCAGGTGTAAGTCAGGGGCGACAGGCCCGGCAGCGGGTCGCTGATGCTGACGTTCGTCAGCGTCGACGTACCCGTGTTGGTCGACGTGAACGTGTAGGAGATCGTGTCGCCCACGACGGCCGGCGAGTGTACGGCGGACGCGTTCGCGGTCTTCACCAGGTCGATGGCGGCCGAGCCTGCCACCGGAACGTCGGCCGTGTCGGTGTCGGTCACATTCGGTCCGGTCGGCGGTGTGCCGACGGTCGTCGCCCGGTTCGAGACGTGCCCGGCCGCGAGGTCCGCCTGGGTCAGCGGATAGGTGGCCGTCGCCGTGACGGACTGGCCGGGCAGCAGGGTGCCAGGCGTGCCCGGCCACGAGTAGGCCAGTGGGGACAGGCCAGACAGCGGGTCGGTGATCGTCACGCCGGTCAGCGGCACGTTGCCGGTGTTGGTCGACGTGAAGGTGTAGGTGATCGAGTCACCCGCCCGCGCGGGGTCGTGCACGGCGGACGCGTCCGCCTTCTTCACGAGGTCGATGGCGGGCACCGCGCGCACCGGCACGTCGGCTGCGGCTCGATCGCGCACGTCCGGTCCCGTCGGCGGGGTTCCCGTCGCGGTCGCGATGTTGGACACGTGCCCGGCGGCGATGTCAGATTGCTTCAGCTGGTACGTCGCCGACGCGGTCACGGACTGTCCGGGCAGCAGCGTCCCGGCCGCGCCCGGCCAGGTGTACGTCAGCGCGGAGAGCCCCGGCAGCGGGTCGACGATGCGGACGTTGCTCAGCGCCGTGTTCCCGGTGTTGGTCGCGAGGAAGGTGTACGTGATCGTGTCACCGGCCTGCGGGGGCAGCTGGAGCGCGGAGGCGTCCGCCGTCTTGAGCAGGTCGATCTGCGGCGCGGCGGCCACCGGCACATCTGCCGACGACTGGTCGGTCACGTTCTGGCCGGTCGGCGGAGTGCCCGTCGCGGTCGCGGTGTTGGCCACATGGCCGGCGTCGATGTCCGACTGCGTGATGGCGTACGTCGCCGTCGCGGTGACGGACTGGCCCGGCAGGAGCGTGCCGGGGGTTCCCGGCCACGTGTACGTGAGCGCGGACAGGCCGGGCAGCGGGTCGGTGATGGTGACGTTCGTCAGCGTCGTGTTGCCCGTGTTCGTCGACGTGAACGTGTAGGTGATCGTGTCGCCCACGACAGCGGGAGACCTCAGCGCGGAGGCGTCCGCGGTCTTCACCAGGTGGATGGCGGGACCGGCAGGGATCGGCGTGTCCGTCGTTCCCGGCGGAGGCGTGACGGGCGGACCGGTCGGTGGAGTGCCCGTCGTGAGCGCGGAGTTCGCCACGTGGCCGGCGTCGATGTCACGCTGGGTCAGCTGGTAGGTCGCGGTCGCGGTGACCGACTGGCCGGGCTCGAGCGTGCCGGGCGTGCCGGGCCACGTGTACGCGAGCGCGGAGAGTCCAGGCAGCGGGTCGGTGATGGAGACACCGGTGAGCGTGGTGTTGCCCGTGTTGGTCGACGTGAAGTGGTAGGTGATGGTGTCACCGACCTTCGCCGGCGAGCCGAGGCCGGAGGCGTCCGCCGTCTTGGTGAAGGCGAGACCCGGCGCCGGAGTCAGCGGCGTGTCTGTCGTCCCCGGCGGAGGCGTGACCGGCGGACCGGTCGGCGGAGTGCCCGTCGTGAGCGCGGAGTTCGCCACATGACCCCTGTCGAGGTCCTGTTGAGTCAGGCGATAGGTGGCGGTCGCGGTCACAGACTGGCCCGGGTCGAGCGTTCCCGGAGTTCCCGGCCAGTTGTACGAGAGCGCGGAGAGACCGGGCAGCGGGTCGGTGATGCTGACGTTCGTCAGCGTCGTGTTGCCGGTGTTGATGGAGCGGAACAGATAGGTGATCGTGTCACCGACCTTCGCCGGCGAGCCCACCTGGGAGGCGTCCGCGATCTTCGTGAAGTCGAGCCCTGGCGCAGGGGTCAGCGGCGTGTCCGTCGTCCCAGGCGGAGGCGTGATGGGCGGACCCGACGGCGGAGTGCCGGTGGTCGTCGCCGAGTTGGCCACGTGGCCGGCGTCGATGTCCTGCTGCGTCAGTCGGTAGGTCGCCTTCGCGGTGACCGACTGGCCAGGGAGCAGGGTGCCGCCAACGCCCGGCCAGGTGTACGACAGCGCGGAGAGTCCCGGCAGGGGATCCGTGATCGAGACGTTGGTGAGCGTGGTGTTGCCGGTGTTGGTCGCCACGAAGGTGTAGACGATCGTGTCGCCGATCTGGGCCGGGGACTGGACCGCGGAGGCGTCCGCCGTCTTCACCAGCGTGAGGCCGGAACCCGGGGTGAGCGGGACCGTCGCGGACGACGTGTCGGTCACGTTCGGACCGGTCGGCGGAGTGCCCTTCGTGGTGGCGGTGTTGTCCACCTTGCCGTTGTTGATGTCGGCCTGGGTCAGCCGGTAGGTGGCCGTCGCGGTGACCGCCTGGCCCGGCAGCAGCACTCCTGCGGCGCCCGGCCATGTGTAGGTCAACGCCGACAGACCCGGCAGCGGGTCCGTGATCGTCACGCCGGTCAGGGTCGTGTTGCCCGTGTTGGTGGACACGAACGTGTAGGTGACGGTGTCACCCACCCGAGCGGGAGACTGCACGGCGGAGGCGTCGGCCGTCTTCACGAGGTCGATCTGGGGGCCGGCGCCGACGGGAACCTGGGCGGAGTCCTGATCGGTGACATTCGGACCGGTCGGCGGGGTTCCCGTCGTGGTGGCCGTGTTGTTCACGGTGCCGTTGTTGATGTCGGCCTGCGTCAGGCGGTAGGTCGCCGTCGCGGTGACCGACTCGCCGGGCACGAGGGTGCCGGGCGTTCCCGGCCACGTGTAGGTCAGCGGTGAGAGCCCCGGGAGCGGGTCGCTGATCGTCACCCCGGTGAGGACCGTGTTGCCGGTGTTCGTGGAGGTGAAGTGGTACGTGATCGTGTCGCCGACCGCCGCGGGAGAGCCGAGAGCGGACGCGTCAGCGGTTTTCACCAGGTCGATCTTGGGAGCCGGGGTCAGCGGCGTGTCCGTGGTGCCAGGAGGCGGCGTGATCGGCGGACCGGTCGGCGGATTGCCTGTGGCGAGCGCCTGGTTGGCGACGTGTCCGGCGTCGATGTCCTTCTGCGTGATCTGGTAGGTGGCCGTCGCGGTGACGGTCTGCCCGGGAAGGAGAACCCCCGGGGTTCCAGGCCAGGAGTACGTCGGAGAGGACACCCCGGCGAGCTGGTCGCTGATCGACACGTTCGTCAACGTGGTGTTTCCCGTGTTGGTGGCCGTGAAGGTGTACGTGATCGTGTCGCCGGGCTTGGCCGGGTTTCCGATCGCGGACGCGTCCGCCGTCTTCACGAAGGTCAGGCCCGGGTTCAGGTTGCCCGGAAGGTCGACGTCCGCGGGAGGGGACACCACATCCGGTCCCGAGGGCGGCGTTCCGGTCGAGGTGGCCTGGTTGTACACGTGACCCGCGTCGATGTCGGCCTGGGTCAGCACGTAGGTCGCCGTACAGGTCATCTGCCCGCCCGGCTGCAGCACCGGCGTGGTGGGGCAGTTGATCGGCGAGAGCGTGCCCGTTCCCGTGAACTGGGTCTCGGTGACCTTGGGGTTGCTCAGGGGGATGTTGCCCGTGTTGGTCACCACGAAGGTGTAGGTGATCGTCTGGCCGACGACGAAGCTGGCCGCGTCGGTGGGGCTGGCGGACTTGGCGATGCCGATGGCCGGGTGGCCCGCCAGCGGCGTGTCCGTGGTCGAGGGCGGCGTGGTCACGCGCGGGCCCGACGGCGGGTTGCCGCCGGCCGTCGCCGCGTTCGCCACGTGTCCGGCGTCGATGTCGCTCTGCGTGATGCGGTAGGTCGCGGTGGCGCTGACCGACTGTCCCGGCTGCAGCGTGCCCGCGGCGCCCGGCCAGGTGTACGTCAGCGCGGAGAGCCCGGGCAGGGTGTCCGTGATGCTGACACCGGTCAGGGTGGTGTTGCCCGTGTTCGTCGCCGTGAAGCGGTAGGTGATGATCTGGCCGGGCTGCGCGGGGGTGGTGATCGCGGAAGCGTCCGCGGTCTTCACAAGTGACAGGCCGGGTCCGACGGTGAGGGGTGTGTCCGTCTCCGCGGGCGGCGGAACGACCGCCGGACCGGTCGGCGGCGTGCCCGTGGTGGTCGCGTGGTTCTGCACATGGCCGGCGTTGATGTCCGTCTGGGTCACGGAGTAGGTCGCGGTCGCCGTCACCTGCTGCCCGGGCAGAAGGGTGCCCGGCGTGCCCGGCCACGCGTAGACGATCGAGGAGATTCCCGTGAGCGCGTCAGCGATCGACACGTTGGTCAGCGGCACGTTGCCGGTGTTGGTGGCGGTGAAGTGGTAGGTGATCTTGTCGCCCACCTTGGTCGGCGAGTTGAGCTGCGAGGCGTCCGCGGTCTTGACGAGCGTCATGCCCGGATTGGCGACCAGCGGGGTGTCCGTGGTCGACGGCGGCGGCGTGACATCCGGACCGGACGGCGGCGTGCCCTTGGTGGTGGCGGCGTTCGCCACGTGCCCGGCGTTGATGTCGGACTGCGTGAGGTGGTACGTCGCCGTCGCCGTGACCTGCTGCCCCGGCAACAGGGTGCCCGGCGTACCCGGCCACGAGTACGTCAGAGGAGACAGACCGGGGAGCGGGTCCGTGATGGTCACGTTGGTCAGCGGGACGTTGCCCGTGTTGGCCGCCACGAAGTGGTAGGTGATGGTGTCCCCCACCACCGCGGGCGTCTGCACTGCGGACGTGTCCGCGGTCTTCGCCAGGGTCATCGCCGGACCGGAGACCAGCGGCACCGGAACGCTCGCCGGCGGCGTCGTCACGTTCGCGCCGTTCGGCGGTGTGCCCGTGGCGGTCGCGCGGTTGACGACCTGCCCGTTGCTGATGTCCTGCTGGGTGACCGAATAGGTCGCCGTCGCGGTCGCCTGCTGTCCTGGCAGCAGCGTTCCCGCCGCTCCCGGCCAGCTGTAGGTCAAAGGGGACAGGCCGGGAAGCGTGTCGGTGATCGTCACGTTGGTCAGAGTCGTGTTGCCCGTGTTCGTGACGGTGAAGCGGTAGAGGATCTGGTCGCCGACCTTCGCCGGGGTGTTCACGCCGGAGGAGTCGGCCGTCTTCACCAGGCCCAGGCCGGGGTTGGCCTGCAGCGGGGTGTCCGTTCCCGCCGGAGGCGGCGAGACAGGCGGTCCGGACGGCGGGGTGCCGATGGCCGTGGCGGAGTTCGCCACGTGGCCGGCGTTGATGTCGGACTGTCGCAGCTGGTAGCGCGCCGTCGCGGTGACGGTCTGCCCCGGCTGCAGCGTTCCCGCAGTGCCCGGCCAGCTGTAGGTCAGGGCGGACAGGCCGGGAAGCGGGTCAGTGATCGACACGTTGGTCAGGGTCGTGTTGCCGGTGTTCGTCGCCGTGAACGTGTACACGATGGTGTCGCCGACGCGTGCGGGCACGTTGACGCCGGAGGTGTTGGCCGTCTTGGTCAGGCTGAGCCCAGGTCCCATCTGCAGCGGCGTGTCCGTGGACGCGGGCGGCGGCGTGACGGGCGGACCCGACGGCGGAGTGCCGGTCGCGTTCGCGGTGTTCGCGACATGCCCGTTGTTGATGTCGCTCTGCTTCAGCTTGTAGGTCGCCGTGGCCGTCACCGACTGGCCGGGCAGGAGCGTGCCTGCGACTCCCGGCCACGAGTACACCAGGGACGACAGGCCGGGCAGCGGGTCCGTGATGCTGACGTTCGTGAGCGCGACGTTCCCGGTGTTGGTCGCGGTGAACGTGTAGGCGATCACGTCGCCGACCTTGGCCGGGTTGGAGACGCCCGCGGAGTTCGCCACCTTCGTCAGCGAGAGGGACGAGCCCTGCGTCAGCGGGACGTCCGCCGTCGCCGGCGGAGTGGTGACCGGCAGGCCGGAGGGAGAGTTGCCGGAGGCCGTAGCCGAGTTGGGGACGTGGGAGTTGTCGATGTCGGCCTGGGTGACCTTGTAGGTCGCCGTGGCCGTCACGGTCTGCCCCGGAAGCAGCGTTCCCGCCGTGCCGGGCCAGCTGTACGTGAGAGCGGAGAGGCCGGGGTGCGGGTCGGTGATGACCACGCCCGTCAGCGTGGTCTGGCCCGTGTTCTTCGCGCTGAAGTTATACGTGATCGTGTCGCCGACCTTGGCCGGGTTGCTCACGCCGGAGCCGTTCGCCGTCTTCGTGACCGTGAGGTCGGAGATCGGGACGGTGACGGTGCACTTGGCGTCGGACGAGCCGGAAGCGCAGTTGCTGCCCGGCGTCGACGACACGACGGTGTTCTTCATCGAGTGGTCTCCGGTGTCCGGGTTCTTCACTCGCACCGCGTATGTGATGGTCGCCGTCGCACCGGCCGCCAACGGGCCGGACCACGCGAGGTTGGGGGCGGTGTACGTCGCAGTGCCGGACGAGGCCGTCGGCGCGCCCGTGACGGTGGCGTCCTTCAGCACGTCGGTCAGGTCGTCGGTGAACTGGGCGTTCGAGTACGCCTGCGTTCCGGTGTTCTTGACGGTGACGGTGTACGTCACCACGTCACCGGGTCTCGCGTCCGGCACGGACGACGTCTTGGTGATCGCCAGCGAGCACTGGGAGGGGTCGGCCTTGACGGTGAACTGAGCGGCGCCGGTCGTGTTGCCACCTGGGGCGTCGCTGCCGGCGCTCGAGGTGGTGACCGCGCTGGCCGTGTTGGAGAGGGTCACCGGAGCGGCGGCGTCACAGGCGACCGGCGGAGCGGTCGTCTGGAAGCAGGTCTGGATCGGGTCGCCCTGCCAGCTGATCGAGATCCGGCCGCTGGTGATCCCGGTGGGGTCATTGATTCCGTTGACCGTGACCGACGCGGAGATGGATGTCACCGTGGTCGGAATCGACGAAAGGTCGAGTGTGCCGCCGGCCGCCAGTGTGACGTTGTTGAAGCCGCTGATGATGTTGTTGTTCTGATCCCGCAGCGTGACCGAGGAATTGGTGTACGCGCTGGAGGTCGTGCCCGGGAGGGTGAGGGCCCCCCAGCCCTTGAAGGACGCCGCGCCGGTGCCGCAGTACGAGGCCAGAGGGTTGACCGTCATGGTGTTCGGGCCCGACGTGCCGGTGCACGCTGTGCCGGTCAGCGCGTTGAAGAAGGTGATCTGTCCCCGGTCACCATCGGCGACCAAACAGTTCGGCGCCACGTCGGAGGCAGGACGAACGGTGTAGTTGATGCCGTTGTTGACGTTGGTGAACCCGGCGCAGGCGGGAACTGTCCCGGAGCCCGAGTAGGTGGCGAAGTCACGGCAGATCACCTGATCGCCGTTGGAGAGGTACACCTTCGTGCCGAGCATGTACGCATCGCCGACGCCGTTACCACTGCCGTTGTAGTTCGCGCCGGTGCCGTTGTAGGGGTTGTTCGCCAACTGGGCACCGTTGAGGTTCCAGCACTTGGAAGAGGACCCGGTTCCATTCGTGATCGTGCAGACTCCGGTCAGAGCGCCGGCTGTGGAAAGGATGGGAGCGAACGGCGTTCCGCCGTAGGCTGCGCTGCTAGAGGTCGTCACTGGCCAGCTACCCGGGCAGGGTCCCACGCCGCCCTGATTGCAGTACGTGAGCCATTGGCCGCTGGTAGACGAGGTATCGGCGCTCTTGGTGCTGTAGAAGATGTACCCACCGAACGTCGCTGACGTCACCGCAACGTTGCGGACCGATTGCTTGTTGTCCTCTCCCCAGAAGGTACGGGCGCCCGTTGCTGGGTTGACAGTGAACAGAATCGCGCCGCTACCGTTGTAAGCGGACATGTCAACGCCATAGATCTTGCCGTCGCTGGCTTGAATTGCGGTCGAACCGATCTGCGCACCGATCGTGTAGTTCTGATCCGCAGGGTGGGTCTCGAACCCCTGGTAGCCACAGCTCGTGGGCGTAGACGAGGACAAATCGAGGCACGCGGTTCCGAAGCTCGTCGGCGCGCCCGCGGGCCCCTGCCCCTGGAACCAGAACAGCTTGTTTCCCGAGATCCACGTGCCGTTCTGCCATGCGGTGTAGCCCGCGAAGCGCGTACCGGTGCCGATGGCCGCTCCGTTGGTCGCTGACCAGTACTGCGCGTTCGCGTTCGTCGGCCACCCGGCGCAGGTAGAGCCGTCTGCGACCTTGGCGCAATAGACCGTCGGCGTTGTCGAGGTGTCCCGGTGGTGGAACACCGCGTACACGTTCGCCCCCTTGACGACGGCGTTGTAACCGTCGCCACCGGTGGTGGAGAGGGTCTGGCCGACCGGAGCCGCCAGCGGCCCCGACAGCGCCTGCGTCTTCGACGGGACGGCCGTGCCGGTGAAGCCGATGCCGTTCGCGTTGGCGGGCGGCGTGCCGTTCGTCCAGGTGGTCCCGCCGTCGGTCGAGTATTGCGCGGTCAGCGAGCCGGAGGCGTTCTGGTTCGGCGGCAGCTGCAGGGACCCGGGGACGTACGTGCCCGCGTTCGAGATGACGTCCTTGAGGTTGACGCTCGCGTTGGCGGTGGTGTCGTTCTGGTAGTTGAGCACCCACTTGAGGTTGTCGCCCGGCTTCGCGGTTCCCGTCTTCGCACCCCCGGGGGCGTCATTGGATGCTGCGACGGAGCCGTTGGTGGTGTTCGTCGCGGTCTTGAAGAGCGTCGAGACGCCGTTCACCCCGGCGTCCGAGTAGTACTGCGGAAGGATGAGCGTGCCGACGAGGGCGCCGACGGCGACGAGCACGGTGCCGAACATGACGGCGCGCCAGCGGCGCGCCCGGCGGGCGATGTGTACGGATCGACGAGACATGATCAGCAGTCCTCCGTCTGCGCCAGCGGGTTCGACACGGCGGAGCACCCGGCCGGACGGCGCGGGTCGGTGTGCAGTGCTTCTGTGGCGTGGCGCTTCAAGATCGGTTCCTCTTGGCGTTCGGCGGCCTCCGGCGTCGCCCCTCGTGAGGGCGACGGCAGATTCCGCGATCGAGTACGGGCGGGGGCGGGGACGTGAGTCCCCGTTAATGAGGACGACGGAGGCCGGCATTCATTACGCGAATCTCCCAATGAGATGTGGAATGAATGATTCCGAGTGCGCTCCGGCCCCGAAAGACAGCGGCCGTTCATCCCGAGACCTCCGGTGCTGTGACGGACTTCAGCGGGGTGTCCACGGCCGCGGGCGCTGTCGTGACCGGGGCGCCGGACGGCGGCGTGCCCGTGGCGGTGGCGGTGTTGACGACATGACCGGCGTCGATGTCGGCCTGGGTCAGGCGGTACATGGCCGTGGCGGTCGCCGATTGTCCGGGCGCGAGCGTTCCCGCGACGCCGGGCCAGCTGTAGACGAGCGGCGTGAGTCCCGACATCAGGTCGACGATGCTCACGCCGGACATGGTGACGTTACCGGTGTTGGTCACGGTGAACCGATAGCTGACCGTGTCCCCGGGCACCGCGATCGACGAGACGGCCGATGCGTCGGCCGCCTTGGTCAGCAGCAGGGCAGGACTCGGCGCGAGCGGCGTGTCCGTGCCCGCCGGCGGAGTCGTGACCGGGACACCGGAGGGCGTCTCGCCCGTCGCCGTCGCGGAGTTGGCCACGTGGCCGGCGTCCAGATCGGCCTGCGTCAGCGCGTAGGTCGCGGTCGCCGTCACCGTCTGGCCCGGAGCGAGCACCCCGGGGGCTGCCGGCCAGGTGTAGATCAGGGCGGAGAGCCCGGGCAGCGGATCCGCGATCGCCACGCCGCTCAACTCCACGTCGCCCGTGTTCGTGCCCTGGAACCGGAACGTGACCGTCTGCCCGGCGCGCGCCGGCGAGCCGAGCTGGGAGGCGTCGGCCGTCTTCGTCAGGGCGAGCCGAGGGTTCGAGGTCAGCGGCACCTCCGCGGAGGCTGCGTCGGTCACGTCGGCACCGGCCGGCGTCGTGCCGACGGCCTCCGCGGTGTTCGCCAGATGACCCGTGTCGATGTCGGCGCGGGTCAGCGCATAGCTCGCCGTCGCGGTGACCGACTGCCCAGGCGCGAGGGTTCCGGGGATGCCGGGCCAGACGTAGTCGAGCGGCGAGAGCCCCGGAAGCGGGTCGGAGATGGCGACGCCGTGCAGCGTCACCGCGCCGGTGTTGCTCGCCACGAAGGTGTAGACGACGACGTCCCCGACGGCGGCAGGCGAGTGAACGCCGGACGAGTCCGCCGTCTTGGTGAGGCCGATGGCGGGTGGCGCGGTCAGCGGGAGGTCGACGGAGGCGGAATCGGCGACATCCGGCCCGGACGGCGGCGCGCCGGTCGCCGTCGCAGTGTTCGCCACATGTCCCGCATCGATGTCGCCCTGGGTGAGCCGGTACGTCGCTGTCGCGGTCACCGACTGGCCGGGGAGGAGCATGCCCGGGTTCGCCGGGTCGGGCCACGTGTAGGTCGGAGCGGAGAGCCCGGGCAGCGGATCGGCGACGACGACCCCGCTCAGGGTGACGTTGCCCGTGTTCGTCGCCACGAACGTGTACGTCAGGGCGTCTCCCGGCCGGACAGGCGATGACACCGTCGAATCGTCGACGGTCTTCGTCAGTTCGATCCCGGGCGCCGACACCAGTGGCACGTCCGCCGACGAACGGTCGGTCACGGCCGGACCGCTCGGCGGCGTCCCGGCGGTCGTCGCGGTGTTCGCCACGTGACCGGAGTCGATGTCCTGTTGGGTGAGGCGATACGTCGCCGTGGCGCTGACCGACTGACCAGGACGCAGGGTGCCGGGATCGGTCGGGTCCGGCCAGGCGAACGCGAGCGCGGAGAGGCCGGGGAGAGGGTCCGCGATCGTGACGCCGGCCAGTGTCACGTTGCCCGTGTTGGTTGACGTGAAGCGATACGTGACCGTGTCGCCCGGCCTCGGCGGCGACTGCACGGCGGAGTCGTCGGCCTGCTTCACCAGCTGGATCGCCGGAGCCGCGGTCAGCGGCACGTCCGCCGTGGACGAGTCGTCGAGTCCGGGGCCGCTCGGCGGGGTTCCCGTCGCGGTGGCGGTGTTGGTCAGGTGGCCGGCGTCGATGTCGCTCTGGGTGAGCCGATAGGTCGCGGTGGCCACCACGGACTGCCCCGGCGCGAGCACCCCGGGAGCGGCCGGCCAGGTGTAGTCGAGCGCGGAGAGGCCCGGGAGCGGATCCGCGATGGCGACGTCCGACAGTGTGACGCTTCCGGTGTTGGTCGCGATGAAGGAGTACGTCACCGTGTCGCCGACGACCGGCGGTGCCTGCACGCCGGACGTGTCGGCCGTCTTCACCAGGTCGAGCCCGGGCGGCGCCACGACGGAGAGGTCCGCGGCCGCCTGGTCCGTCACGGCCGGGCCCGACGGCGGCGTTCCCGCCGTTGTGGCGCTGTTGGCCACGTGACCGGCGTCGATGTCGTCCTGTGTCAAGCGGTAGCTCGCGGTCGCCGTCACCGCCTGGCCGGGCAGCAGGGTGCCGGGGTCCGCCGGGTCCGGCCAGGTGTAGGCGAGGGCGGATAGCCCCGGATGCGGGTCGGCGATCGTGACGCCGCGAAGCGTCACGTCCCCCGTGTTCGTCGACACGAACGTGTAGGTCACGAGGTCGCCGGGCTGCGCCGGAGACGAGACGGAGGAGTCGTCGGCCGTCTTCACGAGGTCGATCGCGGCGGTCGTCGTCAGGGGCACGTCGGCCGACGAGTCGTCCCCGATCGGCGGCTCGGACGGCGGCGTGCCTGTGATCGTGGCGGTGTTGGGCACGTGCCCGGCGTCGATGTCGCCCTGGGTGAGCTGGTACGTCGCCGTGGCGGTGACCGACTGGCCCGGGAGGAGGGTGCCAGGGGTTGCCGGATCGGGCCAGGTGTAGGCGAGGGCGGACAGGCCGGGGAGCGGGTCGGCGATCGTCACATCCGTGAGGGTGACCGTGCCCGTGTTCGTGCCGACGAACGTATAGGCGATGGCGTCCCCTACCACAGCAGGGGCCTGCACGCCGGAGGCGTCGGCCGCCTTGACCAGCGAAATACCGGGGTTGCCGGTGAGCGGTGTGCTCGTCGTCGCGGGCGGAGGCACGACAGGCGGACCAATGGGCGGTGTCCCCTCGGCCGTGGCCCGGTTGTCGACCTGACCGGCGTCGATGTCCTGCTGGGTCACCTGGTACGTCGCGACGGCAGTGACGGTCTGCCCCGGGATGAGCACACCCGGGTTCGCCGGGTCGGGCCAGGTGAATTGGAGCGGCGACAGGCCGGGCAGCGGGTCGTCGATGGTGACGCCGTGCAGAGTCACGTTTCCCGTGTTGGTCGAGGAGAAGTGGTACGTGATCGTCTGGCCGACCTGTGCCGGCACGCTGATCGCGGTCGCGTCCTGCGTCTTGCCCAGGGTCAGGCCCGGGGCCTGGATGCCGGGCGTGTCGACCGACGATGGCGGCGAGACCACATCCGGTCCGGTCGGCGGCGTGCCGGTCGCGGTCGCCTCGTTGGACAGGCGCCCCGCGTCGATGTCCGCCTGCGTGAGCTGATAGGTGGCGCTGCAGGTCAGCTGCGCGCCGGGCTCCAGCGCCGTCGTGGGCGGGCAGTCGATGGGCGACAGCGTCCCGGAGCCGCTGAATTCGGTCTCGGTCACATGCGGGTCGGTGAGCGTCACGTTGCCGGTGTTGGTGACGACGAAGTGGAAGGTGACGATCCGGCCCAGCGTGAAGTCGGCGGGGTCGAGCGGGTCCACCGACTTGACGACAGCGATCGACGGACTCGCGCCGAGCGGCGTGTCGGTGTCCGCCGGGGGCGAGTCGACCGGTGGACCGGAGGGCGGCGTGCCGGTCGCCACGGCCGTGTTGGCCACGTGGCCGGCGTCGATGTCCGACGTCGTCAGGGCGTACGTCGCCGTCGCCGTGACGGTCTGCCCCGGCGCGAGGCTGCCGGGCGCCGCCGGGTTCGGCCAGGTGTACGTCAATGCGGACAGGCCGGGCAGCGGGTCGCCGATGACCACCCTGTGGAGGGTGGTGTTGCCGGTGTTGACCGCGCCGAAGCGGTAGGTGATGATGTCGCCGGCCGCGACAGGAGTGGACAGTCCGCTGGTGTCGGCCGTCTTGGAGAGTGTGAGCGCCGGGGCGGCGTCCAGGGGCGTGTCGGTGTCCGCGGGCGGCGGGACCACGGCCGGCCCGGTCGGCGGCGTGCCCGTGGTCGTCGCCCGGTTCGCGACGTGCCCGGCGTCGATGTCCTGCTGGGTCACGGCGTAGATCGCCACGGCCGTCACCGACTGCCCGGGCAGCAGGGTGCCCGGCCGTGCCGGGTCCGGCCAGGTGTACGTGATTGAGGAGATGCCCGGCAGGGCGTCCGCGATCGACACGTTCCTGAGCTCGACGTTGCCGGTGTTGGACGCCGTGAAGTGATAGCCGATCTGGTCGCCCACCTGCGTCGGGGAATTCAGCACGGACGCATCCGCCGTCTTCACCAGCGTCATGTCCGGGTTCGCAACGAGCGGCGTGTCCGTGGTCGATGGAGGCGGCGTCACGTCCGGCCCGGACGGCGGCGTGCCCTTCGTGGTCGCCGCGTTCGCCACATGTCCGGCGTCGATGTCGCTCTGCGTCACCTGATAGGCGGCCGTCGCGGTCACCTGCTGCCCGGGTAGCAGGGTCCCCGGCGTTCCGGGCCACGAGTAGCTCAGCGGGTCGAGGCCGGGCATCGGATCGGTGATGACGACCCCGGTCAGCGGGACGTTGCCCGTGTTGGCCGCGGTGAAGTGGTAGACGATCGTGTCGCCAACCACGGCCGGCGTCTGCACGGCCGAGGAGTCCGCCGTCTTGTCGAGCGTCATCGCCGGGCCCGCCGTCAGCGGCACGGGGACCGAGATCGGCGGGCTGTCCACATCCGGGCGCTGGGGCGGCGTGCCTGTGGCGTGCGCCTGGTTCACGACCTGGCCTGCCGTGATGTCCTGCTGTGTCACCGAGTAGGTGGCCGTCGCCGTGACCGACTCGCCCGGGAGCAGGACGCCAGGGGTCGCCGGCCACGAGCCGAACACGATCGGACCGAGCCCGGGCAGCTGGTCGGCGATCGCGACGCCGCTCAGCGTCAGGTTTCCGGTGTTGGTGACGACGAAGTGGTACGTGATGACGTCGCCGACCCGTGCCGGCGAGCTCACCCCCGTGGCGTCGGCCGTCTTCGCGAGCTGCAGAGCGGGGTCGGCGATGAGTGGCGTGTCCGTGTCGGCCGGCGGGGGAGCCAGCGCCGGGCCGGTCGGCGGGGTGCCGGTGGCCGTCGCCCGGTTGGCCACATGGCCGGCGTCGATGTCGGCTTGGCGCAGCTGGTAGGCCGCCGTGGCCGTCACCGTCTGGCCGGGCGCGAGCACACCGGGCTTCGCGGGGTCCGGCCAGGTGTAGGCGAGCGCCGAGAGGCCGGGCAGCGGGTCGGAGATGCTGACGGCGGTCAGGGTCACGTTTCCCGTGTTGGTCGAGCTGAAGCGGTACACGATGGTGTCTCCGGCGGCCGCGGGGACCTGGATCTGGCCGGCGTCCGCCGTCTTCCGCAGGTCCAGCCCCGGCCCCGCCGGCAGCGGAGTGTCCGTGCCGGCGGGCGGCGGCGAGACGGCCGGGCCACTGGGCGGGGTGCCGACCGCGGTCGCCGTGTTGGCCACATGGCCGGAGTCGATGTCCGTCTGGGTGACCGTGTAGAGCGCGGTCGCGGTGACCGACTGGCCGGGCTGGAGCGTGCCGGCCACTCCCGGCCACACGTACACGAGGTTCGAGAGGCCGGGGAGCGGGTCGCTGATGCTCACCGCGGTGAGCGTCGTGTTACCGGTGTTCGTGGCCGTGAAGGTGTACTCGACGATGTCGCCGACGGCCGCGGGGTCGGAGACGCCGGAGGAGTTCGCGGTCTTGGTGAGAGTCAGATCGGGTCCCTGCACCAACGGCACGTCGGCTCCCGTCGGCGGAGTGGTCACCGGCGGACCGGTCGGCGGATTGCCGGCCGCTGTTGCCGAGTTCTGGACCAGGCCGTTGTCGATGTCGGCCTGCGTCAGCGCGTACGTCGCGGTGGCGGTCACCGCCTGGCCGGCCAGAAGCACTCCCGGGTTGGCGGGCGCGGGCCAGCTGTAGGTCAAGGCGCTCAGGCCGGGGTGCGGATCGGTGATGGTCACGGCGCTGAGGGTGGTCTGGCCCGTGTTCTGAGCGCTGAAGCGATAGGTGATGAGGTCACCGACCTTCGCCGGGGACTGCACCGCGCTGTCGTCCGCCGTCTTGGTCACGGTCAGATCCGAGATCGGGACGTTCGCGGTGCAGACAGCGTCAGCGGAGCCGGCGGCGCAATTGCTTCCGGCCGTCGGGGAGACCACGGTGTTGATCATGCGGTGGTCGCCGGCATCCGGGTTCTTGACCGTCACGGAGTAGGTGATCGTGGCCGTCGCGCCCGCGGCGAGCGCCCCCGACCAGGAGAGGGTCGGCGAGGCGTAGGTGACCGAACCGGTCGACGCCGTCGCGTTTGCGTCGAACGTCGAATCCTGCAGCACGTCGCCGAGGTCGTCGGTGAAGGACGCGCTGTCGTAGGCCTGCGACCCGGTGTTCCTCACCGTGATGGTGTAGGCCACGGTGTCGCCCGGTCTGGCGGAGGGGACGGAGGCCGTCTTCGATATCTGCAACGCGCACTGGGAGGGGTCGGCCTGCACCAGGAAGTCGGCCTGGTTCGCGGCGATGCTGCCGCCCGACCCGTTGCCGCCGGGAGAGTCGCTCGCCGCGGAGGAGGTGGTGACCGCGTTGGCGTAGGAGAACACCCGAAGCGGAGCGGCCGCGTCGCAGGAGACGGGCGGCGCGATCGTCTCGAAGCAGAGCTCGGGAGGGCTGCCGACCCAGCTGATGGAGAGTTGGCCGCTGGCGACCCCGGACGGGTCGTTGACGCCGTTGACGGTCACGCTGGCGACGATCGAGGTCACCGTCGTCGGGACGCCGGCGAGCGATCGCGATTCGCCCGGGTTCAGCGTGACGTTGTTCCAGCCGCTGATGACGGCGTTGTTCTGGTCGCGGAGCGTCACGGAGGTGTTCGTATACGTTCCGGCGACGAGGCCGGGCAAGGACAACGTTCCCCATCCCTGGAATCCGCCCGCACCGGACCCGCAGTAGTAGGTCTCAGGGGTCACCGTCATCGAACTCGGGCCGGAGGTTCCCATGCATCCACCGCCGGTGATGGCGTTGAAGAAGGTGATCTGCCCGGAGTCGGAGTCTGCGACGAGGCAGTTCGGCGCGATCGTCGATGCCGAGCGGACCGTGTAGTTCTTGTTGTTGACGGGGTTGCTGAACCCCGTGCACGCGGGGACCGCGCCCGTGCCGCTCCACTGCGCGAAATCACGGCAGGTGATCATGTTCCCGATGGACACGTACACCTTGGTGCCGCTCTTGTAGACATCGCCCGACGTGTTGGTCGTGACGTTGTAGAAGGCCCCGGTGCCGGTGTACGGGTTGTTCGCCAAGGGGTTGCCGCTCAGATCCCAGCAGCTCGTGGTGCTTCCTGCGCCGTTGGCGATGGTGCACACCCCGGTGAGCACTCCGGAGGTCGAGAGCACCGGGGCGTAGACGTTTCCACCGAGGGCCGCCGAGGTGGATGTGGTGACGGGCCAGTTGCCCGTGCACAGCGTTCCGCCTGCGACATAGCAGAACGTCTGCCAGGACGAGGTGGGGGTCTGCTGGACGCTCGCGAAGACGCGGTTGTCGAACGTCGTCGCCTGCAGAGCCTGTTGCGACGTGACGCCGCTCATGATCTGCAGAGTGCCGCACGACGCGCCTGTCGACGGCGTGATGCAGACGTACTGATAGGTTCCGGTGCCGTTGCTCCGGCCGGCCGACGCGACCGCGTAGATGTTGCCGTTGGACGCCGTGATCCCGGACGACCCGATGTGCGCCCACTGGGAGTTGTTGATCGGATTGGTGGTGAGCACCGTGTAGCCGCAGCTGGTCGGCGTCGTGGTCGACAGGTCGAGGCAGGCCGTACCGGTGCTCGAGTTATCCCAGGTGCCCATAAGCCAGAAGAGCTTGTCGCCGGAGATCCACGTGCCGTTCTGCCAGGCCGTTCCCAGCTGGATGGCCGCGCCCGTCCCGATCGGCGTTCCCGCGACCGTGGACCAGGGCTGTGCGTTCTGGTTAGTCGGCCAGCCCGGACAGGTGCTTCCGTTCTGCTGGGCGCAGTAGACGATGTTGCCGGCGGTGTGGTGGAAGACCGCGTAGGTGAGGTTGCCGCGGGTCACGGCGTTGTATCCGTCGCCCCCCGTGGTCGCCAGGGTCGTCCCGCTGGGGCTCGGGAACGTCGCGGAGAGCTGCTGAGTCGTCGGAGGGAAGACCGTCCCGGTGTACCCGACTCCCGTGGCGTCGGCCGGCGGGGTGCCGGAACTCCACGTGCCGCCCACCGAGTACTGCGGGGTGAGCGTGCCGGCGGCGTTCGGGTTTGGTGGAAGCTGGAGCGAGCCCGGCACGTAGCTGCCCGTGGAGAAGCCCGTGCCCTGCCTCATGTCCGCCTTCACGTCGACAGCGGCCGCGGCGCCGGTGTTGTTCTGGTACGGCACCACCCACTTGAGCGTGTCGCCCGGCTTCGCCGTCCCCGTCTTGTGGCCTCCCGGAGCGTCCGACGAGGCCGCGGTCGAGCCGTCGACCGTGTTCGTCGCCGTCTCGTAGACGGTCGAGACGGCGGTCGTGTCGGCGTAGGCGTAGTGGGCCGGCGACATCAGGGTGGCGACGAGGGCGCCAACGGCGGCGAAGGTCGCCACCAGGACGCCACGGCGTCGGCGATCGGCCGAGCCCGGCGGGCGCGGCCAGTGCAGCTGTGTCGTCGCAGAGCGGATCACGATCTCTTCCCCATCGGACGGCGGGCCCGAGGGGGACACACCGACCGCTGTTCCGTTGACGCGACGACGACCACGTTCTGTCAGGCATACTGACCGGCTCGGCCGGAGCACGAAAGACAGCAGTTCCGAGGGGAAGAAGTGAGAGGACCGGCGGGCCCGTCAGCGCCCGATCCGAGCGGGCCCGCCGGTCGCCACCCCCGAGCCCGGAATAGGGGGTGGGCCGGGGATGGCCTGGCGACGATCGAAGCAGAGCCGGGGCCGCCGCGAAAGACAGCGGACGAAGAACACGGCCGCGCGACCGCACTCGTGGTGCGGCGGCACGGCCGTCGGGATGCGGTGAGCGGCTAGAGCCGCCGCCAGTCGTCCGAGGTGAGATGCGACCCGGCCTGCGGCCCCATCTGCAGCATCCCGCCGTCCACCGCCCACGATGCGCCGGTGACGTACGACGCCGTCGGGGAGGCGAGGAAGGCGATGACCGCCGCGATTTCGCGGGCGTCGCCGGGGCGGCCCAGCGGGATGCCGGGGCGGTGCACGTCGTGCGGGTCCTCGTCCTCCGCGTCGTTCATGGGGGTGGAGATCTCGCCGGGGGCGACCGCGTTCGCCGTGATGCCGTACTCGCCGAGCTCCAGCGCGAGGGTCTTGAGCAGGCCGCCGAGGCCGTGCTTCGCGGCGTCGTAGGCGGCGGAGCCGACCCGCGGCTGGTGCTCGTGGACGCTGGTGACGCCGATGATGCGGCCGCCGCGTCCCGCGTCCACCATGCGCCTCGCCATGCGCTGGATGCAGACGAAGGCGCCGTCGAGGTCGCCGCAGACGGTCTTCCGCCAGGTCTCCCAGTCGGTCTCGAAGAAGGGGGTGCCGCCATTCAGGCCGGCGTTGTTGACGAAGACGTCGCAGCCGCCGAGCTCGTCTGCGATGCGGTCGACGACGTCGCCGCAGGCGGGCGCGTCGGTGGTGTCGAGCTGCGCGACGACGGCGCGACGGCCGGCCTCGCGGACGAGGCGGGCGGTCTCCTCCGCTCCCTCCTGGTCGGAGTGCCAGGTGATGCCGACATCCATCCCGGCCTGGGCGAGCGCGACGGCGGTGGCACGGCCGATGCCGGAGTCGGATCCGGTGACGATGGCGGTGCGCGGTTCGGTGAGTTCCGGGTACGAGTGATCAGCCATGCCGCGCACGGTGCACCCCATGCCGGGTGGACGCAAGGGGTGGTAGTCGTGGAGCCATGACGATCTCCGCTGTGCTCTTCGACGTCGACGGGACCCTCGTCGACTCCAACTTCCTCCACGTCGACGCCTGGAGCCGCGCCTTCGAGGAGCTCGGCGCTCCGGTGGACGCGTGGCGCATCCACCGGGCGATCGGGCAGGACTCGGCCCGGCTGCTGGAGTCGCTGGCGGGCGACAGGGATGAGGAGTGGACGTCGCGCGCGAAGGACCTGCACTCGCGGTACTACAAGGAGCAGGCGGGCCGCCTGCACGCGTTCGGCCGGGCCGCCGAGCTGCTGCGCGAGCTGTCGTCGCGCGGGATCCGGGTCGTGCTCGCCACGTCGGCGCCCGAGGACGAGCTGGAGATGCTGATGGAGGTGCTGGATGCGGGCGATGCCATCCACGCCACCACCAACGCCGATGACGTGGCCACGGCCAAGCCGGAGCCCGGCATCATCGAGGTGGCGCTCGAACGGGCCGGCGCGGCGCCGTCGGACGCGCTGTTCGTCGGCGACTCGGTGTGGGACATGATGGCCGCCGCCCGCGCCCACGTGCGCGCGGCCGCCGTGCTCTCGGGTGGGGTGGGTCCGTCGGAGCTGCTGGAGGCCGGCGCGGTCTCGGTGTTCGACGACCCGGCCGACCTGCTGGCGCGGATCGACGGCGTGCTGAGCGGTCGCCGCTCGGCCTGACCGCCGGCCCGGGCGGCCCACCGCCCTCTTGCCAAGCGTCGCGGCACGGCGTTCGATGGTGTGCGACGAGTCCGAGGAGAGGAGTCGCCATGTCGGCGAGCGAGCTCGAGATGTCCAGTGTGAGGTATCCGTACCGCGATCGCATCTTCCACGTGGAGAAGAAGTCGCCGGGCGTGTGGGTGGTGCTCGACGAGTCCCACGCCGAGCTCGGGACGCTGATCCGCGTGGCCGTGGAGGGCGAGGAGCACGAGCCGGTGTTCGGCGCCGTGCCCCCGGGCTACACCGAGACGCTGCACGAGGGGTCGGACTGGCGGATGCTGGTGGCGTCCCTCATCAACGAGTCGCTCGACGCCGAGACGGCCGCGACCGGGAACCAGGGAGAGGCATGAGCGTCCGACTGAACAAGAAGGCCCTCGAGCACGCCCGCAAGCTGGTCGAGCAGGGCACGGTCGTGCGCGACGAACGTGACGACTGGAGCGAGCACGCGCCGAGCGCCGACAAGGAGAACGCGTACATCGAGAAGGACGGCTGGGACGACTACGCGCTCTGGCACCTGGGCGAGGACCCGGACAAGAGCGAGGAGACGAAGGGCCGGTTCAGCTTCCCGTACGGCGACTTCACGAAGGTGCACCGCTGCGCGGTGATCTCGCTGGAGAGCCGGGCCGCACAGAACGACCACGACGACATCGCCCGCGAGACGAAGCGCCTGCTCCAGCTGATCGACGGGGAGTAGTCCGCGGTCGGCGGGCTACGATACCCCGGATGAACGCGACGCTGCGCACGACTCTGGGGTGGCTCGCCGCCGTGCTGCTCAACGTCGGCGCGCTGCTCGTCGTCGTGGGCCTGCTGCTGCCTCGCCCGGCGGGCGACGTCTCCGTGCTCGGCGTCGGCGCGGCCCTGTGCGTCGCCGGCCTGGCCGCCGGCGCCGGCTGGCTGGCCGGCCGCCCGGCCCCCTGACCGCGCCCCACCACGTACGTCGGCGATTCGAACCACTGACCTGCGAATCTCCGACAGGAGGCAGTCCGGCAGGAGAATCGGACGTTCGATCGCTCACCTGCACGGCGGACGCAAAGGCCGGCCCCGCCCTGGGATGAGGAGAGCGGGGCCGGTCGGAACCGGCGCGCTGGCGCCGGTGACTCGGGGGCCGGGTCAGTCCGGCGGCTCGCTGGCGTCGGTGCCGCTGACGAGGTCGGGGTTGGACGGGTGGTCCGCCGGGTCGAAGTCGGCGGGCGGTGGCTCGGCCTGGTCGGTGCCGGCGTCGGCCGTCGTCACGTCCTCCGCTCCCTCCGGCGCGATGCCGGTCTCGCCCGGCGCGGAGACTTCGCCCGACTGACCGGGCTCCGTCTCTGCGGGCTCCGCCGCCTGCGCGTCGCGATCCGCGCCGGACGCGTTGTCCGAGCCGGCCTCCTCCGCGGCCGCGACGTCCTCCTCAGAGGTGTCGACCGAGCCCTGGCCCTCCTCGAACCGCTCCGGCTCGTCCTCGATCGGGACGCCCTTCGCGTCGGTGTTCGGCAGTCCGCTGGTGTCGCTCATGCTCAGCTCCTTCCGGGCGCCTACGGCTTGCCCTCTTCGCTGTACGGGGTCGTGGAGTCGGTGTCGTCGCGGGCGCGGTCGTCGTCCACGACGTCGCCGTCGGCGAGGTCGCCGAGCACCTGCTGGAACACGCTCTCGTGGCCCTCCGGCTCCACGGCTCCGCCGTCGTCGCCCTCCAGATCGCCGGCCAGCCCGTTGGTCGGGTCGTTGCCGGTGATCGGCTCCTTTTCGTCGCGCTGATCGGTCATAGGCGCCACGAAACGCCCAACCCCGCCGCGCCGCAAGGGGGGTCGACAGCGCGACGACCCGGGGTAGGGTCAGCCGTTGCGCAGCCGGGCGATGAGGTCCAGCAGGGCCACCCGGTACTGCGGCGCCGACTGGTAGTCGGGATGCGTCGCGACCTTCACCAGGTAGCGCGGCGGACCGAACTCGTCGGCGCCGCGGTCGATGTCGTCTGGGCGCTGGTCCTCCAGGCGGTAGCTGTTGACCGGGAAGCCGAGGTAGTCGGTGCGCCGCCACAGGTTGATCCAGGCGACGGAGCCGTCGGACTGGGTGAGCAGGCCGACGAGCGACGGGTCCGTCGCGCCGGAGGCGTCCACGACGACCGGGTCGCCGTCCTGGTCGAGTTCGACCTGCGTGAACCACGGGTCGGCCTTCGCGAGCAGCGGGCGACGCGCGCCGAGCGTCCCGAGCGCGTCGGGGCCGAACAGCTCGGGGAAGAACCGGCCGAAGTAGACCCGCAGTTGCGAGCCGTAGGTCAGCAGCGCGACGTTGCGCAGACGCTCGGCGTCGTCCGGGCGCAGCGTGAACAGGGTGGACACGGCGAGCACGGCCCCCAGGCTGTGGGCCGAGAGGATGACGCTGAACGGGCGTTCCTCGGCGAGCGCCTCCTCCTCGCGCCGGTCGCGCCAGGCGAGCTGCTCAGCCAGGGTGAGGCCGTCGGGCGGCCGGAGGTCGTGGGTGAGCCAGTCGGTGACCCTGTCGCGCAGCTCGGGCACCACGCGCTCGGCGTAGCACGGCGGGCCGAACGGGTGCCCGGCGCGCGGGAGGAAGCACATCAGGTCCCACATCACGCTGATCGGGCGCTCCTTCGCGGTGAGCGCGTTCTCGACGATCACGAGCAGGATGGCGGCGGCGATCGCGGTGAGGGCCGGCCCGACCAGGCCGTCGATCAGGCGGAAGGCGACCGTGTACGAGACGGCGAGCGCCACGACGAACCCGACGGCCAGCAGCCCGGCGAGGATGCCGAGGATGGGCTCGCCCCTGTGCACCAGCGCGGCGAGCCGTCTGGCGCGCAGGATCTTGAGGGCGAGACGGTCGGCGGTCGTGCTCGCGGCGATGCGGCCGTCGGTGTACGAGTCCACCTGCTCCAGCAGCGGACGGCGGCCGCCTCGCGTGCGCGGGGTGGTGAGCAGCGGCATCCACCGCAGCACGGCGAGCGCTACCACGACGCCCACGATCGCCAGCGTGAGGGCGATGAACGGGAGCACGTCGCCGAAGTTGTGGTAGACGATCGGCGGGCGCAGCGTGCCCGCGGGCCCGGCCGCGCAGCCGCACGGCGGCGAGCCGCTCACCAGCCAGCCCTGGACGCCGAGCACGAGCAGGGTCGACAGGATCATGGTGGCGCCGAGCGCGAGCAGCATGAGGACGCCCGGCCCCATCCCCGCCCAGCCCTCGGCGCGGAACCGCTCGCGCGGCCCGGACCGGCGGCCGGACGGTGAGCGGGGCCACCACCACACCAGGGCCAGCTGCACGGCGGTGAACACGGCGGCGATCAGGAACAGCGGCAGGCGCAGCGGCCCGGGCGAGCCGTCCTGCGTCGGCGGGTTCTGCGCGACGCCGAAGAGGAACGCGAAGCCGGCGACGGTCATCAGCGCGATCGAAAGCCAGTGCGGCACGCCGCGGCGCCAGCCGAGCGCCGAGACGCAGATCGCGACGAGCACGCCGAGGAGGATGGAGGGCGCCGTCGCGAGCCCGAGGAAGGTGCCGGACTCCGCCGGGTAGTCCCCGCCGAACCAGAGCGAAGCGCCGACGAACAGGTACAGCGCGACCGCCGCGATCAGCACCCAGGCGGTCACGGTGCCCCGGGTGCGGAGCTTGTCGCGCAGGAACTCGTCGACCGCGGCCTCCCCCGAGTCGGTCGTCTCGGCCATGGCGCCCACCAGGCTGATGGTCACCACCAGGCCGGCGGCGGCCACCAACCCGGCCACCTTCGCGAGCACGTCGCTGGAGGTCGCGGCACCGCCGAAGCACTCCCCCGAGAGGAAGGTCTGCAGCTTCGCGCAGGGCGACGTGCCGGCGAACACCCGGTCCCAGGCGAGCAGCAGCGCGATCAGCAGGAAGGTGGCGGCGAGGTGCAGGCGCTCGGTCGGCGAGCCGACGCGTGCCGTGCGCCAGAATCCCTCCGAGGCGAGCGGCCGCAGTCGGCCGGTGCGCTGGACGCCGCGGCCGCCCATCCGGTCCGCGGCGTCGAAGATGGCCGCCTCGTAGCGGGTGCGAGCCCGCCGCGCGACGAGGAAGAGCAGCAGGATGCCCGCGATCGGGACGAGCGAGAGCAGCGCCAGCTGCGGACCCCGCCACGACAGCGGCGCGCCGGAGAAGAAGTCGTGGAAGCCTCCGGGCAACGCGGTGCACGCCGTGCCGTTGGCGCACTGCACGCCGAGGTCGAGGCTCACAGAGCCCAGAGCACAGACGTAGAGCAGCGTCAGCCCGAGGGCGAAGATGCGCAGCGACGCGCCTCCGACCCCGGACTCCCACTCTCCACCCGGCCGCTGGGTGGGGATGCGCCTGGTCCAGTACGCCGTGTTGGCGAGCCCGAACGGCGCGAGCAGCAGCCAGGCGAGCTGCACGAACAGCTGGCCGATGAACAGCAGCGGGCCGGAGCCGTAGCGGGCGAGCCGGCCCCACGAGTACGCCTCGGTGCGCACCCCGGGCGGAGGGACGGCGGGGTCGACCGTCGAAGGCGCGTCGTCCGGGTCGCGGTCGGGTTCGTCCTGGGCCGGCGCCCACCAGAAGCCGCCGTTCTCGTCGCCCTGCGTCTGCCGCAGCTCCGACTGCTCACGCCCGAGTATCTCGGTGGGCGGTGTGTTCTTGATGCCGTGGATGCGCAGCTCGAGCACGCGGTGTGGCCACTCGTGACCCTGTGCTTCGTCGCTCATCGGTCCGCCGATCGTCCGTAAACGGCGGAAGACTACTCCGACCGACCCGCGGGCGGCTACGTCGCGGCAGACCGTAGCCGTTCAGGTGCACTCGGCGTAATGTCTGGCCTATGAGCAACCCAGAGCAGCCGATCGGCGACGCACGCGAGAACCTCGAGGGCAGCTACACCGAGGTCGACGGCGAGGCGCCGCACGAGCGCACCGTGCACGGCCAGTACACCGAGACCGAGGAGAACCCCGGCCCGGACCCGGAGGTGGAGGGCACGTACACCGACGCCGCCGAGCCCGTCGAGGCGCCGGAGGGCGAGTACACCGAGGGCGACTACGACGAGCCGTGATCGCCTGACGTGAGCGTCAGGAGAGGCGCTTGCGCGCCTTCTGGGCCTGCGCCTTAGCCTTCTTGCGCGCCTTCTTGACGTCTGGCGCGTTCCAGAACGACTCGACCGCTCCGACGAGCTGCTCGTAGCGCTCACGGCCCGCCCGGGCACCGAGGATGTACGCGACCGCGAGCGCGATCAGGATGAAGAAGGTCTTCCCACGCATGTCCCGACGCTAACCCTCATGCGGTCGTCTGGGAAGGCCCGTATACCAGCCTGTGGAGAAGCGCGTGCAGCGGGCCGGACAGGAAGAGCAGGAACAGCCAGAACAGGTTGACCGCCGGGATGAGCACGGCGAGCACGAGGGCGACCGTCATGATGATCACCTCCGCGATGCCGCGGGTCTTATCGATGTTCCCCCGCGCCTCCTCCGTCATCAGCTCCGGGTGCCGGTACAGCACACCGCCCATCAGCCGGGTCGCGATCGTGGCGAGCAGCATGTCCCCGATGTACAGCGCGTACACGTCGGGGCGCTCGCCCGCGCCGGCCGCGAGCACGTTCGCTGTGAACGGGATCGCCACGATGGCGAACAGCCACAGGAAGTTGAACCACACGATCCCCTGGTTGTAGTCGCGCACGCTCTCGAAGAGGTGGTGGTGGACGACCCAGAACCGGGCGATCACGGCGAACGAGATGGCGAAGGCGACGATCTCCCACATGTTCTCGTAGACGAAGTCGCCGAACGGCGTGTTCCCGATCTGCGACGCCGCATCCACCAGGGGCAGGATCAGCAGGGTGATCGCGATGGCGACCGTCGCGTCCGAGAAGTTCACGAGCCGGTCGAGCCCGCGCTCCGTCCTGATCTGCGCCATGCGGTCATTCTGCCGCACGGGTCAGTCGAGCAGACCGAGCTCCAGGGCGCGGCGTACCGCCGAGGTGCGGTCGGAGACGCCCAGCTTCTCGTACGCGCGGCTCAGGTAGGTCTTGACGGTCGCCTCGCCGATGAAGAGCTGCCCGCCGATCGCCGCGTTGGTGAGGCCGTCGGCCGCGAGCCGTAGCACCTTTACCTCCTGCACCGAGAGCGCTGGGGCGGCCTGCCTGCCCTGCACGCGGCCGAGCAGCGCCGTCTGCGCCGAGGTGGCGAGCACCGTCTCCCCCGCTGCGGCGGCGCGCACGGAGCGCGCGAGCTCGGCGGGGGCGATGTCCTTCAGCAGGTAGCCGCTCGCACCGGCCTCGATGGCGCGCAGGATGTCCTGGTCGGTCTCGTAGGTCGTCAGCACGACCACACGGGCCGCTGGATGCGCCGCCACGATCGCGCGCGTCGCGTCCACGCCGTCGCCCCCAGGCATCCGGAGGTCCATCAGGACGAGGTCAGGGGCGAGCGCCGCCACCAGCGCGACGGCCTCGGGTCCGCTGCCGGCCTGGCCGACGACCTCGATGTCGTCGTAGCCCTGCAGCATGCCGCGGATGCCCTCCCGCACCACGGGGTGGTCGTCGGCGAGCACGATCCGGATCACGGCGCCTCCTCCTCGATGGATGCCGGCAGCACCACACGCAGCCGCGTCCCGTCTCCCGGCGCGCTCGCGAGCTCGAACTCCCCGCCCGCCTCACGCACCCGGGCCTGCATGCCGTCCAGCCCGAAGCCGTCGCGCGGCGCGGCCGGGTCGAAGCCGCGCCCGTCGTCGCGCACGGTGAGCGCGACGGTCCTCGGCCCGTAGGCGAGCTCGGCGTCCACCGACGTCGCCGCCGCATGCTTCCGGACGTTGGCGAGCGCCTCCTGCAGCACCCGCAGGGCGACCACCTCGACCGCGGGCGGCGCCTGGCGCGCCTCGCCCTCGACGCGGAAGGCGACGGGCACGCCGGTCTCCTCCTCGAACCGGTGGGCCACCCGGCCGAGCGCCTGCCCCAGCGTCGCCTCGGCGAGCCGGCCGGGGGTCATCGCGGCGATGATCCGCCGCGACTCCTGCAGGTTCTCCTGAGCGGTCTCGGTCATCAGCTCGACGTGGCGTCTGGCCGTCGCCGGGTCGGAGTCCAGCTCGCCCTGCACGGCATGGCCGAGCGTGACGATGCTCGTGAAGCCCTGCGCGAGCGTGTCGTGCATCTCGCGGGCGATCCGCTCCCGCTCGGCCGCGGCGCCCTGCGCCTCGGACAGCGCCGCGATCTCCCGCTGCTGCTCGCGGAGGCGCTGGATGAGCAGCCCGCGCTCCCGGCTCTCCTTCGTCACCGCCGTGATGCGGTTGCTGAAGTAGATCGACACGGCGATGACCAGCACGGTCAGGCCGAGCGTGCTCGCCACATCCCCCGGCGCCAGGTCGCCGAGCGCCCAGCGCACGGCCACGCCGCCCAGGTTGATGACGACGATCGCGATCGCCGCGGGAACGGCCGACAGCACAAGGAAGAACTGCGGCGACACGATGAACAGGGCCACATTCGCCCAGTTGTTCAGGCCGTACGCGACGAAGTAGACGGCGGTCGCGAGGCCGACATAGGTCCACGCCCGCCAGGTGTTGCCGCGGACCCCCGCCCGGCTCGGCCGGGCGAGGAACCAGTAGATCGGGAAGAGCGCGAGCACGAGGGCGGCCGAGGCGATCGTCCGCGGGTACCCGGTGAACGGGTTCGCGAGGATCAGCAGCACCGACGCGATAGTCGCGGCGGCGGAGTAGCCGATCCAGTCGCCGAACCAGCGGTCGTCCACGCGCTCTGCCACGATCAGACTGTAGCCGTGTCGGCGGTCGGCTCGGCGGCGGGCGCGGCGTCCTCCGGCAGCGAGGTGCGACCGGCCGGGTAGAGCACGCCGACGACCGCGACGACCGCCATGGCCGCGGCCATGCCCCAGAACGCCCACTGCACCGCCGAGGCGTAGTCGGCCCTGACCGCGTGCATGATCTGCTCCTGGATCGCCTGCGGCAGGGCGGACAGGCCGCTGCCGCTGTCGCCGGAGGCGCCGCTGATGCGCTCGACGGCGCTCTGCGCATCCGCCGCCGTGCCGCCGAACTTCGCGAAGGAGGCGGTCAGCAGGTCGGTCAGCCGCGAGGTCACCACCGTCGTGAAGACGGCGAGGCCGAGAGCGCCGCCGAAGTTCTTCATCGTCTGCGTGATCGCGCTGACCTCGCCGTAGCTGGCGCCGATCGCGCGGTTCACCGCGTCGGTCGAGACCGGGCTGAACATGAGCCCGATGCCGGCGCCGGCGACCATGATCGGCCAGGTCTGCGGGTTGAAGAACGCGTCGGCGTGGATGGACAGGTCGGTCGCCGTCGACGCCAGCCAGCCGAAGCCGACGGCACCGACCAACCCGCCGACGAGCACCACCCCGCGGGCGCCGTGCTTGTCGAAGCGCACGGAGCCGATCCGGCTGGCCACGACGAAGCCAATGAAGAACTTGAGGAAGAGCAGCCCGGTCTCGGCGGCCGACAGCTGGAGCGAGACCTGGCCGTAGACGCTGAGGAAGAAGAACGTGCTGATGAAGGCGATGGAGGCGAACAGCGTCGCGACGGTCGAGAGCGTGAACCCGCGGTCGCGGAAGGCCGCGATCCGGATGAGCGGCTGCCGACTGCGGCGCTGCACGACGACGAACACCACGAGCAGGGCGGCGCCGAGCACGAGCGAACCGACGACGGCCGCGTTCGCCCAGCCCCACGGACTGGCCTGCTGCAGGCCGAACACGACGAGGCCCATCCCCGCCGCGACGATCGCGGCGCCGAGCCAGTCGATCCGCTCGCTGCGACGCACCGACGGCCGGGCGGCGACGGCGACGATGACGAACGCGGCAACGGCGATCGGAACGTTGACCCAGAAGATCGCTCGCCACGTCCACACCGTCAGGTAGCCGCCGGCGATCGGGCCGACCGCGGTCATCGCGCCGGTGATCGCGAAGAAGATCGCCATGGCGCGGCCCCGGCTCTCGCGGGCGAAGCCCTCGACGACGATGCCGATGGCGGCAGGGAACATGATCGCGCCGCTCACACCCTGCAGCGCGCGGGCGGTCACCAGCCACGCCTCGGCGAGGTCACCGGTCGGCGCGAGACCGCACAGCAGCGAGGTGACGCCGAAGCCGGCGATGCCGACCAGCGCCATGCGCTTGTGGCCGACGACATCGGCGACGCGGCCGCCCAGCAGGAAGAACGCCGCCGTGGTGAGCAGGTAGACGTTGACCGCCCACTGCATCCCGTCGTGCGTGAGGCCGAGGTTCTGCTGGATGCTGGGAGCGGAGAGCGCGACGATCGTCTGGTCGATCGTCGTCATCGAGACGGCGAAGATGAGCCCGGTCAGGGCCAGGGTTGACGACTTCATGCCTCAAGCCTCGCGATCGCGGGGCTGCGGCGGCACCGGCGGCAGGATGTCACCCGTGTCCGCCGACCGGCGGACACGTCACGTCGCCGGGTCGTCTGCGGAGGCCCACTCCGGCCGGAGCCGTTCCACGCCGTCCAGGAGGAGGTCGAGGCCGGTGAGGAACTCCTCGTCGTAGTCGTAGCCGGCCTTCGCGAGCTCGGACACGACCTCGATCAGGTGCGGGAACATCGCGGCCAGCTCCGGCGGCGTCGCCTCCAGCTTCTGCGCAGCGGCCTCTCCCGACTCCTCCGGCGTGCCGAACGGGAGCGACTTCTCCTGCAACGCGAAGCCGTACACGTAGGCGTCGAGCGCCGAGGTGACGTGCACGGTCGTGCGGAACGAGAAGCCGGACCGGCGGAGACAGCCCATCATCGCGTCGTGCTGGGCGAGGTTGGCGGGGCCGGGGCGCATCCGGGACTCCATCAGCCCGACCGCCCAGCTGTGTCGGAGCAGAGCGGCGCGGAGCGAGATCGAACGGCGGCGCATCGCCTCCCGCCAGCCGAGGCCGGGGTCGGGCGCCTCGACCTCGGCCCAGACGCGGTCGACCATGCCGTCGAGCAGGTCCTCCTTGTTGGCGACGTGCTTGTAGAGCGCCATCGGGACGACGCCGAGCGTCTGCGCGAGCGCGCGCATGCTGAGGCCGTCGAGCCCACCGCCGTCGGCGACGGCGAGCGCGGTCGACACGACCCGGTCGACGCTCAGCGTCTGGCGCGGCGGATCGGCCCTTGACATGGTGTACAGCGTACACCTAGTGTCTTCCCTCAGAAGGTGTACGCCGTACACCTCGCGCCGAGAGGACCTCCCATGACCCCCGACCACCGCCGCGTGTTCCTCGCCGGCGTGCTGTTCCTGCTCACCTTCGCCACGTCCATCCCGGGAGCGCTGCTCTACGGCCCCGTGCTGAACGACCCCGCGTTCGTGCTCGGCACAGGACCGACCGCGCCCGTGCTCGCGGGTGCGCTGCTGGAGGTCGGCCTCATCGTCGCCAACCTGGGCACCGCGCTCGTGCTCTACCCGACGCTGCGCCGGACGAGCCCGTCGCTGGCGCTCGGGTACGTGGTCGCCCGGGTGATGGAGTCGGCGCTGATCGCGGTCGGCATCCTGAGCCTGCTCACCGTGGTGACGCTCCGGCAGGAGGGGACGGCGGACGGCGGGGCGGGGGCGGCGCTGGTGGTGTCGCAGGCGCTGGTGGCGCTGCACGGGTGGACGTTCCTACTCGGGCCCGGCTTCGTCGTCGGGCTCGGTAACGGGCTCATCCTCGGCGCGCTGCTCTACCGCGCCCGGCTGGTGCCGCGTGGCTGGGCGGTGCTCGGCATGATCGCGGGGCCGCTGGTCTCCCTGTCGGGCGTCGCGGTGCTGCTCGGGGCCTACGACCAGGTGTCGCCGTGGTCGGCGCTGCTCACGCTGCCGGAGGTGGTGTGGGAGCTGTTCCTCGGCGTCTACCTGACGCTGCGCGGGGTCGTCGGGATGCGGCGGGCGGCGGCGGAGGTCGGCGCGCTCAGAGACCGAGCGACTTCTTGATGAGCGCCTCGGCGTCGTCGGTTCCGGCGGCGCCCTGGGTGGCCTCCTGGTTGGCCTCGGTGACGGCCTTGACGACCTCGTCGCGCTGGATGCGGATGCCCCGCGGCGCGTCGATGCCGATGCGGACGCCGTCGCCCCGCGCATCGAGGATGGTGACGACGATGTCGTCGCCGATGAGCACCCGCTCCCCCGCCTTGCGCGTCAATACCAGCATCGTCCCAGCCTATCCGCCGGTCGGCGCCTCCAGCCAGAGCACGGGCAGGCCGAGCCGGTGCACGTCGCCGGGGCTGGAGGTGAGGGCGGTTCCGGTGGCGGCGACGGCGTCGACCGCGAGCACCGCGTCCAGCGCCCGCACCCACGCGGCGGTGTCCTCGGCCTTGCGCGAGACGTCGACGGCGGCCCACACCTGGTCGGGCGCGATGCCCGCGAGCTCGGCGCCGACGGCCGCGACCGCCGCCGGACCGGCGAGGGCATAGGCGGCGACGAGGGGGATGTCGCGGCGCACGCCGTCGGCGCGGGCGGCGAGCGCGTCCCGCCGGTCGGCGACGTGCACCACCTCCGCGCC